>JAVVDW010000061.1:0-505 GCA_032251335.1 Flavobacteriaceae bacterium | reverse complement strand
TTTATGAAATTGACGAAGTAGATGAGTTAATGCTGAAAGAAATTCAAATTCCGATACTGCATGATGATTTTGTAACGAGAATGAAATGTTATTTGGACGATGATGAGAATTATCCTGAATTTTTGCTGCTGATCAATAATCGGCTGAGGATGTACATTTCTCTAAAGATAATTTCTATTTATGTTTAAGACTTTGCCAACCTTCCCCCACTACCGCCAACCCGACTCCAAAGACTGCGGCCCCACCTGCCTGAGGATTGTGGCCAAATACCATGGCAAAAACATACCGTTGCAACAACTCCGAACCCTGAGCGAAACCGTCCGTGACGGCAGCAGCATGCTTGGCCTTAGCGAAGCCGCCGAAAAGATAGGCTTCCGCACCTTGGGGGTTAAACTTTCATTGGAGAAATTACAAGAGGCAACCCTGCCCTGCATTTTGCACTGGAACAAAAACCATTTCGTTGTGTTTTATGGAGGGAAGTGGGAAGCTGGAAGTGGGAAGCGCA
>JAVVDW010000060.1:0-511 GCA_032251335.1 Flavobacteriaceae bacterium | reverse complement strand
TAGAACCCATTCAAGGAGAAGCGGGCGTTTATGTGCCTTCCGAAGGCTATCTTAAAGGTGCCAAGGCCCTTTGCGAAAAATACCATGTACTCTTCATAGCCGACGAAATTCAAACCGGTATCGGCAGAACTGGAAGGCTGCTTGCTACTTGCGGAAACTGTAGCTGTACCGATAAACATTGCAGCGGCACACCAGAGGTAAAAGCCGACATTTTAATTTTGGGCAAAGCCCTTTCCGGTGGTACCTATCCGGTTTCGGCCGTATTGGCCAACAACGACATCATGGAGGTAATACAGCCGGGAAATCACGGCAGCACCTTTGGAGGCAATCCCATAGGGGCAGCAGTAGGCATGGCTGCTTTAGAGGTGGTTAAGAACGAAAAATTAGCCGAAAATGCGTTTCACCTTGGAGTGCTTTTCCGAAAAGAACTAAATACGTTTATTTCCAGCAGTTCTGTAGTAACACAGGTAAGAGGCAAAGGGTTGCTCAATGCTATCCTTATTAACGATAC
>JAVVDW010000059.1:0-512 GCA_032251335.1 Flavobacteriaceae bacterium | reverse complement strand
ACAAAACGTGGGAAATGGATTATTACCCACGTTTTGTTTTTGTATTGATATTCTTTTATTTCTTCAGCTATTTTTCCTTCATAACGCTGCAAATGAGCATAAACAGACGTGTAACCATTAGGATGATCAATGTAAATGGCATTTCCATAACCATAAGGGGAAATCCGAATACGAGAAACAAAACCATCTGCAACAGCATATACTTTTTGCCCTTCAACGCCTTGGGTTTTAATATCTAATCCAGAATGAAAATGATTGGAACGCAATTCGCCAAAATTTCCAGAAAGATAAAGCGGAATATCTAACGGTGATCTAAAATAATTTAGCGGCAACTCATTTTGAGCGGTTAATTTTATAATTGAGATGATGCTTATTCCAACAAGCAGGATTTTTTTCATTTTTTGCTTTCTACGATTAAAAATTTTGAAAGCACAAATATAAACATTCGTAAAGAGGTGGTATGGGTTACTGCACTCTGAAAAAAGTTTTTTCAAAAAACTAGCTGAACCAAC
>JAVVDW010000058.1:0-515 GCA_032251335.1 Flavobacteriaceae bacterium | reverse complement strand
CCCGCAGCCGGGTTTACCGCTGGGGCGAAGATGGCATTGCCGGAATCAGCGACGAATATTCCAATCTCTGTTTCTCGGTGGCTTTGTGGAATGGCAAAGACCCCATCATCAAGGAACGTTTGTTTGGTTTAACAGGCTCCGAGGGCAATCATGGCGAAGACGTGAAGGAATTGTACTATTACCTCGATTCCACGCCAACCCATTCGTACATGAAACACCTTTACAAATATCCGCAGGCGCGTTTCCCTTACGAAGAGCTGGTTGCAGTAAACAAAAACCGTTCGAAACACGAAGGTGAATACGAATTATTAGACATGGGAATGTTCAACGAAAACCGGTATTTCGATGTGTTTACCGAATATGCCAAAGCGGATAATGAAGATATTTTAATCAAAATAACAGTTCACAACAGGGGAACAGAAGAAGCCGAACTCTCGGTTTTACCAACCCTTTGGTTCCGCAATTTATGGAGTTTCGGACTGACAGACGAAAAACCACGTTTGGAATTGACTGGC
>JAVVDW010000057.1:0-517 GCA_032251335.1 Flavobacteriaceae bacterium | reverse complement strand
AATGGCTGTGGCGTTCGTTGACGTATGGCAAGAAGCAGCCGTTTAAAATTGTGAAATAAATAAATTATGGAAACACTCAACACCCTGATAAACATAAATTTCGATTTACTTACTGTGGTTCTACTTGTCATCTTCTTTACCGCAGAAAATGTGTTCAACACCCAATTTAAATTTGATAAAATGGGTAAACATTTACTGGAAAACATCGGCTTTTTAATCATCATTACTTTATTGAATTTATTTTGGGCAGGCATTATCGTGATTGCAGTTGATTGGTTGCACTCAAACGAAATAGGTTTGTTTCATCATTTAGATTTACCCGTTTGGTTATATCTGCTGTTTAGCGTGATGCTTTTTGATATGGCCAATTACTGGTTTCATCGTATTGCACACTACGTTCCTTTTTTATGGAATTTCCATCGCGTGCATCACAGTGACAGTCGCATGGACGCTTCCTCCAACATCAGGGTACATCCCATTGAACTGATCTTTTATTTTGGTTCTTCTGGAGTTGTAG
>JAVVDW010000056.1:0-522 GCA_032251335.1 Flavobacteriaceae bacterium | reverse complement strand
GCCGGCGATGTGCCCGCCACGCACGCCGACACCACCGCCCTGGAAAGCTATACCGGCTTCCGCCCGCAAACCACCGTGAAAGAAGGCGTAAAGCGGTTTGTGGAATGGTACCAGGAGTATTATGGTTGATTTGAAAATTTGATAAAAATAATTCTAATGCCTATTGGCTAATGGCTATTGGCTAATGCCTCCAAACAAATAACGAGTAACGAATAACGTATATCAAACAACCTAATGCCTTTTCCTTGAGTGTAGATACTGAAACAAGTTCAGCATGACAGCGTTACGTTCAGCATGGCAGTTATTATTAGGGTTAGTGGGATTTAATGATGTGATGAATTTTGAATTGTAAATGTTGAATAAATAACGATTAACAAATAACCCCTAATGCCTAATGCCTAATGGCTTTTGGCTTGAAACTAATAACGAATAACGTATAACAAATAACCCCTAATGCCTAATGGCTAATGCCTAATGACTAATAATAATGAGATGTTTGGAAAGTCAGAGGTCGGAAATCAG
>JAVVDW010000055.1:0-527 GCA_032251335.1 Flavobacteriaceae bacterium | reverse complement strand
GATAAATACCAATGATACTCAGTACTAATAGAATCACCGAAACCACATACACCGATATTCTTTTGTCTCGTACTATGGCTTCCATAGTATTTACAAAAGAATAGATCCATTTTTTGTTGAGATGTTTAAGGTGCTTGTCTTTTGGAGGATACATAAAACTGTATACAATAGGAATAATGAGCAACGACAACATAAAAATTCCTATAATGTTTATGGAAGCCACGATACCAAATTCTTTCAACAACTTACTATCAGTAACGATAAACGTTGCAAATCCCGAGGCAGTAGTAATATTGGTCATTAAGGTGGCGTTGCCAATCTTAGAAATGACACGTTGTAAAGAAAGAGCCTGATTGCCATGTTTTTTAACCTCTTGTTGGTATTTGTTAATCAGAAAAATACAATTGGGAATACCAATAACAATGATTAATGGCGGAATAAGAGCTGTAAGAATGGTAATCTCGTATTGCAAGAGCCCCAGAATGCCAAAAGCCCACATCACCCCGATGATTACCACGCACATAGAG
>JAVVDW010000054.1:0-542 GCA_032251335.1 Flavobacteriaceae bacterium | reverse complement strand
ATAAGACCCGGCATCAAAAACTTGCCCTGCGCATCGATGATTTGCGTGTTGGCACTCTTATCGGTAGCAATCGGCGCAGTAGATATTTTAAGGATTCGGTTGCCCTCTATCAGCACGTTGGCGCGTTGGGTATTGGCATCTGTGCCGTTAAAAACTTCGGCGTTGTTGATAAGAATGCGTTGTTGCGCCAGCGACGCACCGCCCAACAGCAGTACCGCTAGTACGATTAAAAGATTATTTTTCATAAAGGGAGCGTTACTGTTATGGATTAGGTTGTCAAATATAAGTTTTTGTTTTGATTTGCCATGCTGAACGAACCTACTTGTCATGCTGAACTTGTTTCAGCATCTCACTCAACGGATTGTCACCCCGAGCGCAGTCGAGGGGCAAGACCCTGAAACCAGTTCAGGGTGACAGTTCAGGATGTTTTTGGGTGACAGTTTTGTTTGTCATGCTGAACAAACCTACTTGTCATGCTGAATTTATTTCAGCATCTTCACTCAAGGGAATGTCACCCCGAGCGCAGTCGAGGGGGGTTAGAC
>JAVVDW010000053.1:0-570 GCA_032251335.1 Flavobacteriaceae bacterium | reverse complement strand
GATGTTTGAAAATTTCATCCACTTCTTCCGCCGTAAAACTTTCAAGAATTGATAATCTTTCTTTGAGTGTTCGGTTTCGATATTTCTTCAGGGGACAATCTGGTAAAGGTTTTCCTTCAGGACAAGCTATTAATAGTCCATACAACCATATTTTTTCATTGGTAAGTTCCATTATGGTGATGAAAAGGTCTGGAAAAAATAACAGAATTACAAACAAAGGTTAATAAAAAAAGAAATTTGAAAAAAATGTATGAAAAATAAAAAAGCAGCTACGAATAATTTTGTAACTGCTTAATTATTAAGTGGGCCCACCTGGGCTTGAACCAGGGACCACCTGATTATGAGTCAGGTGCTCTAACCAACTGAGCTATAGGCCCCAATAATTTATGATATATAAATTATTATTTATTATTTTACTATTTCAAATAATCAGATTTATTTTTTGACCCCTGATTATGAGTCAGTCCCGAGTGCTCGGGATAACCAACTGAGCTATAGCCCAAAATAAGTTCAAAGTTGAATGTTCACTATTTCATGTAGAAAATCTAAAATTCAACATTCGAATTTCGG
>JAVVDW010000052.1:0-570 GCA_032251335.1 Flavobacteriaceae bacterium | reverse complement strand
GCAGAACTTTCCGCTAAAATATTTCCTTGGCGACAACCAGAACGCAATAGAGATACAGATATGGGTGAGTTTAATCATTCAACTCATCATGCTTGTCATTCAGCGAAAAGCAGAAAGAAAATGGGCATATTCCAATATGATGTCCGTGATTCGCTATCATTTGATGACATATATCGACCTGTTCAAATTTCTTAAAAATCCAGACGCAAAATGGGAAGATATTACAACCAAAAACAGAGCTCAATTAAGCCTTTTCGACCCATAAGGGGGTTCTGTTTTTAAAATACTAAAGCTATACAGTGAAATTAGGCGATACAAAAGATTTTTTTTGTAGTCTAGATTTTTATCGGACAACAATGTAAAACAATATAAATTCCCGCAGATTACACAGATCTACGCAGAAAAACATCAGCGATAATCTGCGTAATCTGCGAGCAACAAAAAGTAAAAACTAAAGCAATTTCTCTATGTGGTTTTTAAAAAAGAATTACATGTGTTGGAGTTATTAAAAAAACATTACTAAATCATAAATTAAAAAACAATGAAACTGTAAATTAACTCAACTTTAAG
>JAVVDW010000051.1:0-589 GCA_032251335.1 Flavobacteriaceae bacterium | reverse complement strand
ATAAGAATTCTTGCGCACCACGAATTTATGGTAGGGTATGTAACCGCCATGGCTCCGGCGGTACTTTGGGCGATGATTATTATACGGCCATGGCATTTGGGGGATTGTTTCAAGTGGATATGAAAGGGGACTTTGTATCTAAAACCGACTTTTTTAGTAGCTTGCCACTAGAATTTCAAAATTTTGCTAAAGAAGTGATTGTTGACGAACAAGAAGGGAACGAAAATGCTAAAGGTGAAAAATGTTTATAAATTAACTTCCAATGACTTCTAAAGTATTATTATCGGGTTTTATAATAACTGCTTTGTTCATCTCTCCGTTCTTTGCAATTGGGCAAATGAAGTTGGATACGGAAAAATATTATTGCCATTACATAAGTGTAGATAATGGAAGTAGTTGTTTTAAATTTAACAAGGACAAAACTTTTCATTTCAAAGAGCAAGGCGATTTGACCGTGGGCGGTAGGTTTGCTCAAGGATTTTACACTTTCAATCAGGATTCCCTTTTGCTAAATTACGCCACCGAACCAATATTGGTTTCAAATGTGGAAAGAAGAGAGTGGGTCGAACAATCCGACTCCATAATGATC
>JAVVDW010000050.1:0-595 GCA_032251335.1 Flavobacteriaceae bacterium | reverse complement strand
TGTGCTAGCGTCTGTTTCCTGTCTTCCTGACTGTGGCAACATCCCATCCGGGTCAATAAAATACACCGGGTTGTCGAAGGCATAGTTGTAGGGTGAGTGGCTGCGCATGGCCTCGGCAAGCGGGTCCAGGTTCATCCACCTTCCCAGCGCAGGGTCATAGTTTCGGGCGGTGATGTCTATGCAGCCAAAATTATTAAGCATTAGGGCTTTCTTTCAAAAATAGTAAAAATCTTTTAGTTTGCTATGAACCACGCGAAGGAATTACTTCGTCAGTTCGCTTCGCTCGTGCCGCGCAGGAGCGGGGGCACGGATTGCAAATCCGCGCCATCGGGCTAAAGTTGTAGGTCTTTAAACTGCTGTCGGTGTTGCGGGAGGCTATTCAATGATTTCAATAAAATCATTGTAAACAGAATTCACCTTTAATTGTATTTTACTATTAAGGCTTTTAGAGCGGGCTTCGTAAAGCAAATATTTACCTTTTATTTTCACATATTTAATGTTTTCAAGCTCGTAATTTGGATATTTCAAGTAAATCATATCTTCTATCTTATTCTTTCGGTTTTCAAAATCGGAATTTATATAGTTTTTGAAAAAC
>JAVVDW010000049.1:0-600 GCA_032251335.1 Flavobacteriaceae bacterium | reverse complement strand
TTGGGGAAGAGCCTAAAGCTGTTTTCGGCGCTAAAATCTTCGAGGCTGAGGGTGGTTGTGGCATTCTCATACCAAGCAATTTTATCGTCATTTTGAGAAGCTGAAAGCACGTCGAGGTCACCATCGCCGTCTATATCGGCAGCGTAAACAGACGTTGCACCAACGGCTAAAGTAGTGATAATTTGTTGCGGGTCAAAATTGCCTGAACCATCATTGGCATACCAAGCAATTTTATTATCATTTTGAGAAGCCGAAAGCACATCGAGGTCGCCATCGCCATCCAAATCGGCAGTGAAAACAGACGATGCACCATTTGCCAATACACTGATGATTTGTTGTGTACCGAAATTGCCTAATCCATCATTGGCATACCAAGCAATTTTATTATCATTTTGAGAAGCCGAAAGTACATCCATATCGCCATCGTCATCTAAATCGGCTGCGTAAAGACTTCGTGCGCCATTAGTTAGTGTGCTGATGATTCGTTGTCCGCCAAAAGTACCAGTCCCATTGTTTGCATACCAAGCAATTTTATTGTCAGTTGAAGAAGCCGAAAGCACATCGAGGTCGCCATCGCCATCCAAATCGGCAGTGAAAACA
>JAVVDW010000048.1:0-664 GCA_032251335.1 Flavobacteriaceae bacterium | reverse complement strand
CACTAAACTTCCACCTGTAATATGTAAGATGAACCAAATGTGATTATCCCAAAATTCAGTTCCATAATCTCGAGGAAATTTATTGTTAAAGTAATTAGTCAGAAACCTTGCCACAAAAAAAACTGCGAATACTACAATTAGTGTCCTAATGATATTTACAAATGATTTTTTATTTAAGCTCTTTTCAATCATATTATTTCAGAATTTATTAGTCAATAAAATTTGGGCTTTAATTATTAACAAAAGTCTATATTTTCAATTTGTATATGGTGTCTGTCTAAACTTGCAGCCAACGTTTTGCGTATATGACTTGTGGCGGTTTTCGAAGAACTTTCTTGTCGGCTTGCACCAAATTTACTTAAAAGCACAAAGCCTGAATTTACCATTTTCCCCGCCATAAGTTATATACGCTGTTACCTGCTGGCTTTTTTCATTTTTTCTTTCAGTTCGTCAATCGTGTATGGTTCTTTTCGTTTATGAATCATTGCGTGGCAGTTCGGACAAACAGGTCTTAAATCTTTAACTGGGTCGATTTTATATTCTTTTCCAATGTCAGCGACTTGTCTTAAATGGTGAACGTGAATAAAGTCTTTACCTAATTCTCCGTACTCATTTTCAAAGTTAAATTTGCAAACTGAACAAGAAAGTCCATAATGGTCAATAC
>JAVVDW010000047.1:0-665 GCA_032251335.1 Flavobacteriaceae bacterium | reverse complement strand
CCAGCAAATTTCTTTCAGTCTGTTTATTCCCGTAGCATCAATAAATGGGACGTTTCTCATTCTTAAAATCAATATTTTTGGCTGCTGGTTTAAATCAGTGATAACTTCCTGAAATTTTTGTGAAGCGCCAAAAAATAGCGGACCGTTAATTTCATATAAAAGAACATCTTTAGGAATTTCATGCAATTCTTCCTCAAAAAGCCTGTCGCCAAAACTATCATTGGAATCAAGCAGATTCGATGCATTTTTTATCGATGTGGCTTCACTCATACGTTTCATAAAAATAAAACTGGATAAAATCATTCCAATTTCTATGGCTAAAATTAAATCGAAAAAAACAGTAAGAATAAAGGTTGTTAATAACACAACAATATCCATTTTGTTGCTTTTAAACAAAGCAAAGAAATGATGCCATTCTCCCATGTGCCATGCAACTACCACCAAGATTCCGGCCAAACAGGAAAGTGGAATTAATTTTGCGACGGGCGCCAATAACAACATAATTAACAATAGAACTACTGCGTGAACTATCCCCGAAATAGGTGTTCGTCCGCCATTTTTAATGTTGGTTGCGGTTCTGGCAATGGCTCCGGTAGCCGGAATACCGCCAAAAAGTCCGGAAAAAAATTTGCGGCTCCCTGTGCCACCAGTTCCATATTAGGGCT
>JAVVDW010000046.1:0-753 GCA_032251335.1 Flavobacteriaceae bacterium | reverse complement strand
CGAATGAATTACTCGAAGAGTTTATAGATATTGTAAGTCGTCCCAAATTTAAAAAATACTTTTCAAAAAGAGATATTGAAAAAATATTGGCATATTTTGACCAATTTGGAGAATTAGTAAAAGTGAAGTCTGAAATTAAAATTTGTAGAGACCAAAAAGATAACTTCTTACTAAATTTATAAGTAGATTCAAAAGCCGATTATTTAGTTTCCGGAGATCAGGATTTATTGATTTTAGAAATGATTGATAATACAAAAATTCTGACTTTTTCCGATTTTATAGAAAAAATTGAATAAATAACGATTAACAAATAACGTATAACCCTAATGCCTATTGGCTAATGGCTTTTAAACGTATAACCAATAACTTATAACAAGCAACCCTAATGGCTAATGGCTCTTGGCTTTAAACCAATAACGAGTAAACCTACAACCTTTTGCTGTTACCCTGAACTTGCTTACGCTGCCCCTCGACTGCGCTCGGGGTGACAATTCCTTGAGTGAGATGCTGAAACGAGTTCAGCATGACAGCGTTACGTTCTGCATGACAGTTTATAGAATTAGTAGGAAGTAAGCGCGGTTTGTCACCTTGAGCGCAGTCGAAAGGCGACAAACCAAAAACTAATAACATTTAACGTATAACCCTAATGCCTTTTGGCTTTTGGCTCTTGGCTTCAAACAAATAACCCACTGATTCAATGAAAATCCTCATCACCGGCACTGCCGGATTTATCGGATACCACTTGGCCGACCG
>JAVVDW010000045.1:0-890 GCA_032251335.1 Flavobacteriaceae bacterium | reverse complement strand
CTTTGCTGTGCACAATGCGGATAGCCCCAAATAAATCCCCCTTCACGTATTTCTTGTAAGTCGGCTAAGACCGGTTTGGCAATTATAACCGCGCCAATATCAGCTAATAACTCATGGCGAGAAGCTACTCCTCCGGCGTGAGAAACAAAGTAATCATCAGCAACACCAAATGGTGCCCCATATCCCTTTTCAAAAATTAATTGTTTTCGAATTTCTTCTGGAAGCCGTGATAAATGATCTGGATGAATTGGGACACGTTTTTCATCTTCTTTTCTTGAAGTCCCAATAACTCCTAAGCTTGGTTTTTTCATGTGTTTATATTTATTGATTTTCATCGGTCACATGAAACGCCCTAGGATAATCATATTCCTGTGTGTCACTCTTTTTACTCGGGCGTTTCATAAGTTCTCCTTTGTTGAAATTACTTTAAATAAATTAATGTCGGTTCGACAATCCGTAATTTAATGAGAAATTATTTGCTCTAGTAAGAAGTAATAGTATTAATGTAGCAAAATGGAGTAAGACTGATTGAAATCAAAGAAGGTATAAACCAGCTACAAATGTACTCAATTTTTATTAGAGATTCATGAATTAAAAAGTTGATAATAAAAAAGTTAATAATAAAATACCCAAAATCATTAGGATATTAAGCATGCGGATTTTTATCCTTGTATTGAAAAAAAGTGTAAAATTTACATTTGAACATCATCTAAAAATTATGATTAAATAAATTTTTCTGTGATGTTAATTATCATGGCAATTATTTTAAATTTATTGAATTTTGATTATCCAAATAGTACTGATGCCAAATAGTAAATAATTCGGGAAAAAAAACGAAATACCAACACCTATACAACGCTTTTACAGCACAGGTGAATCCGTAAAATTTT
>JAVVDW010000044.1:0-910 GCA_032251335.1 Flavobacteriaceae bacterium | reverse complement strand
CAAGATATAAAATAAGCGGGAAATCCAGTTAAGGAAATCCCGCTTTTAAATTCTTTTATCGGACACTACTGTAATAGAAACAAAAAACTGGAGCAAATCATCAGTCAATTCGATTAGTTTAAGGTCGCCAATTGAACAAATTGAAAGGTCAAATTTCGCACTTTACATTTATCTCTCTGAAAATTTACCTTTATATGAACATCATTGGGGAGAGCAACGAATTCCTATACGAAATCTTATTGTTATGATTAATAACAAGCCAAGAGCTGAATTTAAGTATGTTAGTATAAAACTACTGAGAGAATTGAATGATTACATCAAATATTTTGAACCTGTCTTAACTGAAAAACAACTGAATAGAATATTAACGGAATTAATTTAAATAAAAACTACAGCCAACACTGTGTATAGCTCATTGCGGGGCAAGTGATTGACTCGAAAGTTTGCGATTTTTTGCTAACTTTACGACTTCTTCGAAAGGACTCGCTGTTTTATCCGCAACGAGCCATACACGAAAACGTTGCCACACATATATTGAAAGCCTTTCTGTTGAAAAAAACGATCTGATTTTTAGTGAAAATTCGACTTGAAAAACAGCCCGATTTTACGCTCGAAACGAATTACCGAAGTGAAAATTTCAAGTAAATCGGAAAACGGAATTTACGCACGGAACGAATACACGAAACGCTAGATTTTACGAGTCGAATTTGATTTTAGTTGAGTGACAGACCGAAAAACCGGGCCGAGAAAATCTGAACGGAACGAAATTAGCCGGTTTGAAAAACCTGAGTAGAGTAGAGGCCGAACGGAATAAAAAAACTGATAAAAATACGTGTGGCAACACTGTGTATAGCTCATTGCGGGGCAAGTGAATGACTCGAAAGTTTGCGATTTTTTGCTAACTTTACGA
>JAVVDW010000043.1:0-3675 GCA_032251335.1 Flavobacteriaceae bacterium | reverse complement strand
TTCAGCGTTCTCAAACCCACACCGGAACGTTTTGACAAATCTTCCTGAGTTATTTGAAAAGCTTCACGCCTTTCTTTTATGGTTGTTATTATTTCTTCAAAGTGCATTATGTTGCGCTATTTTGTACAAAAATAAACATAATTCTCATATCAACAACATAAAAGTGCTATAAAAGGCTCTTTTTGATGAATGCACCCCCGGAATGTGTAAAATCATTTACAAAGGTGTATTGTAGCGCTCTTTTGGTATGGAGATTTACCGCTTTATTTTATCGCTATCCAACTTCTGGTTTTCAAACTTTCAATGGCGGCGAAACTTGCTTGCGCCGTATTGACGATTTCCTCAAAAGGAATGAGGGCTTCGCCACCGTTTTGGATTTGGTGGATGAGTTGGTGAAACTGGTTTTTATGCCCTTTGTCGAGTTGGGTCTTCAGGCCGGAAAAACCTTTGCAACCATAGGCGGTCGTGCGGCGGAAATTATCCAAAACAAAGGTCCGTTCCTGTGAAAAAACTTCCACCCGCTCTTTGGCATAGGCTTTTGAGCCATTGGAAAAATAGTTGACAACGCCGTTGGAGCCATTTTCAAACCGCAACAAAATAGTGGCGTTGTCCGTGTTTTCTTCCGGGTTTTTTTCCAAAGCGTTCATGCATACAGATGTCACTTTGCTTCCGGTGAGGTAAACCATCAAATCGATAAAATGGCAGGCTTCACCCACGATGCGCCCGCCGCCGATTTTCAAATCGTGCACCCAAACGTTTGGCGGGATAAAGCCCGCGTTCATGGTAGCGGTGATGTGGACAGGGGCATCCGAAAGCTGTTGCTTTATTTTCAGGGCGTGGGGCGAAAACCGGCGGTTGAAACCCACGGTGAGGGTTTTCCCGGAGGCTTGTTGCGCTGCCACCACCGCATCCAATTCAGTTGTGTTGAGAGCAAATGGTTTTTCTACAAACACGTGTTTCCCGGCTTTCAATGCCTCAACTGCCATCGGTGCATGCAAGTTGTGGCGGGTGGTGATGCAGACTAAGTCTGTTTCCACATCCTTGAGGATGTCTGTATAATCGCTCGTGGAATGTGAAAAACCGTATTTCTTGGCCAAAGCCGTACCGCTCACGCCGCCTTTGCTGGCGATGTATTTCAAGTTTGCACCGCTGCCTTTGAGCGCGGGGAGCATGGTCATTTTGGTGAAATTTCCCGCACCGATGATGCCAATCACGCCTTTGCTTTTTGAAAAATTTACTTGTTTGAGCTGCACGGTGTGCTGTGGCTGCGGATTTTCTGTTTCGGGATATTTGAGCAGCGAGGCGATGGCCGAAGAGCTGCCGATGTTTCCGTATATTTTTTGATAATTGTCGAGCGGGACAACTTCGGTGATGAGTTCTTTGACATGCAATTTTTGGGAGGCAATGGCCTGTAAGATGGCTTCAAAATTTCGTTTTTCCGTCCAGCGGACAAAGGGCAAAGGGTAGTCGGTGCCTTTTTGTTCG
The DNA here is from genome assembly GCA_032251335.1 of Flavobacteriaceae bacterium. Classification (GTDB taxonomy): domain Bacteria; phylum Bacteroidota; class Bacteroidia; order Flavobacteriales; family Flavobacteriaceae; genus UM-FILTER-40-17. Next base: position 2,190 of record JAVVDW010000043.1, on the reverse strand, counting down.
TAGTTGTCGTCATAGCGGCCCGGGCCGTAGGAGCAAGACACCTGAAAAGACAGTTCTTTTTCGTAAAACTCGGCGCGGCTGAGGTTGAGCCCGATAACGCCCACCAAGACGATGCGCCCGCGTTTGCGCGACATGCGGGCTGCTTGCGATATGATTTCGTCGGTTTTGGCCGATGCCGTGATGATGACGCCGTCTGCACCGGTGCCGTTGGTGGTGCTTTCTACAAACTTCACAGCATCGCCGTTTTTGGGATTGAAAGTAATAACTCCCCAACGGGCGGCCAGGTCCAACTTGGTTTGGTCTATATCGATGCCGATCACACGGCAACCGTTGGCCAACAGGAGTTGGGCGGTGAGCAGCCCGATGAGCCCAAGCCCGGTGACCACGATGGTTTCGCCCAGGGTGGGGTTGAGCAGCCGGATGCCTTGTAGCCCGATGGAGCCGATGACGGTGAAGGCGGCTTCTTCGTCGGAAACTTCGTTGGGGATGTGGGCGGTCAAGTTTTTGGGGATGCACACAAATTCGGCGTGTTGGCCATTGGAGGCTACGCGGTCGCCGATTTTAAAATCTGTCACGCCTTCGCCCACGGCAATGACCTTGCCCACGTTGCAATAGCCGAGCGGCAGTGGCTCACCGAGTTTGTTGAACACGGCTTCGAGGGTGGGGAGCAGGCCTTCGGTTTTGATTTTATCGAGTACTTGCTTGACTTTGTCGGGTTGTTGGCGTGCTTTGGAGATGAGGTTCGATTTGCCGAACTCTACCAGCATGCGCTCGGTGCCGAGGGAGACCAAGCTGCGGGTGGTCTGTATGAGCACGCATCCTTTTTGCACCAAAGGCGCAGGCACTTCTTCGAGCAGGGTTTCGCCGGTTTTAAAGGATTGTATAATTTGTTTCATGGGTGTTTAGTTTTAGAGTTCAGAGTTCGGAGGTCGGACTTCTGACTTCTGATGTCTGACTTCTGATTTCTAGTGTCTGATGTCTGACTTCTGATGTCTTCAACAATTTCTCCGGGCAGGGTTTCGCCGGTTTTAAAGGATTGTATGATTTGTTTCATGGGTTTACATTTATTGATTTTAAGCGGTCATGCTTCGACCCCGACGTTTCGGGGCTCAGCACAGGAATGGAACACCCTAGGATAATCATACTCCTGTGTGTCAATATTTTTACATGGGCGTTTCATGGTTTATAATTGATACATATCTTTTCTTTCAACAAAATTGGGATAATTTATCAAAACTGCTCTATATTTCCCTTTGAAAACAAACAGGCTTCCCGCTGCTACTCCGATTGTTTTGTAACGAGATACAGCTTCTTTCAGGTCTTCTAATTTTCCGGCTCCGCCCAAAATGGTCATGGGCATTTCGATTTGATCCCTTACCCAATCAAATAATTTGAAGTCATATCCTTCCATTTTACCATCATTGTCAAGAGCGTTTATGACCAATTCGCCTATACCTATTTCGTTGACCTCTTTTATAAAATCTGATAATTTGATTCCGGCGACTTTTTTGCCGTTGTGTGTGACAATTTCATACCCACCGAAAAGTTTTTTTTTTCTTACATCTAATACTACAACCACACTTTGAACACCTACTGCTCTTCCAATTTCTCTCAGTATTTGCGTGTTGTAAATTGCGGCAGCGCTCAAAGCAACTTTTTCCGCGCCTAAACCTATTATTTCCTTGGCTTGGGCTACGGTTGTTACACCTCCACCATAACAAAAAGGCATTCGGCACTCAACGGCTAAATTTTTTATCAGTGAAAAATCGGGACCTCTTTGTTCGACTGTCGCGTCAATATCAAGTACAATCAGTTCATCTACTTCTTTCTCATTAAATATTTTCACTGCATTTATGGGGTCTCCTACATACTTTGGGTCTTTGAATTGGGTGGTTTTAACGAGCCCTTTTTTGTGAACTAAAAGACAGGGGATGATTCTGGATCTAAGCATTATAATTTTGCGAAATTATGGAGTAAGGTTATACCGTTTTGGTGGCTTTTTTCGGGGTGGAATTGTATCCCGAACACATTGTCATGGTTGATGGCTGAAGCAAATGCCCCACCGGCACTGGAATGCGCAATGGCCCCGGTCAGAGGGCCTTTGGTCACCACCATGTAGCGGCTGCTGCCCGGGGCTCCCGTGCCGGTCAGCGGGCCGGTGGCAAAAATGAGTTTGTTGCGGGCATCCAG
>JAVVDW010000042.1:0-4239 GCA_032251335.1 Flavobacteriaceae bacterium | reverse complement strand
ACGCGTATGTTTGATGAAGCATCCATACGGCTATCGCTATGATGCACACGGTGAAAACTCCAAAGAAAAGACACATTGTGTGCTATGCGGTGAAACCAGTAATTGGCCATGTCAAACAGCATAACACTTAAAAGTAAAAACAACCATATGGGAAGTTCTGTATAATGAAACAACCCAATCTTATTACTGTTAAGCCAATCAACACCATTTACGATTATGGTAGCCCAGAATAAATTTAACAAGGTAATGATAATTAAAAAACCGATGTTTTCTAATAAATGTTTACCCATTTTATCAAATTTAAATTGGGTGTTAAACACATTTTCGGCAGTAAAAAAGATTACGAGCAGCACCACGGTAAATACATCCATATTAATGCTGATGAGGTTGTTGAGGGTTTCCATTTTGCTTATGTTTATTGTTTTGTTTCCAATTTTAAAAATCGCGCAGCATTTCCATAGAAAATACCTTCTTTATCTTCTTCAGTCAAGAAGTCAAGACTATTCAAAAAATCAATCGATTTTTCAATGGCATAAGGCCAAATCATTTGGTCTGATCCAAACATAACGCGGTCTAAATAGCCGGCATGTTTGATGTCTCGAAGAAAGTTGGTGACGTAACGCTGCGTATTAGGCTCTACCCATAACAGCACCGCGATATCGGTATATAATTGCGGATAATAGGCCATAAGTCTAATAGCATGTTCGGGCCAATCTTCACCGCCGGCATGCATAAGGTAAATACGCAGTTTGGGATAGTTGACCAACACATCCTCAATATGGTAAGGATCGCCTAAGGATAAGCGTGCTTTTGGCGACCAAGAATATGTGCCACCAGGGTCGCCACCGCCGGTGTGTACCGCCACAGGAATGTCGTATTGCTCGCAGATTTTTAAATAGGGTTGCCAAATGGAATCGCTCAAGGTGCCACCCGAATAATACGGTGCCACTTCTCCAAAAATTTCAATCTTTTTATCCTTGACAAGTTGTTCAAATTTTTGGACAGTCATGCCATAATCGTCCGGGGAAAATATCAAAATGCCTCTGATAACGATATTTTCTGGATCGTTTTTGGCCCATTCTTCAACACTATCCGGGTTACCGCTTACGGCAGCCTTTACGATGTTGAGTTTCTTAAAGGCAGCAACCGTTTCTAGCCGGTGCGATTGGGCATCTGTTGAGCCCTTTACACCGTAATAATCGGCTGCGGGTTCACGCTCTCCAAAATCGGTGTTGGAGTAGGAGTGTACGTGCATGTCAATCATCTTGGTTTGGGCGAAGGTGACGGTGACAATTGCTAAAAAAAGAAGTGTTAGAGTTGTTTTTTTCATTATGCTGTGTTTTATTATTAATTACGTATATTATCAAAAGGTTTTTATTCCTTAGCAAGAAACTCATTCACTACAGCACTTTTTTCGGATTCCATTTCACAAGTCCAGCTGTCTATATACCATCTTCCATTTTCAAAATGAAGTTGAATGCTATTGAGTCCTCTAATGTTAGATTCTGTTTCTGGGTGAGTTCGTATTTCAAAGGCACTCCAAACTTGGGCAATATTTCCAAATTGACTAACCAATCTCTTAAGTTCCTTCTCGTAGAAATCCTCTTTTGGCGATAACCCCATTGGGATATATTCTGCTTCGAGGGTATGTGATTCGGCTATTCCATTTTCGTCAAATCTTGTGATAACCGCATTTTTTGAGTGAATATATTTATCTCTTTCAAATTGCCACGGGTCATGACTCGAACCTGAAACAACATCGTAATATGCATTTATTATTGCATCTACTGATTTTACATCTAAAGCGTATTTTTCAGCATCAGTCTGTCCAAAAATTGATGTAGAAGCTAAAATTACTAAAAGAATATATGTTGGCACTAATTTTTTCATTTGATGTAATTTGTTGTTTATGCTATTATTATAAGGATATTGTTTTTAATTTTTAATCATCTCCGCATAGTCAAATACCAGATTGCATAGGGCAACGACACCAGTTTTAAAAGCGGTATCATCGATAATGAATTCCGGGGTATGGTGTGGTCCGGCTAATTTTGGGTCTTGCCCTTTTGGCATACCACCAATAAAAAAATAAAAACCGGGTACTTTTTGAGCAAAATAGGAGAAGTCTTCCGCTCCTGTAATGGCCGGAACTAACAGCACATTTTTAGCTCCCGCAGATTTTTGTAAAGATGGAAGTACGGCATTGGTTAGTGTTACATTATTAAATGTAACTGGAACATAATTGGAGTAAGGCAATTCAACCACTGCCTCTGCACCTGCTGCCTCAGCTGTTTTTTCAGCCACTTGTTGTATTCGGCTATAAATCATCTTTTCATCGTCATCGCTTAAAGTCCGCACCGTACCTAGCATTTCTACCTGATTAGGAATGATATTAGAGCGGTTTCCTCCGTTGATGGCTCCAACAGTTACCACGGCAGCATTTTCTGTGAGTTTTACATTTCTGCTTACAATTTGCTGTAGGCTGGTAATAATTTGTGCGGAAACAAAAATAGGATCTACCGAGAGCCAAGGATCCGCTCCATGACTTGGTTTGCCTTTTACCGTAATTTTAAAGTCAGCTGCTCCGGCTAAAAACCCTTCGGGCCGATAGCTTATTTTACCCACTTCTAAAGTTGAATACACATGCAACCCAAAAATGGCATCCACTTTTGGGTTTTCCAATACGCCTTCTTTCACCATTAATTCCGCACCGCCTTCTTCGCCAACCGGTGGTCCTTCTTCAGCGGGTTGAAATATAAACTTAACGGTGCCTTTCAGGTCTTTTTTCATACCAGCTAATATTTCGGCAACCCCCATTAAGATGGCCACATGCGCATCATGTCCGCAGGCATGCATTACGCTGGTTTCTTTGCCATTGTAAATGGTCTTTACTTTGGAAGCAAAAGGCAAATCGTTTACCTCATCCACAGGCAAAGCATCCATATCTGCTCTGAGGGCTACCACAGGTCCAGGTTTGTCACCTTTCAAAATCCCTACAACGCCAGTGATACCCACTTTTGTTTGTGTTTCAATGCCCAGCGATTGCAAATGCTTGACAACGAGTTCGGCCGTACGAAATTCCCGATTTCCCAACTCAGGGTTTTGATGAATGTCGTGTCGCCACTCAATTACTTTTTGCTCTATTTTGTCGGCGCTTTTCATAATAAGGTCGCTGTAATTGCTTGTTTGTGCAAACAGTTGGCCGGTACATAAAATGATGGTTGTGATTATTAAAAGTTGTTTCTTCATGTTTTTCTGTTATTATTTAAAATTGATAATTTGTGTTTTTATACTTGGGGCGTCCGGGAAGCACCATTGTTCAGTTATTTTGCCATTATGTATTCGGTAAATGGAAACTTCATATATCTCAATTTTGGCTCCTGTAGCATCTATACCTTCGTAGGTTTTAGTATGTGTTGCTGTAGCTTTATAGCGCGTTACGACTTTATCATTTTCTTGAATGATATCTACGATTTCTTCATGCCAATCCGTAAAAATGGCTCTCCAGTCTGAAATGGCTTGTTTAGCCTCGTCAATTCCCGTCCACTCTATACTCGTCAAATAATGACACACAAAGTCACGGGTTAGGATATCATTTAATTTGTCCAAGTTGCCTTCATTCCAAACCTTATGGTATTCCAAAACGACTGCTTTGTTTGTCTCTAAAATTGAGTTCTTATCAGTTGATTGGCAACTGCAAAAAAGGAATAAGGTGATTAGTAATGTTAAAATTTCTTTTTTCATAATTCTTGCGTTTTTTTAACTTTAAACGGTTGCTTCTTCCCATAAGTCAAGGATCGCCACAGCCATTCAAAAGGACCAAATGTATAGTTGCTAAACCACCATTTACTAAAAAATATTTGTAGCGTAAAGAATAGCATTCCAAGTCCCAAAGCTGTTGTCCCTGATATTTTTAGTAATAAGCCTAATCCATACCCGTAGAAGATAAAAACTCCAAAAGCAGATTGTAGTACATAGGTGGTAAGCCCCATTTTTCCCACAGGTATTAATTGTCTTACATATCTTTGCGTCATCTTTGATTTATAAAGATGAAGCACCAAACCAATGTAGAGCAGTGGCATAAAAATATTGGAGGCATCTTTTGCAAGGGAACCAACATATCGAACGAGTTCAGAATGGGTTGGTGTTGAAAAATAGAAATTAATTAAGACCAAAGGAATACCAATAAAAGCCGATACAAGAATTAATTTATTGAGTGGAATTTTTTCGATGTTCTCG
>JAVVDW010000041.1:0-6539 GCA_032251335.1 Flavobacteriaceae bacterium | reverse complement strand
GTTTTTGTCTTTGAAGAGTTGCGATTGCAAATTTCCAAACACTTTTATCCAGTTTTTCATCTCTTGGTTATCTACACTACTGTCTGTCAAAAACACTCTCTTACTGCCAATCATTCCTGCTTGTGGATGTTTTTCGGCAGCCGCCACCATCTTCTCCACACAATCGGGCATGAGCACATCGTCCTGAAAAAGAAATTTGATGTATTCGCCTTGGGCCTTTTGCATACAATGGTTCCAGTTGGCGCCAATACCTGAAGGCGTGTGGTGAAACGCGCGTATGGGAAGCTGTGTTTTTTGTTTAAAGGATTCAACAATTTCTAAAGTATCATCTGTAGAAGCATCGTCCGATACTACGATTTCCAAATGCGGATAGGTTTGACCGATAGCCGATTCCAAAGCCTCTGCCAAATAGGCCGCGCCATTATAGGTGGGGATGCAAATGGAGACTAAGGCTTGTGGCATGTTTTGCTAAGATGTTAAAAGGTTTTTAAGTCTTTGTAAAAAAGAGGATTTTTTAGGCAATTGGTTTTTTAGACCCTGCATAGAGGTTTGCAGTATTGTTTTTGCCTCAGGGTTTAATACACCCGACTCCAAAACCAAACGATAGGTGTGTAGTGTATTTAGGATGCGGGTGTTTTTGTCTTTTGCAGACCACATACTGCTCGGGTGACGCCGATAGACCGCCATTACATCTGTCAGTTTTTTAATTTTTTTATCCCCTGTAATGATACAGTACAAAGGCCAATCGCCCATGACACATTCTGAAAACCAATTGGGCAATGAAAAGCCGTTTCTAAAAACCACGGAGGGCGTATGTATGTAATTGCCCCGGGCCAAGTCGCGTATATCGGTGGTGTCGGGGACTTTTCGGGTGATGTTGTCTTCTATTAGCGTGCCGGCGGCTTCTTCTTTTATTTGTACTTCATGAAAACACAAGGCATACTCCGGGTTTGCCTCTAAAAAATCGACTTGTTTTTGCAGCTTTAGCGGGTCGGTCCAGTAGTCGTCGCCTTCGCATAAGGCGATGTATTTGCCGTGGCATTGTTCAAAGGCAAACATAAAATTGGGCATCATACCCAGATTTTTCTCATGTTTAAAATATCGTATTTGACCTGCCCGCGGATGTGTTTCCAAAATGTTTTGGATGATTGCATCCGTACCATCTGAAGAGCAGTCATTGGCTAAAATAAGTTCTATTTGAAAATTGGTTTGCTGAACCAACACACCGTCAATGGCTTCACGAATGTATTTTTCGTGATTGAAAGTTATCATACAAACACTTACTTTGGGGCTGTCTTGCATGTCAAAAGTTCAACGGTGTTAATTCTTTTTTTATCACTGCGGGAACGCCGGCTACCATACAATTGTCGGGTACATCTTTGGTCACAACCGAGCCCGCGGCAACTGTTACATTTTTGCCGATAGTAATTTTTGGTAAGATTGTAGCGTTAGCCCCAATTCTTGAAAAGTCATCTATACTGCATCCACCCAATAATTGACTAGCCGGAGAAATTTCCACATAGTCTCCAACTTCGCAATCGTGAGTGATATTTACACCATAATAAACTATACACCCAATACCTAATTTAACAGAGGAAGATATGATCGAATTTTGCATTATTGACACACCAGATTTTATGTCATTTCCAATAGAACCTATAAAGGCCGTTTTACTAATTACACTCGTCAAACTCCCTCCCAACTTAATAAATTTATCAGCCAGATTTTTTCGCAATACCGGATTTCCAAGTCCTAAAGTAAATCGATTATCTACATTTTTTAAATATTCCCTCGCCTGTTGTTCGTTTTTCAATACACTAAAACCGTAAACGGTATCGGGTACATCGCTACTCACGTCATCGAAGAAAACTACTTCAGCACTTTGCCCGTTTTGGTGCAAAACTTCCAATACTTCTTTGGCAAATCCTTTAGCTCCTACAATTAACATATGGCGTTTAGATTTAGTGTTTCTGTAATTTTCTTTATGTCTTCAATCGATAAATTCTGATACACCGGCAAACACAACACGCTTTTGTACACGGCATCGCAAACGGGCAAGTCTTGTGCTTGTACGTAGGGCAAGTGGTGCAAGCCCGGGTAGAAATAGCGCCTCGGGAAAATCTGTTGGGCATTGAGGGCTTTTTCGGCCTGTAGCAAGGCGGTTTCACTCTCAAACACTACCGGATAGTAACTGTAATTCCACTCGGTGCCGGGGCGCAAGTCGAGTCGGCGCAGGCGGGTAAAATCTAAGTGCGCATCGTACACTTCCACTACTTTTTTACGCGCAGCGATAAGCCCTGCAACATAAGGCAATACGGCCAAGCCCATAGCGGCTTGCAGTTCGCTCATTTTAGCATTGATGCCCAAGCCGTGAAACGCCAACGCCCCGTTGTGTCCAAAATTATGGCGGTAAAACAGTTGGTGGTAGGTGTCGGCATCGGGGCAGAGCATCATACCGCCTTCGCCGGTATGGAACAGTTTGGTGGCGTGAAAACTGCAAGTGCTTACATCGCCATAGCTCAACAAACTCTTGCCGTGGTATTGCACGCCAAAGGCGTGTGCCGCATCGTAAATGACCTTTAAACCATGTTTTTGCGCAATGGCTTCAATGGCATCTACATGACAAGGGTTGCCAAACACATGGGTGGCCAATATGGCGGTGGTTTTTGGGGTAATGGCGGCTTCTATTTGGGTTTCGTCTATGGTGAAATAGTCGGGGTGTATGTCCACAAAAACGGGCGTGCAACCTTGCCAAACAATACTCGAAGTGGTGGCCACATAACTAAAGGGCGTGGTGATGATTTCACCGCCTTTGCCAAAAAGGTTGAGGGCAATTTGCAAGGGCAAAGTTCCGTTGGTGGTCATGATAGGCGGTGCAATGCCCAAATAGGCTTGCAACACTGCCTCGAGGCGTTTCACCAAAGTCCCTCGGTTGGTAATCCAACCCGCGTCCCAAGCCTCTTGCAGGATGGCCTGGTATTCTTCTTGGGGCGGGAGAAAGGTTTTGGTGACGGGGATCATTTAGTTATAGATTTGTAAAACTCTATTATAGACTCCTTGAAGTTTCTTTTTAAAATTTGAAGAGCCAAATTGTAAAATGATTTGTTCTGAAATTTTTTGCTTATCAAATTTCACTTTTTTATTGATGACATCTAAAGTAAATCTAGCCATTTCTTCATAGTCAAATAGCTTGATTAATTTACCGTTGCTTTGGTTAATAATTTCGTCAACACCTCCACAATTTGTTGTGCAAACAGGAACGCCAGAAGCAAGAGATTCTAAAACAGAAACAGGCATACCCTCTGAAATACTGCTGAATAAGAATAAATCTGATTCACGTAAAAAGGCTGCAACTTCAACTCTTGAGCATTTTTCTACAAGTTTTATGCTGATATTTTCAAATTTATATGTATTTATCAACTCTTCTAATTTATTTCTATTAAAATGGTTCCAAGCACCATAACCTAGCCAAGTAAAATTAATTTTTTGCTTAATTTTTTTATCAACTAAATCTAACGCTTTAAAAATTGTTTCCTGATTTTTTAGAGGATGAAAGGCCCCTAATGTAGTTATTTGAAATTCATTGTTAATATTGTTATCATTGGGATAAAAAACATTTTCATCTACAAAATTTCCTATATTTAAAAAATCGAAAAAAAAACCATTTGAAGCAAACTGTCTTACCTTGTCTAAACTAACAACAGTTTTAAACTCAGCTTCATTAATTGTTTTATCCAATATTAATAACTCTTCTTCATTTCTTCCTTTAAGATTAAATTGATTATGCTCAGTAAATATATAAGGAATTTTATAATACGCTTTTAAATAATAAGCAACAAAGCCCGCGTTAAAAACACTTTGTGCATGAACTAAATCGGGAACAAACTTTTCGTTAGTGCTTAAATACTTATTAAAAAGCTTAATTGATTTTATGAAAAAAAAGTTACTAATTTTAAAATTGAAAAATTTTAAATTCGGGTATTCAATAATATAAGCTTCTAAGGAATTTGGAGTTAGCTTTTTTGATATTTTAATACCAGGGTAGTTAAACAAAAACTTTTTTCTACCAATTAGAGCTTTTTTAAAAACACATAGCTTTATATCATAAACATCTTCTAAAAGTTTAGCTTGCTCCCAAAAAAAAACACCCACGCTTGAATTTACATCAAGCCATGAACACACAATAAGTATTTTTTTTCTATCCATTTTTTTTAGATGCTATACAGCAAACCATAGTATCCCTATCAATTAGAAAAACCTCATCAACTCTTAAATTAGAATATTTTTCGATTGAGTTTTTTAAAGTAAAGGGGCTATACCAACAATTATGATCAGGGTGTACCATTTCTATAAACTCGGTTTTGCCGTAGTAATTTCGGGAGATTATCTCCTTTGAGAAACAATTTGGCGCTGTAATCAAAAACACATTTGCATTTACTTTTGATAAATTATTCAGAAACTCGCTCACATTATCAACGTGTTCAATTGTTTCGGGTACTAAACAAACATCATAGTTTTCAATTCCTATTTCATCAAAATTTGAAAAATATTTTTGATTTACGTATTTTTTTAAATTTTGGATACCATCCAAATCTATGTCAAAACCATGAATTTCATTTGTGATTTTTGAAAGTCTTATGTGTAAGTTATTTTTTGGATTAAAAATAGGCCAATCTGTACAACCAAAATGAATGACTTTTTTATTATGTGAAAATTTTTCAAATAGCGTATATCTATCTTTAATCATTTTGACATATACCTTTTGAGCCCAATAAGAGTCAAATTCTTGATATCTTTTACCTACTAATTTTAAATAAGCTTTCTTAATTTTATTCATTGTAAATATTAATTTTTGGTTTAGTTTAAAGAAAATCCCATTTTACACTAGGTATTTGGCTTCCTGTAAAAGATGTGTAGGCATATTTAAGTTCTACCATGTTTTTTATTTCAAAATATAAACAATCTCTTTCTTCCTGAAAATTTTTTTTAGAATTTCCAAACCAAATCGAAGCTGAATAAGCACCATCTTTTAATCTTGGATTCTCTATTACTGCTTTTATTTTACCTCTTTTAAAACTTTTATTTTTTAAAATGCTACTTTTTAAAATCACGGGATTTCCACCTAAAACTGGATGACCAAATTCATTATAAATAATAAACCCAAGATTAGGTAAATCTAAGTCTTGATAAACCTCATATTCTGCAGCAATAACAATATTATTTTTATCTTGATTTATACATATATTCTTTAAAGGTTTATTTGAAAAACTAACCTTATTTGAAACATTATATATTTTCAAATAATTTGAAATAGCACTATCAACATTCCCCTCAAAAGATTTACGTCCGTTTTCTAGGACGATAGCGCGGGTGCAGAGGCTTTTTACCGCCGCCATATTATGGCTTACAAACAGCACGGTACGGCCTTCGCTGCCCGAGATGTCTTGCATCTTTCCGATGGCTTTTTTTTGGAACTCGGCATCGCCTACGGCCAGCACTTCGTCCACCACCAGAATATCGGGTTCCAGGTGTGCTGCCACGGCAAAGCCCAAACGCACCGTCATCCCCGAAGAATAGCGCTTTACAGGCGTGTCTATGTAGCGTTCGCAATCCGAAAAAGCAATGATTTCATCGAGCTTGCTGTCTATTTCTTTTTTGGTCATGCCCAGGATGGCACCGTTCATATAGATGTTTTCCCGCCCGGTGAGCTCGCCGTGAAAGCCCGTGCCCACTTCCAGCAAGGAAGCAATGCGCCCGCGCGTCCGGATAGCCCCGGTAGTGGGCGCCGTCACCCGCGAAAGCAGTTTGAGCAAGGTACTTTTGCCCGCGCCATTCTTACCGATGATGCCGAGCACTTCGCCGGCTTGTACTTCAAAATTGATGTCTTTCAAGGCCCATACATAGTCGGATGTCGCCTTGCTGCCCCGGTCATTTACTTCACCTATTTTCAAATAAGGGTCTTCCTTGCCGCGCACCGTGTGCCACCAACGGTTGAGGTCGTGCGCCAAACTGCCCGTGCCCACCGTGCCCAAACGGTATTGCTTGGAAATGTTTTCAATCTGCAGTATGACACCCATGTTAGTTTCGTATGTTTCGTCCAAAAATAGTGTAATTCTTTTGTTTGTGAAAGTAAGAAATGAAGAGGGATTAATGGTTAATGGTTAATGGTATAATAGTCCCATCATCTTTTTCTAATTGAAATATTTTTGGGTTCCATTTTTTTGATTCATTTTTTTTTATCCAAACTTTTACTGTTTTAGAATTAAGCAATGATTTTTTTATGTTTTCATATTTTTCATTCCGTTTGTCATATCCAATATTTTTGGTTAGCGAGTAGATTTGCGATTGTCCAATTATTTGTAATTGTAATTGAGATTTTGTGCTTTTAACTTTATGAAGTCTTCTTTCTGAAACTATTTGTGTATAGTAGGTATCTACTTTTTTTATTTCTCCAGTTATTGGAATTAGTGAACCTTTCAAAGTGAATAAAGTTGGTGTAAAAAAGTATAAAGCACAAAAAATACAAGTGATTCCGAAAG
>JAVVDW010000040.1:0-6784 GCA_032251335.1 Flavobacteriaceae bacterium | reverse complement strand
TAAACAAGCTTTTTTGAATATATTTTACTGAAAAACAGGTTATTATATATAATTTAAGGAGCGACTAATTATGCTGATATTTTTATTCTTTGGGACCGACTTTTTGGAACTTTTAAATACAAACATCCGGAAGAAGTGAATCTGGGACTTAAAGAATTCGACGACCAAAAACAATCCTTTTGGTACTTAATGAAAACGCCTTTTATTAATATTCCGAGACATTCAGATACTAACCTAAACTCAAAATAAGTCATGAAACCTTCATGTAAAAAGAGTGACACACAGGAGCATGATTATCCTAGGGCGTTCCATGCCTGTGCTGAGCGTAGCCGAAGTATGACCGATAAAAACACTTGTATTGAGCGAAGTCGAAATAAATAAATTATAAACAGATGAAATCCATCCATCTCACCCTAGTCGCTTTGCTGTCATTAACATCGATTGTAGCGCAAACTTACATCACCAATACCACCATTGTAGATATCGAAAAGCAAAAACTAATTCCAAATCAAACCCTAGTGCCTTTAGGTACGAAATATATATTGTACCTAAAGGCACAAAAATCACCTATATGAATAAATTCCTACCTATATAAAGTCCCTAACGGGACAAAATAAATTGGAACCAATGATTAAACTCTTCCGAAACATCCGCAAAAAACTCATCGAGCAAGGCAAAACCGCCAATTACCTAAAATACGCCATTGGTGAAATCATCCTTGTGGTGATTGTTTTTTTTACCTTTATCAAATAAATCCTTTTTACTAAAAAGCCACAACCTACAAGAAAATTAATCCCCAAACTACACAACATGCAAAAAGTACTGTTTCTCTTTATATGCCTTGTCTTGCTTGGCGTTCAAAAATCTTCTGCACAGCAAACCACCGATACCGAACAACTCACCGAGTTGCTTCACCAATTTATGAAAGGGGCCTCCAACAACGACCGCCAAACCCACGAAAACTTCTGGGCAGAAGACCTCATCTACACCAGCTCCAACGGCACCCGATTTGGCAAAGCCCAAATCATGGTCGGGTTCGAAAATCAACCAGAAGTTGCTGACTCCCCAAAAACCACCTACACCGCCCAAGAAATACAAATCCATACCTATGGCGATGTAGCCGTAGTGGCTTTTAAAATGAAAGGCCAAACCGGCGAAGCTGTACAATTTTATTACAACAGCGGCACTTTTTTAAAACGTAACAACCGCTGGCAAGTTGTCAATTGGCAAGCGACTAAAATTCCCCAGCAATAGAGATTGGTAAAAAAGTTTGTTCGCAAAATCTCCTATCTCAAAAACACCCGTTTCGCTTTCCTTTCATCGAAAAAATAGACCTAGAAATTTTAAATCATAAAAAAAAATTACTTTCGTAGAAGTAACCTCGAACACTTTTTTACACCTATCAAAAACCTACCAAAATGAACAGCGAACCTGCAAACTGGACAAAAGCCGAAATTAAAACCTACATACTCTTGCTCTGTGCCCGGGCAGATGCACAAGAAACCGAGGCAGAAATCAACCTGGTCAAATCCTCCACCGACCCGGCTGTTTTTGATGAAGTGTACGAAACTTTCCAGGGTGATGATGAAGAGAGTGCGCTCAAAAAAATTGAATTGGCTATCAATAACAAAGTTTACGGCGACATGGAAATTTCAGCTTTACGCAAAGAAATGCTAGATGTTTTTGCTGCCGATAACAATTACAATATCAAAGAACAGTATTTGGATAAATTGCTGGATCATATTATTTATTGATAGTTAGCAAATATTTAAAAAAACTATATTTACAGACAAAAAACTACCATTTGAATAACATCCCAGCATATAAAACAGAGATAATTGATACTGAAGTTTCAAAAATTCAGTATCTTTTTGAAAGTAAAGGCGAAAAGTCAATCATCAAAGCAATTGAATATAGTTTTGTGAGAAAATTATCAGGCAGAAAAGTTTATAATCTTGGGTTTGGTGATTATGACGAACAAAATGGCTCAATAATTGATGATATAAATAGTAATAATGGAGATATGCGTAAAGTATTCAGTACAGTATTGAATACTGTACCTAAATTTTTCGCTGAAAATAAAGATTCTGCGATTTGGGTACAGGGAAGTGATAGCGCTGAAGATTTTAAAATCAAATGTGAAGTTGATTGTAAAAAGAATTGTACTGAAATTTGCAAAAATTACAATAGAAGAATTAAAGCATATAGATACTATGTAGATAGAAATTTCGTTGAGTTAAGTAAAGAATACATATTTTTCGGCTTCACTAACGGAGAAAACCCAAATTTCGTTCAGTATATTCCTAAAAATGAGTACATTGGAATTTTGGTTTTTAAGAAAAAATAAACTAACTTTGTGGTGTTCTTTATAACTAAAAACTAGTTTTTAGTTATAAAGAACACCTTAAACAAATAAAAATGGAACGTAAAAAACAAATATTAAAAGCAACAAAAGTTCTTTCTATGTCTCAAACGACAAAGAATAGAATATCTATTATTGCCAAAGATATTAAAGGAAAAGAATTGTTCCCTGAAAAAGTAGAATTGGCAAAAAGAACATTTAGCAAACTTAAATCACTTCCGATTTAAAAAAACATTTGCTAACACCGTATATAAAAAATAGCGAGATAAGCGCATTCCTAATGGTTTGCGCTTTTTTATTTATATTAGTACCAATCGAAAAATAGTCCAAATAAACTCGCTACTTTTACAAAACCGATATACAAATTTATCCAACACCATTTCTAAAATAAAAAACCAACAACTGAACAAAGTTCACAAACAGTCCAAAATCTCCTGCTTTTTACTTTTGCTATACGGCACAAAATCTCCGGTTTTTAGCTCGGCATAGCCATCGTTTTGTATGGCTTTTAAAAATTCCAAGTTTACGATGTGCGATTTGTGCAATTGGATGAAGCTTTGCTCCGGCAACAAGTCTTTAAACTTCCCGATATTATAGGAACTCACTATGCAATTTTTGTCCGACAGGCAAATTTTGGTGTAACCGTCCATGCCTTCCAATCGTACAATTTCATCTGTTTTTAAGATGCTCACGCCCTTTTGTGTGGGTACCACCAACCTTTCTTTACTCCGGCCTTGCAAGTGCCGAAAGAGTTGAAGGGTTTTTTCGGCAGCCGATCTTTTTTGTAAGTTGGACAAGGCGTTTTGTAAGGCTTCTTTCAGCATGTCATCTTCTATGGGTTTCACCACATACCCAATGGCACAATGCCTGATGGCTTCGAGGGCGTAATCGTTGTGGGCCGTAACAAATATAATTTCGGTGTCGGGCAAATTCAAGCCGGAAAGCAAGTCAAAACCACTGAGTTGCGGCATGGTGATATCTATAAAAAGTAAATCGGGGAGCAGGTTTGGCAATTGCTCTAAGGCTTCTTCCGGGTTTTGAAACACAGCCACTATTTCAATCTCAGGAAAGCTTTTACTGAGTTTTATTTTCAACATTTCTAAGGCTGAAAATTCATCGTCTATCAGAACGGCAGTTATGTTCTTGTTCATTTTGATTATTTTCTTATCATAGGTTGTTTGGGGTATTCCACCTCCAAAACTACGCGCGTACCCGACCGGTCTGCGTCGGTTAAATCTTCCCACCGATAACGGATGTGAAAACGCCCGGTTTGATTGATCAAGGCAATGCGATCTTTCAATATTTGGGTCGATTTTGAGTGATGGCGATTTACAGATTTTTCATAAATAGACTGAGACTTTGCCATACCCACACCATTGTCTTGAATTACGATTTCCAAGTGGTCTTTTGCCGGTTTTAAAAAGCGTATTTCAATAAACCCATCGTTTTTACTATGGAAAACACCGTGGTTTACCGCGTTTTCTACCAAGGGTTGAAGCAGCAAACTCGGGATTTCGTATTTTTCTTCATCTATTTCATCATCCACAAAAATATAGAATGAGAGTTTATTGCCAAACCGCTTTTTTTCTAATTCAAGATAAGATGAAAGTAATTTTATTTCTGCTTTCAGGCTGATGGTTTTTTTGCTCGAATACTCGAAAATCATTCTAATGAGCTTTGAAAAAGCCAAAAGGTAGCTTTCGGAGGCTTCGGGACCTTTTTGGGTTAAATAATATTGAATGGCGTTTAGCGAGTTAAAGATAAAATGCGGGTTCATTTGCGAACGGAGCGCATGCAGCTCGTGTTCGGTTTGCTGTCGCAAACTTTCGAGCCTTTTGTTTTTCAACACATACCATTTTTTCACCCACAATCCGGCGATTAAAGCGGTAAAAAGCAGCACAAAAACAACCACAAGTATCTTAAAAGCGGTGGTTTGCCACCAAAGTGGTTGTATATAAAAACTTACCGATTGGGTTTGGCCGGGCAGATCAGCTGATCTTAACTCAAGTGTATAGCTATTAGGGTCAAGTCCGGTCAATGAAATTTGTCCGTTTTCAGCTTTTTGCCATTCGGTGCTAAAAGGCGTAAGCCGGTATTCAAATTCAGTTGGGCCGTTTGGGTTAAAGTCGAGCAAATGCATATGTGCACTGAGTGTTCCGTTTTTTTGATACTTAACAACTGCATCCGCTTCGAGGTGTTGCTGTTGGTAGCTAAGTTCGTCCACGTAAAAATAAGGTTGGGACTTTGTAAAAATAGCGTCTTTAGGAAGGGTGTGCAGACCTTTTTCTGTGGCAATATAAAGAGTGTCTTTCAAAACGGAAACAGCATTGATGCCCATAGAAACTAAAGGATTTGGGTTGCCTAATCTGTCTATTTTGCTGGTTTCGTTCTTCCAAAAATCTTGATTTTGCAAGCGGTACAAATCGTCGTCGGCAACTACCCAAACGGTTTGTGCATTTTCCCTAAACAAAGAAGTGATATTTTTCCCTTTTGTAAGTAAAACAAGTCGGGATTCGGTTCCGT
The DNA here is from genome assembly GCA_032251335.1 of Flavobacteriaceae bacterium. Taxonomy (GTDB): domain Bacteria; phylum Bacteroidota; class Bacteroidia; order Flavobacteriales; family Flavobacteriaceae; genus UM-FILTER-40-17. The sequence goes on along the minus strand of JAVVDW010000040.1, from coordinate 1,899 downwards.
CGGCAAGATAGAGACCGTTTTTTTCGGTGCCCACCCACATCAGGCTGTCGTTATGGGCTTGCAATAGGCTGATGTTTTTATCGGATAAGCTGTCTGAAGTTTGAAAAGGCATAAAGCTTTCACCGTTAAAAATTTTTAATCCGTTGATGCCACCAATATAAAGGTGGGTTGTGTTGGTGTCAATTTGGTCGGCGGCATCGTAAGGGAAATATTTTAAGACTGTTTTAAAATCTCCTGATAAAGCCACATTGGCCTTTCCAACCCCATACCATTGACCATTAAAGCGAGCCAGACTTTTGATAAAAATACCGGGATTAATTTTTTTTGATGGAGCATCTACATTTTGGTCAAAATACCACAAATTGTTTCCTTGAAGACTTATTAAAACTTGATCGTTATCGATCAGTTTTAAATTCCACGATTCATGCGCAGCATGCATTTCATTAAAGTGACGTTCGGCTAAGCTTTTTTGCAGCAACCCGTTCTTCTCGTGATAAACAAACAATCGGTTTTGAAAAGACATTACCTTTTTGATGGATACGCCTTCAAAATAACTTTGGACCTGCAAAAGATTTGCCGGATAAAAATACAGCCCATCACTCACAGATGCCGACCAAAGGTTGCCTTCTTTATCGAGATAATTAAAAGTTTCTTGTACCTTCGGGTTGGTGCGAATATGCTTCAAAAGATTAAAATGTAAATCAAAAACATACAATTGTCCTCTGCCCGACATTTGTATTTGGGTTTCGCTTCCGGTAATGCGAGCCAATTCAAGTGGTATTTTAAAGGTAAAGTGCTTATGAGTTAACCTTTTGGAATTTATATAAAAAGCTTCTTTTGCAGTAAAGGCTATAAAAATACTGTCATTCAGTTGGTTGATGGTTGCGTTTTGGGGCTGTTCAACTGTCGGGATACTTAAAAGGCTTTTACCAAGGCTGTCAGTAATGTGGATGCTGTTTTTATCTTGCAGCCAAAAATACTTTCGCTTCAGGTCGGCAAGTTTGACATTTTTGGCAGTTGTTTCTAAAGTTTTCCATAATGCGTTTTCAAAATAGTAATATTTGGCATCGCCGGGTTGCAAGGAGTAAAAACCCGGTCCTTGGACACCTCTATAAAGGTTTTGCGGGTAAAACGGTAGTCCGTCTTCATTGCCAAAAGTGTGTATTTTACCTTTGTCGATATAACCCAAACGATTGGCTTTAGCAAAAAACCACAATCTGTTTTGAGCATCCAAATCTATCAGCCAAATATCGTTAGACGGCAAGCCGTCGGCCGTGCTAAAATGCGTAAAATCGGTGCCATCAAAACGGCTGATGCCTTTGTTGTGAGATACCCAAATAAAACCGTCATTGTCTTGTACCACGCGGTACACCGTTTGTGTGGGCAGTCCTTCATAAAGTCCAAAATGCCGATAAGGCTGCGCCTGTAGGTGTAAAAGTCCAAACAGTGCAAAAAGACCGATAAAAATTGTATTCAGAAGCTGCATAAATGAGAAAAAGTGGCTGTATGCCACTTTAAAAGTAGTTTATTTTTTGTAAATAATCATTGTTCAAACACCAAATCGATGTAGGGTACCACAATGTTGTTGACCGGGCCGCCACTGCCAAAAAAGGTAGAGCTTTTAATAGTAATCACGCCTTGCGTAAGCGGAAAGGGGATAAAACCCCCGGGCATCCTGAGACCGCGCCCTAATTGGTCGTCTAAGTCTTGGCGGTTGAGAACGGTTCGCAAAATGGCGTATTCTACACCGGGCACCAAATTTACAGTGGTTGCCAGATTTACATAACTGGTGGCCGTAGCTGAAAAGTTGTGTGTGTTGGAATACAACAAATTGTTGTTGGTTACATCTAAAATTTCGATACCGTACTGACCAGTAAACCCGCCTTGACTTTGATAGCC
>JAVVDW010000039.1:0-7421 GCA_032251335.1 Flavobacteriaceae bacterium | reverse complement strand
CTAACTATTATGTACAAAAATGACAAAGTAATCAGACGGTATTCAGAATCTTTTAAACTGAAAATTTTAGACGAACTTACCACCGGAAAATTAAACAAGTATCAACTAGGAAAAGTATAATTCCCCCAACTAAAAACAATACAAAAATTCTTGTAACAAAATCTTACATTTGTCAACTAACAGTTTTGCAATGCGGTGTGCAGACATTGCGCACCATTTGATTGTAAATAACTGCCAAACATGCCAAGTCGAGCGTAGTTTATTTATGTCAGGTCGAGCGCAGTTTGTTTATGTCAGGTCGAGCGTAGTTTATTTATGTCAGGTCGAGCACAGTTTGTTTATGTCAGGTCGAGCACAGTTTGTTTATGTCAGGTCGAGCGCAGTCGAGACCCCACAATGAAATTTTTTTTAATAGTTTTACAGTAGAAATTACAAACCAAACTTAAATTTACACAATTATGGAAACACTTCAAAATTCAAACAAAAATCTCATTCTTACTTACGGTATTTTACTGGGTTTTTTATCCGTGGCCTTCGCCGTGGTACTCTACGTTATGGAAATGCACGTGGATGGCGGATGGTTTAATTTAGTAATTAGTGTAGCACTATCCGTAGGCGTCTTGGTCTTGGCCTTCAATCACTTCAAAAAAGACAACGGCGGTTTTATGGGCTTGAGTGATGCACTCAAAATAGGCTTGGGCATCGCACTGATAGCCGGTGTGATTGCAGTGATTTATCAATATATCCTTACACAATACATAGACCCGGATTTTATGCAAAAAATGCTCGAAGTACAACAGCAAAAGATGGTAGAAAATAATCCGGAGCTTACCCAAGAGCAATTGGATATGGCAACTTCTATGGCAGAAAAATTTTCCTCACCCTGGATTACCTCTTCCATTACACTGATTACAAGTCTGTTTTTTGGATTCATCTATGCATTGCTTGTGGGTATTATTATGAAAAATCCGCATCCGGAAAATCTATAAGCGGTAATTTCCCTATTTTTGAGGCGCAAACAAACCGCCATGCAAATATCTGTTGTCATTCCTTTGTTTAACGAAGAAGAATCGTTGGTAGAACTACACCAAGCGATACAAGAAGTTCTGAACGGAGCAAAATTCGATTACGAAATTCTCTTTATAGACGATGGCAGTACGGATGACTCTTGGGCGATTTTGCAAAAACTCGCTACACAAAACAAAAGCGTCAAAGCCTTTAGATTTTCCAAAAACTTTGGCAAATCTCAAGCCTTGCACCTGGGATTCAAAGAGGCAAGGGGGGAAGTAGTCATCACGATGGATGCCGATTTGCAAGACAATCCGCAAGAAATTCCGGAATTTTATCAACTCATTCAAGAACAAGGTTACCAACTCGTTTCCGGCTGGAAAAAGAAACGATACGATGCCGTGTTGGCCAAAAACTTGCCTTCCAAACTTTTTAATTGGGCAGCGCGTAAAACCTCCGGACTCAAATTGCACGATTTCAACTGCGGCCTAAAAGCTTACAGGAATGAAGTGGTGAAAAATATCGATATTTTTGGAGAGATGCATCGGTACATTCCAGTATTGGCTAAAAATGCCGGATTCGAAAAAATCACCGAAAAAATTGTCCAACACAGCCCTCGAAAATACGGAAAAACCAAATTTGGTATGGAACGCTTTATCAACGGTTTTTTGGATCTGCTCACCATTTGGTTTGTTTCCAGATTTGGCAAACGCCCCATGCATTTTTTTGGAGCCATGGGCGTGCTTATGTTTTTCTTCGGTTTTTTATCGGCTGCCTATATCGGATTTATGAAGTTGTACAAAATTTATTACCTGCACGAGTCTGCCCGCTTGGTGGTGCAAGATCCTTGGTTCTACATAGCATTGACAGCGATGCTACTCGGTACGCAGTTTTTCCTGACCGGTTTTTTGGGCGAAATGATACTGCGATCAGGCAAATCGGGTGAGCGCTACCGCGTTGCAGAAAGCACGGATGATACTAAAACCTACGAGTGATGATGCCTGCTGCCAAAGCGATTCAAAGCCTACAAAATCCTACTGTTAAGTATCTATTAAAGCTACAGGAAAAGTCGGCTTTTCGCAAATCTGAAAACAAATTTGTGGTGGAAGGCGTACGCGAAATTCAATTGGCGCTCAAAGGCAATTATCACATCGAAAAACTGCTATACTGTCCGCATCTGGCAGGCGATGCCATTTTAAAAATCCGCAACAGTTTGCCCAAAGCCATTTGGCTGGAGGTGTCGTTGGCAGTTTATCAAAAACTCGCCTATCGCGATTCTACAGAAGGCGTTATGGCATTGGTAGCGTCTAAAAACACCCATTTGGATGCGTTGGTTTTTAAAACAAAAACGCCCTTGGTGTTGGTGATAGAATCGCCTGAAAAACCTGGCAATTTAGGAGCCATTCTTCGCACAGCCGACGCCGCACAAGTAGATGCGGTCATCGTGGCCGATCCGCGTACAGATTGGTTCAATCCCAATGTCATTAGAAGCAGCGTGGGCACCGTTTTTACAAACCAATTGGCAGCAGCAGGCACTGAAGACATTATCACCTTTCTCAAGGATAAAGAAATCAAAATCTTTGCTGCAGAACTCAATGCGTCTAAAAACTATCACGAGCAAGATTATACAGGTGCCTCTGCTATCGTCCTCGGCACCGAAGCTACCGGTTTGACTGCACCTTGGCTCGAAGCAGCCGACCAAAACATCATCATCCCTATGCGTGGAAAAATTGACTCGCTCAACCTGGCTATTTCGGCTTCTATTATCGTTTTTGAAGCCAAGCGCCAACGCGGTTTTGCTTGGGGATAACTTTTTTTAATAAAAACGCTAAAAGTTTGGTTAATCCTAGCGATATTCATAAATTGGTTGTCAGAATTTATAATTACCTTTTTTAACTTAATCCGTACAAACTTTTCTTTATTAAGGTAAATTTATTAAGCATTTTCTTTTTTTTAAAGTTAAATATTTAGTTTTAAATAAGGAAAGGAATAGTTGACCAAATAGATATAAAATAGCGAATATGCCCCTATTCACAACCTGGGAAAAGGTTAGGTCTGATATCTTTGACAAGATAATTCACCAAGAAACGCTACAGCGCGTTTTGGATGATGTAATACTTCACCTGAATCGGGAATTTCCTAAAAAGATTATTGGTAGTGTAGTATTATTCGAAAATGAAACCTCAAGTATTGATGCCATTTCGGCTCCCGGTTTGCCGAATGTCAGTCTTGCAAAAATTCGCGCAATACTAACGGAAGATGAAATGGCATTTTGGAAGCCGTCTTCTTTTAATTCTGATGAAATCTGTATAGAAGACGCACAAAAACATCCCTATTGGAAGTTGTGTAAAGCTACTTTTGAAAGCGAAAGTTTGGATAGGAGCCTTACTTTGCCAATGCGCTCCAAAAGCAACCAGCTATTGGGATTGATGGTTGTTTTTTTTGGGGAGAACAATGCGCTCGGTGAAGAAGAGTTATGTTTCTTCAAGATGTTAGCCGATATATTGACGAATACGGTTAACAATTTTCATTTTGTAAAACAAATAGAAGCGCATGAATATAGGTATGGATTGATGTTTAACGGAAGTCCCATACCCATGTTTGCTTTTGATTTGGAAACCTTACAGTTTATAGATGTCAACCAATCGGCACTCGATAAGTACGGCTACAGCCGAACTGAATTTCTCGAAAAAAACTTATTGGACATCCGGCCTGAAGATGAAAGAAATAAACTCCTACGATTTCTCAAAAAAGAAAGCCATAGAAAACACGCAGTCATGGAGGCAGGCGTTTGGAGACATCTTAAAAAAAATGGTGAATTAATCTACGCACAAGTTTCGTATCAACCCGTTCTTATAGATAACAAACTTATCGGGTATGTGTGGATAAACGATATTACCGATCAGATACAAATTCAAAACACACTTTCAGACCAACAAAAACAATTGGTAAATATTTTGGACGGTATTCCGGAAGGAGTTTTTATGTTTACAGCATCCGGTGAAATCTACGACATAAATCCTGCCGGGCGACAACTTTTGGAAATTGAAGATGTATTTCCCATTAAAAATAAACTTTTTGTCGATTTTATAGAAAAGTCCGATAGAGAAAAGTTTCTCAAACTGCTAAACATAAAAAAACACAGATTTAAAAAAACGATTGAGGTTGCTTTGGTAAGTCAAACTGGCACTAAACGGTGGATAGAGATAAAAGTAACACCTTTACACCTACATGACGATAGCTTTTTCTTATTGGCAATGGTACGCGATTTGACAAACGAAAAGTACAATATGCAAATGTTGTCAGAGCAAAATAAGGCACTTATAAAAACCAACAAAGAGTTGGATCGATTTTTGTACAGTACTTCTCACGATTTGCGCTCTCCGCTTGCTTCTATACTGGGAATTTTAAAAATTATTGAAACAGAAACACTTGAGCCGCATACAATGAATCATGCCGAGATGATTAAAAATCGCATCAATCGGCTAGACCACCTTTTAAAAGACATACTAAGTTTATCTGTTAATAAGCAACATGAAATAAAACCGGTTTGTATTGATTTTCGCAGTTTAATAGATGAAACCATAAACAATTTGATGCATGTTGAAACAGTTGTGAAAATTCGTTTCGAATCGGATATAGATGAAGCAACCCCTTTTTACTCAGATTTACAACGCATCAGAACTATAACAGAAAATTTGATTGGGAATGCCATCAAGCACCACAATCCTTCCGAAGCGGATCCCTTTGTCCGCGTGACTTTGAAAACTTTTTCAAATCGTGCCGTTCTTTCGGTTGAAGACAATGGCATAGGAATTGAAAAAGATTTACAAAAAAAGATTTTCGATATGTTTTTCAGAGTTTCCAGCCGTACAGATGGAAACGGGATTGGTCTATATTTGGTAAAAGAAACGGCAAAAAATATTGGCGGAAGTATTAACGTTAAATCCCGGCCAAATGAAGGATCCATTTTTACAGTAACACTTAAAAATTACAGAAAACATGCTACTTACTAAAACTCAAAATACGCTAATTCATATTATAGACGATGTAGAAATGGATCTGTATATCTCTAATTATGTGATAGAAAGAAATTGGGAAAGAAGTATAGTGCAAAAATTTCCGGATGGTCTCCAAGCAATAGATTACCTTCATCAACACAAAGGCTTGCCCGAGAAACTGCCGGATGTAATTTTATTAGACATCAACATGCCCCGGATGAATGGATTTGAATTTTTAGAGGCTTTTCAGCACTTTCCCGATTCGGTGCTTCGTAAATGTAAGATTTTTGTTTTGTCCTCTACCTTTGATCCACTAGAAATTAGCAAAGCCCAAAACCATCCCAGTGTGAAATCTTTTATCGAAAAACCCATTTCGCTTGAAAAATTGGAATTGATAAAGCGTATTTACAATTCAGAATCTTAAATCCTTAACTTGACACCAATCTGTTGTAAATGAGTCGTACTTTGCGTATATTGAAATCTCTAAAAGATGCAAAACGTCTTAATCAAAAGCGTCTGTCAGGCTTAAAAGGTCTTATATCCATCGACATTTTTTCACCGGAAATTATTTCGCTGACCAACTTACCTGTAGCCGGCCCCAAGCTCCAACCCATCATGGCGTGGCCGGTTGCTAGGGTCGCATTTTGTAAAGAAGCAATTCGCCCGATGTATGGCAAACCATCCGGCGAAACCGGACGCAAACCGCATTTGGCATGTTCCAAATCAAATTTGGAAATTTCCAAACCGGGATAGTATCTTTTAGCAGCTTCTGCAATCGCGTTTACCCTGATGTTGCTGATATGGTGATTTATGCCACCCAACTCCATAGTGCCGCCAAAACGCGTAAAACCTTGCATGGGTGTCACTGCTACTTTGGCTTCCATCAGTATGGCCGGATATTGAATGTTAGTGGCTTTGTACACATTAATGGAATACCCCTTTCCTGCCTGAAGCGACAAACGGATGCCTAGTCTTTTCATCAAAACCGGGCTCCACGAGCCTGTAGCCAAAATCACCTCATCAGCCTGAAAATTTTTATAAGTACTATGCACTTTGACGATTTTATTATTGGAAATCTCAAAGTCGGTGACCTGCTCGTTTCTGTGAATAGCAACCCCAACAGTTTCCAGATAACTCAACATATTTTTCATAAATACAGTGGGCGTGGTGTGGGCATCGCATTTGTAGAAAACGGCTCCTAATGCATCAAAATCGTAGTGCGGTTCCAGCGCTTTGAGTTGTGCCTGACTCAAAATCTCCACTTCAAGACCTTCTGCTTTTACCCATTCTGCTACTCGAATTTCACTTGCGCCGGTTTTTTCGGTTTTAAACACATTGAGCACACCTTTTTCTTCTAAGTGAAACTCAAAAACCTTGTCTTGTTTCATTTCAGTGTAGAGGGCTTTGCTCAACACGTTGATATCTGCTATAGTTTTGATGCTTTGGCGCACATGCCGAGCGTTGGCAGACTTGTAGAAATGCCACATCCAAAGGAGCATATCTTTGTCTGCACGCGGTTTCAAGTAAAACGGGCTGGCGGGGTTAAACATCATCCGAAGGCCTTTGGTAACCATGCCCGGCGCGGCCAGCGGTACTATGTGGCTAGGCGTAAGGTATCCCGCGTTGACAAACGAGGCACCACTTGTTATATCGGACTGATCGACCAACGTCACCTGATGTCCCTGCCGGTGCAGAAAATAAGCCGTGGACAGCCCGACAATACCGCCGCCGATGATAAGACAGGTTTTCATATAAGTTTTTAAAAATTACACTCAAAAGTAGCTTATTACAAAATATCTTGTGTAATTTTTTAAAAAGACCTCACAGGTTTCTAAAACCTGTGAGGTCTCAGCACATGCAATACTAAATGTTCAGACCTGAAAGGTTTTCAAAACCTTTCAGGTCTAAAGGTATATAGGCTATCCTAACCAATTTTTCAAATCTACGGCTGTGGCAATTTTGGCACGCAGTCCCCCAATGGGGAGCCGCTCTTGAAGCATACTGTCGCGGTGGCGGATGGTGACGGTTTGGTCTTTGAGGGTTTGGTGATCGACGGTAATACAAAACGGTGTTCCGGCTGCATCCTGCCTGCGATAGCGCCGCCCGACCGCATCTTTTTCGTCGTAGGCCATGTTGAAATCGAATTTCAAATCATCGATGATTTTTTTAAAAGCGGCAAATTTAAAAAAATGTCTTGTCATATAAGATGATATAAAACAGTTTTTTTTTAAAATCTCAACTATACTTTTACTTTATCTTTTTTATACGCATAATAAAATCCCTTGCCTATGGAAAATTAACAATACACCATGAAGAGAGGGTTTCATGTGGTAAAATATAATTAGTCGCTCCTTATAAATTCTCATTTTCATTTACACGGATTAATTTTGGGTACAAATTCCAACGGAATAA
>JAVVDW010000038.1:0-8415 GCA_032251335.1 Flavobacteriaceae bacterium | reverse complement strand
CAAATATAAACAAGCTTTTTTGAATATATTTTACTGAAAAACAGGTTATTATATATAATTTAAGGAGCGACTAATTAAAAGTTTTCTCCCAAAGTTTGGTCTAAAATAGCCCTGGTTTTTTCACTGTTCCAATCGGCTGCGCCAACTTTCTTTATCAGTATATTTCCTTCCTTATCGATGAGGTAAGACGTAGGTAAAGACTCTGTAAATAAAAGACTCGGTGGATCGCTCAAGGGCTTGTAGGATGGCAGGGTGTAATTTTTTCTCGACAAATACGCTTGGGTGATTTTCAAGTCCTCATTTGAAACGAACATAAAATCTACCCGGTCTTTGTAGTCTTCGTACAAACTTTGAAAACTCGGCATCTCTGCCAGACAAGGCGGGCACCAAGTCGCCCAATAGTTTACGATGGTGACACGTCCTTCTTGATTTGAAAAATCAACACGATTTTCCTGAGCGTCCATCAATATCCAACGGTAATCTTCAAGTTTTTTTTGGTCTGTTTTTTCAATGACATCCGGGCTAAAAGCCAACAGCCGATTGACTTGTATTTTTACAAAAGTTCCGAGTGGCGTAAAGAGCAAGATCAAAATAGCGCCTAGAAAAATATAATCGGACTTGGAGGGTTTAGACCATTTAAACATATTGCTTTTATTAAAAAAAAACTGCCGGTAATATGTGATTAGCCGACAGTTTTTGATAAACGATATACGTATTTATTGATTTTGAGCTTTAATCAAATTTAAAGCAGAACCGGCTCTAAACCACCCAATTTGCTGTGCATTGTAGGTGTGGTTAGTCACTATGGTTTCTTGGGTTCCATCGCTGTGAACCAGTTCAATGGTAATAGGTTTATCGGGAGCGATATTTTTTAAATCCGTGAAGTTGAAAGTGTCATCTTCCTGAATTTTATCATAGTCCGCTTCATTTTGAAAAGTAAGTGCCAACACACCTTGTTTTTTGAGGTTTGTTTCGTGAATTCTGGCAAAGGATTTAACCAAAACGACTTTTACGCCCAGATGCCGTGGTTCCATGGCTGCATGTTCTCTTGACGAACCTTCGCCGTAGTTGTGATCGCCAACCACGATGGTTCCGATACCTGCTTTTTTGTAAGCACGCTGTGTATCGGGCACGCCGCCGTATTCACCGGTCAATTGGTTTTTTACCAAATTGGTTTTTTGGTTGAAAGCGTTTACGGCACCAATCAGCATATTGTTTGAGATGTTGTCCAAATGACCGCGATAGCGCAACCAAGGTCCTGCCATGGAAATATGATCAGTAGTACATTTTCCAAAAGCTTTAATCAAGAGTTTGATGTTGGTAAAATTTTCGCCATTCCAAGGTTCAAAAGGCTCTAGAAGTTGAAGGCGTTCTGAACTGGGACTTACTTTTACCTGTATAGACGAGCCATCTTCACCGGGGGCCACATAACCATTGTTTTCAACGTCAAATCCGTTAGGTGGCAGTTCCCAGCCTGTGGGTTCGTCCAGTTTTACTTCTTCACCATCTTCGTTGATAAGTGTATCTGTAATCGGATTGAAGCCCAAGTTTCCGGCTATGGCAATGGCCGTGACCAACTCTGGGGAGCCTACGAATGCCATGGTGTTTGGATTGCCGTCTGCGCGTTTGGCAAAGTTTCTGTTAAAAGAGTGTACTATGGTGTTGCGCTCTTGCTTTTCGGCACCTTCTCTGTCCCACATCCCGATACAAGGTCCGCAGGCATTGGCAAAAACAGTTGCGCCGATTTGGTTAAACGTATCAATAAATCCGTCTCTTTCAATGGTATAGCGCACCTGTTCGGAACCGGGTGTTATGGTGAAATTGGATTTCGTTTTTAATTTTTTATCTGCCACTTGTTTGGCCAGAGAAGCCGCACGAGAAATGTCTTCATAGGAAGAGTTTGTGCAAGAGCCAATGAGGCCGTATTCTACTTTTAGCGGCCAATCGTTTTTCGTTGCGGCGGCTTTCATTTGGGAGATGGGCGTTGCTAAATCCGGAGTAAAAGGACCGTTGAGATGAGGTTCAAGCTCAGACAGATTGATTTCGATAACTTCGTCAAAATATTTTTCGGGGTTTTGATATACTTCGGGATCACCGGTCAGATGTTCTTTTACGGCGTTGGCGGCATCGGCCACATCTGCACGTTTGGTGGATCTCAGGTACCTGTCCATAGAAGCGTCATAACCAAAAGTGGAGGTTGTAGCACCCACTTCTGCGCCCATATTACAGATGGTTCCTTTACCGGTACAAGACATGGCTTCGGCACCTTCGCCAAAATATTCAATGATGGCTCCTGTTCCGCCTTTCACGGTAAGTATGCCGGCTACTTTAAGGATCACGTCTTTTGGGGCAGTCCACCCTGATAATTTTCCGGTGAGTTTGATACCGATAAGTTTCGGAAATTTCAATTCCCAAGGCATACCGGCCATCACATCTACGGCATCTGCACCACCTACACCTATAGCAACCATACCCAAACCACCAGCGTTTACCGTATGTGAGTCTGTGCCAATCATCATACCGCCCGGGAATGCGTAATTTTCCAACACCACTTGGTGAATAATACCCGCGCCGGGACCCCAAAATCCAATTCCGTACTTTTTGGAGACAGATTCGAGAAAGTCGAAGACTTCGTCACTCGATTTTTTTGCGCGGTCCAAATCAGCCACTGCACCCACTTTGGCTTGGATTAAATGGTCGCAATGTACTGTGGTTGGTACGGCTACTCTGGGTTTTCCGGCATGCATAAACTGCAACAAGGCCATCTGTGCTGTCGCATCCTGACAAGCAATGCGATCGGGCGCAAAGTCCACATAATCTTTGGATCTTTTGTAAACTTTTTCTGCGGGATTGTCCCAAAGGTGTGTGTAAAGTATTTTTTCTGAAAGTGTCAAAGGACGGCCCACTAGTTTTCGGGCTGCTGTTACGCGCTCTTCTAAACGGGCGTAAACTTCTTTTATCATGTCTATGTCAAAGGCCATAAAATCAATTTAAAGGTTTGTGTTTTATTTTTGGAATGTAAAATACTAAGATACAAATTTAAGAATAAAATCAAATTTATTCCTGCTTTTAGTATGGTTTAGCATGATCACATTACAGTAATATAAGAAAATTGCCGAATTGTCAAAATAGCTGAGCGATAATTTCGGATTCTGTAATTCCTTCTGCTTCTGCTTTGTAATTTTTGATAATTCGATGGCGAAGAATGCCGTCAGCCACGGCCTGAACGTCTTCAATATCCGGCGCGAATTTTCCGCGAAGCGCTGCATGGGTTTTGGCTGCAATTATCATATTTTGCGAGGCACGCGGGCCGGCACCCCAATCTAAGTATTTGTTTACCAAATCCGCTGCCGATTTTTCTTTGGGTCTGGTTTTGGAAACCAACCGTACAGCATAATCAATCACATTGTCCGGTACGGGAATTTTTTGAATGAGCTGTTGGTATTTCAATATTTCTCCCGAGTTAAATAGCGATTCTATACGGACAGATTTTCCGGATGTGGTGCTTTTAACGACATCTACTTCTTCGGAAAAGCTGGGATATTGAAGTGGAATGGCAAACATGAACCTGTCGAGTTGTGCCTCGGGTAAAGGATAGGTTCCTTCTTGCTCAATAGGATTTTGTGTAGCCAACACAAAATAGGGTTTTTCGAGCGGGTAGGTGTGTCCGGAGACGGTAACGGCTCTTTCTTGCATGGCTTCGAGTAAAGCAGCTTGGGTTTTGGGTGGCGTCCGGTTGATCTCGTCCGCTAAAATAATATTGGCGAAAATAGGGCCTTGAATAAATTTAAACTTCCGATTTTCATCTAAGACTTCGGTGCCGAGTATGTCTGACGGCATCAAATCGGGCGTAAATTGTATTCTTTTAAACTCCAGACCTAGGGCTTCGGCAACGGTGTGTACCATCAATGTTTTGGCCAAACCGGGTACGCCAATTAGAAGTGCGTGTCCGCCTGAGAAAATAGCATTTAGGAGCATATCAACCACATTGCGTTGCCCGATAATTTTTTTTGCTATTTCAATTTGAAGCTTCTCGTATTTGCCTACGAGTTCTTGGAGCGCAGCCACGTCGGACATAATGCTATTTTTTTAACCAATTGTTAGTGAACTCACAAGATTTGTAACTGCCACTAATACTGATGTAAGTGTCTTTTATTTTTTCTTCCTGCCATTTGCCTATTTCGCGAATTTGCTTGTCGCGTAGGGCTAATTCTTTGATGCGGCTGTAGTCTTTTACAAAGTCTGCTTCGTGTTCATCCCACCGGCGAAGTACTTTGATGATTTTGTAGTTCTTTTCTTCAGCCCTGCCTTTAGATTCCAAAAAAGGTAACGATATTTCACCTTCCTTGAGTGCAGAAACTTTTTCGTACATGGACGGATCCAGCTTTGTGAGTTCCAAGCGCGTTTCTAAAGTCTGTGGGTTAAAAAGTTTTCCACCATTGGCGCGGGTTTCTTTTTCGCTGGAAAATATAAGAGCGGCATCTTCAAATGAAATTTCACCGCTACTAATTTTTTGACGCACACTATCTATTGCTACTTTGGCTTTTGCCAAATCTGTAGAGGTAACTTCCGGCGAGATGAGTATGTGTCTCAACTCCCTGTCTTTTCCTCGTATTTTGTCCAGTTGAATAATATGCCAGCCAAATTCCGATTCAAAAGGTTGCGACACTTCTCCTTCCTGAAGGGTGAAGGCAACGTCTTTAAATTCTTTGACGAAAGGCGTTTGTTTATTGATGATATAAAGTCCGCCTTTTGAAGAAGAACCGGGGTCTTGAGAATACAAAATAGCTTTGGATGAAAAACTTGCGCCATTTTCAACCACATCGTATCGTATTTCATTGAGTCGATCTATAACGGCTTGTTTGGCTTTTTCGGTTACCTGTGGCTTGATGACAATTTGTGCCAATTCTACTTCGGCACCAAAAAACGGTTTTTGGTCTTTAGAAATGTTATTGAAAAATTGCCGCACTTCGTCCGGGGTTACTTCTATAGACTCAATAATTTTTTCTTGCATGTCCTGTGCCAATTTTTGACTTTTATCGATGTCAAAAAGTTCTTGGCGAAGTTCTTCTACGGATGATTTTTGATAGAATTGCACTACTTTATCGATGCTACCCAATTGTTCAGCAAAGCGCGCAATTTGTTGATCTACCATGGAATTAATCTCTGAGTCTGTGACAATGATACTATCTTGGGTAGCTTGGTGAGCATATAATTTGTCTTCGAGCAGTTTGCCGATGATTTCGCAACGGCTGGCGGTGCTATATCCATTTTGTTTAAGGTCTATCAGCGTTTTGTCCACATCAGATTCGAGAATAACATAGTTACCCACCACTGCGGCCACGCCATCTACTTTAATTCTGCCGCCTTGAGATAGCACTTCCTCCGGTGTTTTTTTGACTTCGTCCGGAATAATTTCGTAGCCTTGTTGCGCAAGGGCAAAAAACGGAAATAAAAAAAGAAAAATCGTGTTAAGGTTTTTCATTGGGTTTGATAATTTCAAAAGTTTTGTCTTTAATAGCATCATTTGTCAGGTCGGTTTCTAACTGCTTCATCAAAGCAGCCGTCCGCTGGTTGAGGATAATCTGATTCAGTGTTTTCTCGACGTATGAAAGCGGGGCGATTTCATTGCGAACCAATTTGTCCTTTACAAAAATCAAATATACACTTAATGAGTCTTGTAGCTGTGAAAATTGTGATTTTTTTAAAACTTCATCTATGTTTTCACTGTTTATAACCGGAATTACACGAAGCACGTCATCTTGGCGCACCCAAAGAGAGTCGTTGAGGTTGGCTTTGTTAAATTGAATAGAGAGGGAATCGAGTTCGCGGGCACTTTTTGCATCAAATTTTTTAAATTTATCTGTCACAGATTTTAATCCGGAGTGATTTTTTGACAGTTGGATAAATCGCAGTTGGTAAATGTCTTCATTCAGCCTAAAATTAGTCGCATTGCGCTTGTAAAAATCGAGTTGTTCAGAATCTCGGATGACGGTATCCAACTGTTGCGAGACGATTACTTCTTTGTAAGCCCGTGCATACAAGTCGTTTTTATATTTTTCGATGAGCCTATCCAATTCGGCCTGTTTTTCAAAACTCAAATTGATACGCGATTTTTCCAACAATAATTTTTCTGTCGCCCAACGGTTTATAAAGGTCTGCGCCAGCAAAATACTATCCTCCACTGAGGCATCCGAAGGGATAAACGCATCGAGTTCGGCCGCCGACAAATAGGTTTCATTGACGCGTGCCACCGCATCGGATGGTTTGGGTCTTTTTAAAAAACTCAGATAATCACATCCGGAAACCAATAAGCAAAGCAGTAAAAGAGAGGCAATACGCAGCATAATTATGGATTGATGAGTTTTTCAGCATTTTCCGAAACCTGAACCCTGTATTTTTTCCGAAGTCCTTCTAACCATTTTTTTTCATAATAATCTTGATAATCGCTGAGCAGTAAGGGTGTTTTCCATGAGTCGGCAGCTTCGTTTTCGGATTGAGATACACGCCTTAAGTTCTGGTTGTATTGCTGCTTATTTTTTTCGTAAAATGCCTTGAGTCCTAAACTGTCTTGTTGCGATTTTTGCCAAACCTCCTTTTCCAACAGGTTAAAAACCAGCAATCCATCTTGGTATTTTTGCAATACATTTTTAAATTCCGGATTGTGAAACTCCAAATGGGTTTGGTGGTAATCCTGTAGGGATTCTTTGAAAAAAGCATCAAAAAAAGTAGCGAAAGAAGCCTGCTGCATTTCTTGTGCCTGTCTGGGATTTCGAAAGAGATTTTCGTAATAGGTTAGCAGGTTTTGTCGGTTGTAAGTCTTGTCTTCAATTTTAAAAATTTCGAAATTAGTAAGCGTATCCACAACCCAGTTGGGATGGTTTTCTGATAATTTAGCCAAATTTTCTTCGTTTTTGACTATTTTGTATTGCTGTTTGAGCCAATCAATTTTAGCATCTTCAATCAGCGAAGACCTGCTGTCTCTCTGCACGCGCATGGCCAGCAAATCTTTGTTGGTTTCAAAATCGCCAAGGGGTACTCTTTTTACCATTTGAACAATATGCCAGCCAAAACGCGTTTCAAAGGGTTCGGAAATCTCTCCGGGCATGAGCGCA
The DNA here is from genome assembly GCA_032251335.1 of Flavobacteriaceae bacterium. Classification (GTDB taxonomy): domain Bacteria; phylum Bacteroidota; class Bacteroidia; order Flavobacteriales; family Flavobacteriaceae; genus UM-FILTER-40-17. The sequence continues at coordinate 1,300 of JAVVDW010000038.1, read as the reverse complement.
AAGGCCGCTTCTTGAAACTCAACTACAGAAATTTGCCCAATGCTGAAGGATTGCATCAATCCACCGCGGGCGGCACTTGCCGGATCTTCCGATTCGTGTTTGGCAAGGCTGTCAAAAACGACACCTTTCAGGAGTTGGGCATGTAAGTCTTTTATTTTCTTAATTTTCAGCTGTTCTAAAGAATCGTTTTCTCCGTGCAAGAGCTGTATTTGTTTTACAGTGACAGTGCCGTTGGACGGGCGCTTGTTCACCACCTTCAAAATGTGATAACCGTAGCGGGTTTTAAAAATTTCCGAAATGCCTCCTTCGGGGGTGTTGTAGGCTGCACTCTCAAAAGGATACACCATTCTCAATGCAGAGAAGTAGCCCAAATCTACCTGTTCGGGCGTCACTTTAGGCTCGCTGTAAGCGAGGGCAATTTCTGTAAAATCAGTGCCTTTTTTAAGTTTGTCATGAGCTTCCCGCATTTTATTATAAGCTGCCAAAGTGTCTTCTGGCTTGGCATTTTCGGGCACCATAATGAGCAGGTTTAGTGCGTGAATTTCTTCTTGTGATCGCGCATAGGCTTCTTTGACCAATTTGTCCATCACATCCGGATTTTTGGTGAAGGACGTTACCAACTGCTTCCGATAATCGCTGACTTCTGAAAGATAGGCGGGCAGGGTGTCTAAACCCAAACGAACAGCCTCGCGAAGTTTTAGTTTGTAATTGATAAACAACTCCAAGTAATCTTGTTGTGCATCGATGCTTGGTTCGCCTGCATGGTTGTCAAACAAGTTGCGGTATTCGCCAAGCGTGGCTGCATCGCCGTCTATGGTAAATAAAATATCATTTTCTTGCTGTGCATAAGACCCTAAGCCAAGCATCATCAGACAGAAACTCAAGATTTTTTTCATGAACAAACAGTTAATTTTTTTAAAAGAAGTAATGCATTTTGTTTCAGTAAACTAACGAAAATTGCCTCAACTTATTTTTGTTTTTCTTTTAAATGCGTGCAAATTTAGTCAAACGAAACATAAGATTGAAATGTGCATGCATTTACGCAAACGTTTGCGTAAATGCATTTTGATAAACTTTTGCAGAAATTGATGATTTTATGTGTGTTAAATCCTTATTTTGATTTGGAAAATGTAAAAATTTTATACTTTTGGGATAATATAGTCAATGTTTAACTTTTTAAAACCCTTTAATTATGAAAAAAATCTACTTTTTGATTTTACTTAACCCGTTGGGTGAAATAGGATAAAACAAAAAAAGATATTGGATAAGATACTGGATTACAGTATCTTTAAGTCGCAAA
>JAVVDW010000037.1:0-8449 GCA_032251335.1 Flavobacteriaceae bacterium | reverse complement strand
AAATATAAACAAGCTTTTTTGAATATATTTTACTGAAAAACAGGTTATTATATATAATTTAAGGAGCGACTAATTATTTTACAAATCTAAAAGAAATGTTAAAAATTATTTTGCGCCGATTATAGAAAGGGTGGGCTGCAAATACAGATGCTAGGTCTATTCTACTGCTTTGTTCGAAGCTTCAAACTTTTTAATTTCAGAAATATACCGATTCAGCTCGATTCCGTATTTGCTTTCTTTCACGCGGTCGGTAAGAGCGTTATATATAGTGTCGAGTATGGGCGTGGTAGCGTCATAAATTTCGACCAAAGCCAAATAAGGCGCAATTTCAGAGTCGTTATGTGTCACGGCAAAGTTGGCCACATATAAATATTGTCTTTTGAGCAAGTTGTTCAGTGCATCGGTTGCAGCTTGCTCGGCTTCTGTGTCGGACTGCTGTTTTGCTTCGAGTTGTGCTTTGATAAGATCGAGGCGTTTGTCGTTGAATTTTCCGATCATGTCTCTAAACTCATTAAGCCGATCTTGTGCGTCGGAGCCTTTTATTTTTGCGTTGGCCACAAATTTTTTGAGCGTTGTGTTTATTTGAATACTGTCTCTTTCACCAAAAAAAGGAATGCTGTTGTTGTCTTTAGAACCGTCGTATTTATCCAAAAACAGAAAATAGATTTCAGCGGATGCCAAGTCAGATTTTAATGTAAAGGATTCGTGCCCGTCTATAACCATCGAATCGACGTTTACCAGAGTAGTATCTGCTATTTTTTGGAGATAGAGCGTTCCTTTTTTAAGTCCTTTGACTTGGCCGGTTACCACCATGTCATAGGTTTTTTCAGGGTTGCAGGCGACAATCAGGATTGCCATTGAGATGAACAGTGCGTATTTTTTCATAAAACTTGTATCAGCTAGTTATGTGTCGCAAATATCCATAATTATAGTGGAGTTCTCAAAAAAGATTTTAGGGTTGTCAATAAAAAAACGGGAGCGAAATACACACTTAAGTTTTGTGTTCTTTTTTCTTGGCGGCCGGGAAAAGAATATTGTTGAGGATGAGTCTGTAACCCGGTGAATTGGGGTGTAGTTCCAATTCTGTTTTGGGGTCGCCTACACGGTGTTGGTAGTCTTCGGGATCGTGTCCGCCGTAAAAGGTGAAAAACCCTTTGCCGCGAATGCCGTGGATGTAACGGGCTTCGTTGTTTGATTCGTTTTTTCCCAAAACCAATACGTCACTTTTTACATTTTCGGCGTCAAAAGAAGTAGTTTGCCCCATGAATCCTTTTACGAGCATGGTGTGATTTTGGCACAACATGGTCGGAATGGGATCCCATTTGGCAGAAAAATCCATCAGCGTAAAGTAGTCCACTTCTTTGGCTATGCGCCTTTTGTTAGTCATATCTATGGACGAGAATTCATAGGCGCTCGGATTTCTTTCCAATATAAAATTTTTAAAAGCAAAGGTTTTTGAAAAATCAATTTTAGCCTGATAGTTTGGCTCAGAAGCGTCACCGTCAAACATGGGTTCGCAAATATCAACGCCTTCTGCAGCCAAGGCGATGTCAAAGCTATCGGTGGCGCTACACATGGCAAACATAAACCCACCGTTCCATACAAAATCTCTTATTTTTTTGGCAACGGCTAATTTTTCTTGTGATACCTTTTCAAAGCCCAGCTTATTGGCCAATGCTTCTGCCTCCTGTTTTTCTTGTATATACCAAGCAGCACCTCTAAAACTGCCGTAAAATTTTCCGTATTGCCCCGTAAAATCTTCGTGGTGTAAGTGCAACCAATCATACAACGCGAGTTGGTCTCCGAGCACTTCTTCGTCGTAAATGCTTTCGAAGGGAATTTCGGCATAGGTGAGCACCATGGTAACGGCATCGTCCCAAGGGGCATTGCCTTTTGGTGTGTAAACGGCAATTTTGGGTGCTTTTTCAAGCACCACGGTTTCCATATTTTGAGAGGGACTGCTGATGCTTTCCAGTATTTGATTGGCAGCGTTGTCAGTCAACACTTCATAGGTGACACCGCGCAACTGACATTCTTTTCTTGCCCAATCGGCATCCGGCAGTAAAAAAGAGCCACCTCGGTAATTGAGCAGCCAACTTACTTTGGTCTGCTTGGTAAGCGCTAAAAAAGTGATGCCGTAAGCTTTGAGGTGATTTTTCTGTACATCGGCATCCATAGGGATGAGTATAAAATTGGCAAAAGTGCCGGACAGGCTAAAACAGCACAAAAGCAGGCTTAATAGAAACTTCGTCATCGTTGTTATTTATCACTTTTAACCTACGAATGTAAGGTTTCATCTTTGAAAAGAATAGTTGATTTAGAAAAAATTAGGACTATGGGATTTCTAAAATGGAGCATCGACATCGTCATCGTTGGAGTCGCTGCGGAATGGCGACTCATTTTTCTTTAATGAATTGCGCAAATCATCCATATCGTTGTTCATTTTAGACTCATATTGAATGGGATGATCATCGTAGTCTTCCAAATTGTCAAATTTACCGAATTTGCCCTCAAATTTGAGTCGAATGTTGTCAATAGCGCCATTTCTGTGTTTGGCAACAATAAACTCGGCCTGATTTTGAGTAGGTTTGTTGTCATCATCGTCCCAAACGTCTATTTTGTAGTATTCGGGTCTGTAGATAAATGACACGATATCAGCATCTTGCTCTATAGCTCCGGACTCTCTAAGATCGGACAGCAAGGGTCTTTTACTGCTGGTAGATCGTGTTTCCACCGCGCGCGACAACTGAGAAAGGGCAATAACGGGTATGTCGAGTTCTTTTGCCAGTGCTTTAAGGTTTCTTGAAATGGAGGAAATTTCTTGCTCGCGGTTTCCTCCTTTTCCCGAGGTGCCTGCCGTCATCAATTGCAGGTAATCAATTATGATTAGTTTGATGCCGTATTGAGACACCAATCTTCTGGCCTTGGCACGCAAGTCAAAAATGGATAATGATGCCGAGTCATCTATATAAAGCGGCGCCGTTTCTAGGTTTTTTACTTTTACATTGAGTTGTTCCCATTCGTGCCCGTCTAGGTTTCCTGTTCTGAGTTTTTCAGATTCTAGGCCGGTTTCTGAAGAGATCAAACGTGTGATTAATTGTACGGATGACATCTCCAGCGAAAACAGCGCAACTGGGATTTGATGCTGAACGGTGATGTTTCGTGCCATGGAAAGCACAAAAGCGGTTTTACCCATACCGGGCCTGGCTGCAATGATGACCAAGTCGCTGGATTGCCAGCCCGAAGTGAGTTTGTCCAATTTGTCAAAGCCACTGGGAATACCGCTTAAACCTTCTTTGTTGGCAATTTCTTCAATTTTTTTCTTGGCTTGGCTGATTAAGCTTTGGGCAACTTCCGTAGAGGTTTTGATGTTGGTTTGAGAAATCTCGAAAAGTTTGCTTTCGGCCTTGTCCAACAAATCAAATACATCCTGACTATCGTCATAAGAATCTTCAATGATTTCTGAGGAGATGCGAATCAGGCTTCTCAATATGTATTTTTGAAGGATGATGCGGGCGTGGTATTCGATGTGTGCCGAGGAGGCTACTTTTTGCGTGAGTTGAATCAGGTAATAATCGCCTCCCGCAAGTTCTAAATTGCCGCCTTTTTTGAGCTGTGTGGAGACGGTTAATAAGTCAATCGGCTGGGTGTCATGGAAAAGGGTGTAGATGGCCTCGAAAATAAGTTTATGGGCGTCTTTGTAAAAAGCATCGGGAGTCAAAATATCGATAACTTCGCTGACACCTTTTTTGTCAATCATCATTGCGCCCAAAACAACTTCTTCTAAATCAATGGCTTGAGGAGGTATTTTGCCTTTTTCAAGCGAAATGACTCCGCTCGAACTCGATTTGTATGCGCTAACAGGGTTTGTTTTTTCCATGGCTCGAAAGTATAAAATATAAGCCAAACAGACGGCTAATTTTTGTCAAAAACAGCGGTTCATTAACTGTTAATAAATTTAATGAAATTGTTAATAACCCCTAAGCCTAACGCATGACTGACTTGGGCTTATTTTTTTGCTTTTTGAATTGCACGAGGGAGAAAAAGCAGGCAAATATTCAATAAAAAAAGGTATTTTAAAAACCGGCTTAGTCTATTAAAATCGTTTTTTAGTCTTTAAAAACACCCATGTTTAGGTATTTTTCCATGCGTTGTTCTGTCAGTTTTTCGATGGGTAATTCTTTGAGAATTTCATAGGAGTCTAGTATGGTTTTTCGCACGTTAAGGAAGGTGGTTTCCCGATCGCTGTGCGCCCCGCCTAGGGGTTCTTTAATGATTTCGTCTATGAGTTTTTGTTTTTTCATGTCTATGGCCGTCAGCTTCAAGGCTTCTGCGGCTTGTTCTTTGTATTCCCAACTTCGCCACAAAATAGAGGAGCATGATTCGGGTGAAATCACAGAATACCATGTGTTTTCAAGCATATATACACGGTCGCCTACGCCAATGCCCAAAGCACCGCCAGAGGCACCTTCTCCGACAATCACACAGATGATGGGTGTTTTCAGGCGGGTCATTTCAAAAATGTTGCGCGCTATGGCTTCGCCTTGTCCGCGTTCTTCAGCTTCCAGTCCGGGATAGGCTCCTGGGGTGTCAATAAAACTAATTACGGGGAGGCCAAACTTTTCTGCAGATTTCATCAAACGGAGCGCTTTGCGATAGCCTTCCGGGTTTGCCATGCCGAAATTTCGGTACTGTCTGGTTTTGGTGTTGTATCCTTTTTGTTGGCCAATCACCATAAAGGATTGGTCACCAATTTTCCCCAAACCGCCTATCATGGCTTTGTCATCTTTGAAATTTCTGTCGCCGTGAAGTTCCAAAAAAGTGTCGCCAAACAAGGCTTTCACATAGTCCATCGTATAGGGACGCGAAGGATGTCTGGAGAGTTGCACCCGCTGCCAGGGCGTGAGGTTTTTATAGATCTCTTTTTTGGTTTCAATCAGCTTCTTTTCAATCTTCTTGCAAGTATCTGTGACATCTACATCACTTTCTTTTCCGATGATAGAACAGCGGTCTAATTGCTCTTCCAATTCTTTGATGGGTAATTCAAAATCCAAATATTCCATGGTCATGTCGGGTTAAAATTGGCATTGACAAAGATATAAACTTTCGTTTTTAATTAGCCTTTGTTAGCTTTTTGTTTTTCCAGCGTGTCACACTTTTTATGATTCCGTTTAAAATGACTGTCAGCAATATCAGTGCGGCTCCTATGTAAAAGGAAGTGCTCATCTGTTCTTTTTCCTTGAAAATGAGGGCTGCCAAAAGGATTCCGTACACAGGTTCCAGATTAATGGTTAGCATGACGGTGTAAGGACTCAGGTATTTTAAAACTTTTACAGAGGCTATAAAGGCATAAGCCGTACACACAGATGCCAAAATGGCCAAGTAAAACCAATCTGAACTGCTCAACTTGAAGAATTCAAAGGAAAACCCGCCCGAAAACAAAAGAAAAACACTCAGGAATAAAACGCCCCCACTGAGCTCGTAGAGCGTAATCAAAGTTGAGTTGTGCAATGCGGCCAGTTTTCCGTTTATGAGTGAGAATACGGCAGAAAGCAAGGCCGAAATTAATGCCAAAACAATACCATCGAGGTAGTCCATTTCTACCCGAAAAATAATAAAGAGTCCGAAAACCACAAGCAAACCAAAGAACAATTCGTACCAAATCAGTTTTCGCTTATAGAAAATGGGCTCTAGAATGGAAGTGAAAAAAGCACCTGTAGAGAGAATGCCTAAAGTGATGGAAATGTTAGATACTTTGATGGCTTTAAAAAAGGTTATCCAATGTAGAGCAATTACAAGTCCTGAAGCCAATAAAATCAACAGTGTTCTTTTGTCAACTTTATAATTTTGTTTTCGTATGGCTACAAAAGCATAGACAAATAGGACGGCCAACGTCATCCGAAACCAAACCAAGGGCAAGGCGTCTAAACTGATTAATGCGCCTAAAACGGCCGTGAAGCCCCAAATAAATACGATGCCGTGAAGGTGAAGATAGTTGAGGAGTCTAACGTTTTGCATAGTAGAGCAGGTAAAGGGCAACGATTCCAAAACTCAGATTGGGGATTAACACGGCCATAAGCGGAGAAAATCCGGACTGCTCGGCCATGGTTCCAAAAATCTTATCAAAAAAGACATAGACAAAAGCCACGCCTATACCGATGGCAAGGTTTACGCCCATACCACCCCGTCGTTTCATGGAAGAAACGGCCACAGCCATAATGGTCAGTATAAAAGTAGAAATGGGTAAACTCCATCGCCTGTATTTAACCAATAAGTAGCGGTTGATGTTTGAAGAGCCTCGTTTTTTTTCTAAGGCAATAAAGCTATTAAGTTCCTTATAGTTTAAGGTCTCAGCCACATATTCAAGAGGTGTCAAATCTTCTAAATCGAAAGTAAACAAAGTGTCTTTGAAGGTTGCCGAGGTCAGCTTGTCTTCCCGTGGGCCAATCTCACGTAACAGGTAGTTTGAAAGCCTGTACAAACTGTCTTTTTCGATAAATTGAATGCGTGTGGCGCTGATTTTATAGATCAGCTGGTTGTTTTCAACATGTTCCAAAGTAAAATCAAAACCCGTCTTGTTTTTGGGAATAAAGTTGCTTACATAGATAAAATCATTATCATTTATTTGCCTGAAAAGATTGGTTTTTTCTCTTTCTTGATGCCCTTTTTTAAGATATTGATAGGCGAATTCGTTAAAACCTTTACTGGCTTTCGGTACCAGAAACATCCCCAAAACAAAAGATGCCAACGAGACAATAATCGCGCCAAAAATATAGGGCCTCACAAACCGCCAAAATGATATACCCGAACTCAGTATGGCTATAATTTCTGTGTTATTTGCCAATTTTGAAGTAAAAAAAATGACAGATAAAAACAAAAATAAGGGAAAAAGCATGTGGGCAAAATAGATGGTAAAGTGATAGTAATACACCAATACTTCATTGACCGGCACTTCGTTTTCCAGTATTTTATCAATTTTTTCAGACAGGTTGATGATGATGCCAATAGGAGCAAACAAAACGATAATCATAGCAAAAGTGCCCAGATAACGCTTCAATATGTACCAGTCTATGATTTTCATGTATTTATAGGATGTACTTTATCATATGTTTTGGATTCGCCTATCCTGCTTTTCGGTTGGTTTGTCATTTGCTACAATCGGGTAGCCAATTTGGTCACCATTTGATTTTTCCACGTTGAAAAATCTCCGGCTAATATACGCTTTCGGGCTTCACGCACCAACCACAAATAAAAACCCAAATTGTGAATGGTAGCAATTTGTTTGCCAAGCAATTCGTTGACTGTAAACAAATGCCTCAAATAGGCCTTTGAATAGTCGGTATCCACAAAAGTATAGCCTGCCGAATCAATCGGGCTAAAGTCTGCTTCCCATTTTTTGTTTTTAATATTGATGATACCCTCACCGGTAAATAACATACCGTTTCGTGCATTGCGAGTGGGCATGACACAGTCAAACATATCGATGCCCAAAGCGATGTTTTCCAAAATATTGGCAGGCGTGCCTACTCCCATCAGGTAACGCGGTTTGTCTTTGGGCAAAATACCACAAACCACTTCGCTCATGGCGTACATTTCCTCTGCGGGTTCGCCCACAGACAAGCCACCGATGGCATTGCCGGGCATATCAGCCTTGGCAATGTATGCTGCAGATTGTTCTCTCAAATCTTTGTAAGTACTTCCTTGGACTATAGGGAATAAGGCCTGCGAATACCCATATTTTTCAGGTGTTTTTTCAAATCGACTGATACATCTGTCTAGCCATCGATGGGTCATGTGCATCGAGCGTTTGGCATACTTGTAGTCGCAAGGATAGGGCGTACATTCGTCAAAAGCCATGATGATGTCTGCACCGATGCTTCGCTGTATATCCATCACATTTTCTGGTGAGAAGAAATGGAGTGATCCGTCTATATGCGACTTAAAACGGACACCTTCTTCTTTGATTTTTCTTGTACCGGAAAGCGAATACACTTGGTATCCGCCGGAATCGGTCAGGATGTTTCGATCCCAATTCATAAACTTGTGCAGCCCGCCTGCTTTTTCCAAGATTTCGATACCGGGACGCAAAAACAAGTGATAGGTATTGCCTAGAATAATATCGGGGTTGATGTCGTTTTTCAGCTCGCGTTGGTGTACACCTTTAACAGTGCCAATAGTACCGACAGGCATAAAAATGGGTGTTTCTATAATGCCGTGATCGGTTTGGATGAGGCCTGCGCGGGCGGCACTTTTGGGGTCGGTAGTCAGAAGTGTAAACTGCATGATGGTTTTTAAAAACGAACGCAAAGATACAATTTAACATAGATGTAAAGTAGCTCGCTCGATGATCTGAAGGTGCAAAAGTATTTGTTTTCAGTAGTGTCCGATAAAAGAATTTAAAAGCGGGATTTCCTTAACTGGATTTCCCGCTTATTTTATATCTTGGTTT
>JAVVDW010000036.1:0-8497 GCA_032251335.1 Flavobacteriaceae bacterium | reverse complement strand
TGTCATGCTGAACTTGTTTCAGCATCTCACTGAAGACAATGTCACCCCGAGCGCAGTCGAGGGGCGAGACCCTGAAATTAATTCATGGTGACAGAGATAGGTGTCCTTGCGACTTGTCATGCTGAACCCTCCCTAACTGTCATGCTGAACCTCACCAAACTGTCATGCTAAACCCCACCAAACTGTCATCCTAAACCCCACCAAACTGTCATGCTGAACTTGTTTCAGCATCTCACTGAAGACAATGTCACCCCGAGCGCAGTCGAGGGGCGAGACCCTGAAACGCTTCGATAAACTCAGCGCAAGTAAGTCCAGGGTAACAAACCGGGATGCTTTATTTTTTTATTATCCATTTTTTGATGGTAAATAATTTAAAATCAGCACCATAAAGAAAGGCCTCACAAACGTTTTACCATTGCGAGACCTCTCTAGAAACTAACCAATCAACCAAAACAAATAATTTATGCTTTGCTACAACCTTCGACCCTGAATCAGCCTAAAAATAATGGCTATAACCGCAATTACAAGCAGGATATGAATGAGGCCGCCGGCACTGTATCCAAGGTATCCGATTGCCCAAAGAATTACCAAGACAACGGCTATGGTATAAAGTAGATTTCCCATGATGCTAGATTTTAATTAGAGTTATTGACTGTCAAATCTTTAAATGCCTGCCCCAGCGCGGTCATGTCGTGGTTAAATTCGTTTTTGAAACTTTCCCAGTTGTCTTTGCCGGATGCCTGATAGGTATCTAGCTTCATCTTCATCTCCAAGTTTTTTTGTTCGAGTACGGCAATTTTTTTCTCATAATCAGCTTTGGCTGCGCCATTTTGGCTTTTTGCCTTCAATTTGAACTCCACGATGGTTTGTTCATTGGCCGTAATTTTGGCTGCTGTAAGCGTTCTGAAGTCGCGAATATCAATCAGATACTGTTCGTTGGCTTCTTCCAATTCTTGATTGGCCTCCACAACTTTTTCTTCTGCGTTCAATACTTTTTCGGCAGGTGTGCTTTCCTTGCAGCTCAAAAAAAGCGTAGCTGCTATAAAAAGTGACGCGATAATAGGACTGTGTAATTTTTTCATTTTGTATATATTAAGATTAATGTTTCGTGTTGCTGTCGTTTTGTTCTCTTATTTCGGCAATAAGCGCTTCTATCTCAGTTTTTGTCTTACTTAGTTTCATTTCCAACCTTCCCATCAAATCGTCCTGATGACCATTTACCAAAATGATATCACTGCCCGTGAGGGTATCAAATCTTTGTTTTAACTGCACTTTAATTAAATCCCAGTTTTGATAAATTTCATTGTTATTCATGATGTGTCCAATCTAGTTGGTTCGTATTAATTGTAAAAGTCAAGTGCAGAAGATATGGTAAAAACTCAGGAATAAAAGATACCATTTTCAGTTTCTAGGCCAAAACGGATTCAAACAATCAGCCTCGAGATTTTTCTGAACCGTATAGGTAAATGCCTAATCCGGCAACCAAAACAGCGACGCCGATGATTGGAGACCATCCAATGCTGTGGTTTTTATTTTGGGTGATTTGAAGCTCGCCTATATCCACCACTTTCTTTTTAGTAACAAAATTAAATCCGGTGAAAATGGTAATCAACAATCCGATTGCTAAAATGATTATACCTGTTCGTTTCATAATACTTTATTTAAAGGATAAGTATCAGTAATAAGATAACAATCAAAATGGCGCCCACAGAGAGATAAACACCTCCACCTAAGTCTTTCATTTCTTTTTTGGTGGCACGAACCTCTTTGCGCAGGGCTTTTCGCTCAGCAGATGACAAATCTGATTTGTCCATAGCTTTAATTTCTTCCAATCTGTTGAGCAAAACATGTGCCCTGGCCGCTTCGGCTGTTTCGATAGGGTCTGTTGTAGTTCCGGTTACATTCCCAAGCATTTCAGCTGGAACGAATGCCAACAACATCAATGCGATTGACAATCTTAAAGTGAGTTTTTTCATATTTAATGTGTTTAGTTGTGAATAAATTTTCACTAAACAAAGTTGGCAAAGTCGTTTAAATCATGTGTTATACAATTTATTGAGAAAGTTATATCATTCACACATTGTAGCAGGCTATCAGCAGAATGACATAACTTCTTTACACCAGATCGATCCGTTATTTACAAATTAATTATTGCCGTTGCCGCGCTTTTTTTTCCCCGGATGTTTTCCTTTATTGCTGTTGCCTTTACCGGGATTTTTCCCGATGGTGTTTTGTGAATTGCCCCGATAGCCTTTAGCATATTTTTTACGATGTTCAGGATAGTAAGTGTAGGGCGTATTTCCGTGATAATCGGTCATCACAACTTTGTACCCACTGTACAAATCGTAGTTTCTGTATTTCTTTGGCAAGCGTGATTTGTAAACCCACGACCCGCTCACGTTATAGATAAACTTAGCGCCTTGAATGTCATAGTAGGCTTCTACATCGGGTAGGTAATAATACCGCGCTTCATCGTATCCTTGAGGTCCCCACTGGGGAGCCGAACCGATGTGGAGATCCAACGAAATTTGTGCTTGTGCAAGACCGGTCAGAAAAAAAATCATTCCGAGAATGGCAAGTTTTAATGTTTTCATAGTTTGTAAATTAAATCATTACGTGTTAAATCATCAACAAAGATGTGGTTGTTTTAATCGGTTTGTCTTACACAACTTTTTTAAAAAATTACATGATTCACATGTTTCGTTCGTGCAAACCCAATCATTATTTCAGCAAAAAAGAGCCGCCCAAATCGAAATCCGGGCGGCCCATATAAGAACGGGTTCAAACTTTAGTTTCGCGGAATCACATCGATGATAACCGTACGGTTATAAAAGCGTTCTTCCGGTAAATTGTTTTCAAAAGGAGATGAATTTTCATTTTCGCCGAAGCCGATTACTTCAAAAGTAACATTGTTTTTTCCGGCTTTAGCCAAACTGCTTTGCAGTATTTTTCGAACACCTTCAGCCCTTGCCAAAGACAATTTTTTATTGTAGGCTTGGTCTCCAATTATATCTGTATGTCCGTGTATAATGACCTTACTTGCTGCCGGAATTTTTGGCGCAACAATTTCGGTCAAATACTTTTCATATATCTTGATGGCTTCTGCATCATCAAACTCAAAAATGACGCTAAAACGCATGGCTTCCACATCATCCGACGGTGTCCAAAGTACCATGTGAACGGATGTTTCTTTTCTGACAGTTTGCCCGTCTTTGGTCAGGCCTACCATGGTCACTTTATAATCTCCTTCAGGCCGTGTTCCCAAAATAAATTTTCCGGGGATGCTAACGCTTTGTTCTGTATAAGGTCCAAAAGATTGTAAAGCACCTTGCTCGTCACGGATTTCAATTTTCCATGATTCAAAATCATCATCTTCCCTCGATACATTAAACACAACATAGCTGTCAACCGGTGCTTCTTGCACAACCACAAATTCTACCGGTTTTAAAGGTGCACCCGATCCGGTTTGAAATTCCATCAATAAATCCGGTGTATTGCTTTCAATGGTTACCCTGCGGTCTTCATCCAGCAGAAAAACCAATTCATTGACGCCATTAGGCCGTGTGGAATTTATTGCAGGTACACTTCTGCCTTCCACTGCAATTCTGTTGTCAGCGATTCCGAATACATCCACCAAATAGGTTTTGACGGAAACAGCCATTTTTTTGGCTTCCTCCGGATTGTTGGCAGACGAACCCACCAAAGTTACTCGTGAAGACGGGTATTTTTTCATCCGATCGCCAAGGATGTTGATGACGTTGTAATAAACGGTCATTTCGCGGGCCGACCGGCCTGATAAATTTTCGGGCACATAAACTTCCAATTGATCTTCTCTGAAATCTTTAACCTGATTTTTTTGAAGTCTCACATAACGGTTTGAAATTTCTGTTGACCCTTCTTCAAAAAACACATAGTTTCGAAGCGGGAACGTTTCCCTAACTCTTCTTTTTGCGGGAATATTTTTAGGGGCGTTTACGGTAAATTTAACTATAGGTTCGGGAATTAAAACCACAACTTCTTCTTTTGGCAACTCAACTCTTCGTCCCCGTCCAAACTTGAGGGCAGCACCAACTCTAAGTGTCGTTACATTCCAGGTTTCTACGGTTCGCGGGTCTTGCCCAAAGTAAGGTTGGAAAGACACAAATGGAGAAAAAACAAATTGTGTATGACGCTTTTGTGAAGATAACGGAATGTCATAGCCTAAGCCAACTTGCATCGAAATAACATCATAATCTACATCGCCAAAATCAACGCTCACATTGCTGTCCGGAAATTGATCTTGCTCAAAGATAAATTTATTGGAAACATTGAAAGCAAACCTAGGGCCGCCATACAAATACAAATTAGATTTGAAAGGCGCAAAGCGGATGCTGGGTTCGACGGTAAAATAGGCCAAGTTGGCATACAAATCTAATACACAACCGCAATCGCCTATCTCTTGGTCAAAGGAACCTTCACGACTGTCGTAACCGGCCATCAACATAAAACCCAGCATGGTATTTGGGCGGTGATATTCCAACACACCTGCGGCAAAAACGCCCACACCGTCACCATCGTGAAATACAACCGGTAAGACAACCGCCCTGTTCAGTGTCTGTGTAGAACCTCTGTAAAAGTTGAAGTTCGCTCCGGCTGCTGCGCCAAACCACCATGATGGTTTTGTAAATTGAACCTCATCCTGCGCCTGGGCCGTCATCTGGATTCCCGACAAAAGAACGGCTATGACAAGAACCGTCTTGAAAATTCGGTTAGATGTTGACCACGCCGAACATGATTCACCTTTAAAATTATTTTTAGTTTTCATCCGTTATAAATTTATTGTTTAATTAAATTATTTTGCCTTTGATGATTAATTCGCCCTAGGGGTTAGCCTAAGGCGAACCAGTCATATCGGTTTTAAATTTTTATTATGGTTTTTCAATGATGTTTGCATTGGTCATAACAACCGAACCGTTTCTGGCTAGCATTCTGCCGACTGCCGTAGCGCCTGAATTCATGGTGATAGAAGTTAGTGCCAAAACATTTCCTTGAAATATGGTTCCGTCGCCGATGGTAGCCGAACTGCCCACTTGCCAAAAGATGTTTTTGGCTTGCGCACCTCCAATAAGGATGACGCTACCGCCTGCGCCCCCTACGGTTGTGAAGTCTGCTGCAATTTGGAAAATCCAAACCGCATTTGCATCACCTTGTGCATCAAGTGTCAAATCGCCTGATTGTATCAACAGTGTGGAGGTTGATTTATAAATTCCGGGGGCCAATGTCAATCCACCTTGATCGCCGGCCACAGTAGCCGGTGCCGGAGCGGTTGCTCCTTCGGCGAATAGATAGGCATCTGTCAAATCTTGTTTTGCCTGAATTAACATGGCTGCAACAGCAGCACTGTCATCGGAAGCGAAAATGGCTCCATTCACGACTATGGCCGGTGGAAACCCGGTCACGGAAGACCGAACACCCGGGCTTATGCCAACATCCATGTTGCGAATTTCACTGAAGCCTGCATTATTACTCACACCTACACCTGCCAATATACCAAATCGACCGGCTGACTTAAGATCCACAAATGCGGGACCTGCGGGAGCATCTGTACTAAAAGTCCACACATGGTCGGTTGCTATGGCAGTGCCTTGTGGGTTCTTAGCTCCAGTTGTGATGGTCGCTGTATAAGTTTTACCTGACAACAAATCTGAAGAAGGGTTAAACGAGGCGGTGGAGCCTGAATAGGTCACTACGCCTGTAATAGGAGTCGTTCCGTCTTCCAATGTAAAGGTAACATCTGTGATGGTTACCGGATCCATGGGTTCGCTAAAGGTTGCCGTTACGGTTTTGTCAATTAGCACACCTGTCGCATTGTCTAACGGATCTGTTGAGATTACCATAGGTGCGGCAACTGTAGCCGTGCTAAACGTCCACACAAAATCTTGCTGAATAAAATTACCGACTACGTCTTTTACCTTGGGCAACGCTAAGAGTGTAGCGGTATAAATGTTGTTAAAATTAAGTGGATTGGTAGGCACGAAGCTCATCGTATTGGATGAGTCGTCATATGTCCTGGTTCCAAAAACTTCTATAGGATTGCCTCCCATAGTGTTTTGTCCCATTACACTAAAAGCTGCTGTGCCGATTGCTATTGGGTTCATTTTTTTGCTGAAGGTCAGCGTAACCACTTGATTGAGGGGCACATCTGTCGCCAAGTCAACAGGCTCTGTAGATTGTACAACGGGTTCTTGACCGGTGATTTCGGTGAAATCATCGTCCTGACAGCCTTTTATCAAAACAACCAACAAGATGGCGAAGGTTGTCAATAATAGTTTTTTTGTTTTCATTATTAAAGTGATTATTGGTGAATTAAATATATCTGACAAAGATGTATCTCATTGACAAAA
This sequence comes from Flavobacteriaceae bacterium, assembly GCA_032251335.1. Lineage (GTDB taxonomy): Bacteria > Bacteroidota > Bacteroidia > Flavobacteriales > Flavobacteriaceae > UM-FILTER-40-17. The sequence continues at coordinate 2,114 of JAVVDW010000036.1, read as the reverse complement.
AAAGTGTTACACATTCCTTAAAAAGAGTTGCATTATTCACACTTATTTTGGTGTAGAGGTGTGACTAATCCCACGAAAAGTGATTAGAAACAATGTGTTACATGAGGATTGCATAACCTTGACTAGGAATGGACGATTAAGATTTAAGTGCACCACTAATAGGACGAAGAGTTTTCCCGTTCACACATTTGCAATACGTTCAACACTTAGCGAGAAGAAAAAGAATCTTCTAAAAATTCACATTTGCTATTTGGATATGCAATCATAAGGGATGAGCCGCCCAAAATTAGAACCTGATTCTAAGCCAGATTCCGGCTGTATTCAAAAACAGTATCCTTGATATGTAAAATTTATTATTGCCAGATTTCTTACATTTATATCCATCTTCCCATTTAAGTGATGATAGATATGCTAAACAGTCATTGTCATCTTTAAAAAACCTTTGATGCTATATTGAGTTTTATAAAATACACACCGCTAAATATTTCAACTTTTGCCGTCTGGCAATATAATTTTTTGCAATCTAAACGCCTACACCATTATCCTCTATTGTATGCGTCTTATCACCAACGAAGCAGAAACAGATTGTGTACCGCCTGCGACAGGAGTTACGGTAAGAGCCACTGGATTTCCGGATGGATTTCTTACACTTAGATCACTGTTTATAGTTGTCGTGGTAATTAAACTATTACCTATAATTTGAGTTGTACCCGTAGCTCGTCCAACTACTGTGTGAGGAATTTCTACGTCATTAAGTGCTAAAACAAGTTGACCCGCTTCACTAATACTCACCTGCCAGCTAACCATATAGGTACCTATGTCAGCTAATATAAACTGGTTTGAGGTTAAGCGCGTAATAGCACCACTTGATGGTCCATTCTGGGGAAAATCGACCGCTGTACCCGCTGCAACTGTGGCTGCATTATCACCTGGCATCAGTGCGTAAAATTCAGCAAATGCTAAGGTTCCAGCAGTTTTTGCGTGCAACGCGTAAGGCACACTCAATAACTGGCTTGTGCCTGTAATGCTGAAAGTTGTACCACCAGTTGGGTCAGTTTCAGTTTTTATGAAATAAGGGCCATTTGACCAGTCTATGGTTGCAAATGTTCCTGAAATTACAGCCCCTGCACCTATTTCTATACTTACTAAACCATTGACATTTGTCGTGGGCGTATGAGTTTCTACATAAACGGCTGTTCCGCTTGATGATCCTTGCAGAATACTGATTTGCATACCAATCGGAGTAGAGACTATCAAATTGTTGCTCCCGTCGCGAATAACGGCTTGATAACTCACTTTTTCGGGCGCTTGCGCGAAAACAGACGTGATGATTAGCAAATTTGCTAACGTAAGGATAATTTTCTTCATGATTTTTTGATTTAGAATGTGTAAGTTGTGATTTATCGGGTTGAATTTTGATATTCTAATCATTTCTTTTCTGAAACCATTTCAGAATGAAAGATTTGCATTCGGAATAATAGGTTTCCGTTCGCGATGACAGGTTTTTCGGATTCAGACGCAGCACGCCGGGGAATTTTATTGATAAAAACACGGCTCCATTATTTTTTAATGATTTTGTACGTGTGGACTAACCTATTTTCTTCATTGATCACGAGAATAAAATAGATGGCAGACGGCAAGCTACTCATATTAATTTGCGTTTGCTGGGTCTTTATTTGTTCGTTGCGCAACTGTTTCCCAAGCATATCGTAAAGCTGATAGGTAAACATTTCGTTGTTGTAACGGCTTATATGCAGGGTTAAATAATCTGCTGTAGGATTGGGGAATGCGGCTATTGAAATGTTGAGCGTTGCTTCTGCAACGCCGAGTGTGAAGGTTTTGAAAGCATGTTGAACGCCTTGTTCCACGCTACCTGTGCTTCCTGTATTGGTGGTGAAAACCATTTGCCCCACACTATAGGCCACATCGCCTCCGCTACCTGTTGCATCACCACCGGAGGCGTTGACAGATTCCTGAGCTGATGACAAGCCCGCCCAAAGCAAGCCTACTGCAAGCAATGCTATGGGTTTTGATTTGTTTCAGTAGTGTCCGATAAAAGAATTTAAAAGCGGGATTTCCTTAACTGGATTTCCCGCTTATTTTATATCTTGGTT
>JAVVDW010000035.1:0-10348 GCA_032251335.1 Flavobacteriaceae bacterium | reverse complement strand
GTAAAGTTAGCAAAAAATCGCAAACTTTCGAGTTATTCACTTGCCCCGCAATGAGCTATACACAGTGTTGGTGCTCGTATTTTTTTCGTTTTAAAATTCAGTTCCGGTTTTCGATTTTAGTCAGGTTTTTTCAATCCGGCTAATTTCGTTCCGTTTAGTTTTTTCTCGGCTCGAATTTTCGGTTTGTCACTCACTTAAAATCCAATTTAACTCGTAAAATTTAGCGTTTCGTTTTTTCGTTCCGCGCGTAAATTCCGTTTTCCGTTTACCTAAAATCCTCAAATCGGTAATTCGTTCCGAGTGGAAAATCGGTCGGTTTTTCATTCAATCGAGGTCAGTTTTTCGAGTGAAATTTTCCATTAAAAATCAGATCATTCTTTTTAACCGAAAATCAATTTATATGAGCACCAACTTGTAAATATCACCAAATATATATAACATTTTTTATTCCTTCTCAGGGTCCTCTTCATTTTTTCTCAAAAGTTGATGGTTCGCTAACACATCCAACGGACTCACAATCTTGTTGATGGCCTGCTTGGTCAAATGCGTATAGGTCATCGTAGTTTGTATGCTGCTGTGTCCCAATAATTTTTGAATGTAACGCACATCTGTGCCCTGTTCCAACAAATGCGTGGCAAAACTATGACGCAAAGTGTGTACAGACGCTTTCTTTGACAGTCCCGATTTCTGAACCGCTTTGCGCATAATCGACTGTACACTCGTCGTACTGTAAGGCTCGCCCGCAAATTGCCCCTCAAACACATACCTGTTAGGCTTGTATATCGTTTTGTAATACGCCAAAAACGATACTATACTCTGAGGCAACATCACCATCCGGTCTTTCTTCCCCTTAGCATTCTTAATGTGTATCTTGTGCTCTTCAAACAAAATATCGCGCCACTCCAAAACCACCAATTCACCCACGCGAAGTCCAGCACCATAACCAAGCAACAACAACAATTTATGCTTCGGATTATCAACCACCTGAAAAATGCGCAAACACTCTTCCAAAGTCAATACCGTCGGCAATTTCTTCTCCCGCTTGGGCCTCGGAAGTTTAAAACTTACATCTGCCTGCCCCAACACTTGCTGATAGTAAAAAGTTAAGGCATTCACCATCGAATGCCCGGCCGAAGCCGACAAACCGCGTTCCATAAGTGATGCCAAGTGCGCAACAACTTGTTTCGGCCCTATTTGAGAAGGATCCGCGTAGTGGTGATCCCGCAAAAAACGGATAAACGCACTACCGTAATTGCGCAAGGTCGCCTCACTGTAATTCAATGCCAAAATGTGATTGACAAAATCAGTGACATACTCATGTGCATGTTCCGGAACTTGTTCAAAAAGAAGTGCTTTGGTCTTGCTCAAATCGAGCTGCTTCCTGTTGGGCAAATTTCTCTTGTCTAAATAATTTGCCGGCAATTCGCTGATCGTTTTCACTCCGTGAGGTTCAAACTGCATCTCAACGGCTTCATAAACAGCCGGAGCAGCCGGTAGCAGGTAACAATCGTGAAGCTTGCTGTAGCGAGCCATGCTGAATCGCTTTATTTTTTCAATCAAAACCACCTGCTGAGGCACATAAACCCGCATCCATTTTACATCGTCAAAATGAGGAAGCACACGGATAAAAAGCTTGCTAAACCGAACATCTTTAAACAAATAATCATCACCAAAAAAAGAAACAACACCCAATATGGCCTCCACTTTCGACCTCACTTCCGGATGACGTAAAGCCATATAAACCTTGTAGTTTGAATTCCAAAATACACCCTTCACAGCCAACAACTGCTTGCTGATGGTCTGCACGTAATGCATCTTAAATACCCAATATTTACCAATGTTGGGCAACCGGCGCAATTTCATCTGAGATACGGTCAAGTCTGTTTTAACTTTATGTTCAGGGTTGTGCACCACGGCACCTGACTGAAATGCATCGCTTTTTGCGATTATGGGTGGATTTTCTCGGCCATTTTGGCCGGCCACCTGATCCCTAGATAAAATTCCATCAATATTTTCAATCGCTACAACTGCATCCGGAAAATTTTTAAGCAACAAATCATAACACTGCTTGTTATAATCCAAATACCAACACCTGTGCGTACGGCTAAAAGTAGCATTCAATTCCTTCATCTGCGATATTAAATCCGCGTCATAAGCAAAGTAAATGCCAATCCGATCTGCATCCCGATGTTTTAATTTCCTTAGTGTTATAGCCATATTATGATATTCATTTTGTTAAACTACCAGTCCGCGTGCCGCAGAATTGACGACGATTCGCGCATATGGTTTGTAGCGGACAAACAAGCGCAAATTTTTCGGATTAGGTATTACGTTTATAAAAATACAAAAACTTTTGATTCAGCACTTATTCCGCCATAAACTTTATATTTGGATAAACTAAGCGTTCTAAACTGGGGTAGCTTACACTTCCACGTTCTGCTATGCGGTTTGTAGTAAATTAATTCCAGATAATTCTTGTCCAATTTGGTGAATTCCATTAAGTATTTTCTCAGTTTGTTTAGGTGATGGCTTTTTAGTCCCGGAAACATATTGAGAAAGCAAAGAAGCGTTCATTCCAATTTTCTGAGCAAGGAATTTTGCATTAATTACTTTATAATATTTGAAGAACTGTTTGAAGTCAATTTCAAATCGAATATCATTCGGATTTACTTTTACATTTTCATCTTCAAAGTAAAATTCAGTCGCTTCATTCGCGCTATTTATCAATTCAGGGATAGATTTACCAGTTGTAAAAATCGGATAATCTACTGCATATGCCGAAAAACCGGTGTCAGTTTTCTCAACAGTCAATATGATTTTCTTTTTTGCCATAATATTATAATTTAATTCCAGCGTCTTTTAATATTTTATTTTCCAGTCCTTTACCCATTTCTTGGCTACGGTGATTAGGAAATATGATTATTCCTTTTTTTGTTTCGTGATGCATTTTTACGTGTGACCCTTTTTGAGAAACTGGATACCAACCGTCTTTAATCAAAATTTTATAAAGTTTGGAACATTTCATTTAGTTTCTCATCTCGAATTCAATTCAAAGGTAAATTATTATTTACTTTTTAGCAATATTTTTATTTTGAAAACGGATTTTTTTTCAGTATTTGCTACAACTGTTGCATAACTCAAAATACACATATTATCGGTTAAAGTTTTTGTCGCATTTTAATCCGGCTGTGCTTTTCACCTTAAACTATCGCATGACGAATTTACAAAAAACGCAAATAATCTTGATCATAATTGCGTTTTTCTTATGCAGAACTTATGTTAAAGATCAATACTGTCCCAAACAAACTTTGATGTTTTCAAACAATGAGTTCGTGAATACCCTACAACCAATCACGCCGAAGCCGCTGAATCTGCCTTGCAGAATCCATCATACTGTCTTGCAAAGTTATCTATACTGTCGTGAGAAATCATCCTTACTGTCATGAGAAATTATCCTTACTGTCATGCTGAATTATCCTTACTGTCATGCTAAATTTATTTCAGCATCCTTCCCGACCAAAGACTACGCCTAAAACGCTTCTACAGAACCTTGACAAAAAAATTAGGAATAACCAACGGATTTAATCAAACTAAAATTTTGTTTAAAATTTCTCGTATAAACGCAGTCTCATCATCTAAAAATGAAACCGAAATCGGCAAATAATAACATGCGGTTTGTAGCTTTTTATCAAGACGAACAAAATCTTTCTCCGTGGTTAAAATACAGGCTTTTTGATTGAGCAGTGCCATATCATCTTCGCCAAACCGATGATGATCCGGAAATTTTAAGTGTTCAAAATCAATATTTTGACTTTTTAAATACGTAACTAAAGGTTTCGGATTGGCGATTCCCGTAACCAAACATACCTGTTTTCCAAGGAACGATGAGAGCAAAACTTCGGCCTGATGATTGCGGGCGAAGTTGGCATAAGTGATGGTACTGAAAAAGAGTTTTTGATGGGGAAGCAGTGCTATTTTTTTTGCAATACCTGACTTTTCCGCCTCAGATAACTGCGGCGGACACTTGGTTACCACAATCACATCGGCCCGCGCAGCTCCCCTACCCGACTCCCGGAGGTTTCCGGCCGGCAACAAGCAATCGTCAACATATAAATCGCCATAAGATGTAAGTAGAATAGACATCTTCGGTTGTACATATCTGTGTTGAAAAGCATCGTCCAACAAAATGGTGTCCACATCCGGATAGCGCGACAAAATATGCCGCACACCTTGGCGCCTGTCTGCATCTACGGCCACCACAATTTCCGGAAACTTTTGATGTATCTGAAAAGGTTCATCACCCAATGAAGACGCGTCTGAGTGCCGATCTGCCAACACAAAACCCTTGGTTTGCCTGCCATAACCCCGACTCAATACAGCAATTTTCCTATCTTTTTGAAGGTTTTCCACCAAAAACTCCGTCATAGGCGTTTTGCCGGTGCCGCCCGTGTTGAGGTTGCCAACCACCACCAAAGTCTTTTCAAAAGCAACCGAAGGCAATACATTCCAGTCAAATAGTTTGTTGCGCAAAAGCGTGGCAAAGCCGTACAACAGCGAAAATGGCAAAAGAAATTTTCTTAAAAATTGCATGCTACGAAAATAAGCGATTTAACCATACAATCGAATTCTCTGTGCAAATGCGCTTCTTTTAATCTAAATTTTATAGTTTCGCTTAAACAATTTTTTATGTCGATTCTTGTAAAAAACTTAGTCGATTTGCTCTATGCTTGGGCACCTCCGACCACTGCCGAATCCTTTGACAACACCGGCCTTCTGGTAGGCAATCTTCAAACCGAACTCACAGGTGTGCTCATTGCGCACGACTCCCCCGAAAACGTCATAGACGAAGCCATCCAAAAAAATTGTAACCTCGTGGTTGCCTACCACCCCATCATTTTTTCAGGTCTCAAAAAAACAAGCGGTACAGACTACGTGACGCGAGCGGTGGTGAAAGCCATCAAAAATGACATCGGTATTTATGCACTTCACACCGCATTGGACAACCAATTAGACGGTACAAACTTCGGTTTGGCGAAGGCTTTAAAACTGCAAAATCCAAAAATTTTAATCCCAACTACCGAAAACATTTTCAAACTCATCACCTATGTACCCGAATCGCATGCAGAAAATGTACGCCAAAGCCTTTTTGAAGCAGGTGCCGGTAGCATAGGCAATTATGACCAATGCAGCTTTTCTATAGGTGGCGAAGGTACTTTCAGAGCCGGAGAAAACACAGATCCTTTTATTGGCGAAAAAGGAAAAATACACACAGAAAAAGAAGTGCAAATTGGTGTGGTTTTTCACAAACACCACAAGCAAAAAATACTGAAAAGTTTAACCGATGCCCACCCCTACGAAGAAGTGGCTTACGAGCTGTATCAAACGCACAATATGAATCAAGACAACGGGATGGGCATGCTGGGCACTTTGGCAACGCCTCTTTCCCAAATCGATTTTGTCAAATATGCAAAAGACCTACTACAACTGGCTGTGGTAAGGCATAGCGGGTATTTACAATATGAAATTAAAACGGTGGCGGTGCTGGCCGGTTCAGGTGCTTTTGCTATCAAAAATGCCATTGCAGCAGGCGCAGATGCACTCATTACCGGTGACTTAAAATATCATAATTTCTTTGAAGCAGACGGTAAAATTTTGCTCTTAGACGTGGGACACTATGAAAGTGAACAGTTTACAAAATTTTTAATACGTGATTTTCTTGTCAAAAAATTTACTAATTTTGCACCTGCCTTTTCGGCTGTTAAGATTGAGTTATCAGAAATTAATACAAATCCCATCAAGTACGCATAAACATGGCAACAAAAACGGAAGTTACGGTAGAAGAAAAACTAAGAGCCCTATTCGATTTGCAACTCGTTGATTCAAAAGTTGATGAAATCCGCAGAATGCGAGGTGAATTACCACTCGAAGTAGAAGATTTAGAAGATGAAATTGCCGGTTTAAATGTCCGACTCCATAAGTTGAATACCGATCTTGAGAGCTTGGAACACAACATCAAAGCGCGTAAAAACCTTATAGAAGACGCCAAAGTACTCATCAAAAAATACAACGAACAACAAAAAAATGTTCGCAACAACAGGGAATTCAATTCTATCACTAAAGAAATTGAATATCAAGAACTTGAAATTCAACTGGCTGAAAAACACATCCGCGAATACAATGCGCAATCTGTGCTTAAAAAAGAACAAATTGCAGAATTGAGTGAAACATTAGAAGCCCGCAGCCAACATCTACACCACAAGAAAAGCGAACTAGATGCCATCATGGCCGACACGGAAAAAGAAGAAGAAGCGCTTAAAAACCTGTCTGCAAAATTTGAAGAAGTTATCGAAGACAGATTGCTTATGGCTTACAAGCGCATCCGAACCAACGTGCGAAACGGCCTGGCTATTGTTTCCATAGACAGGGGTGCTTCCGGCGGATCTTATTTTACCATCCCACCACAAGTACAGATGGAAATTGCTTCGCGCAAAAAAATCATCACAGACGAACACAGTGGACGAATCCTGATAGATCCGGAACTCGCCGCCGAAGAAACAGCCAAAGTTGAAGAACTCATCAACGGCGTGTTGAAGTAATCGCAACTGCTTTACAACTTCTTTTAAAAAATTTATTTTTACCTGCCTTATGGGTGTGGCATGATTTACTGTTTTTTTAGCAGTTGCACAGCCCTGTTCGGGTAATCCGTGATGAGTCCGTCAACGCCCCAATCCAGCAATTGCTTCATATCGGCTACTTCGTTGACAGTCCACGGAATCACTTTTATGTTTAGATCGTGCAAATAGGCTATTTCTTCAGGAATGAGCAACACGTGCTCCGGGCTGTAAATAGCAGGGGTAAAACCCAATTCGGCAATACGTTCACGCGACGTTCCACTTTCTTCCACCAAAGCAGCCAATCGGACGTCCGGATATTTTTGATGAAAATAGCGCAACACCCGAAAATCAAAACTTTGGATGGTAAGCCGCTCCCTGGGAAGCGATTTGATCTGCTCGTAAACAAGATCCGAAAAAATGGCCACATCCGGATGCTCTGTGCCGTCGCCTTCAACGGTGCTTTTAATCTCTATGTTGTAGGCCACCGCGTCCCGCCCATGCGTCTTGGTGTAAGCTTCTGCCTTTGAAATAACATCAGACAAAAGCGGTTTGTGCACCTTCATGGCCTCTTGCTCCGGAAAACGCGGATTGCCCAAACTGCCACAATCGTAGGTTGCAATCTCATCGTAATTGAGTGCATACAACAATACTTTGGCGGTGTCGGTATCAGGCAGTTTTTTGCCATCGGGCGATAAGCAAATGGCAGGATTAAACCAAGGTTCATGCGAAACTACCACCAAGTGGTCTTTGGTAATGACCACGTCCATTTCTAATGTAGTCACACCCAAAGAAAGTGCTTTTTCGAAAGCCGGCCAAGTATTTTCCGGCAGCAATCCCCGCGCACCACGGTGGCCTTGCAAATCAAAAACAGGATGATTTTGGCAACTGTTCATAAGTAAAAGTATCAATATTAAACGATAGGTTGTCATCTGTGATTTTGTTTTTTTAAAATCTAATTTTTTATAAAAATACAAATCCCTCACAAGAGTTCGGTTAAAAATGTATTAACTCTTTACAAATGACTATTTTTGTATAAAATTTTTGCGTTTTGATAGAAAAAATCTTGTATTGGGCAAACGATTTGTTGGTGCGCCAAGGCATGGAAACCGAAATGGCGGCATATGTCAATCTGCTCATCAACCTCACCGCCCTAGCGATTATTGCAAAGCTCTTTCACTTTTTCACCCGAAAGCTGATCATCGGTTTTTTTGTGCGCTTGGCGCGAAAATCGAAAACCCACTTCGACGATTTTTTGGTGAGAAACCGCACGCCGAGACTGCTCGCACATTTGGTACCACTAGCTGTGATTATTCCGATTTTGCCGCTGGTTTTGAGAGATTTTCCGAAAATAGCCACAGTAGTTGATGAAATTGTAGCCATTTATTTTGTGATGTTGTCGCTTTGGATTGTGAGAAGCGTGCTTCGCACCATCAAAGATTATATGAAAACACGGGAAAGTTTTAGAGACAAACCCATTGATAGTTACATACAGGTGTTTATGATATTTGCCTGGATGATTGGCATACTCATCATTTTCTCCATCATCACCGGAAAATCGGTTTGGTCTTTTCTGGGTGCTTTTGGTGCAGCGTCTGCCATCTTGTTGCTGATTTTTAAAGACACTATTCTCGGGTTTGTGGCGAGTATTCAGGTGAGCGTCAACGACATTGTGCGGATTGGCGACTGGATTACGATGGAAAAATACGGCGCAGACGGCGATGTAACCGAAATCAACTTGGTAACCGTCAAGGTGCGGAATTTTGACAATACCATCACCACCATTCCTACCTATTATCTCATCTCAGATTCCTTTAAAAACTGGCGCGGCATGCAAGTTTCAGGAGGAAGGCGCATCAAAAGATCACTTTTTATTAAGGTAAATTCGGTGCGGTTTGTTGCCCAAAACGAAATAGAAAAATTTGCTGAAATTCAATTTCTATCAGAATACATTCAACACAGACAAAGAGATATAGACAAACACAACCAACAAAACAATATCGACAAATCGCTGCTGATTAACGGTCGAAACTTGACTAATTTGGGGCTGTTTCGCAAATATATAGACCAGTATATCGGTGCACATCCGGCCATCAACAAAGACATGATGATCATGACAAGGCACCTGCAACCCACCACCCAAGGCATCCCGATTGAAATATACGCCTTTAGCCGCGACAAGCGTTGGGAAAACTACGAACACATCATGGCCGACATCTTTGACCACCTGATTGCTGCCGTGTCCTTTTTTGACCTGGACCTATTCGAGCTTCCTTCGGGCAAAGATTTTAAGAACGCTTAAAATTGTTGAAAAACTGTTTAAAAGATTTAGATTCCAATTTCGTGCGCTTTTTTCAAAGTTGTACTTTTAAAAAAAACTCATGGAAACTCGCGACAGTTATTTGCTTACCATTCGTCCGCATATTCCATCTGCCGGCGTTTTTGAAAACACCTGCCCGGACGAACGCTTTCAAAATGAGACCCTCAGACCTGTGATTAAGCTGCAACACGAGTTGTTGGTGGCTGCCTTTCGCAACTATGCGCAAAAGCACAAAAACGTTTTTTACAGCCTGACGCCCACCAAAAAACTCAACTACATAGACAATGCCATACAGCGCGATATAAAATTCCGAAACGCACTCAAAGGCATGGTGATGGGCATGTTTACCGTTGCAGAATACGAAACCTATATCAAAAATTCTTCCGCGCTCAACAAACGGATGATGCAGCTTGTTTGCGAACGCATCAAATCGAGTGTGCAATTGTTGGAAATAGAAGCTGCATAGGCTGTAATATTCGTATTTTTGCCTCCTCTACCCAAAAAACTATGTACGCACAATTACTGAAACCCCTTGCTGATTTTTTGGCCGCACTCATTGGATTGACATTGCTCAGTCCGCTTTTTGTGTTGATTTGGCTGGGTTTGTGCATCGCCAACAGTGGCAAACCCTTTTTCTTTCAGAAACGACCGGGCAAAAATGGGCGTATTTTTACCATTGTCAAGTTTAAAACCATGAACGACCGCCGGGACAAGGATGGAAATTTACTGCCCGATGCCGAACGCCTGACGCGGATTGGGAAATTTGTGCGCAAAACCTCTCTCGACGAAATCCCACAATTGTTCAACGTGCTCAAAGGCGACATGAGCCTGGTAGGCCCGCGGCCCTTGCTACCGGATTATTTACATTTATACGACGAATTTCAACGCCGCCGCCACGAAGTAAAACCCGGCATCACCGGTTGGGCACAGGTAAACGGCAGAAACGCCATCAGTTGGCAACAAAAATTTGAATACGACGTTTGGTATGTGGACCATCTAAATTTTTTAGTAGATTTAAAAATTCTTTTTAAGACCTTTGTAAAAGTGTTTAAAAGAGAAGGGATCAACGCGGTAAACGCGGCAACCATAGAACCGTTTGATGGAAAATAGCGTATTTTTATTCGGGGCAAGCGGACATTGCAAAGTGATTATGGATATTTTGTCGCTACACAATATGCTACCCAAAGCTATTTATGACGATATGCCCATAGAAAACAAGCTTTGGAACATACCCGTGTTGCACTCAAAGTTACTCCCAAAAAAAACTACCGAACCATTTCTGATTTCTGTGGGTAACAATCTCAATCGAAAAAAAATAAGTGAAAAATATCATTTAAATTATATAAATATTGCGCATCCTACAGCTGTTGTTTCATCAAAATCGGCCATTGGAGAAGGAACCGTCATCATGGCAAAC
>JAVVDW010000034.1:0-11315 GCA_032251335.1 Flavobacteriaceae bacterium | reverse complement strand
AAAAACCAAGATATAAAATAAGCGGGAAATCCAGTTAAGGAAATCCCGCTTTTAAATTCTTTTATCGGACACTACTGTTTTTTTATATGTTTTTTGTACCTGTTTTATGGTTCCATGTACCGGTTGTGGGTGTGATTATGGGGTTTCTATTGTTAAATTTTACCGCTTCTGTTTTTGCCTTTGGCGTCTTGTTACCACCCCATGCAGCCGTACAGAATGAATTTCCGGAGATTGACGATAGTGCCCGGTTAAACGAAACTTGGCTTTCGCATCAACTCAAAACCACCAGCGACATTTCTTTAAGTAATTGGTTTACAGGTTTTTTTATGGGGCATTTCAACTATCATGCAGCCCACCATCTTTTTCCCAACCTAAGCTATGTACATATGCCACAAGCGACTCGGGTTATTGAAGCTTTTGCACGCGAATCAGCTTTGCCTTACAAGCAACTCAGTATGCAGCAAGCCCTCAAAAACCATTGGCTGCTTCTCAAAAACAATGCTTTAGAAGATAATATTTTTGAAGAAACCTTTTAATGCTCTAATACCAGTTTCTGCTGAGATTGTACAAGGAGATAAGCACAATTAAAACGCCCACTACCTTCATCAGTGTTTTGGGCTTAATCATTTTAGTAATTCTAGCACCCAAAGGAGCTGCTAAAGTGCCCCCTACAACAAGTCCCAGGATGATTTGCCAACTCTGAATACCTGTGAAATAAATCAAAACCCCGGCACTGAAAAAAGTCACAAAAAATTCGACGGTATTCACCGTTCCTATGATGATATTGGGCGTATTTCCTTTTCTAATCAGATTGGAACTCACTATGGGTCCCCACCCGCCGCCGCCAATGGCGTCTAAAAATCCGCCAAAAAGGGCGAACCATGACGCGTTTTTGAGGCTGGGTTTGGCGTCGTTTTTTTTCTTGAAAGATTTAACTAAAATAATCACACCCAATATCATAAGATACAAACTGATATAAGGTTTTAAAAGATGACCATCTACAATAGATCCTAACAGAAACGCACCCGTTACAGCACCCACCACACCTGGAATCAAAAGTTTTATAAACAAATACTTGTCAAAATTTCCGATGCGCATGTGCGACAACCCGGAAACGCCAGTCGTGAAAATTTCGGCTGTGTGGACTGCTGCCGAAGCCAGTTTTGGTGAAAGTCCAAAACCCAACAAGATAGAATTGGAAGTAACGCCATAAGCCATGCCCAAGGCACCATCAATAAGTTGCGCCAGAAAACCGGCCAAAACAAACCAGAAGAAAGTGGCGTCGAGTGAAAAATCAAAATGCTCTAGGTTGGGAAAATACCACCACAACGCCAAACAAATCAACGAAGCTTTTAAGGCGATAATAACCAAAGAAATATGTTTTACTTTTATCCTATCCATGACGGTTTAATTGCTTTTTGGTTCTAATTCAAATCACACCCGGCAGGTTTTACCAAAGGGTTTTACGTTTGCACGACAAATATAGGCTAACTCTATCAACTAGGTATAGTTTTAACAATGCTACATACGAAATGCCTAGAGATTGATGCCTGTTTGTTAAGGTTAAGGTTTGCTTATACAATTTATAACTAAATGATTATGAGTGATTTTCATTTTGAATAATAGATAATCTAATTTTTACTCAAAATTTTGTGAAATTTTTGATGTGTGCGTGCCCACTCTAAAATGTTTTTATAGTTTTGTCACGTAATTGAAATACAAAATGAAAAGCAATATACACAGTACGATTTATATGATGTTGTCACGGCATATATTCGAAGTGCTTCGTTGTTGCTGTTAAATACACCCCATTAATCATAAACTAAACCAAAGGCTTCTGTAAAAAGAAGCCTTGTTAATTTAAAATATTTTGAACTCTACAAATTCCATAGAAGATATAATAAAAAACACACAGGGTTTTTCTGTAGAGATGAGCTTACAGTTTTTAACGCAACAATTTCCCGGTCGGGTCAAATTTTCAACCTCTTTTGGCGAGGAAGACCAAGTGTTGACAGACATTATATGCAGGAACCACTTAGCTGTAAAAATTTTCACCTTAGATACGGGCAGACTTTTTGAGCAGACCTATGCGCTCTTTGACGAAACCCGAAACAAGTATCAAGCTGAAATCAAAAGCTATTTTCCAAAAGCAGAAGATGTGGAAAAGCTAATAGATAAAAAAGGTCCAAACAGTTTCTACCATAGTGTAGCAAACCGAAAAGAATGTTGCTACATCCGTAAAGTAGCACCGTTGCAGTTGGCTTTGCAAGACGCCGATATCTGGGTGACCGGTCTCATGGTCGACCAGTCCGATGTTCGAAAAGAAACCGCCTTGTTTGCGTACGACGCTTTTTTTGACGTCATCAAATACAATCCACTCACGCAGTGGTCACGCCCCGATTTGGAAAACTACATTGCGCAACACAACGTCCCTACCAACGTGCTTCACAAACAAGGCTATCCGAGTATTGGTTGCGCACCTTGTACCAGAGCCGTTCAGCCCGGCGAGCATTCCAGGTCGGGTAGGTGGTGGTGGGAACAAAGCCACAAAGAATGTGGCATACACCTGACGCAAAATTAATAAATAAAGACAACTCAGTATTTAAATTTTCAGAAACATGCAAGAATATATAGCCAATACGCAACCCACTTTAGAAGAGGTTTTACCCCAAGCGTTGACAGAAAACCTACTCGAAAGCGAGGCCATTTATATCATTCGAGAAGTGTATGCGCAGTTTGACAAACCTGTCCTGCTTTTTTCAGGCGGGAAAGATTCCATTACCTTGGTTCGGCTGGCGCAAAAGGCATTTTATCCGGAAAAAATCCCTTTTCCCTTGTTACACATAGATACCGGCCATAATTTTCCCGAAACCATTGCTTTTCGCGACAAACTGGTAGCCGAAACAGGTGCGCAACTGATTGTGCGGTACGTAGAAAATACCATAAAACAAGGCAAAGTGAGCGAGGAAAAAGGACGATATGCCAGCCGCAACAGACTGCAGACACAAACCCTGCTCGATGCTATTGATGAGTTTAAGTTCGATGCCTGTATTGGCGGTGCACGCAGAGATGAAGAAAAAGCACGTGCGAAAGAGCGTATTTTTTCTGTGCGAAACGATTTTGGGCAATGGGACGAAAAAAACCAAAGACCCGAACTCTTCGACATGCTCAACGGTATGATAGACCACGGACAAAATATTCGTGTTTTTCCGATTTCCAACTGGACAGAGTTGGATGTGTGGCATTATATCAAATCGGAAAAGTTAGAAATACCATCTATTTATTTTGCGCACAAGCGCGCTGTTTTTGAAAGAGACGGCCTCATTTGGTCAGCTTCCCCGTTTGTTTACAAAGACGATGAAGAGCAGGTGACCCACCGCATGGTTCGCTTCCGCACAGTGGGCGATATGAGTTGTACCGCGGCAGTTTTGTCCAATGCCGAAACCATAGACGAAGTCATTGGGGAAATAGAATTGTCCAATATTTCTGAGCGCGGTGCCAGAATTGATGACAAACGATCTGAAGCGGCCATGGAAAAGAGAAAACAAGAAGGATATTTTTAGAAATAAGACCCAAGATGACAAGATGTTAGAAAATTTGAAATCTAAATTTAAATGTTGAAGTTATGAATTATGAATTTTTAATACATAACCAATAACTTATAACCAATAACGTATAGAAACACACCCATGCAAGTACTCAAAATAGCAACAGCGGGCAGCGTAGATGATGGAAAAAGCACCCTCATCGGCCGGCTGTTATACGACACAAATTCTTTGCCTTCAGACAAGCTAGACGCTATACGCGAAAGCAGTCTGCGCAAAGGTTTTGACTACCTCGATTTTTCTCTGGCCACAGACGGATTGGTAGCCGAACGCGAACAAGGCATCACCATAGATGTGGCACATATTTATTTTTCCACACCCAAAAGGCGCTTCATTATTGCCGATGCACCCGGCCATGTTGAGTTTACGCGCAATATGGTGACGGGCGCTTCCAACGCACAAGTTTCTATCATCCTCATTGATGCCCGTAAAGGCGTGATTGAACAGACCTTTAGACATTTTTATATCAATAACCTCCTTCGCATCAAAAACCTGATGGTTGTGGTCAACAAAATGGATTTGGTCGGTTTTGACGAGCAGCGATTTCTGGACATCAAAAAAGCGTTTGAAGCTCTGGCTGACAAGGCAGGTTTTCAACAGCAGATAACCTATGTACCCATCAGTGCGCTTCACGGTGATAACGTAGCTACACTATCCGATAAAATGCCTTGGTACACAGGTGATACCGTGCTTGATTTGCTCGAAAGCATACAAGTAGATTTGACAGACATCAACAGACAGGCACGCTTTGCGGTACAACATGTGATACGACCCAAAACCAATGAATTTCACGATTTCAGAGGCTTTGCCGGTAAACTTACCGGTGCGCCACTTAGTGTGGGAGACGAAATTACGGTCTTGCCTTCGCTCAATCGGTCTCGCATTAAAGAAATTCGTTTTTACAAAGACACTTTCGAAACAGCCTATCCGGGCAGTTCTTTTGTGCTCTCTATAGAAGATGAAATCAATATCAGCCGAGGCGATATGCTGGTAAAGTCGGCTGAATTGCCCATACAAGGAAAACAAATTTCTGCAAAAGTTTGCTGGATGGATGTGCAACCGCTACAGGTCGGAAAAACGTTCTCCCTGCAACACGGTGTCAACCGTGTGATGGCCAAAGTAGATGCTTTGGAGTCGGTTTACAAAACAGATTTTTCAGCAGCCGATACAAATCAAACACATTTAAATTTGAATGAAATTGGTCAAGTTCGTTTGAAGTTGAGCAAACCCATTTTTTACGATGCCTATGCCGAAAATAAATTTAACGGCGCTTTTATACTCATCGACAACCAATCGCATTTCACCTCGGGTGTTGGGCTTTTAGATTAATTATGTAACAAAATACCATGCAAAGTTTTAGAACCGAAATCGAAAATAACGTAGTCGAACAAGACATCATAGATCTGGAAAGAAAAATCAGGCTTTTCAAAGAAGGAAAAATTGTTGAAGAAAAATTTCGCAGCCTTCGATTGGCCCGCGGCATTTATGGTCAAAGACAAGAAGGCGTGCAAATGATTCGCATCAAATTGCCTTTTGGGCGGGTTACATCTAGCCAACTTAAACGAATTGCTGAGGTGTCCGATGAATATTCTACAGGCAAACTGCACATCACCACACGGCAGGACATACAAATTCACTACGTCAGCATAGATCGCACGCCACAGTTGTGGACAGATTTAGACAAGGACGACGTGACGATTCGCGAGGCCTGTGGCAATACGGTGCGAAACATAACAGCCTCAGATATGGCGGGCATAGACCCTGACGAGCCCTTTGACGTCACGCCCTATGCGGATGCCATGTTTAGATATTTGCTTCGCAATCCGATTTGCCAGGAAATGGGTAGAAAGTTTAAAATCGCTTTCTCCTCTTCAGACAAAGACAGCGCGCTGACCTATCTGCACGATCTCGGGTTTATGCCACAATTAAAAACCGACAACGGTGTGGAAAAAAGGGGTTTCAAGGTTTTGCTCGGTGGCGGATTGGGATCTCAACCCAAACATGCCGATTTGATTTACGACTTTTTAGATGCAGACCAAATCATCCCATTTACGGAAGCAGTTATTCGAATTTTTGACAGATATGGCGAGCGAAACAAACGCATGAAAGCCCG
Organism: Flavobacteriaceae bacterium; assembly: GCA_032251335.1. Classification (GTDB taxonomy): domain Bacteria; phylum Bacteroidota; class Bacteroidia; order Flavobacteriales; family Flavobacteriaceae; genus UM-FILTER-40-17. The sequence goes on along the minus strand of JAVVDW010000034.1, from coordinate 5,597 downwards.
TATGAAATTTTTGGTGAAAGAGGCGGGTCTGCAAACATTTCTGCGATGGGTTGAAGCAGAAAAGAAAGCCTTGCCCTATGCCGCATATCCGATTGCTATAGATGATGACGAAAACCTTGTTAAAGAATCTTTAAAGACTGCACCACAAATAGATATATCGGGTGACAAAGCCTTTGAACATTGGAAAAAAACCAATGTTTTGCCGCAAAAACAAAAAGGCAAGGTGGCGGTAGGCGTCAGGGTTTTGTTGGGTAATTTTAGTACAAGTCAGGCACGCGCCTTGGCAGACTTGATACACAACTACGCTGCCGATGAATTGCGATTTACGCTTCGGCAAAATTTATTGATCAGGCATGTGGATGAGACCGCTGTACCCTTCTTTTACCAAACGCTTGAAAAGATTGGATTGGCAGCCCCCGGCTATGAGTCCACGGCAGACATTACAGCTTGCCCGGGAACGGACACTTGCAACTTGGGCATAGCCAGCAGCACCGGAATTGCCGAAGTGCTTGAGCAAGTGATAACAGAAGAATATCCGCAATACCTGAATCATAAGAATTTATTGATTAAAATAAGCGGCTGCATGAATGCGTGTGGGCAACACAATATGGCACAGATTGGTTTTCAAGGCATGTCTATTCGCCAAGGAAAAAATGTAGCACCGGCATTGCAAGTGCTTTTGGGAGGTGGCACACTGGGAAATGGCGAAGGTCGTTTTTCGGATAAAGTCATCAAAATTCCCAGCAAAAGAGGACCGCAAGCACTGCGGGTGTTGCTCGACGACTACGAAGCCAAACAAAGAGGAAATGAGGATTATATCTCTTATTACGACAGACAGGGCAAAAATTATTTTTACGAATTGCTCAAGCCGCTGTCTGAAACGGACAACCTACAGCCCGAAGATTTTGTAGATTGGGGTCATGACCAAGCTTATGTGCAGGCCATAGGCGTAGGCGAATGTGCGGGTGTGGTGATCGATTTGATTGCAACCCTATTGTTGGAAAGTCAAGAAAAAGCTGAGGCTGCTACAGCCTGTTTTGAAAAGGGTAAGTTTGCAGACAGTATTTATTTTAGTTATGCAACTTTCCTAAACGCCGCCAAGGCCTTGTTGCTTGCAGAGGGTGTTGAGACCAATTCCCAGGCCTCTGTGATTAGCTTGTTTGACATACATTTTGTGGAAACTAAGAAGCTACCGCTTCGTACACGCTTTGAAGATTTGGTATATCAAATAAAAGAAAACGCTCCCGACAGCGTATTTGCCGAAAAATATTTGCAACAAGCTAACACCTTTTTAAAATCTGCAGAAAACTTCAGACAAAGCCAAGCCTATGAAGCCACAGCCTAAAATCACCCTCGTGGGCGCCGGTCCGGGCGATCCGGAATTAATGACACTCAAAGGTATTCGCGCCTTGCAATCGGCACAAGTGGTGTTGTACGATGCACTCATTGACAAATCGCTGTTGGAACTCACACCCGCCGATTGTCAGAAAATTTTTGTGGGCAAAAGGAAGCATTTCAAGGCGTTTACCCAAGACGAAATCAATCAGTTACTCGTAGATTTTGCACAAAATTTTGGTCATGTGGTGCGCCTAAAAGGCGGTGATCCGTTTGTTTTCGGACGCGGTAGCGAAGAGTTGCTTTTTGCAGAAAAACACGGTATAGAAACTTCGGTAATTCCGGGGATTTCTTCGGCAGTGTCGGTTCCGCAGAGTGCGGGAATTCCGCTAACGCATCGTACGCTTTCCAGTAGTTTTTGGGTGGTAACGGCTACTAATTTGCATGGAGAACTGACCGATGATTTGCGGTTGGCAGCCCAATCTTCGGCTACCGTAGTCATTTTGATGGGCGCTTCCAAACTTCCCGAAATTGCTTCACTTTTTATGCGACTCGGCAAATCAGATATGCCGGTGGCGGTGATTCAGAATGGAACTACCAAAGCACAGCGATCTGTGGTGGGCAGTATTCAAAACATAGTTGGAAAGGCAAAAGCCGCTTCTATGGGTTCGCCCGCAGTAATTGTGGTGGGTGAAGTGGTGCGGTTGTACAAAGTCCCCGAAATGAGGCAAATGTTGGCGACTTGTGTTTAAATTTTTTTATAAGAAAACCTGTCTTCAGGATTAAAAATAGGTTGTATGATGAAGTTTGCGTGAGGGATTGAGGGCTTGTGAAGCTCTTTTGTATCGTCCGTATGGCGATACAAAAAGCGACGCCCGAAAGCCCGACCCTTTTGGTAGGTTGCCGAGCAAGCTGCCAAAAGGGACACGCCTAAAAGAATAATTATGGATAAGAATACGTTGTATCCGGTGTTTTTAAAACTGTCGCAGTTGGAAGTACTAATTGTGGGTGGTGGATTTGTGGGCTATGAAAAATTGTCGTTTATGTTAAAATCGAGTCCGGATGCGCGCGTTACTTTGGTGTCTGAAAAATTTAGCGATGTGGTGCGTGCCTTGGCGGAAAGTTATCGGATAAAGATGATAGAAAAGCGCTATGACGGTGCGGATTTGCTGCAAAAAAACATCGTGATAGCGGCTACGAATAACCGGGACGTTAACGCGCAAATCTACAAAGATGCCAAAGCTGCAGGCATTTTGGTGAATGTGGCCGATACCCCCGATTTGTGCGATTTTTATTTGGGCGGCATCGTGACCAAAGGCAATTTGAAGTTGGGTATTTCGACTAATGGTAAATCACCTACCTTTGCAAAAAGATTTCGGGAGCTGATGGAAGATGCGCTGCCTGAGGAAGTTGACGAATTGTTGGAAAGCCTTCACCTGTTTAGGAAAACCATAGAAGGTGACTTTGAAGAGAAAATAAAAATATTGCATAAACACACAGAAGTATTACTAACCAAAAAAAGTTATGATTAAGACAGATATATTGATTATTGGTGCCGGACCTACGGGACTTTTTGCCGTTTTTGAAGCCGGATTGTTGAAGCTGAAATGTCATATTATTGATGCTTTGCCACAACCGGGCGGTCAGTGTTCGGAGATTTATCCGAAAAAACCGATTTATGACATACCGGGCTTTCCGGAGGTTTTGGCGGGAGATTTGGTAAAAAATTTAATGGAACAAATCAAGCCTTTTCAGCCTACTTTTAGTTTGAATCAGCGCGCAGAAACTATAGAAAAACTGGAAGATGGCAGTTTTGTAGTGACGACAAACAAGGGTGTAAAGCACCACGCTCCTGTGGTGGCTATAGCTGGAGGTTTGGGTTCATTTGAACCTCGTAAACCCCCGATAGACAACCTACAGCAATACGAAGACAAGGGAGTTGCCTACACCATTCCGGAGCCGGAAGCCTACAGAGGCAAACGGGTAGTTTTGGCCGGTGGCGGTGATTCGGCCTTGGATTGGGCAATCTTTCTGACTGATGTGGCTACGGAGGTAACCTTAGTGCATCGTAGAAAGGAGTTTAGAGGCGCCTTGGATTCTGTGGAAAAAGTGGAAGAACTGGCCAAACTTGGAAAGTTGAGATTGATCACGGATGCAGAAGTACAAGGATTGGAAGGCGAAGAAAAATTAGAGGCGGTGACCATACAACAACAAGAACAAGGAAACTTGAAGGTAGAAACCGACGCCTTTATCCCTTTGTTTGGGTTGATGCCTAAGCTTGGGCCTATTGCAGATTGGGGTTTGGAAATAGAAAAAAATGCCATCAAAGTCAACAACAGTCTCGATTACCAAACCAACATCCCCGGCATTTATGCCATTGGTGATGTGAATACCTATCCGGGCAAACTCAAACTGATACTTTGCGGATTTCATGAGGCTACCTTGATGTGTCAAAGCGCTTACCAGCGCATACATCCGGGCAAGAGGTATGTCATGAAATACACCACAGTAAGTGGTGTGGACGGATTTGACGGCAGTCGCAAGGAGGCTAAAAAAGAAGTGGTCAAATCTTTAGGTTAGACTTTTTTTACAGCTCGTTTTTTCTGAACTTGCGGATAGAATTTAGAAACTTTGGATATTCCATTACGCAAGATTATACATATAGATATGGATGCTTTTTTTGCATCCGTTGAGCAGCGCGACCGAGAGGAACTTCGTGGTAAACCTATTGCTGTTGGCGGAGGCAGTGACAGGGGTGTGGTTGCAGCAGCGAGCTATGAAGCCAGGAAGTTTGGTGTACGCAGTGCGATGTCATCCAGATTGGCCAAACAAAAATGCCCTGATTTGATTTTTGTGTCGCCTCGTTTCGATCGATACAAAGAAATTTCGGGTCAGATTCAGCAGATTTTTTATGAATACACAGACCTGGTTGAGCCTTTGTCTTTGGACGAAGCCTATTTAGATGTAACGCAAAACAAAAAGGGACATCCCAGTGCTACTTTGTTGGCAACGGAAATTCGCCAAAAAATATTTCAAAAAACCGGACTCACGGCATCTGCGGGTATTTCCATCAACAAGTTTGTGGCTAAAATAGCCAGCGACATCAACAAGCCCAACGGACAGAAAACCATTGATCCGGATGAAGTATCGTTATTTTTGGAACAATTGCCCATCCAGAAGTTTTTTGGCATAGGTAAAGTGACCGCAGAGAAAATGTTTAAGTTGGGAATTTTTGACGGACGTGACTTAAAACGGCAAACGCGCGATTTTTTGACCTCGCATTTCGGCAAAAGCGGAGTGGTGTATTTTGATGTAGTTCGCGGGATACACCACAGCCCGGTAAAACCCGATAGGATTCGGAAATCTGTGGGGGCAGAGAGAACTTTTTCAGAAAATTTGACTTCGGAGGTGTTTATGTTGGAGCAGTTAGAGAAGATTTGTAGGCAATTACACCTTAGACTGAAGAAACAAAATGTAGCCGGGAAAACGATTACCTTAAAGATCAAATACAGCGATTTTACGATTCAAACGCGGAGCAAAACTCTGATATATTTTGTCAATGACCAAAGTCTTTTGTTGGAAACGGCAAAGGAATTGCTCTTTCAAGAAAGGTTACAGGAATCTGTCCGCTTGTTGGGTGTCTCTGTGAATAACCTCAATACAGAAAACCAACAGCCTGTTTTGGTGCAGCTCAAATTTGCATTCTAAGCGAAAATTTATTCTTTTAGAAAGGTTTGTTTATCCACACTTAAAATTCCAAAAAGTCTTCAAACATAAACAGAGAGCGGAAATATATTTTTCCAAAAAACAACTTGCTAGTTGATTTATAGCTTTTTATGCATCGCTTTGTTAAAAAAATGCGATTAGGGTGCTTAAAAGTGCTGACTTCTCTTGCGTACTATTAAAGAAGGTTATATCTTTGCCGTCCTTAAAAAGTAGAATTTTTAGTGTTTGATGAAGGGGTTTGTGGTTGGTTATAAGTACATTAAAAAAACTTCAAAAAAAGGCAAAAATATATTTGTTTAGAAAGAAAAATAGTTTCTATATTTGCACCCGCTTTCGGGGGATATGAAAAGGGAGATGAGATAGGGGGGCGAAAATTTATAGAATAGATAAAAACGTTCATAGACATATTGAATTGACAGCGTAGTTTAGTTTTTGATAAGGGAACTAGACGATTGAATAAATCCGAGTCATTTTTTTGAACATTGGTTGATAGATATAAACAGAATCAACAATGAAGAGTTTGATCCTGGCTCAGG
>JAVVDW010000033.1:0-11501 GCA_032251335.1 Flavobacteriaceae bacterium | reverse complement strand
TTTCCCTGCTGCTTGTGTTTGAAGTATTTGCCTTTGTATTCGGGGTATTTTTTTTGGCCTATAGGGTTGAACATACCCGCAATGACTGTTACATCGTGCCCATCTTCAGACCAAATTCTACACATTTCGTTAAAACGAGATATACCGGCGTCATTTTCTTCTAGAAAGTGTTGGTAAATGAGTAGAATGTTCACTTGCGATAATTTGTATTTAAAATCTTGTTAGACCTATTCTTTATGTTAATAAACACAAAAACTGAAATTATAAATACTTTTTATGCTTATATCCATAAAAACTTTTAATTGTGCTTAGCTTAAAATTTTGATAACCGTATGAATCTTGTCCGATGTGGTGGTAAACGACCACCGGACGGAAGTTTCTTTCAATCCATAATAGCCTGAATACCAAGCCTCCTCTTTTATTCCTTCAATGGTTTTTCCGTCTGCACCTGTTGCCGTTATTAAAACTGTGCCTTCAACTTCCGGGTTGATGTGCCAGTAAACGGTCTTTGCGAGTTTTTCGGCATTTTCCACCTCATCCGTCACCGACCATTCGAGTTGGTTCTTGATTTTATGGACTTTCCGGCGGTGGACAATGCCTTTTTTGATCTGCCTGAAAGCTTCTATCCAACCTTCAAAGGTATAATCGCTTTCATTTTCGACCCATTTGCCTTCCGCATTTTTGACCCAATAAAACCAAATAAACCGAGGCCCTTTTTGCATTTGGTTTTTTCCGTCTATGCTCAGCGTGTTGTGGCCTTCGCAACCGTTGAAATAATTGTACAAATCCGGCGAAGTATTGTATTTATACGAGCCCGTATCGCGCAAATAATTCACACCGTTTACCCAAATATCCAAATGTAGGTTGTCGTTTTGGAAAGGGCGGTGTTTTTTGTAATCGCCACACCGGATGAATGTTAGAACTTTCTGTTGGCTTTCTTTAAGAACGTAATAGCCCCCGTCCCGAAAAGTTTTCATCAAATCAACTGAAGATGGTTTTTCGGTTTTGGGATTGTCGCACCCATACCAAAATTGGCTTTCAGAAACGGTACCGACCGGCATGCCCAATGCCGCTTTGAGGTCGTTGAGTTGGGAGCGATATACCCGATAGTCATCATCGGTGAGCCTGAAAAACAAAGCACCGTCGTTGGGCCCGTAGTTGGGGAGCTTACCAGAGGTTTCATCCATGCAGGTTTCTAAAAACAACAGCGATTTTTTTGCCTGTTCCTCCACCACCGGTTGCAACGATTTTCCGTTTAATGCTGTCAACCGGAATGCCCACGTGAGCAGTTGAATGACAACACGGTGATAGTTCATCGAAAATTGGAGGAAAGTACCATCGGGTTTTATCTGAAAGGCAACTTCCTCTTCAAACCACCTTTTCCCTTTCACGCTCCACTTGTCCACATCCGGGAGAAATGGAAACAGCAGACCGGACAAATACAGCATCAAAGTTTCGGTGAGCGCATGGTTGTTTCGGACGGCGATGCGCGAAAAGTTGATGTTGTGATATACATGGTGCAACTGCCAATAGATGTGGTTGACGATTTTTTGAAATCGCGCTTGGGTGAGGTTTTCGGAATCTTTGTAATAATACAGGGCGAAAACCCAATTGAGCGTGCGCAGGGAAATTTCCTGGCTGCATTTGTAGTTAGGGCCTTGGTTGATGGGGTTGTGGTTGATGAAAGATTCGATTTCGCCCAAAACCCGTTCAGAGCAGTCTTTTTTGAAATGATAGTCGTACCGGATGAGGTCGTAAAGGAAGGTAAACCGGGCTTTTTCCCAAACATATTTGATGTCGCCAGCCTCGGCAGACAAATCCGGAATTTCCGACCAATGTTTTCGGATGTCGTAGCGAAAGCCCGTGTCGGGATTGGTCAACCAACCGGCATTTTCACCGAGTTTGAAGGGTATTTTGCTAAAAAAAAGAAAGCTCCCATTTTCCATGTCCGAAACTATTTTTTCCAAACCGGGATTGGGATTTTGCGGAAACTTTAAATCCTTTTTCCCTTGAAAAAAAAAAGTAGGGGTGTCTTTACGCCATTCTTCCAAGGTGATAAAATTTTGAGCGGGAGGATTTACCGGAAACCTCTTTTTTAAAATACCGCTGCGTTTTTCCATTTCATGACGGATGCGGTAGGTGATGTAACGCATACCCATGTTTTGGAGAAGTTGACAGTATCGTGATAGTTTTTTGAACATAACTTACATATCATCCATAGCTAGTGCTTTATACGAAAATTCATAGCCGGTGAATTGCGGTTGCAATTTCAGGGTTTTTTCCTTAAGCTTTGGTATGCTAATGTTTTCTTTTTGGCGTTTTACTTCTGCAAAGAGTATCTTTTTTTTGAGTTCATTTATTGCAACAATATCAATTTCGTGGGTATGGTTAGTATCCCAGTAAGTACCTATCTGGTTGTATGCTTTTTCTGCTTTTAATTTTTGTATAAAATAATTTTCCAACACGGTTCCGCTGAAAACCGCATAATCACGCTTTACGATTTCTTTAAGGTACTCTAAATTACCTGCCTCCACTGCGCTGCGATATTTATAGATAAATCGAAACCAAAAGGCCAGAAAAGTATCGTTTATTTTATATTTAACAGACCGGCTACCGGGTTTGGCAAGAATGGGGCGCACTTTTTTGATTAAGTCATACTCTGTTTCCAAACGGTTTAAAAAACCCCCGGTTTGCATTTCCATAATGGATTCTATTTCCACACGCGAGGTTTTTCCGGAAGCAATCAAGGAAAGAATGGAAAAATAATTCCCATATTCTTTTCCAAATTCTTCTATCAATACATTTTTTCCTTCTTCAAGGAAGAGAGAGTTCTCAGACAATACAGTATCCATGATGGCGTCACGTGTAAATGCTTGTTCTTGCACCAAAATTTCAACATATTTTGCCACCCCTCCTGTAATAAGGTAAAATGCCAATAAATCTTCAGGGGTATGGTCTGGGGCAAAGTCCTTTAAGATTGCTTTGAGTGTTTGGGTATCAAAGGCCTTTATATGTATCCGCTGAGTCGCTCTTCCAAATAGCGGCTCCTTGGCGTTTTCAAAAATACGAGACATCATGGAATAAACTGAACCGCATAAAATCAAATTGATCTTACTTTCCTCTTTGTTCAGGTCCCACTGCTTCTGCATAGCGGCATATACTGATGCATTTACAGACAAGAACTCCTGGAATTCATCAATGACCACCGTAAACTGCTGGTTTTTTGAAGCTTGCATAAGCACTTCAAAGACTTCTTTGAATGTTTTTATTTCACCATAGACGGGCAGGTTTAACTTTTGTTTGATTTCCTCCACAAATTCAGCACATAACAGGGCTTCATTTTTTTTTGCGACAAACAAGTAAACCATTTTTTCGTTTTCAAAAGCACGCACCAATAACCGTGTTTTTCCGATACGCCTTCTCCCCACTACAAATGTCATTTGAGCAGAAGTAGCTGACAAATTATGAACTTTCTGTAGAAGTTCCAGTTCATTTTCCCGATTGTAAAACTTCATAAGCTATCGTAATGCAGGTTACCGTAACCTAGGTTGCGATAACAAATATAGTTTTTTCTTAACAAATTAACGTGCTTACTTTTAAATATCAATTTAGCCTACGGATGGATAAAAATTCCAAATTCCAAAACAATGTAAAAATCGTTTTTGAAGCATGGACTATTTATATTACACAAGGAAATTCTTAAACATATTACTCTTTGGTCATTTTTTTTAGTTTGTACCTGTAAGCTTGACTATAATTCCTTTGGGTGGCATCGTCCAGAAAGGAGGCGGCAATGAATTTTTCCACCAAATGGGAAGCTGATGTTATTTGAATAAACATTTCCTGCACAACTACTTGAGGTATTTCAGCTTGATTTGCGAGCTCTAAAAATTGTCTTTTTATGGTTCCTTGTGCTAAGTTTTTAGGAAGGAGCCCCTCTTCCAAAGCAAATACTGTATCGTCTATATGAATATGGCTGTTCAAGAGGTCATATGCCGGGCTCAATCGGTAATCGCCCCACCGGGTTTCTATCAGGGAAAAGTTTTTGAGGTGGGCATCGCCATTGGAAAACAAGTAATTAAACAGCAAAAGCTGTAGTAATTTTGGTGCTTCAATTTTATAAGCCGGTACAAACCTTTTTAAGAGTATAAAAAGATCAAGGTAATTGCCTGAGTATTTATATTGTGTCCCATGCGTTTGTGGGGTTTTCCCGGCCAATGCTGCAAAATCTTCCTGGCCTCTTTTGGTGCCGTCTTCTTTTAAATCAAAACGTTTGGTGATGTAAGCGGGTTGTCCATTTTGAAAAAAAACCAATGCATTTTCGGCAGTTTCGATGCCAAAAACTTGTCTTGCCAGTTGCATAGTGAGGTGTTCATTGGCAGGCATGAAGCCCGGTTTGTTTCCTGAACGTGGTATGGGCTTTAAAATGTATTGGCCTTGCTCACCCTCCCGGGTCAAACGCAATGTATTTTTCTCCAGTCGCAAGGAAAATTTTTCCTGTACGCCCGAAAAGGAAATTCGTTGTTGGTTTTCCATAAAGTGCTTCCCGGTAACTTCTTGTGTGGACGGCGCAGTATAAGGCAATACATGGCTCACCTTTTTGCCCTGAAACATACGTTTAAGACAGGTTGGGCTGTAAGTGGAATGCCCTTCAGCCAATGTACCGGGACAGTGATTGATTTCAGGTAGTTTCATTTTCCCTGAGAGTTTTTAAGACTTACTGCACCAATGGTGTCGTGTTGCGCACTTGCCAACAAAAGTCCAAAAGCATCGTCACGATCAATCCTGTGGATGTTGCACACCACTTCTTTGTTGATTCCTTCCGGTAGCATATTATAGAAAAATGGGAACAAATGCCCTGAGTGATACACTTGTTGTGTTTTTGGCAGTGTCAAGCTGATGGCCGGTTTGCTGCCATCCTCAAACCACCGCTTGGTGTAACTAAATGTAAACGAACCGTTTGCTTGCTGGCTTAACATGCCGGCTTCTTCTCCCTTAAACACTACTTTTGCTTGTCTCATCTCGTCATGTCTTTCACTTGAAACACCAAGGTCAACCCCAGCGCATCGCCTAATTTTTGTAGGGTTGTGAGTGTAGGGTTGCCTTTGCCGCTTTCCAATTGCTTCAGCGTTCTCAAACCCACACCGGAACGTTTTGACAAATCTTCCTGAGTTATTTGAAAAGCTTCACGCCTTTCTTTAATGGCTGTTATTATTTCTTCAAAGTGCATTATATTGCGCTATTTTGTACAAAAATAAATATAATTCTCATATCAACAACATAAAAGTGCTATAAAAGGCTCTTTTTGATGAATGCACTCCCGGAATGTGTATAATCATTTACAAAGGTGTATTGTAGCGCTCTTTTGGTATGGAGATTTACCGCTTAATTTTATCGCACTTCCACCCACCGGTTTTCTTTCAGGCTTTGTATGGCTGCAAAACTTGCTTGCGCCGTATTGACGATTTCCTCAAAAGGAATGAGGGCTTCGCCGCCGTTTTGGATTTGGTGGATGAGTTTGGCTTTTTTGTAAATAAAAGCTTCAAAAGCATAAGCCATTTTGATGACTATTTTATTGGTGACCACGCCCGTATCGATGGCTGACTCGGGCCAAAGGTCGCGGATTTCGAACACGAACGGAACGCGTTTCAGCCGGGACAACACATAAGCCGAAACCCCTACAAACAAGGGTGGCGATGTGACCAAAATAAGATCGTACTTGCCCTTGAGCTTAAACAAACCGCCCCATAAAGCCGAAAACATAAAGGACAAATAACCCCAAAACCGCCCGAGGAAACTTCTGTTGTAGCTTTCGGACACGTGGCACCGTAACACTGTTACTTTTCCCTGCTGCTTGTGTTTGAAGTATTTGCCTTTGTATTCGGGGTATTTTTTTTGGCCTATAGGGTTGAACATACCGGCAATGACTGTTACATCGTGCCCATCTTCAGACCAAATTCTACACATTTCGTTAAAACGAGATATACCGGCGTCTTTTTCTTCTAGAAAGTGTTGGAAAATGAGTAAAATTTTCAATTTTGATAGTTTGTATTCAAAACTTCTAGCTACTTGGTAAAAACCCTACCTTTTATGGGTTGTGTTATTGTAAGTGTTTCATCTCCGTTTCATAGATTCAATTTATCTATAATTAACTGATAACTTCGTGAAACCAAATACTCTTTTTGAAGCAGTTGCCAGCCGAGTTCTCCCATTTCCTTTAAATCTGCTTGGCACAAACGGTCTATATGACCAAGCATTGTTTGTAAGTCACTTGATAATGACCAATAGCCGCAACCTGCCTGTTCAATAATATCCCCCAAATCGGTATTAGGGTCGGTTGCTGCCAGTACCGGTTTTTTCATTTCTAAGTAAGACAGCAAACGTGAAGGGAAATTGGGAATGGTAAAATCTTTGTGTAAAAAAATCAATCCTACATCACAAGCTGCCAATAACAAATCATAGTCATTTTTCGGCAAGCTTTTTAAAAGCTTAGCATTTTCAGGAAGCTCTTTGTCAAACCAACTTTTTATACGCAGATATTCGGTACCATCTCCCACAAGCAGAAAAAAAGCATTTGGGTTTTTACAAGCTTTAATGGTATGTAATACAAAATCAAGGCCTTGAGGCTTGCCAAAATTCCCACCGTAAACGAATACTTTTGCATCAAGGGGAACCCTATATTTTTCCCTTATTTTATTTTTTTCTGCTTCTGTGTAATTAATAAACACCGGCTCAATGCTGTTAGGATTCACTTCCACTTTATTTTGAACAACATCTGGGTTATGTTTTAAAATAAACTTTACATTGGCCGGAGACATACAACCTATGGTATCCGATATAGCATATAGTTTTTGTTCTTTTTTTCTAAAAAGTTTATAAATCAATCCGTTGTTGTTCAACAACTTCATGTCCAATGCATTTTGCGGGAAAATATCTTTTAGCAACAAATATGAATATGCATTGTCCCGTTTCTTTATGAATGAAATCACTTTTGTGAATGTAATGGGCGGTGTGGTATAGATCACCAAATTAAATCGGATGTCTCTTAAATATTTGTTTATAGCATTTTTGTATTGATATTCTATGGCCAAAGTGCCAATACCTTTTTCTACAATATTTGTTTTAACGATATTAAATGTTTTAACTTGGAGTATGGTTGCCAAATCTGTTTTGAGTAATGTGGTTGGCTTTTTTTTTCTTCTTTCTGCTGGTGTTACAATAAAAACCTGATGATCCTGATTGGCAAAATACCTAAGTAGATCCTGATAAATACCACGTTCTGAAATGGATTCTATACTAACTAATGTCAAAAAAAGTACATTCATAAAGGTTTACTTCTCTTGCCAAACAGTTCGTTTCACATAATCTGTATAACTCAATAGAATCCGTACCACTTTTTCAGAAACATTGGGCATACTGTAGTCCGAAACCTCTCTAAAATTTCTTGTTTCGCCAGCTTCCTGCTGCAATATTTGAACCAGACCCTGAAGAATTCGCTCCGGAGATAAACCCACCATCATTACAGAAGCTTCCTCCATGGCTTCCGGGCGCTCGTGTGCTTCTCTGATGTTTAGTGCTCTAAAGTTTAATATAGAGGATTCTTCGGAGATGGTGCCGCTGTCTGATAAAACTGCAAAGGCATTTATCTGTAGGGCATTGTAATCATGAAAACCTAAAGGTTTTAGGAATTGGATGTTTTTATGGGCTTGTATCTTTTTCTTTTCTATCATATTCCGTGTTCGCGGATGCGTAGATACAATAACGGGATAGTCATATTTTTCAGCAATTTGATTGAGACTTTCCATCAGATTGTTAAAATTTGTATCTGAATTGATGTTTTCTTCGCGGTGTGCAGAAACCACAAAGTACTTTCCTTTTTCGAGTTTGAGTTTTTGCAACACCTGCGATTTTTTTATTTCGGGTAAATAATGATGCAATACTTCAAACATGGGTGAACCGGTTTTGATGACGCGATCTGCCGACAAACCTTCGCGGAGTAAGTATTCTCTTGCAATACTGCTGTAGGTTAAATTAATATCGCTTACATGGTCCACAATTTTACGATTGGTTTCTTCCGGAACGCGTTGGTCAAAACAACGATTTCCTGCTTCCATGTGGAAAATGGGTATTTTTCTTTTCTTGGCGGCTATGGCACACAAACACGAATTGGTATCTCCCAATACTAAAAAAGCATCGGGTTTTTCTGATTCCAAAACAGGGTCGATATTGATTAAAATCTGCCCGGCAGTTGTTGTTGCATTGGTACCTGCGGCATTTAAAAAATGGTCGGGTTTGCGGATGCCTAAGTCTTCAAAAAAGACTTCGTTGAGTTCGTAGTCGTAATTTTGACCGGTATGGACTAAAACGTGTTCTATGGCGTCGGATGCATCGAGTGCACTCAATACTCTGGAGAGTCTGATTATCTCCGGGCGTGTTCCCACAACGGTAATCACTTTTAATTTTTTCATAAGCTTCTAACTTGCAAAATAATTTTTGTCGAATCTATATTCGTCATTCACCTCACCCAGAAGATAATCTGACATGACTAAGAGTTTGGACTCTTTGGCCAATGACTGAATACTACTTATATATCCGGGAGGAACACACAAAATATTAAGTCCTTCATCATTCAATTCAAAGGTAAGCATTTTTGATTGTGGGTTGGGGTGCTCCCAGTTGTCAATTTGAATCAACTTTATTTGAAACTGGCCTTGCAGCGAAGAAAACCATCTTTTTTCGATAGCATGTCCCTGCCATGCTCTCACAAAGGATGTATCTACATTTTGAATAGTATAAATACGCTTTATCTCAGCTGCATTAAATTCGTTATTGAATTGAATTTCACCTCGGTTGTCTTTATGTTTACTTCCTTTGATTAGTTTCGGTTGCATGCTCAGCTTACTTTATCTACACCACCTCAAAATAGGTATCCGGTCGTTCGGGGTCAAATATTTCATTGACCCACATGACGGTTACCATATCGGTATCCCCCAGATTTTCAATATTATGTGTGTATCCTACAGGGATGTCAAGAACCTCTAATTTTTCACCTGAAACAATATATTCGATAATTTCAGAAGGTTTATCTACGCGTCTGAATCGAATAGCTCCCTTTCCTGATACCACTAAAAACTTTTCGTTTTTGGTATGGTGCCAATGATTTCCTTTAGTGATGCCCGGTTTAGAGATATTAATCGAAACTTGACCACGGTCGGGTGATTTAAGGAGTTCTGTAAATGAACCTCTGTCATCTACATTCATTTTTAATGGATATGAAAATTGATTTGTAGGTAAATAACTTAGATAAGTTGAATAGAGTTTTTTTGTAAATGCATCAGATAAATCGGGAACTTGCAAGGTGGAACGACTTTCTTTAAACGATTCAATAAGCGAGACGATTTCACCTAATTTGATGGAATGCTCCACAGCCACTTTGCAATAATTTCCTTGCTGATTTGACCTGTCAACCAGCGCGTAGATGAGTTCCTGTATCACATCATCGATATACACTAAGGTCATCACTACATTTGGGTCGTTCACTTGTATAGGCAAACCGTGGGCGATGTTGTGGCAAAAAGTGGCCACGGCACTGTTATAGTTTGGTTTACACCATTTTCCAAATACATTGGGAAACCGATAAATCAACACCTTTGCGCCTGTTTCTAAGTTGTAATTTAGCATTAGGTCTTCTCCCGCTTTTTTGGATTTACCGTAAGGATTCTCAAGTTCAGCTTGGATGGAGGAGGCAATCATTATTGGGCAGGTGTTGTTATGTTTTTTAAGACGAGAAAGCAATTCACTCGTTAGCCCATAATTCCCTTCCATAAACTCACGTTCTTCCTTAGGTCTGTTAACCCCTGCCAAGTGAAACACGAAGTTGGCTTCTTTGCAATAATTATCGAATACCTTGGAATCGGTATCATTATCAAACTCTAAAATACTGAGGTTTGGCTGCAAGTGTTTGTGCTTTGTTTTTCCTTCTTTTATGTTAAGGAGTTCTGCCACTAAGTTTTTCCCGATAAAGCCTTTTGCCCCTGTAATAAGTATTTTCATTGCTAAATTGCGTTTTAGGTTTTAGTGCGTTGGGTAATTATTTCATCATTTCCTTAACCATGGGCAAATTTTTGAGGAGTTTTTTCATTCCTTCCACATCTTGTTGTTTGGTGTTAGAGGAATTGTAGTCTTCTATTTCTGATATGTTCTTGTTCCCTTGAGAGAAATATTTATCATAGTTAAGGTCTCTGTTGTCAGCCGGTATTCTGTAAAAATTGCCCATATCTTCAGCTTTGATCATTTCTTCGCGGGTACACAAAGTTTCGTATAATTTTTCACCGTGTCGGGTTCCAATAATTTTGATAGGGTTGTTTGCATGGGTGAGCTCCAGCAGTGCCTGGGCTAAATCACCAATGGTTCCGGCCGGTGCTTTGTTGACAAACAAGTCGCCGGCTTCTCCCTTTTCAAAAGCAAACAAGACCAATTCAACCGCTTCATCAAGCGACATGAGAAAGCGGGTCATGTTGGGGTCGGTAATGGTTAGCTCCTTTCCATCTTTGATTTGTTTTAAAAATAATGGAATGACAGAACCTCTTGAAGCCATTACATTGCCGTAACGGGTTAGGCAAACAGTAGTCTCTTTTAAATTTCTGGATGCTGCCACGGCCACTTTTTCCATCAAGGCTTTGGAAATGCCCATCGCATTTATGGGATAAGCAGCTTTATCAGTGCTTAAACAAATGACTTTTTTAACCTTATTAAAAGCGGCAGCATCAATAACATTTTGTGTACCCAACACGTTGGTTCTGGTTGCTTCTAGAGGGAAAAACTCACAGGAAGGCACTTGCTTTAAAGCTGCGGCATGGAATACATAATCAACACCCCGCATGGCTCTTTCAATGCTGTCATAGTATCTAACATCACCAATGTAAAATTTAAGTTTCTCGCTCTGCAAAGCCGTGCGCATATCGTCCTGCTTTTTTTCATCGCGCGAAAAAATACGGATTTCACTAAAGTGGTCTGTATGCAAGAAACGCTGCAATACCGCATTGCCAAAAGAGCCTGTGCCACCGGTGATGAGGAGGGTTTTATTTTTAAACATATTTAATATTAAAATAATTTTTTGTAGTTCTTCTCATAAATTTCATATACCACATCAGTCCGATATGCATCAAATACCTTTTTGTATGCTTTTTTACAAATAGTATTAGCTTCTAATGGATTTACAACACACCAATTTATTGCATTAACAAGATCATCAACAGATTTTTCCCGAACCAGTATACCACAATTGTCTCCATCTTCTGTTGTGAGCATATCTTTTATTGCTGCACGTGAAGTTGAAATTACCAATTTCGACAAACTCATTGCTTCCAAAATAGAAATAGGAAAAGCTTCGAACGGATAATACGTTGGCAATGCAACGATATCTACTGTTTTCATAAAGGAGATAGCTTCTTCATTGGGTAATTTACCCAAAATTTTTACGCGGTCGTCTAAATATTCAC
>JAVVDW010000032.1:0-13409 GCA_032251335.1 Flavobacteriaceae bacterium | reverse complement strand
ATGGAACGCCCTAGGATAATCACACTCCTGTGTGTCAATATTTTTACATGGGCCTTTCATCTGAAAATATTTAGTTAACTTATTGTTTTTCAATAACATAAAAATACTCGGCTAAGGTTTTAAAAATTTTACCTGCGCGTTAGCGGGAACATTTGTCACCGGATTAATAGCTACTGTTAATTGAACAAGAGGCTATTGGCAAATAATTTCGTCGAAATTATCGACCTAACAACCATTTGTCAAAACAACCAACAAGATGACGAAGGTTGTCTATAATAGTTTTTGTTTTATTTTTAACGTGATTATTGGTTGATTAAACATATTCTGTAAAATTGCTTTTTTTTGGTCTAAAAAGTGTTACACATTTCTTGAAAAGAGTTGTACAATTCACACAATTGTAATGCGTTCAATACTTAGCTTGAAGAAAAGAGTCTTCTAAAATTTCGCATTTGCAACCTGGATATGCCATCAAAAGGGGTGAGCTGCACAAAAATTTGCATTGATTTCTTATCCTGGACGCTGCTTATAAATAAGATTTTGCTGTCGCTGTCGTTACATCCTGTCCATATACCACTTCAATTCCTTTTCCATTTTTTTATATTTAAAAAGGGTAGAGATGATTTTTTGCAAGCGTACAAAAGCCGTTTCGCTTTTTACAACATAGTCAAAAGCCTGGTGGTGCATGCAACTGATGGCTACATCAATTTTGTCTTGACAGGACAACATAATGACCGGGATATCCGGGTCGAACGCTTTTATTTTATCTAAGGTATCTATGCCGTTCATCGCATTTTTGTCGAGTCCATCTAAAAAATAATCCAATACAACCACATCGGGTTTATGTGACAAATTTTCGACACAGTCCTCTCCGGTCGGAAAGGTTTCGATATTGAAATCTGCATGAAGCAGAAACTCAATTTCCAACAATTTTAAAAAAACCACATCATCATCTACCAAAAAAAGTTTGATAGGGGCTACTACGGGCAAATTATTTTCGTTCCTCATTTTCGGTTTTCTTAATTTCGTTGTACTCTTCTTTTAGTTCTATACAGGCTTGTTTACAAATAGTTTCGAGTTGGAGCACCATGTCGCTTATGTCTTCGGACCGTTGTTGTGTACCGGCAAATTCCTGTACTTTTTTGGCCATGTTTTCAAAATCAGCACTGATCCCCATAATCGAAAATGAAGGGATTATTTTATGTGTGGCCGCATAGAGCGACTCCCAATCTTTCTCTTTTAAGCCTTTTTTCATGGCTTCAATCAGCGGAGGGGTCTGTTCCAAATAAGCAGAAATCATTTCCATCATCAGCCGGGGATTTGCTTTTGTGCGATGGATCAAATAATCCAGGTCGATACATTTTAAGGTTTCATCAACTTCATTTCCCTTAATTTCATTTACGGACATTGATTTCTTGACCAGGCCGATAATCTTGGTGTACAATAAACGTTCGTCCACCGGCTTCGCGATGTAATCATTCATCCCGACAGCCCTGCATTTGGCCAAATCGGCGGTGGTTACATCCGCTGTCAGCGCAATGATGGGAATGTCTAAATTCATTTGGTTGCGAATGTGCTGTGTCGCTTCAAAGCCATTCATTTGAGGCATCTGTAAATCCATCAATACAATGTCATACTGATTTGCCTGCATTTTTTCGACGGCTATATTCCCGTTGGCGGCAATGTCGCATTCAAACCCAAAGTCGTCCAACAGCGTACGCATCAGCAATTGATTGAGCGCGATGTCTTCTGCTACCAAAACTTTTATGTTTTTTATTTCAGAATCCAGCTCCATTATTTCGGCTTCCAATTCTGCCGCCTCCGTTGTTTTCAAAAAGCTCAAAACAAAACTGAAAACGGAACCTTCCCCTACCCGGCTTTGCACACGGATGCTTCCGCCTTGCGGCTCTACCAATTGTTTGACAATGGCGAGCCCCAATCCTGTCCCGCCATACAGTCTGGAGGTCCCGCTGGATGCTTGCTGGAAGTTTTCGAAAATTTTACCTATTTTTTCTTCCGGAATCCCAATCCCGGTATCTGCAACTGTAAACTCAATGGTCACTTTGTCTTCATCCTGGCTTAGCAATTGGACCCGGACCTTAATTTCTCCCTTGTTGGTAAATTTGATGGCATTGCTGACCAAATTTAAGATGATCTGATGCAAGCGCACCGGGTCGCCAACTAATACTTTAGGGATATTGTCATCATATTCTTTTATCAACTTTAGGTTCTTTTCCCTTATTTTCGGCTCAAACAAATGAAGCATGGCAGAGATGGACAAAGCCATTTTGAAGGGTGTTTGCTCAAAAACCATTTTCCCGGCATCTACTTTTGCCAAGTCCAGTATGTCGTTGATGAGTACAATCAGCGCGTCCCCACTCATTTTTATGGCATGCAAGTATTCTTTTTGTCTTGCACTCAACTCTGTTTTTAGCAACACTTTGGTAAACCCGATAATCGCGTTCATCGGGGTGCGGATTTCGTGGCTCATGTTTGACAAAAACTGCTGTTTTGATTTGACGGCATTTTCGGCGGTCTTCGTGGCTTCTTCCGCTTTGCGTTTGGCCTCTTCCGCGATACCTGTTGCCAGCTCCGCAAACACGATAGCCTCTGTCAATTCTTTTTCGTTTCTTTTTTGTTCGGCAATATCCCTGGCAACAATCACGATGCCCAAGACGTTGCCGTTGTCGTCTTTATAAACCGAACCGTTGAACAAAACATCGGTGAGTTTGCCCGCTTTGTGGCGAAGCGTCAGCGGAAAATCGGCTACAAATTCTTTTTCAAATACCTCACGATACACCTCACGGGCTTTTTTGGGTTCGGTAAAATATTCAAAAAAATCGGTATTGGTAAGGCCATCACGTGTCAGTCCGGTTATGTTTACCGTTGCTTGGTTCATGTCTGTGATTTTCCCCGCGGTGTTGATCGTTATCAGCGGGTCGCGGCTGGCTTCAAAGAGGCTGCGCGAATATTTGGCGTATGATTTGAGCGACCGGCTGATCTCCTCCAATTTCTTGTTTGCGAGTTCTTGTTTGGCTTTCTCTTTGTTTTGAAAAATCAGCTCTTTGTTGGCAACAATCAATTCTGCCGCCCGTTTTTCTTTTTCTTCGCTTTGAAAGGCAAGTTCCTTGTTGGCGATGACCAATTCCTGGGCACGTTTTTCTTTCTCCTCGTTTTGAAAAATCAGCTCTTTGTTGGCAACAATCAATTCTGCCGCCCGTTTTTCTTTGTCATTATTTTGAACCAGCAACGCTTTGTTGGCTGAGATTAACGCATCTTCAGTTGTTTTTTTCATTACCGGGATTTTCTTTTTGAATTTTTATTTTGTCCACATAGCTTTATATATCTTCAATCGGTGTCCTTCTCTTGTCTTTCAATTGTTTGAAATGAGAAGGCGAAAGTCCGGTCATTTTCTTAAATTGGTTGGACAAATGTGCTACACTGCTGTAATTCATTTTCCAGGCAATCTCGGTGATGTTGAGTTCATCGTAAATAATGAGCTCCTTTATCCGTTCAATTTTGTGATCAATCAGGAAATGTTCGATGGTTACGCCTTGCACTTCCGAAAACAAATTGGCCAAATAGGTATAATCGTGGTTCAGTTTTTCGCTCAAATAATCTGAAAAATTAACCTTAATCGTTTCACCTGAATGATGCACCAGTTCAATAATCACATTTTTTATTTTTTCAACCAACATGGCTTTCCTGTCATCCATCAGTTCGAGCCCGCAGCGATGAAGCGCTTTTCTGAGCAGGTCGCGTTGTCCGTCCGTTATGCTTTCCATGATATCAACTTCACCCAAATCCACGACCACGAAATGCAGTCCAAGTTTTTTCAGCTCTGCTTTGACTGCCATTTTGCAACGATTGCTTACCATATATTTGATATATAATTTCAATCAGATAATCTTTTTGGGTGATTTTTCACAAGGTAGTCAAATTAAATGAGGGTATCCGTTTAATATTCGATTATATTTATTGTGCGTTGGTTTTTTTGTTTGGCTAATTCGTTTATCATCAACCGCTAACAAAAAAAGTTAGAGACTTTGAGGTTGGCACAAACAACAAAAACCCTGGACGTTTTGCGCCGGGGTTTTCGAATCCTCGTAAAAAAGGTTAGTGTTTTATTAATTTTTATTATTGGTTGTAAGGTCGCTAAAGGCTTTTCCGATGGCACTCATATCGCGGTTAAACTCACGCTTGAAGGTGTCCCAATCTCTGTTTGGGTCATTTTCGTAATTGGCCATCCTTGCTTTGAGTTCGATGTTTCTTTCCTCTATGTTTAAAATTCTTTTTTGATAATGTGCGTCCGACTTATTTCCGGGCTCATTCATTTTTACTTTCAAGTCTGCAATCAAGACTTCATTGCTTCGGATTTTTGCTTCTGAATCTAACTTAAACGCTTTCCATTCTTCGGCGTTGGCTCTTTTTTGCTCTTTTACATCTATCTGAGCAACTTTCAGATCTTTATTTGCTTTTATTACGTTTAATCTTGCAGTTTCATTTTTTTGGGTAGCTGATTTACAACCGACCGCAAAGGTTCCTGCCACAGTAATTATGGCGATGACTAGGATAAAAATTGATTTTTTCATAATGTTTTTTTTAATGTTTTTAATGAATTTTAAAATTTAATTTGTTAAGACAGCTTGGTGGGCAAGTTCATAAGTAATTCAACTAAAATGATCCGATAATTTTTCGCAATTCATCTTTTGTTTTTCCCAATTTGATTTCGATTCTTCCCAACATCTCTTCTTTTTTACCTTCCGCAAACATCAAATCGTTGTCTGTCAGCATGGCAAATTTTTGTTTGAGTACACCTTTTTGTTCATCCCATTTTCCTTTGGCTTTTGTGGTATTCATTTTTTTGTTTTGTTTTAGCTTTCCGTTTCCGACGGAGTTTGTGTGAAATCTTTTCCACCCTACAAAGGTGCTTCTACTTTGCCTCAAAATGTTATACAATTCAGAAGAAGAGTTACAAAATTCACACTGTCTTATTTGTTTATTTTGCGGGAAATTGGTAGGACTGGCTTTTCAGGTATTTGCTTCGCGGTTTTTTTATAGGTACTTCTTCCGCGCCCAGCAAAAGCCCCCAAGGTTTTAAATAATTTATCCGGTCGAGAATGAGTTTGAGAATGGCGACAAGCGGAATCGAAAGCAGCATACCCGGAAGTCCCCACAAGGCAGCACCTGCAATAACGGCAATGACAGAGACCAGGGCATTGAGTTTTACTTTTGAACCCACTATTTTGGGGACGATGTAGTTGTTGTCTATAAACTGAATAACCGAATAAAGGATTAGCACGTAAAAAACATAAACCGGCGATTTTGTGATGAGGGCAACTGCCATAAACAGCAACATGGTCACTACGCCGCCTACATAAGGAATGATGTTGAGAAATGCCCCAAGAATGCCCAGCAAAACCGCATAAGGAATCCCTAAAACCAACAATCCGCCGGTGTTGAGTATCGCTAAAATGACAAATTCGACAAAAAGTCCGACGAGGTAACTTTGAACAATCTGCTTGGTTTCAACCAAGACCTCGCCTACGCTGCTATCGTTGGAGTTTCCGAAAAGCTGATGCACAAACCTGACCAAGTGCGATTGATAATACAACAGCATAAAAACGTAGACAGGCGTAAGGAAAGCCGCCGCCAACAGGCCGGACAAAGAATTTAAAGTATCGCCGATGGCCGAACTGCTGTTTGCCAAAAACTCTTCTTGCTTAAGGTCTATCCAGATATTTATATCTTCCCGGCTTATGTTTGTATAACCGGAAACCCATACCACCATTTCTTTAAACAAGGATGTGAAAGCCGTTGAAAGCCTCGGCCATGCCCTGCTCAACATATCTGCTTGAGAAACCATTAATACCACAAATCCGAAAAAAATCAAAAATGCAATCAGTAAAACGAATGATATCGACACGATGCGATTTATTCTTTTCCTCACTAAAAACCCCACCAAGGGGCTCATTAAGATGGCGATAAGGGTTGCAAAAATCAGCGGAAGTATAATATCTTGTGCAATGGAAAGCATGCTAACAAAAACGTACAATCCCATCAAAAATAGCGACCACCTGATAAGAAAGGGTAATTTGACGTTCATTATATAAACAGGTTTTCTTTTCGCTCAAGATGGTTGATGGACATCTCCATTTCGTTTGGCTTTTTCCTGATAAGCTGCAAAATACCATCTAACAAAGCGCTCCCGATTTTGGGGTTTTTGGCGATTATATTGGTGACACCAAATAGCAGGGCATTGCCGAGTAGTTTTTTTATCGGGCTGCCCGATAAGCCCACAAATACAGTTTTGGAGACAAAACCCGTAGTCAGACCCAGAGCCGTATTTAAAATATTGTTTTTTAAGTCTGTTGATTGCGCTGCTTCTTTGAAAGTGCTTTTAATCAGATTGATGGGTTTTACACTTTCGTAGGTCAATCGAAATTGTTCTTTTAATTGTTGCCCCTCCGCAGCTTGTTTGATTTCCAACTGCTCGATGGCGGCACGCAAATCGGCTTCCGTATGTATTTCTCCCATGATTTCATCTGTTTATAATTTATTTGTTTTTATCGGTCATGCTTCGACTGCGCTCAGCACAGGTTTGGAACGCCCTAGGATAATCATGCTTCTGTGTGCAAAATTTTTACATGGGCGTTTCATCTATTTAAGTACTTGTGAGATAATGATGTCGGCAATGGGTTTTTTGATCCATTTGTGCAGAAAAAAGTGTAAGATAATCGCTACTACAAGATAGAACGCCGCCACAATAAAAAATCCGAAATAGGACTCGCCGAGCCATTGCCCCAACCAAAGTGCAATGCCGATATTTAAGACCAGTATGAACAAAGAAAAAATTAACAGGACAACCAAGCGTGAAAGCAACGAAGTAGCTATACTGATAGTGGTTTCCATCGATTTGAGTTTGGAAAGCCGATAGGTTGTTTTGCCAAAAGCTTCGGCTTTCTCAAACAAGGTTTCTAACAAACTTGCCGGATTTTCCATGCGAAGGCCTTCAATCAATTTTTTCGATGGGCAACCCCGTCCAAACCCGCTTCGGCATCCTCTAATTTCTGCTTTCCCTTTTCTGCAAGACGGACGGCCTCGTCTCTTACGCTTTCAAATTTTTCTGAGACACTGTCCATAAATTCATTGAATTTATCTCCCAGTTCACTTGCGTATTCGTCACTTTTTTTTGAAATTTTCTTGCGTGTGGTCGAACCTTTATCGGGTGCAAATAAAATTCCCAAAACCGCACCTGTGGCAACACCTGCCAACACACCCAACAACACTTTACCTGATCCCATGATTTCCGTTTTTTAAATTTATAATTACGGACAAAGGTGTCTATTTGTTGTCTTATAAATGTTATGCAATTCTTCTAAAAAGTTACATATTTCTCACATAGAAGACCAATCAAAAATACTTTTAAAATCAACTGGGAAATCTAATTGTAGCGAACCTGCTTTCAATTACACAAGTGGAGGTGTTAAGTATGCTACAAACTCACGGTCACAAAGTTGTTTATCGGGATGTCAAAAGATTTTCCGGAAATATTTACCTTCATTTTTCCAACCAATTTGAACTTGGCCGACTGCGAAGTCAACCATGAAAGTTTTGAACTTTTGAGCAAATTAAAGTGATTCACTTTTACACTTACCGGCAGCGAAGTTTCCGTAAGCGCTTTTTGAAATAGTGGCGTTTGCAATTGCCAAGAGGCTAAATTTTCATCCCCGGACTCCGGAAAAAAACCAAGTGACAAATCCTCCAAAACATAGTCGATGGGCAAGGTGTTTTTAATCAAAATCTTCATTTCAAATTCCGATTCGTTCAATCCCGGAATTCGGCTCATGGAAAAATTTTGCACACTGAAAGTCTTGTTAGCGTTTAAACTTTTTCTTACCTCCTCTTCAAAATAAGATTTGGTGTTTAAGTGAATTTCCTGAGCCACTTTGTTGTTGATGTTTAGTAGGGAAATTCCGATTTTATTGTGACCTCTCAGCTCAAAAACCGCACTGTCAGCTGCAATGAGCTCCATGTAAAACGCATGCAGCTTATTCAATGAAACCGTACATTTTACAGGCAGGGCTACAGTATCGTTGGCAGGAAGTGCCACCGTTTCTTGTATTGTTCCGGTACCTACCCACTGTTTTCTATAATAAACATCTATGGTTGACGATTTGAGTTTTGCCGAAACCCGGTTTGGGTTAAAAGCTATATAATCTAAATCAAAAAGCAACAAACTATCTTGTATGCCAATGATTTTTGCGTGCTGAATTCCTATAAATCGGGGTTCTTTTCCACAGGCTTGAAACACCCAACTCACTACCAATAGCAAGCCCAAAATATTGATGAGTTTTCGCATACATTTTTTATAAACTGTCTTTCTTTTTTAGAGAAAAAACGATGAGTACATAAAACAAGACATTAAGCCCGGCTATGGCCAACAAATTGGCGTCCATACTGTTGAAAAAATCGCCGATGATTTTCCCGTCTTCAACAAGCTTGGGATTATACAAATCGAGGCTGTCCATAGCACCAACGGCCATTGTGGTGTCTTCTCCATTAATGGGTAGGGTGGTGAGCAAACTCTTAACGCTTTCGCCTTCCTCGGCTTTGTGATGGTTATCTTGTATGCGCGCCAGCCCTTCTGTGCCCCATCGTCCGAGGGTAAAGAAGCTGACCAACTCTATGGGGAGTTTGTCAATTTTAGTCATGACGCCGGCTAGCATAATTTGTGGCATCAGGGCAATTGGAACTACAGTCATTACTTTTTCTGTGGTGCTAAACCAAGAGGACAAAAACAAACCCGTAAGTGTGGCCGAAGCCGATACCCAAAACATAAACATCCAGGAAGGTAAGAAACCGCTGAGGTAAATATCTTCAAAATCGGCTGATGCTTGCCATTTAAAATTGAAATAAATAATAACCGTAAAGATGAGGGTTTGTATCAGTGCAATCAAAGAAAGTACCAACCATTTTGAAAATATATAGGTGTGCAGATTCAGGTTAAACATGCGCTCTCTTTTATAAACAGACAATTCGCCAACGATCTCTTTAGCAGCATTGCTCACCCCAAACCAAATGGCAGAAATGGCCACCAAAAACAGCACACCCAATTGAAATTGTTTAAACACCAAGCACACCAAAGATGCAATAATGATGGGTTGTGCGAGCAACAGCAACAAATTTTCTCGATCGTTAAGCTTTATCTTAAAATAGCGATTGGTCAACCAAAAAAGCTGAAGCAAGAGCGAATCGGGCTTATCTCGTTTTAAGTCTGAAGTCTGATTTTTTTCGAAAATTTGATCTGAAGGCTTCCGGTATTTTATTTTCACCTTGTCAATATCGCTCATCTGCGAATACACCTCTACTATGTTTTTTGCGTCAAAATGTTGTGTGAGCTTGGTCGCATCTCCTTTGTAAACAAGATGTCCTTGCACCCCCAAAAAGATTACCTGATCTACATAATTCAAATCTTCAGGCTTGTGCGTCACCATGATGATGGTTGTCCCTCGTTTGGAAAGTTCACGCAGGCTTTGCAAAAAACTTTCAATGGTTTCAGGGTCTAAAGGCGAAGTGGGTTCGTCTAAGAAAAGTATGGTAGGATCGGTAAGCAACTCCACAGCTATAGAAACCCTTTTGCGCTGCCCGCCGGACAAACTGCCTACTTTTACTTTTCTGATGTTTGTGTTAGCATCCTGATCCAGTTTGAGATCTTTGATGACTTTATCGATACGGCTGTCTATTTCTGCATCTGTGGTATCGTCCGGCAAGCGGAGTTTGGCCGCCAAGTATAGGGTTTTGTAAACAGAGAGTTCTCGGTGTATAATGTCATCTTGCGGTACATAACCGATTTTCTTTTTCACCAAATGAAAATTCTTTACCAGTGAAAGTCCGTGAATCAACACCTCGCCAGATGTTGCCGGATTGTCACCGTTCAAACATTTTAAAAGTGTAGATTTTCCACAACCTGAAGGCCCCATGAGGGCCACAAAAGACGATTTTTCTACATCTACGGTCAAGGTTTGCAGGCCTATTTTGCCGTTGGGGTATTTCTTTTGAATGCCCACGGCACTGATAGATGCACTTGTTTCCCGCAAATCTGTAACCCCTTCTTGTAAATGAATGCGGAAAAAAGAAATGGTGATGCTATCCGTTTCTTTGACCTCCGTTTTGGAACGTATTTCCAATCCGTTTACAAAAGTTTTGTTGACCGATCCTAAATCTTCTATCCAGAAGCAATTGTTCTCATAAGTCAGTACGGCGTGTTTTCTGGAGACCGTAGGGTCGTTGAGCAGGAGTTGGTTTTCGGTAGCGCGTCCTATCTGTATCTTGCCACGCTCAAGAAGTTGCGCATATAGTGAAGATTTTACAGGGTTTCTGTCCTTGGCTGTTTGATTTACATTCGGGTTGTGAAGCACAAACTCAAATGATGAAACGGCTACACGGTCACCCGCTTTTAGCAAAACCCAAACCTTAGGTTCGAGTTTTTTGCCATTGACAAAAGTACCATTGGAACTGCCCAAATCTTTCACGCTGATTTCCGCAGAGGCAGGATCCTGTTTGAATGAGGCATGCGAACGAGAAACTGCGGTGTCATCCAATTCTATGTCGGCACCAAATCCGCTTCGCCCTATTTGCCAAACTTGTTTTGCAGTAAAATCTAAGGGATGATTTTTAAATAAAAGTTGCAGCATTTATCCTTGGTTTTTGATATAATCGTTGATACAATTTTCCCTGTCCGATGCAAAAGGGTGCGTAGAAGATAATTTATTGAGCAAAGTTTTGTTTTCGTTTTTGGCGAGTTTTCTAAAGAAATCGGCAAAACGGTGTCTGTCATATCCGGCTTTCAGTGCGATTTCAAACCCCAGTTTGTCCGATTCATATTCGTCTATTTGATCGAAAGGAGCCGACAGCACCCCATTGGTATTTAGTGCAATGTTTGTAAAACCCTCAAGACCGGTCATGTTGAGCAAATCTGCAGTAATTGCCATCTTGGTAATCTTTCTGCGCGAGTGTCCGTAATGTATGTGGGCAATTTCATGGCCAATGATAAAAGCCAATTCGTCATAAGTATCCACAAAATCCAACAAGCCTTCTGTGACATACACATAGCCGCCAATGGTAGCAAAAGCATTGGGCTGATCGGTTTTTAATACGCTCATTGTGAATTTTAAATCCGGATTGTTCAGTTCCCGAGCCAACTTATCGAGCATATTTTGTAAGGTGGCCAATAAGGAATGTGAAGTGTTGAGCTCACCTTTGGACAGCCGTTTTTGATAGATTTGGTAACCAATATCGCCTAAAGTTTTGCCCGAAAGCGAAAGTGCTGCATCTAGGCCGGCATTTTCAGTTTGCTTGGCAAAATACGTAAAACTGTCCATGTAATGCCCGCAACCAATGATAGTGGTGCCTTTGTCAAATTCTTTTTTATAATTGTCGAGGATTTCTTGCATTTTGACATCAGATACTTGCCCTAAAATCTGGGTGCAAAACAGCAATGCAAAGAAGTTGGTAAAAATGAATTTCATAGTTGGTTAGTTTGATGTGTTAAATTTATTAAAAAAATATGCTTATTTTCAAAATGTAAATTTCGAAAAAAGAAATTGTCAAAAAAATACCTAATTGTTGGTATTTAATTAGTTAAAATTTTTAATAATTTTAATCCCTCTAACATCAACTAAACAAAACTGCTAAGTATGAAACAAGAAGAATTTCTCAAGCGTTATGAATTTAACATTCGAACCGATAAAGTTGGAGGCGGTAGCTTCGGCACCGTTTACAAGGCATACGATACCGTATTGGACAGAAATGTTGCTATCAAAATTTCAGAAGTAAAGCGATTAGGCGACAAAGAGTTCTCACTTCGAGAGGAATTTGAAGCCATTTCTAATTTGCCGCCACACGCCAATATAGCACACTATGAAGAGGTTTTTACTTTCGAGTCCTTCCAAGGTGTTTTTGACTATGCCGTGATGCAGTATTATCAAGAAGGCAATTTAACCGAGTTTATTAGAAACCATCCCAACTTAAATTTTGAGCAGCGAGAAGACATTGCCCTACAGTTGCTCAATGGCATTGCGCACCTTCACAAGCACAAAGTGATTCACCGCGATTTAAAGCCCGGTAACATCCTTGTCGTCATAAGAAAAAATGGTCAAATTGTTCCTAAGATAACCGATTTTGGCCTTTCCAAACAGGCCGAAGACGGACAGGGCTCGCGTTTTCAAAACAGCTTTGCCGGTGGTACCATACAGTATAGCTCACCCGAGCAAATTAAAGGAGAGCCTTTAAAACTCAACACGGATTTGTGGAGCTTTGGGGTCATTGCCTACGAAATTTTCACCGGTCAAAAACTATTTGATGTCAACGGATTCAGTTCGGCCAGCATTGAATGGCAAAACCAAATCACGCAGCAGATTCTCAAAGAAAATATTGAAGAAAAGATTAAAGATTTGCCTGAAAAATGGCGTGCAACACTACTGTCTTGTCTGCAACGCGATTTAAGCAAAAGGGTACAAAACACAGATGAAATCATAAAAAACCTGGGCAAAGAGTCGGCTACCATCGTCCAAGAACCGGCAACTACGGTGACTCCGGCTTATGAGGCAACCCAAGTGCGTCGATCCGAAACAGAATCTGCACCCACCCAAGTTTCTTCGCCGAGAGCCATTAACAAAAAAGGGACTCCTTCAAAAAATCATACCTTTAAATATGCTTCTTTTGGTCTTTTGGGTGTCGCGGCTGTGGCAGCAGGAATTATCTTCTTTCCCTTAGATAAAAAAGAAAATCCGGACGAATCCGCAAATGAGACTCCTGTGCCATATTTTGAAAAGGATCTAATGGGATACAAAAAAGGAGACAGCATCGTCATAAAACCCAAATTCATTTCAGCCGGTGCTTTTACAGAAGGAAAAGCCTATGTAGTGGACAAAGACAGTTCCTACTACATAAACGAAAAAGGCCAATGGTCAGGTTCTATCAATCTGCAAAAGAAAGATATTTCAGATAATGACCAACCGGATGGTTTGAAAAATGATCAAGTAGACGAAAAACAAATTACGATAAAAAAGGCAGATAATCAAAATAAAATTCCCAAAAAAGAAAAGCAAACAACCACTACTCAAAATGCAAGTAACAGCGATTTTGACTTGGGCAAAAAATTGTATGACGAACAGAACTATAAAGATGCTTTTCCGTTGTTGTTGCCCTCAGCCAAAAGCGGCATTGCGGATGCCCAACACCGTGTGGGATATATTTATCATTACGGTTTGGGAGGACAAGCCCAAAATTACGCAGAGGCCAAATATTGGTATGAGCAAGCCGCCAAGCAGAATTTGTCTGTCTCCAAGAATAATTTAGGCGTTATGTACGAAAATGGACAAGGGGTTGCTAAAAATTACGACCAGGCC
>JAVVDW010000031.1:0-16928 GCA_032251335.1 Flavobacteriaceae bacterium | reverse complement strand
TCTGTTTTATTCCGTTGGAATTTGTACCCAAAATTAATCCGTGTAAATGAAAATGAGAATTTATAAGGAGCGACTAAGTAATCTTTTAAAAGAATTTCTACCTAGTCTTCCACAAAACTTATATGATGCACTAGCATGGGAAGGGCTTAAAGGCACTGCTAGCTGGAATTCCTTAACACAGGCAGAAAAAGACTCAATAAATCATTTGATAAATAACTATAATAATTTAGGTAGCGAAATATGTAATTAATTCCAAATAGTATGAAAACATTAATAGCTATTACTTTATTAGCTTTAAGCATAAATGTATCTAGTCAAAAGTTGATTAGTAATGACTCTATTTTTGTTTTAATTGATGACGATCAACATCAAAATCTATTTAGATTTGAAAAAAACAAAAATAATGAATTTGCAAAAATTAAAATATTACATTTTAATAGTAGGAACAAAGGATTCTATCAAAATGAAAACGGTAAATCCAATAAAGAAATAATAATTGTGGAACCTCAACCAAATAACGTCAATTATTATGAGTTTACTTCTATAAAACCTCCAATAAATGTTTCTTCCATAAAAAATTATATTACTTTTAGCATCTTAGAACTAAGTAAAAATAGTGCTGAAATATGGAAAAAACACCCTTACACACTGTTCTTTATTGAAAAATCAGATTGTAATTCTTATAATATTTGGGAAATGGCATTAACATTTCAGGAATAATACAAGCAGCTGATATAATTTTAGAAAAAATACAGCCCTGTTTTTTTAAACAAAAAAACCGAGAAGTAACACGTTCGTTTTTAAGTAATTACTTGTATTTTTCTTCTGATGCCGAACGCTTTTTACCTGTATTTTTTCATACCGGCTACCACCCTGATTTCCATGTGATTTTCCTTGGGTGGAATGGGACAAGAATACTTTTCATTGTAAGCACAATACGGGTTGTAGGCTTTGTTAAAATCCAAATATATTTCAGTCGATTTAGGTGTTTCCAAATCTAAATAACGGCCGCCACCATAGGTTTCCTTCCCATTGGTCAGGTCTGTAAATGGAATAAAAAGCAGGTTTCGCTCCTCAGCCGCTGCCATAAAATCAATATTTTGATAAACATTCAACACAAATTTTTTACCTTCCAAAGTGAAAGAAACATGACCGTATTTTATGTAGATGGGTGTCCTATCTGTAGTCGTTTTCATCATAAAAGGAGCTTCGGCGGGCGTTCGGGTAAATTTGGCGGTCACCAAATACGAGGCTTCAATAGGAAAATAAGGCAACCCTTTAAAGCTGTACAAATCAACCGCTGGTAAAGGGGTTTTCTCTTTGTTATAGAAATCCTTGTTTATTTTTTTTCTGTAATCCTTGTTGTCTTCAATGAGATTTTTGGGCTGTGCAATTACGAATTGCAATACGAGCAAAAAAGCAAATGTCAATATTTTCTTCATGGGTGTCAATTTATGTTTGGGCAATCAAACAAAAGTTTTACAAAAATACAACGATTTATTTGTTTCAATTTCAAAATTGATGCCAAAAGCTCATGTGAATTTGCGTAAGTTTGAATCCGTTTTTCCCCTTATGTACAAAGCCGTCATTCAACACTATACCGGATCCTTCAAGGGTTTTACCAGAGAAGTTTGGTACCTGGCACTCATCACACTCATCAATCGGGCAGGCACCATGGTGTTGCCTTTTTTGACCAAATACCTTCGCGAAGACCTCAATTTTTCCCTCACCCAAGCCGGTTGGATTATGGTCGCCTTCGGATTGGGTTCTATGTTGGGATCCTATTTGGGCGGAAAATTTACAGATTTGTTTGGCTTTTACAAGGTGATGGTTTGGAGCATGTTGCTTTCCGGTCTTTTCTTCTTCGGCTTAGAGGCCATCACCAATTTCTGGTCATTCTGTTTCGGTATTTTTATATTGATGAGCGTTGCCGATATGTTTCGTCCGGCCATGTTTGTTTCTCTTAAAACATACAGCAAACCCGAAAACCGTACCCGCTCCCTCACGCTGGTGCGTCTGGCCATCAATTTAGGTTTTTCATTAGGCCCGGCTATTGGGGGTTTTATTATTATTACTGTAGGATATTCCGGATTGTTTTGGATAGATGGTGCTACTTGCATCCTATCTATTTTGCTGTTTATGTGGTTGGTCAAAGAAAAGAAGCCTGTCAAGGCTGCCAACATCACTCCTAAAGCACCCCGTTTTTCCATTCTAAAAGAGGACCCCAATTATTTTATTTTCTTAATCGCTTGTTTTTTAATGGGCTTGACGTTCTTCCAACTTTTTACTACCATTCCCCTCTTTCACCACGATGCTTTTGGCCTGTCTGAATGGCATATAGGACTGTTGCTGTCACTCAATGGTTTCTTGGTTTTTATTTTTGAAATGCCGCTGGTGCATCAGCTGGAAAACAAAAGAATCAACGCACTCAAACTTTTGCAATGGAGCTTGGTCATGATGAGTCTCAGCTTCTTAGTTTTTTTAGTTTCCGAACATTATTGGGTGCTCATTTTATCTGTTTGTCTGATGAGTTTTTCAGAAATGTTGGGCTTTCCCTACTCCAATTCATTGGCCATCAAAAGTGCCCGCGAAGGCATGGAAGGCCGTTATATGGCGCTCTATACCATGTCTTTTTCCGCTGCGCATATCCTCAGTGCCAAAACCGGCATGGAAATCATTGATGCGTTTGGATACCGCGTAAACTGGATTTTTATGGCTTCGTTGAGTCTTTTAGGATTGTTCCTCTTACAAAATCTCAGAAAAAAAGATTTCTAAAGCGGGGACATTCCAGTATCACTTTTAAAATTTTATCTTTGCAAACAAAAACACATTTCTAATTGCTTCTGGTTTGGTAAAAATTGGCGACATACTTTTGGGCAATTTTCCGCTGTTACTGGCACCTATGGAGGATGTCAGCGACCCGCCTTTTCGTGCACTTTGCAAAGAACAAGGTGCCGACCTTATGTACACCGAATTTATTTCCTCTGAAGGTCTTATCCGCGATGCTGCAAAAAGTGTCATGAAATTGGACATCTACGAACAAGAAAGGCCGGTGGGCATACAGATTTTTGGTGCCGAACTCGATTCTATGTTGCAAGCTGTTGATATTGTAGAAAAAACCAAACCGGATATTATAGACATCAACTTCGGTTGTCCGGTTAAAAAAGTAGTCAGCAAAGGTGCCGGTTCCGGTATTTTGAAAGATATTCCCCTGATGGTCCAACTCACCGAAGCCATCGTCAAAAGAACCAAAATTCCGGTGACGGTAAAAACCCGTTTGGGGTGGGACGCAGATGCTATCAAAATCGTTGAAGTAGCAGAACGCTTGCAAGATGTCGGGATTCAAGCCATTTCCATACACGGTCGTACGCGTGCACAAATGTATAAAGGTGAAGCCGATTGGAGACCCATTGCAGCTGTTAAAAACAACCCGCGTATGTATATTCCGGTCTTCGGCAATGGCGATGTGGACAGCCCGGAACGGGCCATGGAAATGCGCGATGTGTACGGATTGGACGGCGCCATGATTGGACGCGCAAGCATTGGTTACCCATGGTTCTTCAGAGAAGTCAAACACTTTTTCAAGACAGGCA
Organism: Flavobacteriaceae bacterium; assembly: GCA_032251335.1. Taxonomy (GTDB): domain Bacteria; phylum Bacteroidota; class Bacteroidia; order Flavobacteriales; family Flavobacteriaceae; genus UM-FILTER-40-17. The sequence goes on along the minus strand of JAVVDW010000031.1, from coordinate 13,335 downwards.
AACACCTTCCGCCACCCACACTTACAGAACGCGTGCAAGTGGCACGAAGACACTTAGAAATGGCCATCCGATGGAAAGGTGAAAAACTGGGCGTTTTTGAAACACGACGACACTATACAAACTATTTTAAGGGCATACCACACTTCAAAGATTACAGACAAAGACTCGTAACCTCAGACGAGGCGAATGACGTTTTTGCCGCTTTAGACGACATCGAAAGCTCCTTTTCCGATCTCGTCTTTGTTTCCTGACCTCAAAATTCATCAAATTAAAGCAACTGCCTCGTGTTGCTTTGTCTCTTTTTAAGGAGATTAAAGACAACTGACAATCCATCTTAGGTAAAAAAAAGCCCTAAGTCTGTTATTAAAAAAACAAGAAAAAGAATGCTGTTCGGAGATATATTTGTTTAAATTGTATTTTTGCAAAAACAAACAATGCAAAACATAAAAACCACAGCCCGATCCAGAGCACAAGAATCTACAAATGCCATAGAACGCATGTACATCACCATGCGGCATCTCTTTAACCGTGGTTTTTACAAACCAATGGGGATATCCGGAGAAACGCTCCGCGAAGCTTTATTGCAATTGAGACCTGAAATTTACGGTTCCATTGCAGAAGAAAAAACGGAAATTAACGGACTGCTCTACGTGATAGACCGATTGCCTGATGGCATAGAAGCCTGTAGGTTTATAAACCTGACATCTTCCGAAGGCTTAGAGTTGTCTCACTTTAAAGTGATAATACCGCCCAAGCGAAGACGCAACTGTTACCGCATAGACGATGACCAAATGAATATTGAGATTACACGAGGTCGTTCTGATATTTACGACATCTTGACGCACCTCACTTTTCTCTTTGTGGAATCGCACAAAATAGCCAACCGCATCCTGATAAGTGAACAGGGACAAACCAGCCGCGATTGGCAAAAAATTGAAGCTGTTGCAACCCGAAAAAAGAAATTGACACTCGAGGAATGTGAAATTACACTCGCACATTTGGCCAACATCATGGGGCGCACTTTCCAAGAAGTAAAAACAGCCCACCAACTCTTTGCAACAGAAAAAAATCCGGATCGCTTGCTACACATTATGTACTGGCTCGGAAAACTAGGCATAGAAGAGGTCATAGACGGTGAAAAACGCACCATTACTTTTAGTCCGATTTTGCGCGAAAGACTCGGGCATCACATACATGGTGAAATTTGGGCCAACAATATCAAAAAAACATTACTCTCCAAAGACTTACTTCACAAGCCTCTACACATCATCAGTGCAAATATGCATTCTGTGATGAACTCCATTTTTGCCAAAGAAGCTTTGGCAGCACTTTATGCTAAAAAAGGCAATTTTGGTGTTTATGAAGAACTTAGCCTGCCCAATCAGCAAGTATTGCGCCAAAAGGTAGAAAAATTGGCCTCCTCCAGAGGCATGATCTCTGTACCCGACACATCCGGAACCAACATAGATGTTCAAATTTTTGATACCTCACAAATTGATTTCAGCAAAACCGATTTTGACTTTTCAGTATTTGAAAACGAAACAGACAAACCTGTATTGATTGTGATGGACTACGCATTTGGCGAACAAGCTTTTGAAACGATAGACGAACTTTTAAAACCCTATTACAACGCAGAAAAGAAACATTTTATGAATGTAAAATCTGTTTCGATTATGGGCAAAGCAGGAATCTTGGACGGTGAAAAAGGCGATATCATGATTCCAAAAGCACATGTTTTTGAAGGAACAGCCGACAATTATCCCTTTCAAAATCTTTTGAGCAAAGCAGATTTTGAAGATTGTGGCATTCCGGTTTGCGAAGGCACCATGATCAGTGTTTTGGGGACTTCTTTGCAAAACCGAGACATCCTCAAGTTTTTTCAAGAAAGTACTTGGAATGTGATTGGCCTTGAAATGGAAGGCGCCCACTACCAAAAAGCCATCCAATCGGCATCGAAAATCCGGCGAAGTATCTCCAAAAATGTGATTGTCCGTTACGCCTACTATGCCTCTGATAATCCTTTGGAAACAGGAAGCACACTGGCCTCCGGCGGATTGGGCACTACCGGTGTAAAACCGACCTATTTGATTACAGAAAGAATACTTCAACAGATTTTTTTGAATGTTAAAAAGCGGAATAAACGCAAGAAATTGATTGACACCCCGCAAGATGTTTAAAAAACGAATTTTAATCACAGGAGGAGCCGGTTTTATAGGTGCCAATTTTTTGGAACACTACACCCGGCAACATCCCGATTGGCTGTTTGTCAACTTGGACAAACTGACCTATGCCGGCACGCTTGACAACTTGAAAGACGTTTTGCCGCTGAAAAACCATCTGTTTGTGGAAGGCGACATTTGCGATAGAAGTTTGGTTGAAAACCTATTTGATAAACACCAAATAAACAGCGTGATCCATTTCGCGGCCGAGTCGCATGTGGACAATTCTATCAAAAACCCCGATGCCTTTATACAAACCAATATTTACGGAACCTTCACATTGCTTGAGGTGGCAAAAAATCATTGGTTAGATAGTCCACAAGTGTTTAAAAAAGGCTTTGAAAACAGTAGATTTCACCATATTTCAACAGATGAAGTTTATGGGAGTTTAGGACCAAAGGGGTTGTTTACGGAAACCACTTCCTATGCGCCCAACAGCCCATACAGCGCATCCAAAGCTTCGTCCGACATGTTGGTGCGAAGCTATTTCCACACTTATGGTTTACCTGTGTTAACCACCAACTGTTCCAACAATTACGGCCCCAAGCAACACCCCGAAAAACTAATACCTACCATCATCCGCAAAGCACTTTCGGGTGAAAACATCCCAATTTACGGCGATGGGCAAAACATCCGCGACTGGCTGTACGTAGCAGACCACTGCAAAGGCATTGCCTTGGTTTTTGAAAAAGGGAAAACAGGCGAAACCTACAACATTGGCGGGCGCAACGAGCGGACAAACCTGTATATTGCGCAGCACATTTGCGCGCTTTTAGACCGCATCAAACCAAAAAAAACCGGAAGCTACCAAGACCAGGTTACCTTTGTAAAAGACCGTGCCGGTCACGATTTTCGCTATGCCATCGACGCAACCAAAATAGAAACTGAATTGGGCTGGAAAGCCGCCGAGAATTTTGAAAGCGGTATTGAGAAAACGGTAAGGTGGTATATTCAAACAATTATTGCAAACAAAGCACTATGAAAGGCATCATCCTCGCCGGTGGCTCCGGAACGCGTTTGCATCCACTTACTTTGACAGTGAGCAAGCAACTTATGCCCATCTATGACAAGCCGATGATTTACTATCCGGTTGCCACGTTGATGGGTGCAGGCATCAGAGAAATCCTCATCATTTCAACACCTACTGATTTGCCATTATTCAAAAAATTGCTCGGTGACGGAAGTAAATTGGGTTGCAGCTTTTCCTATGCCGAACAAGCTCAACCAAACGGCTTGGCAGAAGCTTTTATCATCGGGGCAGGTTTTATCGGAAATGATTCGGTCGCTTTGATTTTGGGCGACAATATCTTTTATGGTTCAGGACTTGACAACATCCTAAAGCAATCTGCAAACCCAACAGGCGGGCATATTTTTGCCTACCATGTGCAAGACCCGGCACGCTACGGCGTGGTAGCGTTTGATAAAAACGGTTTGGTCACTGCCATTGAAGAGAAACCCAAAAATCCCAAATCCAATTTCGCTGTGCCGGGTATTTATTTTTATGACAATGAGGTCGTTTCCATCGCACAAAACATCCAACCGAGTGCGCGTGGCGAGTTGGAAATTACCGACATCAACAAAGTGTATTTGAATCGAGGCAGACTGCATGTCAGCATCTTAGACCGCGGAACAGCCTGGCTCGATACAGGCACTTTTGAATCGTTGATGCAAGCCGCACAGTTTGTTCAAGTCATTGAAAAGCGGCAAGGTTTAAAAATAGGCGCCATCGAAGAAACGGCTTATAAAATGGGCTATATTGACGATGCACAACTGCTCAAACTTGCCGAACCCCTTGTGAAAAGCGGTTATGGCGTGTATCTTCGCAACCTTATTCAGACAAACGAATGATGAAGGTTCAACACACTTCTCTGGAGGGTTGCTTGATTATAGAACCCAAAGTTTACAGGGACCATCGCGGCTATTTTTTAGAAAGTTTTAATCAAAATGATTTTCAAAAAACCACAGGTTTAGACACTCGTTTTATTCAAGACAACCAATCTTTTTCAAATTACGGAACGGTACGCGGACTGCATTATCAAACCGGCGATTGGGCACAATCCAAATTGATACGTGTTATTTCGGGTGAAATTTTGGATGTAGCTTTGGATATTCGTTCCAATTCTAAAACTTTTGGTCAATATTTTTCTCTTGTCCTGTCGGCCGAAAATTTCCTGCAATTGTATATACCCAAAGGTTTTGCGCACGGTTTTTCGGTGTTGAGTGCATCTGCGGTAGTTGCCTACAAATGTGACCAATATTACCATAAAGCCGCAGAAAGAGGCATTCGTTACAACGACCCAACACTGGCCATCGACTGGAAAATTCCAACCGAGAAGATGGTTGTTTCGGACAAAGATTTGTTGTTACCGCCTTTTGAACATGTTTTGAAATGAAAGGCCCATGTAAAAATTTTGCACACAGGAGCATGATTATCCTAGGGCGTTCCAAGCCTGTGCTGAGCGCAGTCGAAGCATGACCGATAAAAACACTTGTATTGAGCGAAGTCGAAATAAATAATATAAACAGATGAAACGCATCCTCATCACCGGCGCAGACGGGCAGCTGGGACACTGCCTTCGGAAAGTGGTTTCTGTGTCTTCAAATCATGTGTTTTTGTTTGAAAACCGTGCATCACTCAACATCACCGATAACGAAGCCGTTTTTGCTTATTTCCACAAATACAGACCGGATTTTTGCATCAATACGGCGGCTTACACGCAGGTAGATTTGGCCGAAAGTCATCGAAAAGAAGCCTATCAAACCAATGTGGGCGGTGTCAAAAATCTTGTGGAAGCCTGTCGCAAATTTGATACAAAACTTATCCAACTTTCTACGGATTTTGTGTTTGACGGATTAAAAAAGTCTCCTTATCTCGAAACGGACTTGCCCAATCCGCAAACCTATTACGGACAAACCAAACTGGAAGCAGAAACTTGGATACAACAATATTTAGAGGCGTATTACATCCTTCGCACTTCTTGGTTGTACAGCGAATTTGGCCACAATTTTATGAAAACCATGCTCCGTTTGGCTGGTGAAAAGAAAAAAATACGCGTGGTTGATGATCAATTTGGTAGCCCTACTTCGGGGGATGATTTGGCAAAAGCCATCTTAAAAATTGTTGCATCCGATGAAAATCACTTCGGTTTGTATCATTTCAGCAACTACGAGGAAACAACTTGGTACGGCTTTGCCAAAGAAATTTTCGAACAAAGTAAACTCAGTGTAAACCTAGAAGCAATCGGTACGGCTGATTTTCCGACAGCTGCTGCAAGGCCAAAATACAGTGTGTTGAATTCATCAAAATTTGCAAAAACCTTTCAATTTGAGCTTCGTTCGTGGCAAAATGCCCTCTTAGATGTCAATAAAACGTTATAAATTTCAGTTAGGTCGATTGTATTGTCTTTTTGCTGAAAAAATTAGTACATTTCGGCTTTACTAAACTGCGCTAAAGAAGCCAATATGCCAAAAAGAATACTCATCACCGGAGCAGCCGGGTTTTTAGGATCGCATCTTTGCGATCGGTTTATCAAAGAAGGTTTTCACGTCATTGGAATGGACAACCTGATTACGGGCGATTTGCGAAACATTGCGCATTTGTTTCATTTGGAGCGTTTTGAATTTTTTCACCACGATGTTAGCAAATTTGTGTATGTACCCGGAAAACTCGATTATATACTACATTTTGCCTCGCCTGCCAGTCCGATAGATTATCTTAAAATCCCGATTCAAACGCTCAAAGTAGGTTCGCTTGGGACGCACAATTTATTGGGGTTGGCCAAAGAGAAAAAATCGACCATTTTGATAGCATCTACTTCTGAGGTATATGGCGACCCTTTGGTGCATCCGCAAAACGAGGATTATTACGGCAACGTAAACACCATCGGGCCGCGCGGGGTGTATGATGAAGCCAAGCGTTTTCAGGAATCTATTACCATGGCCTATCACCGTTTTCACGGGTTAGACACGCGCATCGTGCGCATTTTTAACACCTATGGGCCGCGGATGCGCCTCAACGATGGCCGGGTCATCCCCGCTTTTATGGGACAGGCCTTACGCGGCGAAGATTTGACTGTTTTCGGCGATGGCAAACAAACGCGTTCTTTTTGTTTTGTGGACGACCAGGTAGAAGGCATTTATCGGTTGTTGATGAGTAACTATCACGAGCCGGTCAACATTGGCAACCCGGATGAAATTACCATTTTGGAATTTGCTGAAGAAATCATCAAACTGACCGGCACCCGCCAGAAAATAGTTTTTAAAGAACTGCCGCAAGACGACCCTATGCAGCGCCAACCGGACATTACGCGTGCCAAAAAATTGTTGGGATGGTCGCCTAAAGTAGGCCGTGCAGAAGGCATGAAAACAACTTTTGACTATTTTAAATCCCTTTCCCAAGAAGATTTGTTTAAACACGAACACAAGGATTTTTCTAAATACAACAACTTGTAAACGATGAATTTCGTCAAAGGAAGGTATTCTTGGATTATCAGACCCATCTTAATTACTTTGGATATGGGCGTGATTGTCACGGGTGTTATCTTCTGTTTTACGGATCAAATAAATTATACTTACTTCCTCACTTTTGAGCTTACGAGTTGGATTTTAATTGCCTATTCATTGGCCTTTTACGAGGTGTATCGATTTACGTCGGTTTTAAAGATTGGTTCCTTGCTCAGCAAGCAATTTTTGCTTTTTACGGTGGGTACTTTTGCCTATTTCGGTATTTTTAACGAACAAGAAAATCCGTTTGTTTCTACCCTTATTTTTTTAGGGATGGTGATGCTTAGTGTTGCCACTATAAAATTGGGTACTTATTATTTGTTACGGAAATACAGGGAAAAATTTGATGGTAACACGCGAAATGTACTTGTCTTTGGGAAGTCTGAAGCGGCAGTACAGCTTCGAAATTTTTTTGAAAAGAAAAAATATTTGGGTTACAAACTCATGAAAGTGAACGAGAATGGAGAGCCCTTGCATCCGGTTGATTTTATCAAATCGATTCGGGATGTTCCCATAGATGAGATATACTGTGCCTTGGACGATTTGAACGATGAAGACATCAATGAGTTTATTCAATTTGCCGATGCGAATTACTGCAACCTGAAGTTTATTCCCGCTTCGCAAAAACTCTTTACCAAAAGATTGAAGACAGACTACTACGAATACCAACCTGTGCTTTCGCTGCCCAAACCCTCTATTAATATTACCATAAACGCCGTTTCCAAAAGGATATTCGACATTGTATTTTCGGTATTTGTGATTTTGGGTGTTCTTTCATGGATGACACCTTTGTTGGCTATTCTGATTTACATAGACTCTAAAGGCTCCATATTTTATAAACATAAAAGACACGGTCTTAACTATAAAGAATTCTGGTGTTATAAGTTTAGAACGTTAAAAAAATCGGCAGATGAACAATTGAAACAGGTTACCAAAAACGATGTGCGTGTCACCCGAATTGGTCGGTTTCTCAGAAAGACAAGTTTGGATGAATTCCCTCAATTTATCAATGTGCTTTTGGGTGATATGTCGGTGGTGGGACCGCGTCCGCATATGATTGAATATACCAAATCGTACTCAAAAAAGCTGGATAAACTCAATTTCGTATTTCGCCATTCTGTGAAACCGGGCATCACAGGTTTGGCGCAAGTGAAAGGTTACCGGGGCGAAATATCTGCTGACGAGGATTTGATAAACCGTTTTAAGTATGATGTTTTTTATATAGAAAACTGGTCTTTGTTGCTCGACCTCAAAATTATTTTTCTCACGATTTTGAATATACTGAAAGGAGAGGCCAAAGCTTATTGATTTCTTTTCTTTACAAACTGCACATTTCGCTGTAATCCTTCAAATTTGGTTCTTTTGACAGCCGACTTTCTAAAAAATTCTTGAAAGACGTCATAAGTGATTTCTTCCCAATCGGTTTTGGTCATTTTAAGCATTTCGGGGTTCGGATTGAAAAGCGGTTCGCTATGGGGTTTGGAAAATCGGTTCCACGGACACACGTCCTGGCAAATATCGCAACCGAAAATCCAGTCGTCAAATTGGCCGGAAAAAGATGTAGGAATGGCTTCTTTCAGTTCAATGGTAAAGTATGAAATGCACTTGCTGCCATCTACTACGTAGGGTGCTGCTATGGCTTGGGTAGGACATGCGTCGATGCAGGCGGTGCAACTCCCACAATGGTCGGTGGCGGGTGTGTCGTATGTCAACGGAATATCTAAAATGAGTTCGGCAATGAAGAAAAAGGAACCCGCTTTTTTGCTGAGCAGGTTGCTGTGTTTTCCGATCCAGCCCAAGCCGCTTTTGGCTGCCCAGGCTTTGTCTAGCACCGGTGCCGAATCTACAAAGGCACGGCCGTTGACCTGTCCTATTTCTGTTTGTATAAATAGCAACAGCGATTTGAGCTTTGCTTTGATGACGTGGTGGTAATCTTGGCCGTAAGCGTATTTGGAAATTTTATAGGTGTCTGGGGTTTGTGTTTGAGACGGATAATAATTGAGCAGCAAGGATATGACAGATTGGGCACCATCTACCAGCAAGCGCGGGTCTAGCCGCTTGTCGAAATGGTTTTCCATATAAGCCATTTGGCCGTGGTGTTTTTGGGACAGCCATTTTTCCAAACGCGGGGCTTCTTCTTCGAGAAATTGTGCTTTGGAAATACCACAAGACATGAAGCCGAGGCGTTTGGCTTCGGTTTTGATGTGGCGTGTAAGTTCTTGTGTATTGATTTTTTTTTGTAAAAGTACGAAGTTTGCTGAAAAAGTACAGACACCTAGCCCCGATTGTAGCGTCATCCTTTTTTGCCCTTTGGCAAAAAAGATATAGCGGAAAGCGGGAAATAGCTTCTAAAAAAAGGTTAGAAACTGGCTTTGAATTGCTCGAGCATGCGCACATCGTTTTCGAAAAACATGCGAATATCGCCTACTTGATAGAGGAGCATGGCGATACGCTCGATGCCCATACCAAAGGCGAAGCCCGAATATTCTGATGGGTCTATCTCGCAATTTTTCAACACATTTGGATCTACCATGCCACAGCCCATGATTTCGAGCCAGCCGGTTCCTTTGGTGATGCGATAATCTGTCTCGGTTTTGAGTCCCCAATAGATATCGACTTCGGCACTGGGTTCTGTGAATGGGAAATAGGACGGGCGAAGGCGAATTTTGGATTTGCCAAACATCTCTTTGGTGAAGTAGAGCAGCGTTTGTTTGAGGTCGGCAAAGGAGACGTTTTTGTCTATGTAGAGGCCTTCTATTTGGTGAAATATACAGTGTGAGCGGGCAGAAATGTCTTCATTTCTAAAAACGCGTCCGGGCGATATGGTTCGGATGGGAGGCTTGTGGTTTTCCATATATCGAACTTGTACGGAAGATGTATGGGTTCGCAAAAGCCAATCGGGATTTGTTTGGAGAAAGAAGGTATCTTGCATGTCTCTGGCGGGGTGATATTCCGGCAGGTTGAGTGCGGTGAAGTTATGCCAGTCATCTTCCATTTCGGGGCCTTCGGATATATTGAATCCGACGCGTAGAAAAACGTCTATAATTTGTTTCCGCACGATGGAGATTGGGTGTCTTGCACCGATGGGAACGGGCGTGCCGGGTTTAGACAAGTCGATAAAATCGGCTGTTTGCATCGGTTTGTTGTCTAGGGTTTCGCGCAACAAACGGTGTTTTTCTTCGACAGTGTTTTTAAGTTGGTTGAGGGCTTGCCCAAATGCTTTTTTTTCATGGGGCGGCACTGTTTTGAAGTGGTTGAAAAGATCGGTAAGTATGCCTTTTTTGCTGAGGAATTTAATTCTGAATTGTTCTATTTCCTCGGCGGAATGAGATTGAAAAGCTTTGGCTTCTTCTGTGTATTGTTTTATATGGTCCAGCATGCGTCTTTCTTGTAAAATGACTTAATGACTTTTAAAAGGATTGAAACCGTTTAGGTAAAAAATGTTTTCTAATCACTTTTTTCTTGAGCCTTGCAAAAATAGGCAATTTATCTAAGTTGGAAAGTTAGTTACGTAGGTTTAGTTTTTTGGATAATTTTTTTAACGGATTTTGGGTGTTTTCGGCGTATTGTTGTCTGTTTCGGAAAATGTCGATGGCTTTGTACACAGCCTGGCGAAACGAACTGTGGTCGGCTAGGTTTTTGCCTGCGATGTCAAAACCGGTGCCATGATCGGGTGAAGTACGCACATGCGACAAACCCGCTGTGAAATTGACACCGTTGCCAAAAGCCAATGTTTTGAAAGGAATCAGACCTTGGTCATGATAAGCCGCGAGGATGGCATCGAACTGTAAATATGCGCCGGAACCAAAGAAGCTATCGGCGGCATAAGGCCCGTAGACGAGGTGATTTTTTTGATGCATCGCACTGATGACGGGTTTGAGCAAGGTTTCGTCTTCTTGCCCGATTAAACCATTGTCGCCACTGTGCGGATTGATGCCAAGCATAGCAATTTTGGGTTTGGAAATGCCAAAATCTTGAATGAGTGTGTTTTCTATCAATTGTATTTTTTCTTTGATAAGCGACTCGTTCAAATGCTGTCCAACTTCGCTGACCGGCACGTGATCGGTGAGCAAACCTACCCTAAGTGCGTCTGAAATCATCAACATAAGACTTTGCCCTTGCAGCATTTTTGCCAAATAATCTGTGTGGCCGGGAAAATTAAATTTGTCTGATTGGATGGTTTTCTTGTTGATAGGCGCAGTGACCAAGGCATCTATTTGATTGGTTTTTAGCGCATGGGTGGCCGCCTCAAGCGATTGAAAGGCAAAACTGCCTACCAGCGGGTCTTCTTTTCCAAATTGAATAGGCACTGTATCTCTCCAAACGTTGACGACGTTGAATTTGCCTTCTAAGGCTTCTTCTGGATTGGAAATGCCATGAATGAGCAACTCGAACTGTAAGTGTTTTTTGACAAATGACATGGCCCGCGTGGAAGCAAAAATTACCGGGGTGCAAAGATCAAACATTAGGGGTTCTTCGAAGGTTTTAAAAATTACTTCGGTGCCAATTCCATTGAGATCTCCGACGGATATTCCTATTTTTACTTTTGGGTTTTGCGACATTTTTATGCTATTTATTGCTACCTTTGGGTTGCAAAGTTAATCAATATATCGGGACTATGTTTACAGGAATTATAGAGTGTTTGGGAATCGTAAAAGAGATTGAAAAAGATGGTGGAAATTTGCATTTCACCCTAGAAAGTTCAATATCAAACCAATTGAAAGTGGACCAGAGTTTGGCGCACAATGGTGTTTGCTTGACTGTTGTTGGCTTGAGTGATGACTATACTTCGCATACAGTGACGGCCATACAAGAAACTTTAGAAAAAAGTCATTTAAGAAAACTGGAAGTCGGTGATTTTGTGAATTTGGAACGCGCCATGAAATTGGGCGATCGGTTAGATGGGCATATCGTACAAGGGCATGTAGATCAAACGGCTGTGTGTACGCATGTCTCTGCTGCAAACGGTAGTTGGATATACGGATTTCGTTTTGAAGATACCGCGCAAAACCTGACGATTGAAAAAGGGTCTATTACTGTAAATGGCGTAAGTTTGACGGTGGTAAACTCAGGGACAAACACATTCGAAGTGGCTATCATTCCTTACACTTACGAGCATACAAATTTTAAAAGTATTCGGAAAGGAAGCGTCGTTAATTTAGAATTTGACGTATTGGGGAAATACGTGTCGAAGCTTTTATTGACTAGAGGCCTTTAAGATTTTTTTTGAGTAAAAACCTATCACCAAAGCCGAAAAAAAGAGTACACCCCAGTAGCTATCGATAGGCAAACCCGGGGGCGGGGGCGGTGTTGGTGGAGGCGGATTTATACCGTCTTTGGTTCCATCCTGTAGTACCAATAAGATAGTCATTAAGATTTGCATAAACCTGACCGTTAGTTTAACACAGTCGGGGCAAATGTATATAATTATATCCTTATTTTAATAAAAAAAAGATGAACTGGTCGAATAATTCGACGAAAGGTAATGATTTTGAAACCTTTTATATACTTGCGTAAATAAATGGCTAAACTAAAAATCTATCAAAAAACCACTCTCCAAATGAAAGGTATTTACGCCACTGTTGGGTTTCTGCAAACCGGCGTTTGACAGATGTCTCATGCCGGCTCTTACATCAAAATAAGTTTCACCAAACATACGTATTCTTAGGCCTAAGGAACCTTGGGTGGCAAAAGCAATCCCTTGGGCAATTCGCTTGTTATCCGAACCCAAATAAAAGGTTCCGAAACTAAGCAGCCCGTAAGCACTCAAATTTCTACCTAAAGGATATCTCGCTATTGCTCCCAAAGTTAGGCCGTATTCTAAAACATGGTTTTCGTCAACCACAGCTCTTGGTGCATCGGCCGGTCTGTTTAAAGAGCGGTCAAACAGTCTGTATTTTGCGGAATTGATTTGGGGTTCGAGCAAGGCTTCATAATAAAACTTTCTGCCTTTCTTGATAGGATAATTAATTTGAAACTTGAAGGTGTTTATTTCCCAAGAGTAGTCTTTTTCTTTGAAAGGCGCTTGGTCTGCCCAACCGTAAATGAATCCGTATCTAAATTTTGATCTGTCTAGTGATGGTGATTCTTGTGCAATTAAATTATTGAAGAAAAATAGCAATAAGGCTATAGCCAGGAATTTTTTAGAAAACATATAATTGATTGCTTATAAATTTCACATGTTATATGTCGGGTTCTTATTAAAGTCCTTATGTAAATTATGTATTATTTAAAAAAAAAATGTTCCGCCAAATGCCATTATCATTACTGAAGTATTTTGATGCTATACTTTTTTAAAACTATAAAGATGATACCAAGACTATCTTCTTGCTTGTGTGGGTGAATGGGTTTAAAAAAAGTGGCTAAATACTAATGACCATTTTTTGCATACAAGAGTTTGCACACAGTGAAAAGCCATGGAAATTATTCGCGCTAAAAAGCGTGACCTCCAATGTGTTTCATAAAAAAACCCAACATTGCTGTTGAGGTTTTAAAAATTGGCGGCGGCACGAGCCTTGCGACTGCGCCGTACCTATAAATAAAAAAAGAGGCTGTCCAGTTTTGGACAGCCTCTCATAAAAAAGGCGGCGACATACTCTCCCACATATGCAGT
>JAVVDW010000030.1:0-16954 GCA_032251335.1 Flavobacteriaceae bacterium | reverse complement strand
ATTGGTTTTCATGTGTCTATAATTATTTTTTTTCAACGGTCACATGGAACGCCCTAAGGTAATCATACTCCTGTGTGTCACTTTTTTACATGGGCGTTTCATCTGTTTATATTATTTATTTTTATCGGTCAGATGGAATGCCCTAAGGTAATCATACTCCTGTGTGTCACTTTTTTACACGGGCGTTTCATCTGTTTATAATTTATTTATTTCGACTTCGCTCAATACAAGTGTTTTTATCGGTCATGCTTCGACTGTGCTCAGCACAGGCATGAAACGCCCTAGGATAATCATGCGTCTGTCTGCAAAATGGTTACATGGGTGTTTCATTTTTTTACAATTTTATAGGTTTTTTCCATACCTGAAAGTCCAATTTTAGCCAGATACAAGCCGTTTGGTAGGTGTGATACGTCCACAGACAAAGATGGATTGTTAAAATTTTGACTCAGCATAAGTCTTCCCAACATATCAAAAATTTGAAGATTATTAGTTCCGGAAAAACCCAATTGAATATTGAGTAGATCATCAAAAGGATTTGGAAAGAGTTTTATCTGCGAATTGTTAAATTCGGCAAGGGAAAGTGTTTGTAAGGCCGATAAAAAATCGGGGATTCCATAACCAATACTATTGTTGGGATTGATAGCATTTGACCCGGATTGTTTTACCAAGTCTAACATTTGTGCGGGTGTAATCTGAGGATTGGCTTGCCACAAACTAGCTATTGCGCCACTAAGGAGCGGCGCCGAGAAAGAAGTGCCGTTGCTTGTTACCACGCTGTTGGTTTCGTTCACCAAAACGGTACTCACGCCCTGTGCGACCACTTCCGGTTTGATGCGACCGTCTGCCGTGGGGCCTCGTGAACTAAAACTCGCCAAAGTACCCGTGCTATTGACCGCACCAACAGCCAACACAAAAAAACCGTCTGCCGGTGCGGTCACAATTTGCCAATTGGAAATATTCCCCGAGTTTCCTGCCGAGTTTACGACCAACATCCCCTTTTCAAAGGCCATATTGGCGCCTTTGGTGATAAAAGCGGTTTGGCCGTCCATATCTGCAGGGGTATAATTGTATCGCGATTCATCAAAAACGCTGTAGCCCAAAGAGGTGTTGAGCAAATCGACGCCCAAACTATCAGCGCGTTCGGCTGCTGCCACCCAATAAGACTCTTCCACAGGCGTTTCTGAGAAAACATCCTCTGTACGGAAAAGATAATAGGATGCGTCAGGCGCTGTTCCTACCATTTGTCCGTCTAAAAAACCGGCCATAGCCGACAAAACTTGTGTGCCGTGGTCGTCACCGGTAAAGGCAAAAACATCGGCCGTGCGATCTACAAAATCAAAACCACTTTGTAATTTACCGGCATCGCGCAATCGCTGAAAAGCACTTATGGTTTGCACGTTGTTAAATCCACTGTCCATCACGCCTATGGTGATGCCTTCACCCGTAAAATCTTGTTGGTGCAAAGCATCTACATGCATCATTTGCACCTGGTTGAGGGCCGTTCCGTAATTGAAATTAACTTGAACTTCTTTTATGCTTTGGGCTTTGGCATACTTTTCAAAAGCAGGCGGAGGCGTATTCAATTGCCGGTCAGCATATTCAATACGACTCACAAATGGCAAGGCCAACAAGGCATCCACATCTGCTTTTAATCCGACAACATGTGCCATATTAAACCACTTCGATTTGACTTTGACACTGATGCCCGGCTGTGCTTTGAGCTGATTGATATAAGCCTCATTCACAGGCACATCCGTTTCCGTGATCGGAATTGAAAATTTATTTTTTCTATTCACCGCCTTTGGAGTCAAAATGGTATTTGGGTTGGCCAACGCTTGGGAAACATTGGGTTTATCGGTAAAGTAAACCCGTGCGTGCTCTTGGGCAAGAAGCCCCGTAAAGATAAATAAAAAGAGAAAAAGTAGTTTTCTTGACATCATGTTTGAATTGTTTTCATTGCCTCATCATCAACAAAACCAACAGAAATAATCCTCATCATGGTTTAAAATCAGATTAAAGCACCTTTCAAATTTACAAAACCATTTTAAGAAATCACACCCGAGCCCAATAATTCGTCTTCGTGATGCCAAGCGACAAACTGCCCGGGCGTTGCTGCGGATTGAGGTGTGTCAAAATCTACATAAAGACCTTGCTCAAAAGCGTATAGCGTTGCCTTTTGGGAGGGTTGCCTGTATCGAATTTTTGCCGTTACTGCTCTCGATTGTCCGGGTTGGAGTTTTAAATCTTGACGAATCCAATGCACATCTTGTTGTGGAACAAAAATGGTTTTCATAAAAAGTCCGGGATGTGATTTTCCCTGCCCGACGTAAATCACATTTTCAACCACATCTGTCTGTATGACAAATAAAGGTTCGGTCTTACCGCCAACCTGTAAGCCTTTTCGTTGGCCGATGGTAAAAAAATGGGCGCCGTTGTGCGTACCGACTACTTTGCCATTTGATGCTGAATATTTTATCCGTGTGGCTTGTTTTGCCAGTTTTTCTTCAAGACTATCTACTGTTTCAGAATTGGATAGATAACAATTGTCATCTGCTTCAATTTCAATAATTTGACCGGTTTTGGGTTGTAATTTTTGTTGCAGAAAATCGGGAAGATGCACTTTTCCTACAAAGCACAAGCCTTGCGAATCCTTTTTCCCGGCGGTAACTAGGTCGTGTGAAGCTGCGAGTGCCCGCACCGCTGATTTCTGCAATTCGCCGATAGGAAATAAAGTTTTGGCCAGTTGATCTTGCGATAATTGACACAGAAAATACGACTGGTCTTTGTTGGGATCTTTACCGGATAACAACCTATACACCTGCTTGCCATCAATTTCAATCGTATCTTTTCTGCAATAGTGTCCGGTAGCTACAAAATCTGCTCCCAAACTCAACGCAATATTCATAAAGACATCAAATTTGATTTCACGATTGCAGAGCACATCGGGATTTGGCGTGCGCCCCGATTCATACTCGTGAAACATATAATCGACAATTCTTTTTTTGTACACTTCACTCAAATCGACCGTTTGAAAAGGAATACCCAATTTTTCGGCCACCAACAAAGCATCGTTGCTGTCTTCGAGCCAAGGACATTCATCGGAAATGGTCACTGTATCGTCATGCCAGTTTTTCATAAACAAGCCTATCACCTCGTAGCCCTGCTGCTTCAACAGCAAAGCAGCCACGCTCGAATCGACACCACCGGAAAGACCTACGACTACTTTATTCACTATAATTTTTTGGCAAATTTACGTTTTTTAAAATTTAGAAAATGACGAACCCATTGGTTTTAGAAAATCACTGCACCACTTTTTGGAAGCGTTTGTGTAAATTTGCATATCGATTAGATAAAAAACACGCATGCAAGAAGAAAAAGTCATTCTCGTCAACGAACTTGACGAACCCATCGGTTTGATGCCAAAGCTGGAAGCACATGAAAAAGCTCTGTTGCACCGTGCTTTTTCCGTCTTTGTCATGAATAAAAAAGGGGAAATTATGCTACAGCAACGCGCCTTGGGAAAATACCACTCACCCGGTCTTTGGACGAATACCTGCTGCAGCCATCAGAGGGCCGGAGAGGAAAATGTGGAAGCCGGCAAACGCAGGTTGATGGAAGAAATGGGTTTTCAGACAGCACTTACCGAGCTTTTTTCGTTCATATACAAAGCACCATTTGACAACGGATTGACGGAGCACGAATTTGACCATGTGATGATAGGACAATACGATAAAGAACCGGTCATCAACCCTAATGAGGTAGCGTCTTGGAAGTGGATGTCGGTGGAAGCTGTCAAATCGGACATCAAATTACATCCGGAAATATACACTGCTTGGTTCAAAATCATCTTCGATCAATTTTACAACCACCTATCCAAACACATCTCAAAATCATGACTACGGTTCACAGAAAGGCACATTTCAATGCGGCACATCGACTTTTCAGACCCGATTGGGATGAGGCCAAAAATGCAGAAATATTTGGCAAATGCAGCAACCCCAACTACCACGGACACAATTACGAATTGGTTGTGCATGTGACGGGCGATATAGACCCCGAAACCGGTTTTGTGATAGATATGAAAATTCTCAAACAAATTATCTACGAAGAGGTAGAGGTTGCTTTTGATCATAAAAACCTAAACGTTGAGGTTGCCGAATTTAGAAATCTGAATCCGACCGCTGAGAATATTGCTAAAGTGATTTGGCATAAAATCAGAAAAAAGTTAGACGATGGCCTTACGCTCTCTGTGACACTCTATGAAACGCCACGCAATTTTGTAACCTACACCGAAAACTAATGCAATTACAAAAAGGAGATTTGTTTCCCGACTTTTCATTGACCGACCAACACGGATCCGTTTTTCGGCTAAAAGATTGGGTGGGTCAAAAAATTTTAGTTATTTATTTTTACCCCAAAGATTACACGCCCGGCTGTACCAAAGAGGCCTGTTCTTTTCGCGATCAGTACACCGTTTTTCAAACAGCGGATGCCGAAGTGATAGGCGTCAGCGACGACTCGGCAGAAAAGCACAAAAAATTTGCAAAGACCTATCAACTGCCCTTTCGGCTTTTGGCCGATGAAGGCGGAAAGCTGCGAAAGAAAATCGGTATTCCCACCGATCTCTTTGGTCTGATTCCCGGCAGGGCCACTTTTGTGATTGACCTAGAAGGATACATTGCGATGTCATTTAAAAGCATGCATGCCACCCAACACATTCGTCAAGCTATTAAAACCATCGAACAACTTCAACAAAAATGAAAGCATATCCCTTGCGTTTCCAACCTATTTTTAAAGAAAGACTTTGGGGCGGACAAAAATTAAAAACGGTTTTACAGAAAAACATCCCAAACGGTGCGATTGGTGAAAGCTGGGAGCTATCGGATGTAGAAGGTGATGTATCCGTAATCGACAACGGCTTGCTGAAAGGCAAAACACTGCGAGAAGCACTCAACACCTGGGGAGCCGATTTGTTAGGAATTCGAAATTTTGAAAAGTTCGGATACAGCTTTCCGCTTTTGATTAAATTTATCGATGCACAACAAGATCTATCCATCCAAGTACATCCGGACGATGCTTTGGCGCAAAAAAGACATGCTTGCAACGGGAAAACCGAGATGTGGTATGTGATGCAAGCAGCTTCCGACGCAAAGTTAATCGTCGGTTTTAACCAAACTGTATCAAAAGAATTGTACCAGCAAAAGCTGTCTAAAAACAAATTGACAGATTTGATGAATTATGAGCACGTGCAAACGGGCGATACTTTTTTTATTAAAACCGGAACCATTCACGCCATAGGAGCAGGTGTTTTACTGGCAGAAATCCAACAAACTTCCGACATTACCTATCGGGTATATGATTTTGACCGTAAAGATGCAAACGGCAACACCCGAGCATTGCATACCCAAGAAGCTTTGGAGGCTATTAATTTTTCGGGTGAAAAAGATTTTTTGGTGGACTATACTCGAGCATCCGACAAGCCCAACAAGATGGTTACTTGTCCTTATTTCACCACACTTTACAGGGAAATAGACAGCGCAATACACATCGATTTAGGACAAAGAGACAGTTTTACCATTTTTTTAGTTGTGTCAGGGCAGGTTGCATTTGCATTTGACAACCAACAAGAAATACTTCAAACAGGCGAAGTCATTCTCGTTCCTGCAAGGGTGAAAAACTTCAATGCAAAAGGGGATAACGCGAAAGTTTTAGAGGTTTTTGTCTAGTTTTTTTATTTGAACAGGCTCAAAAATATTTCCAGTCGGTTTATACAGTAAATTGTCATACCTTTGCCAAAAATTTTTGATATGTCCAGCACACGCGTACTTAAAAAAAACATAAACACCGTATTTGGAGACCTTATTGAGTCTGCATATTTGGTGCAATTGTCTCAAGAAAATGTAGCTACCGAAAAAGTAGAAGCCATTGTAGATGAAGCTATTGAGAAATTTGACAGCTTGATTGCGAAAATCAACCAGAAGGATGTAGCCGAGAAAAAAGCACATTTCAAATCTATCCATCAGGAACTTGAAAAAGCAACCGGCGCACTCGTTGAAAAAATCAACCAATTGGCATAAAAAAAACTTGCGAATTTTAAATTCAGTTTTATCTTTGCAACGTTTTTAACAAGCCGGCATAGCTCAGTTGGCCAGAGCACGTGATTTGTAATCTCGGGGTCGTGGGTTCGAATCCCTCTGCCGGCTCAAATCTCTTAAAACCTTTCGTTTTTGCGGAAGGTTTTTTTGTTTCTTGTCACGATGTAAAGTCGTTAAAAAAATTGTCTCCAAAAAAAAACGGTGAAGACCTCGGCCCATTTTATCTCTTAAAATTTATCGTTTTGCGGAATAATTTACATCTATCTCAATATCAATTTATTTAGCAAAAATTGTATCAAACCGCACACAATTTGTAATAAATTGTTAATTTGCGTAAGTATTTAAAATATATTGACTTACGAAGTGTCTAATACCAGATTTATCAGGGCAAATTATATAATGTGCTTAACGCAGAAGAAGCAAGTTCAAACAACAGTTAAAAATCTTAATCAATGAAAATAATTTTAATCGCATGTATTGTTTTCACCATGAGTTGTCAGTTTTTGATAGCACAGGCAAAACCGGAGCATATTTCTACCCGCGAGATGGATCGCATCAATTGGATGGAATTTAGGGATTTTGTACCCGGAAAAATCAACACTGTTTTGCTGCCCACCGGCACACTCGAACCGCACGGCGTGGTGAACAACGGGGCAGACAACACTGCGCCCACAGCCATGGCAAAGACCCTCGCCGAAAGGGTAAACGCCATGATTGCACCCACCTTGCCTTATGGCATCACAGGTTCGATGGAAGCCTATCCGGGGGCGTTTCAAATTTCGGAAAAAGCCTACCGTCCCTTTGTCAGAGATATACTGGAAGGTTTGGCTAAAAACGGCTTTAAGAATATCATCATCCTCAACGGGCACGGCGGCGGTCAAACTGCGGTATTGCAAGCCGTCGCCGCCGAAGTTGCGATGGAGTTAAAAGTGCGGACATTGGTCATTAACTGGTGGTCTTTTGCTTCGGACGTGACCCAAGAAGTTTTTGGCGAAGACGGCGGTCATGCCGGTCTTAACGAAACAGCTTTCATACAGGCCATCGACCCCACTTTGGTACATCCTGAAAAATATTCCGATGAAATGGCCACACCCTACCCGACTCCCGGTACTTGGGCAGCTGTGCCTTTTCCCTCCTCCATCGGGCTGTATAAAAAAGGAGAAGGCTTTCCTAAATTTAACCAAGCCAAAGCAGACGAATACTACAGAAAAGTGACCGATAAAGTCGGAAATCTTATACAAGAAATTATTAAAAAATGGGATTTGGCAGGTTTATAAATCCGAAGATTCTCCTTGAGAGGCGATAAATAATCTAACCTTTCCGAGAAGGAATTCATTTGTAAGTGATGCTGAAATTTTTTAGAACCATCCGCAAAAAACTCATCGAACAAAGTAAAGTTCGCAACTACTTCTTATACGCCATCGGCGAAATCCTGCTCGTGGTGATTGGGATTTTGATTGCACTTCAGATTAACAATTGGAATGAGGGTCGTAAAAACAGAGCCTATGAACTGACTATGTTGGAAGAAGTTCATAAAGAATTACTTAAAGATTCCGAAAGCATAGAAAGTTGGATCCTATCTTTAAAGAGCACTCAGCATAGTTTTAGAGAGCTCGCCATTATGAAAAACGACCCCGATCCTAATTTAGACTCCTTAGATTTCCATCTTGAAAAGGTTAGAGGCTATGGAATGACTTTCACTATAAATAAAAGTCCTTTTGAAGCTATAAAATCGGGTGGGCTCGACCGGATTAGTAATCAGGAGATCAGGAATAATCTTTCAACACTATTTGGGCTTCATGTTGAAAGTATCGAAGAATGGATAAATGAAGTTCTCAGAGTAGAGCTGTTCACCCGTGATGAAATCTTTTATGAATTATTTGATCCTGTAGCAATCCCGAATGATACAGGCCGTGTTTCTATTGAACTTACTTTAGAGAACCCATCTCTACTTTTCAGCAATCCAAAATTTGATGAACTGCTCTTCAGATCCAGTTGGCCAATATCAAATGCCATCAGACGTTTGTCAAATGTCCATGAACAAATGGAGATTCTTAGTGAACAAATATCTCAAGAATTAAATAAATAGAATTTTATGCTACGCTTCTTCCGACATGTTAGAAAAAAACTCATCGAGCAAGACAACGTTCGAAAATACCTTTTCTACGCCGTTGGCGAGATACTATTGGTGGTAATTGGGATTTTGATTGCCTATCTTTACCCCGTCTTTTTAAAAGATTTTTTTTTGACACAAACTCATTAACCCGCTGTAACATGTATCTACTGTGAATCCTGTGATTAAAATATTGGTTGTAGAAGATGAAATGATCATTGGTGCCAACATCTCGTTGCAGCTTACTTCTTTGGGTTATGAAGTGAGCGGCATTATTCCGCGCGGTGAAGAAGCCTTGGTGCATCTCAAAGAAAACCAACCGGACATTGTTTTAATGGACATCAACCTGAAAGGCAAAATAGATGGTGTGGAAACCGCCTTGTTGATGCAACAACAATTTGATATTCCCATTATTTACCTGACTGCGAATGCTGACCAAGCAAACTTTGAGCGGGCTAAAGCCACCCACCCCTACGCTTTTATTTCAAAACCTTTTAAAAAATTGGACTTGCAGCGCGCTGTTGAATTAACGGTTGCGCGACTACTTACAGAGAGAAGCGAAGATAAGAGCAGGCCCTTCAAAAACGATTTACCACTTGTAATCAGTGACTGCATCTATGTTCGCCACCAAGAAAAAATGGTAAAAGTTCCCATACATGAAATTTTTTATATAGAAGCGGAACGAAACTATTGTCGTATTCACACCAAAGAAAAAGAATATTTACAAGTGATGACCTTGAAAGACATGGAAGAAAAACTTCCTCAAAACCATTTTTTGCGGATACATCGATCGTTTATAATCAATCTTTCTCAAATAGACGAAGTCGCAACCGACCACCTCGTTGTAAGCAGAAAAGCCATCCCCATTAGTAAAAACTTGCGAGGCGAATTGTTGAAACGCTTGCAAACACTTTAGGCAGCTTTGTCGGTTTTAAATTCAAAAGACAAGTGGGCACCTTTGGTGTAATCACTTTGCATCTTCCCGTTAAGTTGCTGAACCAAAAGCTGGATAAGTTGGGTTCCGAATCCTTTATTGTTATTTTCTATATTACTAAAACCTACACCATTGTCTGCTACTGACAGTTGTATGGTAGATTCTTCGGTTCGTTGCAAAAAGATTTTAATATTTCCGGGTCTATCATGAGGAAAAGCATGTTTTAAAGCGTTTGTCAGCAATTCGTTTATAATGAGCCCCAAGGGCACCGCAGTGTCAATGTCCAATTCTAGCTTGTTCATGACACATTCGATGGTCACTCTTTTTTCAGCCCCAAAGGAATCGAGCACGTGATGGCTCAAATCGAGGATGTATTCTTTCATTTCGATAGCTGCCAGATTTTTACCCTGATACAGCCTTTGATGAATCATACTCATTGCCTGTACCCGGTTTTGCCCTTCTTGCATGGCAAGTATGGCGTTGCCATCAGACAACTGCGCCGATTGTAAAGCCAAAAGGCCTGACACTATCTCCAGATTGTTTTTTACGCGGTGGTGAATCTCTTTAAGCAAAAATTCTTTTTCTGCATTTTGCTTGAGCAGCAATGCATTGGTCTTTTTTTTGACTTGCATACTTCTATACAATCCAATTGAAAATATAAATAAAAGGATTAGGGTTACTCCTGCCAAAACTTGCCTATCGCGTTGGCTGTTCAATTTGTTTTGTTGCTGAATGATGGTGTTTTCATTTTTTACTTTTTCAAATTGAGTCTTCAACTTTTCCATCTTTTTAACTGCTTCTGAGGTAGAAACTTCAGCTTTTAATTGATCATATTTTAAAAATGCACTGTAGGATTTATCGTAATCTTGCATTCCTGAATAGGCTATTGCCAACTCCTTAAACGCCTGTTGGAGGTACCATTTGTCACCATAATTCAAGGAGGCCAAACTGATACTTTTTTGAAGACTTTGCACGGCATCATTGTATTTTTTTTCCTGATTTTCCAACTTCCCGATGGTAATCCAAAGTTTCATTTTCACAAAATCATTACCCAACAATTCTGTGTATCGCATAGCCTCCTCTGCCATTTTATTCGCTTGTTTGAATGCGCCCAAATCGGTATTAAAATCAGTCAGAGATATATAGGCATTGCTTAAAACATTGTAAAACCCGTATTGTTCAGCCATTTCAATAGCCTGATTGTAGAAATCAACGGCAGCTTCGTATTTCTTAAGTTCGTGATAGCTATCTGCCTTCAAAACCAATGCATTGGCGTATCCCAAGCTATTCATCCCGCTTTTTTTATACGCTGAAATTGCTTTACTTGCATACGACAATGCAGTTTCATAATGGCCTTGTTTCCAGGAGAGGTTGCCCAAACTTGTGTATGCTACGGCCTTAACTTTAGTACTGCCGCTCTGCTCGCCGCTTTGAAGAATTTCATTGGCCAAGTCAGTTGCATCTGAAAAAAAACCCCTCCGGTCTAAAATGGCACAAAGGTTGGCTTTGCGCGACCATTCATCACTTTGTGGGATTTTTCCTTCGGCACTTTTTAACAACACTTCGGCTTCATCCAATTGGGACATTCGCAACAGTAAACCGGCCAACGTAATTTGCAATTTGCCTTCCCAAGCTATCTCTTCTTTAGCTCTGGCCATTTTCAATCCTTCCTTGGTAAAATCGAGTGCTTTTTGTTGGTTGCGTGTGTGATAGTAGTAGCCTAAGTCGTTTAAAATCTTAAGTTTTAAAGTATCGGAGGATGTTTTTGAAACGGCTTTTTCCAACTGAGAAAGATAATCCAAACCGAAATCATCCGTTTCAACAAAAATCTGCTGATAAGGATTTGGCCTATTGAAATCAATCAACTGCGCAGCAACCCAACAGGGCAATCCCAAAAAAACAAGTGAGAGGATGAATTTCATATCCAAATATAGTAAAGAATTCAACTGCAATTTATACGATAATGGAAATGTTAAAATCGTTCGGAAACTTAACGGCTAGCTTCGGACAATAAATGACGCCTTTCGTCCTCATAACAGATTTAAAATGGCTAAATAGTTCTTAATTAGATGCATTATTAATCTAAAAACTATTTAACAATGAAAAAATTAATTTACTGGATGTTGCTGATTCCCATATTGGCAGTATCCCAAAGCAACGAAGGTTATGCCGTTGTCGAGAATTCGATGATTACGGCGAATCCGACAAAGATCAAGGAGTTTGAAAACGGTATTGCTAAGCACAACAAAAAGTATCACGCTGCCGGTGCTTACGGTGCAAGGGTGTACCTCATCTCCAACGGTGTCAACACCGGAAAATATATCTGGAGCATGGGTCCGATTCCGTGGGGCGAATTTGACAAAAGACCCGAAAACAAAGAACACGACGATGATTGGAACACCAATGTACTTCCTTATATAATGGCTGAAGGAGAAACAACCTACTGGAAATTTGAAGCAGAACATTCTCATTTTCCAAAAGATTTTACACTTAAAAAGTTGCTCGTTGATGTGTATGACATCAAAAGATTTGATGGCAGCAAAGCTTTAAAACTTTTGAAGAAAGTCCACAAAGTCATGGTTGAAAAAATGCCGGATGAAACCTTTGGTATTTACACCAATCAATTCAGCAACACCTTTGATGGAAAAGATTTGGCTTATGTGTCCTTTTTCGACAAATCGAGTTGGCTGGGAGAAGACAATGATTTCCCTAAAAAATACGATGCCGTTTTTGGTGAAGGTAGTTTTGATCATTTTCTAAAAGATTGGGAAGAGGTGAGCACGGGCAGCCATACTGAACTTTGGAATTTGAGATTAGACCTCAGCGGACTTGATGCCGTAGTAAAAGCGGCGGACAGAAAATAATTTAAACCAACCCAAAACTAAATAGCATGAAAAATCTGATTTTTATGGGAATAACGATGGTTTTGTTTTTATCATCCTGTAGTCAAAAACCGCGTTACACTCAAAATTCGCCGGAGATTGAAACCCTGAAAGCAGCGATAAGCGATTATGAAGCCGGAAATTGGGAAGCATTTTCCAAACATTTTGCCGATACGGTTAAAATCTATACAAACTCTGAGACCAACCACCTCTCTATTCAACAAACCGTTTCGAACGATAAAGAAAACCTCATTCCCTTTTCATCCTACAAATTTAAAGCAAGTTCTTCTGAGTTTGAAATGGTAGTCACCGACAAAGGCGAAACCTGGGTGAATTTCTGGGGCGTTTGGCAAGCTATCCTCATCGCCAACAACCAACAGGTGGATGTACCGATACACATGACCTTACAATTTGTAGATGGAAAAATTGTGGAAGAACACGATTATTTTGACAACACACCAATTCTTACTGCCCTGCAAAAAATTGAATCGGCTTCTAATGAAGCAAACCAGGAATTAAGTATTGAAAATTAGAATTAGCTAAAAAAACCTCATTCATTCCGGCTTCTAGTCGGGATGTTGAGGTTTTTACATTGTTAAACCACCCTGTAATTTGTTGAAAAACAGGTTTGAAATCTGTATAAAAACAAGTCCAAATTTCAATTGAAGCATAAAAAAATTAAACAGACTACCATGGAAAGTGAAATCTCAAACTGGTCGAAAGAAGAACTAAAAATCTACATCCTGTTGTTGTGTGCCAAGGCAGATTCTGATGAAAGTCCGGACGAAATTAACCTCATTAAATCTAAAACCACTACCGGAATTTTTGATAAAATGTATAAAGAAATCCGTGCGGATGACGAAACCACTAGCTTGGAAAAAATTGAGGCTGCCATCGCCCTGCATCATTACGACATCACAGAAGTTTTTGAGCTTAGGAAAGAAATGCGCGCTGTTTTTAGCACCGACAAACATTTTGACAGAAAAGAACGCTTCCTAGACGAAATACTGGATCATATTATTTATTGATACATTCTAAACCCTCTTCAATAAACTAACAACCAAAAACTAACTAACATGAACCTAAAACAATCATGTATCATTGCTGTAATAATCGGTATGATCAGTATTACGTCTTGGGAACTTTTTTGGCGTTCTCAGGGAAAATATCCGACACTGAACGACGACAAATCACTGTGGGCCATGCACCGAGCCGATGTAGAAACAGCTTCAAAAGACGATTATATCATTTTGGGGTCTTCAAGGGCTTATTTTGATATTCAAGTAAAAGCATTTGAAAAAGCTACGGGCAAAAAACCCATACAGTTGTCCTCAACAGGCTCCTCGCCGTTGCCTTCCTTTCATGATATTGTTGACAATACCAATTTTAACGGAACAATCATTATGGGAGTAACTCCCGGTTTATTTTTCTCAACGACTTTCCCAGAAGCATCTCCTTGGAAAAGAATTCAAATGAAGGTTGATTATTTTCAAAAAAGAACTTATGCACAGCGTATCAATTATGCACTATCTATTCCGCTGCAGCAAAATTTAGTATTCATGTCAGCAGATGAAGAAGAATGGGCAGATGATATCGATTTAAAAGCATTGTTGAAGCAAATTCAAATTGGTAAACGTACCCAAGTTCCAACTATGCCTCCCTTCTACAATTTTGGTGATGTGGATATTGACCGAAATATGAGTATGACCCATCGCACGGCAATCGATACCGCTTTTGCAAATACGGTTATCAAGGTTTGGAGGTTCTATGGTGGAATTACACCTCCACCCGATAAAAAAACAACCATAACTTTTTTCATGAAAGATCTCGATAAATTTAAAGCTCGAGGCGGGAATCTTATCCTTGTCAGATTTCCCAGCAGTGGCGGAGTCAGAGCTGGTGAAAATAAGGCATTCCCAAGAGCTGAATTTTGGGATGATTTGGTAAAACAAACCAACCTAAAAAGTTATCATTTTGAAGATTATGAGTCCTTGAAAAATCTTAAATGCCCGGAAGAATCCCACCTTTCCGCTGCAGATGCCCAATATTTCACGTCAGAAATCGTGACAATCATGAAAGCCGATGGCGCATTAACTAACTATAAAACTAACTAACCATGTTGTTTAATTCTCTAAGCTTTGTCGTGTTTTTGGTGGTTGTACTGTCTTTGTACTACGCACCGATATTGAATTGGACTTCCAAAAAGAGAATGCTCCTTTTTTCAAGTTATGTTTTTTACGGTTTGTGGAACCCGCCTTTGGTCATTTTGTTGTGGATATCTACTGTCGTTGATTGGATAACGGGAAAAAAACTAGCCGTTGAAGAAAACCAGCGCAAAAGGAAATTGTGGTTGTTGCTCAGTATGTTTGTCAATATGGGATTTTTGTTCTTTTTTAAATACGGGGATTTTTTGTTGGAAAATTTTACTTTATTCATGAATGCCGTTGGTGTTAATTTCCAATCCAAACCCATGGGCATTATTCTACCGATGGGTATTTCTTTTTACACTTTTCAAACCATGTCATATACCATCGATATGTACCTGAAAAGAACAGAACGCGCCAAAACTTTTTTAGATTTTGCGCTTTACGTGACCTTCTTTCCGCAATTAGTTGCTGGCCCCATCGTACGAGCCGGGGATTTGATAGGTCAATTTTACGAAGAAAAAAGAGCGACCATCAACCAATTTATCTGGGGATTATTTTTGTTTACCATGGGTTTGTTTCAAAAAGTAGTGCTGGCAGACAGCCTGCTTGCCAAAACTGCCGATGACGTTTTTGGTGCCGGAAAATCTTTATTTCCCTTGGACGCATGGACAGGAACCTTGGCTTTTTCAGGACAAATATTTTTTGATTTTGCAGGTTATTCAACCTGTGCTATCGGAATTGCTTTGATGCTTGGAATGGTATTGCCCGATAACTTTAGGTATCCTTATGCTTCATTGGGGTTTTCTGATTTATGGAAGCGTTGGCATATCTCCCTCTCAAGCTGGTTAAAAGATTATCTCTACATCCCGCTAGGAGGAAACAGAAAAGGGATTGCCCGTATGTATGTTGCTTTGATGCTCACGATGTTGCTAGGCGGTTTGTGGCATGGTGCCGCATGGACATTTGTCGTCTGGGGAGGCTTACATGGTAGTTATTTAATTTTGGAAAGACTCCAAAGGCAGTATTTGCCCTTTAAAATAACACCTCAAAATGGTATTTTCTTGGCTTTTCTAACTTTTACCTGTGTAAACATTACTTGGGTGTTTTTTAGGGCTCGTGAATTTTCAACGGCTTGGAACATGCTAAAATCTATGTTATTTATCGATTTAGATGGTGAAAAAATCTTGCAATCCTTTGATATCATCAAAGTGTTAACCGTGATTACAATCATGTTTATCTGTCATTGGATCATGCGAAACAAATCAATGAAAGAAGTTTCAGAAAAAACTTCCCCTTGGGTGTTGGGCACTGTTTGGGCAGTCTTATTTTTCTTTATTACCATCGCTCAAGGCAGCGGAGAGCAATTTATCTATTTTCAGTTTTAAACCCAAAACCCAACAATTGTTAAAACAAAATCTACTTTCGGCTTTTAGACTCGAAATTAAAATGTCAAACACTATTAAAAACTTATAAAATGAAGAACACGAACCGAAAACCCGAATACTTCTTACTCCGACCTGAAATTGAAAAAGCCTACGGCTACTCACACGCCGTGAAAATTGGTAATCACATCAAAATTTCAGGCGCCGTTAGCATGGACGATGAAGGCAACCCAACAGCCGTTTATGACCTCTTGCAACAGATGAAAAATTGCTATGCCGACCTAGAAAAAGTGCTAAAACATTACGGCTGCACCTTTGATGATGTGGTAAAAGAAAATGTGTTTACCACTCATATGCCTTTGTTTTTAGAACACGCCGGATACCGCGCTGAAATTTATAAAAATCATTTCCCCACGGGAACTTGGTTGGGCGTAAAGGAATTGGCACTACCGGAATTCTTGATTGAAATAGAGTTGGAAGTTTACAAACCATAAAACCAAAAACTTAACTGTGATGAAAACTTTAAAAACAATTTTACCTGCCGTGCTGGTTCTTATCGCCTTATATTTTGTGATAGACAGAGTACTTCCATACTTCTTAAAATTTAACATAGAACAATATCAGGCCTATTATTGGCCCAACAAATGGTGGCTGGTTGGGCATTTATTAGGAGGTGCTCTGGCCTTAATTATAGGGCCATTTCAATTGAGCACCTCATTCAGGAACCGTTTTTTAAAAACACACCGCTATTTAGGTAAGGTGTTTATCATTGCCATCACTATAGCCTCTTTTAGTGCCATGTATATGTCCATTTACGTGGCGCCTCAAGTCAATATTTCCTGGAGCATTTCATTGTTTGTCATGGCATTGGTCTGGTTGACAAGTGTGTTAATGGCTTATAGAGCAATTCGGCTGAGAAGAATTACGCAACATAGAGAATGGATGATCCGAACTTACATTATTACACTTGGTTTTGTGCTGTTTCGTATTTTGAATGAAAACGCTTTTATACGCGATGCAATGCCAACTTTTGAAGAACGTGGTGCTGCATGTATTTGGCTTTCCTGGACGGTTCCTTTATTTATTGCAGAGGTTGTATTACAATGGCACAAGAAAAAATAATATCGAACATTAAAAATTTAACACATTATGAAAGTATCAGCATTAGCAGCTAACGGCCCAAATCAAAAATTAGAAGCATTCTCTTATGAAATGGGAGAACTTGGAGCAGAACAAGTCGACGTAAAAGTCATCAATTGTGGCATTTGCCATTCAGACCTTAGTATGATGAACAACGATTGGGGCATGACCACCTACCCCATTGTTCCCGGTCATGAAATTATTGGTGAAGTTGTAGCGGCCGGAAATGCCGTTAAAAACGTAAAAGTTGGAGATAAAGTA
>JAVVDW010000029.1:0-18713 GCA_032251335.1 Flavobacteriaceae bacterium | reverse complement strand
CGGCAGCCCCGGTTTCTCCGATGCCGCAGTATCAAATGAGTTATTCGTTACTCGTTATTCGTTAATTCCTGATATTCAGCATTTCAGAATTTATACAGCACTTGCCTTATCGTCAAGCCCCACGCCCAATGCTATTTGCCACATTGTTTGCATCAAATCATTGCTACATTGCTACATTTCCAAATTGCTACATTTCCAAATTGCTACATTTTCAAATTAGCACATTTTCAAATCAGCACATCATCCCCTCAACTCCCGCACATCAAACAATCGTCCCCTTCGCTCTCTTTGGCCTGGGCAATGAGTTGTTTAAGCTCGTCCGCGCTCATCGGCTCGGCGGCCACTTGCTCGGGTTGGGGTTCGGCTTTTTTGGAGTTGTCCAAGGTAAACTTGATGGCGTCCACCGCCGATTTGGTGCGGAGGTAGTACATGCCCGTTTTCAGGCCCGATTTCCAGGCATAAAAGTGCATGGAGGTGAGCTTGGCCATGTTGGCGTTTTCCATAAACAAGTTCAGCGACTGCGACTGGTCTATAAAATAACCGCGTTGGCGCGACATGTCGATGATGTCTTTCATGCTCATCTCCCACACGGTTTTGTAGAGTTCTTTGAGGTCGGCCGGAATGCGCTCAATGCCCTGCACGGAGCCGTTGGCGCGCATGATCTCCTCTTTCATGCCGTCGTCCCACAAGCCTCGCGCGATCAGGTCTTCGAGCAGGTGTTTGTTCACCACGATAAACTCGCCCGACAGCACCCTGCGGGTGTAAATATTGGAAGTATAAGGCTCAAAAGCCTCGTTGTTGCCCAAAATCTGTGAGGTCGAGGCGGTCGGCATCGGCGCGACGAGCAGGGAGTTGCGCACCCCGTGTTTCATCACCTGTTTGCGCAGTTTTGCCCAGTCCCAGCGGCCGCTGAGCTCCTCGTCTTTCACGCCCCAGAGGTTGTGCTGAAATTCACCTTTCGAGATGGGCGAACCCATAAAAGTTTCGTAAGCGCCTTCTTCTTTTGCCTGCTCCATCGAGGCGGTGACGGCGGCAAAATAGAGCGTTTCAAAGATTTCCTGGTTGAGTTTTTTGGCCTCATCCGAAGTGAACGGCATGCGGAGCATGATAAAAGCATCTGCCAGGCCCTGCACGCCCAGGCCGATGGGGCGATGGCGCATGTTGGAGCGGCGCGCTTCTTCCACCGGATAGTAGTTGCGGTCAATGACGCGGTTGAGGTTTTTGGTCACGCGCTTGGTCACGCGGAAGAGTTCTTTGTGGTCAAACTCGCCATCTTTGACAAACATCGGCAGGGCGATGGAAGCCAGGTTGCACACGGCAATTTCGTCCGCGGAAGTGTATTCCATGATCTCCGTGCAGAGGTTGGAAGAGCGGATGGTGCCTAAGTTTTTTTGGTTCGATTTGCGGTTGGCGGCATCTTTGTAAAGCATGTAGGGCGTGCCGGTCTCAATCTGCGATTCGAGGATGTGTTCCCACAAATCGCGGGCGCGGACGGTTTTTCGGCCTTTTCCTTCGGCTTCGTATTTCAGGTACAGTTCTTCAAAAGCTTCGCTGTGCACATCAAACAGTCCCGGGCATTCGTTCGGGCACATCAGCGTCCACGCCGCGTCGCTTTCCACACGTTTCATAAACAAATCCGGTATCCACATGGCGTAGAACAAATCGCGGGCGCGCATCTCTTCTTTGCCGTGGTTCTTTTTGAGTTCGAGGAAATCGTAGATATCCGCATGCCAGGGTTCGATATAGATAGCAAACGAACCTTTGCGTTTTCCGCCGCCCTGATCCACATAGCGGGCCGTGTCGTTATAGACCCGCAGCATGGGCACGATGCCGTTGGATGTGCCGTTGGTGCCGCCTATGTAGGAGCCCGTCGCGCGGATGTTGTGGATAGACAGGCCTATGCCGCCCGCCGATTGCGAGATTTTGGCGGTGTTTTTCAGCGTGTCGTAAATCCCGTCGATGCTGTCGTCTTTCATCGCCAGCAAAAAGCAGGAAGACATTTGCGGTTTGGGCGTGCCGGAGTTGAACAAAGTAGGCGTGGCGTGGGTGAAAAACTTCTTCGACATGAGTTCGTAGGTCTCCAAAACCGCGTCTAAATCATCCAAGTGTATGCCCACCGAAACCCGCATGAGCATGTGTTGCGGACGCTCGACAATCTGACCGTTTATTTTTAACAAATAGGAGCGTTCGAGGGTTTTAAACCCGAAATAATCGTAGTTAAAATCGCGGTTGTATATGATGGCCGAATCGAGGAATTCCGCGTTGTTTTTGATGACTTCATACACGTCGTCGGCGATGAGCGGTGCTTTTTTGCCCGTTCGCGGGTTCACGTATTCGTAGAGATCGGTCATGGTTTCGAAGAACGATTTCTTGGTGTTTTTTTGCAGGTTCGACACCGATATGCGTTCCGCGAGCTTGGCATAATCCGGATGCGTGGTGGTCATTGTGGCCGCAATTTCGGCTGCCAGGTTGTCCAATTCCGAAGTGGTCACCCCGTCATAAATGCCTTCAATCACGCGCAAAGCCACTTTTACCGGATCGACCATCGGGCTCAGGCTGTAACACAATTTCCGCACCCGGGCGGTGATTTTGTCAAACATGACGGGCTCTTTGCGGCCGTCTCTCTTTAATACGTACATAACTTTTGGTTTTTTTGAGATTATTAATGACCCATGCGAAGGAAAAATCCCTCGGAGGATTGATTTTTTTGGAGCTGTTTCCCGTGTTCCGCTATATCTCCGGCATGTAAAAAATGCCGGAGGATGCCGCTGCACCCGGGGCTAAAATGGCCGTCTTTCTATCGACAGCCGACTAAAATTCAGCGTCGAAACTAATTTTATTGGATTCGGTGTCTTTGTTTAACACACCGGCTTTTTGATATTCCGAAACCCTTTTTTCAAAGAAATTGGTTTTGCCCTGCAACGAAATCATGTCCATAAAATCGAACGGGTTTTTAGAATGATAGACCCGCTCACAACCCAACTCTACCAACAGACGGTCGGTGACAAACTCCAAGTATTCGGTCATCAGTTTGGCATTCATCCCAATCAAACTCACGGGCAAGGATTCGGTAATGAATTCGCGCTCGATATTGAGTGCCTCTACGATGATCTCTGTGATTCTTTTCTTAGATACTTTATTGACGAGGTGGTGGTTGTGCAGGTGCACGGCAAAGTCGCAGTGCATGCCTTCGTCGCGGGAAATGAGTTCGTTGGAAAAGGTCAATCCCGGCATCAACCCCCGTTTTTTGAGCCAGAAAATAGAACAGAAAGCGCCCGAAAAGAAAATGCCTTCCACCGCTGCAAAAGCGATGAGGCGCTCGGCAAAACTCGGGCTTTCAATCCATTTCAGCGCCCATTCGGCTTTTTTCATGATGGCAGGAAAGACTTCAATGGCACGGAAGAGATTGTCTTTTTCTTCCGGGTTTTTTACATACGTATCGATGAGCAACGAATAGGTTTCAGAGTGAATATTTTCCATCATAATCTGAAACCCATAGAAAAACTTGGCTTCAGAAAACTGTACTTCGTTCACGAAATTTTCGGCCAGATTCTCGTTAACAATCCCATCCGAAGCGGCAAAAAATGCCAAGATGTGCTTGATGAAATATTTTTCGTCGGCATTGAGTTTGTTGTTCCAATCAGACAAATCTTGTTGCAAATCGATTTCTTCGGCCGTCCAAAAACAGGCTTGTTGTTTTTTGTACCATTGCCACAAATCGTGGTGTTGGATAGGAAAAATAACAAATCGATTCGGATTTTCTTGCAAAATAGGTTCTACAACAGACATGAGTTTGTGTGTTTAATTGTGTTAAAAAAACGGGGATTGTTGCCCAAAAATGATGTAACAAAGATTTAAATTTTGGCTCGAAAAACGATGATATTTTTATAAACATTCGATGAAAGTTTTTAACAATAGCCTTTTTAAAATAAAATATTTGATAGAATCTAGCCTGTTTAACTATCTCATAACAAGCATAATAATATTTTAAAAACGCCAAGTATTGATCACTATAATCGTAAGAATTTGTAAGCAAACTATTAACTTTACACTAAAGATTCTTTTTTGTAGTTAAAAAAACTATTTTTGAAAAAAAACAAATTTATGTCAGGCATTTTAAATTTAATCCAAAGCGATTTAGGCAAACAATTGATTGGCGGTATCAGCAGCCAAACCGGAACCTCAACCGACAAAACAGCCGATGTGCTTTCTATGGCACTTCCCTTGTTGACAGGAGCCATGCAAAAAAATGCGAGTTCACCACAAGGCGCAGCAAGTCTATTGGGTGCATTGGACAAACACGACGGAAGCGTCCTCGACAACCTTGGTGGTTTGTTTCAAGGTGGGGTTGATGATGAAGTCGTCAATGACGGTGCGGGCATACTCGGACACTTATTGGGTGGCAAACAGGCTCCTGTAGAAAATGCATTGAGTCAAAAAACAGGCGTTAGTGCCGGTCAAGTTTCGCAAATTCTCAAAATTGCCGCACCACTTGTCATGGCCTATCTCGGCAAACAATCGCGTCAAAACAACGTGAGTTCGCCCGATGCACTGGGTGGTCTTTTGGGGAGCTTAGCCGGAGGTTCGCAATCCAACGCTAACCAAAGTTTTATCTCTTCCCTTTTAGATGCCGACGGTGATGGCAGTGTTATAGACGACATAGCCGGTATGGCAATGGGTAAGAAAAAAGGTGGTTTGGGCGGTATGCTCGGTGGTTTGTTTGGCAAGTAAGCAACGGCTATATCTTTGCGGTTACATCAGAGACCGATCAAACCATTGTATATAAAAAAAGCCCGCGCAAACGGGCTTTTATCATTTTAAGCAATCTGCTTATTTGAATTGTTCAAATTTATCGGCAACGGCATTCCAATCAATCACGTTGTAGAAAGCGGCGATATAATCGGGCCGGCGATTTTGGTAGTTCAGGTAATATGCGTGTTCCCAAACATCGATACCCAATATGGGCGTACCACCGCAACCCACGCCGGGCATAAGCGGATTGTCTTGGTTGGGCGTGGCGCAAAGAGCTACTTCGCCTCCTTTGTGTACACAGAGAAAAGCCCATCCGGAGCCAAATTGTGTGGCTGCGGCTTTTGAAAAAGCTTCTTTAAAAGCGTCAAACGAACCGAATTTTTTATCAATGGCTGCTGCCAAAGCTCCGGAAGGTGTGCCGCCACCGTTAGGGCCCATGATTTCCCAAAACAAACGGTGGTTGTAAAATCCGCCACCGTTGTTGCGCACAGCTTTGTTGTTCATATCTAAGTTTGTGAGGATTTCCTCTATAGATTTGCCGGCAAGGGGCGAACCCTCTATGGCAGCGTTGAGGTTGTTGGTGTAGCCTGCGTGGTGTTTGGAATGGTGAATTTCCATAGTACGGGCGTCAATATGAGGTTCCAACGCGTCATAAGCGTAGGAAAGTTTAGGGAGTTCGAAAGACATATGAATACAATTTTAAAGTGTTAAAAAATATTTTAATTCTTTCAAAGATACAGAGAATCTGATGGAATTAAAAATACTTAATTCTTATAGAAATATTAAAAATCTCTATCTTGCATTCATCTTATGGCAAACCATCCTTCATTTCTCGTTTACGATGCATCGGCCGGATCGGGCAAAACCTACACCTTGGTCAAGGCTTATCTCAAAATTGTGCTTGGCAACAGAGAAGATGACAGTTTTAGAAACATACTCGCCATCACTTTCACCAACAAAGCCGCAGCCGAAATGAAGGCGCGGATACTGAAAAACCTGACGGCACTCGCGGATGTCCACCAACCGCAAGATACACAACTTTTAGAATCGCTGGCAAGCGAATTGCAAATCACTGTTTCGGATCTCAGAAAAAAAGCAGCGCGGGTATTGCATGCCCTGTTGCACAATTACGGCCTGTTTGAAGTGTCCACCATTGATGCCTTTACCGTTAAAATTGTGCGAACTTTTGCGCGCGATTTACGCCTGTCGCACGGCTTTGAAATAGATTTGGACACCCAACGACTCTACGAAAAAGTGATAGAGCTCCTCTTTAGAAAAGTAGGCGAAGACAAAGTGTTGACCGATTTTATGGTTCAATATGCCTTGGAGGAAATAGACGAGAGCAAAACTTGGGATATCAGCAAAAATTTGATGGATGTCGCCACAAAATTAGACTACGAGAACACCAGCGAACAAGTTGAAAAACTGACGGGCAAAACCGTAGAAACTTTTACAAAATTCATAAAGCTATTGTTTGAAAAACGTTCGGAGCAAGTGGCCATCATCAAACAAAAGGCGCAAGCTTTTTTTGAACTTATCAATCACCATCAACTTGATGAAAAAGACTTTTACAGAAGTTGGATTCCCAGCCATTTTAAGAGCTTGTTAAACAACCCTGATAAGGTGAACTACGAATCGGGCTGGAAACAAAAATTCCCGGATACCGATTTTTACACAAAGACCACACCCGTCGACAAAAAAGCGCAAATAGACAGCCTGCGCGATGAAATTGCTGTACTTTTTGAGGAAAGCAAATCAGCCTATGCCCTACTGTATTTGATAAACAGACTTTTGGCGTCCACCAGGCCCAAAGCCGTCATCAGTTTGATAAACGACCTCTACAAAACCTATAAAAAAGAACAAGAAATCGTTACGATTAACGAAGCCAATCAAATCATTTGGAACGAGGTGCGAAACCAACCTGTACCTTTTATTTACGAACGACTCGGTCAGCGTTATCGGTATTTTTTTATAGACGAATTTCAGGACACTTCTGTGCGACAGTGGCAAAATCTGATTCCGCTTTTGGGGCACACGCTATCCGTTTCGCACGATGCGCAAATACCCGGACAAGTGATGCTGGTGGGCGATGCCAAACAGTCTATCTACAGGTGGCGCGGTGGCGAACCGCAACAGTTTATGGATCTTTGTCGCGGCAAAACACCCTATCCGGGTATTATACCGACACATAAAATACTCGAAAAAAACTACCGAAGTTATCGGGAAATTGTAAGCTTCAACAACCAATTTTTCACATTTGTTTCAAATTGTTTTAGCCGGGAATTGTACAGCGATTTGTATGTATCCGGAAATAAACAGTTGCCCGTGAAGGAACAAGCCGGCTATGTGTCTGTACGATTTTCTGAAGGCCTTGTGGCCGATGTAAATAAAACACACTGCATTCAAGTGTTAGACATTATCCGCTCCAGTCTGGAATTAGGCTTTGCGCTGAGCGATATTTGTATTTTGGTTCGAACCAATAAAAATGCAACCCAGATGGCCCATTTTTTAAAACAAAACCGGG
Organism: Flavobacteriaceae bacterium; assembly: GCA_032251335.1. Lineage (GTDB taxonomy): Bacteria > Bacteroidota > Bacteroidia > Flavobacteriales > Flavobacteriaceae > UM-FILTER-40-17. The sequence goes on along the minus strand of JAVVDW010000029.1, from coordinate 11,437 downwards.
TACCACTCGTTTCTGCCGACTCTTTGTTGTTGGCCAGCGATGCTGCGGTTTGTTTTCTGATAGCTTGGTTGCGGCTTTTTGAAGATCAAACCCATCAGGAAGCCTATTACGAGGTTTTGGAATATTGGGCAATGCACAAATTAGAAGCCGGATGTGACAGGCACGATTTTATCTCGAAACATTTACAAACAGAACCTGCGGAATTTTGGACAACCTTCGCGGTAAACGAAGAAGCCGAAAGTTTTGGAAATGTGCTTTCCGAATCGCTGTATGCAACCACAGAAAGTATTGTCAGCCATTTTGATTTGTGTAAAACGCCCAACGCCTATGTGCGCAAATTTCTGGATGAAATCCATTTGTTTAGTCTAAAAGATTACGCCACAACCAAAGGTTTTTTGGCATATTGGGATTATAAAAAAGAAAAACTCAGCCTTACCGGAAGTGGTGCAGATGCCGTACGCATCATGACGATACACAAGGCCAAAGGGTTGGAATTTCCGGTGGTAATTCTTCCGTTTGCCAATCAAAATCTTCGCCCGGGTAATAGTGTATGGATGGACTTGCCCGAAGGCGATTGGGCAGGTTTTAAAGAAATGGAAATCGGTTTAACCAAAGAAGTCGCCAACCTTAACCCCGCTTGGCACGAAACCTACGAAGATCTCAAACAACAGACCTATTTTGATGAATTCAACAATATGTACGTTGCGCACACCCGCGCTGTAGCTGAACTGCACATACTTACTGCCGAAGAAAAAGCGGTGTCGGACCTTCAAAAACCAACGCGCACAAACGGAATTTACGCTGCTTTTTTTGGAGAAAACCAACAATATAAAGCGGGGGAAGGTTTTTATGAAATTGGCCGTCGCACCGCAGTTGTTCAAGACGAAAAAGCAAAAGAGAACCTATCACCTGAGGTGTGGTTCAATAAAGGAAAAAATCCCGGTCTGCACGCGGTTGCCACACAGGCTTCGCGTCTTTGGTTAGGCGACCGCGATGCTGCTGTTGCCCAAGGAAATTTGATACATTTCATCATGGCCGAAGTACAAACGCATCAGGATATTGACCGTGCTATTGACCGTGCCGTTTCTTCAGGTTTGCTGGAAAATGAAAAAGAAAACCAAACCCGACAATTGCTTCAGGAACTGGTGAGGCATCCAAAAATATCCTATAGTTTTACTGTTGATAATGAAGTGTATAACGAGCGTGATTTGATTAGCACGGATAAAAAATTACTGCGCCCCGATCGGTTGTCCATACTGCATGACGAAGTCACTATTATTGACTACAAAACCGGCATCGCCAAGCCCGAATACCACCAACAAGTGAATGCATATGCCGCCGTTTTAGCAGAAATGAACCTCTCGGTAACAAAAAAATGGTTGGTATATCTCAACGAAAACATAGATGTTGTTGAAGTCGCATAATCATGGAAAATCCGAATTTACAAGCGTATTTAGAAAAAATGCTCACCGCCGAAAGGAAGGATAAATTTCGGGAAGTATTGGCCTACCGCACCAAGCACTTTACTGTTGCCCTGGAAGATGTGTATCAAATGCACAACGCGAGTGCCGTCATCAGAAGTTGTGATGTATTCGGCTTACAGGAGGCGCATTTAATAGAAACCAAATATGCCAAAAGAATTGATAAAAACATTGCGATGGGTGCCCAAAAGTGGGTAGATGTGCAGTCGTATGACAACATACAAGATTGTATAGACCATTTAAAACATGAAGGATACCGCATTGCTGCCACCACACCTCATGGCAACAGTATGTTGTTGGACGATTTGGATATCAACCCCAAAACCGCTTTCTTTTTTGGCACCGAAAAAAATGGACTGAGTTCGCACATCATGGCACAGTCAGACCTACAGGTCAGAATTCCTATGTTTGGCTTTACGGAAAGTCTCAACGTGTCGGTTTCTGTGGCTATTGTTTTGAATCAATTACGAAAAAGACTCAATGAATCAGACATTCATTGGCAACTCACCGAAGCTGAAATGGCGGAGAAACAACTTGATTGGACCAAAAAATCTATCAAAAATGTCGATGGCATCATCGCGCGTTTTTTAAGCGAACATACCGCTTCGTAGTCGCTTCCAAAAAGCTAATATAAAAGGGCGTTTGGGGCAACTCCAAATGATTTGAAAATCTTCCCAAAGCGTGGTTTGCTCATCTAAAAAGCGCAAGACTTTTTCGGGTTTGTTTTTTTGAAAAATGGCTGAAAAAATTTCACTGCCTAATGCATTGTTTTTATGTAATACATCTAAAATCAACAAATCGTAAAAATCGAAACGGTTTTTTTTATAAAAATCCTTGAAATCTTTTTGGGTATCGAGAAAGGACAATAATTTGTCTGTTTCTCTGTCTGTTTTGTTGAAGGTAAACCCTGTAGAAGCTTTTGTCCAACCCCCAGCCGTGCCAATATGCAATACATTTTTGGTGTTTTTTTGGTAGAAAGGATAAACCGTCATCGGGATATTTCCCTGTTCTTTTTCCAAGATTTCAAAACTGCCGCTTTTGTTTTCTTTCAAATAGCTTTCTATGGCCGTTTCATATTCGGATACGGTCAATAGATCTTCCGAAAAAAGGGTGTATTCTACCAAGGCTTCCTGTGGAGAAAAAGGCAAGACATACATAAAACGGGTATTCCCGTTTTGGGGCACGGAAAAATCCATAAAAGTCATATAGCCCGGATCAAATATTGGGTTTTTCGTACGAACGAACCAACCTTTAAAATGCTGTTTAAGGTAGGGAAATTGCTGTTGTTTTTTGATGTCATCGGCTGACCAAAGGCTCGAAAAAACTTTAGTAGCGGTTACTACGCCGGATGCTTTTGTGCTGATTTTTACCTGATTGCCTCGGTCATCAATTTTTTGAACAAGGTCTTTCAAAAAGAAAACATTGGATTGGGCTTTTAAAGTGGATAAAACATGATCGTAAAAGTCAGTAGCCTGTATCATTTGATAGGTAAACGGGCTCAAATTGAGTCGAAGCAAACCGCGTTCTGATTTAAAAATAGCACCTTCCCATTGTTGTTTGATGAGTGCGGACCATCTGCTATCCGGTTTTTGCCAGAAACACCAAGTGCGGTCGTTTTTATCTTTGGCTGTACCATCAATCAACAAGATGCGCTTATCGCCAAAGCCTTTCTTTTGGATGAGTTTGTATGCGAGCATTAAACCGGCCAAACCGCTTCCGGCAATGGCAAAGTCAAAATGTTGGGCAACTATAGATTTCATATAGAAAACCCACAGAAAAACTGTGGGTTAGGATTTTTTTAAAAAACAAGGATGTTTAGGCAGAAAACCATTGAGTCCAAGGGATTCTACTCAGTACCAACAACAACGCCAAACCGTAAAAAACGGCTATGGTTTTGAACTTGGCTGCATCGGTTGTTTTCTTTTTGTGCTTGGAAAATCCTATGGTAATAAGTACAATGGCTATAACCATAGTCAGTGGATGCTCGACCAAGAAAAGTCTGAGTGTAGCGTCTTTCATTACGGTTCCCATGCCACTGTTGGCCAAAATATCAAAATAGGGGGAAACAAAATAAAGCGCGATGGCAATCAGTAACTGAATATGCGAAAAGATAAGTGCAAACAGGGGTATTCTCAAGTCTTTTTGTGCATAGTTTCTTTTGCTGGCTAAACCGCTAAATGCGTTGATGGTGGCTACGATGAGTACGATGAGTACAAGGTAGGCCCAATAGGAGTGAATGGTTTGTAAATTTGAATACATGATGAGGTAAAATTAAACTTTCTCAAATATATACATAAACCATAAAAAAACCACGCCTATGGGCGTGGTTTTATATTCAGATACTAAAATTCTTATTTGAAGATGTATCGGATACCCAATTGCATCTGCCATCTTGAGCTTTGAATACCGGAATCATCCAGTTGCTCAATGCCGTCGGCTACAGCTGTCGGATTAAAACTGAACACCGGATTTTCACCGGCTGTTTCGGTTCTGATCAATCCTATGTTTCTGGGAACAAATTTCTTACGACCCCAATCTTTATTCAACATATTGGTGAAGTTAAAAATGTCAGCAGAGAATTGTAGGGTGTGGCTTTTACCAAAAGCGTTGATAGAAAAATCCTGCATGAATTTTAAGTCAACGATGTCGCTCCAAGGTCCTTGTGTGCCATTTCTTTCGGCAAATTTACCCCGACGGCTGTTGAGGTAAGAATCGCCCTTGATAAAGGCATCCAAAGCAGCCCATTGTTCAGCAGCGGTCAAGCCGTTTGCTCCTTCGCGGAGGGTAATCTCGCTGGCATTTCTAGGGATGTAAATTAAAGCATTGTCACGTGAGTCGTCATTCAACAAATCACGTCCTTCCTGATACACATAGGAGAAAGGAGAGCCTTCTGATCCTTCGTAGAACAGACCAATGGTTGTTTTTAGGTTTTTGGTCCATACATGCTCATAAGAGACGTTGGCTATTACTCTGTGTCCGGGTGAGAAATCAGAGATGGTAGTGGGTAAGTTAGAGTTTTTACCATTTACCGTTTGCTGGTTTCTCCACTGAGAGCTGTTTTGAGAAGAAGTGCCGTCAAAAATCGCTTCGGCGCGGCCAAATGTCCAAGAAACCGAACCTTGGAAACCTTTGTAGAAAGGCTTGCTCAAAGTAACGGCTACATTATATGAATAGCCTTCATCTGTATTGGAAGCCAAGTAAATACCGCCAAATCTTCTATCAATAGCATTTCTGGAAAAAATAGGTCTTCTGCCAGCCCCATTAGTAAAACCAACAGGTCCACCAATATTAAGATTTTCATAGAAAACAGCTTGCAAATTTTCATTGTAAACAAAATCTGTACTTAAAACCAAATCCCAAATAGGTAATTTTTGGTCAACGGCGATGTTGGTTTTAAACACTTGAGGCAATTGGAAGTCGGGTGCAAACAAATCGATGTTACCTCCGGTTCCTCCGGTTCCCGGTTCTACACTCACTTGTTGGGTGTTGACATCAGGGTTGAAGAAAATAGGATCGTTAAAATCGCGCTCTGTACTGAAACCGGCTGTTACGCCATTGTTGTTGTAGGTACCACCAGGCCATACCAAAGGCAAACGAGAGGTAAATACGCCAAAACCACCACGGATTTGCGTGGTTCGGTTTCCAAATACGTCCCAGTTAAAACCTAAACGGGGTGCTATATGAAGGTTGGTGTCGATGCCTTTGCCTACACGTGCGCCCTGAAGATTTTTCCCGGCTGCTGTGAGCAATCCAACCGTTTCTGTGTTAAACACGTCATTTTCGATACCGTCTCTCCAGTAAGGCACATCTATCCTAAGACCCAAACTTAACTTGAAATTATCTGTGATGTTCCAATCGTCTTGGATGTAAGCGGCCAATTGAGAAGTTGCAAATTCGGCAGCACCTGTAGAATCATCTCCTACAGATCTTTGGCCGAGTAATGAATAACCGATTTGATAATCTTCCGCAGGTTGATTGGTCAAAAAATCATTCAAATTGCCAAACGTATAGGAACCAAAATTGAAGGCAAAAAACACGTTTTTCATCTCGGCATATTCGAAGCTACCCCCAATGGTAATGGTGTGGGCTCCGGAGTAAATTTCGAAGTTGTTGGTGATGGTAAAAATCTCCTGTTCCAACAAGTTGGCAGTTGAGAAAGGCTCCGCACCGAATACAATACGTCCTGCACCATCTCGTATGGTCACCGAAGGAAAAGGAGAGCCTTGTGGATCTCTGTCGTCATCTACTTTTGTGTAACCAAATACAAAGTTGTTGGCAAACTTATCGCCAAAACGAGAGTTGAGTTCAAGCGCAGATGAATTGGTCTCAGTGTCAAAGAATTCTGAACCATTGAGGAATTGGATGCTTCTATTCGCGGATCTGCGCGCTTCCAAGTTTTCGGCTTGCACATAGCTGTGTCTCAACGACAATTTGTGGTCACGATTGATGTTCCAGTCTATTTTGGCGATGATTTTGTCGCTTTCTAAGGTTGCCGTTGAATTGTCAAAACTACCTGGGTTGTATCCAAATTGTGTGTTGAGAAAGTTAGACAAACCTTGCAAATCTGCCAGAGAAGAATCTCCTTGATAGTTGCTGAAGTTGAAAGGCTGTGCGGTCTCATCATCTTGGTTTTCATAGTTTATAAAAACAAATAATTTGTCTTTAATAATAGGACCACCAATTCTAAAACCTGTAGTTTCAGCTGAAAATTCACTCAAACGCTCTCTGGAGTCTCCTTCATTGACAAGACCGCTCGGTGTTTTGCCTGCCAAGTTTTCATCTCGGTAGAAGTAATAGGCAGATCCTTCCCAGTTGTTGGTACCTGAACGGGTAACCGCGTTGATAGAACCTCCTGCAAAACCAGAGTTTTTGACGTCAAAGGGAGCCACTTGCACCTGAAAAGTTTCAATGGCATCTACAGAGAAAGGATTCACCCCTGTTTGACCGCCATTGGTACCGGAACCTGCCAGACCAAAAACGTCGTTGTTTACAGCACCATCAATATAAATGGCGTTGTAACGGTTGTTTTGTCCACTGATGGAAATGGAAAACCCATCTACACCTTCTCTGATGCTAGCTTGGGGAGTCAGCCTGACAAAATCGGCAATGGAACGAGAGGCTGCAGGAATGTTCTGAATGTCTCTTTGTGAGATAACAGTTTCTGCACCGTTTCGACCTGAGCTGAACAAACCATTTCGTTCAGCCACCAATTCGATTTCATCCAATTGATTCACCGCTTCTTGCATTTGCTTGCTGATTCTTCTGTTTTCACCCAATTGCAGGAAAACATCTGTGGCAACAGCTGCTTCAAAACCTACGTAAGTAATGGTGATGGTGTAAGGACCACCGGTACGCATGTTTGAAATTCGATAGTAACCATCGAAATCTGTTGTGGCTCCGTAAGTAGATCCGGAGGGTTGGTGAACAGCCGAGATGTTAGCTCCCGGAAGGGGGTCACCATTGTTGTCTGTGATTTTACCACCAATTGACGCAGTCGTCGAACCTTGGGCAAAAATCATTTGTGCGGCAAAAAGGAATACCGCTGTTAACGTTAGTTTGATTTGCTTCATTTTTAATGAATTTTTTAATTTGGTGCAAAGGTCTTAAAAAAATCATAATAAAGGCATCGAAGACGTTAACAAATCATAAAAAAGTAATTACCCGTTTAACAAACCTATGTTTATAAGTTGTTGATTAAAAATAATTTAGACAGCAACAAAAAACACCTTAATGTTAATTTAAAGCTTTAAAAATGTTAATTAATTGTAAAGTGGAAGCGTCGTGATCTTGGAGTGTTGTCGAATCGAAATCTTTGAGTATGTTGTTTGCCAATTGCTTACCCAATTCAACGCCCCATTGATCATAACTATAGATGTTCCAAATATAGCCTTGCACAAAAATTTTGTGTTCGTAAAGCGCGATTAAAGCGCCCAATGATGAAGGCGTAAGTTTGTTAATCAGTATGGAATTGGTGGGTTTGTTACCTTCAAAAATTTTAAAGGGTTTTAGGCGGTCAATTTCAGACGCACTCAACTTTTGTTTTTGGAGTTCTGCCACTACAGTTGATTCGTCTTTCCCATTCATCAATGCTTCGGTTTGGGCGATAAAATTGGACATCAATTTTTTGTGATGGTCTTTCTTTTTATGCAAAGATTGGGTAAAACCGATAAAATCTGCCGGAATGAGCTTGGTGCCTTGATGAATCAATTGGAAGAAGGCATGTTGCGAATTGGTCCCGGGTTCTCCCCAAATAATAGTTCCGGTTTGGTAATTTACCTTTTGGCCGTTTCTATCAACGCTTTTCCCATTGCTTTCCATAATGCCTTGTTGCATATAGGCAGCAAAGCGATGTAAATATTGTGTATAGGGGATAATTGCTTCGCTTTCTGCTTCAAAAAAGTTGTTGTACCAAATACTGATAAGCGCCAAAACCACCGGAATGTTCTGTTCGAAGGGTTGATACCTGAAATGTTCGTCCATTTCGTAAGCACCGCGCAACAGATCGCTAAAGTCTTTTTTACCAATAGCTAGCATAATGCTGAGTCCTACAGCGCTCCAGAGCGAAAATCGACCACCTACCCAATCCCACATGGGAAAGATGTTATCGGCGTCTATCCCAAATTCTTTTACGGCCTCAATATTGGTAGATACCGCTACAAAGTGATGCCGCACCGCATGCTCGGGTGCTGTGCGTAAAAACCATTCGCGTATGGTTTGGGCATTACTCAGTGTTTCCTGAGTGGTAAAAGTTTTGGAAACAATCACAAACAAAGTGGTTTCAGGATCCAAATCGCGTATCACTTCCATGACATGGTCGCCATCTACATTTGAAACAAAATGCATGTTGAGGCGGGTTTTGTAAAACTTCAAGGCTTCTACCACCATTGCAGGCCCCAAATCGGACCCACCGATGCCTATGTTTACCACATCTGTAAATGGTTTTCCCGTATGACCTACTTTTTCATTGTCTAAAATAGCCGTACTAAAATTCTCCATCTTGGCGCGTACCGATAAAATTTCGGGCATCACGTTTTTTCCATCCAACAAAACTTCAGCCGTTTTCGGATTGCGCAAAGCTGTGTGTAAAACGGCTCTTCCTTCTGTTTCGTTAATGGTTTGCCCGCCAAAATAGGCATCAATCCCGGACTTGAGATTGACTTCTTGTGCCAATTCAGACAGCAAAGAAAGGGTTTTGGAAGTAATTCTGTTTTTTGAATAATCTACAAAGAAATCTTGCCAGCGTATGCTCATTTCCTTGGCGCGATGTTCGTCCTCAGCAAATAAAGCGTTCATATGGGTATGCTTCAATTCTTCAAAATGTGCTTGAAGTTTTTGCCAAGCTTGGGTTTGGGTTGGGTTTATTTTTGCGAAAGACATGGTTTATTGGGTTTGTGTAATGGTGGTTTCGGGTTCAAAATATAGCTGATCCAGTTGTTTTTTTAGTGGGTCTATATCTGTAAAATACTGTGCTTTCACAGATTCTTTGATGGGTTCTGCAGCGGGCAAATCTTGTTTGTACGGATCTACTTGCACACCGTTTTTCCAAAACCTGTAGCACACATGCGGCCCTGTGGCCAGCCCTGTGCTACCGACTTTGCCGAGGACGTCTCCTTGTTTGACAAATTGTCCTTTTTTGACCAAAATTTTAGACATGTGCAAGTATTGGGTGGTGTAAGTGCCATTGTGTCGAACTTTTACGTAATTCCCATTACCGGAGGTATAGCCGGCTTCTATGACCGTACCGTTGGCCGTTGACATGATGGGCGTGCCGGTAGGCGCTGCGTAGTCTGTTCCTTTGTGCGCTTTCCATCGCTTCTGCACCGGGTGAAATCGATTGGGTGAAAAGCGAGAGGAGATTCGGCTAAACTTCAGGGGTGCTCTTAAAAACTGGCTTCGTAGCGTATTGCCCTCATCATCGTAAAAATCGGGTATTTGCATGACGCTGTCCGCCACATACCGAAATGCGTAGAAAGGTTTGTCGTTGTGCTCAAAATAGGTGGCGTTTATCCTGTCTATTCCGGCATAAATGCTGTCGTTGATGTATTTTTCTGTATAGATAATTTTAAACCTGTCGCCGGGCTGAAGTCTGAAAAAATCGATACTCCAAGCATAAATATCGGATAGGCGGTTCACGATATCGTAATCCAGGCCGTTGTTAATTATGGCATTGGACAGAGAAGAGTTGATGACACCTGTAGCTGTTTTTTGACGCAGTGTGACGGGCATTTTTTCCTTTTTCAGCAAGATGCTGTCTCTAAAATCAATGACCACATAGTCTATCACATTGTCTTCATAAATAAAAACAACGGGTTTAGCCAAACTGTCTTTGGTTTTTAAAATGGTATATTTTTTTCCGGCTCTCAGGCGTCTTACATCAAAATCTTCTTTGAGCAAGGTGGAAATTTCATAGATTTTTCCATAGTCTAGGTTATTCTTGGTCAGGAGTCCGCCAAAGTTTTCTCCTTTTTGAATGGTGTCTCTAACCACCCAATAATCATTGAGGCGGTAGCCGTACTCTATTTCTTCTTTTTCAATGGGTACTTTCTCAACCGTTTTGATAACCTCAACTACTTCTTTGTCTCTACATGCCGAAACTATGAGCAGTAAACAAATGAAAGATACTAGCGAAAAAGGATGAGTAAGTGACACTTTGGGCATATTAATCCGATGTTTTTGTTCTCATAAATGGCGATTGATTGCCATTCATATTTTAAAAAATAAATTTAATTAGTGACAAAGTTAATGGATTGTTCGAAGTGCCCAAGATTTTTAGAAAATGTTTTGAAATTTTAAGAACGAAAAACCCAATCAAGATTTAAACATTCATTATAGCTTATAAGCCGGGTTAAGAAATCTAAAAAACAACAGAAACTAATCAACTTTTATAGAAAAAGAGTGTTTGAGTCCTTTGAAGGCATCCAAATCTGCCTTGATAGAACCCACTGCCAAATCGGCTTTGATGCGCAGTGGAATTTTGTTGTCGTCGTCCGAAACCCAAACCGTCATACTCTCCTCTTCCTTAAAAACGCGCCCCGAAGCTACATAAGGCTTAAAAACTAATGTTTTAATTTTTCCAAACTTGGTACGCAAGACTTCTCGTTTCACAAATTTGAGTTTAAACTTGAAGAGTTCATCGTCATAAATCATATCGAGTTCAAACGATTGATTGTTTTCAATTTTACGATGGTCTATACTATTTCTTAAAAAGTAAAAAACCGACAGCATGTCTTGTACGTGGTTGCCTTTGATGGGCAGCTCATCCGAATTTTTCTTTTTGTTGTTCTTAACTGTAACAACGCTGTTGTTATAATCAAAATAAACTTCTTTGTCTTTGGTGGTGGGGCCTTCTTCTGTCTTGATGACATATTTGTAGGGCTTTCCGGTTTTTTTGTCAAAATAACTCTCAAAGTGATCGTCCACTTTAAAAAACAAACCCAACAAACCGGTCGATTTTCCCCTGCCGGACACGTAGTACACCGACTTTCCTTCGTAAACGGAGTCGCTTACGGCAAGTGTGGCATAACTCGCGTTGAAAATTCCGTAGTGAATTCTAAACCGAAACCATTCGCCGGCTTGAAAACTTTGATTGCTTTGCGATTGGGCACAAAAGCCTAAAAACAAAACCAAACTTAAAACGATTTTTCGCATATAAATAATCAAGCGGTAAAAGTAAGTTTTTTTGTTTGGCCGAAAAAATGTTTTGAGGATGTGAGTGTTAACCCTAACAAAAATTTAGGAATCTGATTAGCAGCTTTTAAAAAATCGAAGCCTATTGATTCTAAAAAAAACTTGCGGAGTCTTTCCCGTGATCTCAATCTATTCACTTGCAAAAATTTTTAAAAACTGCTTGTCTTTATTATTTCTGCCAATCAATATGAGTTCATTCCCGTTTTTTGTTAAAACACCTTTCGCTACCGCATAAGGCATTTGCTCTATATCGCCATCTACAATTTCCT
>JAVVDW010000028.1:0-21762 GCA_032251335.1 Flavobacteriaceae bacterium | reverse complement strand
AATTTTGCACACAGGAGTATGATTATCCTAGGGCGTTCCATCTGACCGATAAAAATAAATAATATAAACAGATGAAAACTGCCATTAACTTATTACTTACTTACTGCTTCTTGATGCTGTCAACTGCCTGCCAGGCACAAAATGAAAGCGGCTACGAAAGCGAAAAACTCAACTACACTTTGGAACCTGTCATCACCGGACTTGGAATTCCATGGGGTATGGCTTTTTTGCCCGATGGCAGTATGTTGATTTCCGAAAAAAGTGGCAAATTAATTCACCTCCAAAACGGGACACAAACCGAAATTAAAAACGTACCTGAAGTTTATAAACGCGGACAAGGCGGCCTGCTCGACTTGGAACTCCACCCCGATTATAAAAATAACGGTTGGATATATATCACTTATGCCGCTGCTGAGGGCGAAGGTGAGGGCGGCAACACCGCACTTATCAGAGCCAAACTGATAAACGGCAGCCTGGCCGAGATTCAAAAATTGTACAAAGGCGAAGAAAACACCACCAAAGGACAGCATTTTGGTTCGCGTATCGAATTTGACAACCAAGGCTATCTCTATTTCTCAATTGGCGACCGTGGAAACCGCGACCAAAATCCGCAAAGTATCACCCGAGACGGTGGTAAAATATACCGCCTTCACGACGATGGTCGCATTCCGAAAGACAATCCTTTTGTCAACGAGGTCAACGCCAAAAAAGCCATTTACTCCTTCGGGCACAGAAATCCGCAGGGTTTGATAAAGCATCCAGTAACCGGAGAAATTTGGGACCACGAACACGGCCCCATGGGTGGCGATGAAATCAACGTCATACAGAGTGGTAAAAATTACGGCTGGCCAAGCATCACTTATGGTATTAACTACAACGGCACACCCATCACAGACCAAACGGATGCACCAGGCTTAGAGCAACCCATCCACTATTGGGTGCCTTCCATAGCACCCAGCGGTATGGCATTTGTCACCTCTGATGTGTATCCGGCTTGGAAAGGCAACCTAATGGTGGGTTCATTAAAATTTCAGCTGCTGGAAAGACTCGAAATGGACGGGCGCAAAGTAACGCATCGCGAAAACCTGATGCTAGGCGTGGGCCGAGTTCGCAACGTTCGCCAAGGTCCGGACGGATATTTATACGTCGCATTTGAAGGGAAGGGCATTTATAAAGTAGTTCCGAAAAAGTAATTGTAACCATGAAATTCAAATTAACAATTCTGGCTTTTGCTTCGGTTTTTTGGTGGTCTTTTGTTGCTGAAGAACGCACACTGCAAGACCCACTCAAAGAAAGTATCGTCCGCGGACAAAGTATTTATGAAGACATTTGTATGAATTGCCACATGGCAGACGGTAAAGGCGACGGGGCTATTTATCCGCCTCTGGCGCAATCCGATTTTCTACTCAAGAACAGAGAGGCTTCCATCCGTGCGGTGAAATATGGTATTTCCGGAAAAATTACCGTAAACGGAAAAGATTACTACAACTATATGTCCGATCCCGGACTCAGCACCCAAGAAGTTGCCGATGTAATGAACTACATACTCAACACTTGGGGCAACAAATCTGAAAAAATAGTGACCCCCGAGGAAGTGATGCTTATCGTAAAATAAATTGTAATTATCACTATCCGATAAAGTCAAAATACACCCCCGATAGCATCAGCCATTTTACAGAAAAATTTATATCTCTACAACAGATTGCTTTTTGATTTGACAAAAAACCGTAACTTCGTTTCATAAAAATCAAGGCATGCTTATCATAGGAATCGGCGGTGGTACAGGTTGTGGTAAAACTACCGTTGTCAACCAGATTATCAATGAGTTAGATATCAATGAAGTGGGCGTTATCTCACAAGATTCTTACTATAATGACCTCTCCCACCTCAGCTTTGAAGAACGTGCCAAAGTAAATTTTGACCATCCGCGCGCCATCGATTTTGATTTGCTCGTTAGCCATCTGAAGCTACTCAAATCCGGAAAACCCATTCCGCAACCCGTTTATTCGTTCAAAACACACAACCGCACCTCAGAAAGCGTGATCACACATCCGCGAAAAGTGATGATCGTAGAAGGCATTTTGATACTCACGCACGCCGACATAAGAGAAATGTTCGACATCAAAATATTTGTACATGCAGACTCCGACGAAAGGCTCATCCGGCGCCTGCGCAGAGACATCTCCGAACGCGGACGCGATTTGGAAGAAGTGCTGACGCGCTATCAAAACACGCTCAAACCCATGCACGAACAATTTATAGAACCCACAAAAGAGTTTGCAGACATCATCATTCCCAACAATCGATACAATACGGTGGCTGTTGACATAGTGCGCACGATTATAAACAACAAACTCAGTGAAGTCTAACCAAATGGGGTGGAAAACATTCATACAGAACAAATATGTACGGTTTTTTACCAACAAATACCTGGTGGTTTTTGTATTGTTTGTATTGTGGATGGTTTTCTTAGATACCAATTCCTACTTGATTCACCGCGAATTGGACCAAGAAATTGAACAACTCGAGAAAAAGAGGGATTTTTTTTCCGGCGAAATTCAAAGTGATCGCGATGCCATTGATAACATGAAAGACACTGAAAAGTTGGAAGAATTTGCCCGCGAAAAATACTATATGAAACGCGACAACGAAGACGTTTATATCATTGAATACGACAGCACATCTCATGAATAAAAATGTTGACTTTTCGGAATTTGAACCCATTAGCGCCAAGCAGTGGAAGCAAAGCCTTCAAGCGTCTCTAAAAGGGGCCGATTATCAACAAACCCTGGTTTGGGAAAGCCTGGAAGGCATACACGTAAAGCCTTTCTACCACGCTGACGAAGACGCTGTTTCCCATCCGGAAATTTACAGAAATCAAGACGATTGGAAAATTGTGAGTTCTTTTTTTACCAAAAATGAAAAACTGGCCAACCGCAATATGCTTCACGCCATAGAAAATGGTGCCACAGCCGTTTGGTTGCTTTCCGAAGAACCTTTTGACATCGAAAAGCTCTTTGCAAAAATTGAAATAAATAACATTACCATTTACGTCAACTTGCGCTTCTATCACCAAATTTTTTATGAAAAGCTCCTCCGTTTTCTAACAGAAAGACAAGCCACATTTTATCTGAATTTTGACCCGATTGGGCAATTGGCTCGGTCAGGCAACTGGTTTGCAAACATGAAAACAGACCTGGATCTTGTGGTAAAAATACAACAAAACCACCCCAACGTGCCCGTCATAGGTGCAGACCTTAGCGTTTACCAGGAAGCAGGTGCCAACATGGTGCAACAACTCGCCTATGGCATGGCGCAGATTCATGAATACCTGTCCCGCCTCAAAGAACCTTCTACTACCCTGTGTTTGCAAGTGGCTGTGGGGAGCAATTATTTTTTTGAAATTGCAAAAATCAGGGCTTTGCGCTTGCTATATGCTACTTTGGCGCGCTCCTATCAGGCGCCCGAAAACTGTCACATACTGGCCAAACCGAGCCTGAGAAACAAGACGCTGTACGACTACAACGTCAATATGTTGCGCACGACTACAGAATGTATGAGTGCCGTACTTGGCACTGCCGACGCGGTTTGCAACTTAGCTTACGATGTTATTTTTCACAAGGATAACGAGTTCGGACAGCGCATTTCCAGAAACCAGCTGCTGATATTAAAATCCGAAAGCTATTTCCATCACACCCTCAATCCGACCGATGGCAGTTACTATGTTGAGTCTTTGACCCGTCAACTCGCCGAGAAAGCCCTCCAAATTTTTAAAGACATCGAAGCCGGTGAGGGATTGCTTACACAGCTTAAAAACGGAACCATACAACGAAAAATAAACGAAAGCCACCAAAAAGAATTAGACGCATTGGCGCGTGGCAATTTGACACTTATTGGCACGACCAAACATCCCAATCCGGACGATCGCATGAAAGACAGTTGCGAGTTGTATCCGTTTTTAAAAATCAAAGCCAGAAAAACACTGATACAACCCATACATCCGAGAAGATTGGCCGAAAATATAGAAAAAGACCGATTGGAAAAGGAAAAATTAAACTCATGACAAAAAATTTGCTGCGTATTTTGGTGTTTTTCGGGTGTGTCAGTCCTGTCTGCGGACAACAAATCGCCTTACTCAAATACCAAGGCGGTGGCGATTGGTATGTAAATCCCACTTCCCTGCCCAACCTGATTGCTTTTTGCAACGAAAACATTGAAACCAACTTAGACACCAAGCCGGCAACAGTGTCGCCTAACAGTAGAGAAATATTTCAGTATCCGCTCGTACACATGACCGGACACGGCAATGTTTTTTTTAGTGAAGAAGATGTTGAAAATCTCAGAAATTACTTAAAATCAGGTGGTTTTTTGCACATAGATGACAACTATGGCATGGACCAATACGTGCGCAAAGAAATCAAAAAACTCTTCCCCGATACCGAACTCACCGAATTGCCAAAGTCGCATCCTATTTTCAGTAGCGCCTTTAATTTTCCGGAAGGTATTCCAAAAATTCACGAACACGACGGCAACAGACCGATGGCTTTTGGAATTTTTTTTGAAGGCAGGTTGGTACTGCTTTATACCCTAGAAACCGACTTGGGCGATGGCTGGGAAAACCCCGAAATTCACAACGATCCGCCTGATGTAAGGCTGAAAGCCCTGCGCATGGGTGCCAATATTATGAAATACGCCTTTGAGCATTGATACCTGATCCTGAACAAGCTCGAAAACAACTCGTCGAGTTGGCACATGCCAAGATGCCGTTTGGCAAGTACAAAAATCGATACCTGACAGACTTACCCGAATACTATATCGTTTGGTTTAAAAACCAAGGCTTCCCGAAAGGCAAACTCGGTACCCAACTAGAATTGGTCTATGAATTAAAGCTGAACGGCTTGGAAAACATGGTCCGAAAACTTAGAGATACTACCTGATTTCTGTTGACATTTTAAATTAAGAAATAGCGCAATGTGTCATTAATTTTTTTAATTTTAAATCTAAAATTCATAAACATGAAGACTTTCCTATTGACCCTTGCAGTTGCAATTAGTTTCTGTAGCCTGCACGCACAAGACTTCACAGCCCTCCAAGCCATTTCCATGACGGCACCGGGCGATTTTAAATCAGCCGAACCCAAGGTTTTAGCAGCAACCAATTACCTGTTTACCAACCCTGCGGACTTGGACAAAGACAAAAGATTGGCTGCCACACAATTTATCATGAGGTGGATGGAAGGCACACCCGATTATACATTCGCCATCGATGCTGATGCCATGAAACTCACCGAAGGCAGTGCTGATTTGTTGGGATTGTACTTGGCCGGCATGACAAAAGCCGTACTCGACCACAGCGGCGAACCCCTCACCGATGAAGAAATCAGTAAAAAAGCCGAAGAACTGCTAGTGTCCTATGTTGCCGATGAAAAAAACAACATCAAGCCCAACAAAGCCATCAAAAAACTGCTGAAGCAAAAAGGTTGATTGAATTGTCCTGAGCCATTTTAAAGCAGACCCAACGAACTTAGGTTAGGCAGGAAATCCCTTTTTGACAACTTCATCCCAAAAAAGACAACACCTAAAAACTTAATAAAACCATCAGTGCAGACACTCAAAAACGCATTTCCAAACCCAGCCGCACATTGTTTCCCCGCGTAGTGAAACCAAAAATTTCTTCATATTCTTCATTGAAAATATTGGTTACAGAGCCAAATAGCCTAAAGCGTTTGTCGATTTGGTGCGACACAAAAAAATCGAGGAGGCTGTAAGCATCCAAAGTTTTGTTTTCGGAAGCAAAGGTGTCCGGCGAAAAAAACACATCATCGCGTGCATCCGTGTATTGATATGACAGCGTCAGGTTTGTCTTTCGCAAAAGGGTGTACTGTGCAGACAAATTGACTTTATTGGCCGGAATTCGAACGCGTAGCGCCTTTTTGCGATCGGTATGACTGAAGTTACCGCTGAACGTCAGGTTTTCTATAGCTGTGATTTTTAGATCGATCTCTACACCTTCTGCCGTGAAACTGCCCGGTACATTTTGGTATTGCGATTCAAAAGTGGTCGGGTTGATGGTGACAAAATCAATAAAATCGTTTTCTACCCTGTTGAAATACACCACACTCAAGCGGTGTTTTTGGTTTCGATCAAACTCCAAACCGGCCTCAAAAGTTTCATTTCGCTCCGGCGAAAGGCCTTGATTGCCAAAATCGGGTGCAAAAAGTTGAAACAAAGAAGGGGTGATAAAAGCCGTGCTAAAGGAGGTCAACACGCGTAGGTTGTCATCTCCAAAGGTAAAAGTGTAGGATGGGTTGACATTGAACACGCCGTGATTGCCATATTCGCTATGTGTGTTTAATCTACCGCCGGCATTCACTTGCCATCCATTGGGATTTAGATACACGGCGTTGGTATAAAAATCTACTATGGTAAATTGGGCGTCGTCACTTTGGATATTTTTGACGAAGCGCGTCTCTCCAAAGGGAATATCAGCGCTCTCCATGTCGTTTTGCTGTGCATTAATGCCTGCTACTATATACAAATCTTTGCGCAACACCCACTTGTCGTAAAGATCGCCTACCCAACTTGTGGCATTGAATCGGCCGGGAAAAGAAGATTCCACATCCCGATCCACAGCTTGGAAAGCTCCTGAAAAATGCAAGCTATGCGCACCTACCTCCCAATCAGCCGTCAAACCGGTCCGATAGTTGGATGACTCCGAAAAATGATCGGCATCCAACAAGCCGAAACTCTCATCAAAATCGCTTTCAAATCGATCGAAGTTTCCAAAAACGCCCAATTTGAAGTGCGCTGAAAATTGATAACCCAGCTTGGTAAGTAAGTTGAGTCTTGAAAAATCATCCGGTTGATCTTCTTCAGTGTCTATGGCCGACAGCCCTTCTAAATCTTGATAATTTAAAGAGGCTAAATAAGAAAATCCGCCGGTTGTGCCCGATATGGCATACGATTGATAAAGCTCATCTATCTGATATTGCTGATTTTTTTGGGCTTGGTTGGTGCCAAATGCCCAAGTAGCCATCCCGCTGAAAGGCTTGTCTTCAGGCTTTTTAAGCGTGATGTTAATGATGGCAGCAGCAGCACCCGTACCGTACAAAGTACTGGAAGCACCTTTCATCACTTCCATAGAAGCAACCTGATCTGTGCTGAGCAGACGCAGGTCAAAGTCATTGGCAATTGCAGACGGATCGCTTACCTGAACACCATCTATCAGGATGAGCACTTGCCTGTTCCTAGAACCGCGTACAGCGTAACCCAAATTTTGACCAGGATGGCTACCGCTGCCGTTAATTTCAATCCCGGCTACCCGATCCAAAACCTCTGCAATGTTTTGCCCGGGCATTTTTCTGAGTGCTTCAGCATCGGTGCGAAAAATAATTTTACCCGATTGAGATCGCTTTAAAGGAAATCGACTGTCCGAAACGGTAACCTCATCAAGTTTTTGAACGTTGAGTGAATCTACTTGTTGGGCGTAAACCCCAAAAGTCATTTGTAGGGTGAATACCCAAAACAAACATGTTTTTGTTTTCATGTTTAAAAAAATAATACGGGCGAGTACAGTGTGTCCATACCCAAACTTTTATCCCGAAAGTTTGACAATAAATGTTTGAATAAGGCAGGTCTCCTGGCTTGCGTCTTGTTGTTGACCTTCCCATCGCGCTATGCTAGACAGTGGTACGAAAGAATAACAACAAGCTGATTAGCTTACAGTTGCGGGAACAGCCCCCGATTTTCACGGGATTCCCTTTTAATCCTTTTTCGCAGTGCGAAATTGGAACCAAAATTCGCTACGAAGATAGTTTTTTCTTAAAAAAAAAGATGGTTTATGGAAAATAAAAATTAGAAAAGCAAAAAAGTAGCCTCGACAGGAATCGAACCTGTATCTAAAGTTTAGGAAACTTCTATTCTATCCGTTGAACTACGAGGCCAAAGGACTGCAAAAATAGCACATCAAAAAGGATTTAAAAAACTAAACTTACTGTTTTATCAATATGCCTTCGGCATCAAAAGTCCATGCAACTTTTGAGGCAGTAATCGTCGCATAAGCTTGCGCATCTGCTTGCTTTCCGGCATTTTTTTGATCTTCCAAATAATGCTTTTGGTCGGCCACACTTATGGTATCTACTTTCGCCAATCCATAAATGATGGCTTCTCTTCCGGCACTGTTTTTGGGTATACTAAAGTGATTTCTAAACTGAACCCGAACCATCTCTCCATTCATAGGAAAAGTAACCCAACAGCCCATGTTTTGGCATACTTCTGAAATTTCAATTTTCAGTTTGATGGGATTGTTTGAAAGTGCTTCGGGGTTTTTAGAAAAATCCGAAACCGTCAAAAAAGTATCCGGCGTCAAATCGGGATTCAATCCGTATAGTTTGTAACCTTCAATTGTAGCCAAAGGCTTAACTTCGGTCGTTTCGG
This sequence comes from Flavobacteriaceae bacterium, assembly GCA_032251335.1. GTDB lineage: Bacteria > Bacteroidota > Bacteroidia > Flavobacteriales > Flavobacteriaceae > UM-FILTER-40-17. Next base: position 13,327 of record JAVVDW010000028.1, on the reverse strand, counting down.
AAACGGCTTCTCCCGACTGTGTGACTGTATTTTTATTGGAATTTTCTTGACAAGCGATAAAGAAAATGGAAACAAGCAAGAGTATTGATAGATTTTTCATAGTGCGAAATTTAGATTGACTTTGCAAAAGTAACCCTATTCTCAGCAGCGCACAATGACGAAAATCATCTTTTAAAAAATCTCAATACACCTCGCTGTCCGGATAAAAAGCCAGCCAGGCAAAAGCCAAATGGTTTCCGTGTGGTACAATCTCAAGTGATTTTCCGGCATACGCGCCTTCCAAGCACAAACCGGAAATATCCCATTTGCTCTTGGTCTGTTTGTCGTAAAAATATCCGTTCTTTTCTCGAAAAGTCAATTTGGTATCTTCAACAAAAGGGCTAAAAATCACAGCCGTTCCTACATCTTTGCTCTCAGCAATCTTATGGGCATCCAAAACGGAAACCGTCCCGGATTTATAGAATACAACCACTTCTTTACCCTGAAAATTGTCGTGATGTGCTTTTTTATATTGCAAAGAAGAAAAAGAATACACCTTGTGTTGACCATCCACACTCAGGTTAACAACGCGTTCCATATTGGGCAGTTTGTTGGTGAGCTTGTCTGGTTTAATAAAACCTGCGTAGGGATTGCCGTCTTGATTGTCGTAACCAACATAAGGATTTCGGCCATATCTTCCGCTGATTCCTGTTTGTTGGGATAAGATTTTACCCTCGGGGAATCGTTTAAAAAAATCGGATACCGACAAGACCATTGAAGGCAGTATTTCCAAACTCAAGCCTTCGTATTTTCCGGCGATGGCTTCGCCTGTAAGTTGTTGCCACCAGGTTTCGGTTTGTTCGTCAAACATAATCATATCGCTGTTGCGCAACATACCCGACACCTGAAAATCTAAAACCACTTCGCGGCCTTGGTGGTTGATTTTTCGACTAAAAACCATCCCGGAATTGCACAACGGACAATACGTAACCAATATGTCTTGTGAATCAATACGGTCGTTTGCAATTTCGTGTACGGTGAGCATATTAAACGGATAGGCACGCGCTTCACCGGACAACTGAACTACCAAAACGGGTTCTTTTTCAAAGAATGTAAGCAACCCGGCTTCTTTTCCGATAAAAAGCGGATTTTTCAGTACCGGAAATGCACCTTTTTTAACAACAACTGTCACTTCCGTAAGATCGAGCTGCGTGTTTGATAAATCGGTCTGCCAATCCCAAGGAATTTTATTAGGATTAAAAACCTGCGCATGAACAGTACATCCTAAAAACAAGAGCACACCAAATAAAATTCTCATCATTTAAAGCTTAAAACAGTTGTATTTTAAGTCTCTAAAGGATGCTAAAAATTACAATAAGTTTGTTAAATTATGAGCTCTTGAGTGCCTGATTCATTTTGGCTGTGATGGCGTCCAAACACAAGTTTCCGATACTGCCTTCGTGGGTGTGTTGCACCTTCCTATCGGGTTTGAAAGTGCCGTTTTCTATAGACGCACCCACAGCTTTGTATGCGTCTCTAAAGGGCATACCTTCCTGGACAAGCTTGTTTACTTCTTCTACACTGAAAAGATAATCGTACATGGGATTTGACAAAATATCCGGATTGACGCGAATCTGTTCCAAGGAAAAAGTAGCCAAATCCAAACAAGCCTTCAAGGTTTGTACAGCCGGTATCAATCCTTCTTTGAGCAATTGCAAATCGCGGTGGTAGCCACTTGGCAGGTTGTTGGTAAGCAGCGTAAGTTCGAATGGCAAGGCTTGAATTTTGTTGCACTTGCCGCGAATGAGTTCAAAGACATCCGGATTTTTTTTATGAGGCATGATGCTAGAACCGGTTGTAAGCGTGTCGGGAAAACTGACGAAGCCGAAATTTTGACTCATGTACAAACACACGTCCATGGCCAGTTTAGATAAAGTTGCGGCCACACTGCTGATGGCCACGGCCGAAATCCGCTCTACTTTTCCACGGCTCATTTGCGCGGCAACGGCGTTGAATTTCATCGTATCGAAACCGAGTATTTCGGTAGTTTGAGTGCGGTTGATAGGGAAAGAACTTCCGTATCCGGCAGCCGAGCCCAAAGGGTTTTGATTGGCTACCGCATAGGCCGCATTGAGCACATAGACATCATCCACCAAACTTTCCGCATAGGCCGAAAACCACATGCCAAAAGAGGAAGGCATGGCCACCTGAAAATGTGTGTAGCCGGGTAAAAGCACCTCTTTGTATTGGTCGGCTTTGGAAATCAGCAAAGAGAATAGTTGTTGTATCAAGGTCTTGATTTCATCGAGTTCGTCCTTGAGATAGAGGTGCATATCTACCAAAACCTGATCGTTTCTGGAACGGGCGGTGTGTATTTTTTTGCCGGTATCGCCTAAGGCTTTCGTAAGCAAGAATTCAATTTTGGAATGCACATCTTCAAAGCTGTCTTCAATGGTAAAAGTACCGGCAGTAATGCTTTGTTGAATGTTGTCAAACTCGGCCAACAAATCGGATAGTTCTTTTTCAGACAAAACACCAATACTCCGGAGCATCCGGGCGTGGGCCACAGAACCTATGACGTCGTATTTGGCTAAGACCAAATCGAGTTCGCGGTCGTTGCCCACGGTAAACCAATCTATTTTTTTATCGGTAGAAAACCCTTTGTCCCAAAGTTTCATGTGTTTATTTTATTTGTTTTTATCTGTCATGCTTCGACTCCGCTCAGCACAGGCACGGAACGCCCTAGAAAAATCATACTCCTGTGTGTCACTCTTTTTACATGGGCGTTTCATGTCTTTATGGCTTAAAAAATATTACCCAGCAAAGTTGAGAAGTTTTTACAAATTAAAAAATGACAGCTTGTAGTAATTTTGTGTATAATAAGATGCCTTCTTCTATTTCGTACAGGTAAATAAATTCATCTGCTGAGTGCGAGCGGTGCGAATCTCCCGGACCCAGTTTGAGGGAATGACAACTGAGTACAGCCTGGTCTGACAGTGTGGGCGAGCCATAGGTTTCTCTGCCCATTTGGATACCCGCCAACACTATGGGATGGTCTTTGGGTATAGATGATGCATTTAAACGCAGCGATCGGGCCTTTACTTCTATATCTAAAGATTGCTGAACAATATCCAAAACTTCTTGATTGGTGTATGCATCCGTTACCCTGACGTCCACCACAAAATGACAGCTGGCAGGAATGACATTGTGCTGGTTTCCGGCATCTATTTGGGTGACAGTCATGCGTACTTTGCCCAAGGTTTCGGAAACCTTAGGAAACTCGAAAGTTCTGAACCATTCTATGGCTTCAACGGCTTTGTAAATAGCATTTTCGCCCAGCCCATGCGCAGCATGTCCGGCTTGGCCGTGGGCAAAACAATCCAACACCAACAAGCCTTTCTCTGCAATGGCCAATTGCATTTGCGTGGGTTCCCCAACGATGGTAAAATCGATAGGAGGCAAATGCGGCAACACGCTATTAAGTCCGTTTGGGCCTGAGCTTTCTTCCTCTGCCGAGGCCACGATAATCAGGTTGTACCGCAGGTCTTCCGACGCATAAAAATGCGTAAAAACAGCCATGAGAGAAACCAAACAACCGCCGGCATCGTTACTGCCCAAACCGTAGAGTTTGCCCGACTCCACCTGTGGTAAAAATGGATTTTTGGTATAGGCCGTATTAGGCTTTACCGTATCGTGGTGTGAATTGAGGAGTATGCTAGGTTTTTGAGAATCAAAATGTTTGTTTTTGGCTATAATGTTGTTTTGCCTTCTTTCCGTAGGGATGTGGTGATGCGCAAACCATTTTGCAATCAATCCGGCGGTTTGGTCTTCTTCTGAGGAGAAAGACGGGGTGGCAATCAATTCTTTCAAAAGTTGTATCGCATCAGCAGTAAGATTAGAAATAGAAGCCATAAAACGGATTTGAATTAAAATGTAACCTGGTAGGCTGAGCGGTAACTAAATATCATCTCCGGATCTAAACAAAAAGTCTTTTTCGTCTTTAGACAAACTGTCGTAACCGGATTGGCTGATTTTATCTAGTATTTCATCAATTTTTTGTTGTTTTTCAGACTTGCTCATCCCTTTGGTCCGTGGTGCACTTCGGAAAGCCTCTTCATTTTTATATACAGAATGCAGTTTGGCGTGTTTTGCTCTCATTTTTTTTAAAAGATCCAATTTATACCAACTACCTGTGGTTTTAATCAGATTGTAGGCTAGTGTAAAACCCAAAAGTGCGCCACCCAAATGGGCCAAATGGCCACCGGGGTTAGACTGTGGTAGTTGGACTAAATCAATCAGGACAAAACCAATACCGATATAAGCTAACGGTACCCTGAAAAAGATGAGTTGCACCTCCGTTTTGGGCAAATACGTACAGGTATAAATGAGTATGGCCATGATGGCAGCCGAGGCACCCACCAAAGAAGAGTCAACTTCTAAGAAAACCGGGAACATGTTATAGCTCACCCAAAAAAACAGTCCGCCACTGAGAGCACCGAGTAAATAAACAGGCAGAAAGTTGCGTTGCCCAAAATAATCGACAAAAAGACGACCGACAAAAAAGAGCAGCAACATATTCCAAAACAGGTGCATAAAATCGTAATGCACAAAGGCGTAAGTGAGCATAGACCAAGGTTGCATCAAAAACGCTTCAAGGCTTTTAGGCAATTCTAAATATTTAAAAAAGAAATCGCGGGGCAAACCTGCAAAAAAAGTAATGAGTTGGTTTAAGACAAACAGAGCCACGTTGAGCGCAATCAATTTTTCAAAATAGCGCAGTTGCTTTATTTTATCCGCAATGGATTGTGGTGTTGTCCTCATCAGTACCACCTTTTGTCGTTAAAACTGTTTTTTTTCCAATACCACATCATCAAAAATCCGAAAAGTGCACCACCGATGTGTGCAAAATGAGCGATGCCGCTTCCAAAGATAGAATTTCCTGTGAAACCTGCATACAAATCCATTAAGATTAGGGCCGGAATAAAATATTTGGCTTTTATGGGTATCGGAATGAACATCAAAAACAAAGCCGTATTTGGGAACAACATGCCGAATGCAACCAAGATGCCATACAAAGCACCGGAAGCGCCCACCGCAGGAGTGTTGAAGGTGGTCAGCATGTTTTGAAGCACTTCTTGCGGAACAGCCAAGTCGCTTCTGTACATGGATTTAGTGACAAACTCATAAACTTCTGCCTCCGAATATCCGGCCTGTAGCATGATATTGAAACCCTGGTTAAACTCGTAATAATTGACCAAAGTATGTATGAGTGCCGCACCCAAACCGGCAGAAAAATAGAAGAAAATAAAACGTTGTTTTCCCAAAACCTGTTCCAACGGACTGCCAAACATCCACAAGCCAAGCATATTAAATAGAATATGTGTAAAGCCTTGGTTATCATGCATAAACATATGCGACAGAAACTGCCAAAAATGAAAATCGGGGTTTTTGGGGAAGTGAAGCGCCAACAAATCATAGGCAGGTCGGCCAATGGTAAGGGCACCTACAAAGAATATGATGTTGATTATAATGAGGTGTTTAACCGTCTCTGTGATTCTACTCATAGCTAAAATTTGTTTTCAATGTCCTCCCAATCCAACGAAATATAAACCGGCTTGCCATCGGGTGAAAGTTGCGGCTCCTTACAGGCAAAAAGCTTGTCTAACAACTGTGCTTGTTCATCGCAACCCAGGTTTTGACCGGTACGCACAGCCGAACTTTTGGCGATAGACTTGGCAATCAAATCCAAACCGGAAAAATAAGAATCGGGCAATTCCATTTCGAGGGCTGCCAACACTTTTTTGAGCAAATCTTCTACAGCTTCGGGTTGTAAATAGGCCGGAATGCCTTGTATTTCCAAGCCTTCAAAGCCAAACTTAGAAAACTGAAAGCCGGCTTGCTCCAAGTGTTCCTTAATTTCAGAGAGCAAGGAGATTTCTGCGTGTGTGAAGGCGGGATTTATCGGAAAAATAATTTGCTGGCTCGCAATTTGCGTATCGCTCATTTTGGTCAATATTTCTTCATATCGGATGCGGTAGTGCGCCCGGTGTTGGTGAATCAGTAACAAACCCGATTTCAATTGACTGAGAATATATTTGCGCCGTAGCTGAAATGTTTCGGCCTTGGGTTGTTCTGAGGTTTCTACACCTAAATCCATGGTTTTTTCTTCCTGAAAATCTTCAATTTCAACCAAATCAAAAGGTTTGGTATTGGATTTGGACTCAATACCCACGTACAAACTTTCCCAAGAAGCTGTCTTTTTGGATGCGCCTGAGAACGACTTTTGTTCTTGCCGGAACGGATTAAAATTTCTATCCACTTCTATATGAGGCATACGCGGCTTTTCTTTGGTTTCCGAATAGGAAAGCTCCAGGGTCGGATCTTTCTCAAAATCCAACATGGGCGAAAGGCTGTATTGACCGAGACTGTGTTTGACCGAGGCCCTGAGGATGGCGTACAAAGCCTGTTCGTTCTCAAATTTTATCTCCGTTTTGGTGGGATGGATATTGATATCGATAGAAGCCGGATCTACCTTTAAAAAAATAAAATATTGCGGATAGGTTCCTTCTTTGATGAGCCCGTCGTAGGCAGCCATCAAGGCGTGATGTAAATACGGATTTCTGATATAACGCTGGTTGACAAAAAAATACTGTTCGGACTTACTGCGTTTGGCATAATCGGGTTTGCCTATAAAACCATCAACGGTGACCAAATCTGTTTCTTCCTTAAGTGGCAATAATTTCTCGTTGGTTTTGCCCCCGAAAATATTGACGATTCGTTGACGTAGGTTGGATGCAGGCAGGTTAAAATTCTCTACATCATTGTGGATAAGCCTAAAAGACACTTGTGGATGTGCCAAAGCTACCCGGTGAAATTCGTCCACGATGTGTCTATACTCCACAGGATCGGATTTCAGAAACTGACGGCGTGCCGGGATGTTAAAAAATAACCGTCTGACGGCTATGGAAGTACCTTTAGAAACCACTTCGGGTGTTTGTGAAAGCACTTTGCTACCTTCTATGCGAAGCAGGGTTCCCAATTCGGAATCTTCTTGTTTGCTGGAGAGTTCTACCTGGGCTACAGCAGCTATAGATGCCAATGCTTCCCCGCGAAAACCCTTGGTATGAAGCGCAAACAGATCTTCTGCGGTTCGAATTTTGGAAGTCGCGTGGCGTTCAAAACAAAGGCGGGCATCGGTAACAGACATGCCTTTGCCGTTGTCTATGACCTGAACTAAGGTTTTACCGGAGTCTTTAATGATGAGTTGGATTCTGTCGGCTTCGGCATCAATGGCGTTTTCAAGCAGTTCTTTCACCACAGAAGCCGGCCGTTGCACCACCTCTCCCGCAGCTATCTGATTGGCTACATGGTCCGGTAAAAGTTGAATGACATCCGCCATTAAAACAAGTCGATTTGTATATACTGCAAAGCTACGTAAGCCATCGCAAAAAGCAACACCATAATAACGGCCAAGCGCAAACGTGAATTTTGATCGGAACGCGTCTGCCTGAGTTGCTTCCACTCGTCTCTAAAACTTACTTTTTTATGACTTATAGTTCCATCTTTTTTGCCGTGGTGCTTTTCAATGAGTTTTTCCAATCTTTCTTTGCGCTCGTCGTAGTAACGAGGGGTGTAGCTATAGCTTTTATTGGGTCGTTGCTTAAAGAGTGTCGGTAGTCGCATGGATAGATATTGTCAGTTTTCAAAAATAACGATTTATCCCTTAAATACCGACAAGAGTCTTGCCAAAAATTGTTAACAAGTAACTACAGAATCGTTTTGTTTTTGACGAGTGGTTTTGCGGAGAAAGCAATATACAGCAAATATGCCAATGCAATTACATTGAGCAGCATTCCCAACCTGAGGCCCAGCAAATCTCCTAAACCACCAATCAAAAAAGGGAAAACAGCACCACCGATAATACCGGTGCACAGCACACCTGCGAAAGTGCCGTGATGCGCAGATAGCGAGTTGAGCCCTAAAGAAAAAACACTTGGGTACATCACCGAGGTGAAAAAACCGATCGCAGGAAAAGCCCAAAGTACAACGCTGATATTGCCAAACAAGGCGAGAATTAGACTCATAAAAGCCAACATCACGAAGGTGGCCAAAATTTTCTGAACATCAAAAAGTTTCATCAACAACAACCCCAAAATGCCTCCTATGGCTTGCATACCCCAAAAAAGGGCGGTGGTATCCGACCCTTCCACCGCTGGATCCAAACTGTGATAAGTTTCCAAAAAAGAAGCGATCCAAACAGAAACGCCTTGTTCAAAACCCACATAACAGAAGATGCCGAAGAAATAGAGCTGAACTACCTTGTTTCGCAGCAGTTTTTTAATCACCAAGACGCCTTCCAATTTTTCGTCTTCTTTAAGGCTCACTTTCGGAAATTTTAAAAACATCATTAACACAATCATGGTCAACGCCAAAAGCAGACAAAGGCCGTAAAAAGAGGTCCAAGCCATGCCCGACGGAATAAAACCCCGCAGGGCGCGACTCAAAAAATCGGCTTTTTCCGGATTTTCCAAACCGGCAGTCAGGCGGTTGTAAACACCCGGACTGACATAAGAAGCCGCGCCAAAAACCAATTGTGCCAAAACCGAAAAAAAAGCAAAATTTTCTTCACCACCGGAAACGCGCAAGAGCGGATTGATGACGACTTGCAAAGCTGCCATACCAATCCCCATAATAAAAAGCGAACTCACATAAGTGAGAAAACCGGGGTTCAATAAAAAGAAAACACAACCGATTGCCATGAGCGAAAAACCGGCAAGCATCGTCCACTTTGGGCCGTATTTTTCTGTCAGATAACCCGCAGGAATAGAAGTAGGCCCGTATGCAATAAAAAAACTGAGCGGCAAAAAACCGGCCAAGGCTAAGGAAAGGTCAAAACTCTTGTTGGCTGCGGGTAAAATTGGTCCCAGAATATTGGTTAAAAAGGAAATGATAAAAAATGTGACCAATACCAATAGGACAAAAAGGTAGTTGCGCTTCATAAGTAATATTGTTTGGACGGGTAAAGTAAAGTATTTTTTTCTAAACTGACATATTTGCCCAACATACAACCATAAAAGACACCCTTACGACATAAATTCTGACATAAAGCACATCAAATTCCTGATACGTTCAAAACGCATCAACAAAAAAGCGCCCCGAAGGACGCTTTAAAACCAAATAACAAACAAACAAATAGAAACTTAGCTTTTAAAACTAAAATTAAAAGATTTTCCATCTTTTACCACCTTGATGCTTACCGAAGCATCAGAAAGGTTTTTAAGTGCGTAGCGTTTTTTTAACTCCAAAGCATCGGAAATGGTTTCCTTAAAGATGACCTCTCCGGCTTCGTTGTAAATAAACACTTCCATGTCTTGGCGGTTAGGATTGAAACCCATCACGTCTAACAAGTTGTTTTGCAAACGCACAAAGGGCTTAAACACCTCCGTTTTTTCGGCTGTGTTGAGTTGTGCAACTTGCCCGTTTACTTCAAGCGGATAAACCACTGTTTTGATGGAAGATTCCAACACAACGAAGTAATCTCCCACAGGCAAATTACTGAAATCCATCCGGATACCAACTCTAGCGTTGTCCTTTAAAAAATCTGAATACAAAATCACTCCCGCATCATCTTTGATGATAATTTGGTTGAAATTTTGCAACTGTCCGATCGTAAAGTTTACTACTTTAGACCTTGCTTCATCTTTACCGTTGGAGGCAAAAACCATCGTTGCACTTAATAGAAAGGCAAACAAACTGTACTTTACATCTTTTTTCATAACAATAGCGTTTTAACGTTTATACAAGACAAAAGTACATCCCACATGTCAATTAAAAATTCCATTACTTGCCCTGTTTATCCATTATTTTAACTTTATTTTTCTTTTATTTAATAATAAATGATAATTTTGCACATAATTTCGTCAATCCAATGGGTTAAAATTCCATTAAAACCTCTACCTTTGAATAAAAAATAGCTGAATATCATGACATTATCAAATTTAAAACCGGCTTTAGAAAAGATATCGACGCCTTTTGGCAGTTCCTTTTCGTTCAAGCAATTTGCCGATAAATCGCAAAATAAAGACCCGCAGTGGCATTTTCACCCCGAAATAGAAATGGTTTACGTAAATGGTGGCATGGGAAAACGCCTGGTGGGCAGCCATGTTTCCTTCTACAGAAACGGTGATTTGATTCTCATTGGTTCCAATTTGCCACATTATGGCTTTACCGATAGGCTGACGGGAAACAAAAGTGAATCGATAATCCAATTCAACCACGACTTTGCGGGCTCAGATTTTTTTAACACCCCCGAACTTTCGGGCATCAACAATATGTTGGAACGCGCCAAAATGGGTATCGTGTTCCACGGCAACACCAAACGCAATGTGGGAACCAAAATTGAAAAACTCGGTCAATATGAACCCTTTGAGCGTTTGATGAAGTTGATACAAATTTTAAAAGATTTGGAAGATTCCGAAGAATACACCTTGCTCAACGCCCAAGGTTTTGTGCTTGAGGTGGAGCCTCAGGATAACCAGCGAATCGACATTGTCTTTAGCTTTGTACGTGAAAATTTTCAACGTGCCATTTCGCTCGATGAAATCTCTAACCTGGTCAGCATGACAGTGCCCGCTTTTTGCAGGTATTTCAAGAAAATAACCGGGAAAACTTTTACCCAATTTGTCAACGAATACCGTTTGGTTCACGCCTCCAAACTACTGGCCGAAAAACCGACCAGTATCACAGAAATTTGCTATGAAAGCGGTTTCAACAACTTCTCGCATTTTAATAAGCTCTTTAAAGAATTTACCGGGCGAAATCCATCCACATATAGAAACGAACTTCGGATGATTTTAAAGTAAGCCGGAAAAGTATTTAAACCTCACAGGTTTTGAAAACCTGTGAGGTTTTTTATTTTAAATCGTCAGGGTCGTAAACAAAGTTTCTTTACCGCCAATCACCGACGGATTCCCGATGATGACTTTCGAGACGTTATTTTGCAGCGCGTGAAAGCAGTTTTCCATTTTCGGGAGCATGCCGTCGGCGATGATTTTGTTATTCTTTAATTCAGTATATTTTTGACTGTCAATATGTTCGACAACGGAATTTTCATCGTTAATATCAGTCAGAACACCCTTTTTTTCAAAACAATAGATTAGTTCGGTTTGGTAAATCGCGCTCATGGCTATGGCCAATTCCGAAGCGATGGTGTCGGCATTGGTGTTGAGCAACTGCCCTTCCCGGTCGTGCGTGATGGCACAAAAAACGGGGGTAAAACCCGCTTGGAGCAGTTTGCTGATATTTTCAGCATGAACCGATTGCACATCGCCCACAAAACCAAAATCGATTTCCGGGTGGTTGCGTTTGCGCGACAGGATACTTCCGGCATCGGCACCCGAAAGTCCGATGGCGTTGCAGCCGTTTTTTTGCAACAGGGCAACCACATTTTTGTTGAGCAAACCGGCATAGGTCATCACCACCACGTCCAAAGAAGCCTGATCGGTGATGCGGCGGCCGCCTGTCATCTTTGTTTCCACGCCGAGCCGGGTTGCCAGTTGGGTGGCAATTTTTCCGCCGCCATGTACGAGGATTTTGGGCGGCGCCATAGCAGCAAAACCTTCCAAAAAAGCTTGGAGCGCAGCCTCGTCATCGATGACGTTTCCTCCGATTTTGACAATTTTTAAGACGGGTTTCATGTCTGAACTGTATGGGTTTGGTTTAAGCCTGCCGAAACAGCTTCCGGCAAAGATAGTTTTAGATTTTGAAACGAAAAACGATTTGGAATTTATAAACACATGTTGAGAAAAACCTGATGATTTTTAAAGGGTTGATGAGGGAATTGGGTATATTTGAGATGATATAACGAGTTGGCTGTAAGTGTAAAGAACTTTACGAGTTGACGGAAGAAGAAATTGATATAATTGAAAATGGATAAATCCATTACACATAAAACGAATACCTACCATAGCCCACGGTTTAAACCGTGGGCTATGAAAATACGGAATGCAACAGAAAACCGTTTTAACGGTTTATAAAACAAAATATTATGCCTCATTCATTCAACAAAATATGGATACACGCCATTTGGGCAACCAAAGAAAGAATACCATTGATTCATCAAAACATTGAAGAAAAGGTATATCAATTTGTTTCTGAGCAATTGAGAGAGCAAGGTTGCCCGGTAAGAATCATCAACGGTATGCCAGATCATATCCATTGTCTGTTTTTAATAAGCCCGCAAAAATCTATTGCAGAAGTTATCAAACAGATTAAAGGCAGTAGCTCTCACTATTTCAATCAAAACAATTTCATTGCAGACAAATTCGCATGGCAAACCGGTTATGCTGCATTTTCCGTTTCGGAATCGATTGTTGAAAAAGTATTTGAATACATTAAAAATCAGAAATCACATCATCAAAAGAAAATGTTTCAGCAGGAATATGAAGAGTTATTAAAACTATATGGACTTGAAGATTATAAATAATTTAGAAAACTAAATTAACCAATTGGTTTATCAACTTTATGAATTGACAGAAGAAGAAATCGCCATAGTAGAAGGTTCAAATAAATAGATAGCATTAAAAAATGGCGATTAACTTCGTTGAACCTAAAGGTTTCACGAACAAAATTAAAAAACAAATAAAAAAGTGAGTAAATAGAAATCATTCAGAACAACTAAACAGACAGAAAAGCCAACGCTTCACAGCCACACATCCCGAATGGCTTTCGGGACCAAGTCGCACAAGCCATCGCACAGACCAAAACTTGGCGGCAGCGTGTGTCTGTCCCACCGCACAACCGACAGACAATCAACACGAAAGACAGAAGGGCAGCAGCTAACATCGCTTTGCTTCAATGGCTACTTCCGGACTTGTGCTTCTATCAAAGTTTCTAGTTGACAGTTTTGTGCACCGTATCCCGCCCGAATGCAAAGCACGAAAACGTTAGCATTTAAGCCAAGAAAAAAACAAGTAAAATTTTTAATTTCCAAAAAAGTATATACTTTTGCAATATACTAAAACGGAATAAAATGAAAACGCTTTCTCTTAAACTTGACGACCTCGTTTACCAAGAAACAGAACAATTGCTTGAAAAAATAAAAAAGCCTAGAAACCGTTATATAAACGAAGCCCTTACATACTATAATCGAATTCAGAAAAAGGAATTTATTGCAAAACTTCTTGAAACAGAATCCAAACTCGTTAGTGACGAATCGTTGAAAGTACTTACTGAATTTGAAAGCCTTGAAGAGTATGATTGCTAGAAAAAATGAAATTTGGCTTGTAAACCTTGACCCAAGATTTGGAAACGAAATAGGAAAAACAAGACCTGTTTTAGTAGTTCAAAC
>JAVVDW010000027.1:0-22150 GCA_032251335.1 Flavobacteriaceae bacterium | reverse complement strand
GTTTTATTCCGTTGGAATTTGTACCCAAAATTAATCCGTGTAAATGAAAATGAGAATTTATAAGGAGCGACTAATTAAGTAAAAATTCTCGTAATCACCTTTTTTATGATAGGGTTGAGAAATTCTTAAATTCAAATTGTTATTTAATTTTATAATCCGAAACTGTTTTTTATCCAAGTTTTCATAATTCATTACGTGAGTTGGCGAATCAAAATCCATTTGTTCAAGAGCATAAATTCCAAAAATTTCCAATTCTTTTCCCTCAGTCAATAATTCTCCAGTCAGACATTCATTAACTTGAAATTTATAAGAAGAGACGTGAAAGTCAGTCGTATATTTTGGAATTTTTATTCGTTTTTTGACAGGGAATTTTGTCAATAGACTGTCCTTGTAAAAATCAAAAGCGATTTGTTCAAAAAAAGGAATTTCAACTTGTCCAAATCCAAAGTTGAAACTCACTGTAAATATTATAATCGCGATTTTTTTCATATTACAGCTAACTTCTACATAAAGTCAACGCTCAGCCTTGTAAAAAAAGAAACAACAACGCTGCCAGCGAAGCACCCACAAAAGGACCTGCTACAGGTATCCAAGCGTATTTCCAATCGTTAGTTCCTTTGTTTTTGATAGGTAAAAGTGCATGTGCAATTCGAGGGCCTAAATCTCTGGCAGGATTGATTGCATAGCCTGTGGTGCCACCCAACGACAGACCAATACCCAAAACCAATAAAGCTACCGGCAAGGCGTCTAAAGCACCCAAGGAAGCCGATTGACCATCAATGGTGGCACCTGAAATATAAAAAACAGGAAAAACCAACGCAAAAGTCCCGATGGTTTCAGAGAGCACATTTTGAAAAGTGTGTTTTATAGCCGGTGCTGTGCAAAAAACTGCTTTGATTGCAGCGGCATCTTCGGTTTTATGAAAATGGGGTTTAAAATGAATCCAAACCAAAACAGCACCCAAAAATGCACCTAGCAATTGGGCCAAAAGATACATGGGAACCATTGACCAAGCGAACGAACCTGCCAAAGCCAAGCCCAAGGTAACAGCCGGATTGAGGTGTGCACCCGAAATAGATCCCGCTACAAAAACACCGACAAACACACCAATTGCCCAACCAAAAACAATGACGATCCAACCGGACTGATGCGCATAGGTTTCTTTTAAATTGACGTTGGCAACGACGCCGCCACCAAACAAAATCAATAAAAATGTACCCAAAAGTTCTGCAAGGAAAGGTGTCATAGTCAAAAAAATTTTGACTAAGCTAAAAAAATAATGTCAAATATGAGCTGCCACAAACAAATAAAACATCGAGACTTGAATTGAGCAGGTAACTTACAAACGAAAAATTAATCTTTGAAGTACTTTAAAGGCACTACCAACATGCCAAAACATTCGCCTTTGTGTTTGCCGAGGTGTTTGTGGTGTATTTTATGTGCACGTCTAATAGCACGGGCATAACGATTGTCAGCGTTCCTGAAAATTTTAAACCGCTGATGGATAAAAATATCATGTACCATAAAATAGGTAAATCCGTAAGCGAAAATTCCAAGACCAATAGGTAAACCGTACCACCAATTTTGGTTGTGCCACAAAAAGACACAGACCATGCTAACGGCAGCATAAAACAAAAAGAAAAAATCGTTGCGCTCAAACCACGAATCGTGGTCTTTGCGATGGTGGTCTTTATGTAAAGACCATAAAAAACCATGCATTACAAATTTGTGTGTGAACCATGCCATAAATTCCATTCCGGCAAATGCACCTAAAAAAACTAAGATCCAACCAATTGTTTGCATAGGTCAAATTTATAAAATATTTAATCTATAACGCATATAACTCTGTGCCAAGAGGCCAATTTTCTCGTAATTTGGAACGCGTATTCTGCGTGTTTTAATTTGATGCGAAGGCGTTCGTTTGAGTTTGCGCAAAAGTCTTTGGTAGTAAACATACGCTGTGTACACGCCCAATCTGGCTTCAACAGGCAGCTGAAGAATGCCTTGGTAAGCGTCTCTAAAATCAGCATCAATCTCCATTATAAGTTTCTCCTTTGTCATCTCATCCATATTATCCAAATTCACGTTCGGAAAATAGGATCGGTTTAGTAATTCATGATCGGCTTTTAAATCTCTCAAAAAATTTACCTTTTGAAAAGCGGAGCCGAGCTTTTCGGCCTTGCTTTTTAGCCGGTTGTAAAAAGCATCATCACCTTTTACAAAAACTTTTAAACACATCAAGCCCACTACATCGGCAGAACCATATATATATTTTTGGTATTCTTGACTGTCTTTGTATATCTTTTTTGAAAGATCTGCGCGCATACTCGCCATAAAAGCCTCTACAGCATTTATATCCAAATCGTACTTGTGATAGGTTTCCTGGAAAGCATTTAGCACAGGATTTAGGCTTATTCTTTTGTGAAGTGCATCGTATAATTGTTTTTCAAAATCGTCAAAGAGTGCGGCTTGGGGGTATTCAATAAAAGAATCAACAATTTCGTCAGCCAAACGTACAAAACCATAAATATTGTAAATATCTTGTCTGATGCTTCCTGCCAAAAGTTTTGTAGCCAAGGAAAAGGAAGTGCTGTAGCTGTGCGTTACCTGCCTGCTTACTTTTTGTGATACGATGTCAAATAAAGATTTCATCTGTTTATATTTATTGTTTTTCAAATGTCAGACGGAACGACCTAGGATAATCATCCTCCTGTTTGTCACTCTTTTTACATGGGTGTTTCATCTGTTTATATTTGTTGTTTTTCAGATTCGGAGTTAAAATCCATCATCATTTTTTTTTGAATGAATGTAATATGCATGGATGTTTTATCTATTCTTTTTGATGGGTTTACAAATTTCTTTAAATCTATTTATACAAAGTTGAGTCTTTGGTCTTTCTTTATAGTAAACGGATGGTGTTTGACAATGAGTTCGGAAACCAATTTTCCGGAAATCAGCGCAGGAGGCACACCGGGTCCGGGCACTGTTAGTTGACCTGTGAAATACATATTTTTTAAGGTTTTACTTTTGAGTTTCGGCCTCAAAAAAGCGGTTTGAAACAAGGTATTTGCCATGCCGTAAGCGTTTCCTTTGTAGGAGTGATATTGCTCTACGAAATCATTGACACAGAACGATTCTTTAAAAATAATATTTTGCCGGAGCGATTGTTTAGTGAGCAATTCTAACCGATGCATAATCTTGTCGAAAAATACATTTCTCATCTCGACACTGTCTTCAAGACCGGGCGCAAGCGGAATCAGAAATGTAGCGGCTTCACATCCTTCAGGTGCAAAAAAGTCATCTGTTTTGGAAGGAAAGCTCGCATAGAACAAAGGATTTTCGGGCCATTTGGGATGGTCATAAATATCTTGGGCATGTGTGTCAAAATCTACATCAAAAAAGAGTGTATGGTGCGACACATTTTCTATTTTTTTATCAAAGGCCACATAGAAAAGGAGCGATGAAGGTGCAAAAGTTTTTTTGTCCCAATATTGCTCAGAATACATCCTGAATGATGGTGGCAAAAGACTTTCGGTATGGTGGTAATCTGCGCCGGATAGCAAGATATCTGTGTGAAACACATTATCATGAACCAAAACACCGGACACTTTGTTTCTTTCTGTCAAAATTTCACTTACTTCTGCGTTTGTATGCATTTCCACACCCAAACTTTTGCACAAGTGCACCATGGCCTCAACCACGCTAAACATGCCTTTTTGCGGATGGAAGGTACCGAGGCCAAAATCTGCTTGGTTCATAAAACTGTAAAAGGCGGGTGTATCGGAAGGTTTGGCACCTAAAAACAACACGGGGAATTCGAGTATCTGGATCAACCTGCGGTTCTTGAATCTCTTGCGAACTTCCTTGCTAATGGTGCTGGTGAATTGCCCTATTTTTTTGATGGTTTCAGGCGTAATCAACTCTAAAGGAGAGACGCCGGGTCTGTACACCAAATCTTTGATGGCAATTTCATAATTGTCGTGAGCCATCTGCATAAAATCGTCCAGTTTTTCTGCGGCGCCGGTTTCTATCGATTCAAAGACTGCTTTTATTTTTTCGATATTGTCCGAAATCACCACTGAATCTTGAATGTCAAAGTAAACTTCGTAGGCCGGATTTAGTTTGTGCAAATCGTAATAATCGGCAGTTTTTTTCCCAAAATCCGCAAAAAATCGATCGAAAATATCGGGCATCCAATACCATGTTGGCCCCATATCAAAAGAAAAACCGTCGCGCTGCAACCTTCTTGCCCTACCACCAAAGCTGCTGTTTTTTTCGAGTAAAACAACTTTATATCCCGATTTTGCCAAGTAGGCAGCCGCAGAGAGAGAAGAAAATCCCGAACCCAATATGGTAACTTGCATAAATATTTTTGTTTAACAAATATATCTAAAATTTAAACAACTAAATGTTTTTAACTAAACTTTTTGAGTTAATTTATAAAGCGTGTCAAATATTCGGACATCGGGGTATTTTTCATAGTCCGTAAAGTATTGTGTTTGCCTTCCAAGCAGCCAAAGTTGATGACGCCCTTCGGGGTTTACTTCATGTTGAAAAGTTTGTACGTATTCATTAACCTTTTCGGGCTCGGGTTGTACTGTGAGGTAAGTCACAAAAATGATGTTTTCGTAGAAACTGTTAAAATCTTTGAGAAATTCGATATCCATGGATTGACCAAGGTAAATAGTTTTGTGTTTTTTACTCAGCAGGTGGTAATAAATGTAAGTAAGGCCAATGTCGTGAATTTCATTGTTGGGCAGGTACAAAACATACACGCCATTGTGAGCAGAGTCTGCTTGTTCAATGTGATTTTGTTTGATGTTCGCTATGATGGTTTGTTTGATTAAACCCGTAATAAAATGTTCGTGAGAAGGACGGACTACTTCTGCTTGCCAAAGAAGGCCTAACTCATTGAGAAGTGGCACAAAGGTTTCCAAAAAGATTTCTGAAAAGCTAAATTTCTTTGCCAAGCCCAAATAGGTATTGTGAAACAAATTGGCATCAAAGTTTACCATGGCCATCTTAAAAGAGGCTATGGCAGATTCCTGCGGCGTTTGATCATTGGCGATATCGACAACAAGCTGGTGAATTTTTTCGTTGGAAAGCTTGGCAATTTTTGAAATTTTATAACCGTTGTGATACAGCTGTGTCACATTCAGCAACTTCTGCAAGTTGGAGAGGTTATAGTGTCTGATGTTGGTATCTGTGCGTTCCGGCACCAACAGATTATACCTCTTTTCCCAGATACGAATGGTATGCGCCTTGATGCCGCTTAAATTTTCTAAGTCTTTTATACTAAAAACAGACTTTACCATGTTTAATATTTTTTATGCAATATTAAACAAATATTTTGATAGGCATAAAAAAAGGTTACCTAAGTTTAGATAACCTTGTTTAACTAACGTGCCCAGAACAAGAATCGAACTTGCACGTCCTAATGGACACATGGCCCTCAACCATGCCTGTCTACCAATTTCAGCACCTGGGCTTTGGTGACCCGTCTGGGGCTCGAACCCAGGACCCCAACATTAAAAGTGTTGTGCTCTACCAACTGAGCTAACGAGTCTTTCTTATTCTAGTGATCCGTCTGGGGCTCGAACCCAGGACCCCAACATTAAAAGTGTTGTGCTCTACCAACTGAGCTAACGAATCTTGCTTAAAAGCGGGTGCAAATATAGTATGTATATCTTCATTATACAAGATGAAATTATTTTAAATTTGCCATCAACCCAAAAACGGTTTACATGGCTATAGAAAATTTAGACAAATTGCAGGAACACATAGTCTTGTTGGGCTATATGGGTTGCGGTAAATCTCTAATAGGCAAAAGTATTGCGAAAATTACAGCACATCAGTTTACCGATTTAGACGAATACATAGAAGAGAAAGCGCAACAAAAGATTGCACAAATATTCGAATCTAAAGGTGAAATATACTTTAGAAAACTTGAAAAAAAATACCTTCGGGAATTGTTGTCGCTATCAGCTCCACAGATTATTTCGTTGGGAGGCGGCACGCCATGCTACTTTGATAATATGGAAGATATACTTGAATCCACACGGTATGTAATCTACCTCAAGACAAGTGTAACCACCTTAGCCGAGCGGCTCTTATCTGAAACTGCCAAACGACCAATATTGCAATTTCATCAAAGCAAAACAGACTTGGAAACTTTTATTGCCAAACATCTTTTTGAGCGTCAATCGTTTTATTTTCAAGCCCCGATTTTGGTATCTACAGACGGAAAAACGCCTGAAAATATTGCAAAAGAAATATTGGAAAGCCTTAAAAATCAAGATAAATAAACTTCTTTTTTGTCAAAATCCACCTCCACGTGTTCTTGCAGAGAAGTTGACAGCGAAAGGCCTTTAAAATCTGCTTTTACAGGATAGCGTTTGTGATTGCGATTGATAAGAACCGCAGTCTTAAATTGCTTTAAAGGCACATCCAAAAAATGGCGAACAGCATACATTAAAACTTTTCCCGAATTTAAAACATCATCCACCAAAACTAAAGATTTGTGCTTGTATTGATCGGGTGTCAGTGATGTTTTTATAGGAGATTCGGGCATGTTTTTATCGAGATCTACACGACAAAGTATCACGCGGAGTGTTGAGATTTTTTCAAGATATTTTGTCAATTTTTCAGCAAAAACATAGCCGTTTTGATGAATTCCGGCCAAAACAATACACGGTTCGTCTATATTGGTTTCGTAGATTTGATAAGCAATGCGGCGAACTTTATGTTCGATTTGAATGGCATCCAAGATAATGGTTTTGCTTTCGGTTTGCATATTATTTTTTTTCAAAGATAAAAAAGAGTTCCCTTCCCAGTCTCGGTTTTACAGAATTATGACTAGGCGTCAGGGTAGAAATTTTAAAATAAGGAGAAAAAAGAGCCTTATAGGTCTGGATATCGCCACCAAATGGCGGTCCTTCCTCTGAAAGGGGAAAGTCAAACAGAAGTCCCGCCAGTTTGCCGCCGGGAATAAGTAGTTCGTTCATTTTTTTGGCATATTGTTCTCTAAAGGATGGTTGTAAGGCACAAAAAAAGGTTTGCTCGAGTATTAAATCGTACTGTTCTTCTATCCCAAAAAAATCTTGATTGATGAGCGTCAGGTAATTTGAAGCATACTGTTTGGCCAAATTGTTTATTGGCGAAGGTGCAATGTCTACAACTGTTACCTGCGTAAATCCATTTTTCAGCAAATAGGCAGCCTCGTAGGCATTGCCGGCGCCGGGTATCAAAATTTTGAGACTTTTATCTTCAATTTGATCTACGTAATGGGTTATGGGTGGTGAAGGTGCTCCCAAATCCCAGCCCGTATCGTCACTTTGGTATTTTTGTTCCCAAAATTCACGATTCATGACGTGCATCATTTTCGGGTTCATCCATAAAATCGTCTAAAACACGGCGGTCTTTTTTGGTGGGCCTTCCGGTGCCTAAGTTTCTGTAATAGGCAGAAGTTTGTCTGATTAGCTTCATTTTTTCAAAAGCGTCTGCAGGTGTTTGGTCTATCACATACAAGCCAACCCATTTGGCTCCCAACCTATTTTCGGGTATGTCTTGCACTTTAAAAATGCGCTCTATTTGATCTTTCCTAACTTTGATTTCATCTGTGGGGATTACATCTCGGGAAGGTTTGACCGATTCACCGTTGATTTTCACGTGGCCTTTCCTACAAGCTTCGGTCGCTTGGGTTCTGGTTTTATACAACCGAATGCACCACAAAAACTTATCCACACGCATAATTCAAAATTTACCTTTCAAAGATAACGGAAAATCGTAAATTGCGCCAAAATTTAGAATCTATGTATAGGCTTTTTTCTCAAATAAGACTTTTCTCATTGGTCTTGATGACAATTTTCGTTTCGTCTTGTGGCAGTGGTGATGATGGTATAACCACAACACCCGTTCCTCCTGTTGATTTAGGTGAGCAAGCCCTTATCGATGACGCTGCCATACTTGAGTTTCTCAATACACATTTTTACAATCAAGAAGACTTTGTAAATCCGCCACCCGGTTTCAATTTTGACATTGAATTTGACACCATTGCCGGAGAAAATACCAATAAAACGCCACTAATTGACCTTGTAGAGAAAAAAACATTCGCCATAGATTCTGTAACGCTCAACTATTATGTTCTCAAGGCGCGCGAAGGTGTCAATAAAAGACCTAATTTTGTGGATTCAACACTTGTCAATTTTAGAGGCACACTGTTAAATTCTAATTTATTTGACTCAAACGCAAATCCAATTTGGTTTGATTTAACTCAGGTAGTCGTTGGATTTCGTTTGATTTTAACCGAGTTAAAATCTGCTGACGGTTTTGATTTAAACCCCGATGGAACTTCTACTTTTTTCAATTTTGGCGTTGGTGCTGTTTTTTTTCCATCCGCTCTTGGTTTTCAAAACATCACACAACCGGGTATTCCTGCAAATTCTCCATTAATCTTTAGGGTAAAACTCTTCGCAGCCATAGAAGCCGATCACGATTTGGACGGAATTCCTTCTTTCATCGAAGATCTGAACGGTAACGAAAATATCGGTGACGATGATACCGATGGCGATGGATTTCCAAATTTTATAGACACCGATGACGATGGCGATTTTATATTAACCAGAAACGAAATCACCATCAATGCGGACGGCACAATTACCTTCACAGATTGTGACGGAGATGGCATACCGGATTATTTAGATAAGGACATCTGCCCCAACTAAAAGAAAATATCAAACCTACTATCTTGGTCTACAAGTTTTGATTCCAAAGATGGCGTAAAGCGGACAAAAATTTACCAAAGCGGTTCCTAGCAATATGCCTCCAGCTGCCAATATGATGTAAGCCCATGCTCCTTGCAGCATATTCGTAAAGAACAATGTGGTAGCAATAACGGCTAAAAGAATTCGCAGCCCCTTGTCTCGGTTTCCAATATTTTTTCTCATGTTTTTAAAATTTAATGTAAACATAAGCCAAAGTAGTTCTGCAATTGGTTACTTTCGTTACAGAAGAGAAAGAAGTTTATATTAATTTCGTCCGTTCTAACTTATAAAAACATGGATATTCAGCTTATTCTAGGCTATCTCGGTGCTGTACTTATCGGTTTGATTTTGGGATTGCTCGGTGGCGGCGGTTCTGTATTGACACTACCTATTTTGGTTTATTTACTTAAAATAGAACCTATTACAGCCACAGCGTATTCACTTTTTGTGGTGGGCACCACATCTCTTACCGGTGCTATTCGGAGCTATCAAAAAAAAATGGTAGAGATCAAAACCGGACTCTTTTTTGCCTTTCCGGCTTTTGTGGTTGTTTATACCATTCGAAAATACCTGATTCCATGGTTGCCCGATGTATTGTTTCAATTCGATGAATTTTCCGTGACTAAAGAAATTGGCATCATGACATTTTTTGGCTTGGTGATGACAGTTACTTCCATTTTTATGATTGTGAGTAAGCAAGAAAAAGTACCTGATTTACAGGTTTCTAAAATGCATTACCCATTGTTGTTTCTCCAAGGTATTGCTGTGGGTTTGATAGCCGGATTGGTCGGTGCCGGCGGCGGTTTTTTAATCATCCCAACATTGGTGCTGTTTGCCAAATTACCCATGAAAAAGGCCGTGGCTACCTCCTTGCTCGTCATCTCGGTGAATTCGCTAATCGGATTTTTGGGCGATATTCAAAGCTTACCTATAGATTGGACTTTTCTCTTGACTTTCACCTCACTTTCCATCATAGGCATCTTTATCGGAATGTTTATTTCCAACTACATAGAAGGTAAAAAACTCAAGAAAATGTTCGGTTGGTTTGTCTTGGGAATGGCTCTTTTTATTTTTTATCAAGAATTATTTCTCAACTAGACTTTTTGACAAGAAGCTCGCCACTAGCCAAAGCTTTCTCTAAATCCCTGATATAGGCAAGTTTATTAGCTCCTAAAAACAGATTCCCATCAGCCCTTCTTAAAACAATCAAATCGCCTTTTGAAGAAGACTGAATATCTGACACAACTACTTCCAGTCCCGACAAGGATTTTGGATTATAAATGCCTCCTTTTTTTATAATAAAATTAGACTTCCCAACATTGAGATACGTAAAGGAATGATGCGCATTTGTATCACCTATCACAAATACATCACCCGGATTGACAACCATGCCATTGTTCAATTTCAAAGATAAAGGAAGGTCTTGGGCTTGGCCATACAAAGAAAAGACACTAAAAATTGCAATAAGGTAAAATACATTTTTCATAAGTTTACATTTAGTTGTTAATCATGTGTAAGAAGTCCCGCTTTAAAAAATCTATCAATTTATGTGATAAATACTCAGTAGATATTCATTATTTTAATTAGTTAGCTAACACCATAAAATTACGAAAAAAAATATTTTGTACTTAAAAAAATTAATAATAACAACAAATTAACACAATAAAAGAATATACTTCAATTTTTAATCATTTCAGCAAACGCACCCTCTGTTAGAATGGGTATGTTTAATTTTTTAGCTTTTTCCAATTTGGAAGGCCCCATATTTTCACCGGCTACCAAATAATGGGTTTTTGCAGAGATAGAACTTCCCACTTTCCCGCCGTGAGATTCAATCAGGTTTTTGATTTCTTCCCTCGAATACATGGTAAAAACACCGGAAATAACGATTGTTTTGCCGGCTAATCTGTCTGAAACAAGACGTGCATCATCGCTTAAAATTTCAAACTGCAAACCTGCATTTTTGAGCCTTTCAACCAAAATCCTGTTTTCTTGATTTTGAAAAAATGAAACCACACTCTGTGCGATGCGTGCGCCTATTTCATCTACCTCAATTAAATTTTCTTCTGTTTGCTGAGCCAACACGTCTATATTTTTATAATGTCTCGCCAATTTTTTAGCCACCGTTTCACCTACGTAGCGAATGCCCAAGGCATACAAAACGCGTTCGAAGGGAATATGGACCGACTGCCGAAGACCATTGATGAGATTTTCAGCTGATTTTTGGGCCATACGCTCCAAGGGCAGTAACTGTGATATTTGTAATTCGTACAAATCTGCGTAATTCTCAACCAATCCGTTTTCATATAGCAAGGCCACCGTTTCACCCCCCAAACCCTCAATATCCATTGCTTTGCGACTGATGAAATGCTGAATACGACCAATGATTTGCGGTGGACAGCCCACGTAGTTTGGACAGAAATGTTGCGCTTCGCCTTCATTCCTGACGAGTTCCGAGTCGCATTCGGGGCAATTATCGATAAAGGCCAAAGGCTGGCTATCGACTGTTCGTTTAGACATATTCACACCTATAATTTTGGGAATAATCTCCCCGCCTTTTTCTACAAAAACCGTATCACCCAAACGCACATCCAATTTTGCCATCTGGTCGGCATTGTGCAGCGAGGCTCTCTTTACTGTGGTTCCTGCGAGTAAAACGGGCTGTAGGTTGGCTACCGGTGTGATGGCACCTGTTCGCCCTACTTGATAGGAAATTGACTCTAAGACAGATTCGGCTTGCTCGGATTTGAATTTATACGCCATCGCCCAACGTGGCGACTTAGCTGTAAAGCCCAACTCCTGTTGGTGCGAAAAACTGTTTACTTTGACTACTACGCCATCGGTCTCGTAAGGCAAATCGTGACGGTGAATATCCCAATAATCAATATAATCAAAAACCGCCTGCATATCTTGTACCAACTTTGCCTCTCGGGGTACTTTAAAACCCCAATTTCGGGCAGCTTCTAAAGCATCAAAATGCTTATCAAAAGGCAAATCTGAGCCAATGATAAAGTACAGCAAACAATCTAAAGGTCTTTTGGCGACTTCTGCACTGTCTTGCAATTTCAAACTTCCCGAAGCCGTATTTCTGGGATTGGCGTAAGGCGTCTCCCCGATCTCAATCAATGCTTCGTTCATCTTGTTGAACCCCGAAATTGGTAAAACAATTTCGCCGCGGATGTCAAAACTATTCGGATAATTGCCTTTCAAAACCAATGGAACCGAACGAATGGTGCGCACGTTGGCCGTCACATCATCGCCTTGAAATCCATCGCCGCGTGTAACCGCCCTAAACAATTTTCCATCGTGATAGGTTAAACTAATAGAAGCACCGTCGAATTTGAGTTCACATACATATTCGAGTTTGACATCACCCAAAATTCGCTGCATCCGCGCTTCCCACTCCAACAAGTCTTCTCGAGAATAGGAATTATCCAATGAATACATTCTATGGCTGTGTACAACCGTTTCAAAGTTTTTGGTGACTGCCCCACCCACACGTTGGGTGGGTGAATCGGGATCAAAATACTCCGGATTTTGACTTTCTAATGCCTCCAGCCTTTTGAGTTTTTGGTCAAATTCAAAATCGGAAATCGTAGGCGCATCTAACACATAGTACTCGTAATTGAATCTAGTCAAAGCTTCGCGAAGCGATATTATTTCTTCATAAACGGACTTGCTCATCTGTTTGATTTTTTAAAATATGTCAAAAATAATATTTGAGAAATACAACTAATGGTACAAGGTAAAAACTTTTGTTGCTTCGTTGTAGGCACTCTCAAAACTGAGGCTGTTGATGCCCGTTTTTGCTTTCTGACTCGTGAAATAGGAAACCAATTTTTCGGTAGGCATGTTGCCTGTGAGTTCATCTTTTGCCATTGGACAACCGCCAAATCCTTGAATGGCGCCATCAAATCGGCAGCATCCGGCTTTGTAGGCAGCATCAACTTTTTCGTACCATGTATTTGCGGTTGTGTGCAGATGCGCGCCAAATTCTACTTTTGGATAGGCCGGAATCAAATTTGAAAACAAATAACGGATGACTTCCGGCGTGGACGAACCAACCGTGTCTGACAAGGATAAAATTTGCACACCCATGCGCGTCAATTTCTCCGTCCAATTTGCGACAATTTCCACATCCCACGGATCGCCATACGGATTGCCAAAACCCATGCTCAAATAGGCTACCACTTGCTTGCCCGACCGGTCGGCTATGCGCAATATCTCTTGCAAAACTGCTAAACTCTCTGCTATGGTTTTGTGTGTGTTGCGCATTTGAAAGTTTTCTGATATGGAAAACGGATAGCCCAAAAAATCAATTTCCGGATGTATGGCCGCTTCTTCCGCACCGCGAACATTCGCGATGATAGCCAAGAGTTTGCTTTGCGTGGCTGACAAATCAAGTCCTTGCAAAACCGCTGCCGTATCGGCCATTTGCGGAATCGCTTTTGGCGAAACAAAACTCCCAACATCAATGGTGTCAAAACCTACGTGTAGCAGCGATTGTATGTATCTAATTTTGGCAGCAGTCGGTATCAAAGGTTTAATGCCTTGCATGGCATCACGCGGACATTCGATAATTTTGACTTGTTGCATGCTTCAAAGATAATTATTTTGTAATTTTTATATTCCTCTATCCGTGCAAATAGATTTGGGTAAATTTGAATTTCCACAGCATGTAAACCAAACAAACGCACATTTTTTTTTATAAAATTTACGTGAAAATAGTTGGACAATAAAATATTCTCTGGTTTTAGGCTTTAGCCAAAATAGCCCTGTTAATTTTTTTAATCAAGCCCGGTCCTTCGTAGATAAAACCTGTATAGAGCTGAACCAAATCTGCACCGGCTTCTAATTTGGCCATAGCGTCGTCAGCGGAATGAATACCGCCAACGCCGATGATGGGAAACGCTTTTTTGCTGTTTTCGGCAATAAACCTAATCACTTCCGTACTCCTATCCGTAAGGGGTTTACCACTCAAGCCACCCGATTCATTTTGGTTGGGTGACTGCAAGTTTTCACGCGAAAGTGTCGTGTTGGTCGCAATGACGCCGTCTGTTTGGGTAGAAATGACGATTTCGATAATATCGAGTAATTGTTCGTTTGTCAAATCGGGTGCTATTTTAAGTAAAACCGGCCTTGGCTTGGCTAACTGATGCACTTTTTGCAGTTGCTGCGACCTGGCCTTAACCCTTTTGAGCAACTCGCGCAAGGGTTCTTTGTCTTGCAAAGAGCGCAAACCGGGTGTGTTGGGTGAACTTACATTCAGTGCAAAATAATCGACAAAGGGATAGAGTTTTTCCAAGCAAAAGAGATAATCGTCTAGGGCATTGTCGTTGGCAGTCATTTTATTTTTGCCAATATTGCCGCCAACAATTACATTTTTATGTTTGTTTAACCGCTGTACAGCCGCTTTCACGCCTTCGTTGTTGAAACCCATGCGATTGATTATGCCCGTATCTGCAACCAGCCTAAACAACCTTTTTTTCGGATTGCCCGGTTGCGGTTTGGGCGTGAGCGTACCAATCTCAACAAAGCCAAAACCAAAATGAGACAGCTCTTCATAGAGTTTGGCATCTTTGTCAAAACCGGCAGCCAAGCCTACAGGATTTTTAAAACTAAGTCCGAAGATTTCGCGATGCAAACGCGGATTATCTATCACATATATTTTTCGAATCAAAAAGACTAGGAATGGTATTTTACAGATGGATTTAATAGCTTTAAAAGTCCATTCGTGAACTTTTTCAGGATCAAAACAAAAGAAAACAGGTCGAAAAAGCAGTTTGTACATGTGATAAAAATGTTCTACAAAAGTACATAGAAAATTAGAGTTCTGCTTGACACGGGTGCAAAGTAAACCGTATTTTTACCAAAAGATTTAACATGCAAAATTTATTGAAGCGTTTTCTGCACTATGTGCAAATGGACACCCAATCTGACGCCAATTCGGATACGACGCCAAGTACAGAAAAACAATGGAAACTGGCCAAATACTTGGCAAATGAGCTTGAAGAAATAGGAATGCAAGATGTGACGCTGGATGAAAACGCTTATGTGATGGCTACTTTGCCTGCAAACGCCAATGGCAAAAACATCCCTACGATTGGTTTTATTGCTCATTTTGACACTTCTCCCGATTTTACAGCAACGCATGTAAAACCGCAAATTATAGAAAACTACGACGGAACAGACATCTGGCTCAACAAGGAAAAAAATATTTTATTGTCGCCTTCCTACTTCCCCGAATTGCTTGCCCACAAAGGACAAACCCTCATTACTACCGATGGCAACACGCTTTTGGGTGCAGACGACAAAGCGGGTATTGCCGAAATTGTCACCGCCATGGAATACTTACTTTCTCATCCAGAAGTTGAGCACGGAAAAATCAGGGTTGGGTTTACACCCGATGAAGAAATTGGACGTGGCGCCCACAAATTTGATGTAAAAAAGTTTGGTGCTGATTGGGCCTATACTATGGACGGCAGTGAGGTTGGTGAACTGGAATTCGAAAATTTTAATGCAGCTGCGGCCACCGTTACCATAACAGGAAAAAGTGTACATCCGGGCTATGCCAAAGACAAAATGGTCAACTCGATGTGGTTGGCTCACAAATTTCTGAGCCACTTACCCGAACATCAAGTTCCTGAAAAAACATCGGGACGCGAAGGATTTTTTCATCTCACATCACAAAATGGCAGTATAGAAAAAACGACACTTTCTTTTATCATTCGCGATCATGACAGCCAAGCTTTTGAAGATAGAAAATTATTTCTACAAAAACTGACAGAAAAACTCAACTCAGAACACGGAAGTTTTTTTAGCTGTCAAATCGAAGACCAATACTTCAATATGCGCGAAAAAATAGAACCGGTTTTTCATATTGTTGACATAGCCGAGCAGGCCATGAAAGATTTAGGAATCAAGCCTATAATAAAACCCATTCGCGGCGGCACCGACGGTGCTCAGCTCAGTTTCATGGGGCTTCCTTGCCCAAACATTTTTGCCGGCGGGCATAATTTTCACGGAAAATACGAATATGTAAGCTTGGAAAATATGGAAAAAGCAGTAGCCGTCATTGTGCGCATTGCGGAACTCACGGCAAGCAGATAAACCGGTGTCATCTTTTTGTTTCAGTGCCTATGACTATCTATCTTTAAACCATTTTGTATCTTTAACGTCTAAGCTTAAAAAGTTTTGCAAGACTCCGCACTCGTAGCGCAACTTCAAGATGAGCAGACCCGAAACGCTGCTTTTGAAACCTTGTTGGAATTGTACCAAAAACCCCTGTATTGGCACATCCGAAAGATTGTCATTTCACATGACGATGCCGATGATGTTTTGCAAAATGTTTTTATCAAAGTGTTTCATCACATCCAAGAGTTTAAAGGCGAATCCAAATTGTTTTCGTGGCTCTATCGCATCGCTACCAACGAGGCTTTGACGCACCTGCGCAAAGAATCCAAAAAAACGCAAATCACCCCTGAAGTTTTAAAACAACAGCGCGTGAGCAGTTTGCAGGCCGATGTGTATTTTGACGGAGACGAAATTCAATTAAAACTTCAGCAAGCTGTGGCACAATTGCCTGAAAAACAACAACTCGTTTTTAACATGCATTATTTTGACAACCTGAAATACAGTGAAATATCCGAAATCCTCAACACCACAGAAGGCGCGCTGAAAGCATCATACCACCACGCTGTAAAAAAAATTGAATCATTTTTAAAAGAACGTTAAACCTTATGCCTTTTGATGCGTCAAAACCTTGATACAAAATTAACTAAACAACCATAGACACAGAAATAATATACAAACTACACAAAATGAAACTGAACAGACAACATAATACCTCCTCAAAACAAGATTCCGGCTTTGTGGTTCCGGAAAATTATTTTGCGGATTTCAGTAAAAAAATGTTGTTAAGAACTGATTTAAAAAATTACGTTGAAGGATATTCCAAAAAAAGGAATACAGGTTTTGAAATTCCTGAAAATTATTTTGAAAACAACCGCATAGAGATACTTTCCAAATTAGAACCCGCAGCACCAAAAGTAAGAAAACTGACAGCTCGTTTTTGGCGTGTCGCAGCTATTTTTACAGCCCTGTTAGGGCTGACATACTTTATGAAGACACCAACTACAAACATTCCAACTGAGGTTGTGGTAGGCGAAACCGACATCAAAAATTATTTGGAAACAGACATCAACCTTTCCGAATTTGATTGGGAGCAACTGTTATCATCCGATTTTGCTTTTGATCCTTTCGGCAGTGCTGAATTGAGCGGTGACGAAATGGCGCAATACCTTGCGGAAAACCTTTCTGCATACGATTATGATGAAGAAAATTGAAAATATTGCAAATTCACTTGTAAGCAATCGCTTCAAAATAAAGCGTTTATGCATTATCTACAGACAGCAACTGTTTGTACATATGTAAAAATAATAAAAATAAACACATGAAAAAATTATTTATACTTACTGTCGTTTTGTCGGTTCAAACCTTCATGTATGCACAAAAAAATGACTATCACGATCGGGTGATGGCCATGAAGACAGCCTTTATCACGCAAGAGCTTAACCTATCTGCTGCAGAGGCAGAAAAATTTTGGCCGCTTTACAACGCTTTTGAAAACAACATCTACAGACCCAGCCGACACCAACTGAGAGAAATCAGAAAAACGGTTCGGGAAAACGCACAAAACTTCAGTGAACAAGAAGCCAAAAACTATCTCGAAAAAATGTTTCAGCTCGAGGAAACCATTTTAACTGAACGAAAAAAAATGATGCTTGCCTTGGCAGAAGTCGTTTCGCCCAAAAAGATTCTTCAGCTACAAAAAGTAGAATATGACTTTGACCGAAAAATGCTGGAAGAATACCGCAAAAGAAATCGAAAAGATTAAAAATTTACACATGTAACGGTCGGTCAACTTTTCGTTAAACCTTCATTTTATAGGTTTTCAAACCCGCAAACCTTCAAATCTTTCGTATCTTTGTCTTTCTAAAAAAAGAAACGAAAATACCATGCATAAAAAAGTTATCCTGATGATACTTGATGGTTGGGGCATTTCTCCGGATCCAAAAGTATCGGCCGTAGATCATGCAAATACACCTTTTATCGATAGTCTTTATAAGCAATTTCCGCACACCACACTTCGCACCGACGGACTCAACGTTGGGTTGCCCGAAGGCCAGATGGGAAACAGTGAGGTGGGCCACATGAATTTGGGTGCCGGACGAATTGTTTATCAAGACCTAACCAAAATCAATCTTGCGGTTCAGCACAAAACCCTTACGCAAGAGCCGGAATTAGTCAAAGCATTTGAACATGCCAAAAAACACAACAAACCCATACATTTTTTAGGATTGCTTTCAGACGGTGGCGTACACTCACACATCGACCACCTCAAAGGTTTGCTCGATGCTACAAATGCATACGGCCTAGCAAACGTCTATGTACACGCCTTTACAGATGGCCGCGATGTGGATCCAAAATCCGGATTGGGCTATATCCAAGATTTGCAGCAACACATGACAAAATCGGGCGGAAAATTGGCAAGCGTAATCGGGCGCTATTACGCCATGGACAGAGACAAACGCTGGGAACGCGTCAAACAAGCTTATGACTTGTTGGTATTGGGCAAAGGAACGCTGTGCGAAGATGTAGCACATGAAATTCAAAAAAGTTATGACGATGGTGTGACGGACGAATTTATAAAACCCATTGCGCTGACACAAAACAACAAGCCCATCGCAAAAATACAAGAAGACGATGTGGTCATTTTCTTTAATTTCCGTACCGACCGCGGCCGCGAATTGACACAAGTACTATCTCAACAAGACTTTGCGGAATATCAAATGCGCAAACTTCCCCTCTACTATGTGACTTTGACCAACTACGACGATACTTTTGATAACATACACGTGGTGTACGACAAAGAAAACCTCACCGAAACCTTGGGTGAAATTCTGGAAAAACACGGCAAAACGCAAATTCGTATAGCCGAAACTGAAAAATATCCGCATGTTACTTTTTTCTTTTCCGGTGGTCGCGAAAATCCCTTTGCGGGCGAAACGCGCATTTTAAAAAACTCACCCAAAGTAGCCACCTACGATTTGAAACCCGAGATGAGTGCTTATGAGCTCCGAGATGCATTGGTTCCGGAACTAAAAAAAGGCGAAGTAGATTTTGTCTGCCTCAATTTTGCCAACGGAGACATGGTGGGACATACCGGTGTGATGGAAGCCGCCATCAAAGCCTGCGAGGCTGTAGATGCCTGTGTTAAAGACATCGTGGAAACGGCTTTGGAAAACGAATATACAACCTTGATTATAGCCGACCACGGGAATTGTGAAACCATGATAAACCCGGATGGCTCGCCCAACACGGCTCATACCACCAACCCTGTGCCACTTATTTTAGTGGATAAAGAAATTAAAGAAATCAAACACGGTGTTTTGGGTGATATGGCTCCAACCATACTTAAACTCATGGGCATCGAAAAGCCCAAATCCATGACACAACACGCTTTGATATAAACACTAAAGTAACTACAGACATGAAGAAACTGACAATTTTATGCCTTTCGATACTTGTTTTTGCCTGCAAAAACGAACCTAAAGAAACCAACAGCAACACCACGGAAATTGCACAAGACAGCATCGTTTCCTCATTTGAAGACGATCCTGTATTAATGGGTTATCAAGACATATCGGTATTGAAAGAAGCGCCTTATAATCTTTGGTTTGACAAAGGCTATGAGTCCTACGAACCCAATGCGGAAACCTTGAAAGCCATAAAACCACACCTAGAAGGAGACATCAGTATCAAAATGTTTATGGGCACATGGTGCGAAGACAGCCACCGCGAAGTACCCGGTTTTATCAAAATATTGGATGCGCTGAAATTTCCAAAAGACAAATTGACTACCGTGATGATTAATGAAGACAAAAACGAGCCTGCTGATCTTTTGGAAGGATACAACATCACCAACGTACCTACCATTATTTTTTATCGCGATGGTGAGGAAATCAACCGCATTGTGGAAATCCCGATTGAAAACGTTGAGAAAGATATGCTGACCATACTTTGTGGACAGTTTTACAGACATGCCTACGATTTTTAAAAAATTGGTTGCGGCTCTATGAAAAATCTAGTTCTTTTGTTGATTCCCCTCTTCATGTTCACATTAATCCAAAAACCGAAAAGAGTTGTATTTTTTGGCGATTCCATTACCGAAATGGGGACACAAACAAGCGGCTACATCAGCCTGCTTAAAGCAAAAGCGAACCCAGAAGCATTTGAGTTTATCGGTGCCGGAATTGGCGGGGATAAAGTGTACGATTTGTATTTGCGTTTGGAAAATGATGTTTTGAAACACCAACCGGATGTGGTCTTTATCTATGTGGGGATTAATGATGTTTGGCACAAATCAGATTTTGGGACAGGTACAGATTTGGATAAATTTGAAAAATTTTACCGCGCCATTATTGCAAAAATTCAGGCGCAAGACGCACAAGTAATTTGCGTGACGCCCACCTTTATCGGTGAAAAATGGGATGCGAGCAATCCACAAGACGGCGACCTCAATGCCTATGCAAAAACCATCAAAAAAATTGCGAAAAGCACACAAAGTGGTTTGGTGGATCTACGCACTATTTTTCTTGAGTACAACCGCACGCACAATCCTGAAAACTTGGAAAAAGGCATTCTGACCAACGATCGTGTCCACCTGAACGAAACCGGAAATCAACTTGTGGCAGAAGCATTTTTAGAAGCCTTGCAAAACCACAAATAGTTTTTTCTTCGTCCAAAAGAACTTTTATTTACGGAAAAAACATCAGTATTTATAACCTGATGTTTCGCAATGTATTTTTTATTTATTTTTTTAACTATCTTGTAATCAATTTGATACAACAGATATGTTAAAAAAAACCATTTTTATCACGCAAAAGAGTTCGCTGAAAGTAAAAAACCGGCAACTTCTCATCCAATCCGAAACCCGTGAAGGCAGCATTCCGATAGAAGATATTGGCTTTGTGGTGGTTGAAAACCAAGAGAGCTTTTTGAGTCTTCCGGCTTTGAATTTACTCATCGAAAACAACGCCGCTGTCCTGGTTTGTGGCAACAACCACCTGCCCAATGGGATGTTTCTCAACCTCAACAGCCATCACATACAACAGGAGATTTTTAAAAATCAAATTCAAGCATCACAGCCTTTAAAGAAACAACTCTGGCAGCAAACTGTGGTAGAAAAGATTAAAAACCAAGGCTTGCTTTTAGAAAAAATTTCCGGTAGTAAAAACCACTTTCCTTTTCTGGCAGAAAAGGTGCTCAGCGGCGACAGCAGCAATATGGAAGGCGTGGCGGCACAGGCCTATTGGAAAGCCTATTTTGAAAAAGACATCACGCGAACGCGTTTTGGAGAATTCCCAAACAACTACCTCAACTACGGTTACGCCATCTTGCGTGCTGCCGTGGCTAGGGCACTTTCGGGCAGCGGACTTCTCTGTACGCTCGGCATACACCACAGAAACAAATACAATGCTTTTGCCTTGGCAGACGATATTATGGAACCTTTTCGTCCCATTGTTGACGAAAAAGTGTATGCACTCATGCAAGAAAACTGTAGTGAAGCACTCACTACCCAATCTAAAGCAGCGCTACTGGAAATACTCACCCGAACGGTTTATTTCAAAGACGAGAAAAGTCCTTTGATGGTAGGTTTGTCTAAAACAACTGCTTCATTGCAGCAATGTTTTTTGGGCGACAGAAAGCGTATCAAATATCCCAAATTATGGAACTAAATGCCTACCGGATTATGTGGTTGTTTGTATTTTTTGATTTACCTACCGAGACAAAAAAAGACCGAAGAAACGCGAGTTTGTTTAGAAACAACCTCCTAAAAGACGGTTATAGCATGATGCAATACTCTGTGTATATGCGCCATTGTGCGAGCAGTGAAAGCGCAGACGTACACGAAAAACGCGTCAAGAAACTGTTACCGCCTTTGGGAAAAGTGAGCGTACTGCGCATCACCGACAAGCAATTTGGAAACATTATGAATTTTTGGGGGAAGTCGGTTGTGGAGAAAGAGCCGCCACCCACGCAATTGGAACTGTTTTAAAAAAATGCTCCAATCACAGCTATCACTACCGCAAAAGAAGCATTTTTTATGCACGATATTTTACTTTAAAACCATGACTATTAGAAGGTCACAGACCAACTAATATCGTGTTTTCCAATGCTTCGACTGCGCTCAGCACAAGCCTTTAATCAAATCGACGATAGGAGATTCACAAACGCACCATTAAAAATATTATGCTGTGTTTGTAAACCATCCTTAGAAAACTAAAAATGCTTCAATCACGGCTATCACCACCGCAAAAGAAGCA
>JAVVDW010000026.1:0-23774 GCA_032251335.1 Flavobacteriaceae bacterium | reverse complement strand
AAAACCAAGATATAAAATAAGCGGGAAATCCAGTTAAGGAAATCCCGCTTTTAAATTCTTTTATCGGACACTACTGATAATTTTTGAAGGAAGGCTTTTTTAATAAAATTATTTTTCTGAGGTAGTTTTAGAAGCGGTGTCGGTTGTTGTTTGATTTGAAAAAATAATGTTCTTCATATTCGGTCAATTTGATTTCGAACAGTAGGTAATAGAGTTTCTGCTATCTACAATTGTATTGTTTCCAATAATTTAGGTATTAAGGTTTGGTGTGTTTGGGATGAACTACACAAAAGAAAATATTTTCATGCAATCCTTTGCGAATAAACTTCGCGGTCTTTTACAGTAATCATTTTACGCCATGCACACCACAATCTGCCGAAGGAAATAATCGATTACAACACCTTGTTTTATAGCTAATTGCTGATGAAGTGATTAACCTAAAAGGCAATGTTCTTTTGTTAACTTTGCGATATAATCAAAAGAAGATGCTAACTTATTTACAACACACATACATAAAGAAGCTCATATTTACATTTCTTTTAAAAAAGCATTCGTTTGCCCGGACAGTGCATAATTGTATTTAGAAAACCACTTTTTTTTCATTATTTTGTCAAATAAATGTTGCTCAATCTTTCTTATAACGACCCCAAAGCCGATGCGACGGTCAATGAGACTGTCGGGACGCCCTTCAGCCTTAAAAACCGCATATTGCTCAAAGGCATAGGCTCCGGGCGTTTCTATATCAGCCAGGCCAGTGCCGGATTTCTCAATATTCTTGTTTTAGATCAAAACGTAAACTGGTGCAACATCGAAATGCGTCCCAAGGGCATTATTGTGAGGTTTAGAAAATTAATGGAAACCTATGCTTTTGTGGTGCCTTACCACAAACTGACGCTATATAAAACAGATTTTGGATATTCCCTCCACAAAGACGCACAATTTCTAACCTTGCAAGCTACTGACAGTAAGGAGTTAAAGAAATTTATGGATAAAATCATCAGTTTCAAAGCCAATTATCTGACAGACCAACCGGATTTTTAATACCAAATCTCAGCTTCTTGCCAGGTTTTTGAGCATACCGCTAAACACCATGCCATGAAAGGGCAACACGGCATACCAATACAGACGCCCCAGAATACCACGTGGCCTAAAGGTGGCCGTTTGTTGTAGTTCGTTGCCTGTGATTTTAAACTCCAGCCAAGCTTCGCCGGGAAGTTTCATCTCGGCAAAAAGAAGCAACCTACCTTCTGCTTTGTTAGCGTACAAAACCCGCCAAAAGTCGAGGGCATCGCCGGTGTGTATTTCGCTTTTGTTGGTTCTGCCTCTCCGCAAACCCACGCCTCCGAAGAGTTTGTCTAAAAATCCCCTGATGCGCCATAGCGTATTTGCATAATACCAACCCTGCTCACCACCGATTTTCCAAATTTTTTCAACCGTTTTTTTCCGGCTTTCAATGCCCATTGTTCTTTGGTCCTTGAAACAGCCGTGAAGCGGCACATTGATAAAATCTGAAATGTGAAAATCGACCTGACCACTGATAAAAGAATCTTTCCAGCTCGAGTAAATATCGTTGTTTTCTATTTTGTCAAAGGCTCTTTTAAGTGCTTTTTCATAACTCAGCGGTTCAATGTGCAGCAATGTTGCCAAGTCGTTGTTTCGGCAAATGACTTCTATTTTCATGCTGTTTACCAGGGCAGTAGCCAATCTGTAGGAAGTTGATGTGACAAAATACAGCCAATAGGACGACAAACGGGGCGTCATCACAGGGACAATAAAAATGCTTCTTTTCAACTTGCGCACTTTCGCAAAACCGAGCAACATTTCCTTGTATGTCAAAATGTCCGGTCCGCCTATGTCAAAGTTTTTATCAAAAGTTTCGGGTCTGAACAGGCTGGCGGCTAAAAATTGTAAAACATCAGACACCCCAATAGGTTGGCAACGGGTATTGAGCCATTTTGGTGTAATCATTAGGGGAAGTTTTTCAACCAAATCGCGGATGATTTCGAAGGAAGCACTACCCGATCCAATGATGATGCCGGCCCTAAGGGTTGTGAGCGCATAAACATCAGATTGAAGCGATTCTTCCACTTGCTTGCGAGACAACAAATGTTCGGATAATTTTTGTTCGTTGACGATGCCACTCAGATAAATGACATGTTTTACCCGGGTTTTAGTCAGTGCATGTTTAAAATTTTCTGCTGATTGTTTTTCCAAGGTTTTGTAGTCTTGCGAGGCAGACATAGAATGTACCAAATAGTAAGCACCATCGATGTCTTTTGGGATTTGGTCCAAGCTTTCGCGCTTGAGCAAATCTACTTGGACAACTTCAATAAAGTTTATGAGCGATTTCGGCGGCTCAAATCTGGAGCTGTCACGCACACAACAAACAACGGTGTGTCCTTGTTTTACAAGTAGCGGCAACAGTCGTTTGCCAATGTAACCGGTGGCGCCTGTCAGTAAGATTTTCATGTGTGGCTGCTGTTTTTTTTTCAAAATTTTAAATAGAATCACAAAGAAAAAAAACAGTTTACTGCTTTTTTAAAATTGCAGGTGTTTTAATGCCATTCGAGCTACTTTATGGGCAAGAATACTTCTGCCATCATGCAGCGCGCACTTCCACCACCACAGCTTTCTATGGTTTCCAAATGGGTGTGCAAAAGGCTGCTGT
Organism: Flavobacteriaceae bacterium; assembly: GCA_032251335.1. GTDB lineage: Bacteria > Bacteroidota > Bacteroidia > Flavobacteriales > Flavobacteriaceae > UM-FILTER-40-17. The sequence goes on along the minus strand of JAVVDW010000026.1, from coordinate 21,106 downwards.
ATTTCTCTAAACTTTTAACTTGAATTGCTGTCAACGACTTGTAAGCCGCTTCGCTCATCGCCAAGTAGGGCTTTCCTTCTGTGTTTTTTACCTGAAGCATATTGCCTGCAAATTGATGCATTTGCGCTTCTGTTATGCTGATGATTTCTTTGTTGTCCTGTTTGAGGTGTTGAATAAAATTCTTCTTCTCTTTTTTATCGTCTATGGCGTCTAAGCACACCACCGCAAAACGGTCTCCCAAAGCCATCATCACATTGGTGTGATAAATGGGCAATCGCTGGTTGTTCACGGTTTGATAAGCTGAAAAAATCACCGGTGTATATTCGAAATCTTCGCAAAATTCTATCAGTAAATCTTCGTCTGCACGTGGCGAAAGCGCGCAATAAACCTTGCGATTTTCCCGATCCAACACCATACTACCCGTGCCTTCCAAGAAAATATTTTCGGTTTCAGCAGCAGTATAATCTACAATATTTTCAATACTGAAACCCGCGGCTTCAATCTGTTCTAAAATCGCCTCGCGTCTTTCCAAACGCCTGTTTTCTGCAAACATGGGGTAGAGGGCAACATCGCCGTTTTCGTGAAAAGAAATCCAATTGTTTGGGAAAATACTGTCAGGTGTGTCCGGATCTTCGGTGTCTTGCACCACTAAAACCCGAATCCCAACGGCTCTGAGTTTGACTACAAAATCGTCAAATTCTTTTTGCGCTTTTGAGTTTACCGTGTTTGGAAGCAGGTCTGTATTTGTCTGGAAATAATTATTAACAGCCGTTTGCTCATTCATCCGAAAGCGTATCGGACGAATCATTAAGATGGTATCTGTAAGTGGCGACATAGCGGTCGGTTTTTTGCAAATTTACTCAATATTGCACCGCAAGTGTTTGTAGTGTGCTGTTTTTTTATCTCTAATGTTAATGTGATGAGGTTAAACGGAGTTTTCTGCTTAGCAAATTGGTTAGTATAGTGCTGAGCGCCACGATACTGATGGAGCTGGCAGGCATCAAAATAGCTGCCAAAAGCGGCGAGAGCAAACCGCTGAGTGCGAAAGTGAGGCCTACTATATTGTAAGCTATGGATACCAAAAAACAAAATTTGAGAATATGCATTGCCTGGCGTGAAGCCTTCAAATAGGTATCCAAACGGTGGAGGTGGTCTGCTTTTAAAATGGCATCGCAAGCAGGCGAAAAATAGTTGGTGTTCTCCGAAATGGCAATTCCTACATCGCTCTGGGTCAAAGCGCCTGCATCATTGAGACCATCGCCCAACATGGCGACTTTTTTATTCTGGTTCTGGAGGTTTTCTATTTTCTGTAGTTTATCTATCGGGTTTTGTTCCATAAAAACGCCCGTATGGTGAGGCAAATATTTTTCAAGTTGTATAAGAGATGATTCCTTATCGCCACTGAGCACAATCAATTGATATTTTTTGGCCAGTTTCTTCAGGAGTTTTTTGATGCCTTTGCGGTAAAAATGTTTGAAAGTGAAGTAGCCGCGGTGTTGGCCATTTGCACTTACGTAAACAGCGGTATTGGTAGGTTCGGTTGCTTCGTTTGGCTGGGTAAATTTTTTACTCCCTACTTTCATTTGTAAAACACCGTTTTCGACTTCAAATCCCAAGCCGGCTTTTTCCGAAAAATAGGCGATGGGTTCTATGTCATTTTGTTTGAGTACACTGTACAATTCTCTACTCAAGGGATGGTTGGATTGTCGAAGCGAAGCGGAAAGAAGTGAAATTTCTTTTTCAGAGAGTTGTGCACCGTAATAATTGATGCTGCTTTTTCTGGGTATGGTAAGTGTACCGGTCTTGTCAAAAACGAGGGTGTCAATCTTAGATAGTCTTTCAATCACCAAAGTATTTTTCAGGTAAAACTGATTTTTCCCAAATATCCGAATCATGTTTCCGAGGGTAAATGGTGTTGCAAGCGCGAGTGCACAAGGGCAAGCTACAATGAGTACGGCGATAAAAACCCGGAGGGCATTTTCGGGCGCAGCCCACCACCAATAGAGTCCGCCCAAGCAGGCCAAAGCGATGATAGACGGTGTAAAATACTGGCTGATTTTGTCTGTAAGCGCTTCGTAGCTATGGTATTTATCCTTAGCAAAAGTTTGCTGCTCCCACAGCTGGGTTAGGTAGCTTTGCGATACGCTGTTGAGCGCAATCATTTCAATAGCACCGGCAACTTGTCTGCCGCCGGCATAAATTTTATCTCCGGTTTTTTTGTTGACAGCATCCGATTCGCCGTTGACAAAGCTATAATCGATGGCAGCGTCAGATGAAATCAGTATGCCATCCACGGGAATGAGTTCGTTGTTTTTGATGAGTAACCGATCTTCTTTTTGGATGTCTTGCAGGGATACACTTTCCTCATCTTGGCTGTTTGGATTTATCCGTGTAACCGCTAAAGGAAAATAAGATTTATAATCCCGATCGAAGGAGAGGAAATCATAGGTTTTGCGTTGAAACATTCTGCCGAGAAGCATGAAGAAAACAAGGCCTGTGAAGGTGTCAAAGTAGCCCGAACCTTTGTCAAAAAAGATATCAAAGCTGCTTTGTACAAAAAGTGCTACAAGACCCAAGGCGATAGGAACATCTATATTTAAAAACCCGTTTTTTAAACCTTTGTAGGCAGAAATAAAGAAATTTTTGGCACCGTAAATCAAAACCGGTACAGCATAAATAAACATTAGCCAACGGAAAAAGGGTTTGAATTTATCCAGCCAAAATTCATCAACTTCAAAATATTCGGGAAAGGAGAGCAACATGACATTGCCGAAAGCAAATCCTGCAAGCGCAAGCTGATAAAGTGGCTCCTTGGCACTTTTAGGTTTCTTTTTTTGGTTGTCGTCCAAGCTGATGTAGGGCGTGTAGGCAATTTGATCGAGCAAAGAGACCAATTCATACAGCGAAATACCTGTGTGTTTGTATCTGAATGTGACTTTTTTTGATGCGAAATTCACACGCGCTTGAAGTATGTTTTTGTTGAGCTTGTCTAAATGTTCCAAGATCCAAACACAAGAGCTGCAATGAATATGCGGGATATATAAAGTAACCACTTGTTGGTTTTCATCCTCAAAATCGATGAGCTTGGCTACAATGTCCGGATTTTTAAGATATTCAAATGTGGGATTTTCAACTCCGGGTTTGGCACCCGGATTTGCTTCCATCTCGTAATAATATGTCAGATTGTTCTCTGAAAACAGCGCATACACAGTCTGGCAGCCACGACAACAAAAAGTTTTGTCGTCGAAGTGAATGGTTGTCACCTCGCAAGGCGTACCACAGTGGTAGCAATCTGCTTGCTTCATACCGTAAACAATTGATTCATTTGAAATACCCGAGGCAAAATTGCACACAAATGTAAAAAACACACATGATAATTGTCATGTTTTTAGTAAATTTGAGGTCAATTTGAATATTGAACAATGGGAAAATGTGAACAGTGTATTGTGCGTCAACTGAACTCTTTGAAAACGCTCACCAAGGATGAATTGGGCAGGCTCTCCACTTGTAAAGCGGATCGGGTTATAAAAAAAGGGGAGCATATTTTTGAAGAGGGCGAGCATCTCAATGGTGTGTATTGCGTAAAATCGGGTGTTTGTAAGTTGGTAAAACTCAGTCCAAACGGCAAAGATCAAATCGTTAAGTTGAACACAAGCGGCGATTTGCTTGGGCAACGGAGTACACTGAGCAACGAACCGGCCAATTTAAGTGCCATTGCCGTTACGGATATGGAAGTTTGTTTTATTCCGCAGACGGAAATTCTCAAAGCCGTTGGGGATAACCCGAATTTTACGGTTGACATGTTCAAAACCCTTGGGAAATCTATCCGTGAATCAGACGATTTGTTGGTGAATATGTCTCAAAAATCGATGCGAGAGCGATTGGCTGCCACTTTAATCATGTTGAAAGAGAGTTATGGCAAAGAAAAAGACGGCACGCTATCACTGGTTTTAACCCGGGAGGAATTTGCCGGCATCGTGGGCACGGCAACTGAATCTGTGATTCGACTGCTTTCACAGTTCAATAAGGAAAAACTTATCCACATAGAGGGCAGGCATATTTCCATAGTAGATATAGAAAAGCTTCGCCGCATATCTGATGGTGTGTAAAGCAAACGTTAAATGCGATTTTGAGTAAACCGACAAACCGGCATTTATACAAAAAAAGTAACTTCTATGTTTCACTTTAGTGAAACTTTTGTAACTTTGTTCCGATAACTATCGGGATGGACAAAAACCAGAAACATAGAAAGATAACGTTTTATAAGAACTACTTTCAAGACTTCTTTTCCAAACAAAACAAGAAAGTAAAAGCAAAAATTGTTTGGACTTTTGACTTGGTTGAAGAATTAAAAAGAGTTCCTGAAACTTATCTAAAACACTTAGAGAACACGGACGGACTCTATGAAATCCGAGTTCAACTTGGTAGCGACATTTTTAGAATTTTCTGTTTTTTTGACCAAGGACAATTAGTTGTCTTAGCGAACGGATTCCAAAAGAAAACTCAAAAAACACCTAAGAGAGAAATAGAAATGGCACTTAAAATAAAAGCAGAATATGAAAACGAAATGCGAAGTATTCACGAATTCAAAAACAAAAAATAAAATATTATGAGTAAAAATAAAAACTTGATAACTCTCGAAGAGTTTAAAGAAAAAAACTACGGCAAACGTGGGACAAAAGAGCGTGACGAACTTGAATCAGGTTATGAAGCATTTAAAATCGGTGCTTTGATTCACGATACTCGTGTTGAAATGGGGATGACACAGGAACAACTTGCAGAAAAAGTTGGGACAACTAAATCCTACATTTCAAAAATTGAGAACAATATAAAAGAAGCCCGAATTTCGACACTTCAAAAAATCATTGAACTTGGTTTTGGCGGACGACTTGAACTGAATGTAAAAATCTAACAGACGACTTAACCAAAGATAAAAACCGCATATAAGAGCACTTGCCTATAAGTGTAGGTTTAGTGTTTTTTTCGAAAACAAAGTGCTAACTCCAAGTTCTGTACTTTTAATGAAGTTCAATGCTACAAACACCCACCTGCGTGTAGTCATTAAACGTTTATCAGATTTTATTTATTTTGACTGCGCTCATCACAGAAATGAAACACCCTAAACAATCATGCCCTATTGTGAAACGTTTTTACATGGATGTTGCTTTTATTTATGCGGAATAAATAGAGTAGGCGACCTATCAGGAAGTTCAGTAACGTGATTTACCTTTTTGATAAAATCATTGTATTTTTTGCCGTTTTTGTCGAGTATGACAACGGTGAGTTGTGTTTCAAAGAGTTGTTCAAAACTGCTAATGGCCAACTCTACAGGCAGGCCGCTCAATCTGTGAAAGTGGTAGGTAATTCCGCCTAAGTTTTCAAGAACTTCGAGCGGGTCGTGGCGTTCTTTGTCGTCTGTTTCGGAAAGTTTGAGCACATGTATGTGTGCTTGGTGTTCTTTAGCCAAAAAAACCGGCCATTTTAATATATCAAAGTCCAAATCAATGTCGTCTTCTGTGACCAGCAATATGCGCTCCAGTTTTGAAAAGATGTTTTTTTCAGTCACTACCATTAAAGGAAACTCCAAATTTTTCAAAAGGCTCAATGTATGCGTTCCGAAGAGTTTTTCTGTCCAGCCTGAAGCACCATTGGAACCGATAACAATCAGGTCGATGTCGTTTTTCTGAACGGTTTGTTCTACAGCGTCCACAAACCCATCAAAATCAATTTTGTTTTCAAAATGGTGTTTGGCGTTGTTAAATTTGTTTTGCAAATCCTTTGTCCAGTTTGTCAAGTGATTTTCAGAGGCCTCAAACAGGGCTTCGTATAAGTTTTGATCTGTTCCGGAAACCATTAAGTCATCAGCGACGAAATAAGCGCTTTTTTGTACGTGCAAAACTTTGTTGTTGGCATAGCTGCCCTCAAAGAGCTTCAAAGCGTAAACAGCTGCGTTTTCTGAAGGTTTGGAAAAGTCTGTAAGAAGGAGTAAGTTTTTCATTGGTAGCTATTTATTTGTTAAAATTCAAATGTCATAACCGGATTATGTTGGTTTGTTTGCAAAGGGTTAAAGCACATTTTGTGGCAACTAATTTAACACCCTAAAGATACGTCAAAAGAACAAACCATGTACATGACAAATATCATTTATCAAAAAAAAATGACTTGGTTATTTTAATATAAAAAATATGCAACTGTTTTTATGTCAATAAATTAAGTTTTGAATCTGCACAGCATTCAGTAAAAATACAAGTTAAAACTTCAAATGACATTTGATTCGGAATTTCTTTGATACCAAAAAAACCGGCTTCGGATTATTTTCTTGGTGTGGGTCTATCCATAGTATTTATGGCCAACAAACGAATTGATAAAGGAGAAATTAGAAGGGCTATCGTTTCTATAGTAACCAAACAAAAAATCCTCATAAACACTAAGTTTATGAGGATTAGAAGTGGAGTCGGAGAGAATCGAACTCTCGTCCAAACAAGCTACCCAAAAGCTTTCTACACGTTTAGTTTCCGATTGATTTTCGTCACTATGCCAGGCCGAAAACGCGCCACAAAGTGCTTAGCTTCTTTGGTTTCAAAAAAGTACCGAAGCCTTACCTTTTCTATATTGACTTTTACGGTTTCTCCTGATGAAACGCCGCCAATCAAGGCTTTTCGGAGAAATCTCGCCTCCCCGCCTAGCGGGGACATGGCTCAATCCTACTGTGATTCGGATTAGGCAGCAAGAGCGTAGTTAGACTCGCCGTTTAAAGGTTTGAAATCGAGATTAACGAGCAGGGTTTCATCGCTCGACGTGCTTACTGTCAGATACCGACTTGCTGTCAAAACCGGTCGACCCCATAAATAAAAGAACTTTTTCGGATGGCAAATGTACAAATACTTTGCCAAATATTTTAGACAGCGAATAAAGAAAAGCAATCGCAATCTATTTTGTGATAAAATCCTTATTTTTGACGTCTAAATATTGGTTTTATAACCAATAGGAACATCTTAAAGATTCACAAATGAGAATAGGCATCATTGCAGAGCGAAAATCACCGCCGGACAGACGTGTAGCACTCACCCCCGTAGATTGTAAAAAATTGATGATAACCTACCCCGAATTGGATATTTGTGTAGAACCTTCTGCCATCCGTGTTTTTTCAGATGATGCCTATCGTGAACAAGGCGTTAAAGTCACCAAAGACCTATCCGATTGCGATGTGTTGTTGGGCGTGAAGGAAGTGCCTGAAAAACACTTAATTCCTCAAAAAAAATATATCTTTTTCTCACATACCATCAAGCAGCAGCCCTATAACCGCAACTTGCTCAGAAAAATAATCGACCTCAATATCGAACTCTACGACCACGAAACTTTTACCGATTCAAACGGCATTCGTTTGGTGGCCTTTGGCTACTATGCAGGTTTGGTGGGTGCCTACAACGGCCTGCGTGCATACGGGCTCAAAACCCAAAAGTTTTCTTTGCCCAAAGCGTCAGACTTACCCGATGCTGCTTCCCTCAAGGCGCAACTTGCCCATTTGCCACTCAAACAAACCAAAGTAGTGGTTACCGGTAAAGGAAGGGTAGGCGCGGGTGTCAGAGAAATACTCTTGGCTGCCGGGTTGGCAGAAGTATCTGCCAAATCTTTTTTAGATGAAAGCTTTGACAAAGCCGTTTTTGCCCATATAGATGTGCTCAAATACAACAAGCGCAGAGACGGGCAGCCTGGAAGCAAATCCGAGTTTTACAAAAATCCGGAGTTGTACGAAGCAAATTTTCTGAGATATGCCCGTGCAGCTGACCTATATATTGCCGGACATTTTTACGGAAATGGTGCCCCCGTTTTCTTCAATTTGGCCGATATCAGAGACAAAACATTCAAACTATCGGTTATCGCAGACATTTCTTGTGATATACATATTCCCATTCCCACCACCTTGCGCGCTTCTACCATAGCCGAACCCATTTACGGCGTTGACCGAAACACTGGAAAGGAAACGGATTTCACCAAACCGGACGCCATAGCCGTAATGGCCGTGGACAATTTGCCTTGCGAATTGCCTAAAGACGCCAGCGAAGGTTTTTCAAAGCAATTTGTAGAACGCATTATCCCGGCTTTTTTTGATGGAGACGCCGACGGTATTCTGGAACGTGCCCGTATTACCCAAGACGGAGAACTCACCAAGCGTTACCAATATTTAAAAACATACGTTTCCTGAAACCTCTTTTAAAGAATTGTTAAACAAAACCACCGACTCTTATAGTTTACCTTATATTTGTTTGCCAAACAAACAACTGCATGCCTGCTGACTGTATCCCGCTACAACAAACCCGATTTCTAACCGATCTGATTAAAGATTACCTCATCCGGCAGCCCGCTGTTGAAAATCTTTACGGGCGTTTTCCCGAATTACTTCAATTTGACTTGCAGTTGGCAGAAAAAAAAGAATCATTTTCAGCCGAAATCAGGAAAATACTGGTTACTGTACTTCAAGAGCAGTATAGTGCACTAACCACCAGCGAACAAACGGCCGCAAACATCGCTTCGCTCACGTCCGAAAATACGTTTACGGTCACCACCGGTCATCAACTCAACCTATTTGGCGGCCCGCTGTATTTTATCTACAAAATTATTTCAACCATCAAATTGGCACGTGAACTTGAAAAAGCACATCCCGACAAAAAAATAGTCCCTATTTTTTGGATGGCTACCGAAGACCACGATTTTGAAGAAATCAATTACTTTCATTTTGACCACAAAAAAATTTCTTGGAACAGTTCGGCATCCGGTGCTGTTGGCCATTTTTCTACAGAAGGATTAGAAAACACCTTTGAAGTTTTTAAAAGCTGTAGCGGTAGGAGCAAAAATGCACTTCAATTACAGCAACTCTTTGAAGAAGCCTATATCAAACATCACAACTTGGCAGATGCCACGCGGTATCTCGTCAATGCGCTTTTTGGCGAAACCGGACTGGTGGTTATTGACGCAAATGAAGTGAAGCTTAAATCGCTTTTCGCTACGGTAGTGAAAAAAGAACTATTGCATTCACCCACCTTTGATAAAGTTTCGGAAACTGTAAAGAAAATAGAAGCTGCCGGCTATCACATACAAGTGAACCCCAGAAAAATAAACTTGTTTTATTTGACAGAAAGCCACAGAGGACGTATAGAGAAAGACGTACAAAAATCGTTGTATTTTGTAGAAGGCACTTCGCTCAAGTTTACCGAGGCAGAAATACTCAAAACACTCCATGACCATCCGGAACGATTCAGTCCGAATGTGATGCTCCGGCCTGTATATCAAGAACTTATTTTACCCAACCTTTGCTATATAGGCGGTGGCGGTGAATTGGCCTATTGGTTGCAGCTCAAATCAACTTTCGCACATTTTGGTATTCCTTTCCCGATTTTATTACACAGAAATGCGGCACTGGTTGTTCCCGAAAAAGTATCTGAAAAACTAGAAAAAATCGAGCTTACTGTTTCCGATTTGTTTTTGCGTCGAGAGGAACTCATCGATAAAAAAATTCGACAGATTTCGGATATCCCCATTGATTTCACCATCCAGAAAAACCACCTGAAAGCACAATTCAAGGCTTTGTACGATATAGCTGAAAAGACAGATGCATCCTTTTTAGGAGCTGTACGCGCCCAAGAAGCCAAGCAAATCAAAGGACTTGAAAAGTTGGAAAAAAGATTGCTCAAGGCTCAGAAAAGAAAGCTGCAGGATGAGGTAAACCGACTTGAAAAACTACAAGAATCACTTTTCCCTTCCGGAAGTTTACAGGAACGACACGACAATTTCTCCGAATATTACCTGCAATACGGTGAGGCATTTATTGAAAATGCTATGGACATGTTCAATCCGCTTCAACCCTGTTTTGATGTGATAAGACTGTGATTTGGCCATGGACAAAAAAATTAAAATCATCTCAAAAAGAACCCGCACGTACAGAGCCATTCACAAATGGATAGCCCTGCCGGCCTTGGTTTTTATGTTTATCATTGGCAGCACCGGCTTGTTGCTTGGCTGGAAAAAACAAACATCTCTGTTGCCGCCCACACAAAAAGGAATGACGGCCCAAACATCGGCATGGTTATCGTTGGACAAACTCACCGACATTGCTCAGAAATATGTCTCTGATTCTTTACATTTAGATGAAACCATCGACAGAATGGACGTTCGGCCTGATAAAGGGATTGTTAAAATCCGTTTTGTCAACTACTTCCAAGAAGTACAACTCGATTTGCAAACAGGTAAAATTTTATCAGTTTCTACCCGTGGGTCGGATATTATTGAAAAAATACACGACGGTTCTATCTTAGATTATTTCATAGGTACACCCGGCGATGAATTAAAATTGATTTACACCACACTCAGCGCATCTAGTTTGATATTGCTTTCATTCAGCGGCTTTTGGTTGTGGTACAATCCCAAGCGCATTCGAAAGAAAAAACATGAATCAGAAAGTTGAATTAACATCTCTTTAAGACACTGTGTTTTCATTTTGAGTAAATTAGTGGCACTTTATAACCAATATAATCCTTAAAAAATGAACAAACCTATCCAATTCTTACTCTGCTTACTGTTGACACTACCGGTTTTTGGCCAGAAAGTGGACATGGAGCTGTTTAAAAACTACAAAGCCCGAAACATTGGCCCTGCCGGTATGAGTGGGCGTGTCACAGCCATAGACGCAGTGCACACAGACCCGGATATTATTTATGTAGGTACGGCTTCCGGAGGTCTTTGGAAATCTGAAAACGGCGGCGTGGCATGGACGCCTATTTTTGAAAAGGAAGCCACGGCTTCCATTGGTGCAGTTGCCATTCAGCAATCCAACCCCAGTGTGGTTTGGGTAGGCACGGGCGAAGGCAATCCGCGCAACAGTCTCAACGGCGGTTACGGCATATACAAATCTCTGGATGGCGGCAAAAATTGGAAACTGATGGGTTTGGAAAAAACACGTCACATCCACAGGGTGGTGATAGATCCAACCAATCCGGATGTAGTTTATGTAGCAGCGATTGGTTCCCCTTGGGGTGAGCATCCGGAGCGCGGGGTTTACAAAACAACAGATGGCGGACAAACCTGGAATAAAATTTTATTTGTAAATAACAAAACTGGTGCTGCGGAATTGGTAATAGATCCCACCAACCCCAACAAACTCATTGCAGCGATGTGGGAGCACAAGCGCGACCCTTGGTTTTTTAATTCCGGCGGACCCGGTTCCGGGTTATATGTCACCCATGACGGCGGTAAGAATTGGGAAAAAAGAACCGATGAAGACGGCCTGCCCAAAGGCGATTTAGGCCGTATAGGTATCGCCATAGCTGCAAGCAATCCCAAAATAGTTTACGCCCTTGTAGAGGCCAAGAAAAATGCATTGTACAAGTCTGAAGACGGCGGTTTTAAGTGGAAAAAAATAAATGACAAGGAGGAAATTGGCAACCGGCCTTTTTATTATTCCGATCTTTTTGTGAATCCCAAAAACGAAAACATTGTTTACAGTGTTTTTACTTTCGTAAATGTGAGCGAAGACGGTGGCAAATCCTTCGAGGCCTTGATGCCTGCATATGGCGTGGACAATGGCATACATCCCGATCACCATGCATGGTATATGAATCCCATCAATCCGGACATTATGATGGATGGCAATGACGGTGGTTTTAATATGACACGTGATGGCGGCAAAACCTGGCGATTTATTGAAAATTTACCCTTGGCGCAATTTTACCACATCAATGTTGATAACGAATTGCCCTACAACGTATATGGCGGTTTGCAAGACAACGGTTCTTGGGGTGGTCCGGCTTATGTTTGGAAGGAGCAGAGCATTCGGAATTCATACTGGCAAGAATTGGCTTTTGGCGATGGCTTCGATGTAGTACCCGACCCGGATGATTCCAGATACGGTTATGCGATGTCTCAGCAAGGAAACGTGGTGCGTTATGACAGAGAAACCGGATACAGCGAATTTTTGAAACCCACACATCCGGATCCTGAAATGTTTTTGAGATTTAATTGGAATGCAGCCATTGGTCAAGATCCTTTCGATTCCAATACCATATATTTCGGAAGCCAATTTGTACACAAAAGTACCGACAAAGGCAAAACTTGGGCCGTCATTTCTCCGGATCTGACAACCAACGATTCCGAAAAGCAAAAACAATCCGAAAGTGGCGGCCTTACGATGGATGCTACAGGTGCCGAAAATCACACGACCATTTTGGTTATTGAACCATCCAAAGCCGAACGCGGTGTCATTTGGGTGGGTACAGATGATGGCAATGTGCAAATTACACGCGACGGCGGACAAAGCTGGACCAATGTCGCCAAAAATATCAAAGGATTGCCTTCGGGCAGTTGGATTCCGCAAATAAAAGCGTCTGCTCAAAATCCCGGAGAAGCACTCTTGGTGGCCAATGACTACAGAAGGTTTAACTATGCTGCCTATGCCTTTCGAACTAAAGATTACGGAAAAACTTGGACAAGAATCGCCGATGACAGCCAAATCAAAAGCTTTGTTTTGAGCATAGTGGAAGATACAGAAAATCCGAACCTTATGTTTTTGGGTGCAGATGACGGACTGTATGTGAGTTTTGATGCCGGAAAAATTTGGAACAAATGGACAGCCGGATTTCCGACGGTTTCAACCAAAGATTTGGTGATTCACCCACGTGAACACGATTTGGTCATTGGCACTTTTGGCAGGGCAGTTTACATCTTGGATGACATTCGACCTTTGCGAGCCATGGCTTCCAATTCGGCAGTGTTCAATCAAAACCTCAAAGCTTTTCCGGTTCCTACGGCTTATTTGGCAACTTACCAGCAACCCACCGGTTTGCGTTTTCCCGGTGATGCTGAATTTCAGGGAGAGAATAGGCCTTCCGGTGCAGCCATATCTTATTTCTTTAAGAAAAAATCGGAAAATGATACAGAGAAGAAAGACTCGGTAGCAGAGAAAAAATCCAAGAAAGATTCGATACAAGTAGATATTTATGATGGCGATAGACTCATCAGAACCTTAAAAAATCCGGTGCCGAAAGAAAACGGACTTCACAGAATCTACTGGGGCTTAAATGAGAAAAGCGGCGAACGCCCTTCACGTAATCTCAGGAAAAACAACCGTGAGTTTGGTGGCGTAGATGTTTTGCCGGGCACATACAAGGTTAAAATTTCGTATGGTGCATTTTCAGATGAAACTACTGTAAAAGTTGAAGCAGATCCGAGGTTGGGGTTGACCCTTAATGACCTCAAAAGTAAATACGACGCTGCCAAACAATTGGAGTCTTATATGGGAGTGGCTGCGGATGCCGCCAAACAATTGGCAGAGAGCAAACAAACCGCCGAAGACCTTCAAAAAGATTTGACCAAAGCCGACAAAGAGAAATTCAAAGATCAAATCAAAGCAACCAAAGACATTTTGAAGAAAATTACCGAGTTGCAAGATTTGTTTTTTGCCAAAGAAGACAAAAGGCAAGGCATCGTAAGAAGTCCGGAGCCCAATGTGACCAACCGACTGTTCACCGCCAATAGATATATCAATAGCAGAAGAGGTGCTGTTACCACCACCGAGCAAAGATTGATAGACCATGCCAAAGCCGAATTGGACAAAGCCATTGAAAAAACCAATGCATTTTTTCAAACCGATTGGGCCAATTTCAAGTCTGCCGTAGAATCTCAAATTCCATCGCCGTTTAAGGAGACGAAGATTTTTAGCACGAACTAATTAACACTTAGCAATTATAAAAAGACTGTCTTTTACACTTGTGTTTAAGACAGTCTTTTTACATTTGCAATTCACATTTTTTATATTAAACGCCCATGTGAAAATATTCACACACAGGCGCATGATTATCCTAGGGCGTTCCGTGTGACAGATAAAAAAATAATATAAACACATGAAATCAAACAGAGGCACACTATTTTTTATTTATATTGCCTTTTTCGTTCTTTCTTCACACGCTGTGTATGCCCAAGGTGCTGAGGACAAATTGGGGACTTGGCTTTTTTTCAATAACAAAAGTCGCCTAACTGAAAAGTTTACACTCAACACCACCTTTCAGCTCAGAGATTATGAGTTTTTCGATAATTTGCAACAACACTTTGCTTTGCTTGGACTCAGGTATGAAGTGAGTAGAAAAGTTCACGTGATGTTGGCGGGCAATTATATTGAAACCAAATCCTTTGTCAAGGGTGAACAAGAAAGGGTGTCGCATGAGCGACGATTGGTACAACAATTGGGGGTGAACGGTTCTTTGGGAAGGCTTCAGCTCAACCATCGGTTTCGCATAGAAGAAAGATGGCTGTCTGCACCCGGGAGCGATGATTTTGAAAGCAGATACAGGCAGTGGTTGTGGTTGCGTATGCCACTCAACCACAGTAAAATGGAAGCCAATACATTTTTCTTAACAGCCTATGATGAGATATTTTTGAACTTTCAAGATGATGTCTTTGGCCAAAACAGATTGTTTGGAGGGTTTGGCTATCAAATTGATAAAAATGTACGTGTGGAAACCGGTTATTTCAAAAATCATTTCAGAGGCCGAAATTTTGACAGGATTATTTTTATGCTATTTATTCAGACCGACTTGCGAAAAATATTTCATCAAAGTTAAGTCACAATTCTTCTAAAAAAATCTACTCGAGAGTCCTGTCTGAGATTATGCAGTTCAACGCTTGTTGAGCAAGAAACCCTGCCAAATAGCAGTTCAGGATGTGATAAAATTCCAAATTTAGGTGTGTATCTTGAGTTTAAAACCAAAGCCAGTGAAAAATACCGCTTTGATGCTAGATGAAAACGCCTTACTTCCCTCAATTTTTAATTTAAACAAATAATAAGCAGAATTGTTTCGGATTGGAAACGCGTTTTTGTAAATTGCGGATTCATTTCAAAAACCTAATTATCATGAAAAAAATATCGATTTTCTTAACGGCCTTTGCATTGGTCTTTACAGTTGCGTGCAAGGACAACAAAAAAACAGAAGAAGTAGAGGAAGTTAAAACTGTTGAAGTTCCCAAGCCCGAGCTTAAAAAAGTGGAGGTTCACATTAACCCAACCGAAGGAAACGCCATGGTTGGTCATGCCACTTTTGTAGAAAAAGAAGGAAAAGTTTCTTTGAATGTGATGTTTGAAGGACTGACCCCCGGCGAGCACGCCATTCATATTCACGATGTGGCGGATTGCTCATCCGGAGATGGAAAATCAGCCGGAGGACACTGGAATCCCACAGGTGTTGACCACGGACAATGGATGGAAGGAAATGCCCACCATGCGGGCGACATTGGTAATTTTACGGCCGATGCAGACGGTAAAGCTTCTCTCGATTTTGAAACCGATAAATGGTGTATTGGTTGTGAAGATGCCACCAAAAACATCCTTGGTCACGGACTCATCGTTCACGCAGATCCCGATGATTTTACCACGCAGCCTACCGGCAATGCCGGCGCGAGAATCGGTTGTGGAGAGATTAAGTAAACGCGACACAGACTATAAAAAAAGCCTCATTTTCTATGGGGCTTTTTTTATTGACGCATATTGAAAATTGGTTTGCTGCGATGAAGTATTTCAAATAAATGCCCTATAAACCTGAGTTCGATTGAAAAAGTGTATTCTTTTGATTATGTGTAATTTATAAACAGAGTAAATGCCTCCTCGAGTGCAGTCGGGTGGTTATTTTGGCTTTGAGGTCTTTAAGTTGAGGCCTCGACTGCACTCGGCCTGACTATGCTGGGTTCGTGAGCTATTTATGTGTGAAGTGAATATCGAACTCAGGGTATAACACAAAACACTAATGGCTATCGACAAATGCTTCATGTCTTCTTAACCAATCATGCAAAACACTAATGGCTATTGGCAAATGCCTAATGCCTTTTTTTAGTACCTCAACAGCGATTTCGCATCATAACCGGTGAGTTTTTCCCTGCCGTTCAGGAAGGACAACTCGATGAGAAAATTGCACTGTGCCACAAAACCGCCGGCTTGTTCCACCAATTCGCAGACCGCTTTGGCCGTGCCGCCCGTTGCCAGCACATCGTCGTGGATAAGTACGCGCTCGCCCTTATGGACTGCGTCTTGGTGCATTTCCAGCCTGTCGGTGCCGTATTCAAGTTCGTAGGACGCGCCAAAAGTGTGGTAGGGTAGTTTACCCGGCTTTCGTACCGGCACAAAACCAGCATCCAACTTCTGCGCCAGTAGCATGCCGAAGAAAAACCCCCGCGCCTCCGTCCCGACAACCTTGTCGATTTGCTGCCCGTCTATCAGCTCAAACAGCGCATCGACGGTATAAACCAATGCTTTCTTGTCGCCCAGCAGCGGGGTGATGTCTTTAAACAGTATGCCTTTTTTTGGAAAATCGGGGATGTCGCGGATGTAGGATTGGATGTTCATGTTTCTGGTTAGATTGACTGAGACGAAGATAGTAATTAACGAGACATTGGTAAATACGAATTACGAATTATGAATTACGAATTACGAATTGAACAAGTCTAAAGAAAACGCAAACAGCTTCAACTTAAAATACGACGGACGGTGTTGTTTGTATTATAGTTGATCTAACTCCGATTTTGTAGGTTTGGTTTTTCTATTTACAGATATACTTCTTGATCATATACTGTGTAATTGGGTTAAGTGTTTTACCGTTTACCGGATGTAAACCGTAATAGGTAAAAAATTCTAATTTTCCTTCAGCTGATTTTCCATACCATAAGTTTTCGCGGCCATCCGTTTTGAAAAATGGGTAATTACAATCCGGATATATTTGCTTTTGACTTTCAAAAATTAGTTTATCATATTGCACGGATTTGTCATGATCCTCTTTATTGCAATTGACCTTCACATAGTGGCCATCCTGCCAAACCATACAATCTTTTTTAAGCGTATTGTATCCGAAGAAGCCTATGAGCACTGCAATGACCATCGAGCTCAAAACCTTCTTTTTCCCATTAATGTTCGACATGAAATGGCTTCGGGATTCTTTCACTTCGACAGTATTCTCCCTTAAAAAATGCGAAAAATCATTGTAGCCCAAGTATTTGCACAATGCGTTGGCCACATAGGCCTTAAACTCAATATTTTCGGCTGCGTTTTCACTTGCATTGGTAAAATGGGTACGTAAACTTTTCTCACCGTACATCTCGCCCGTTTCTTCAAAAATATAATCGGACAAATGCTTGGCTATACGTGTTTTTTTATCTGTAAGCGTTTCTCTTTTCGCTTTTTCAAAAGCTTTTATGATTAAATGTCTATGCATGTAATGGGTTAATTTACAAAGCTTTAAATTTAATAAATATTTGGAAACACATTGGAAAAAGTTTTCCCGATACTTTCCACATTGTTTCCAATCTTTCCAATCTATTCTTTTTTCATTTGCCCATGAATTGATCATTTATGGTTCAGGCATGAACTATAAAAATCGGTTTTAAAGGAGCTGTGTGGTAGCGTCTTATGACCTTGGGAAGTGGTTATATTTTTTTACTTCTACACTCCATACTTCCTACTAGAGCGGCCGCTCCCTATCAGTTAACGTATTGCACCGGACAACTCAATCTTTGAGAAAGCCCGGACGGCAACACCATTGTTCAATCTTAAATCATAAAAAATGAAAAAAATAGCTTTCATGCTTTTTGTAGTTTCCCTCAATGCGTTCATATTTTCATGTACGCCGGAGGCTTTGACGGAAGGATCAAAGCCGGTACAGGCATGTTGTGGTGAAGAAGGTGACATTCCGCCACCGCCACCGCCGCCAAAAAATTGAGAGAAAATCGAAAATAGTTAGTATTTTAGGGGAATGAAAAAATCAAAATTTCATTCCCTTTTTCATTTGCTTATTTTGTGTCTAACTTTTGTGTTGGGCGCCAACCCACCTATCCAACAAGATAGTTTAAGTTACTATTATCAATTGGCCAACAACCCACAAACCAGCCACGACCTCCCATCGGCGTTTAATTTTTATTCAAAACAGAAAAAATTAAACGAGATGAAGCGTGACACATTGGGCGTAGTCAGCAATCTCCGTCAGATAGCTATCATACAATTCAATATGGGGAGCTATTATGACTGTGAGTCAACGGCAATTGAGGCATTAAAATTATTGGAAACTTTGAAAGAAGATGAAAGCATCAATGATTCAAAAATTGGTTTGTACAATCAGTTGGGAAGGGTGTACAGGGTACTTCACGATTATGACGTTGCCCTTGATAACTATCAAAAAGCGGAAAAAATTGAAAAATCAAAGAAGAACCTCAATATCATTCAAAATAACATAGCTGTTGTTTATAAAGAGCTAGGGAAATTTGACTTGGCTGAAACAAAATTCAAAGAAATTTATGAAAACAGCCAGACGGTCAATGACAGTGTTCAAT
This sequence comes from Flavobacteriaceae bacterium, assembly GCA_032251335.1. Classification (GTDB taxonomy): domain Bacteria; phylum Bacteroidota; class Bacteroidia; order Flavobacteriales; family Flavobacteriaceae; genus UM-FILTER-40-17. The sequence continues at coordinate 2,752 of JAVVDW010000026.1, read as the reverse complement.
TGGCCAGGGCGATGGACAACTTGGGTTTTATCAAAAGTAAATTAAACAAACCTGAGGGCATTGACTTGATGACAAAGGCTTTGGCGTTAAGGATAAAGATAAACGACCTGCAAGGCGTTTATGCCAGCTATAAACATTTGACGGAATATTACACAGACAGGAATGACAAAATAAAAGCAAAACTCTACGCAAATAAAGCCTTTTTGGCGGCAAAAAAGATCAACAGTATATCCTTTATTGAAGACGCGCTGTCTAATCTTGTTGAATTGGATGAAGACCCAAATATTATCCGCTATAAAAAATTAAAAGACAGCATGGCCGATGCCCGACAACGGCAAGACAACAAATATGCCCTGATCAAGTACAACTATTTTGAACAGGAGAAATTGGTAAAGGAGAATGAAATTCAAAAAGAGAAAGAAAAAAGAGCCAAACAGTTTTCTCAGGGCGTCGTGGTTTTCCTCTTGCTCAGCGTCTTTTTTACGTATTTCATTTTAAAGACCCGAAACAGGAAAGAAAAAATTCAACAAGTTTATGACACCGAAACCCGCATATCAAAAAAAGTTCATGACGAAGTGGCCAACGATGTGTATCATGTGATGGCCAAGCTTCAAACAGATGCCGTGGACAGAAATGCTATTATTGATGAACTTGAAAATATATATGTAAAAACCAGGGATATATCAAAGGAAAACGCCCAGATTGATTTTGAAGAGGATTTTGAAGAAACCCTGGCGGATTTAATTTCAAGCTACCGAAGTGAAAAAGTAAATATCATCACAAAGCAACTTTCGGAAGTAAAGTGGTCGTCCGTGATTTTTTTAAAGAAACAAGTCATTTACAGGGTTTTGCAAGAGCTACTGACCAATATGAAGAAACACAGCGAAGCCACCGTGGTGGTCTTGTCATTTGAGAAAAAAGGCAAAAAGATAAGCGTTTTATACAGCGACAATGGGCGGGGCTGCCATCTAAAAAAGGGTATTGGACTACAAAATACGGAAAACCGTATTCTCAGTGTAAAAGGAACCCTTAATTTTGAGACCGAAATAGGCCAAGGCTTCAAAGCCTTTATAACCTTTTAGCAAATTGAGGCGCAAAGTTTTAATATCCGACGATTTAGGAAGCATCAACCGAGGGGTTTTGGCTGTGCTCGACACTTTTTCCTTTATGGAGGTTCACAGTGTGCAGTATTGTGACGATGCCTACTTGAAGATTAAAAAGGCCCTAAACGATAAAGATCCCTACCACCTGTTTATTACAGATCTTTCATTTAAGTCCGACTACAGAAAACAGCGCTATCAATCGGGCGAGGAACTTATAGCGGCTTTGCGGCATGAAGTCCCGGACTTGAAGGTTATTGCCTATTCGGTGGAAGACAGGCTTCAAAAAATTAAAAGACTGATAAGCAACCCTAATGTAAAAGGCTATGTATGCAAGGGAAGGAGTGGACTAAAAGAGCTCACAGAGGCCATCACAGCAGTCTGTGAAAACCGGCATTTCGTTTCGCCTCAAATTGCGCAGGCCATGCTTCGCAAAGATGATTTTGAAATTACAGACTACGACATTAGCCTTGTCAAACAACTCTCCGAAGGCCTATCGCAAGAGGAAATAAGTTTATACTTCAAAAGAAACAATATTATGCCGTGTGGCCTAAGTTCGATAGAAAAGCATTTGAACAGACTCAAAATACAGTTCAAAGCCAACAATGTCACACAGTTGGTGGCTATTATAAAGGATTTGGGGCTTATCTGACAACCCTGCAAAGCCGGGCGGACTTCCCGCGTTTTACCCACATATTTTTTTCTTTTTTCCCCTGCTTTACGGGATTCCGTAAGGATGCTGGTGGGAGATGGTTTAATATTGGTTTTTAATATCAAACTTTAATAATTATGAAAAAGACATTTTACGCGGTAGCCGTATGCGCAACCTTGTTGGCTGCATCGAGTTGTACACACAGGTTAATTGATTTTACACTTATTTCATCCAAAAACGTTGACCTCGCTAAAGGGGCTTCCTTTGTCAGGGGCAAGGAAAGAGTAAAAGGAGTTGACAAAGTTCATGTTGTGCTTTTTATTCCTACCGGCTCCATTAACCTTAAAGAGGCCGTTGACAGGGCTATCGAGACGACTCCGGGTGCTATTGCCTTATTAGACGGGGTGGTTTATACCAAGTTTTGGTATGTTCCTTTAATTTACGGGCAGTCAATGGCAATTGTTGAGGGTACGCCGCTTATTGACCCGAGCTTAGTACTCAACAAGGATAAAGATGATTCGCCCTACAAAAAAGTAGTTTTGTCCAAGTCGGGCGAGATAGAATCCGTTGAAACGTTGACCTCCGAAGCGTTTATTTCCATCAAAGAAAAAATCCAAAAGAAGTCTCACCTTGAGGGAGTTGCGGTTTTAGAGATAGATTAGTTTTTGGTGTGTATTGGGACTTTTAGATAAAAACTATGCATCTTAAAAAATGTAGGGATTAACCTTTTTTATTTTTTAAGAAAGGTCAATAAAATTCAGTAGAATTAATGGTGTTTGAGTATGAAAAAATACATTAGAAACTTGTCAATTTTAATTTTACCTTTTTTATTAATGATAATGGTGAACGAAGTTATAAGACCGACAATTAAAGAAAAACCTTTTTCAAGTCATGGGATAACTGCAATGAATTCTGCAGTTAAAGTCACTGAAAAATGTTCTTGGATTTGCCACAACAATACCACTTATTGCAAGAAGAATCACGTGAAATATTTAAAAGA
>JAVVDW010000025.1:0-29220 GCA_032251335.1 Flavobacteriaceae bacterium | reverse complement strand
AAATATAAACAAGCTTTTTTGAATATATTTTACTGAAAAACAGGTTATTATATATAATTTAAGGAGCGACTAATTATATCGGAAAATTATAAAAGAAAAAATATCACATATTATTTATTAATAGACAAAAAAGGAAAGATAAAAAATTGGTGTAGAAAAGAATCGGAACTGATAATAATTCATTAGTGGATTAAAAAATACTACAGCCAACACTGTGTGTCTTCAATGGCTGGGTTTGTGGTCGGATATAAAAGTTTGGATTTTTTTTGCTAAGGTTACGACTGAAATGCAAAAGGCGTCACTTTTTTTACGCCACTGAAAGATACTCAGGAACCTATAGCACATAAAAAAACCACGCTTTTGAAACGTGGTTTTGTGATTGGTATGTCAATGGTGGTTAGCCTTTCAAAAATTCATCAACTTTTTCGGGAAGCACAATGCTTTCCATAAAAATATAGGATCCTGATTTGGGTGATTTCACCATTTTAATCGCTTTTGTCAATCTTTTTGAGCCCGTTTGCAGGGTTGCTACTGATTTCTTTGCCATGACCTGATATTATTTAATTTCTTTGTGAACCGTTACTTTTTTAAGTACCGGATTGAATTTTTTCAACTCCAAACGGTCTGGAGTGTTTTTTTTGTTTTTAGTGGTAATGTAGCGCGATGTGCCCGGCATGCCGCTGGCTTTGTGCTCTGTACACTCCATGATAACCTGAATTCTATTGCCTTTCTTTGCCATGATGCTTTGCGTTTATTTGATGAATCCTTGGGATTTGGCTTTTTTCAAAACGGCAGCTATGCCATTCTTGTTGATAGTTTTTAGGGTTGAAGTAGTCACTTTAAGTGTTACCCAACGGTCTTCTTCCGGAATGTAAAATCTCTTCTTAATGAGGTTGACATCAAATTTTCTTTTGGTCTTATTCATTGCGTGGGAAACGTTATTTCCCGTCATCGCTTTTTTTCCGGTCAATTGGCATACTCTGGACATGCGTATATTTTTACGTTGTTAAAAACAGGGTGCAAATTAACGAAATATTTCTCGTATGTGCAAAATGGTTTTGTTACTTTTTTGAAATTTCTTTTAGAAGCCATTCCAAGGCTTTGTTGATAGCTTTTCCAACCACGCGTTCTCTGTTTTTTCCAAAAGAAAATTTCTCTGATACAACGCCTGATTTACTGGCCATTGCAATGCAAACCGTGCCAACTTCCGCGTCCGAATCGCCCTTGGTTGGTCCCGCGTTACCGGTAGTTGAAATTGCGAAGTCTGTCTCAAATAATACACGGGCGTTTACGGCCATTTCTTGGGCAACCTCTTCGCTTACCACACTAAAATTTTCAATGGTTTGTGCTGAAACACCTAAAATTCCTGTTTTTGCGGAAGTGGCATAGGTAACCAAACTTCCTTTAAAAAACTGTGAGGCACCCGGATGTTTGGTAAAAGAGGTGGCCAGTTGGCCGCCTGTACAACTTTCTGCCAAAGACAGTGTTAAGTTTTTTTCACACATCAATCTCGCAATGCGTACTTCCAAACTTTCTTGGTCTTCAAAACCCGCAAAAATATCGGTTATCAAGGGTAACAAGGTGTCAATTTGGCGGTTTACGTCCTCCTCAATCTCATTTCCGTTTTGGCCTTTGGCCGACAATCGCAACCTGACTTTGCCTAAGTTGGGCAAGTAGGCGAGCTTAATATGGGCGGGCAAGGCGTCTTCCCATTTTTCAATGCGTTCGGCAATGGCACTTTCACCAAGCCCGATGGTGAGTATCGTTTTGTGAAATATAAACGGTCTTTGAAATCTTTTTTGAAGTTTTGGCAACACTTCGTTTTCCAAAAGTGCTTTCATTTCATAGGGAACACCAGGCAAAGAAATGGTCACATGCCCATCTTTGTCAAACCACATGCCCGGGGCTGTACCAAAACGGTTGAAAAGCACCTCGCAAGAGGCGGGTATCCAAGCTTGCCGCCTGTTCATTTCGGAGATAGGTGTGTTGACGTATTTGGCAAATAAATGCTCCACATGTGTCAATACATCATTGTTCAATTTGAGTGTGTCGTCAAAAAAACGGCAAAAAGTTTGTTTGGTAATGTCGTCTTTGGTTGGGCCTAAACCTCCGGTTGTGATGGTAATGTCGCTGTTGGCTCTCGCTTTTTCGAGCGCATCCAGTATGTGTTTTTCACTGTCGTGTACAGAGATGATTTCGTGTACTTCTATCCCGATTTCATTGAGCTTTTGCGCGATAAAAGCTGAGTTGGTATCCAAAATTTGACCGATGAGTATCTCATCGCCTATTGTAATGAGTGTAGCCTGCATCAGCGATTAAAATCTGTTCTGAGTTCTTGTAGAATTTGATTGAGTTGAGCATTCAGCTCCGAGAAAGTTTCCTGTATATTGAGGTTTTTGGTTCCGTCTTCCATGGTACTTTCCAAAGTAACTGCGTGACCAACCAAGCCGGTTTCAAACAAATCCAAGGTAGGTTTCATCTTGTGGGCATAGTATTTAATATTGCGAAAATCGGAGTTTAAAACAGCCTCTTTCAAATGGTTGAGGTCGGATGGGATTTCTTCTAAAAAAGCATCAATTAGCGCTAAAACAAATGTTTCGTCACCAGAAGCCATCTCTCTAATCCGGTATAATTTGTAAGTGTTTTCCATCAGATAACCTTTGTTGTAAACATGAGTTGTTTGTTAATAAAACCTTCTAAAAAGTCTCCTGCATTCACTTTTCCAACACCTGCGGGCGTACCGGTGAAAATGAGGTCTCCCTTTTTGAGGGTGAAGAAAGTAGAAATGTAACAGATGAGTTCTTCCATTTTCCACAACATCAAGGATGCATTGCCGTCTTGCACCGTTTCACCATTTTTTTGAAGTGAAAAAGGAATGTTATTCAGGTCGGAAAAGTTCGATTTTGGAAGAAAACTACCCACTACAGCCGAGTTGTCAAAGGCTTTTGATTTTTCCCAGGGCAATCCTTTGCTTTTGAGCTGATCTTGCAAATCGCGTGCGGTGAAGTCGATCCCCAAACCGATTTCGTCGAAATATTGGGATGCAAATTCGGGTGTTATGTGTTTGCCTGTTTTGCTGATTTTGATGATCAATTCTACTTCGTGGTGTACATTTTCGGAAAAATCCGGAATCACAAAAGGAGCCTCTTCATTCAATACAGCAGTGTCAGGTTTTATAAAAATCACAGGTTCGGAAGGTCGTTGGTTGGCGAGTTCGGTAATGTGGTCAGCGTAGTTTCTGCCGATGCAAATAAGTTTCAAGGTGTCAATTTTTGGTGTTTAAACTTCTCAATTTTATACTTGTGAGTATTTTTTTTGTATAAAGCGGAAAATCAGCATGCTGAATCCATCCAAAGTAGCCCGAATCGGATTCGAGTACGTCGGTTACCTTTCTGTTTTTATACTTTCCAAATGTAAAAAATTCTTCGTTATTTTCGTCATACGCAATGAAACCCGCAAAGTCTGCAAATCGCTTGTGCTGGCTGAATTCGGAAAGTTGTTTGATGTCATTTTTTAACGCCTCGGGATATCGGTCTATCTGCGCTTTTAAAATTTCATAAGTGGCCATGGTATCTGCTTCTGCCGAATGGGCATCGTCTAGGTTTTTCTGACAGTAAAATTTGTAAGCTGCAGAGAGTGTTCGCTGTTCCATTTTGTGAAAAATGATTTGCACATCAACGGTACGGGTGGTTTTTAAATCGAAATCCACTTCGGCCCGCAACATTTCCTCGGCCAAAAGCGGTATGTCAAACCGGTCAGAATTAAAACCGGCCAAATCCGAATCTTTAATCATATTCCAAATTGAGCTGCTCAATTCCTTGAAAGTAGGTTCGTTAGCTACCTTTTCGTTTGTGATGCCGTGTATTTTTACCACTTCTTCAGGAATCGGTATTTCCGGATTCACCAACCAGGTTTTGCTTTCTTTGTTCCCGTTGGGAAATATTTTTAGGATTGATATTTCTACAATTCTATCTTGGCTAATCTGCGTTCCGGTCGTTTCCAAATCAAAAAAACATATCGGCTTGTTGAGTGCTAACTCCATGGATTAAATTTTATGTAAAAATAAGATATTTTAATACAATGAAAACGGGTTTGCCTTTTTAATCAAATTTGGTTTGGATTTTGCTAGGCATCCAATCGGTTGTACTTAAGAACGCAAAAAAGATTTTATCTTTGTCAAAAATACAGCTATGCATTCGAAAACCATTGAAAAGTTTTCAAAACTATCTAAAGAAGAAAAAATGGAATGGGTTGCCCGAAATTTTTTCGACAACCCGGAAGCCGGACTACAAGTGCTTAAACAATATTGGAATCAAGATGCGGCATTGCAAAAGTTACACGATGAATTTATTGAAAATACTTTGTCCAATTTTTACTTGCCTTTTGGTGTAGCACCCAATTTTCTGATCAATGATGAACTGTATGTTTTGCCTATGGTGATTGAGGAAAGCTCTGTTGTGGCGGCAGCTTCACGTGCGGCTAAATTTTGGCTCAAAAGAGGCGGTTTTAAAACAGAGGTCATCAGTACTGCAAAAACAGGTCAAGTTCATTTTACCTACGACGGAAGCGCGCTGTTATTACAAGCATTTTTTCATCGGGTGAAAGATAGGCTTTTGGCCGAAGTAGCGCCGCTTACTGCCAATATGCAAAAACGCGGCGGTGGCTTAACAGATCTCACTTTGGTGGATAAAACCCACGAATTGGAAAACTATTTTCAGCTCAGTGCCGCTTTTGAAACCTGCGATGCCATGGGAGCCAATTTTATCAATTCTTGTTTAGAACAGTTGGCGCAGTCGTGGCAATATGTGTACAAGCAAGATGCTGAAATGCAAGCACAAAATTCCGATTTCAGTGTGGTTATGAGTATTTTGTCTAACTATACGCCCGATTGTTTAGTGCGCGCTACGGTTTCCTGTCCGGTAGCCGATTTGGAAGCCACAGAAGGTTTGTCGCCCAGAGCCTTTGCTGAAAAATTTGTTCAAGCTGTAAAAATTGCAGAAGCATCGCCTTACAGGGCGGTCACGCATAACAAAGGCATTATGAATGGGGTAGATGCTTTGGTATTGGCCACAGGCAACGATTTTAGAGCGGTGGAAGCAGGCGTGCATGCTTTTGCAGCCAAAGACGGCCGTTACCAAAGCCTGACGCATGCCAAAATTGATAACGATATTTTTTATTTTTGGATAGAAATTCCATTAGCACTGGGGACAGTGGGTGGTCTGACGGGTTTGCATCCCTTGGTGAAGCTATCGCATGAAATATTGGGACATCCCAACGCCAAAAAACTGATGGAGATAACAGCGGTGGCCGGGCTGGCTCAGAATTTTGCAGCTTTGAATGCTTTGGTCACGTCGGGTATTCAAAAAGGTCACATGAAGATGCATCTGCTCAATATCCTCAATCAGTTGAAAGCCAATGAGGTTGAAAAATCGACACTTATCGAATATTTTAAAACGCACATCGTGAGTTTTACCGAGGTTTCTGTTCAGTTAGAGAAGTTGCGCCAAGTAACCACCATAAATTAAACCGTTGAAATCCTTTTTTCAAAGTTGCGGGAAGTTATTGCTCACAGGCGAATACGCTATTTTAGATGGTGCTACTGGTTTGGCACTGCCTACCAAATACGGTCAAAGCATGACAGTTTGCCCCGCAGCTACCCAACAATTGTCATGGAAGAGCTTTGACAACGAGGGTAAAATTTGGTACGAAGCTGTTTTTTCTCTGTCGGACATCATCAAAAACAAGATAGTTTATTCTGATGATTTCAGCGTTCGCTTGTTGTCGCTTTTTGCTGAAATTCAAAGACAAAATCCACTTTTTTTTAAAGCTAGTGAGGGTTTTTATATAGAAACACACCTGGATTTTCCAAGGCAATGGGGTTTGGGAACTTCTTCTACGCTGGTCGCCAATCTGGCAAATTGGGCTAAGGTTGATGCTTTTGAACTCTTGTTCAAAACATTTGGCGGCAGCGGTTATGACCTTGCTGTTGCCCAACAATCGGCACCCATATTGTATGAGCTCGAAGCAGGAAAACCCCGGTGGAAATCCGTTTCTTTTCAACCTTCTTTTTCAGACAAGTTGTTTTTTGTGTACCTCAATCAGAAACAAAACAGCCGCTCGGCGATTGCATGGTATCGTCAAAAAAAACATCCGGAATCTTTCTTAGAATCGGTGACGGCTTGCACGCATGCCATCTTGCAGAGCAAGGATATCGGCTCTTTTTCAAATGCATTGGCGCAACACGAAGACCTGCTTGCAGAAGCCTTGGGCATTCAAAGCGTAAAAGCGCGATGGTTTTCAGATTACCCGCATGCGATGAAGAGTTTGGGCGCCTGGGGAGGCGATTTTGTATTGGCTGTGGGCGACGAGAAAACGACAGATTATTTTAAAGCGAAAGGCTGCAAAACAGTGATTCCTTATGTGGAAATGATTAAAACGATTTAAGAACACTATTTTTTACCGCCGGGTTGTGTGGGTCTGATTTCAATTTTGCTCGGCAAGGCGCGCGGATGCATTTTCAATAAATCTAAAACGAGTTGGCCTATATCTTCAGGTTGTATTTTCCACGCGTCATTTTCATTGGGTTGGTGGTTGTTAAATTCTGATGTAACAGAACCCGGCATGATGGTGGTCACTTTAATGCCGTAGGCACGGAGGTCTATCATTGCTGCCTGTGTAAACCCGACCACGCCAAACTTGGATGCGTTGTAGCCGGCACCGCCTCCAAAAAAATTAGTTCCGGCAAGGCTGGCTATACTGAAGTAATATCCTTTACTTTTTTTCAAGGCGGGAATACTGGCCTTGAGGGTGTAGAAAACACCGTTGAGGTTGGTGGCAATCATCTGGTCAAAAGCTTCTACATCCAGTTCGTCCACGGGTGCAAAAACACCCAAACCCGCATTGGCCACCACCACATCCAAGCTGCCAAATCTGTCTAAAATTTTGGCAACGGCAAGCTCTTCATCGGCATATTTTCTGACATCGGAAACAATGCCTAAAAGCTGCTGTTTGTAGTCTGATAAGGCTGCTAAAGCATTGTCAACGCCTTGCTGAGAGCGTCCGGAAAACGCCACTTGATAACCTTCTTCCAAGAGCGATTTTACAATGCCGAAACCGATGCCTTTGGTGCCACCGGTGATGTATGCGGTTTTCTGATTTGTCGTCATAATGTAGTTTTTAAATTTTACGTCAAGATAGTAAAACCTCAGGACAAATGCACTTTTAAGAGGCGATTTTGCATCACTTTAACGAATTTTCAGTTGTGTTAAAATAATAATTTATTCAAGGTTGTTAGTATCAGTCATTTGTTTTTTTACTACATTCGTGTTGAATAACTTATACACTATGGCAGAAGGACGCATTCAAACTTTTCGTGAATTTTATAAGTTTTACTTGACGGAACACAGCAACAAGTATTCACGCATTCTTCATTTTATTGGGACTTTCTTAGCCATTCTTTGGGCGAGTATTATGCTGTCTGTCGATAACAAATGGCTTTGGTTTTTGGTGCCGGTCTTGGGTTATAGTTTTGCTTGGTTTGGGCACGCATTTTTCGAAAAAAACAAGCCGGCTACTTTTAAATATCCGTTTTGGAGCCTCATTTCGGATTTTAAACTCTTTTTTGAAATTTTATTGGGCTACCGTTCCTTTGATGCCCGCTTCGACAATAGGCGTTCTTAAGATTTTCTGTTTAGATAGTCTTGCAGCAGCAGTGTGGCGCTAATTTCGTCGAGCAAGGCTTTGTTGTGTTTTTGTTTCTTTTTTGCGCCTTGGGTGTGCAAACTTTGCATGGCCATTTTGGAGGTAAAACGCTCATCGACAGTTTCTATGGGCAGCGTGGGGAAATTTTCTCGAAAAGCTTTTACAAATTCAAGCACACCCGGCGCAGCATCGGACAAAGTGTTGTTCATCTGTTTGGGCAAACCAATCAGGACAAGTGCTACATTTTCAGACTCCGTATAGGTCTTGATAAATGGCATCAACTGTGCCGTGTCAACCGTTGTCAAACCTGATGCGATCAGTTGAAAATCGTCTGTCACGGCGATGCCTGTCCGTTTGTAACCGAAATCCAACGCCATAACTCGTGCCATTTTTTTATGTTTTAAAGTTAGTTGCAACGTTTCTAGGCATTGAGCAGTTGCGTGGGTTAGTACGAGACTTTGCTTGTTGCATCGTTGTAGCTCTAGTGCTTATTCCTTTTTTTTCGCTCCATTCTTAAACCTCGTTCTTTTAAAAAGTCATTAATATCAATGCACTTAATTCCGTTTTTCTTCGCTATTGCTGGAATTTTATTCGGCTTAATTTTACTTTCGTTAGTAATCAAGACGTAATTATGTGTTTTACAATAGCCAAGTAAATAAGGGTCAGCCTCTTCTTTTCCTTGAGATTGTTTTTTTGCGTCTAAAAATCCAGAATTAAATTCTTCGTTAATGATGGGAATAGAAGCAGTAATTGAATCAGTATCTGTTTTGTGAATAAAATGCTTTTTCCATTTTTGCATCCACTTTTTCAAAAAGTCTTCTTTGCCCTCATAACTATTAATCTCATCCTCAACAAAATCAATTGTTCTAAAACATCCAATTGGAATTAAATCTTCAATTTCTTCCCAAATTGCTTTAAAAACTGGGTTATCATATTTATATGTGTACTCAAGCATTATTAAAGCACTTGTATCAACTACATAAATAGTTTCATTCTCGTAAAAATTTAATTCCATTTATCGAGAATTTAATAATTCACGAGTTTTTGGAATATATGAGAGTTTTATACCTAAAAAATCGGATAGGTCTTTAATATCAATTCGATTTTTATCATAAGCCGAAAATGCAAGAGAGATGTAATTTCTGCCTTTTTCCTTTATAGTTTCTTTTGCAATATTTCTTCCTTCTGGATTTTTTGAACGACCGAAAGTAGATTTATTCCAAACTTGATGTCTATCGTTGTAATATTTGGAAGTAGTAAGTTTGTTGGTTAATAAAGAGCGTAAAATTGCAAGAGGTCCAACGTGGAAATAATTTGACAATTCAATTAAATCTTTTTTTGCCCAAATTTTATTCTCTTCGAAGCGATATTTTTGTACTAAATGGTTAGCAAGTAAATCAGACGTTGGAACTAATATTTCTGCAGCAAAAGCGTTACACCACTTTTCAACGTCACTAGTTGTTTTAATTGATAAATCACAAAGTCCACCTGTATTTAACAGAATGTGTCCGAATTCGTGAAATAAAGTGAATATTTTAGAAGTTGCCTTTTCTCCACCTCTCTTGATTCCAATAATTGGTATTTCCTCATCAACAATTGAGAAACCTCTTAAATTGTCTTGCGTCAAGCTCATTTGAAAAACAGCAATTCCAAGAGATTCAACTTTCTCAATATAAGCATCTAAAATGTCATTAATATTTTCTAGTTCTCTTATTTCATTTAAGTTTAAGTCAAGCCTTATTTTTTGAGCTATTTCACTAATATCAGTTTCAAGGTTTGCTGAATAGTTGAATTTATTAATGCTAATACCTGCGTCAGTTTTTAACTCAATCAATGATTGGGTAAAAGCTCTTGCTTTTCTTACAGCTAGAATTGTTTTTTCGTGAAAATTACCAAGTTCTTTGGAATCTAATGTTCTTCTATCTTTTGGTAATGGTTTTTCCTTTGGTGGTTCGTGTAAGAGCAAAACTGCCAAAGTTCTTTTGTAGGTTTTAGCAAGAGTTTTTAATTCATCCAAATCTGGATGTTTTTCTCCACTCTCAATTTGATTTAATCGATGCAGATTAATACCAGTTTTTTCAACAACATTGCTTTTGGTTTGAGCAATAGATTCTCTAGCCCAAATCAATACTTTATAGTTTACTGGTATTTTATCTTTTTCAATCATTGAGTCAAATCTACAAATTTCAATTCAAAACATTAGATTTTTTTTGAATTAGCTACAACCATAGTTTTACTCAATCGTATCTAACAATTCTTGGTTGGGATTGTATTGGTTGACCTTGTTTAACTGTGTGTAAATACCTAAGTAAGCCGATTTGATTTCGGCCAAGTTTCTCTGCAAGGTCGAATCTGTGATGTCGGCATCCAATAAATTGTCTTGGTATTTTAAGATAAAATTTCGCAATAAATTTAGCCTACTTCGAATATGCGGAATATTTGCATCTTCGGGAATGTATCCCTCAAAAAGTGTTTCTGTAGCCTCAACCAATTCGTCTATGCTTTGAACAGCCTCGCCGCGGTTTAGTTTTACGTATCGGTTGAGAAAGACATCAAATTCATCTAAAGAAGGCCAACTGTCCAATACCTGAATTGCATTGGGCCTCAAGCTTGGTTTTTCAAGAACTATTGGCAAGGGTTTGGCTTTCCACAAACTGTCTTGTCGTGCCCGTTCCATGCGTTCGGCTTGCTTTTTTTTGCCGTTGTCACAAGCGTGCAAGCCACTCAAAAAGAGTAAAACGAATAAGACAGTTGACATTTTATGCATCGGTTGGTGTGTTGATTTAATTCTCGATTTCAAGAGGTCATACTTCAACTGCGCTAAGCAGTAGTGTAAAATACCCTTCAAATCGTATAATTTTAATTTTTTCGGGAATTTTACTGTTACAAAAGTAGAAAATATCTTTGAGTCGGTAATTTTAAAATGCAATAGGTGTATTTTTGGAGACTTTGTATTTTTGTGAGCCTAATTAAAACAATGCGTACAAAAGTCTTTAGTCTCAATCCCACGGAGCGGATGCAAATATGATTTTTTTCCACTTTATGGTTTCAAAACAATAATAAACAGTAACATACAATGACATATTTCTCTTCTGATTTTACACTAGGCATTCTCGGCGGTGGCCAACTCGGTAAAATGTTGCTTACAGAAACCCAAAAATGGGACATACAAACACATGTGATGGATCCGTCTGACGAGGCTCCGGCTAGGGTAGGGGCGCATGCTTTTTTTAAAGGCGACTTAATGGACTACGACGCGGTTTTGAATTTTGGCCGAACAGTGAATGTGATGACTATTGAAATTGAAAATGTAAACGTGGCAGCCTTAAAAAAACTTGAAGCCGAGGGAATAAAAGTTTTTCCAAAACCCGACGCCCTTCAAATCATACAGAGCAAAGCTACCCAGAAGCAGTTTTATGCAGACCATGCGCTTCCGACGGCTGATTTTAAGGTTTTTAAATCGTTGACGGATCTTAAAGAAGCACTTTCAAGTGAGGCATTTTCTTATCCTTTTGTTTGGAAAAAAGCGCGTTTTGGCTATGACGGATTTGGTGTAAAAGTCATTAAAAAGTTCTCGGACTTGGATCATTTGCCCGACGAAAGTTGCATTATGGAAGCGTTGATTCCCTTTAAAAATGAGCTTGCAGTTATTGTAGCGCGGAATGCATCGGGCGAGATCAAAACTTTTCCGGTAGTAGAAATGGAATTTCATCCGGATGCCAATCAGGTAGAATATGTGATTTGTCCGGCCAGAATTCCTGAATCTGTTCGTGTTAAGGCACAAGATATTGCCGTTCGGGTAGCCAAAGCTTTTGATTTTGTCGGTTTGTTGGCTGTAGAAATGTTTCAAACGCAAACGGATGATGTGATGGTTAACGAAGTGGCTCCTCGTCCACACAACAGCGGCCACTATTCAATAGAGGCTGCGGTTACTTCGCAATTTGAACAGCATTTGCGTGCCATACTCAATTTGCCTTTAGGCGATACGAGCAGTCTATGTGCCGGTGTGATGGTGAATTTGGTCGGTGCCGAAGGTTACTCGGGCGATGTTGTTTACGAAGGCATCGAAACCATCATGTCCATGCCGGGTGTTACACCACATCTCTATGGAAAAAGACAAACCCGACCCTTTCGAAAAATGGGACATGTTACCATTGTACACCAAGAAGTGAGCGAAGCGCGTAAAATTGCAGAACAGGTAAAAAGCACAATTAGCGTGATAGCTACTTGATTTTTCTATCCCAATAGCTCAATTCTTTAAACTAAATTCATAGATGATGAATCCGGTTTGCACAGCCGGTGCGTCAGTTTTGGGTTGCCATTTGGTTTCTTCTGCGGCAATTTTGGCTTGTTCCAGCAAACAAGCGGCATTGTTAGTCGTGCCACGTTCACCCGCTTGCGCAGAGACTACGTTGCCTTGCCTATTGACATCTACCCGGACTACGACTATACCTTCTTCGTTGCAAATGTATTTGGGTTTGGGTTTGGATATGGCATCTCTGCCGGCAAGTTGGTAGTTTCCACCACCACCGGACGCACTGTTGCCATAGTAGCTTTTTTCGTTTTTATCGCCGTTCGGATTGCCTTGGTCGCCATTGCCACCTGTGATGCCGTCGCTTTTGCTGTTGTTTTCGCCGGAAGTAGCCGGGGCGTTGAGCAGGTTATTGAGTGCATCTGTGGTGGATTTGTCCGGTGTCGGTTTTGGTTTTTCAACAGGTTTTTCGGTTTTAACAGGTTTATTTACCTCTTTTTTAGGCGTTTCTTTGGGTGTTTCTGTCTTTTTCTTTTCAGGAATGACGACACTTTCTTGGTTTTCCTGGGTCAAAACATCTTCAGGTGAGGCGTTGGGTTGTTTTTCAGAAACCGGTGGTGATACCGCTTTGGGTTGTTCCTGTATTTTTTCAGGAATAGGGGTGGCCGTTTGCACAGGACCCGATCCGGTTTCTGATGTGCCAAAATTGACGGCGATGCCACTTTCGGGAGGCGGAATCAGGTAGTGAAGTCCAAAAAAGAACATCAATAAAAAAAGCAACAACATCAGTACGGTGGTGACCGCAAAGGACTTTCGTTCCGAATTTGTTTTGAGTATTGACATCACTGTGGCCTCACGGCCAATATCATTTTAAAATTATTTCTGTTTGCAATATCCATCACTTCTACGGCTCTTTCAATAGGAACGCCCTCTTCTACACGCAAAATGACGGTCGGGCTGTCTTCTTTCCCTACTTTTTGAATCAACAAGCCTTCAATCTCTGTTTGATTTACTTTTTTGCTATCGATAAAGTATTCCATTTTTTTGTTGATGCTGACCGATACATTTTGTTTGTTGGTCGATTTTCCTTTGGCTTTTGGAAGTAATAAATCTAAAGCATTTGGTGCATTTGCTGTCAACATAAAAAATACGAGTAGCAGAAAAACAATATCCGTCATAGATGACATGCTGAAATCCGGACTCACTTTGTTTCTTCCCTTCAGTTTCATATACGAAATTAATAAGGTTGGTCCAGCAAATCGAGAAATTCGACAGCATTGGCTTCCATACCGTGTACAATTTTGTCAGTTTTGACCACCAAATGGTTGTAACCAATATAGGCGATAATCCCGACTATAAGACCGGCAACGGTGGTGGTCATAGCCGTATAAATTCCACTGGCCAACAGGCCCATTTCTGCCTGTCCGCCGCTGGTTGCCATTTGGTGAAAGGCCAAAATCATGCCAATCACCGTTCCCAAGAAACCAATCATAGGTGCTGCACCGGCTACGGTGGCCAAAACACTGACGTTTTTTTCGAGTTTGTACACCTCTAGCGTGCCCGCGTTTTCAATAGCTTTGTTGATGTCTTCCAGAGGCTTGCCAATTCGAGAGATTCCTTTTTCAGTTAGTCTGGCAATGGGCGAATCATTTTTGGCGCAAAGCACTTTGGCATCTTCCAACTTGCCGGCTTGTATCTTTTCTTTGATTTGACTCATGAAATTTTTATCGATTTTGGAGGCTGCTTTTAAAGCAAAAACGCGTTCAAAGTAGATAAAAAGTGCCACGGCCAAGAGTACTGCCAACACGCCTATGATGATGGTACTGGCCATGCCACCGTTAAAAATGAGTTCTAATATAGATAAAGTCTTTTCTTGAACGACTTCGTTTTCAAGTCCTTCTTGAGCCAAATCTTGTAGCATTATGTGTGTTGTTTAGGAAATGATAACTCTGAAAATCTTAAAAAATTATGGTGTAGCGTTTAAAATAAAATCGCGGATCAACACAAAAGCGACGCCACCCGCAAAGAAGCCGATAAAGGCCAGACCGGCTATTTTTTTAAGATACCAGAAAAAATCAATTTTTTCCATGCCCATTGCCACCACACCGGCGGCTGAACCAATAATCAGCATACTGCCACCGGTTCCGGCAGAGTAGGCAATAAAGTGCCATAAAGGTGCGTCCATTGGCTGAGAGAACATTCCCATACTGGCTGCTACCAGAGGTACATTGTCTATCACAGCAGAGCCCACACCCAAAAGTCCAACCACGATATCCGTGTTGGGAATGGTTTGGTTAAGTCCTTCGGCAAAGTGAAAAAGCTGTCCTAAAGATTCCAAGGCGGCAACAGCCATCAAAATACCCAAGAAAAATAAAATACTGGGCATTTCAATTCTCCCCAATGAATGGTGTACAGGGCTGTGGTGTGCATGTGCGTCAGACTCGCCATTGTGGGTAGTCATTGAAAATTTACGCCTGCTTTTGATTTCGGCAAAAGTGGCAACGACAGCCAAAGAGAGCATCATACCTACATAGGGCGGCAAGTGGGTAAGGGTTTTAAAAATGGGTACAAAAACGATAGACAACAGGCCTAAATACAGCATAAAGGCGCCACTTGGTGTTTTCTGTTCGGTTTCAATATTTTCTTCCAGTTCAATTTCCCCCTTGAAGATTTTCATTTTTGTAGCGATGAATACCGGTACAACAAAACAAACAATGGAAGGCACCAACACGTGCTCAATGAGTTGTGCGGCACTCACTTTTTTACCAATCCACAACATGGTAGTGGTTACGTCTCCAATAGGAGACCAAGCGCCGCCGGCATTGGCAGAGATGATAATCATACCGGCAAACCAAAGCCTCAGTTCACGGTCTTTTATCACTTTTTGAAGTATGGTTATCAATACAATGGTAGCCGTGAGGTTATCTATTATAGCTGAGAGGATGAATGCCAAGATGCCAAAAATCCAAAGCAACCGCTTTTTGCTTTTGGTTTTAATGAAGTTTTTTATGGTTTCAAAACCGTTGAAATAGTCGATGATTTCAACGATGGTCATGGCACCAATCAGGAAAATTAAGATCTCTGCGGTCTTGCCTAAGTGATGCAGCAAGGTTCCTTCGAGCTCGGCGGGCTCCAGTTCCAAGAGTTCGGTGTTTACTTCAAACACTTGCATATGGTTGAGTGCGATAATGGCCCAAAGCAAAGCCATCATGCCTAAAGCCGGGATAAGTTTATCAATTTTTAGATTGTGCTCTAGGGTGATAGCCAGATAGCCTAAAATAAAAATGACGACAACTAAAATTTCCATAAGTTAAGATTTAGAGGGTTGTTATAATAATTGTTTTAAAGCAATTTCAAAAGCGGTTGCACTGATGTTTTTTCCTGTTTTATTGCGCTCCAAGATACGCAAAATACTTTTTTTGATGGTTTCTGAGGTGTCAAAAAAAATGGCTTCATCTGTCATTTGCACTTTTCGTTCCATAAAGTAAGCAAAAACGCGAGCCATACCACAATTGGCTATAAAATCCGGAATCAGGCTTAGGCGCGTGTCCGTGAATTCCATGATGGAACCAAAAAAGATTTCATCATCTGCGAAAGGCACATTGGCACCACAGGAAATCAGCTCCAAACCGGCAGCCATCATTTTTTCAACCTGTTGTTGCTGAATCAGGCGAGAAGCGGCGCAAGGTGCAAAAATCTCTGCCGAAAGCGACCATATTTGTTCGTTGGCTTCGTCAAACGGAACTAGTTTTTCGTCCGAAAGTGCATTGGATTTTTTGTTTAAAAAAATATTTTTCACCTGCTCAAATGTCAGCCCTTCCGGGCTCATGATACCACCTCTGTGGTCGATAATCCCCACAATGCGCGCACCCATCTTAGACAAATAAAAGGCCGCGGCAGCTCCAACATTGCCAAAGCCTTGTACGATGGCGCGTTTTCCCTTTACCGATTTGCCGTTTAGTTCATAGAAATGGCGAACAGATTCGGCCACCCCATATCCGGTTATCATATCGGCAACCGTATATTTTTTAGATACATCCGGAGAAAAGTTGGGGTTTTCCAATACTTTGATGACGCCTTGGCGAAGTTGCCCAATACGGTTGATTTTGTCGGCTTCAGTGGGTTTGAAATGTCCATTGAAAACACCTTCTTGCGGATGCCAAACACCACAAGTTTCCGTGATGGGAATCACCTCGTGGATTTCATCTACATTCAAATCACCACCGGTGCCGTAATAGCTTTTAAGCAAAGGAGAAACCGCTTGAAACCAGCGTTTGAGGACGCCTTCTTTGCGCGGATCCGTCGGGTCAAAATTGATGCCTGATTTGGCACCGCCAATAGCAGGACCGGAGACGGTAAACTTTACTTCCATGGTTTTGGCCAGCGACATCACTTCGTTTACATTCAGCCCCAAGCGCATGCGCGTGCCTCCTCCGGCAGCGCCGCCACGCAAAGAATTGATGACCACCCAGCCTTCCGCTTCGGTTTCGGAATCATTCCAGTGAAATACAATTTCGGGTTTCTTTTCTTCGTATAGTCGAAGCAGATCTTTCATTTGTTTGTATTTGTTATTTTTATGGGTCTTGTTTCAATTCAGAAAAACACGATCCATCGCGTTGGGTGGTTTTAAAATCTTCGGTTTCATTTCAGACGTGTAATAACTAGCTTCACAAATATAGAATTTTGTTTTGGGTTTTGAAGAAATTCAATTTTTTTAGTAATGCACTGATGCTTATTTTTTTAATAAAATAATGCAGATAAAATTACTATGCACGCATAGAATTTTGTATTTTTGGAGGGCAAACAAATACAATTTTTTATGGAATTTAATCTTACTGAAGAACAGCAACTCATCAAGCAAACTGCTGCGGAGTTTGCTAAAAGCGATCTTTTGCCCGGGGTGATTGATCGAGATGAAAAACAACAATTTCCTAAAGAACAAATTGCTAGCATGGGTGCTTTGGGCTTTTTAGGTATGATGGCGAATCCGGTTTATGGCGGAGGAGGTATGGACACCCTTTCTTATGTGCTGGCCATGGAGGAAATTTCTAAAATTGACGCATCAGCCTCAGTGGTGATGTCTGTTAACAACTCTTTGGTTTGCTGGGGAATAGATGCTTACGGAACGGAAGCGCAAAAACAAAAATACCTCACACAGCTCGCTTCGGGCGCGCAGATTGGTGCCTTTTGTCTTTCCGAACCCGAAGCAGGCAGCGATGCCACCAGCCAAAAAACCACAGCTATAGAGAAAGAAGATCACTATGTGTTGAACGGCACCAAAAACTGGATTACCAACGGCGGTACGGCCGGTATTTATTTGGTGATAGCGCAAACCCATCCCGAAAAGAAACATAAAGGCATTAACGCTTTTATTGTAGAAAAAGGTTGGGATGGTTTTCAAATCGGTCCTAAAGAGAACAAACTCGGTATTCGCGGTTCAGACACACATTCATTACAGTTTAACGACGTAAAAGTGCCCAAAGAAAACAGAATTGGGGAAGACGGCTTTGGTTTTAAATTTGCGATGAAGACCCTTACCGGCGGACGCATCGGGATTGCTGCCCAAGCGCTTGGCATAGCAGCCGGTGCTTATGAAATGGCGCTTGCCTACTCCAAAGAGCGAAAAGCTTTTGGCACGGAAATTTGCAACCATCAGGCGATTGCCTTTAAGTTGGCAGACATGCACACCAAGATTGAAGCGGCGCGTATGTTGGTGTATCGGGCGGCCAAGGATAAAGACGAAAACAAGGACTACACTTTGTCCGGTGCTATGGCCAAACTATATGCCTCACAAGTGGCTATGGAAGTAACCGTGGAAGCGGTGCAAATTTTTGGCGGAAACGGATATGTAAAAGATTACCACGTAGAACGTTTGATGCGCGATGCCAAGATTACTCAGATATATGAAGGCACTTCAGAAATTCAAAAGATTGTAATATCCAGGGCGATTTTGAATCGGTGATGGGTTGAAAAACATAGCAGAGATCTTCAAATCATATTTTCAAAAGCGTACACGATGAGTTCTCTTTGGGAATTTACGCCAAGTTTGTTCATCATATTTCTCTTGTGCGTATCCACGGTGTACTGGCTGATAAATAGGGTTTTGGAAATGTCTTGCGTACTCATTCCTTTCTTGATAAGACCCAGGATTTCCCTTTCGCGTTTGCTGAGCGCATTTTTTTCCGGATATTCTTTTACCTCAGCAGCCATTAGAAACACTTGGTGTCCGTTAAGTACATCTAAGATGGTGGATCGCATCAATTCCGCGTCTGTAGATTTGTGCAAATAACCGTCGGCACCGGCAAGTCTTACTTTTTCTATGACTTCTGACGCTTCAAACATCGATATGATGATTACTTTTATAGAAGGAAATTTTTGCTTTACTGCTTTGCAAAAATCCAAACCATTTTGACCTTTCATCCTGATATCCAGCAAAACCAACTGGGGTATTTTATGATTAAGTGTCACTTCAAAATCTTCTGCAGAAGTACATTTTGCAACAATTTCAAAATTCTTATGTTCTTGCAAAATTCGCTCTAAGCCATCTGCAAAAAGGCTGTGATCGTCCACTATGGCTATGGTATGTTTCATAGAGATGTATTTTTTAATGGAATGTTGACAATACAAACAGTTCCTTTATGATTTGAAGAAAAATAGACGTTTCCGCCCCAGCGTTCTGCTCGGCTATAGATGTTGTATATTCCCATGCTGTTCGTGTTTTTTCGGGTGTCAAATCCTACACCATCATCCTCAATCAGCAGTTGTAATTGTTTGGGTTCGACGATGAGCTGAAGGCTGGCTGATTTTGCTTTGCTGTGCTTCACCAAATTGCTCAATAATTCGGTTACGATGCGCAGTAAAGAATCTTTTAGAGGAGTTTCCAAAATGGGCTCATCACCCGAAAATATATATTCAATTTTAATATTACTCAGTTTCTCCGCATCTGCAACCTTTAGGCTCAAGCTTTCTTTTAAAGAGAGAAGCTCGTTGCCCATGCCGGCTATCTTTTTGTAGAAATCTTTTATTTCTAGAGTAGCTCGGTTAATCATCTCGGAGAGTTGCTGGTCTTTTTTGTAATTGTTACTCACAATCAACTTTACGGCGCTAATGGTAGTCCCCAAATCATCGTGGAGGTTACGGGCTATTTGCTTTCGCTCGTCTTCTAACACCGAAAGTGTTCTCAGATGAGCGAGTTCTTCGACTTGGTTTTTTTCCTCGAGGAGTTTGATATTTTGTTTGAGGGTTTTGTTGTATCGCCAAGCCAGAAAAATCCCCAATAGGATAAATTCCAAGCTAACAATCCAATAAAAATAGTTGGGGTAAGTGATGCGGTAATAGTTTAAGATGCCTGCGTAATTGAGAAAATAACCTGCAGCGTTAAAATAGACCAAAAATAGACCCAAAACCAACCCTGCTATTCCTTTTTTCTTTAAATGCATCAAATAGCTGAAAATAAACAGTGTATTAACTAACATGATGAAAACCAAAACGATACAAAAATTCCATAGGAGTAAAAACATAGGACTTTTAAAAGTCATCTGCTCGGGTAAAACAGCACAGAGTAAAACGGCGATTGCTCCAAAACTAAAAATGATAAGGTTAATTTTTTTAGAAATGCTAACCCAAGTGTTCGCATAGCGTTTGATGTCCAACAAAAAAGCGATGGCCAAATAATGCAGACCAAGCGCTACCAGCGACAAAGGCAGTGGGTGCAGATCTTTGATAAGTATATAAACCCATTTGTCCGTGGCCACTGTGAGCAGTAGCTCTTCGTGTAGCATCATCACCACCACGCAGACCAAATAGCCCGAAAAAAAGAGGTAGGCGCGCATCTTCATAAAAAAGTGCAGGAAGAGCGAAACGACGGCAAACAATAAAAATGCCCCAAGGAAAAAACCAACTTTTAAATAGAAGCGCTTTTCCCACAGGAGGTTGTGTGCAGGTGTGGTAAAATCGGTAAAAGCATTTTGAGTATATCGATGGTTGATGATTTTGACCAACAATTGTTGACCTTCCCCGGCATTAAGGCTCACGGGAATGACCGGAAAGCGTGCGCGTATTTTTTTATCGTCTAGGTGGGTTTTATAGACGAGCGTATCGGTGGGTAACCAAAGGCTGTCGGTAAAGCGATACACAAACAAGCTGTCGGCTTGGGTGTAAATGCTCCACCAATAATCTTGTTGAGAATTGCCTGTATGCTGTACTTTCAGCTGCCACCAAAGTGGGTAAGGATTGGTGCCGAGGTTGAGGGTCGCAGCAGGCGACCACTTTTTGAACGCACCTTCATCGAGCTTTTTTAAGGCATGTTTTAAACCGCCGGTTTGGGTGCTGTCCACCCAATAGGTTACATATTCTGAGAGGTTTTGGAGGTTTGGCCCTGCAACTTTTAAGGTGTCGGATTGGGCAAAAACGGAATTTGGACTCAAGAATAAGAGTAAAAAAAGGGTGGCAATAGGTTTGAGTTGGGTCATACAGCAAATTTGAGAAGTAAAATGAAGTTAAAAATACCAAGTTTTCGGTATTTTTTTATGAAAAGGGCTTAGTAGTTTTGAAAAGTCAAAACTTTTAAACGAAATACGATGAAAAAATTACACTTCACCTTCTTTTTGGTTGTGGGAATGTGCTTTTTCACTTTAAATGTGAAAGCACAGGAATTGCCTACAAAGTTTTATGGTAAATATGTGAGCAACGTTTGCGATGCTTGTCATTGGACTTTTAAAGATGACGGCACGGGCACGTGGAGCGTTGGACTTCGCTCAGGAAATGAACAGATTTCATTTATCTGGGAAGCCATGATTGATAAAAACGGGGACTTGCAATTGGCAAAACGAGGAAATGAAACAGGTTATGCGCTCAAAATCACCTATATGAGTGTGCCGTTGAGCAATGATGTAAAAGGAACACTTATCAGTGCACAAAGAGACAATGCGCAAGCCATGGGTGTTTTGTGGTTTAATGACCAAGACATTGTTTTTCAATTTTTGGCTGAAACAAACGGGTTTTATGAGAAGATTTAGTGAAGCAATAAAAATGAATGTCATAATAAAATTTCTGTTCATTTTAATGACGTCTTACATCCCATTTGGTATGCAGGCTCAGAATGTTCTAAAAGACATAGGTGACTATGATGAGAAAACCATTTCGGCATTGTCATTAAAATATGAAGTGCCCTTGGTTATCATTGCCAATAGGGTATATCTGCCCGATTTGGATTGCTTGGATGTAAGGAAGATTTCAGGAGACATTGAAGATCGTAAACTCGGCGGCGATGTGGAAAACCGCAAACTTGGTGGTGATATGGAAAACCGTAAACTGGGTGGTGATGTTGAAAACCGTAAACTGGGTGGTGATGTTGAAAACCGCAAACTAGGTGGTGATGTTGATGACCGCAAACTGGGTGGTGATGTAGAAAACCGCAAACTAGGTGGTGATGTAGAAAACCGCAAACTGGGTGGTGATGTAGAAAACCGCAAACTAGGTGGTGATGTTGAAAACCGCGAACTGGGTGGTGATGTAGAAAACCGCAAACTGGGTGGTGATGTGGAAAATCGCAAACTGGGCGGTGATGTGGAAGACCGTAAATTGGGTGGAGATATGACAGAACTCATTTGTGTAAAACTCAAAGAACAAAACGGGTTTTCCATAAAAAACGCCAATCCCAATGCAGATGTACTATACTATTTCCGTGGTAAATTATATAAATCTAACAATATGCTTATTCTTTATTAATTCAATCATTTAAAACTAACATTATGAAAAAATTGATTTTACTTTTGTTAACTTTTTCAGTTTTAGGGTGTGCAGTGGCACCCAAATATAATTTTTACGATAAAGTACCCAACAAGACATTGGCTGTAGGAACTAAAGGCCTCATCATTGAAGCCGTTGACAGTAGTTTTAAGTGGGAGTACGGGAATGAGTATCAGGTGCCTGCAGATTACCCTTTTTTTAATTGGTACACAAATAATGCAGCACTTGCTTTAAGTACCGGTGGTTTTGATAAAGTTAATGAATCAAACGCTAAGAAAGTAATCGTTACAACCCCATATAAAGATGAGCCTATGTATGGTTATCTTCAAATCAGTAAAATCATCACTGAGTGTAAGGATAAAACACCCGAAACCCGATCTTACTATATTCAAGTTCCTGAAAATTACGTAAGGGCAGCAGAAGGGGGAAAAATATCAGTAATGTATGAATCATATATGTGTATCAGCGGATATTATTCAAACGGATCAAAGGGAACTACCAAACATGGCTATTCTTCTTGGGCACTATGGTTATCAGATAGGCCTTTGTAAATAAGATTTTGTCCCTCAACTTTTTAAAATTCCAATTTATAAATAACTAAATCAAATATTTATGAGACTAATTTATGTACTGCTTTTATTATTGGTATTTTCATCATGCTCACCAAAGTTTAGCCCTTATGCTAAAATTTTAAAAAATCCCATAACTATTGGAACAGAAGGTGTTGTTATAGAAGCAGAAGATGGTAGTTTTAAATGGGAGTATGGCAAAAACTATGATTTAACAGGAATAAATATTCAAACACATGAATGGTCAAACATAAACTCTTTAAATTTAAAAACTGATGATTTTGCTAGGCTCGATAAACAAAAAGGAATCAAAGTTTCTGTTTATACACCCTATCAAGATAAACCTTTATACGGATTTTTAGAAATTAATAGCATTTATCAACCTTGTATTGGTACATCTCCAGAAACACGTTCATATTATATACAATTGCCGAAAGCCTATGTTGATGCTGCATTAGATGGTAAGATATCTGTGGTTTATGAGTCCTATAAATGCAGTCCAGGACAATATATAAAACTTGCGGCGGTATATGGTTACAATGTCCAAAAAGCTGCTGAAAAGGTTATGAGTACTTGGGTTTTATGGTTATCAGACAGGCCTTTATAAAACAGTTAACTTGACCCTAAACAAATATTTTTAAATGCAAACCATCCCCCTCCAAAATTTCGCAAACACCTCAGAAAAGCAGGCCATTTTCAACACCTTGAAAGCGGCGATTGAACAACAAGAAGGTATCGAGTTTCGTGGCGTGTTGCAGGCAGATGATTTAAAAGTAAACGAAAAACCCATCAAAGTCAAAAATTTCAAATCGGCGGTTTTATATGCAGACTTCTATTTTGCGGTGGTAATATACCATTACAAAAAAGGACTCCTCTCATACCAGTTCGATTTGCTGCGTATTGACCCATCTGCTGTGTTGAGCCAAAAAATCAACCTTTCCAGTGAATATGTACTCAAGTTTTCAACACCCGGTTATGCTTTTAGTGGCAATGTTTTTCAGTCCGAAAAGGCAGTACTTTCCGACTTCTATCAATGCACCCAACAAATGGCAGCGCAGTTTAAAACAGAGACCGACTTAAAAGAAAAATGGCTGAAATGGGCGTTTAGAAGTTTGGGGTTTGGTTTATTTGCCCTTTTTGCCTTTTGGGTGTTTATGGGCTTTTGTGCCTTTAGCTACGATAGTATCAACAACAGCAGTCGGGTGTTTTTTATTTTGATTCCTTTTGGGGCTTTGTATTCCTTTTTAAAAGGCACCTTGGCATTAAAAATTCTTTACTTTTTGTCCTTTGTCGGCATCACCTTTCTCACCTTTTTAGGGGCTATCGCCGATGCCAAAAAGGGTAGAGAACTCATCGAAACAATAGGTACGGATTAAAACCACCACGATGAATCTTTCCATAACTATATTCAAATGTTTCAAAATAAAAAGAAGGCTTCTTTTTTGTGTAAGCTGTTTGTTGCTGCTTCCGAAGATTGTTTCTTCTCAAGACAACCTGCCACTTGATCTGAAATTTATTCCGGGAGGAGATTTTGGAAGGCAGGTTTACGACAGCCTTACGGGAACAACCAAAACCCATTTGACTCATCACATCAAAGATTTTTATCTGAGTGCTACCGAGGTAAGCGTTCAAGATTTTCAAGATTATTGTAAAGAAACAGGGTGGGAGATGCCTCCCGCTCCGGCTTGGGGTTGGGACGACCCAAAGCTGCCGGTGGTCAATGTAAACTATGAGGATGCGGTCGATTATTGCCGTTGGCTCTACCAGAAATACAGCATACCTTTCCGTTTACCCGAATGGGACGAATGGGAATATGCCGCCCGCGAAGGCGATTTTGACCCACGCGAATCTACAGAAGTCGATTCAAATCAAATAGTCTATGCCGGCAACAGCAACGAAAAACCCCAATGCACCACCTGTATGCAAGCCAACAACTTGGGCTTGTATGCCACTGCGGGCAATGTGTGGGAATGGGTCAACAAAATTACTTTTTATACGGTAGATACTTTTTATAACATACAGGATGAACGACTAGAAACCCTTTGGGCAGGTGGCAGTTTTTTTGAAGACGCTACAAAAGTTCAGCCGGGTGTTTTTATGCCCATTTCGGCAGCTGCTCGCAGGCAAGACGTAGGTTTTCGAGTGGCTGTGGATGCTGTTGAGTATAAAAAAGCACTGTTGCTAAAAAAAATAAATACCCTGCTGAATCAAATTTTTGAAGACCAATCGGTAATGGCCAATAGTGCGGGTATTTACACGGAAGAAATGGTTTTTCTCTGGCAGGATATTCCGGGAGATACCGCCTTGAGTTATGACGTAGAAACCTCTGAAGTATTTTTTTGTTGTGTTTCCGCTTTTGACCCGGAACAAGAAGTGACAACTTGGTCGGCAGTGGGCTATAAAGTACCCCAACAAAATTCGGATTTGGTTTTCGATTTGATGCATTTGCTGAATGTAGAACCGGGTAATTTGTCCTTATTAAAAGAATAAAAATGTTGATAGTTATATGAAGTATTCCTTGATTTTTTGCTGTTTGCCGCTGCTCTTGTTTGCTCAAAAAAAGGAACAAACAGCCCAAGAAAAATTTGAGAATTTACTGAAAGCAAGTTTTTATGCCAACACCACTTTTGTGCATCACGAATACGATGAAAAGATACCGCAAGACACTTTGAGTTACACCTTTTATGCACCTGAGGTCAACATCAAAAAAGACACGCTTTTTCTTTCTTATATGCAACGACTCAATGAATATGGCGGTTTCATCACTGAAAAAATTGAACTTACCATCCCTTTAAATTGTGTGGACTATTTATCAACGCTGCAATTTACCTTTGGCGCCACCGACCGGTTCGAACCGGCGCTTCCTTACTTGGGATTTTGGATGTTAAAAAAGGACTGCGCCAAACAAAACAATTACTACCTGGACAACGCCCTATGGGAATCGCAACAGTACTCCGATTCCGATTTTGAATTACAATTTACCGATGCGCCTTTTGTGCCTAAATTTCCGGTGAAATTATCCCAACGAAAACTCAAAAAACTTCAACAATACTTTAAAAAAATCGCCAATGCATCGGATTAAGTTCTTCGTTTTATGGATTCTCATAAGTAGTAGTCCTGTCAAAACAGTTGCCCAGTTAAACATTCCTGCGCACTTTTCGCTGGTGAAAGGCGGTACTTTTGTTGAAAAAGAATACAATGCGGTAACCAAAACCTATGACACCCTTGCTACGCACGAAATAGCATCTTTTTATATGTACAAATTTGAGATGCAGGTGCATATATTTGAACAATTTTGTAAAGAAACAAATACGGAGATGCCGCAACAACCCTTCTGGAGCAATGGTTTGATGCCGGTAGTCAATGTAAATTATGACCAAGTGATAGCATTCTGCGGTTGGTTGACCCAAAAATACCAAATGCAGTTCAGACTACCCACCAAAGAAGCCTGGCAATATGCTGCCCGCGCGGCAAGTAACGGGTCAGAGTCGTTTAGATACAACCAGCCTTTACCCAACGAATGGGTGGTTTATTCAACAGACAAACCCCAATGCATCAGTTGTATGCAACCTAATGAAATAGGCCTATACGCCCTGTGTGGCAATGTGTGGGAATGGACGGAACAACAGCTAAAAGGCTTTGAAACCACGATAGTGGGCGGAAGCTATTTGGAAGATGAAAGCGCCGTAAAGGTTAACAGCCAAAAACCTTTTTTAATGCAAAACCATCAAGCAGATTTGGGCTTTAGAGTGGTGGTAGATTTTGAAGATTTTCAAAATTATTTGAAGAACAACTAAAATGATACGATTTGACCAACCGGCCTATCCGACAGTTTTTTTTAGCGATTTAATTTATGTTGTTTGTCCGCTGTGCAGGCAGGTTGCCAAGGTTGAAACCCATTTTGAAAATGAAAACAAATCGGCATCCTCAGCCAAACAGTCCGTTTTGAGTTGCAAACATTGTGGGTTGGTCAGCACAGCGGGGCAAAAATGGTTTGGCGATTATCAGGCTTTCGTCAATATTCCTTGTGGGTATTGCGGCAGTTCGATGGTGTTTTCGTCAAAACCCGTAAAGGAAATTTCACCAACGGTATGCCTGACTTGCGCTACCTGCAAGCGAGAAAAAGCCTATGTGCCACAATGGTTCAGGTATAAAAAAGACCACGCCAAAGAGCCCTATTTTGGTTTGGACATCTATCTGCAAATAGGGGTAAAAAACCATACCTTGTGGTTGTACAATCTAAAACATTTACAGTATCTTAGAGGCTATGTTGCTGCCACCCTGCGCGAAGACGACCACAGGCACAAATATTCAATGATTACCAACCTGCCACAGTGGGTCAAGTCGGCCAAAAACAGAGATTTAATACTCAAAAAGTTACAAAGTTTGGAACAAACCTATTACAAAATCTCTTTTAAATAAAAGTTATGAAACGATTCCTTACCTTCATTATAGTTTTGATAAACTTACAAAGCTACGCCCAAGAAGAAGCCGTGTTTAAGGCCGTGAAAGACTTAGATGGCGATGGCATTTCCGAAAACATTCAATTGATTGAAAACGAAGATTACGGATATTCGTTGCAGGTTAACGATTTGACTGAAAAAGTAAACTTTGGGATGGAAGGTTTTTACCTCATCGACATAGACACCACCGACCAATTTAAAGAAATAGCTGTATTCACTTCAGGGCCCAGCGACGATTATGAATATGAAATTTTTCGCTATCAAGATAACCGCTTGCACCTTTTAGGGCATTTGGAAGGGTGGATTACGGTAAATGGAGACGGAACGCTTTATACAGATAAGGGTGAAGGTTTTTGGAGCAGGCGCGATGTGTGGTTTTTGAATCATAAGGTTTTAAGTTTGGGAAAATTTCCGCTCAAAAACGAATATTTTGTGGGCGTTCAAGCCACCGTCAAAAGTTCATTACAACTCTATAACGACCTCAACACCCTCGAACCTTTTATCAAAGCCAAACCCCAAACCAACATCCAAGTGCTAACGGCAACACTTTGGGAAACGGAAAACGAAAACTTTGAATTTATTTACCAAATAGTAACCCAGGACGGCCTGTTGGGATTCACTAAATTGTGGCCTTTGCTCGAAAACACTGAGGGCCTTGTGATGGCCGATTGATTTTCTATTTCTGAGGGCTTGCATTACTTTGAAAACACTTTCCACCACGGTTTTTTCTTATCCAACATAGGCGGCGGACTATGGGTTACAGTTGTTAACGAGTTGAGAGTCTGCCAGCTCATGTCGGGCTGGTTTTCTTTTGCCGAAACTACATCGTCGGGTGTTACTTCGAGCAAATAAGCCGTATTGTTGTCTGAAGCCTGCGTACTACTTTGATTAAACACTGTGTTGGCTTTTTCTTCAGTACTTATAGATGTATCACAAAGCAACGCAATAAGTGCTTCGTCGGGCCACGCTTCGGTCACGCCATCCGAACAAATAAGGATGAGGTCTCCGGTTTTTAGATTGCCTAAGGGTTGTATCTCCGGTTTTGTTGCATTTCCGGCACCATTGGCAAGTATGGCTTTTTGAATTTCATTGGAACGCGGATGCTTCCGAGCAGTTTCGCGACTGATTTCTCCCATTTTAACCAAGTTGGCAACGAAAGAATGGTCCCATGTGTGCCAAAAGACTTTTTCTTGAGGTCTGATGGCATAGATTCGGCTATCACCTATATGTACTGAAAACCATGCGTCTTTCACTTTGAAAATCCCCGCCAATGTAGTGCCCATCCTTTCTTTTTCAGGATTTTCAATTAAAAGTTCGTTGAGCTTGCGGTTTGCATTTTCAATTAAAACGGAAATATCTTGAATGCTTTCTAACGCTTTTTGCGAGGAATTACTTAGAATAAAATCTAAAACGGTTTTGCTGGCCACATCCCCGTTGCCATGTCCGCCCACACCATCGCAGACAACAAACGCATTTTGATGATGACCCATAGCGTCCTCTTGATATGGTCGTTTGCCGATGTGGTGGTGTTTAAAAATCTTCATTAGTTTCTTCTCTTTATTAGTTCTACTTATTTCAGTAAAGGCATTTTACACCACGCATGTTCCAATTCAGGTTTGTACAGCAATATCCCATTTATCAAATTTTTTGGTTTGATTTGTCTGCCCGTCATAGGGTGTGCGTCCTAAGTTGGTGCTCTCGTTTATTTAAGATGCTATCTGGGTAACCAGCATACGGCAAAAGGAATTTTTATCACCACTTTTTCGTCAAAAACACTGCCATTTAGGTCGTTGTAGAAGAAAGCCCTGTAATAAATATATCCAATGGTACGTTGTCCATAACTGCCTCCCTTGATGCTAACACCCGAAGAATGCGAACCGGAGCTTTGCGTAAAAAGCGGAGAGGAGGTGTAATTGGTGAAGGTAATTTCATCGTCGTAATTCACGTCTGCATCATTAGGCCAAATTCTCACGCTTTTAGACTTTCCTAATGCATAGTTTACTTCAAACACCCACGAGTTGTCGTGTTGGTCAACCAAGGCTGGAAGGAGCGCCATTTCTTCGTTCAATTCACCTACGGTCAAATATAAACTGTTGCCCAATTGGGAATCTATCGGTCTGAAATAGTTCTTTTTTTCAATATCCCCCAATACTTTCAGATGGTCTTTAGCAATTTGATCGCCTTCGTTTGCTGCTTTTTGAAAAAGCTGCTTAGCATAGGCGACGTCTTTGGACACTCCACCTACACCAAATAGATAAAATTCGCCCAAAAGCCTGGTGGCTGTTTTTTCGCCTTTGTCTGATGCTTTTCGATACCATTTTACAGCCTCTGCCCAATTGTACGATACGCCCGATCCATTGTCATACAGCAAACCTAAGTTGCGCATGGCCCAAGCACTTCCTTTATCGGCAGCTTTTTCATACCAAGCTTTTGCTTGTGTGTAGTCTTTGACAACACCGTAGCCGTTGTGATAGAGAAAACCCAG
>JAVVDW010000024.1:0-29478 GCA_032251335.1 Flavobacteriaceae bacterium | reverse complement strand
AATATATCTCTGTCCGACAAGATTATCGGTTTCATAAAGTTTGTTATTCTTAAAATCAGTATAGATATTAAAAACATCAACTTTTTTTTCAGCGTTCATCACGGTAATCGGTGTACCCGGTGGAAGGCCAAAATCTTCGGGCTTAAAGGGTCTTGTTCTTTTGAAATTTGACCAAATGAAATCGGAACTTTCATTGTTTATAAAAAGTTCTGCTTCAGTAACCAAAGGCCCTGTTCCTACATTTTTTTCAAAAAAATATGTAACCTTAGCCAAAACATTTTGGCTGTAGCCTACTGTGTTTACCAGCAAGGTTAATAAGATATATAATGTAAATTTCATTTGTAAATTTCATGAAAATTAAAAAACTACCCAAATCACCGACAAAATAAGTTGCAATTTTTCGGGTAGTTTCTCAATGTTTGAGATTTAATCTAAGCTGGATTTAGCTCAAATTTGTTTGACAAACACACCACAACTTGAACTACCATCAGGAAAGGGAACTACATACTGGAAGAAAAAATCGTCTCCATCCATGAAAATCACTACCCGATCACAAGAAAAAAAATCTCCTTCAAGAGTTTTGTTTTTCGTGTTTGATGCAAATCCAGTGCTTACTGGAACAAGTAAAACCAACCCGATTAATACAATTAATTTTTTCATAATGATAAAAAATTTTGGGGTTAATAAAAAGTTTGAATCCAAAAGTACCCCCCCCCCTAATTAATTAGCCAAATATATTGAGTTAAATATTTGTTAAATCGTGTGTTCTGTCCGACTTTACCAATCTTTTAAAGAACAAAAAAATGTTAAAAAAAAATTTCCAGATGCATGCACTATCAATTATTTTATTTTCCTGCCTTTAATTTTATTATTTTTCGATTTTTACAGGCAGTTTAACTATCCAAGGTTATACAAATTTAAAGGTGCGCTAAGGCTTCCCTTTATAATTCTGAACAAACTCTGCCTGAAAAAATTCTTGATCTACTACAACGGTTTTTAAAAAATGAAAAACATCATCCAAAAATTCGAAAGGAATGTTGGCCGCTTCGTGTCCTAAATTTTTAAAAGAACAAATCATATAGCTTTTGTCTAAAGTTTTGAGTTTGTCGGCAAGCGTTCGCGAGCCGTTTAAAATGAAATAGCCTGGTTCGTCTTCGCCACAATAGTGATGTGAAGCGGCTTTATAAGGCACCAAATCATCTTGCATGCCGTGAAAAAAAACGCCGGGCACGGCATTGCTTGCCACCAAATACCGCTCGTCCGGTATGGCGCCTCCAAAGGAAATCACGGCTGCCGGTTCAAAGTTTTTGTAAGCAAAACGGTTGTTAAATAAAAAATCGTCGTTGTAAACGGCCGACAAAACGCCTTCCGCACCGGCACTGCTACCGCCCAAAATCACCCTTGTTTTGTCTATGCCGTACAGAGAATCGTTTCTGAGTAAAAATTGGACGGCATCCAAGACATCTTCGGCAGCCAAACGAAAAGTTTCCATTTTTTCTGCCAACGGCGTGGTACAGTTAAAACTTTTTCCCTTTCGGGTGAGCCGATACGAAATAGAGGCAAAAACATAGCCTTTTCGAGCAGAAATGCGCGCAAAATTTACCTCGGCTTTGTCGTCGCGCTTGCCACCCGAAAAGCCACCGCCGTGCATGTACACAATTAATGGTCTCTTCCTCAGCGTATCTTCTTTGGGTTGGTACAGATCGAGTTTTAAAGACTGTTTGTCCTTCACGGCATATTCAAGCGTCAATGCGGGGGTTGAAGTGAATAAATCGTCCCGGTAACGTTCTTGTGCACCGGTAGAAATACCAATCAATAACAATATCAATGAACAATATCTCACGCGAATAAATTTAAATTAAACATTTTTTTTAAGCACATTGTGTAGTTAAGTAAAAAATTGAAGTCACCAAAAAAAGCCTTTGATTTATTCATCTACTTCTGTTGAGGCGATTAGTTAGGTTGTAATAACGCTCTCAATGAGGGTTTCATGGGTGAATATATTAAGCTTTTGTCGTAATATTAAATTTTTGTCTGAAGCAATTGGTAAAAAGTCTGCACGCCAAAATACACATTTTCCAACTTAAGATTTTCGTTCGGGCTGTGCTGGTTGTTGTCCGGATTCACCATCGGTAGGGTGATGGCAGGGATTTTCAACTCGTTTACAAAAGGTGCAATGGGCACGGTGCCACCCGAAATACGTATTTTGATGACTTTCTCCTCGGAATGCGGGTTCAATACCCGGGTCAACCATGCGGTGAAAGGATTTTCGATGGGCGTGCGAAACGCCTTCATGATGCCACCCGTTTCGAAGCGGATGATGTCCGAATATTTTTGTCTTTCTTCGGCGTTGGGTTCGTTTGGGGTGAGGTAAAAACCTTGGTCTTGCAAGTGTTTTTTGAAAAGGTCTAACAGCCTTTGTCCGTCAGATTCGGGCACCAAACGGATGTCAATTTCCGCAATGGTTTTATCGGGTACTACTGTTCGGGCGTCGTTTCCTACCCAAGCCGACTGCATGCCGCGTACGTTGAGCGATGGGAATTGCAGGGATTCCTGATAGGTGTCGCCCACGGTTTCGGGTTTGGCCACGCCCAAATCGGTCAACATTTTTGCCGGGTTGACGGGGAATTCTTGGAGAAGCGCCTTGGTTTCATCATCGAGCGTGATGCCGTCATAAAAACCCGGAATAAGCACTTTGCCGTTTTTGTCCTTGAGCGAAGCCAGGGCGCGCGCCATAATAAAATTAGGATTGGGAATATAGTTGCCGTAATGGCCGCTGTGCAAGGGTTTATATGGGCCGTAAGCCGTCATGGTTACTGTAGTGATGCCACGCGCGCCAAAAACCAAAGTGGGCTGTTGCGATTCGTGCATGGGGCCGTCGTTGATGATGAGTACGTCTGCCTCCAGCAAATCCTTGTAAGTTTTTACGAGATTTGCCAAACTCGGGCTGCTTTGCTCTTCTTCGCCGTCGAGGATGACTTTGATATTGTACGGAATGCTTATGTTGGATTGTCGAATCCATTCCAAAGCATTGATAAACATAACGATAGGGCCTTTGTCGTCAGAAACGGATCGGCCAAAAACCCGCCATTCTTTGTTTATTTCACTGTTGAGACGCTCGAAAGGCATTTCTTCAAATCCGTTTTCCGTTGGTTTTTTCAGAACTATTTTATAAGGATTTTCCTGTTGCCACTTAGCAGGATCCACGGCTTGCCCGTCAAGATGCATATAAAAAAGAACC
Organism: Flavobacteriaceae bacterium; assembly: GCA_032251335.1. Taxonomy (GTDB): domain Bacteria; phylum Bacteroidota; class Bacteroidia; order Flavobacteriales; family Flavobacteriaceae; genus UM-FILTER-40-17. Next base: position 26,237 of record JAVVDW010000024.1, on the reverse strand, counting down.
GTCGGCAAATCGGGTTTTTGCGGTGTGGTGGCAAAAAAAGAAGGAACCGTTTCGGTTTGCAAAACGGTGGTATTAAAACCCAAAGCCGAAAATTTTCTGGTGAGCCAACGCAGGTTTGCCTGAATGTCGTCGGGCTTGGTAGCATCGTTTGGGATGGCTATAAATTCGCGCAAATCATCAAGTGTTTTCAAAACACGAGCCCTGAGTGTATCTTGGTTGCTTTGCGCTTGTGCATGCACTGATAGGGTGAAAAAAAGCAGGCAAATGGCTAAAGAGATATTTCTGAAGAACGTTTTCATATAAAATCGACATAAAAGTAAGCCACGAAAGTACGGAATTGTAAAAACATTTTGGGATAGAACTTTATGAGGATGAAAATGTTGTCAACTGTTTTACCTTTGTGATTTAAAAATCAACCATGAAAGACCTATTCGGAAAAGCCATGTTGGATTATCAAACGGGCAACCTGCCCGAGAACCTCGTTACGGAAACATCTATTTCCGAAGAAGATGTGTTGGAAGTTAGTTATTTGTTCAGGTCTTTTAATGAAATGCCGGTTTTGGAACAAAAGGCGTTACAGTTGGCTTTCGGAAGCGTGTTGGATGTCGGTTGCGGCGCGGGTAGCCACAGTCTCTATTTGCAAGATGTGAAAAATTTGGAAGTAACAGCAATCGATTTATCTGAAAATGCAGTGAAAGTCTGCCAACTCAGAGGTGTCATTGATGCCAAAGTGCAGGATGTGATGAAACTTTCGGGTGAAAAATACGACACCGTTTTGCTGTTGATGAACGGTGCGGGCATGTGCGGAAAATTGAAACATATTTCCAAATTTTTGACACATCTAAAGTCTTTATTGAACGAAAACGGCCAGATTTTACTGGACTCTTCCGATATCATTTATATGTTTGACGAAGACGAGGACGGCGGCAAATGGATACCGGGCGACACCGAATATTACGGCGAGGTTAAATACACGGTTTCCTACAAAGGCGAAACCGAAAAACCGTTCGACTGGCTTTACATCGACTACAATACTTTGCAAAATGCCGCGCACGCCAACGGGCTAAACTGCGAACTCGTGCTGGAAGGCGAACATTTTGATTATTTGGCGCGGTTGACCTTGACCAAAGCCTAAGGAATATTCAGATATTTATGGGTTTGAAGCGATATGCGCCATTTCGGATTTTTCATCACATAATCTACAATTGCAGGCATCATTTTTTCGCGTCGGCTCCATTCGGGTTGTAGGAACAATTGACAACCGGGCCGCACGTGACGGGCGTGTTCCTCTGCAAATTCAAAATCGTGATGGTTGTAAACAATCACCTTGAGTTCGTCTGCCTTGGGATAAATTTCGGCGACGGGCAACTTGTTTTTTTTAGGAGATAAGCATATCCAATCCCAAACACCAGTCATCGGATAAGCACCCGAGGTTTCAATATGGATTCTGGCATCTTTTGCTTTAAGTGCATGTGTCAAAACCGTCATGTCCCAAGTCAGAGGTTCCCCGCCTGTAACCACGATGGTTTTTGAAAATTTGAGTGCCTCGTTTACAATTTCGTTTGTATCGGTAGCCGGGTGAATCTTCGGATTCCAACTTTCTTTCACATCACACCAATGGCAACCCACATCGCATCCGCCAATGCGGATAAAATAGGAAGGCGTACCTGTGTGGAATCCTTCTCCTTGTACAGTGTAAAAAGCCTCCATCAAAGGAAGCATCAGCCCTTTTTCTACAGCTGAAAGCGTATCTTTTTGCATGCCACAAAGGTAAGGAAATACCTGTTGAAGCCGGCAAAATGTCTCAAAAACATTTAGCATTAATTTAACTATGGTTGTAGATACAACTATTTGGTGTTTAATTATTTTTGCCCAAAATTAAACTTAATTGTATCTGCTTTGATTTTAATTGATTTTAACGATACGATACTTCCTTGGGTAGGTCGGTTAAACCTTGAGTTCACTTATTTGTCTAATAAGAAGTTCCGGGAGCAAAATATCAACTTGTCCAAGGAGCAATGGATTGTTTTAAAATATCTGTATCAAAAAGATGGTCTTATCCAAAATGATTTGGCGTTTATCACAAGTCGCGACAAAACATCGATGACGCGGTTGATTAACAATATGGAAAAAAATGCACTGATACGTCGCGAAAATTGTGAATACGACAGAAGAATCAATTTGATTTTTATTGAAGACAAAGGAAGGCAGTTGTTTGAAAAAACATTGCCCATCATGCAGAATTTAATCGATGTTCTTCAAAAAGGAATCCCAAGAAAATCATTGGAACAAACCATAGAAACACTCAAGACACTAGAAACGAATTTATTAAAATATACCGACTAAATTAATCTCAAAACATGCGTAAAATCATAAACATTTCTATTGGCGTTATCATTCTCTTAGGGGCTGTCTTCTTTGGCAAGTACATTATAGACAGCCGAAACGAGCCCGTAAAGGAAGTTCCGAAGATTGTACAGAGAGCCTATATAGATACCGTGCAGAACACGGTAGTGCCGGTAGTGATTTCTGCCAATGGAAACCTCACAGCACTTAGAAAAGTAGAACTTTTTGCAGAGGTACAAGGTATTTTACAGTCCAAAGGCAAGATGTTTAGAGAAGGGCAAAAATACAACACCGGAGAGGTTTTACTTTCTTTAGACGCAAGTGAGTTTTATGCGTCTGTTCAGGCCCAAAAAAGCAATTTGTTCAACTTGATTGCCTCTATAATGCCGGATCTCAAATTAGATTTTCCTGAGATTTCAGACAAGTGGCAGCAATACCTCAACAATTTTGACATCACCAAAACCACCCCTGCACTCCCGCAAATTGAATCGGACAAAGAGCGGTTTTTTCTGGCCGGACGCAATATCATCACCACTTTTTACAATGTCAAAAATTTAGAAGAAAGACTTTCTAAATTTACCATTCGCGCACCTTTTTCGGGAATTCTTACTGAAGCTTTAGTTACAGAAGGTACTTTGGTGAGAAACGGTCAAAAGCTAGGAGAATTTATAGACCCCAACGTTTATGAGTTGCAAGTCTCTGTGAGTAAAACTTTTAGTGATTTGCTTCGAATCGGGAAGAAAGTACAGCTCAACAACATCAACAAAACCTTGGTAGTGGAAGGTGAAGTCGTTCGCATAAACGGTCGGGTAGATCAAGCCACGCAGACTGTGAGTGCATTTATACAAGTGAAAAGTCCCGAACTCAAAGAAGGCATGTATATGGAAGCAAACATTGCTGCCCAAAATATTGAAAACGCCATTCAAGTACCCCGAACCTTACTCTTAGACGACCGCCAATTATATGTGGTAAAAGACTCCATCTTAGACCTCATAGAAGTATCGCCCAGCTTTTTTGGAGACAAAGAAGTAATTATTCAAGGCATTCCAAACGGCACACATTTGGTAACCCGTAACATCCCCGGAGCGTATAAAGGCATGCTTGTAGAAGTAGTGGCCAAAAATTAAAAACAACCCAGATTCATGGAAAAAATCATTTCATATTTTATAAAGTATCCCGTTGCGGTAAATGTCTTTATTCTCTTTTTCCTGATTTTCGGAACGCTTGGCTTCATGTCTATGCGGTCATCTTTTTTCCCGTTGATAGACTCCCGCATCATTACCATTAATGTGGCTTTTCCGGGTGCGTCTCCCCAAGAAGTAGAAGAGGGTGTCATTCTCAAAATTGAAGACAACCTCAAAGGCTTGGTGGGTTTGGAAAGAGTCACTTCGGTTTCCAGAGAAAACTCAGGTACCATCACCATCGAAATTTTCAAAGGCGAAAATGTAGATGTGATTTTGCAGGAAGTAAAAAACGCAGTTGACAGGGTGCCGTCCTATCCGGTGGGTATGGAGCCTCTGGTGGTAGCCAAGCAAGAAACCGTCAGGCAAACCATTAGTTTTGCCGTAAGTGGCGAAGGCGTAGATTTGGCCGTACTCAAACAAATCACCCGACAGATTGAAAACGACATGCGTGCCATGGAGGGCATTTCTCAAGTCGAAATTACCGGTTATCCGGATGAAGAAATTGAAGTAGCCGTTCGAGAATCCGATTTGCTGGCTTACAACCTCACCTTTCAGGAAGTAGCTCAGGCAGTTTCTCAAAACAATATTCTCATTACCGGAGGGAATATCAAAACCTCTGCCGAAGAATATTTGATCCGGGCCAACAACAGGGCCTATTATGCCGATGAAATACTCAACACGGTTGTGCGTGCCGATGCATCGGGACGAACTGTTACGCTTGAGGATGTGGCGGTCGTCAGAAATCGCTTTGCAGAAACCCCCAATGCCAGTTATTTTAACGGGAATATTTCCGTCAACGTAAGCATTAGCAATACCAACGAAGAAGACCTCATTTCTACGGCAGAAACCGTCAGAAATTACGTGTCAGAATTCAACCAGAAATACAACAATGTTCGCGTTGATATTGTCAACGATTCGTCTATTACGCTGAATCAGAGAACACAACTGCTCTTAGAAAATGCTGCTATGGGCATTGCCTTAGTGCTTTTGTTTCTCGCAGTATTTCTCAACATTCGTTTGGCTTTTTGGGTCGCAGTAGGTATTCCGCTTTCATTTTTCGGAATGTTTATTTTTGCCAATCAATTAGATATTACCATCAATTTGTTATCCCTTTTCGGGATGATTGTCGTTATCGGTATTTTGGTGGATGACGGCATCGTGGTTGCCGAAAACATCTATCAGCACTACGAGCGCGGTAAATCACGTGTTCGCGCCGCTATAGACGGTACACTTGAGGTAATTCCGCCTATCGTTTCGGCTATTTTGACAACCGTTCTTGCCTTTAGTATCTTTATATTTATTGATGGTCGTATCGGTGACTTTTTTGGAGAAGTTTCAAAAGTAGTTATCATCACCTTGCTCATTTCACTCATAGAGGCGTTGCTGATTTTACCGGCACACATGGCACATTCCAAAGCCATGCTAAAAGACGATGGCAAACCCAAAAAGGGGATGGCGCTGTTTTTTGAAAAAATAAAATTCATCAATAAAGGCGGCGATTGGCTGATGAACAAAATGCGTGACAAGTTTTATACCCCGTCTATTACTTGGGTGATGAACCACAAGTTTATATTTTTCGCTTCTTTTGCCGCCATGCTGATACTCACCATTGCTTCCATGCAAGGGGGTATTATTGGTCAGTCGCTCTTTCCGCGTATTGCCAGTGACAGAATCAGTGTCACACTTGCCATGCCCGAGGGCACCTCAGCCAGAACAACAGACTCAATCATCAGCATGATTGAAGAAAAAGCTTGGTCTGTAAACCAAGGATTGACAGAAAAGCAAACAGGACACAAACCGGTTATCGAAAACATCATCAAACGTGTGGGACCGGGGTCGGCCAATGCCAGCCTCACCATCAACCTGTTGCCCGGAGAAGAGCGCGATTTGGAATCTTTCGTGATTACCAATGCCGTACGCGATGCCGTAGGCCCTGTTTACGGTGTGGAAAACCTCACCTTTGGCTTTGGCGGTAACTTTGGTGGAAGCCCAATTTCTATTTCCTTATTAGGAAGTGACATCGAGCAACTGAAATCTGCCAAAGTAGAACTCAAGGCAGCCATGAAAGAAAACCCCAAGCTCAAAGACGTGGTGGACAACGATCCGTCCGGTATCAAAGAAATTAGGATCAAACTCAATGAAAGTGCTTATTTGTTAGGGCTCAATTACCAATCTGTGATGGCCCAGATCCGAAACGGATTTTTCGGTTTTCAAGCGCAGCGCCTCCAACGCGGTCAAGATGAAATTCGTGTTTGGGTGCGGTATGACAGAGAAAACAGATCTACCATCAATGATCTCGATGAAATGCGCATCGTCACGCCTACGGGCGACAGGGTGCCTTTCAAAGAAATTGGAGAATACGAAATTGTGAGAGGAGAGGTTGCCATAAATCACTTAGACAACAGAAGGGAAATACAATTGAATGCAGACCTGGAAAATCCGAATTCGAGTTCTTCCGATATTATGAATGACATCAGAGACAATATTGTACCGGCAATTTTGCAAAGACATCCTTCGGTGACGGCCTCTTTTGAGGGTCAAAATAGAGAAGCCAATAAGATTCAGAATTCGGCAAAACAAATTGCTCCCATTGTGTTCTTCTTGATTTTTGTCGTGATTGCTTTCACCTTCCGATCTTTGAGCCAACCTATTATACTGTTTATGCTCGTGCCTTTTAGTGTCATTGCAGTGGCATGGGGCCATTATTTCAGTGGTTTTCCGGTCAACATGATTTCTTGGCTCGGCATCATCGCATTGGTTGGTATCATGGTCAATGACGGATTGGTATTGATAGACAAATTCAACTCCATGTTGCGCGATGGTATGCCTTTCGAGCAAGCTGTTATAGAAGCAGGCAAGAGCCGTTTTAGAGCCATATTCCTAACATCGGTTACCACGATAGCTGGTATGGCGCCCCTACTGTTGGAGGAAAGTCGCCAAGCACAATTTTTAAAACCCATGGCCATTTCTATTTCCTACGGTATAGGATTGGCCACGTTCCTGACACTTTTCTTGTTGCCTGTGTTTTTGGCAGCCAACAACAATTTGAAAAGATTTATTCACTGGTTGGTCACCGGCGAAAAAATAGCACCCGAAGCATTGGAAAATGCAATTATTGAACTTAAAGCTGAACAAGAAGCGGATGAAATTCATTAAAAAAACAAGCATCATAGTTTTGTTACTGTCAAACGCCGGTCTGTTTGCACAAGCCGTTCTTTCTAAAGAAGAAGCCATAGACATCACTTTGGAAAACAATTACGGCGTACAAGTAGCCAGAAACAACGTGGAAATAGCCGATCAAAATGCGGGTTTGCTCAACTCAGGCTATTTGCCAACAGTTGTAGCTACTACTTCTACTACCTACGACCGTGACAACAAAAACGTGGCAACTTTCAGTAATGGGACTAATACCGTTTTAATCAATGCCGAATCGAGAAGATACAACGCCAACGGAACCATCAATTTTACACTTTTTGACGGCTTTGGCCGCATGTACAATTACCGCCGCTTGAAAGAAACTTATAACCTGTCCGAATTACAAGCAAGGCAAACCATCGAGCAAACTATTTTTCAGTTGATGACCGGTTATTTTGATGTGGCAAGGCTCAAACAAACCGCTATGACCGCTTTGCAATCTGTAGAAATTTCGAAAAATAGGTTGGTGAGAGCCCGATATTTGTATGAATTTGGTCAAAATACCCAACTTGACATTCTCAATGCCCAAGTTGATGTCAACAATGACAGCATCGCTTACCTGAATACCCAGCAACAATATCTCAACGCCAAGCGCGATTTGAATTTTGTTATGGGACGCGAGGTTCGCGTAGATTTTGACGTGGATACAACGGTCACTTTTTTACCGCCGCTCAACCTCGAATTGCTTATTGAAGAAGCTAAGAGAAATAATGTCACCATAAAACAAGCCGAGAGCAACATCAAAATCAGGGAGTATGACTTAAAAGTAAACAGGGCCACTTTTCTGCCCACGCTCGATCTTTCGGGTACCTACGATTGGGGTGAATTTCAGAACAACGCCTCTGCTTTCTTATCGTCACAAGAGACCTATGGATTTAACGGGACAGCCACACTCCGTTGGAGTTTGTTTGACGGCCCGGCCATCAACAGGGTGAAAACGGCTAAAATTGCGATTGAAAGCGAAGCCATTCTCAAGAAACAGGCTGAACAACAGATTATCAGAGATGTAACCAACGCATTTGAAATTTATCAAAACCAATTGTATGTGTTGCAAACGCAAGAGCAAAACCTGTTGACAAACAAACGCAATTTTGAACGAACCGAAGAGCAATTTAAGTTGGGTCAAATCACTTCCATCGATTTTCGTACGGCGCAAATCAATCTTATCAATGCGCGGGTGAACAGGGACACCGCAAAATTTGACGCCAAATTGGCGGAAATCAACCTCTTGCAATTGTCAGGAAAATTATTGGACGCGGAATTTTAGAACCTATTTTTGAAGGCGTTTTTGTTGCGCCTGATTTCAATAGCTCCGCAGTTTACAATGCGAGTTCTGATGATGCGCTACCGCACCAATTTTTTGTATTTGATGCGTTTTGGAATCAAATCGCCACCCAAACGTTTCTTCTTGTTTTCTTCATAGTCAGAGAACGAACCCTCAAAGAAATATACCTCTGAATTGCCTTCAAAAGCGAGAATATGCGTGCAAATCCTGTCCAGAAACCAACGGTCGTGAGAGATGACAACCGCACAACCGGCAAAGTTTTCCAAACCTTCCTCCAACGCCCTTAGGGTGTTGATGTCAAGGTCGTTGGTTGGCTCGTCGAGCAGCAACACGTTGCCTTCTTCCTTGAGCGTCATGGCGAGGTGCAGGCGGTTGCGTTCGCCTCCCGAAAGCGCACTGACTTTTTTGTTTTGATCGCTCCCTGAAAAATTAAACCGACTCAGATAGGCACGCGAATTGACCATTTTGCCACCCATCATCACCAATTCCTGACCGTCTGAGAAATTTTCCCAAATACTTTTTTCCGGATTGATATTCGAATGGTTTTGATCTACATAAGCCAACTTTACCGTATCGCCGACTAAAAATTCACCTTTGTCGGGTTTTTCTTCATTCATAATCATCCGAAAAATAGTGGTTTTTCCGGCGCCGTTAGGGCCTATTATACCAACAATGCCCGCTTGTGGAAGCGAAAAATTTAAGTTTTCATACAACAATTTATCACCATATCCTTTGGATACACCTTTTGCCTCAATGACATTGGTACCTAGCCTTGGCCCATTTGGTATATAAATTTCCAGTTTTTCTTCAGTTTGTTTTTGGTCTTGGTTTAGCAGTTTGTCATAGTTGCTCAAACGCGCTTTTTGCTTCGCCTGACGGCCTTTGGGCGCCATGCGTACCCATTCCAATTCTCTTTCCAGGGTTTTTTGCCGTTTTGAAGCTGTTTTTTCTTCCTGTGCCAAGCGTTTGGATTTTTGATCGAGCCATGAAGAGTAGTTTCCTTTCCAGGGAATGCCTTCACCGCGATCGAGTTCTAAAATCCATCCGGCCACGTTGTCCAGAAAATAACGGTCGTGGGTGACGGCAATCACTGTGCCTTTATATTGCGACAAATGGTGTTCCAGCCAATGCACAGATTCTGCGTCGAGGTGGTTGGTGGGCTCGTCTAGCAACAAAACATCGGGTTCTTGCAAAAGTAAACGGCAAAGTGCCACGCGTCTTTTTTCGCCACCAGAGAGTATACCTATTTTCATATCGGCATCGGGTGTGCGCAGGGCGTCCATGGCAACTTCTAGTTTGTTGTCGAGTTCCCAGGCGTTGGCTGCATCAATTTTATCTTGTAAGGCTGCTTGTCGGGCCATCAGTTTGTCCATTTTGTCCGGGTCGGAATAGACTTCTTCCATTCCAAATTGGTCGTTGATGGCGTTGTATTCGTCAAGTATGGCAACCGTTTCGGCCACACCTTCTTTCACGATGTCCAGCACGGTTTTGTTCGGGTCTAGTTGTGGCTCTTGGGGCAGATAGCCCACAGTATAACCGGGTGAGAAAACCACATCGCCTCGGAAATTTTTCTCCTCGCCGGCTATGATTTTGAGCAGGGTGGATTTACCCGATCCGTTGAGTCCGAGAATGCCTATTTTGGCACCGTAGAAGAAACTGAGGTAGATGTTGTTGAGAACGGGTTTGTTGGCGCCGGTGTAGGTTTTTGAAACCCCCGACATGGAGAAAATTACTTTTTTGTCGTCAGACATAGTAGAGATTTTTAAGGTCAAAGATAAGGGTTTGCTTAGAGCCGTGCTTGTACAATTAAAGGACAAATTTATTAAAATGATTCAAAACAGAAAGGCTTGAGTCTGCACTATAAATTCCAAAAGGGCAGAATGGTCTGAACATTTTATTAGGCTCAAGCGTGTGTCATTTTTAAGTTTTTTTTCAAAAAAATTGGTCTAACATCCGGTGCTTATCCTTTGTGTTGATAATTAAGGTGCTTTTGGGCATTGGTTATTGTAGTAGTCAAATACAGCCTGTAGGCCTTCATCATCATTAAATGCTTTTTGTTTTAGTTTTTCAACTAACGGAGGACAATCCTTAATGTATTCCTGAATAAAATTGATGAAGTTTTTTGACTTTATAGAAGGGTTAATAATTTTATGTACAAACATGTCATCGCCCTTAGCCAAATAAAACAGGGCATATTCACCCATTGATCCTCCATAAAAACCAGCAGGCATCCCACCAAACCCGCCACCAAACCCGCCACCAAACCCGCCTCCACCACCAACTCTAACAAAAGAAAAGAGTTTCAAGTTTCCGTTTCGCTCAATTTCTAAAAGCATAATCTTGGTACGGTTATCGTTTTCTTCAATAATTTTATATACGTGCGGTAACATGGTGCCTTCTGAATGCAAGTACAAGGTGTCGAGGGTGGTGTAGTCAAATGTTATTTTTTCACTGCCGTCTTCGGGATGGAAATCGATGTGCTCATTAGATTTTTTGACACGAGCTTTACCAAAATAGCGTTCGCCTTTTCGGGTGAGGATGGTTACTGTGTCTTTTTTGAGGTCGCGCAAATCCCTAAACTGTGCGCTTGATGGTGCATAAAACACAGTGCACAGAACGATAAGTATAAATTTTTTCATAAGTGAAATTATTTAAAAAAATCAAGACAAAATTCTAAAGCCTCTATTTCCGTATCCCGTTAAATACCCAAGCAATAACCCAAAATGCGATACCACTGAGCAAAGGAGGGAGTATGATTTTGTCGCCTTTGAGCGCGCCGAGATAAATCATAATCGCACCGATGATAAAGGTAAAAAGTGCGCCGATTGTAAGTATGGTTTGTTTGTTCATGGTGAAGGTTTTTTTGTTTCTTCCAAATGTAACCAATTTGAAAGAAATGGAAAAATGATTCATACGGCCTACCGCATCATTTTTATGTCGGTTTCACGGATGCTGCGATAGGTTTTCATCACATCGGCAGTCATGCAGGCGTGTACCGGTAGCACATAAAGCAAATCACCCATGTTGATTTGGTGAAAATATTTCTTGGGCATATGTACGACACCGTGCTCCTGCGAAAGGTTTTTGACATACACATCCGGCAAAACTGCCCCCCAACCTTTTGGTGTTTTTTGAGCCACACGTCCGTAGATTACACCATGGTGTTGTGTTTGCAATCTGTCTTTTGAAAAATGGACGCCACCGCCATACACGATGACTTCTTCCCTTTCCGGATGCAAGGCCACCACAGGGCACGCCATGGCTAAGGCAATTTGATGCGTCTCACACGCACCTATGGCAGCTTGTGTAAGGTCGTAAAACACAAAATTTCCGGGACGTATTTCATCCACACCGTCAAATGTGTCGCACAGGCTACATGAGGGTGTGTCGCCTAAAGAATTGACAATATGTGGATGGCTGTCTATAAAACGGTTTTTTAAACCGGACAAAAGTCGCAAGCTTTCTAGGTGAATCATATCGACACAAAAACGGTCTCTACACGAGTAAGTATGGCCCGAATGCGCCAAAAATCCGCACCATTTGAGATTTGGCAAAGTGTCTGCAAACGAAACCAGCTTTTCCAATAGTTTGAGATTATCCGGTTGAATGCCTGTTCTGTTTGCACCTGTGTCTATCTTGATGAAAAAACCTACAGCATGGGTGAGTTTCTCTGCTAAAAAAGTCAAGCTTTCCAAAGATTCGACCAAAAGGTTTAAACGAATTTTTGATGCCAAACGGTTGATGGTGTCAATTTCCAAAACATTTACCGGAAAAGCGATGGTGATGTCTTCCCATTCCTGAGAAAAATAGTCCGCCATGGAAACGGAAGAAACCGTAATTTTTTGAACGCCTGCTTCCCGAAACCAACGGCCAATTTCCAGCGATTGGTGTGTTTTAAAGTGGGGTCTGAAAACCAAGTTGTGTTTGCGTGCTTTGTCCGCCATCTGTTGGATGTTGGTTTTACATTTTTCGGCGTCTAAAAGTAGCGTGGGCTTGGTTATTTCCATAATAAATTATTGAAAACGAATGGATTGTGCGGGTTGGATGCGTGCCACGATAAAAGAAGGCACCACCATCATTGTGAAACATAAAATAAGAGTCCCCAGATTGAGCATCAACCAATGCGTAAGACTCAAATAAACAGGCGCTTGATCAACGTAATAATTTGTCGGATCCAGTTTTATCAAACCCCATTTTGCCTGAAGGCCAATCAACAACAAGCCAATTAGATTTCCAATCAGCAAGCCAATGCCAATCAGGTAAGTGGCATTCATCAAAAAAATACGTCGGATACTTTGGTTGGTGCTTCCCAGCGACTTAAACAAGCCAATCATAGGTGTGCGTTCCAAAATCAAAACCAGCAAAGCCGTAATCATGTTAATGCCGGCCACCAAAATCATGATGCCGAGAACCAGAACGATATTAAAATCAAAAAGTGAAAGCCATTCAAAAATAGCGTAATAAGCATCTGCAACAGTTTGGGTGTCTAAAGTGGAAGGCGTATTCAAGTAAACTTGATTTCCGATAGCCGCCAATTGGTCAAAATCGTCTATAAAAACTTCAAAATGACCAATTTGATCCGCATCCCATTTGTTGATGCGTTGGATGTGGCGGATATCCGCAAAGAGATACGATTCGTCAAATTCTCTAAAGCCCGAATCAAAAATTCCGGCGACTTCAAATACGCGCAGGTTGGGTGTTTGGTCTGTTTCGTCTTTGAGAAAATAGGTGCTGATTCGGTTGCCCACTTCCAATCGGAGACGGTCTGCCAAGTATTTTGAGATCAGAATTTTTTCGTTTAACGCACCGGAAAAATCGGGCAACGCACCGGCTATGAGGTACTCGGAAATTTGAGCCCAATCAAAATCGCTTCCGACTCCTTTGACGACCACACCCTCAAAAGCATCTTCCATACGAATGATGCCGGCCTTGTTAGCCACAGCCTGTATGTGACGCACACTTTGAACCGTTTTAAAATCGGGGTAGAAGGGCTGCTGTTTGCTTATGGGAAACAGCGATATCTTGGATTGGTTGTTGTCGTAATTCGAAATTTGAATGTGCCCATGGAAAGCCACCACCTTTTCTCGAATCTTTTTTTGCAAGCCTATGCCGGTGGCTACAGCCACGAGCATCACCACCATGCCAATGGCCACAGCGGCTATCGCAATTTTTATTATTGGTGCCGATATACTATCTTTATAGTCTCTTTTAGACAACAATCTTTTGACAACAAACCACTCAAAATTCAACTTGTATGCGCTTTAATTTTCTATTCAAAAATACGCTTTTATTTCTACTTATTTTTCTAAGTGCTTGTAAAGAAAAATCAGATACCGGACAAATGGTTTCTCCTGAAGCCGTTGTGACAGCCGATGCGGCTATAAGCACAGAGGTGGTTTTGGCAGCCAACCGTTTTGATGCCTATTTAAATTTGCTCAAAGGCAAGAAAGTTGGTATTGTAGCCAACCAGACCAGCTTGGTAAAAAGGGCAGACGGCAGCTATGTACATTTGGTAGATACTTTATTGACGCGGGATGTTCAAATAACCAAAGTTTTTGCTCCCGAACACGGTTTTCGCGGTGAGGCAGATGCCGGTGAGAAAGTTGCAGATGATGTAGATGCCAAAACCGGTATTGAAATTGTATCACTTTACGGACTCAACAGAAAACCTTCTCCCAAACAACTGCAAAACGTGGAGGTGGTTTTGTTTGACTTGCAAGATGTGGGCGTTCGTTTCTATACGTATATTTCTACCCTTACATACGTGATGGAATCTTGTGCCGAAAACAAGCTGCCGTTGGTGGTTTTGGACCGTCCGAATCCCAATATTTCCATTATAGACGGCCCTGTTTTGGATATGGAAAACCGCAGTTTTGTCGGGATGCATCCCGTACCTGTTTTACACGGCATGACCTTGGGCGAATACGCAAAAATGGTCAATGCAGAAAAGTGGTTGATGAATGAGGTTCAAGCCGAACTCACGGTGATTCCTATGGAAAAATATACGCGAACTACTTCTTACAATCTTCCCATTAAACCCTCACCCAACTTGCCCAATGACCTAGCCGTCAATCTGTATGCGAGTTTATGCTTTTTTGAGGGCACAAACGTCAGTGTAGGGCGGGGGACAGACAAGCAATTTCAGCTCTACGGTTCTCCGGATTTACCAAGCGATACCTTTACATTCAGCTTTACGCCTCAGCCTAACGAAGGCGCAAAAAATCCGCTACACATGGATGTGTTGTGCTACGGAGAAGACTTGAGCGAGACCGCTCCCTTAAAAAGTATAGAACTTAAGTGGTTGATGAATGCCTATCAGGCGACTGCAGACAAATCGAGTTTTTTCAATAAATATTTTGTAAAACTCGCCGGAACTGACCAACTGCAAAAACAGATAGAAGCGGGCGTTCCTGCCGAGCAAATCTATCAAAGTTGGCAAGAAGGCATCGAAGCTTTTAAATCCTTGCGCGCGCCTTATTTGATTTACAACTGAAGCAATTTTTCCTTTAGGCGTTCTACAATTACATACGCAGCAGGACAAATTTCTACGTTTTGCAAGGTAAGGCTGTTGATTTGATAGAATTTTTTTCTGTCTGTATGCGGATATTCTCGACATGCCTTGGGACGCACGTCGTAAATACTGCAATAGTTGTCGGCACCCAAAAACGTGCAAGGAACTTGTTGCAACACTTTGTCACCGTCTTCGTCAACCTTTAAATAGGTGTCTTCAAAATCCCGGGCAGACATTTTCAGGTGTTTCGAAATCCGATTGATGTCCTGATCCGTAAACAACGGCCCTGTGGTTTTGCAACAATTGGCACAAGTCAGACAATCAAAAGAAGCGAAAGCTTCGCGGTGCAAATCCATCATGATGTTGTCGAGCTGTTTGGGTGGTTTTTTGCGAAGTTGCTTCAGAAACTTTTGCGTTTCTTTACGTTTGTTTTTGGCGAGTGTTATCAACTTTTGCGGGCTGGGAAACATATTTTTTTTGATGAAATGGTGGTTGAAGTGATGTGGTTTTACTGACTTATTTCGGTTCTAATGTGTTGTGATTCAGGGTTTTTTGGTTGAGAAATCTCATCTCTGTGGTTGCGTTGGTCAATGCGTTTCAGATGAGTTTTTGACAATGCTTGTGTTGAATTCTGTCCACGCCGAATCTCAAAAAAATGATAATTATAAAGAGGCGAAAGATATAAAATCTCTATTTGTGTTAATAATCATCTCCTTTTTAGTTTTTATCTTACTTTTGCGCAACTGAAATGTTTGAAAATCATGTTGAAAAAGTTTGTTTTTATCTTACCGATAGTTTGTTTCTTTATTGCCTGTGATGATGGCGATGTGTCTGTTTCTTCATTAAATATAGACCCGTCAACAGCTTTTACCTGCGATGTGCAAAATCCTTTTCCGCTTTACAATATTGACCAAAACGAAGTGTTGATTCTCAATTTGAACAACAGCTTGTTTGCACCTCAAGTCACGGGCGATGTGCCGCGTACAGCTACCTTAAACAATGGTCAGGTAATTTACAGGTTTTTTACAGACAATGTCAACCAGGGTTTTTTCTGTAGCGTAATTCCGCCTCTCGATCCAAAACCCGTAGAGGAATTTCTATCTACCGGTGGCATTGCTGAAATCTCCACAAGGCTCAATACCAACGAACTCGGCGACACCATTTCCTTTACCCACGACGTGGTGTTGTTGAATCTGAGCTTGGAACAAGGCGACAGGCAAATCCGGCGCGAGGAACTTTTTTACGGATTTATAACAATTCCTAAGCAGTAAAGGCTTTTTGACCGATATAGACAGCCAAGGCGCCCAAGCCGTATTTGGTGTAGTCAGCATCTGAAAAAGAGATGTTTTCGTATCTTCCAAACAAAAATTCAAGTTCTGACCGCAAAACACCTTGTCCAAGTCCGTGAATAAAAACGACTTCCGGAATTCTTTTCTGTAGGGCAAATTCCAATTGGCGTTTGGCGGTTTCTACTTGTAACGTCAGTATGTCGTAATTGGACATTCCTTTGTAAGATTTGACCAATTTATCTATGTGCAAATCCACTTCCATAGGCGGTATTTTGCCTTTTTTACGCACTGCTCGTTTCAAGGAATTTTTAGTGGTCTCCGGTTTTATTTCGATGCCTTTTTGCACAATTTTCTGCCGGTAAGAAGCTCGGTCCATCAGAGGGATCAACTCGTTGGGCAGAAAATTAATTTCAAACCCTTCTGGGGTTTCAACCACTACAGAACCATCCCTGCGGACTTCCACTACTTTTCCTGCCACATCTTGGTCGATTGCTTCTACCGGCATTCCTTTGACAAATGGCACACTCATTCTTCTGTATTTTCTTCCTCTTCGGGCTTGCTTCCCACCAGTTTGCTGGTTCTGTATAGACCATACATCAGTACGGCCAACGATCCGATGGTTGCCCAAATACTTTTGTCTTCAAAATAAAATAGACCTACGGCACCAGAGACAACCAAAAAAAGATCCAGGCCAATATTGGATTCATTTTTCATTGCTTGTGGTTTGTTTCAAACTGAGATAGGGTCTTGCAGATAATCTCGATACATTCGTCGAGTTGAGCGACATTCATCACCAGTGGTGGCGCAAAGCGGATGATGTTGCCGTGCGTAGGTTTTGCCAACAGGCCGTTTTCTTTTAAAGCGACACAAATATTCCAGGCCGTATTGCCATCGGGTGCGTCGTTAATGACAATTGCGTTGAGCAATCCTTTGCCTCTGACCAATTTTACAATTTGGCTTTGCTTGATGTAATCATTGATTTTTTTGCGAAACTTTTCGCCTTGTTCGCGCGCGTGTTGCGCTAATTTCTCGTCCCGAACCACATCTAAAGCGGCCATGGCAACAGCTGCAGCAAGTGGATTACCGCCAAAAGTAGAGCCGTGTTGTCCCGGTTTGATGACCTCCATGATGTCGTTGTTGGCCAATACGGCAGAAACGGGATACACACCACCTGAGAGTGCTTTACCTAAAATTAATATATCCGGTTGGGTGTAGGTTTCTTGTTTTTCACAATGTCCCGTACAAGTACAATTGCCACATACGGCTAGCAGAGAGCCTGTTCGGGCAATACCGGTTTGGATTTCGTCAGCGATAAACAACACGCCGTATTTCTGACATAGCGCTTGCGCTTTTCGAATAAAATCCACATCCGGTGTAAATACGCCGGCTTCACCCTGTATGGGTTCCACTAAAAAACCGGCCACATTGGGTGTGTCTTTTAAGACTTTTTCGAGCGCATCCGGATTATTATAAGGAATTTTGATAAAGCCGGGTGTGTAAGGTCCGAAATTTTTTCGAGCGTCTTCGTCATTGGAAAACGAAATTACGGTGGTGGTACGCCCGTGAAAATTGTTTTCACAAACGATAATTTGCGCTTTATTTTCGGAGATGCCTTTTTTTTCATAAGCCCATTTTCGGCAAATTTTGATGGCAGTTTCAACAGCTTCCGCACCCGTGTTCATCGGTAAAACTTTGTCAAATCCAAAGTATGTTGTCACATATTTTTCAAAAGGCCCCAGCTTGTCGTTGTAAAAGGCTCGAGAAGTTAGCGTCAGTTGTTGCGCTTGGTCGGTGAGTGCTTTGATGATTTTTGGATGGCAGTGACCTTGATTAACAGCCGAATAAGCAGATAGAAAATCGAAGTATTTTTTACCTTCCACGTCCCATACATAAACACCCTCGCCCCGTTTGAGCACTACGGGAAGCGGGTGATAGTTGTGTGCGCCGTATTGTGCTTCCAATTCGATAAAAGCGCCAGATTTTGAAACTTGAGTTTGCATAAAAAAGAAATTAGAACGGTTTATAAGCTACCATTCCTTCTTTGTCTGCCGTAGAGACAGGAGAGAAATCATCCTAAAAACCAAGATTTACTTTGGTTTTGTTTGAGGTGCAAGTTAAGAAATCTAAAGAAATTTTCAATATACAACTTGCTGAGTAAAAAGTTGAAATGTGAACTTTTAGAGGGATGAAACGGTTTTAGTTTTGAGTCTTGGGTGTTGCGTAAAGATTCGATCAAATTTGAGTAATTTTTTTGATAGTCCCGCGCATGTTGTAAAATTAAATGTTCAGCAGATAACCCTGATCACTTTGCATATAAAATCACCCTAAAGCATTCAAACACCCGCCATACCTGATGCCACTTCCATAAGATAAGCGCAAAACATGGCACCATACGTACCTACGGCATAGCCCAAAACGGCCAACAATACACCGACACTCGTGAGCGAAGGATGGAAAGCGGCTCCGACTATAGGCGCAGAAGCCACGCCGCCTACGTTAGCCATACTGCCGACAGCCACAAAGAAATAGGGCGCTTTGACGAGCTTGGCTGTTACCAACAATACTACGGCATGTATAAAAATCCAAATAATGCCAATGAGCAACAAACCGGGATTGTCAAACACCATGCGAAGATCCATTTTCATGCCGATAGTGGCGACGAGAAAATAGATGAAAACACTGCCCATCTTTCCGGCGCCGGCACCTTCCAAATTTCTAAACTTGGTAAAAGACAAGCCTATGCCAATAAGTGTTGCCAATGAAACCAACCAGAAAAATTGTGAGCCAAAAGAAGAAAGTGCACTTTGTTTATTTCGGATAACTTCAAAGTTATTTTCTAAAAATGATGATATCCAGTTGGCACCACCATGTGAGAGCGCAACCACCAGAAAAGCCAAAGTGAGCATCAACATCCAATCTGTAAGGTTTGGAATGCGTGCAACTTGTTGTTCAAACTTTGCAGTGCGAACCTTCAAGGCTTCAATGGCACTCGTGTCTGCCTTAAAAAATCGATTGAGAAAATTGTCTTTACCAATACCCAGTAAGATGATGGCCATCCAAAAATTTGCCACCAAAATATCTACGAGTACCATGCCGCCATATTTGTCCGGATTGTATTTAAAAATCTCTAACATGGCAGCTTGGTTGGCACCTCCTCCTATCCAGCTTCCTGCCAAGGTGGCCAAGCCGCGCCACACAGCATCCGGTCCGGCACCACCTACAGCTTCGGGCATGATGGCAGCCGTAATCAAAATCGCCAAAGGGCCGCCAATGATAATGCCAAAGGTACCGGCAAAAAATACAACCAATGCCTTTGATCCAAGCCGCGCGATGGCTTTTAGGTCAATGCTCAATGTGAGCAAAACAAGTGAGGCAGGCAACAAATACCTGCTAGCTATAAAATAGAGCTGGCTTTTAGATTCGTCTATCAGACCCAACGAAGTGAAAATGGCGGGTAGCAAATAGCACAACAAAAGTGCCGGAACTATTTTGTAAAACTTTTGCCAAAAGCCGGATAGTTGTGCGGTGTAAAATACAAATCCCAAACAAAACATCAAAACACCCAATACGTAGAAATCATTGTCAAAAAAAGGTGTTTTCATGTGTTTATGTATTAAATTTTCAGTCTAAAGGCTTTAAAATAATCAGAGTTGTAGTTTGTAGCTATTTCAAAAACGTGTTCACACAGCAACTTTGCCCCGCAAAGGCGGATGCGGATCGTAGTCTGTAAGCGTGAAATCTTCGTAGGTGAAATCAAAAATATCGGTGACTGCCGGGTTTAAAATCATTTTGGGCAAAGGCCTGCATGCGCGTGATAGTTGCGTTTGGAGTTGGGCTATATGGTTGCTGTAGATGTGTGCATCGCCAAACGTATGGACAAAATCGCCGGCTTGAAGACCGCAAACTTGGGCAATCATCATGGTGAGCAGGGCGTAAGAGGCGATGTTAAACGGAACACCCAAAAAAATATCGGCACTGCGTTGATACAACTGACACGACAATTTGCCCTCTGCTACGTAAAATTGGAAAAAAGCATGGCAGGGCGGCAAGGCAGCTTTGCCCTTGGTCACATTTTCGGAGAAAGAAAGAGCAGTATCTGGCAACACAGACGGATTCCAAGCCGATACCAACATTCTCCGGCTGTCCGGTTGTGTCTTTATCGTATGAATGACTTCTTTGATTTGGTCGATGCCTTCGCTATTCCAATTGCGCCATTGGTGGCCATACACAGGTCCCAAATTGCCGTTTTCATCAGCCCATTCATCCCAGATAGATACACCGTTTTCCTTGAGGTATTGAATGTTGGTATCACCTTTTAGAAACCACAACAGCTCGTGGATGATGGATTTGAGATGGACTTTCTTGGTGGTAACCAGCGGAAATCCTTCGCTTAGGTCAAAACGCATCTGGTAGCCAAAAACACTGTAAGTGCCTGTGCCTGTGCGATCCGATTTTTTAAATCCCTTTTCAAAAACATGTCGAACGAGGTCGTGATATTGCTGCATACTTGTCTGTTTCTCGGTGCAATTTACGATTTCGTAACTTTTAAAAGAAACGCGTAAAATGATATTTTTAAAAAAACATAAAACACTTATCAACAATTCGTTTCATCTGTTTATTTTTATTGTTATTCAATGGTTACACGGAACGCCCTAGGATAATCATACTCCTGTGTGTCAATAATTTTACATGGGCGTTTCATCTGTTTATTTTATTTATTTCGACTTCGCTCAATACAAGTGTTTTAATCGGTCATGCTTCTGTTGCGCTCAGCACAGGCATGGAACGCTTTGCGATAATCATATTCCTACGTGCGAAATTTTTTACATGGGTGTTTCATTTTAATTTTGATTAATTTTACTGAAATTTTATTTCTTCATAAACATTTATATTTTTTGATTATGCATATCAACGACCACAATCCCCTCCCATTTTATCAGCCAAGCCCGGACAGATACGACCAAATGCAATACAGGCGTTGCGGTAACAGCGGTTTGCTTTTGCCAATGCTTTCACTGGGCTTATGGCACAATTTTGGCCACGAGAACGATTTTAAAAATGCCAGAAATATTTGTAGAACCGCTTTCGATTGTGGCATCACGCATTTTGACTTGGCCAACAATTACGGGCCGCCCTACGGATCTGCGGAAGAATCGTTTGGTCGCATTTTTGAAAAAGATTTTAAACCTTTTCGCGATGAACTCATTATTTCTACTAAGGCAGGATGGGATATGTGGCCGGGCCCATATGGAAATTGGGGGTCGAGAAAATACTTGATTTCAAGCCTCGATCAAAGCCTGAAACGCATGGGGCTCGATTATGTAGATATTTTTTACCACCACCGACCCGATCCAGAAACGCCTTTGGAGGAAACAATGGGTGCGTTGGATCACATCGTCAGGCAAGGAAAAGCCTTGTATGTAGGCATATCTCAATACAGTGCCGAGGACACCAAAAAAGCAGCAGACATCCTGAAACGTTTGGGTACGCCTTTGCTCATTCACCAACCCCGATACAGTATGTTTGACCGCTGGGTAGAAAACGGACTTATGGATGTATTGGGACAAGAAGGTGTGGGCAGTATTGCTTTTTCACCTTTGGAACAAGGCTTGCTTACAGACAAATACCTGAAAGGGATTCCTGCCGATTCTCGCGTAGCCAAAGATGGCAGGTATTTGACAGCAGACCAAATCACGGAAGAGAAAATTGACAAGGTCAGGAAATTGAATGCAATTGCCCAAAGCCGTGGCCAAAGTATGGCGCAAATGGCCATTGCTTGGTTGCTGAAGGATGCTCGCATCACTACGGTTTTAGTGGGTGTAAGCCGTGCAGCACAACTCAAAGACAATATCAAAACCCTAGAAAATATCAATTTTTCTGAGGCCGAACTTAAAGAGATTAAATCTATAATAGGTTAGGGGAAAATGGGAAGGAGAGAATACCTTGATTAAGGATTGAAAAAGTTGTGTTCAATTTCTGTGTAAACCAAGCTGTAGGTGGTGAGTTATTAGGCTAAATTTTTTGACCAAAAGTCAATAAGTTGTTGTCAGGGTCAAGAATTGAAAATTCCTTCTGTCCCCAAGGCTTGGTTTCCAATTTTCCATTCGGATGAATTTCAACCATTTTTTCTAGTAATGATTTATAGAACGCATCAATATGGCTTGTTCTAATATAAACTTGTCCGTAATTTTCTTTGGGTTCAAGTTCTTTAAATTCAAAGAAATGAATTTCAATTTGGTCTTTCTGCATCATCAAGTAGCCGTCAAAATCAGTACTTCCATATTCTGTAAATCCTAATTGGTTTGCGTAAAACTCCCGCGTAACACCTTTGTCACGCATGGGTAGCTTGGGATTAATGTCGGTGAGCATATATGTCACGGATATATTTTAAATTCAGTACTTTTTATTGTCGGATTCAATTCAATTTTATGTCAATTTCTGTTTTTTGAAGTTTTATAAATGCCCGGCAATAAAATTAACAAAACAGATCTGTTTTTAAAACGAATTTAGCTCACAAACTCTCATTAAACTCATCTTGCCTAATTCGGACGGCTCTTACGGAAAACAAAATCAAAAAACTCGACGCCACAAATATTCCAAGCGTGCCCACAATCATCAAAAACTCAGAGATTCTAATACTGAAGGAAAACAAATTTTGGATGCCGGCACCCACCATAGCAGCCGCGCCCACATACAAGCAAACCAAAGCGCGACTGAGTAACTTGAGTTGCTTTAACTTCTTAGAAGTGGTTTTATGATCGAGGTTTTCAGAAATTCTTTGCCTGATTTCTCCACTGAGCGCTATCATCAAACTGGATGTGGACAAGACGAGCAAGGCTATGCCGGGAAGTATCGTGATAGGAATATACCAGTTTTCCATAAGCTTGATTTATCGGTCTAATATCCCCGCATAAGCGACACCTGTGAGCCTGTGCATGTCATAGTTGAAGGTTGACAAATCACCTTTGTTGAATTTGTTGATATGGTCATACCCGCAAGCCCTGGCCACTACGCGAATCAAATCGTTAGAGGCTTCAAAATAATTTTGCAATTGCTTGGCAGATTGCTCGATGAGCAACCGACTCCGAAGATTTTCTTTTTGGGTGGCAATGCCTACCGGACAATTATTGCTACCACAAGCACGCATACCCAAACATCCAATGGCTTGTAGGGCTGCATTGGAAACCGCAATGGCGTCAGCACCCAACATCATGGCTTTGGCAAAATCTTCCGCCACTCGCAGTCCGCCGGTGATAATCAGGCTGACGTCTTGGGCATTTCTATCGTCTAAAAACTTTCTGGCCCGCGCAAGTGCCGGAATGGTGGGTACATTGATGTGATCTCTTAGTATGGTTGGTGCAGAGCCTGTACCGCCGCCGCGTCCGTCGAGTATGATATAATCGACACCCACCCGAAGTGCGAAATCTAAATCCTGTTCAAGATGACTGGCCGCAATCTTAAATCCGATGGGAATGCCACCTGTGCGTTCTCTGACTTCTTCGGCAAATTTTTTAAAATCGGCCACGCCGTGAAAATCCGGGAAGGTAGCAGGCGAAATGGCAGTTTGTCCTTCTTTCAGCCCGCGAACAGCTGCTATTTCGGCACTCACTTTGTTGCCGGGTAAGTGACCGCCTGTGCCGGTTTTGGCACCTTGCCCGCCTTTAAAGTGAAAAGCCTGACATTTCTCTACCTTTTCCCACGAAAAACCGAATTTGGCCGAAGCCAACTCGTAGAAATATTTTGAATTGTTGGCTTGTTCGTCCGGTAGCATACCACCTTCGCCCGAGCAAATACCCGTGCCGGCAAGTTCTGCGCCTTTAGATAAAGCAATTTTAGCTTCGCGGGAAAGTGCGCCAAAACTCATATCAGAAACAAAAAGGGGCATGGAAAGTACAAGTGGTTTTTTAGCCTTTTTACCGATGACCACGGTGGTTTCTACTTTCTCCTCGTCAAGCAGCGGACGGGAAGCGAGTTGCGCAGGCAAAAATTGCAGGTCGTTCCATTTGGGCAGTGTATTTCTGTCCACACCCATAGAAGCCGAAAATCCGTGATGCCCAATGTTTTTTAAACCGTTTTTAGCGAGTTCTTGGATATATTTGGTATAGGGTTCGGTTTCCTCAGGGTGTGTGTCTGCATAAGTGCCGAGATATTCATCGCGCTGAAACGGTTGTGGATTTTTTTGTTCAAAATCTTTGATTTCGTTTAAATCTACAAAGAGATGGTCTCCTTCGATGATTTCTGTGAATTTGTGAAGTTTTTCATCATTGTTGTATTCGCTGACACCGGTATCGTAGCGGTAATCCCAATTGTGCACACCACAATAGAGGTTGCTGCCTTCAACATAACCATCTGAGAGCAGTGCCCCGCGATGGTGGCATCTGCCATACAAAACCGAAATTCCTTTTTCGTGTTTGATGATGACCAAGTCGGTGTTGGAAACAAGTGCGTAAGTAGGTTTTTTAGTGGCTAATTCTGATAGTTTGGCAATGTGAATTTTATCCAATGACATATTGTTTTATTTAAATGAAAAGCTTTGGATACGAAAATAAAGCAAAAATACCGTTGACACAATTTAATTAACCATTAAACTGCAACCGCGCACATCGGCATGGTCAAATCGTCCCAATACTTCAAAGCTTCCGTCTGCGTGTTTTAAGCCCAAATCTTGTGTGGCTATAAATGCACAAGAATTTACGTTGGTCAAATCGATGACGTTGATGCCGCCCATCTTGTTTTCTGGTAAATAAGATAGTGGGTCTTCGGGTTCTCGGATAAGAATTTTCATCCACGGCGGACAAGTAAAATTGCCGTTACCTTTAGAATATGCTTGTGACAACAATTCCGTCATGCCGTATTCGGAATGAACCGTTTTTACGCCCAAACGGTTTTGTAGGCGTTGGTGCACCTCGCTTCTTACGGGCTCTTTGCCCCTACCTTTCATGCCGCCGGTTTCCATAAGGACGATTTCATTTTCGGGTAAGGTATATTGATCGGCAAAATCTAAAAGTGCAAAAGTGACGCCTATAAACAAGGTTTTTTGTTTTGAGTCAATCAGATTGAGCAGGTTTTTGTAGAGTTCTTGGTGGTTGTAGAGGTAAAAGCCACTTTTGGGGTGTCGCGAATTTTTTATCCAATCTTCAACCATAAAAACCAAGGATGCATTTTTCCGTTCCAAATAGGAAGGCAACAATGCTACGACGGCATAATCAGCTATGTTGCCATAAAACATCTCGAAAGTTTTGCGGAAAGAAGCCCGGTATATTTCCAAGTCGATAACCCAATGCCGGGAATGCTGTTGACCGGTGGTGCCGCTGCTCTCAAAAACACACACAGGCTCTTGCCGGCCTCGTGTGATTCGATGCGATTTAAAAAAATCGATAGGCAAAAAGGGGATATCAGTCCATTTTTTTACTTGGTCGGGATGTGTGTTCAGCGCATCACAAAATTTTTTGTACACGTCCACCTCGCTGTATTGCACTGCAAACAGTTCGAGGGCGGCCGCTTCGAAAGTGGCTGCGGAAACATCTAAAAAACTAAGGGTTGAAAACTTAGACAAAAGACTCTTATTAGTAAGTACAAAGTTAGGGTTTTGTGATGTTTATTAATTTATTTTGTTTTCATATTGCCGGATTTTGAAATTTTCCTCAAAAAGTATCGACAAAAAGTGAGTTGTTTAATTAGATTTTAGAATTTAGAAAATCTAACTTATGAAAGAAACCGACATCTTATTTCCCCGTTTTTTAAGGGAAGATTACCGACAATTCAGAAAACTCCAGAAAAAAGTAAACGCCTCTGTCGATTCGGCTTCGGGTTTGTTTTGGGTAAAAGTGAAAGCGGTTGTTTTTCCCGTTCTGTACATTTTTTTAATGTTTACAATCTGGCAACAACACCAAAGTCCGGGTGTTTTTTACGGTGGATACTTTTTACTAGGTCTTTTTATGGTCATCATTTTTCTTTCGGTTATTCACGAACTCAGCCACGATAATGTATTCAAGTCTAAAAAGCTGAATCGCACGCTCATGTATTTTTTTGATTTTATGGGCGCCAACAGCTATATCTGGAAAAAACGCCATCAATTAATGCACCACAATTATCCAAATTTAAAGGGATGGGACTCTGACATTGAGCAGAGCAATATGTTTAAAATTTTTCCCGACGAGCCTGCAACTTGGTTTCATAAAAGGCAACACAGGCTGGTGTTTTTGTTTTATCCTTTTTATTTGCTCAATTGGCTTTTGGTAAGAGATTTTAGAGACTTTTTTTCTAAGAACCGCATCATCAAGAAATCTGTACAAATTCCTGCTGTCGAATACTTCAAGTTATTTGTATTTAAGGTGTTTTACTTTTTTTATCATTGTTGTCCGATAAAAATCTAAACTACAAAAAAAATCTTTTGAATCGCCTAAATTCACTGTATAGCTTTAGTA
>JAVVDW010000023.1:0-29677 GCA_032251335.1 Flavobacteriaceae bacterium | reverse complement strand
ATTCCGAACAGAGTAGTTAAGCCCATCAGCGCAGATGGTACTGCATATGTGGGAGAGTATGTCGCCGCCTTTTTTTATGAGAGGCTGTCCAAAACTGGACAGCCTCTTTTTTTATTTATAGGTACGGCGCAGTCGCAAGGCTCCTGCCGCCGACTTTTTTTAAAACCTCAACAGCAATGTTGGGTTTTTTATGAAATACATCGGGGGTCTTGCTTTTTAGCGGGATAAATTTCCACAGCTTTTCTTATAGCCTACAAACTATTTTGTTCAAAGATGGGCATGAATATATTGTTTCCGATTTTGAATATTCACCCACATAAGCAAGAAATAATCTTGGCTTCATCTTCTTATGGAACACTTTTTGTTTTTAACCAAAACGCTACCCTGACCAGTAAAATGAGTGCAGGCACTTCCACCAAAGGCCCGATTACTCCGGTGAAAGCCTGGCCGGAGTTCAGCCCGAAAACAGCGATGGCAACTGCAATGGCTAACTCAAAATTATTTCCGGCTGCCGTGAAGGCTACGGCTACATTTTTGTCATATGCGGCTCCACTTGCTTTGGTTACAAAAAATCCAATAAAAAACATCACAACAAAGTAGATTAACAATGGAACGGCGATGGTTAATACATCCATTGGAATTTGGACAATTAATTCTCCTTTTAGTGAAAACATCACCACGATTGTAAACAACAATGCAATCAGCGTTAGCGGTGAAATCATAGGAATGAATTTGCTTTTATACCAGGCATCACCTTTTAATTTTATTAAAATCAATCGGCTTAGAAGTCCCATCAAAAATGGAATGCCGAGATAGATGGCAACACTCTCTGCAATCGTCGCAATCGAAATTTCAACCAATGCGCCTTCAAAACCGAAATATGGTGGGAGAATTGTAATGAAAATCCAAGCGTAAAAGCTGTAAAAAAATACTTGAAAAATACTGTTTAAAGCTACCAACCCGGCAGCGTATTCGCTACTGCCCTCAGCCAAATCGTTCCAAACCAATACCATGGCAATACACCTGGCAAGACCAATCAAAATAAGACCAACCATGTATTCTGGATAATCTTGCAAAAAAACTACCGCCAAAACAAACATAAGGATCGGTCCTATTATCCAATTCAAAATCAATGAAATAGATAATATTCTGATGTTTGTAAAAACTTTTGGCAACAGTTTGTAATCAACTTTTGCCAACGGCGGATACATCATCAAAATCAATCCAATTGCAATGGGAATGTTGGTAGTGCCTCTACTAAAAGAGTCAATAACATCAGCCGATGAAGGATACAAATATCCGATTGCCACGCCAAGAGCCATTGCTGTGAAAATCCAGAGGGTGAGGAAACGGTCTAAAAAACTTAAATGCTTCATGGTTTTTGATAAATTAAGTTTTGGGCATTGAGTTACAATCTAAAATTCACATTTTTATTCTCGAAAAAACCCAGTACATTTCGGAAGCGATTTGCTTGGAGCATTCCTTGTATTTTTGGTCTTCATTAGGTGTATCGTCAAAAGCTTTGGGGTCGTCAT
Organism: Flavobacteriaceae bacterium; assembly: GCA_032251335.1. Taxonomy (GTDB): domain Bacteria; phylum Bacteroidota; class Bacteroidia; order Flavobacteriales; family Flavobacteriaceae; genus UM-FILTER-40-17. The sequence continues at coordinate 28,142 of JAVVDW010000023.1, read as the reverse complement.
ACCTCAACGGGATGCGTATCTCAGCACCGTGCACAACAGGGCAATTTTCATCGGCATGTGCACAAGTCATGATGGCCGCAAAACCAGAAGACGGATTGATAGCATCATCCACCATTTTTGAAAATGCGCGTATAGGGCTTTTTTCTTTTGCATAAAAAACCTCATACACAGGATTGTCCGTGATTTCGTTTTTTTGAATCTCAAACCCTGACCAAATAAGGGTTTTTACTGCACTTTCGTTAAAAGCAGTGACTTCTACTCCTCCCGAAAAACAACAGATTTCTAAGCCGAAATAATAAGCCATGGTTTGTGCCCAAATCTGTGCCAACTGGCTTCTTCGGGAATTGTGTGTACAGATAAAATGTAGCTTTACGGTGGATTTACTGTCGATTTTAAGTTGTATATAATCGACTAAAGTTTGCAGGGTTTCTTCTCTGTTCTCCGATATTTTTTCACTCGCAAGGTCAACTACGAATCGGTTCAGATCTCCCATCAATACGTTTTTACATGGATTTTTCATAATAGGTTGTCTAACAACAATCCGGTTGATTGGTATATGGATATTGATTGAAAAATTGATCGAAAAGCACCTGTAATTCTTTCCATCGATTCGGTCGTATGCAGTAGTTGACCGATACGCCATCGATGGTTCCTTGAATAAGCCCGATCTCTTTTAGTTCACGAAGATGCTGGCTGATGGTTGGTTGCGCCAAACCCAATTCCTGTACCAAGTCGCTGTTGATGCAGGCATTGGCTTTTAGCAAATACTGAAGTATAGCCACACGTGCAGGATGCGCCAAAACTTTAGCGGCTTGCGCCAATTCATTTTGAGCATTAGTAAACAATTCAATTTTTGTAAGTCCCATCGCTATATTTATATATTGCAATATTACGATGTATGTGTGTAAATACAAAAATTTTTTTACTAAAAGAACTGTCATTTGTCATAGTTCGGGCCGCTGCGATTTTGTAATTTTACATTTTAAATTGACGATGATGAGTAAACACAGTATATTGGTTTTGGGCGCAGGTATATCCGGACTCACTACAGCTTTCTTATTACAAAAAAAAGGTTTTGACGTTACCATTCTTGAGAAGAGAGATGTTGTTGGAGGCTGTATTCGCAGCGAAAACGACCAAAATTTTCCTTATGATCTGGGTCCCAACAGTATTTTAGATACGGTTCCGCTTATACGTGAACTTGTTGCAGACCTCAATCTCGAAGACCAGCTTTTGAATGCTAACGAAAAAGGCAACAAGCGATATATTTTGAAGGATGACAAATTACACGCGTTGCCAACTTCTGCCAAAGCCTTTCTGCAAACACGGTTGTTTTCTACAGCTGCCAAATTGAGACTGTTGAAAGAGCCTTTTGTGGGCCGGTCACATGATGGGTATTACCAAAGTATTGCCGATTTTGTCAAGCGCAGGCTGGGGCAGGAGTTTTTGGATTATGCCATCAACCCGTTTGTAGCCGGTGTCTATGCCGGACGTCCCGAAAAACTCAGCGTAGCCTCTGCTTTTCCGAAGTTGTATGCCTTGGAAGAGAAATATGGAGGTCTGTTTGTTGGTGCTTTTAAGAGTGCACGCGAGCGAAAGAAACGAGCAGAAAAATCTAAACAAAGTGCGGCCATGATTTCGTTTAAGAATGGTGTGCAGACACTCCCCAATGCAATGGCTGCTGCGTTAGATGGGCATATTCACTACGGCGCGCAGCTCTTAAAAATAAGTCAGGATTCGGATGGTTATAAAGTTTCATACCTAAAAGAAGGCAAAGAACTGTCGCTCACAGCAAATGCCATTCTTTCTACCATTCCGGCACATCCGGCTGCATCGGTCTTTGAGCATTTGGACACCCAACTGTCATCAATTTTTAAAAGTATTGTCTATCCGCCGGTTTTGGTCTATGTTTTGGCATACAAGAAAACCGATATTGGGCAGGCTCTAGATGGATTTGGTTTTTTGATACCCGAAAAAGAGAAAAAATCTTTTTTAGGTGCTATTTGGAATTCAGTAATTTTCCCGGATAGATACGACAATACCCATGCCGTTTTTACCTTGTTTGTGGGCGGCGCCAGATCGCCTGAAATACTTCACGAAGATGTAGAAAGTATCAAAAAGCGCGTGCGACAAGAATTTGAATCGCTTATGAAAATTGAAAATGCGCCGGTATTCGAAAACCATAAGATGTGGGAAAGCGCCATTCCTCAGTACAATTTGGGATACATAGAAAACGAACGTTATTTTGATGCTTTTGAAAAGAAATTCCCGGGCATCTTTTTAGGCGGAAACTATCGCGGTGGTATTTCCGTAGGCGATTCGATTAAAAATGCAGGCATCTCAGCAGAGAAAATTGAATCGTTTCTATCGAAATAATATTTTGCCGTTACGACCCAGCGAACCCTAGGCTAGATACTAAAAAAATTTTGGCAAATAAATCATCATGCCAATGGCAACGGCACAAACGGCAACCACAAAAACAGCACCGGCAGCCACATCTTTGATAGTACCTATTTTATCGTTATAGTCCGGATGAATAAAGTCAGCTATTTTTTCTATAGCGGTGTTCAAACCTTCTGTGCCAATGACCAAGCCAATAGCGAGGGTTTGTAAAATCCATTCGGTTTGACTGATTTTAAAAATAAACCCCATAATGGTAATTGCAACCGCCACCACTACCTGAACCATCACGCTGTGTTCGGTGTTTATGAGAATGTAAGCGCCTCTTGCCGCATAGACAAAACTCTTCAAGCGACCTTTGACGAAACGAACAAAATTCATATCACGATTCTAAAGCCGCTAAAGCTGCGTCATAGTTGGGTTCGTCAACAATTTCACCCACCTGCTCAGTGTAAATCACTTTTCCGTCCGGATTGATGACCACTACAGCACGCGAATGTAAACCTTCCAGTGGGCCATCTGTAATTTCAAGACCGTATTCTTTGCCAAAAGTACCCGATCTGAAATCTGAAACTGTATCTACGTTGTCAATGCCTTCTGCACCGCAAAAACGGGCTTGTGCAAAAGGTAAATCGCGAGAAACGCATAGTACTTTGGTATGGGTAAGTGCCGAAGCTTTTTGGTTAAAAGCGCGTACAGATGCTGCGCAAGTGCCGGTGTCTATGCTCGGAAAAATATTGAGCACCAAAAAATGACCGGCAAAATCTGCTTTGGAAACCGTAGATAAATCATTTTTGACCAATAAAAAGTCAGGGGCAGATGTGCCTTTGGCGGGGAGTTGTCCACTAGTAGTTACCGGATTGCCTTTAAGTGTGATATGTGCCATGATAGTCTATATTTAATTTTATGAATTACTTTTTTGATGAAAACGCATCACTGTAAAGATATAAAAAAATGTTTGTTGATGCAGGTTTTATAGCGAAAGAAAAGACTTTTTTACATGATTTGGGGCGTCACTTTACAAACAAGTTTGAATAGAAGGATACGAAGTTTTCCATTTAGATTTATAAAACTTTTTAGTGATTCAAAATCAATTAATTGTTCTAATTTTCTGATTTTAAAATTTTTCAAACACGCCCAGTCCAAAGAGCGCAAAATCATATTTTACGGGATCAGACGCATCTAATTTTCGCAATGAGCTGTCGAGTTCATAAACTGCTTTGGCATCATTTTGCTTTCGGGTGAGTAAGCCTAATTTTCGTGCAACATTACCTGAATGTACATCTAGTGGGCAAGAAAGTTGAGCGGCATTGAGTCGGTTCCAGATTCCCAAATCGACGCCACGTTGGTCTTGCCGAACCATCCATCGCAAAAACATATTGATGCGCTTAGCGGCAGATCCCTTTAACGGATCGGACACGTGCTTTTGCGAGCGAACGGCGACGTCTGTATTAAAAAACACCTGTTTAAAAGCGTGAATGGACGGTTGCAGACTTTCGGAAGTTACATTGGCCAAGAAAACATCTTCCATAGATGAAAATCGGAGGTAAAGATTTTTTAAGTTTTGTATGAAACAAATCAAATCGTTGCTGTTAAAGGTTCGGTGTACAAAAGAAGACAGAGGTTGTAAATCTTGTTTTTGGTGATGCATCACAAAATCATATGGACTGTTTTCCATGAGTTGCATCATTTTGTGCGCACTTTTGATGATAGACGTACGATTGCCCCAAGCAATGGTGGCCGTCAGAAATCCCGAAATTTCAATATCTTGCTTGATTGAATAGGCGTGCGGAATTTGTATAGGATCGGATGTGATAAATTTAGGCTGGTTATACAACGCTGCTTTTTCATCTAAAAATTCCTTCAACGCATCCATATGTAGCGGGTTTTAACGGGGTACATCTACAGATTTTACAATCATATCGATAACTTGTTCCGGTTTAAATCCTTCCATTTCTTTTTCAGGATTCAGTACAATTCTGTGTTGCAAGACGGGGGCGAGACATTTTTTTACGTCTTCCGGGATGATAAAATCCCGGCCGTCCATTGCGGCAAACACTTTGGCGGCATTCATAATGGCCAGAGATGCTCTGGGCGATGCGCCCAAGTATAGATAGGGATGATTACGGGTTTTAACCACCAAATCAGTGATGTATTTTAGCATATTGGGCTCGGCGCGTACATCAAATCGCATGGCTTTTATTTTGGCTATGGTCTTTGTATTGAGTACAGCTTGGACGATGTCGGTCGCTGCTTCGTTTTTGCGCTCTTGATGCGTTTTCAGGATCGTAATTTCTTCTTCCGCATTTGGATAACCCACATTTATTTTAAAGAGAAATCTGTCGAGTTGTGCCTCGGGCAGGGCGTAAGTGCCTTCTTGTTCAATCGGATTCTGTGTAGCCAAAACCATAAAAGGGGCTTTCAAAGGCTGTGTTTTGCCGTCAATGGTGATTTGCCGTTCTTCCATCACTTCAAACAAGGCGGCTTGGGTTTTGGCCGGTGCCCGATTGATTTCATCTATCAAAACGATATTGGAAAAAATAGGGCCTTTTTTTAGTTCGAATTCGTTGGTTTGCTGGTTGTACACAGAAGTTCCCAACACGTCAGACGGCATCAAATCGGGGGTAAACTGAATACGGCTAAAATCGGTTTTGAGGGTTTTGGCAAAGAGCTTGGCTGTAATGGTTTTGGCAATGCCCGGCACACCTTCTATGAGTACATGACCGTCCGCAATGAGCGCAACCAACATCAATTCGATAAAATGGTCTTGGCCAATTATGATTTTGTGTAATTCTTGTTTTATATCTGCAACGGCCTGTTGCAATTCGCTTAGGTCTGTGCGATTCTCAAATTGAGGATTTTCGTGTTCCATGATGTGTTTTTTTTACGGTGTCTATGAGTTTATCTAATTCTTTGAGTTGGGCTTCTGTAATTGAATTTTCTTGTTCCACGTATACCAACAACTCGTAGAGTCTGTCTGCCAAGGTTGTGGGCATCGATGTTTTTTCGGCCAGTTGCAGTGCAAATTTAGGGTCTTGTATCGGTTTATCCAGCAAGAGTTTATCCCTGAGAAAATACATAAAATGCTTGGTCTTTAAACGTGCAATTTCCGTGTTGTTTTTTTGGTTAAAAAAGTTGTAAGTGATGGTGTGTATAAACGAAACCGTTTGGTTTTGCAAGGGTTGAACGATAGCCATCCATCGCTGTTTGCGTTTGCCTTCAAAAACGATGAAAACCAGAAGTAAACCTAATATTAAATAATATGCCCAACGCAATTTTTCATTTTCGAGAAACACATATAAGGGTGATGCGTATTGTACTTTGCCGTTTTTGTAATAGGCATCTAGTAGCAGTGGTTTTGTGAAATCGATATACGACATGATGCCGGCGGTGTAATCTTTGTTGCTGTTTTTTAGAATAAAATAGTTGGTAAAAACCTCCGGTGCGGTCAGCATGAGTATGCTGCCTTTGCCAAAATTTGCCTTGATAAAATTGGGTCTGTCGGTGATCAGAGAATCGGTATCTTTTCGGAAATCTGTATAACCCAGGGCGACGGCACCCGAATCTACCTCAGTGAAAAAATAATTGTCTTTATATTGGTCAAACCAAAACAAACTATCCGATTTTAGTTCGGGGATATAGAAATTGTAGGCGTGTTCGTTGAAAAAGTTTTCGGAGTCATCCACCAAATTTTGTTTTATACCCAGCGTGTCTGTGATGGTGTTGCTAATCCGTTCTGCGCCTATAAAAAGTGTATTTCCTTTTGATACCCAATCGAGCAGTACATTTGCTTCGTCTTCGCCCAGCGGGATGTCTTGATTGACAAACAGATAAGTGCCGGAAGCCAACGAATCTCTCTTTAAAAATTCAAAAGGGGGAACGCCTATCTCTCTAAAATTAGCAGCATCCACCTTTTGTTGTAACAATTCTTTGAAGATAAAAGTGCCGTACGGAATCTTGTGGTGGGAAGCATAAGAGGCAAACCAATTGACTTTGTTTTCGTTTGTACCCAATATCAGTACCAAACCCACAAAGGCAGCCAAACCAATTGCTACGTTAAACTTATTGAATTTCATGTGTTTATTTTATTTGTTTTTATCTGTCACACGGAACGCCCTAGGATAATCATACTCCTGTGAGCAAAATTTTCACATGGGCGTTTCATGTGTTTAGGTTTGAATTTTCAAGTTGGCGAAACGTAGTGCCGAGTTCGGAAAATTGGGTTTCCGATATGTCAAATTGGCCATACCATACAAAATTATACCATCGGGTAATTGAGGAAAACCCATCAGCCAGTGATGCTGACTTAAGCTCTTTTATATAATCTGAATTCGTTTTGTGTGGTTGGCGGTCTATCAATCCTTTTTCTGAAAGGGTTTTGATGGTGTTCAGATAAGAATACCGCAGCGCTAAACGAAAATTTTGCTCCTGAATGGCTTGTTGAATTAAGGTGTTAAGGTCTGCATTTTGAATCAGGTGCTCGTCGTCGTGCAGGCTTGCATGGCTTTGTCTTTTTTGTACAGGCTCAAAGGGTTTTAGGTGTCCTTTGATGACCAATTTATACAGTATATACAACAATATAATTAGGGACAAATAAGGCAAAATGGTAAAAAAAACATCGATAAAAGTTTCGGACAACCGGTTGCCAAAAATACTTTCCAACAAGCGTATAAATTGCGTTTTGAGCCATTCTGTAAACAGGGAAAACCAACTGACACCATCTGTGGTTTCGTAGTCAAAATCGCTATCGGTTTTGTAGGATGCAAGATTTTCTTCGCTGATTTCTTGTTTGGCTTTGGGCGCGATGTCTTGCGAGATTCCTCGGAATGAAGTTCCCAAACAAAACAGCAAAAAGAAAAATCGCACCATCAACTGCCGAGTTTATCAATTTCAGAAAGCGTGCCTGTTTGGGTGTTTTTTTCTTGAAGGCTAAAGTAGAGAAATGCGCCACCCACAATGCTGGCAAAGTTGAGTACGAATTGCAAAACCAAACCCAGCGTATTGAGCGTGATATAAATATAGTCTTTAGACAAATTGGCGATATTTTCAGGATCCAATTCGCCTCCGGTAAACATCTTGGCAAAGGAGTAAATGATGGTAGGGATGCTAAAGGCCGATCCGGCGATGCTGAGCAATAGCACCAATACAAATAAAAATCCAAAAGAGTTCCACCATTCATCTTTTATGAGTGTGAAAGTATAACCGACAGACTCAAATACGCCTTTCTTTTGAAAAGCCAAAACGGGAAAGCTCAATGTAAGCGGTACCCAAAGGTAAATACCCGGAATAATACAAAAAACAAAACCAATTATAAAAAGAATTCCGGATACAAATCCCAAGCCCCAAAAACTAAAAAAGTACTGATACGCATTGCGGCTGACTTCCTCAAATACGGCAATACCTTCATTTCGATTGTACGAATCGATATAGTAAAGCACAGACGCTTGTGCCAACACATAGGCACCCACGGCACCCACAATCATCACAATGATGCTGACAATGCCTTGAATAGGTGTCACTTCTTCGTAGGTGGCAAGCACATTATCCAAGAAATCGCCCATACTGTACGAATAACCCACATAGCCAATGAGCAATAAGACCAGCCAAGGTCCTGTAATTTTCAAGATTGTGGTAAGAAAAGGTTTGAATTCTTGTCGGATAAATCGAAAAGTATCTGAAAAAAGACTTTCGAAATTTCTTTCTTTATAAAAATTAATCATGAGTTGGGTTGGTTTTAAATTTTCGATACACTTTAACAGGATAGATGGCGTAATAATAAATAATGACAAAAAGCGAAGCGCCAATGATAAAAACAGCCAATGCATCGGGCATCTCTGTGTGTCTGGTCACAAATCCTTCCAGAAAACCGGCTACAACAAACAAAGGTATGGTACTGACCACAATTTTCAAGCCCGATTTTACCCCTTTCATAAAGGCATCAAGACGCGAATAGGTGCCGGGAAAAAACAGACTGCTTCCGGTGAGTAAACCTGCAGCACCGGCAATAATAATGACAGAAATCTCAATGGTTCCGTGTATCCAAATGGTTCGAGCAGATTCCCACAACAGGCCTTTTTCGTAAAAAAAATACTGAAAACTGCCCAACATGATGGCGTTTTGCATGATAACTAGCAGAGAGCCTATACCCAGCAAAATGCCAAAAACATAAGCAATGAAAGCGACGCGGATATTGTTGATAGTGATGCCCAAAAACATGTCTATCTCTTGAGACTGTTTGTAAACAGCCATTGGATCGCCGTTTTCAATATTTTGCAAAGTCATATTTACATAACTGTCGCCTAGAATGCCTCTGACGAAATCAGATTTTTCAGCAGCCGAATACACACCTACAAAACTGAAGAATAAAAACACGACGAGCGAAATGAGCAGGTAACGGCGCTGTTTGTAAATTTCGAGCGGAAAGTCTTCGGTCCAATATCTCAAGAGCCTCCAGCGGTCTGTTTTTTTGTTTTTGTAGAGTTTTTGATGTGCAGAAACCGCCAATTGATTCAGATAGCGTGTGGTGTCTGAATTGGGATAAAAAGTTTGGGCAAAACTTAGGTTGTCGGTCACTTCCAAATACAACTCGCCGAGCGTAACCGGATCGGTTTGCATTTTATGTGACAAGGCATTTTCAAATTTGAGCCATTTGTCTTTATTTTGTTTGACAAACAATGCTTCGCGCATTTGTGTAAATTTACCCCAAAGAAAATAAAATATGGACTCTTTTCAAATAGAAACGGCGCAAAATATTCAGATTTCTCAGCAAGTAGCCGGAATAGGCGACCGGGTGTTGGCGTTTATCATAGATATCCTGGTTATTTTTATCTATTATTTGGTTTTTGTGTATTTTATAATCATCAACATGGGGGGCAATTTCTCCGATCACTATTGGCTCATATTTGTACTTACACTGCCGATCATGTTGTATTCTTTGCTGTTGGAAACTTTTTTTAACGGGCAAACGGTTGGTAAAATGGCATTAAATATTCGTGTCGTAAAACGCGACGGCACCCAACCCGCTTTTTCAAATTATTTGATCAGATGGTTGTTGCGTATTCTCGACATACTGCTGAGCAGTGGGGGGTTGGCCGTATTGATGATTATGGTTGGTGGGAAAGGCCAGCGTTTGGGCGATTTGGCCGCAGGAACAGCAGTGATCAAAGAAGGGTTGTACAGACCGCCTTCCTTGGAAAAATTTTCTAAAATTGTGCCGGACAGCAATTATCAACCTGTTTTTTTAGAAGTGGGCGGACTCAAGGATCAAGATGCGCGTAATATCCGTAAGATTTATTACAACGCCAAGGCAAAAGGAAATCACAATGTTATTGTGAAATTGCATCATAAAATCACGGAAATGCTTCAGATTAAAACAGATATGAAACCGATCGATTTTGTAGAAACCATCCTTACAGATTACCAGTATTTTTCGGAAAGGGAATGAGTCGTTCCGCATCAGCATATCCGAACATCATTCCCTGCTAAGAAGTGCATTATACCTTTAGGCTCGCCATGTCTATTACAAATCTATATTTGACATCTCCTGCAATAGTGCGTTCATATGCTTGGTTGATTTGATCTGCCCGAATCATCTCCACATCCGAAACAATACCATGTGCCGCGCAGTAATCCAGCATTTCTTGAGTTTCTTTGATGCCACCCACCAAAGATCCGGCCAAGGTTTTGCGACCAAATATAAGTTGTGTTGCATGCAACTCGCTGGGTGTAGGCGGCACACCCAAAACAATCATCACCCCGTTGGTTTTCAACATGGGTAAGTATTCGTTATAGTCATGTGAAGCAGAAACGGTGTCTATGATAAAATCAAAACGATTACTGAGGTTTTCCTTTGCTTCCGGATTTGTGGTCAGTTCAAATTGGTGTGCGCCCAATTTTTGCGCATCGGCGCGCTTGCTTTCAGAACGGCTGAGTACAGTTACATCCGCACCCATACTGGCCCCAAGTTTTACAGCCATGTGTCCCAAACCCCCGAGTCCTAAAACGGCCAGCTGATGTCCTTTGCCTACTTTCCAATGACGAAGCGGTGAATAGGTAGTAATGCCGGCACAAAGCAAAGGCGCTACTGCGTTCAAAGGTAGCTTATCCGAAACACTGAGTACAAATTCTTCTCTGACAACAATATGGGTAGAATACCCACCTTTTGTGATGGTTTTGTCTACCCGAGATGGCGAATTGTAGGTGGCTGTAACGCCCGCTTCGCAATATTGTTCCAACCCTTCACGGCAATTGTGGCAACTTTGGCAGGAATCGACAAAGCAACCTACGCCAACCGTTTGGCCGACTTTGAATTTGCGAACCGCTTCGCCCACACGAGTTACTTTGCCTACAATTTCGTGTCCGGGAACAACCGGGTAAATCGTTCCGGGCCATTCGCCTCTGGCTGTATGAATGTCTGAGTGGCAAACCCCGCAATATAGAATCTCAATTTCCACATCTCCGGCAGTCGGATTTCTGCGTTCGATGTCTAAAGTGTCTAAGGGTGCTTCTGCGCTGGTAGCGCCAATAGCTTTTACAGTTTTCATTAATTTTCTTTTATAATTTAGTGTAAAGGTCACAATTAAGTAAATACTTTAGGTTGTTTAAATGTTAATATTTTATTAAAATATGGTACTTTGTGTTGCATAGTAGTGTTTAATAGATATATATTTGCATAGTCAAATAAAAATGATAATAAAATGTTAGATGCCAATCAAAAAAATACAGCCTCGCTCATGCACTTTTCCGCATTGGGTAAATATTTTTTCCCTTTTGGAAATTTAATTTTTCCATTGATTCTTTGGATTCTCTTTAAGGAAAAATCCGATTTTTGTGATAAAAACGGAAAAGCGTCCATCAACTTTCAGTTGAGTTTTTTACTCTACGGGCTCATTATCGGTGCCGTGGCTATAGGCTTGATGTTGTATTTTGTTTTCGATCACTTAGAAGTTTATGAAACGGCATACACCCATAAGTATTTTTTTAACCACGATTGGATGTGGCCGCCATTTGTGCCCTTTGGGATGCTGGTTTTGATTGGCTGTGTAGGGCTTGCTTATCTCATTTTTGACTTTTTCGTGATCGTATCAGCAGGTCTTAAAGCACAAAAAGGGGAGGTATATCGATATCCGCTCAGTATTCCATTTATCAAATAAGTTAAATAATCTATGAGGTAATATCTATTTGTGAATTTTGAAATTCAACCGAATGAATAAAGAGATATTACATTTTATCATAAAAAATAAAATATAAACACATGAAACACCCATGTAAAAAAAATTGCACACAGGAGCATGATCATAGTAGGGCGTTCCGTCCCTGTGCTGAGCGCAGTCGAAGCATGACCGTTGAAAACAAATAATTATAAACACATGAATATAGAAAACACAAAAGCGCAGATGCGCAAGGGGGTTTTGGAGCTTTGTATCTTGTCGGTGTTGAGCGAGGGCGAGAAATATGCTTCCGAAATTTTAGATACCCTCAAGGGCAATAAAATGCTGGTCGTAGAAGGAACTTTGTATCCTTTGTTGACGCGGCTCAAAAACGACAACCTCCTAAAATATCGCTGGGAAGAATCGTTGTCCGGGCCGCCTAGAAAGTATTACGAACTCACTCCGGAAGGAGAGAAAACTTTGGAAGAACTTCGCGCATCATGGGATGAGCTTGTCACTTCCGTATCAAAAATTACCAACAAAAACAGATAATAGTCATGAACAAAACAGTCAGTATCCATTTAGCAGGCACTTTTTTTCATATAGATGAAATTGCTTACGAAAGACTCTCACAATATCTGGAGAGTATTAAAAAACGTTTTACCAACGAGGCTGAGCGTCTCGAAATTATGAACGACATTGAAGCCCGCATAGCCGAATTGTTTCTAGAAAAAGTTAAAAACGAGCGTCAGGTGGTCAATTTGGCCGATGTGGAAGAGATGATTGCCGTGATGGGCGCGCCGGAAGACTACACGGACGCAGAAAACGATACGCAAAAGCGTGAAAAAACCTATGAGGGGCAGATACCCAAGCGGCTTTTCCGCGATCCGGATTCCAAGATTTTAGGTGGTGTATCGGGCGGTTTGGCACATTATTTTGGCATGGATGTCGTTTGGGTCCGATTGATTTGGGTATTGCTGGTTTTGGCCGGTTTTGGCTCGGGAATTATCCTTTATGTGGTGTTGTGGGCTATTGTCCCCGAGGCGCATTCTACCTCAGAAAAACTCGCCATGAAGGGTTTTTCGGCCAATATTTCCAACATAGAGAAAAAATTTAAAAAAAAAATAGAGCAAGCCACGGATAAAATCAACCAAACCGATTTTTCAGATACAGGCAAACAGATGAAAGAAGGTGTCCGTTCCGGATTGAGCGGTTTGGGCGAAATTGTTCAAACGCTGGTTCAAATTGTCGTCAAATTTATCGGATTTATTTTGGTACTCATTGCCTTAGGTGTGTTGGTAAGCATGACGGTCTCCTTCTTTGTCGGACTTTTTATGAATTTCACTGACGGTCCTTGGGGCTTGGTGTTTGATCAAGTAACAGAGAGCAGTTGGCCCATTTGGTCCATTTTTCTGGCGGTTTTTCTGGTGGTGGGCATTCCGTTTTTCTACCTTTTTCAATCTGGTCTTAGCCTGATTTCGGGTGCCATGCGTTCGGTAGGCAAAATTGCAAATTTGGTACTTTTGGCTTTTTGGCTAGCCGCTGTGTCCTTTTTGATTGCTTTTGCTATCATAGAAGGAGAGCCGCGTACTTTCCATGCATACAACGAGCTTTCCAAATCCGAATCATTCGCCTTTCAAGATACCTTGGTGGTTAAGGTTTCGTCTGATCATCAGGACAGCGATTTTGCGCAGCACCGCTTTGGGTTGATTGTTGACAAAGATCGACACGTGTCCCATATGGAGCACGACGTCACCCTAAGGTTGTTGAAATCTGAAGACAGCCTAGTGCAAGTCAAAATCATCAAGAAAGGCTACGAAGCCGAAAACTTGGACAACAAAATTTATTTTGACTATCAAATTGAGGAAAATACGCTTGTTTTCAACGACTATTTTCTAACGGAAATTAAAAGAGTAAACCAATCGGAGAGCGTTGAGATCTTGTTGTATGTGCCGGAAAATCGCCCTTTCAAATTAGACCCATCGGCAAGAGCCATCTACCGACAAAGAGATGGAGATTTGCCCTATGTGTCATTTGATTGGTATGGTGAAATTTTGGAAATTAAAGAGGATTTGCTAAACTGTTCAACTTGTGAAGAGGCAGCATAAAATTTTTAGACAATCGCGGAAAAGGTAATGAGGATCACCCAAACGCAATTTGTTGGTAAGACCCGATTTCAGAATACACTTGTGTTTTGATCTCGGGTTTTCGCTTGTTGGGTTAAGGTTAAATTTCGAATCATGCTTTGTATCGCTTGTAGCATATAACCCTTTTACCCAATGCCTAATGCCTAATGCCTAATGTCTAATGCCTAATGTCTAATGCCTTTTCTTTATTCATCAATTCTCAGTAACCAATTACAAATAACGTATAACAAATAACGCATAACCAAATTCCCTAAGAATGTTAAGAAACGCCCATGTAAAAAGAGTTACACACAGGAGTATGATTATCCTAGGGCGTTCCGTGCCTGTGCTGAGCGGAGTCGAAGCATGACAGCTTAAAAACAATAAAAATAAACTGATGAAACAAGACATAGCCAAAAATTATTAGCAATTTCCCCGTCAAAATCCTATTTTTGTGGTTTATAAAAACTAAAGCATTGAAAATAAGCAAAGAATTTAAGGTAGGTGTACTCGTCCTGTTCTCCATCGGAATTTTTATTTGGGGTTTCAATTTTTTGAAGGGTAAAAACATTTTTAATGCCTCTACTGTTTTTTATGTAGTTTTTGATGACATACAGGGACTTATTACAGGAACGCCAGTTACGATTAACGGATTTAATGTTGGCAAGGTGCAAGGAATTGAATTTTACGGCGATTCTGCCAAATTGCGCGTGACCTTGTTTATAGATGATGAAATTGCGCTTTCTAAAAACAGTATCGCACAGATATTTGAATCCAGTTTGATTGGCGGTAAAGCGGTCGCAATTTTGCCAAAATTTGACGGTGCACCCTTGGCACAATCCGGCGATTTTCTCAAAGGCGAATTGAAACCTTCATTTACAGACGTTTTAGATAACCGACTTTCACCTTTGCAGGACAAAATAGAAAGCTTGGTCATGCATACAGATTCTGTGATGCAGAGCGTGAACAGGGTTTTGGACAACAACACCAAGAGCAGCTTGCAAAACAGCATTGCACGACTCGAAAAAACACTGATTTCCCTCGAATCCATTTCCGGATCTGTCGATAAAGTCTTGCTCAAAGGCAGCGACAGCTTAGTTGCATCCATACACAACATCAATAGAATTACAGAAAATTTTGCATCCATTTCCGATACGCTACAGCAGGCATCGCTCGGTCAAACCATTCGAGAATTACAAGGCACGGTCAAGCAACTCAACGGTGTTTTGGAAAATATAAATGAAGGCAAAGGCACTTTGGGTAAAATGGCCAACGACGAAGCCCTCTACAACAACCTTGAAAAATCGACCAAGCAACTCGAATTATTGCTGCAAGATTTTCGTCTGAATCCCAAAAGATACGTACATTTTTCTATCTTTGGTAAAAAGGCAAAACCTTTTGAAGTGCCTGAAGAAAATCAATAATTATGCTCGCATACTTAGACAACATCGTTTTTGCCCTGCTACTCGTTTTTGGCGTAGGATTTTTCTCTCGAAACATTCGGAAAATCATCCGTAACATCAATCTGGGTAAAGCGTCAAACAGGTCAGACCAACCCATGGCGCGTTGGAAAAACATGGCCATGATAGCCATGGGGCAAAGCCGGATGGTAAAACGCCCCATTGCCGGATTTCTCCACCTGATTGTCTATGTCGGATTTGTCATTATAAATATTGAAGTCCTTGAAATCATCATAGACGGCATAGCCGGAACGCATCGTATATTCTCATTTTTAGGTTCGTTTTACTACTTTCTGATCGGTAGTTTTGAGATATTGGCTTTTTTAGTGCTATTGGCGGTTATTTTTTTCTGGACAAGAAGAAATATTCAAAAAATAAAAAGGTTTTGGAATCCGGAAATGCAAGGCTGGCCTAAAAATGACGCCAACCTGATATTATATATCGAAGCCGTCTTGATGTTGCTGTTTCTGACGATGAATGCTACAGATGTTCCCTTTCAGCTGGCACAACACGGAAACCCCATCAGTGGATGGATGGCACCTTGGTTTGCAAGTTTTGATGCCGATACGCTTCACACCATTGAAAGAGCAGCCTGGTGGCTTCACATAGTCGGTATTCTCTTTTTCCTGAATTATCTTTATTACTCAAAACACCTACACATCTTATTGGCATTCCCCAATACCTATTTTGCCAATCTAAAAGCCTACGGACAAATCAACAACCTAGATTCGGTGACCAAAGAAGTAGCCCTGATGATGGATCCGGCAGCCGATCCTTTTGCCGCACCACCCGAGGGTGCAGAGCATGCAGTGCCGGAAAAGTTTGGCGCGTCAGATGTGTTCGATTTGACAAAAATACAATTGCTCAATGCCTACACCTGTACCGAATGCGGCCGGTGTACATCTGTGTGTCCGGCCAATCAAACCGGTAAAAAGCTATCACCTCGCAAAATCATGATGGATACCCGAGATCGTTTGGAAGCCGTGGGCAAAAACATAGATACCAACCAGGGCAAATATCAAGACGACGGCAAAACCTTGCTCAACCATTATATTACGACAGAAGAAATATGGGCTTGTACCACTTGCAATGCCTGTGTGGAAGCATGTCCCGTCAACATAGATCCACTGTCTATTATTGTTGATTTGAGGAGGTATTTGGTCATGGAACAATCCGCAGCACCGTCCGATTTAAACAACATGATGAGCAATATAGAAAACAATGGTGCGCCTTGGCCGTTTAACCAAATGGACAGGTTGAACTGGAAAGACCTTTAAAAAAAAATGTTTTGGTTTAAGTTGAAATGATCAAAAGAATATAGATGTTCTCCACAATTTGCAACAATCATTGTGCTGAAAATTAAATATTAAAAATAAAATTTATGGAAGCAAAATTGATTATCGGATTTGTCTTTTTAACCCTTGCCTTATGGTTTTGGGCAATTATTGACATAACAAGATCAAGATTTAAAAAGCCTATTATGAATACGATTTGCCTTTTATTGGTTCTATTTTTTCCGGTTTTAGGCTCAATCTTATATTTTCAATTTAGAAAGAGATTGGTAATGAAAGAACCTAGAAAATTTAATCCAAATTTTAAAAAATCGGAATTAAGAACGACTTAATAAATTGCTCTAAATCGCACCATATAGCTAAATTTACTCCGGTGTAGTTTAGCAAGTTTAATCTGAATTGAAAAAATGACCGTTGAAAATCGATAAATATAAACAGATGAAAAAAGAAGAAGTAGAAAAATTGTTACACGAAAAAGTGGAGAATGGTGCACATATTAGCCCCGTTTTACCGGATGAAATCAAAAACTACCTCATCGATATAGATGGTACTATTTGTGATGATATTCCCAATGAAGAACCCGAGCGTATGTTGACTGCAGAGGTATATCCCGATGCGCGGGAAACCCTAAACAAGTGGTTTGACGAAGGACACATCATCACTTTTTTTACTTCGCGGACAGAAGCACATCGCGAATACACAGAACGATGGCTTGAGGAAAACGGATTTCAGTATCACGGCTTGCTAATGGGCAAACCCCGGGGCGGCAACTATCATTGGATCGACAACCACTTGGTAAAAGCCACCCGCTACAAAGGCAAATTCACCGATTTGATAGAGAAAGAAATGACAATTCAAGTGTTTAAAGATTAAAAAATAAATTGATGAGCAGTTTAGGCCAAGTTCGTACGATGGCAGAAATGTCGGCAGCCGGAACATCACCCGAAGTTCTCTTTTGGGTAGGATGTGCCGGTAGTTTTGACGACCGCGCCAAAAAAATAACCAAAGCTTTTGTACAACTTTTGCAAAAAGCAGAAGTTTCTTTTGCCGTTTTAGGTACAGAGGAAAGTTGCACCGGCGACCCGGCTAAAAGGGCAGGAAACGAATTTTTGTTTCAAATGCAGGCCATGACCAATATACAGGTCTTGAATGCCTACGAAGTCAAGAGCATTGTGACCACTTGTCCGCACTGTTTCAATACCCTCAAGAACGAATATCCGGGTTTGGGAGGCCATTACGAAGTCATGCACCACACCCAATTTCTAAAAAAACTCTTAGACAGCGGCAAGCTTACAGTAACCGGTGGGAGTTTTAAAGGCAAGAAAATCACTTTTCACGATCCTTGCTATCTAGGCCGTGCCAATAAAGTTTATGAAGCCCCTCGGGAATTGATTGCCAAACTCGAAGCAGAATTGCTCGAAATGAAACGCTGCAAATCCAACGGATTGTGTTGTGGAGCCGGTGGTGCACAAATGTTTAAAGAGCCCGAAAAAGGTGACAAAGACATCAACGTAGCACGCACAGAAGAAGCCTTGGAAGTCCAACCCGAAGTTATTGCCACAGCTTGTCCGTTTTGCAATACGATGATGACAGACGGCGTAAAAAGCAAAGAGAAAGAAAAATCGGTACAGGTACTTGACCTAGCCGAATTGTTGGCCCAAGCAGCCGAACTGTAAGTTTTTTCTTACAAAGTAAACCAAATCATTATGTTTGTTTCGTTTCAAGAATTACCGGATACGGCACGTATATGGATTTATCAATCCACCAAAACTTTTGATGCCCAAGCCCTAGCATCTGTAAAAGAAGAGATACAACAGTTTCTCATTCAATGGACCGCTCACGGCCAAGGATTAAAAGCAGGTTTCACCATCCCGTTCAATAGGTTTATTGTTTTAGGCGTAGACCAACAGCACGCGCAAGCATCGGGTTGTTCTATTGACAGTTCTGTCCGTTTTATCAGAGATATGGAAACTAAATACCAAACCACACTTTTAGACAATAGCCTCATCGCCTATAACCAAAATGGTCAAATCCGGATGGAACCGATTCCTGCTTTTAAACAATTAATAGCTTCCGGCCAAGTAGATGCCAATACCATCGTCTATAACAACCTGCTCACCCATAAATACGATTTTCTCTCTCGTTGGATGACGCCCGCAAAAGATGCTTGGCATCTTAAATTTTTCAAAGAAAAAACTGCATAGATGCCCAATCAAAAATATCTTTTTCTCACACTTTTTTTGATGAGCTTTGCGGCTTATAGCCAAAGCGTTGTCGATCCTTTGCTAAGTCCGGATGCTGAAAAACAGCAAAAATGGGTGGACAGTATTTACAATCAAATGAGTTCGGCAGAAAAAGTTGGACAGCTTTTTATGGTTGCCGCTTATTCCAACAGAGATACTACACACAGAAAGCAAATAGACAGCCTGATTATCAAACATCATATTGGCGGTTTAATTTTTTTTCAGGGCGGTCCACAAAGACAAGTTCGTCTCACAAACCATTATCAAGCCTTATCTAAATTACCCTTGTTAATTGGCATGGACGCAGAGTGGGGGCTCAGCATGCGCCTCGATTCCACTTACCGTTTTCCATACAATATGACCTTGGGTGCGATTCGCGACAAATCTTGGCTTATCAAACTCGGAAAGAGCATAGGAGCGCATAGTAAACGAATGGGCGTACACATCAATTTTGCTCCGGTGTTAGACATCAATACAAATCCCCAAAACCCAATCATTGGAAACCGATCTTTTGGGGAATCTAAAGACAATGTCTATGAAAGTGCCCGAGCTTTTATGCAAGGCATGCAAAGTGCCGGAGTGTTGGCCAACGGAAAACACTTCCCCGGACACGGCGATACCGATACGGATTCGCATAAAACACTACCGGTAGTCAACCACAATTTGGCGCGACTCGATTCGGTAGAACTGTATCCGTATAAAAAAATCTTTGCAGATGGATTGGCCAGTGTGATGGTTGCGCATCTGGATGTACCCGTTTTAGAACCCAGACCCGGTTATCCGTCTTCTATTTCTTATAACATTGTCACAAATTTACTGAAAGACAAACTCCTTTTTAAAGGACTCATTTTTACAGATGCCCTAAACATGAAAGGCGCTTCCAATTTTGACCGACCCGGGGATATCGATGTGTCTGCATTTTTGGCCGGAAATGATGTGCTGTTGTTTTCCGAAGATGTGCCCACGGCTAGTGTTAAGATACTGGATGCCTACCAAAATGGCGCCATTACTGAAGAACGCATGGCTTTATCTGTCAAAAAAATACTCAAAGCCAAATACAAAGTGGGTCTGACGTCATTCACCCAAATTTCATCCGAAAATTTGGTGTCAGATTTAAACCAAATACAAGATGAGGTTTTGCAGTATGAATTGTATGATAACGCCATCACGCTTTTGAAAAATAAAAAAGACATACTTCCCATAGAAAACCTAAAAGATTTCCGCATTGCCTACATAAAAATAGGGGATGATGATGAAAAACCCTTTTTGGAAACACTCAAAAAATATACGCAGATTGACCTGGTTAACATTCAAAACCCAAGCGAAATCAGTAAGCTAAAACCCTACGATTTGGCCATCATTGGTTATCATAAATCCGACGTTTCTGCCTATCGAAAAAACGATTTTACCAATGGAGAATTGCTCCTCATCAAAGAAATTGCCCAATACAAAAAAACCATCCTCAGTGTTTTTGCCCGTCCGTATGTTTTGACCAACCTGAAGCAAGCAACAGATTTGTCCGCTTTGATTTTGTCTTACCAAAACAATCCAACGGCGCAAAGCTTGACGGCACAAGCTATTTTTGGCGCCACGAGTTTTAAAGGACGACTGCCCGTCTCAGTTTCTGAAGATTTTCCGGTGGGATTTGGTTTAGATACTCATAATTTCAAGCGCCTAGGATATGCGCTTCCCGAACAGGTAGGATTGAATTCGAAGATACTGTCCGGTATCGATTCGCTCGCAAAGTTTAGTATAGACAATCGTGTGACACCCGGCATGCAAGTGTTGGTAGCACGCAAAGGAAAAGTGGTGTACAACAAGAGTTTTGGCTTCCAAACCTATGAAAAAGCCACGCCCATTACAGACACGACCATCTACGATTTGGCGTCACTTACCAAAATTCTCGCCACCTTGCCCATGGTCATGGAAGCCTACGAAGCGCGTAAAATCACGTTTAACACCACTTTAGGCGAACTTTTACCGGAACTCAAATACTCTAACAAACGGGATATTAAGCTTATAGAAGTGCTCTCGCACTACGGAAGGTTGAAGCCGTGGATTCCTTTCTATTTGGAGACTTTGGAAAACAACAAAACACCTTCCGATCTATATTATCGCAAACAAAAAGATGGTGTTTTTAATGTGCAGGTTGCCAAAAATTTGTACCTGCGCGAAGATTATAAAGATACCATGTACGCACTGATAGCCGAATCCCCATTGCAAGGTAAACTGGAATACAAATACAGCGACCTGCCGTTTTTAATACTTAAAAAATATATTGAAGATACCTACACCACGCCACTGGAAGATTTAACCCAAGACTATTTTTATAAATCTTTAGGTGCAAATTACACCACTTTCAGACCGTTGGAAAAGTTTGACTCGATCCAAATAGCCCCTACGGAAAAAGACAATTATTTTAGACACCAAGAACTCCGTGGCTATGTTCACGACATGGCTGCCGCCATGCTCAATGGTGTTGGCGGTCATGCAGGTTTGTTCAGTACGGCCAACGATATTGCCAAAATCATGCAGATGTATTTGCAGTACGGATTTTATGGAAACGAACAACTCCTGCAACCGGGGACGCTGAACGCTTTCAATGCATGCCATTACTGCAACAAAGGAATTAGACGCGGCATTGGTTTTGACAAACCTCAGCGAAAAGGTGGAGACACACCTACTTGCGGATGCGTTTCTATGCAAAGTTTTGGCCATCAAGGTTTCACCGGAACTTTCGCTTGGGCAGATCCGGAAGCCGAAATTGTCTATGTGTTTTTGTCCAATAGAACGTATCCCGATGCCAACGTCAACAAACTCAGCAAAGAACGCATCCGTGAAAAAATACAACAACTGATTTACGATGCTATTTTTGAGTAGCAAAGAACCCTCAAAACTTGCTTCTCCGAATTTTGAGTTGGCTCTGTTTTGATACATTTGATCAAAGTTGCACTTTACACGCCAACATTTGTATGTGACTTTATATTCGGGTTTTTTCTTTATTGATGAAGCCGGAAACCTAAGTTCGTTTTGTCACCCTATAACAAGCTGAATTGTCACCCTGAACTTGTTTCAGGGTCTTGTTACAGAGGGGGGAGATGCTGAAACAAGTTCAGCATGACAGTTTATAGGGTTCAGCATGACAGCTTGTGGTGTTCGGCATGACAGATAAAGTGCCTTTAGCACAAAGGTTTTTGAGAGATTCACAAACCCTTCTTTAAAAATTTAAATTTGTGAATTCAAAAGAACATCTCAATTTGTTTAGGACAGTCTGGAAAGTGTTTGATACTATCAAAATTACAACAATTACCATAAATATTATCTATGATGAATAGGCGTAAACATTCGATTATTTTGTAAATTAGCCATGATACATTTCGAAACAAATAAATTACTTATATCATGGAAAACACAAATTCTTCAAACGGAAGCAAGTGTCCGTTTTCTGGCGGACCACTAAAACAAAGCGCGGGCTTTGGTTCAAGAAATCAAGACTGGTGGCCCAACCAACTAAAATTGAACATACTGCGTCAACATTCTTCGCTATCAAACCCAATGGAAAAAGATTTTGACTACGCAGCGGCATTTAAGTCACTCGATTTAAAAGCCGTGAAGAAAGACTTATTCGATTTGATGACCAAATCCCAGGATTGGTGGCCGGCAGATTTCGGACACTACGGACCTCTTTTTATACGCATGGCTTGGCACAGCGCCGGTACCTATCGGATAGCAGACGGGCGTGGCGGTGCCGGTTCAGGTACGCAGCGATTTGCACCGCTCAACAGTTGGCCCGATAATGCCAACTTGGACAAAGCGCGTTTGTTGCTTTGGCCTATAAAACAAAAATACGGTAAAAAAATATCATGGGCAGATTTAATGATTTTGGCCGGAAACTGTGCGCTTGAGTCTATGGGTTTCAAAACCTATGGTTTTGGCGGCGGTCGTGAAGATGTATGGGAACCCGAAGAAGATGTTTATTGGGGTGCAGAACAAGAATGGTTGGGAGACAAGCGCTATACGGGCAACCGCGAACTGGAGAATCCGCTCGGAGCCGTTCAAATGGGGCTTATCTACGTCAATCCGGAAGGGCCCAACGGAAATCCCGACCCTTTGGCAGCTGCCATTGACATACGCGAAACCTTCGGACGTATGGCCATGAACGATGAAGAGACGGTAGCCTTGATTGCCGGAGGACATACTTTTGGGAAAACGCACGGTGCTGCCGACCCTGACAAATACGTTGGCAGAGAGCCTGCTGCCGCCGGCATTGAAGAACAAGGTTTGGGTTGGAAAAACACTTTCGGAAGTGGAAATGCCGGTGATACCATCACCAGCGGTCTGGAAGGAACATGGACAACCACACCCACCAAGTGGAGCAACAACTTCTTCGAAAACTTGTTTGGCTATGAGTGGGAACTTACCAAAAGCCCGGCAGGTGCACACCAATGGAGGCCTAAAGGCGGTGCAGGTGCGGGTACGGTTCCTGATGCGCACGATCCATCTAAGAAGCATGCGCCTTTTATGCTGACTACCGATCTTGCCCTGAGATTTGACCCCATTTACGAGCCAATTTCTAGGTATTTTTATAAAAACCCTGACGCCTTTGCCGAAGCTTTTGCCAAAGCTTGGTTTAAGCTTACGCACCGCGATATGGGGCCAATTGCCCGTTATTTGGGACCGGAAGTCCCCAAAGAACCACTCATTTGGCAAGACCCGATTCCGGAGGTAAACCACAAACCTATCGATGCGAATGATGTAGCCGAGTTGAAACAAAAAATACACAGTACAGGTTTGAGCATCTCTGAATTGGTTGCTACCGCTTGGGCTTCCGCTTCCACTTTTCGGGGTTCAGACAAACGCGGTGGCGCCAATGGTGCCCGCATTCGCTTGGCACCTCAGAAAAGTTGGGAAGTCAACCAACCGGCACAGTTAGAAAAAGTTTTAAAAGCGCTCGAAGTTGTCCAAACAAACTTTAATCGCGCAAATTCAGAAAAGCAAGTATCATTGGCTGATCTCATTGTTTTGGGCGGTGCGGCTGCTATTGAAAAAGCCGCACAAAATGCCGGACACAGTGTAGAAGTGCCGTTTACGCCCGGCCGAGCAGATGCCACTCAAGCGCAGACAGATGAGGCATCTTTTGCTGTGCTGGAACCTACAGCCGATGGATTTAGAAACTATTTTAAAGCCAAACACGCAGTGTCGGCAGAAGATATGTTGATAGACAAAGCCCAACTGCTTACCTTGACGGCACCCGAAATGACAGTCCTATTTGGAGGCATGCGCGTGTTGGACACCAATTTTGACCATTCCAAACACGGTGTTTTTACCAAAAATCCGGGCGTGCTCACAAACGACTTCTTTGTAAACCTGCTTGATTTGGGCACTACGTGGAAGCCGCTTTCACCTTCACAAGATTTATTTGAAGGCAGAGACAGGGCAACAGGTTCCGTAAAATGGACCGGTACGCGTGTCGATTTGATTTTCGGTTCCAATTCCGAACTTCGGGCCATAGCAGAAGTGTATGGTTCGGCTGATTCTGAAGAGAAGTTTGTACACGACTTTATAGCGGCTTGGGACAAGGTGATGAACCTAGATCGGTTCTAAGCCTCGATTTTTTTATAGAAATTAACCGGTGGTCGAACTTTTCGACCATCGTTTTTTTTATGGGAGTATGTGGTATTAAAAAAAGTCCCACCGAAGCGGGACTAAATCCGCCTCAGGCGGATACGGCATATAGTACTCCGACAAGCTCAGGGCAGGCCTTATCGTAGTATAAGACAGGGTTTGGTATAAAAAAAGTCCCACCGAAGCAGGACTAAAGATTTCTCTACGGCATATAGTACTTCGACAAGCTCAGCACAAGCCTTATTGTGATAAGAATAAAGATTGGAAATTTATTCTGATACAAATGTAAAAATTATAATTTAAGTTCAAATGAGGATTCCCGTAAAAATGAAGAATTTTTTTTTCTTACTTTTAAAGTTTCACAGTAAAAGTAAATTAAAATGGCAAAGATATTAGGTTTAGATTTGGGGACCAATAGTATTGGGTGGGCATTGTTAGACAATGAAAAAGAAGAAAATAAACTCCAAGATAAAGGAGTTCTTATTTTTTCTGAAGGAGTTAAGAAGGAGAAAGGACAAGAAAAATCAAAAGCTGCTGAACGCACAGGTTTTAGAAGTGCCAGAAGAATAAAATTCAGAAGAAAAATCAGGAAATACCAAACGCTTTTAGTGTTGGCAAAGCATGATATGTGCCCTTTAACAGTTGATGAAGTAAGAGAATGGCGGAAATCTAATTTTAAAAAATATCCGTCTACACCGGAGTTCTTAGAGTGGTTAAGAACTGATGAAGAGCAAAATATCAATCCTTATTATTACAGAGATAAGGCAAGTCGAGAAAAAGTAAGTAAATATGAATTGGGCAGAGCTTTATATCATATAGCTCAACGTAGGGGGTTTTTAAGTAATCGTTTAGACCAATCTGATGACAACTTGATTAAATCAAAAAAAGATGAAATACAGGCTATTATTGATAATATTGATTTCAATAAAATAGATTTGATTGATGCCGTTGAAGCTGTATTTGAGATTCATGAATTTAAAGATAAAAGTAAAAAGGACTGTGATAATGCCACTGAAGAAAAACTTTGGAGCATCAGAAAGTATATTCTCAATGTTATCGAAAACAAGATAAAAGGAAAGGATTATTCGAAAACTGAAGAGGTAAGAAAAGAAATTGACAGATATATAAACAAACCTGATAATCTTGGAGCTGTACAAGGAAATATTTCCGAACTAAATACAGCAATCAATGAAGCAAAATGCAAAACGTTAGGTCAATATTTTTGGAAATTATATCAGCAAGATAGAAATGATGCAAAAAATAAAATAAGAAATAATTACACTTCACGAGAAGAACATTATTTAGATGAATTTGAAATTATCTCTAAAACACAAGGTTTCGATAGTATAAACACAGCTAAAAAAGACCCAAGTGAAAGATATTCAGGTATAGTTAAAGAATTGTACAAAGCTATTTTTTACCAACGCCCATTAAAATCGCAAAAGGGGTTAATAGGAAAATGTTCTCTTGAACCGAATAGAACTAGATGTTCAGTTTCCCGTCCCGAATTTGAATTGTTTAGAATGTACAGTTTTATAAATACCATAAAACTAAAAGAACCAACTGCTGAAAATTACAGGTTTTTAACTCAAAAAGAAAGAACTGATATTAAATCTGCTTTTTTCAGAAAATCAAAACCTAATTTTGAGTTTGAAGATATTAAAAAAATACTTGGTTTAGATAATCATTACAACTACAAAGATAAAAGTACAGTATCGGGTTGTCCTACTATTTCAAATTTAAGAATTGTTTTTGGCGATGATTGGGATAAAGTGGTGTTTAAATATGAAACTAAGAACTCCAAAGGAGAAACAGTGAGCAGATCAGCCGATTATACCGATATTTGGCACGTGTTATTTACCTTTTCTTCTGATGATAAACTATTAGATTTTGCCAAAAACAAGCTTCAATTAAACCAAAAAGAGGCTGAAAAGTTTTCTAAAATACATTTGAAGAAAGAGTATGCATCTTTAAGTCTTTATGCCATAAAAAAAATACTTCCGTACCTCGAAAATGGATTATTGTATTCTCATGCAGTTTTTATGGCGAATATGGATAAAATCATCAAGCCTGAGCGATGGAAAGACAAAGAGGATAGAGAACTGATTGAAAAAGAAGTTGGTGAAATTATCAACAACCATCAAGAAGAAAACAAAATGCTTTTTGCTGTTAATAGTGCTTTAAAAGTTTGTTTTGACAACAATCACACCTATTCCAAACAAGCTGAAACAGGCTATAAAGATGATGTAGAAAAACAACTCAAAAAAGAGTTTGGAGAAAAAACATGGGAAAACAAAACCAACAAAGAAACCCTGTTTTCAGAAGCGTTCGATATTTTCCTTCAGCATTTGAAAGACCGTAAACACGCAACTATTAAAAGAATTGATGAAAAGGTCATGGAATTTTTATCGGATAACGATTTACTAGTTCCAAATACTTTTAATAAACTGTATCATCCTTCTGATATTGAAAAATTCCGTTCGGTTAAATTAAAAGATAGAGATGGTAATGTTGTGAAAATTGATGGTAAAGAAGCTATTGGGTTGGGAAGTCCAGATGTTGGTTCTATCAAAAACCCAATGGCAATGAAAGCCCTACATCAGTTGAAAAAGTTGATAAACGCTTTAATTCTTGAAGGGCAAATTGATGAAACCACTAAAGTAAAAATTGAGTTGTCTCGACAGTTAAACGATGCGAACAAGCGTAAAGCCATTGAAAAATGGCAAAACGATAGAAAAGAACTGTATCAAGAATATGAAAAAAAGATTAAAGAACTCTATAAAATTGAAACAGGAAACGAGTTAAAAGAAGTTACCGATGAAGATATTGAAAAGTTTACTTATGCTTTAGAACAAAGGAAAGATAAAAAACTGGTAAGCAAAGAAGATGTAATGAAATACGCTTTATGGGAAGAGCAAAACCATATTTGTATTTACACAGGAAAAACCATTAGTTTGTCAAGTTTTTTAGGAGCAAACCCGCAGTTCGATATTGAACACACATTGCCCAGAAGCCGCTCATGGGATAATTCGCAGATGAATAAAACACTATGCGATAAAACCTATAATGAACAAACTAAAAAGGAAAGAATGCCCATAGAATTATCTGAAAAGGATTATTCGGAAATTCTTCCCAGAATTCAACATTGGAAAGATAAATTCGAAGCATTAGCCAATGAAATTGAAAAGAAAAAAAGAAGCACCAGAGGAGCAACAGACAAGGAGCAAAAAGATAAATTAATTCAGCAACGCCATTATTTAAAAATGGAACACGATTACTGGAAAGGTAAATACGACCGTTTTGTAATGGAAGAAATTAAAGAAGGCTTTAAAAACAGTCAAGCAGTAGATATAGGTATTATCTCCAAATATGCCACAGCTTATTTAAAGTCAGTATTCAATAAAGTGTATTCCGTAAAAGGCGAAATGGTTTCGGAATACCGAAAAGCTTGGGGCGTAAATATTACAAAGTTAGATGAAAATGGTCGTTCAATTAAAAACAGGGACAACCACATCCACCATTGCATTGATGCCGTTACCATTGCTTGTATGAACAAAAATAAATACGATAAGTTAGCTCACGCATGGGGATTAGAAGATAAAGGGGAATTTGACAAAGCCAAAAAAGAATTAGAAAACGAAAAACCTTGGGATACGTTTACGCAAGATGTTCGTAATTTAGAAAATGAGGTTTTTATCGTGCATCAAAATAAAGATGTATTGCCAATACAAACCAAAAAGAAATTTAGAAAAAGAGGGAAAATACAGTATAGGTATGCAGATGATTTACCCAAAGAATTTTTCAACAAAAAAGAAGGAAAGGACTATTATGTTGTAGTTATTGATGG
>JAVVDW010000022.1:0-33912 GCA_032251335.1 Flavobacteriaceae bacterium | reverse complement strand
AAGCGAATAAAATCATTTTCAAGTCGTTAAAAAGTTCAACACTAAATATTGATAGTACGTATTTCAATGACAAAAAGTATGTTATTAAATCAAGATTTGTTAATGATACCATCCGTTTTTTTAAGAACAACACCTATAGAAACATTTCGAGTAATAGAGTTTACAATTGGCGAATAATCTCTATTAATAAATTCAATTTTCTGTGGATGCAATATCAATATGATGACGTTCCTCTTCTTATTGTAAAAATTAGGGATGATGGTTTTAAAGCTAAACTTTACGCCAAAGATGAAATAAAAATCGATTTTAAAGAAATACCCCGTTAAGTGCGAAAGGGCGAGCAGTAGCGTTGGGGCAATATTTTAAGTTGATAACTATGAAAAATTTTATAGTTCGGACCGGTATGGCACAGGCTACAAGTACGCACTATCGAATTTTTTACAGCTAAGATTAAACACAGAAATCAAAGCACCTCGGCCACTACAAAAGTGCTCCCGCCTACGTAAATCACATCTGCTTTTTGCGCATTGGAAAGTGCTTGCATATAGGCTTCGCCAACGCTGGCATAAGCTTGTCCGGTAAAGCCGTTTTGTTCAAAAACACCACAAACAGAATGGGCATCTCTGCCACGTGGCAGTTTGGGTTTACAAAAGTAATAGATGGCATTCTTAGGAAACAACGGAAGGAGTTTTTCCAGGTTTTTGTCTTCTACAAAACCCAAAACCATATGCAAACGGGCATACGATACTGTTTGCAGTTGCGCCATGGTGTAGGTTAATCCGTCCACATTGTGGGCCGTATCGGCAATTACTTTGGGTTGGGTTTGCAGCAGTTGCCAACGCCCCAGCAAGCCGGTGTTTTTTACAACCCTTTGCAGGCCTTGGCGAAGGGCGGTTTCAGAAATTTCAAATAGATGATGCTTTCTCAGTACCTCCACAGCGGCAAGGGTTGTTTTCAGGTTTTTAGCCTGATAATTACCTTTTAAATCGGTAGTGTAATCGTTAACCGACACCTTTTCGGCAAGACTGATAGGCGCCTGTTTTTCGGCGGCTGTTTTTTCGAAAACCCGGTAGGTTTCCGGGTGATATTCGCCTATCACGACAGGGGTTTTCGGTTTGATGATGCCTGCTTTTTCACCAGCAATTTTGGCCAACGTATCCCCCAAAAACTGGGTGTGATCGAGTCCAATATTGGTAATGATGCCGAGTTCGGGTTGGATGATGTTGGTACTGTCCAGCCTCCCGCCCATACCCACCTCAACCACGGCTACATCAATGTTTTCGCGCCTAAAATAATCGAAGGCCAAGCCCACGGTCATTTCAAAAAAGGAGCATGCGTGTTTTTCCAAAAATTTTTGATGCTCACTTACAAAATTGACCACATCCGTTTCCGGGATACAATGGCCGTTAATTTTAATTCGTTCCCTAAAATCTTTCAGATGTGGCGAGGTGTACAAACCCACTTTGTAGCCCGCTTCCTGCAACACAGAAGCCAACATACTGCTCACCGATCCTTTGCCGTTGGTGCCCGCTATGTGTAGCGAACGAAAACTACGGTGCGGATGATTGAGGTGCGCGTCCAACAGCAAAGTATTGTCCAAGTTGGCTTTATAGGCCGCTGCCCCAATGCGTTGATACATGGGCAATTGGGCAAAAAGCCATTGAAGGGTTTGCGCGTAGTCCATCAGCGTTTGATAAATTTCCAAGTCCGGCTTTGTCCGCTTATTTTGAGCAGGTACACCCCGGCCGACAGGCCGGAAACCGGCACATTGACACGGCTTTGACTGCCTACGGATTGCGTGAACACCTTCTGCCCTAACAGATTATAGGCCGAAAGCGAGGCGTTTTCGGGGAGTTGGGCAAGGTTTATCAAAAGTTCCAATTCGCTACTCACTACATTGCCCGAAGCAAATTGCAACAAAGGTATTGGTTCAAAAGCTTCCAGGTTGAGCAAAGGCGCGTTGAGCGTAAACTCGGCAACCACCGGCAAATGGTCACTCATATTAAAGAGCGATTCGCGTAGCGTTTGGTCGAAAGCGCCGGTGCAGGCAGCATCGTTAATATTCAGGTTGAAGCAATTGCCGTTGTTGCCAAAGGCTTTGTAGGAACCGGTATTGTAGAAAAAATCGGGGTGGGTGGTAAAGTTTTGCGACATCATGATAAAATCGAATCGGTCGTCCAGGCCGCCGCCGGCGCCACGGTTGCCGAAATTGACAGTAGAAGTTCGGGTGGCTTGGGTGTGTACATCGGTAAAAGAGCTGTTGTTGTTCCAGTTTCCGGGGCGGTTAACCGGGTCAACCAATATTACATTGTTCGTGGGGTCGAGGATTTCCTGATAGGCAGCTTCGGCACTGCTTTTAAAGTTAAAATCGCCCGCAAAAAGCACAAAACTGTCGGCTGGGATGAGGTTCAGGGCATCGGTAAACACATTCACCATATTGAGCCGGTCTTGTTGGTCATCGTCAAAAACGGTGCCGTCATCGGCTTTAAGGTGGGTAACATACACGTGCAAAAAAATCGGATTTGAGGCTTGATCTGCGGTGTTGAGCTTAAAAGTAAAATGATTGATGTCTCGAACCGTAGTTTCGAAAAGTTCTTCGTCCTCCAAGAGGAGTTTTTCGGTGTTGTAGAACACCATTTGATTGAGGTCTTGAAAGCTGCTCGATTGGTTGGGAGCAAAAGTGCTGCGCGCGTAGTGGGGCGCAAGAGGAAGCAGGGTCTGGTTTAGTATGAGGTTTGCGCCTGCTTCGTTTTGCAACTCGTTGACCATAAACAGGTCTGGCAGGTAGTTGGTAAAAATATCTTTAAGAATCAGTTCGCGGTTGGCCGGCGGTGCCGAGGGAAATTCGAGCAAGTTATAGACCATGGTTTTGATGGTATTTTGCCCAAAACCTAACTGCAAAGCCCAGAAAAAGACTACCCACAAGAAGTAAAATTTCTTCATACAGATGTTTTTATGCAAAGATAAACGATAGGAGGCAAACAAATATAATTTGCATCAGTCTTCCTTTTTTTGCACTTTTACCATCTGTTAAAACAAACACACCATGCGTAAACTCATTCTTTTCGTCGGCTTACTTTGGGTACAAAGCCTACTCGTTGCCCAAGAATTTAAAGTTGAAGAACACTACAACAAACAAGAAGTGACCATCGCCATGCGCGACGGTATCAAACTGCACACCACCATCTACAGCCCAAAAGACACTTCTAAAACATATCCGATTTTGCTGCAACGTACGCCCTACAGTTGCGCCCCATACGGCCCGGATGCGTTTCGTAGAAACATCGGCCCGAACAGCACCATGATGGAAGAGGGATACATTATTGTCTATCAAGATGTGCGCGGCAGATGGAATTCTGAAGGGGTGTACGACAATATGCGTGCCTTTATCCCCAACAAAAAGAAAAAGCAGACAGACGAGGCTTCGGATACGTATGACTCCATCGATTGGTTGGTGAAAAATGTAGCCAACAACAACGGCAAAGTGGGTGTTTGGGGTATTTCTTATCCCGGATTTTATGCAACCTACAGTTTGTTATCCGGCCATCCGGCCCTTAGAGCCGTTTCGCCCCAAGCACCTATAGGCGATTTCTTTTTTGATGATTTTCACCACAACGGTGCCTATTTGCTCAGCTATTGGATAGCCACAGCACTTTTTGGTCATGAAAAAACCGAACCCACAACCCAGGCTTGGTACACCATGCCGGATATTGGCACCAAAGACATGTACCAATTCTATTTGGACCACACGCCACTTTCAAAGTTGGATGCCTATTATGACGAAAGCAATGTGTTTTGGCAGCAGCTTAAAGAACACCCCAATTATGATGCTTTTTGGCAGTCACGCGGGATTGTGCAACACATGAAAGACATCAAGCCAGCTGTAATGATAGTAGGCGGCCTGTTTGATGCGGAGGATTTATACGGCCCGTTAAACACCTATCAAGCCATCGAAAAAAGCAGTTCAAACTACAACACTATAGTGATGGGGCCTTGGAGCCATGGCGATTGGGCGCGCTCCAGAGAACGACAGGCTGTTGGGAATGTGTATTTTGGCGACCGTATTTCTGAGACCTATCAGAAAGAAGTGGAAACAAAGTTTTTTCATCATTTCTTAAAAGGAAGTGGCGATGCCAATTCGGGTTTGCCGGAGGCACATATATTTGATACCGGCAAAAAAGTATGGCGCAACTTTGCGGAATGGCCCCCAAAAGAAGCAGAAACCAAAAGCTTCTCTATGACGCGGCAGGGTGCATTGGCCGAATTTGCCACACGCGAATTCTCATTCCGCGAGTTTGTAAGCGATCCGGCTAAGCCTGTTCCCTACACAGAAGATATCAAAGTGGTTTTTACACCCCGAAAATACATGACCGACGACCAGCGTTTTGCTGCACGTCGTCCGGATGTGTTGGTTTATGAAACCGATGTGTTGGAAGCCGATCTTACCATGGTGGGCGACCTGTTGGCCAAGCTCCGCGTGAGCACCACCGGCACCGATGCCGATTGGGTGGTAAAACTCATTGATGTATACCCGGCAGACCACGAAGAATACCCCGAAACCCAAGACCACCTCAAGATGAGCAACTACCACCAAATGGTGCGCAGCGAGGTGATGCGGGGCAGGTTTAGAAACAGTTTTGAAAAACCCGAGCCTTTTGTACCGGGTGAGGTAACGGCGGTTGATATCAAGCTGCAAGATGTATTGCACACCTTTAAAAAAGGGCATAAAATTCAGGTGCAAATACAAAGCACTTGGTTTCCTTTGATAGATATTAACCCGCAAACTTTTGTGCCCAATATCTTTAAAGCAACCGAGCAAGATTTTCAAAAACAAACGCACAGGGTTTACAACAGTTCGGCAATTGAGTTTCGCGTATTGAAGGATTAACATCAACCTGGTTTTACACGTACATCGCAGCCGATTAAAACTTTGACGGAATTTTACGCATGCTTCATTGTTTAAAAAACGGTGTGCATGAATGCTTTTCCGGCATACTGAATCCCACTTACTTGTCATGCTAAACCCCACCTACTTGTCATGCTGAACCCCACCAATCTGTCATGCTGAACTCGTTTCAGCATCTTCACCAATCGTGTACTAAAATACATACCGATTCAATCAATTTTATGATGATTTAATGCGTTTTTTACCATCAAAACCACAGTTTTTAATATCTTGCAACTTTCAAAAAAATAGCATAAAAAATGGATTTAGTTAAAGATTACTTTCAGAAATTATTGGATTTGACCATAGACTATTCACCAAAATTGCTGGTGGCGTTGCTCATATTTTTCATAGGCATTCGCATCATTAGACTTTTGACAAATCTGACCAAAAAGATGATGGTGAAGCGCGAGCTAGACATCACGCTTCAGTATTTTTTAAGTAGCCTCGTCAATATTTCTCTCAAAGTTTTGTTGTTTATCTTGGTGGTTGCACAACTTGGCGTACAAACATCGAGTTTTATTGCAATTTTGGGAGCCGCTTCCTTGGCCATTGGTCTGTCGCTTCAGGGCTCGCTGGCCAATTTTGCGGGCGGGGTACTCATCCTGATTTTTAAACCCTTCAAAGTAGGTGATTTTATAGATGCCGCGGGTGTGTCGGGCACGGTAAAAGCAATTGGTATTTTCAATACAAAGCTGAATACAGTTGACAACCAGTTGGCAATTGTGCCAAATGGCAAACTATCCAACGACACTATTATCAATTATAATGGAGAAGAAACCAGGCGTAAAAACTTTGTAGTGGGCATTTCCTATGGCTCTAATATCAAACAAGCCAAAGAAATTTTACTGGCCATTGCCCACGAGCATTCCAAAGTTTTAAAAGATCCGGAACCGGTGGTTTTTGTGGCAGAATTGGCAGAGAGTTCGGTAAATTTATCCTTGCGAATTTGGGCCAAAAATGAAGATTTTTGGGATGTCAATTTTTATTTGATTGAAGAAACAAAAACCCGTTTTGATGCGGCAAACATCGAAATTCCTTTTCCACAGCGTGTGGTACATAGTGTAGAATAATTTTTAAAGAAAGTCCACAATTTTTTTCACCTTTGCCAAAACAACTTATATGTTGCATACCGCTGAACAATTTGATGCAATAGTTGCCCAATGCGCCGATTTATTTGAGAAAAAACTCAAAGACTACGGTGCTGCTTGGCGTATTTTGCGATTGCCATCGCTTACCGATCAAATTTTTATCAAGGCGCAACGCATCCGAACCATACAAGAAAATAACCTTAAAAAGGTTGACGAAGATGAATCTTCCGAGTTTATTGGCATCATAAACTACTCAGCTATTGCGCTTATTCAATTGGATTTGGGCGTGGTGCAACAACCCGATTTGACAGTGGCCCAAGCGCTTGAAAAATACAAGGCTAAAATAGCAGAAGCCAAAGCCTTGATGATGGATAAAAATCACGATTACGGAGAGGTTTGGCGCAGTATGCGAATTTCTTCTTTGACAGATCTTATTCTACAGAAAATTCTCAGAATCAAACAAATAGAAGAAAACAAGGGCAAAACCTTAGTCTCTGAAGGATTGGAAGCCAACTACCAAGACATGATTAACTACGCAGTTTTTGCATTGATTCTTATTGAACAACAGGCTTCCTAACGCAATTTTCCGAAGCCGCTCACTGCTTGTCGGTCAATTCTAACCACAACATTTCTTTTTCATCTATGGTTTGGTTGACCTCATTCAGTTGAATGGAGATTTTTGTAATCTCTTCGGGCGACAGTGCGGTGTTGGTAAATTTTTGCTCTAATCGCTGCTTTTCTGAGGTGAGTTTTTCGAGCTCGTTTTCCAAGTCTCGAACTTGTTTTTTTTCTTGAGATGATAAGCCTGCGGGTTGCCCTTTCGCTTTAACTTCTCCTGCTTTTTCAGTTTTTTTATCTTGAGGTGGTTTGCTTTCTTCGTATGCCCTATAATCTGAATAATTGCCCGGAAAATCTTCTACTTCGGCTTGGCCTCTAAACACAAACAGGTGATCTACGATTTTGTCCATAAAGTATCGGTCGTGAGAAACTACGAGCAAACAACCCGGATAGTCGAGCAAAAAGTTTTCCAAAACATTTAAAGTGAGGATGTCCAAATCGTTGGTGGGCTCGTCCAAAATCAAAAAGTTGGGATTTTGTATGAGAACGGTACACAGATACAGTCTTTTTTGTTCACCGCCACTGAGCTTTTCCACATAGTCGTATTGTTGTTTTCTGTCAAACAGAAATCGTTCCAGCAATTGTTCGGCAGAAATTTGCTTACCTTTTTTGAGGGGAATAAATTCGCCGAATTTTTTGATGACTTCAATTACTTTTTGCCCCGGAACAACCTCTATCCCGCGCTGTTGATAGTAGCCGAATTTGATGGTTTCGCCGATGACGATTTTACCATTGTCCGGTTGCATTTGTTGGGTGACCAAGTTGAGGAAAGTGGTTTTACCTGTCCCATTTTTTCCGATGATTCCAATGCGTTCGCCGGGTTGAAAACGGTAGTTAAATTGTTTTAAAATAGGCAAATCGCCGTAGGACAAACCCACCTGATGAAACTCGACAATCTTGTTGCCCATGCGTTCCATATTGATTTCGAGTTCCATTTGATGTTCCTTACGTCTTTTTTGCGCTTTTTCTTTGATTTCATAAAAATCATCTATACGCGATTTGGACTTGGTGGTGCGGGCTTTGGGCTGACGTCGCATCCAGTCTAGCTCTTTTACAAACAGGTTTCTTGCCTTGCCGGTTTCGGCAGCTTCTGCATCCAGTCTGGCTTGTTTTTTCTCCAGATAGTTGCTGTAGTTGCCTTTGTAGCTGTAGAGTTGTCCATTTTCCAACTCGATAATTTCGTTGCAGACACGTTCCAGAAAGTATCGGTCGTGGCTCACCATAAGCAGTGTAATGTTTTCCTTCTCAAAAAACTTTTCGAGCCATTCAATCATGTCCAAATCCAAGTGGTTGGTAGGCTCGTCGAGCAGCATCACATCGGGTTTTTGCAAGATGGCAATGGCTAGTGCCAAACGCCTTTTTTGACCACCCGAAAGTTTGCCTACTTTTTGGTTCAGGTCTTCTAATTTAAGCAAGGACAGCACTTGCTGGTATTCGTTTTCGAAATCCCAAGCCTGTAATTGTTCCATTTTTTCGAAGGCTTTTTGGTAGGCTTGGTCGTCATCCATATTTTGGAGCGCGTGTTCGTATTGAGCAATGACTTTCAGGGTTTCGTGCCCGGAAGCTAAAATGGTTTCTTCTACAGTTAAGGCTTCCGGAAAATCAGGCTGTTGCTCCAAGTAGGCAATTTTGAGGTCTTTTCTGTAGTTTACCTGGCCGCTATCGGGAAGGTCTGTGCCACCCACAATTTTTAAAATACAGGTTTTGCCGGTGCCGTTTTTGGCGATGAGTGCAATTTTTTGTCCTTTGTTGATACCGAAAGATAGTTGTTCAAAAATGACCCTTTCGCCAAAAGATTTGGCAATATTTTCTATTGAAATTAAATTCACGTGTTTTTTTGCGCAAATTTAATCAGAAAAAAACGGTCAATAGACGATATTTTTTTAGTATTGTTGATTTACAGACTATATTTGTTCACAAACTAACAAATGCGCTTTTTATGTCTGTAACTTTTTGGCGGTTTAACGTACTTTTTTTGGTTTTGATGAGCTCGTGTATTTCGCAGAAACAAATTACACTTTTGCAGGAAGAAGAATTGATGATCGGCAATGACAGTATTTTTTACGATACGCCCAAGTCTCCTTACGAAGTGCAGATTGGTGATGTGTTGAGTATCACGGTAAAAACTACAGATCAAAACCTTGCCCAATTGTTCAATCCAATATCTAACTCGGCGGCGGTGCCATCGGGTGGCGCACAATCCGGCGGTTCTTATTTTACCGGATTTACGGTAGATTTGCACGGAAATATCAGAATTCCAACGCTGGGAGAAATCAATGTTTTGGGTTATGCTATTGAAGAGGTCAGAACCAAAATTGAACAGCGTTTGCTCCAGGACTATTTTAAGACAGATGCCAGCTTTTTTGTGACGGTTAAGTTGGCAGGTTTCCGGTTTACAGTAACGGGAGAAGTGGGTTCGCCCGGCGGTAAATCGCTGCTACAAGAACAGGTAAACATTATTGAGGCTTTGGCGAATTCAGGCGAAGTAAACTTGACAGGTGATAAGAGAGATGTTAAAGTCATTCGCCAATATCCTGAGGGCAGGAAAATACACAGTATAGATATTACCAAGGCATCTGCTTTTGCATCGCCCTATTTTATGCTTAAGCCAAATGACATTATTTATGTAAGGCCACTGCCGCAAAAATCACTGGGAACAGGTACCACCGCACTGCAGTCTTTGTCAACCATTATTACGGTGCTGTCTTTGGTAACCACTACCATTTTGTTGACAACACGATAGATGAGGTTATGATAGAAGAAAATTTTAACGTCTCACAGCTTCAAAGTAATTTCGATTTTAAATCTTTTTTGATAAAGATTTTGAGTTATTGGAAATACTTTGTCGTGTGCATCGCCATCGCCATGTACATAGCTTACAAAATCAATCAGCGGGAGCAACCCATCTATAGCATGGATACCCTGATTACCATCAAAGACGAGCAAAATCCTTTTTTTACATCCAACACAAGTTTGACTTTTAACTGGGGCGGAACCACCGACAAAGTGCAGACCGTGATCACCACTTTAAAGTCTAGAACACACAATGAAAAGGTGGTTGATCAACTCGATTTTTTTATCAACTACTACAAGCAGGAAGCCTATTTCAAAAGAGATGTTTACAAGCAAGTCCCTTTTGTGATTGACATAGATAGAACAAAGCCGCAGGCTTTGGGTGTACCGTTTAATATCATTTTTTTAGAAAACAACCAGTTTGAGTTGCGTGCCGAGTTTGCATCAACTTCGGTGGGTGCGCAGTTTTACGATTCCAAAAAAAAGACGCAAATTGGCGTGACGCCGGGAACTTTCAGCAAGGTTTTTTCGGTGGGGGATAAGGTCGTTTTGCCTTTTGCAAACTTCACCCTTACGGCACTTACTACAGAGCTGCCTGTAGGTGAAATGTATGAAATTAGTTTTTCCAATTTTGACGGGGTGGCCAATCGCTACAAAAATATTTATATAGAACCCGAGTCTAGAAATTCTTCCATATTGGTGCTCAGGCTTGGAGGCACCAACAAAAGCAGGTTGGTAGATTACCTGAACGCGAGCGTGAAAGTTTTACAACAAGACCAGTTGCGCCGAAAAAATTTGTTTGCCACCAACACCATCAATTTTATTGACAGCAGTTTGGCAAATGTATCAACCAGTTTGCGCGATGTGGAAGACGAACTCAATGAATTTCGACGTAAAAATAAGCTGTACGATGTTTCCGGTGAAATTACCAAAGTTTCCGGTAGGCTTACCGATTTGGATATGCAGATTGTGGGAATAGACCAAAAGTTGGGTTACTATCAATCGCTTGAAAATTATTTAAAATCGGATAAAAATATTTCTGAAATTCCGGCACCTGCCTCTGTAGGTATTGATGATCCAAACATTACTACAGGGATATCTTCCATCGTGCAACTGTCTGTTAAAAAATCGGGTTATGAGGTTTCCGTGCGTGATGATGCCCCTATTTTTGCAGAAATCAACAAAGAAATTGAGGCCATCAAGCAAGTGCTTTTTGAAAGTATAAATGCCAACAGAACGGTTATCAACGAGCAGCGTAGGCGGCTTCAAGACCGCATATTGCAAATAGAATCTGAGTTGGTAAACTTGCCCGAAGACGAACAACAATTATTGGGGATTCAAAGGCGGTACAACATCAGCGATAAGTTGTACAACACCTTTTTGTCTAAGCAAGGAGAAGCCACTTTGGTAAGAGCAGCCAACGTATCGGACATCGTGGTCATAGATGAGGCCAAAGATATAGGCAACGGTCCGGTAGGTCCCAATACGCGACTGAATTACATTATGGCCTTGTTTGTCGGTTCTTTGCTGCCATTGGCCGTCGTTTTTCTGATTGTGTTGATGGACACAAATATACACAGCCCGGAGGAGTTAGATAAACTGTCACAAATTCCGTTGTTGGGCGTGGTGGGCAGAAGTGGCCAAGACCAATTGGCTGTATTCAATGCGCCTCGGTCGGCAGTGGCTGAATCTTTCAGGGCCATTCGCTCCAGTTTACAATTTATCTACAGCCGACAAAACCTGAAAGGCTGCAAAACTTTGTTGTTTACCTCTTCTGTCAGTGGCGAAGGCAAAACATTTTGTTCTATCAATACCGGAACTATTTATGCGCTGAGCGGAAAGAAAACCATCTTGTTGGGAATGGATTTGCGCAAACCCAAAATTACTAAAGAATTTGGCATCAAAGACGATGTGGGTTTGGTGAATTACCTGATTGGACAAGCAGAAATAGATGAAATTATCCAACACACCAAGATTGAAAATTTTGATGTGATTCCATCCGGTCCTGTGCCACCCAATCCCTCCGAGCTCATTATAGGGGTGCAAACAGCTAATCTTTTTGATGAACTCAAGAAACGATACGATTATATTATTGTGGATTCGCCTCCCGTTGGACTCGTTGCCGATTCTATTGAGCTTTCTCAATACGTAGATGCCATCGTGTTTGTAGTTCGGCAAAACTACACCAAGCGCGATATGCTGTTGGCCATCAACCAGAAATACAAAGACGGCGTTTTGAAGAACATCTCTTTTGTCTATAACGATTTTAGAGCCAAGGCAAAATATGGTTACGGTTATGGCTACGGTTATGGCTACGGTTACGGCTACGGTTACGGCTATGGCAAAGGCTATCACGAAGAAGAAAAATCACCGGGGTTTTTACACAAATGGCGAAGAAAAATAAGAAGATGGAAGAGAAAAATCGGCTCCAAAAATAAAGTCAGTTAATTGATGGATACCTCAAACCAAGCCGCACGTGAATGGCTATATGAAATCACACCCAAAAACAACCTGTTCTCTTTGCGGTTGGCTGAGATTTGGCACTATCGCGATTTGTTGTTTTTGTTTGTCAAACGAAACATCGTTACGGTTTACAAACAAACCATACTCGGGCCGCTTTGGTTTATCTTAAAGCCCGTAATTACCTCTATAGTTCAGTATTTTGTCTTTGGCAGGCTTGCGGGAATTCCGTCAGACGGTTTGCCCTATTTTTTGTTTGCTCTGGCCGGGAATACCATGTGGTTTTATTTTTCAAACTGTTTTTCTGCCGCATCCAATGTGTTTAGAACCAACCAAGGTCTTTTTGGTAAAGTGTACTTTCCCAGGGTGATTATGCCTTTGTCTGTTACTTTTTCTAATTTGGTTACCTTCGGCATACAGCTTTTGTTTTTTATTGGTAATATATTGTATTTCATGCGCCTAGGGTCGGATGTAAAGCCCAATGTGTATATGCTTTTGTTGCCGATTCTGATGCTCATTATGGCTTTGATTTCTTTGGGCTTTGGAATGATAATCAGCGCGATGACCAGTAAATACCGCGATTTGAGCTTCTTGGTTTCGTTTGGCGTA
This sequence comes from Flavobacteriaceae bacterium, assembly GCA_032251335.1. Classification (GTDB taxonomy): domain Bacteria; phylum Bacteroidota; class Bacteroidia; order Flavobacteriales; family Flavobacteriaceae; genus UM-FILTER-40-17. The sequence goes on along the minus strand of JAVVDW010000022.1, from coordinate 21,396 downwards.
CAACTCTATATGTACGTCACCCCGGTGGTGTATCCAGCGTCTTTGATTTTAGAAAAATTGCCGGACAACCTAGATTATTTAGTTTATTTGAATCCCCTCACGGGCGTGATGGAAGCATTCAAATATGCCTTTTTGGGACAAGGCTCTTTTTCAATCCCGGGGTTGGGATACAGCTTATTGTTCGGAATCGTTGTCTTCCTTTTGGGGTTAACCGTGTTTAATTACACTGAGAGAAAATTTATTGACACTGTATAAAAAACAGAAAACATCTTGAAACCGAAAGGTTTGAAGGGTTTGTTAATTGAATCACTTAATTTAGAACCGGTTCGCGTGTAAGACAGGAAAACCAGCTTAGCTTATAAGCGAGAAGCAGTCAATACTACACAAAATCTTTCGCAAATCTTTTACGGTCTATTTCGCTCAAATAAATTTTTCGCAGTCGGATGCTTTTGGGTGTCACCTCTACGTACTCATCTTTTTGAATGTATTCGAGCGCTTCTTCTAAGCTAAACTTTATGGCCGGTGCAATACGGGCTTTGTCATCAGATCCGGAGGCGCGCACATTGGAAAGTTTTTTTGTCTTAGTGACATTGATGGCCATATCATCGCTTCGCGAATTTTCACCAATAACTTGTCCTTCGTAAACCGCTTCACCGGGTTCGATAAAAAACTTACCTCTATCTTGCAGTTTATCAATAGAATAGGGAATGGCGGTACCTTTTTCCATAGAAACCAAAGATCCGTTATTTCTGCCGGGAATTTCACCTTTTAGGGGTTGATATTCCTTAAATCGATGCGACATCACCGCTTCGCCGGCGGTTGCTGTCATCAATTGATTGCGCAAACCGATAATACCTCTAGACGGAATCATAAACTTCAAAATCATGCGTTCGCCTTTTGGCTCCATACTTACCATTTCACCTTTGCGCAGCGAGGAAAGTTCCACGGCACGTCCTGATACATTCTCGGGTATGTCAATGGTCATTTCTTCTATGGGTTCGCATTTGACGCCGTCTATTTCGCGAACAATCACTTGCGGTTGCCCAATTTGTAGTTCATATCCTTCTCTGCGCATGGTTTCAATCAGAACAGAGAGATGTAAGACACCTCTTCCGAAGACCATAAATTTATCGGCGCTTCCGGTTTCTTCCATCCGCAAAGCCAAGTTTTTTTCAAGCTCTTTAGTCAAACGGTCTTTGATGTGTCTTGATGTGACAAATTTTCCTTCTTTGCCAAAGAAAGGGGAATCGTTGATGGTAAAAAGCATACTCATCGTTGGTTCGTCTATGGCAATCGAAGTCAAGGCTTCCGGATTTTCTATGTCGGCAATGGTGTCGCCAATTTCAAAGCCTTCTAATCCTACCACAGCACAAATGTCGCCTGCCGCTACTTCGGTAACTTTTTTACGGCCTAAGCCTTCAAATATAAAAAGTTCTTTTATCCTGGTTTTGCTGATGCGTCCATCTCTTTTGACCAGAGAAATTTGTTGGTTTTCTTTGAGCATGCCTCTGTGAATGCGCCCTATGGCAATTCGACCGGTGTAAGCGGAAAAGTCCAAGGAGGTGATCAGCATCTGAGGAGAACCCTCTGCAACATTGGGTTCGGGCACATGAGCCACCACCATGTCTAGAAGCGGTTCAATAGAGTCTGTGGGGTGTTTCCAATCTTCACCCATCCAATTGTTTTTGGCTGAACCATAGACCGTTGGAAAGTCGAGCTGCCACTCTTCAGCGCCCAATTCGTACATCAAATCAAACACGGCTTCGTGTACTTCTTCAGGGGTACAATTTTCTTTGTCAACCTTGTTGATCACCACGCAGGGTTTCAGTTTCAGTTCGATGGCTTTCTGCAACACAAAACGCGTTTGTGGCATAGGCCCTTCAAAGGCATCAACCAAGAGCAAGACGCCGTCTGCCATATTGAGCACGCGTTCGACTTCGCCACCAAAATCCGAGTGACCGGGCGTGTCAATGATATTTATTTTGATGTCTTTATACATAACGGAGACATTCTTGGAAACAATGGTGATACCGCGCTCGCGCTCTAAGTCGTTGTTGTCCAAAATTAAATCTCCCGTAGCTTCATTGTCTCTGAAAAGCTGACAATGGTGAAGTATTTTATCAACCAAAGTAGTTTTTCCGTGGTCAACGTGGGCAATAATAGCAATGTTGCGAATGGCGTTCATATGAGCAATTTTTTAAGCGTGCAAATGTAGGCTTTATTTTGGTTGATTCAGAAGATTTTATGTTTTTTTAAAGAAGTCGTAAAGTGCGTGTTTTTTTTCTCATTTATAAGTATTTACGTACTTTTGCGAGTGATGGCTTAATACCCAATTTTTGAAATCAATTTGCAAATTCGTTTATCGCAATATTTTAGGTTGGCACATGGTGGGGCAGTTTCCCGAATTGGATAAATATGTGGTTATTGTAGCCCCGCACACTAGCTGGCACGACTTTTATTTGGGACTACTCTTACGCGCCCAAGTGGATACAAGAATACATTTTATGGCCAAAAAAGAGCTTTTTGTTTTTCCTTTCGGGTGGTTTTTTAGAAAAATTGGAGGAGCACCATTAGACAGAAGTGGCAACCAAGACAAGGTGAAGCAAATCGCATCTCTTTTTCAAAATCAGAGAACATTCAAATTGGCGATGGCGCCTGAAGGCACGCGCAAGAAAGTGACGTCGTGGCGCACCGGTTTTTATTTTGTTGCCAAGCTGGCAAAAGTACCGGTGGTGATGGTGGTGTTTGATTATGCCAAAAAAGAGCATCGAATTTCCGAACCCTTCTACACCACAACAAACCAAGCCGAAGATTTTAGACGTATGCAGGCATTTTATAAAGGTGCGGTGGGTAAAATACCGGAGTACAGTTGATTTTTTATTTTTAACGATTCAAAAAGCCTTTTTTAGAAAGTTTACCGATATTTGCCCTTCATTATTTTGAAATATGGAAAACCACAAATCTCAGATTCGCGACATTTTAGCCCAGACAACGAAGACTGCCGATCAAAAAATGCAGGAAGTCTGTCAATATTTGCAACAGCAAATACCACACTACGATTGGGTTGGATATTACTTTGCCAATCATGAACATCGCACCTTGCATTTGGGTCCTTTTGCGGGCGACCCTACAGACCATACTGTCATTCCTTTTGGAAAAGGAATATGTGGACAAGTGGCACTCTCCAATCAAAATTTTGTTGTTCCCGATGTAAAAGCCCAGGACAATTACATCGCTTGCAGTCTGCACGTAAAGGCGGAAATTGTGGTTCCTTTGTTCAAGAATGGTGTCAATATAGGTCAAATAGATATCGATTCGCACACACCGGATCCATTTACTGACGCCGATGTTGATTTGTTGGAATTTGTAAATGAGCAGGTTGCGGAACTTCTTTAAATTCAGCCTGAAGGTTTATAATCATAAGTGGGTCCATTCGCTTGTATCAGATTTTGAAAACATTGACTGGTTGAATCAAATTTAAAACCACGCCATCATCATTTTCTTGAATTTAGGTAAAGAACCTTTTTAGTTGTATAAACAAAAGGTTAACAAAAATCTAAAAATCATCAGAAACATGACAAATGTCATGTTTTAGCATGCCTGTCTGATATACTTTCGCAATGTATTCAGGTCAAGTATGAGTGTTATCTATCTTCTTATTGGAGCTTCTTTAGCAGTGGCGCTAGTTTTCTTATTGTTGTTTTTTTTATCTGTAAAAAACGGTCAATTCGAAGACACTTACACGCCTTCTGTTCGCATGCTCTTTGATGATAAACAGCCCAATCAAACGATTACTAAAAAAACCAAAGCAAAACCAACTTCAAAATCAAAATAAATGAATATGCAGACTTTTTCTTATGACAATAAGATTGTCAACAAGTTTATGATAGCCACCTTGGTTTGGGGTGCTGTCGGCATGCTGGTAGGACTACTGCTGGCTTTTTTATTTCTTTTTCCAAACCTCACAGATGACATTCCGTGGTTGAGTTTTGGTCGCTTACGTCCCTTACACACCAATGCGGTTATTTTTGCATTTGTGGGAAATGCTTTGTTTGCCGGTATTTATTACTCTATGCAACGCTTGCTCAAGGCGCGTATGTTTAGTGATTTTTTAAGTAATGTGAATTTTTGGGGTTGGCAACTTATTATTGTAGCTGCGGCCATTACTTTGCCCTTGGGCATCACCACTTCCAAAGAATACGCCGAGTTGGAATGGCCTATTGATATTGCTATTGCCTTAATTTGGGTGGCTTTTGGCATCAACATGATAGGTACCATTCTCAAAAGACGCGAACAGCATCTCTACGTGGCGATTTGGTTTTATATAGCCACTTTTGTGACGGTGGCCGTATTGCATATTTTTAACAGTTTCGAATGGCCTGTCAATTTGCTCAAAAGTTATTCGGTCTATGCCGGTGTGCAAGATGCCTTGGTGCAGTGGTGGTACGGCCACAATGCAGTCGCATTTTTCCTGACGACACCTTTTTTGGGCATTATGTACTATTTTGTTCCTAAAATTGCAAACAGACCGGTGTATTCTTATAAACTTTCTATTGTCCATTTTTGGTCTTTGATTTTTATTTACATCTGGGCAGGGCCTCACCATCTTTTGTACAGCTCGCTACCGGATTGGGCACAAAACTTGGGCGTGGTATTCTCAGTGATGCTTATTGCACCTTCTTGGGGCGGTATGATCAATGGTTTGCTGACACTTCGTGGCGTTTGGGATAAAGTTCGCGTAGAGCCCGTTTTAAAATTTATGGTTGTCGCCATTACCGGTTATGGTATGGCCACTTTTGAAGGGCCTATGTTGTCTTTAAAAAATATCAATGCCATTGCACACTTTACAGACTGGGTGATTGCACACGTCCATGTGGGTGCGCTGGCTTGGAACGGCTTCATGGCTTTTGGTATGATTTATTGGTTGGTGCCCAGACTGACAAAAACACCCTTGTTCTCAAACCGCTTGGCCAATTTGCATTTTTGGATCGGCACACTAGGTATTGTAATGTATGCGCTACCTATGTACGTAGCCGGGTTTACACAAGCCTTTTTATGGAAACAATTTAATCCGGATGGCAGTTTGATGTATGGAAATTTTTTGGAAACAGTTAACCAAATTGTACCTATGTATTGGATGCGCGCCATAGGAGGCAGCTTATATCTTGTTGGCGTATTAATTGGTATTTATAACATCATTAAAACCTACGCCAAAGGCTCGGCTGTAGAAGATGAATTGACCGAAGCCTTACCGCTACAAAAAATTAAAAAATCCAGAATGGCCGGCGAAACGCTTCATGGCTGGTTGGAACGCAAACCCGTACAGCTAACACTTTTAGCCACCGTAGCCATTCTCATTGGCGGTGCCATACAAATTATTCCTACTTTGTTAATCAAATCAAACATCCCAACCATCAGCAGTGTCAAACCCTACACACCACTCGAACTGGAAGGACGGGATATTTACATTAGAGAAGGCTGTGTCTCTTGTCACTCTCAAATGGTTCGGCCTTTTAGAAGTGAAACCGAACGATATGGTGAATATTCTAAGGCTGGAGAATTTGTCTATGACCATCCGTTTCTTTGGGGCAGTAAACGCACCGGACCCGATTTGCACCGGGTGGGCGGCAAGTATAATGACAACTGGCATTTCAACCACATGTACGATCCGCAAAGTACTTCCCAAGGTTCTTTGATGCCCGCCTACAAATGGCTGATTAGAAACAAATTGGACACAGACGACTTGCAAAAGAAAATGCAGGTTATGGCTAATCTAGGTGTGCCGTACACAGAGGAGGAAATTCAACAGGCCTATGAAGATTTGACTGCACAGGCGATGAAAATTGAAGAAAGCCTAAAGAATGATCCCGATTTTGTGTTGAGTTACGAAGCAGACAGGGCAGACAAAACAGCAAGTGGAGAACCCTTTATAGAAATGCATCAGCGCGAGATTGTTGCCCTCATTGCATATCTGCAGAGGCTTGGCACTGATATTAAAGCATCGAACACATCCCTTAACGAATAAATACCCGACCATGCTTAAATTTATAAAACAACATATGGAAACCATCGCAGGAATTGAAATATATCCGATGATTTCCCTGCTTATTTTCTTTACTTTTTTTGTCCTGCTGTTCTGGTGGGTTTTCACCTCGCGCAAGGAATACATAGAGAAGGTAAAGCAACTTCCATTAGATCCATCTGATTCTCAAAATTTATGAAATGGCTATCAATCATTTTGATACCTACCAAAATACTGATTATCTTGATGCAAATAAGTAATAGATTTTAAAAAATATGGGATGAACCATTCCAACAGACCATGAAAAATCAATAAATATTAACACATGAATAAAATACCTTCATACCTCCGTGTTTTGACGATATTTGGACTCGTATTCTACTTCACAGAGTTCTTTATCGACTCAGAAAAACCAGCTTTTATTCAGTATCCCTGGGTATCGCTCCTACTTCTGCTTGTACTTTTTCTTCTCATTGCTATTGAAATAACCTATGCGGGCATTGAGAATATTACTTATCAACTTTTAGATGAGGATAAAAAGAAAGCATTTTTGGAAGCGCGTGCTTTTTCAAAAGATGAAAATTCGTTTTGGAAACGCGCCATGAAATCACTTACGCGAAGCAAGCCGATTGAAGAAGAAGACGAAATCATGCGCGACCACGATTTTGATGGCATTTACGAGTTAGACAATGCTTTGCCGCCTTGGTGGTTATACGGCTTCTATCTAACTATTGTTTTTGCAATTATTTATCTGGTGCGTTTTGAAATTTTGGATGGCGACAACCAAGTGCAAGAATATGAGAAAAGTGTAGCTGCGGCGCAATTGGCTATTGAAGAATACAAGAAAAACAATCCGGATTTGTTGTCTGCGGAAAATGTGGAATTGCTCACCTCAGCAGCAGATTTAGAAAAAGGAAAGGCTGTGTTTAATACTAATTGTGTGGCTTGCCATATGGCAGACGGCGGTGGTGGCATCGGTCCCAATCTCACAGATCAATACTGGATTTTGGGAGCAGGTATCAAAAACGTCTTTAACACAGTTTCTGAAGGCGGTCGTTCCGGTAAGGGCATGATTCCTTGGAAAGCGACTTTGAGTCCTTTAGAAATGCAACAAGTGGCCAGCTATGTCATCAGTTTGCAAGGCACTCAGCCTGCCAATCCAAAAGATCCCGAAGGCGACTTAGTAGAGTAACAACACAAAATGATTTCAAAGAACAGTTTTAGAGATAAAATCAGCACCGTCAGTGAAGACGGGAAACGCTTGTGGGTATATGCCAAAAAAGTAAAAGGAAAATTTTTCAGTTACCGGGTTGCATTGAGTTGGTTTCTCATTGCCTTTCTAGTGGCAGCACCTTTTGTAAAGATTAAAGGCCATCAGTTTTTGCTGTTCAATGTTCTAGAGCGGCGCTTTAATATTTTTAGCTTTCCTTTTTGGCCACAGGACTTTCATATTTTTGCCATAGCTTTGGTCATTGGCGTCGTTTTTGTCGCGCTGTTTACAGTAGCGTTTGGCAGACTTTTTTGCGGTTGGGTTTGCCCGCAAACCATTTTTTTGGAAATGGTTTTCAGACGCATTGAGTTTTGGATAGAAGGCGATAGAGGTGCGCAAATTCGATTGGACAAAGAGCCCTGGCATTTTCAAAAAATTAAAAAGAAACTGCTCAAGTGGTTTGTTTTCTTTGTCATTTCGTTTCTGATTGCAAATGTTTTTTTAGCCTACATTATTGGTAGTGACGCACTCATTGAAATTGTGACAGACGACCCGGCAAATCACGTTGGCAGTCTGGTTAGCATACTCCTTTTTACGGCTGTTTTCTTTTGGGTTTTTACATGGTTTCGCGAGCAGGTTTGTATCATTGCTTGCCCCTATGGAAGGCTTCAAGGCGTTTTGCTCGATGACAAATCTGTCGTAGTTGCGTATGATTATAAGCGCGGTGAGAAAGAAGCCGGCAGGGCTAAATTCAAAAAAAATGAAGACCGCCCGGCAACAGGAAAAGGCGATTGTATAGATTGTAAACAGTGTGTGTTGGTTTGCCCCACAGGGATTGATATCCGAAATGGCACACAGTTAGAATGTGTCAATTGTACTGCTTGTATAGATGCTTGCGATGAAATGATGACACATGTGAATTTGCCAACGGGCCTGATTCGGTATGCATCAGAAAAAGAAATTGCCGAAAATCAGAAGTTTACCTTTACAACCCGTATGAAAGGTTACACCGCTGTGCTGGTGCTACTTTTGGCTGTTTTTACGGTGATGTTGGTGCTCAGAAACAGCGTGGAAGCAAATTTGACAAGACTTCCCGGACAATTGTATCAACACATCGATGGGGGGCGTATTTCAAATGTTTTTACCTATAAAATTGTCAATAAAAGCAGCGAAGATTTTGAAAATGTTTCCTTTCAGATACTATCGGGCAATGGCGTTATAAAAGATGCAAGCGGCAAGCTTTTTACAGTGCCTGCAAATCAAATAAAACAAGGTACGCTGTTTATTGAATTGGATGAAAAAGACATTTCAGCGGATAAAAAAGCGATTCAAATCGGTGTTTTTTCCGGAGACAAAAAAATAGAAACGACCAAAGCTGTCTTTATGGGGCCAAGGCGATTTAGATAGTACATCAGGCATTTAATAGATTTAAAAATAAGTAAATGAAACGCCCATGTAAAAATTTTGACACACAGGAGTATGATTATCCTAGGGCGTTCCATCTGACCGATAAAAACAAATAAATTATAAACAGATGAAATTCAACTGGCCAACCCTTATTGTTTTAGCTTTTATAGGCTTTATGGTATTTATACTGAGTTTTGTGTACTTGGCTTTTACCGATAAAAAATATGACCACGAGTTGGTTACCGAAAATTACTACGAAAAGGAATTGGACCTACAGCAAGAAATCAACCAACAAAATTTGGCAACAGAACTTTATCTGAATCTGCAAATACAACCGACCGACAAGGGAATTGAAATCACCTTTCCCGAAACCGTAAATTATAGAGAAGTAACAGGTAAAGTGTCCCTTTACAGGCCGTCTGATCAGCGTTTTGATTTTGAAATACCCATTTCATTATCAGAAAAACACATGCTCATACCTGACTCAATGCTGGTGGGCGGCCGCTGGGACATTACCATAGACTGGCAATACAATCGTTTACAACTCATGGAGCGCAAACAAATCTACTATTAAACATGCTTTGGAGTGGTTTTCTTCTCGGATTTTTAGGCAGTTTGCACTGTTTAGGTATGTGCGGCCCTATCGCTTTGATGTTGCCAATCAGCCGATCAAACACAGGCTTGGCTTTTGTGCAAATCATGCAATATCACTTGGGTAGAATTTTTACTTACGCTCTTTTTGGAATTCTTTTTGGTTTTTTTGGAAAAGGCTTGGCCCTTGCCGGTTTGCAACAGAACCTTTCCATTTGGCTTGGTATTTTGTTTTTGAGCTACCTACTTTTTACTTATTTACTAAAATTTAAAACGCCAACTTGGCACGCATACAACAAAGTCTTGATGTTTTTACAAGCGCGTATGAGTCAATTTTTTAAGAGCAAAAAACCGGGGGCTACTTTTGTCATGGGCGTGCTCAATGGTTTTTTACCCTGCGGAATGGTTTATATGGCGCTTTTCGGATCAATGGCCATGGCCAGTTTAGAACTCGGGATGATGTATATGATGCTTTTTGGTTTAGGAACCGTTCCTCTGATGAGTTTGGCAGCCTATATGGGGCGCAAACCCGGATTTCTAAAAATTCGCTGGCAGCGTGTCCTGCCTGTCATGATCTTCGTTTTTGGGGTTTACTTTCTTCTGAGAGGCTTAGGTTTGGGGATTCCTTATGTTTCACCGGCTGTCCAACATCTACAAGTGAAAGCAGAGGCAGCCTGTGTGGTGCCGGTGCATTGAATTTTTCATTTTTTTTCATTCGGATAAAATGTACCTTTGCGGTCTATGATTACGATTAAAACAGCAGAAGAAATCGAGCTGATGCGCGAGAGTGCGCTGATAGTTTCCAAGACTTTAGGCATGTTGGCCGCAGAAGTAAAACCCGGTGTTACCACCCTGTATTTAGACAGGTTGGCCGAAAATTTCATTAGAGACCACGGCGCAGTGCCTGGTTTTTTAGGCTTATACGATTTTCCCAACACGCTTTGCATGAGCCCCAATGCGCAAGTAGTTCACGGCATTCCCAATGAAAACCCGTTACAGGAAGGCGATATTATATCGATAGATTGCGGTGCCTTGAAAAATGGTTTTTACGGCGATCACGCCTACACTTTTGAAGTAGGCGAAGCCAGCCCCGAAGTAAAAAAATTACTGCAAATCACGAAAGAATCGCTCTATGTAGGGATTCGCGAATTTAAGTTGGGCAATAGGGTAGGTGATGTAGGATATGCCATTCAGAAACACTGCGAAAGCCATGGATACGGTGTGGTGCGCGAGTTGGTAGGCCACGGCTTGGGAAAAAAAATGCACGAAGACCCTGAAATGCCCAACTACGGCAGACGCGGTCATGGTAAAAAATTTGTTGAAGGCATGGTCGTTGCCATAGAACCTATGATTAATATGGGGACACATCGTATCAAACAACTCAAAGACGGTTGGACGATACTCACGGCAGACGGCAAGCCAAGCGCCCACTTCGAACACGATGTGGCCATCGTAAACGGTAAACCCGAGTTGCTATCCACCTTTTCTTATGTGTATGAGGCTTTGGGGATTACATCTGATGAAGAGCGTGAATTCAAAAATTCGGCACTCGTATAAAAATGAAACTTTTTAAGTTTATACTCAATACGGTTCCGCGCCCTTTGCTTATCAAAATAAGTTTACTTATCAGACCCTTTTTAGTTTGGTGGTACCGAGGCAACCGATACACAGATCCTATAGACGGAAAAAGTTATCGTAAGTTTTTGCCCTATGGTTATGAAAATCCTCGAGAAAATGTATTGGCACCCGGCACGCTGTCGTTGGAACGGCACAGGCTTTTGTGGTTGTATTTACAGCATGAAACCCGCTTTTTTGATAAAACCAACCACTTAAAAGTGTTACATTTTGCTCCTGAACAAGCTTTTCACAAGCGTTTTCGCCAATTTTCACATTGGGATTACACCACTACCGATTTGAATTCTCCTTTGGCAGATGTGTCTGCGGATATTTGCCATTTGCCATTTGCCGACAATGCTTTCGATTTGATTTTTTGCAGTCATGTTTTGGAGCACATCAAAGACGACCATAGAGCGATGGCTGAGCTTTTCAGGGTGATGAAGCCTGGAGGATTCGGTTTTTTCCAAGTGCCGCAAGACACCAAAAGGGAAAAAACTTTTGAAGATGATACCATTACAACAGCCGAACAAAGGCGAAAGGCTTTTGGACAGTACGACCATGTGCGCATATACGGGATGGATTATTTTGACAGGCTGCGCAAGGCGGGTTTTGAAGTAGAAGCGGTTTCTTATGTTTCAAAAATAGGAGAGGAACTTGCAAATACTTATCGGCTTGACCAAAACGAATATTTACCGGTTTGTCAAAAACCTATTCAATCAGATACGGTTTAAAACCGGGCGTAATGTATTTTTGCAACTTGTTGTTGTCATCCAAATAAATGATAAAGGCATCAATTTGATTGGACAGGCTGTCAAGCAAGATTTTTGATTTTTCAATGTCCATTGCCATGATCGCGGTGGCGTATCCGTCTGCCACCATACACTCGGCCGCCAAAACAGAAGCACTTAGTACATTACTTTTTTTAGGATAACCTGTTTTTGGATCGATGGTGTGTACATATTTTTCACCGGTTAAGGAGTCAATAAAAAACTTTCTGTAGTTTCCGGAAGTGGCTAAGGCCATGTTTTTGAGTTTTAGTGTAGCAATAAAACTTCGGTTTTCTTTTTGAAGCGGATTGTCAATGGCTACGAGCCAATCAAAATTGTTAGACAGGTTTTTGCCCTTCGCTCTAATTTCTCCACCAATTTCTACTAAGTAATTTTCTATGTTTTTACCATTCAGAAACCGCGCCACCAAATCAACAGCGTATCCTTGGGCGATGGCATTAAAATCGAGCCGTATTCTTTTGTCTGCTTTGGAAAAGTAGTTTTTGTTATCCAATGAAACATTCTCGAGTCCGGTGAAGGCTCTAATACTATCTATCTTTAAACTATCGAGCGTTATTTTTCCCTCCGGACCGAAACCCCAAGCATTGACCAAGGCACCTACTGTCGGGTCAAACACGCTATCAGTTTTTCTCCATATCTCTTGTGATGCAAGAAATACTTCTTTGAAAAGCGTATCTACTTTTACACGTCTGTTACTTTTGTTAATTTTCGAAATAATAGATTCGTCTATATACGTTGACATAGAGAAATCTACCTCGTGAAAAATAGAATCTAACTCCGGTTGGTAGTCGCGCGTGTCGGTATGGAAATATTTAATGCTGTAGGTGGTGCCTTGTGTTTGACCGATTAAATGAACCAATTGGTCTTTTTTAACCTCCTCATTGCAGGCACTCAAAAGCACAAAAACGAAACACAAGCATGAAAATTTATAGGTACACATTTAGCAAATCTTATTAAAGCCCTTAAAGTTAAGCATAAAATCATCTTCTTTGGTCAGTATTTCCTCGGGTGCTGTCGCTTTGGCAAGTCCAACGCCTGCAAACCAGAGGTGTGCATCAAATTTTTTCGCTTGTAGTATCACAGACTCCATCCAAACAGGGTCATAATATTCGGGGTTTTCCGGATAGGTCACTGCTTTTACAAGTATAAAGAACTTTTTTTGATCAGCATTTACGCACACAAATTGCGGATGCCTTGTGATAAGGCTGTTTACGGCTAAAAATTCAAAACCCGCTTCTTCGAGTTTTTTGCCTATGATATTCATTGCCAAATGGTGTAATTCTTGTTTGCTGAGTGCGCTCATGTGTATAAAAAAAACCGACACTAAGGTATCGGTTTTTATGGAATTATCAAGTGATTTTATCCGCCAAAATCGTCAAACCTGACTTGCTCGTCGGGAACGCCAAAATCGTCACACATTTTGAGAACGGCTTGGTTCATCAATGGTGGTCCACAGAAATAGAATTCTATGTCTTCAGGTGTTTCGTGTTTGCTCAGGTAATTATCGATCACAACTTGGTGAATGAAACCGACAAATCCATCGCCATCGCTATCCAATTCCGCTTTCACTTTCCAGTTGTCTTCCGGAAGCGGTTCTGATAGAGCGATATAAAACTTGAAGTTTGGAAAATCTTTTTCCAGCGCCCTGAAGTGGTCTGTGTAGAACAATTCGCGTTTGGAACGACCACCATACCAGAAAGTTACTTTTCTGCCGGTTTTTACGGTGCGGAACAGGTGGTACAAGTGAGATCGCATAGGTGCCATACCGGCTCCACCACCTACGTAAAGCATTTCTGAATCAGATTCGTTGATGAAAAATTCACCATAAGGGCCTGATATTACGACTTTGTCTCCAGTTTTTCTAGAAAAAATATAGGATGAAGCCACACCGGGATTTACATCCATCCAACCGTTTTTGGCTCTGTCCCAAGGCGGTGTCGCTACGCGTACGTTTAGCATCACGCGTCTGCCCTCTGCCGGATAGCTGGCCATAGAGTAGGCACGCTCTACAACTTCGTCATTTTTCATAACAAGTGGCCAAAGGTTAAATTTATCCCATTCCAATTTGAATTTTTCGGGCTCATTTGGATGTTCAACCGGGTGTGCGGTGATGTCTATATCTGAATATTTTACAGTGGTTACAGGGATTTCAATCTGAATGTAACCGCCGGCTTTGTAATCCATGTCTTCGGGTATTTCTACCACAAATTCCTTGATAAACGAAGCCACGTTGTAGTTAGACACTACAGTTGCTTCCCACTTTTTAATTCCAAATACTTCCTCAGGCACTTCAATAACCATGTCTTGTTTTACTTTGACTTGGCAGCCCAATCGCCAACCATCTGCGAGTTCTTTACGTGTAAAGTTTGGAATTTCTGTGGGCAATGCTTCACCGCCGCCTTCCAGCACGCGACATTTACATTGCAAACAAGTTCCGCCTCCACCACAGGCAGATGGAAGAAATATTTTACTGTTTCCGAGTGTTGTTAAAAGGGTGCTTCCCGCGGCAACTTCAACATCGTTTTCTCCGTTAATGTGAAGCGTAACCGGCCCGGAGGCTACAAGTTTTGCTTTGGCATATAACAAAAGAGACACCAGAAGCAGCGTGATGACTAAAAATACGATGAGGGCACTAATGATGACAGATAATCCCATGATTGCGTGTTGATTTGTTAGAGTTTAATTCCCATGAAGCTCATAAAGGCAACCGCCATGAGTCCGGTGAGTATAAAAGTGATACCCAAACCTTTTAACGGTGCGGGGATGTTAGAATAGGCTATTTTTTCTCGTATAGATGCGATGGCTACAATGGCCAACAACCAACCCACACCGGAGCCTAGTCCGTAAACAGAGGCTTCTGAAATACCGGAAAAGTCGCGTTGTTGCATAAACAATGAACCGCCGAGGATGGCACAGTTTACGGCAATTAATGGCAAGAAAATACCCAGTGCTCCATAAAGAGCCGGTGCAAATTTTTCGACCACCATTTCCACCAATTGCACCATTGAAGCAATTACTGCAATAAAAAGGATAAAGCTCAAAAAGCTCAAATCGATTTCTGCGTATTGCGGACCAAGCCAGCTCAAAGCACCGGCCCTGAGCAGGTAGTTATCAATTAAATAGTTGATAGGAACCGTAATTGCTAACACAAAGATGACTGCAGCTCCAAGTCCAACAGCTGTTTTGACGGTTTTGGATACAGCCAGATATGAACACATGCCCAAGAAATAGGCAAAAATCATATTGTCTATAAAGATGCTTTTAACAAAGAGATTTACTAAATCCATAGGTCATTAATTTTTTTCGATGAGTTTTCTGTTTTTGGAACGCTGAATCCAAATGATGACCCCCACAGTAATCAGAGCCATAGGAGAAAGCAGCATCAGGCCATTGTTTACATAACCTAGGCTATAGAAACTGTCAGGAATGACTTGAAGGCCAAATAATTTTCCGGAACCTAAAAGTTCTCTGAAAAAGGCAACGGCAATTAGGATCCATGCGTATCCGGCAGCATTGCCAATACCGTCCAGAAAGGATTTCCATGGGCCATTTCCAAGGGCAAAAGCCTCTAGGCGACCCATTACAATACAATTGGTAATGATGAGCCCTACAAACACGGAAAGTTGTTTGCTAACATCGTACAAAAATGCTTTGAGAACCAAATCTACGATTACCACCAAAGCTGCTACCACCACCAATTGCACGATGATGCGAATGCGGTTTGGAATCAGGTTTCGCATGACAGACACAATTACATTACTCATAGCCAATACAAAAAGTACGGCTACAGACATCACGATGGCGGGTTTTAGCTGAACCGTGATGGCCAAAGCAGAACAAATGCCCAAAACCTGAACAGTTATAGGGTTATTGTCATTCAGCGGATCTGTCATGAGTGCCCTATTTTTCTTAGAGAAAAGAGGCTCTTTTTCTTCTTTTACAAAAAGCACGAGTGGCTTTTTCTGTGTTTTATTCTTTTCTTTTGCGGCCATAATTTTATTTTTGGGCGAGTGAAGATTTTTGTTTATCGATATAAGCTTTGTAGTGGCTCAATCTTTCTTGTATCATATTGGTAACACCATCACTTGTAATGGTTGCACCTGATATGGCGTCCACTTGGTTGTCGTCTTTTTTACTTCCGCTGGGGTCATTGTTTCCTTTTACGGAGGCAACACCTACCAACTGAGAATTGGCGTTAAAAATCTTTTCATCTTTGAACTGTTCTTGAAACCAGGTTGTTGTGATTTCACCACCCAATCCTGGGGTTTCGCCTTTGTGGTCAAAAACGGCACCTTTGACGGTGTTTAAATCTTCAGCGAGCGAAATATAGCCCCAGATGGCATCCCATAAACCGGCGCCTCTGAGTGGGATGATATAATATTTCTGACCGTTGTTTTCTGCGATGTACAAAGGATATATTTGATCGGATTCATCTTTTTTAACTTCTTTGGCTAAGTCAATTTCAAAAGCGTCCACACTTTCATTAACTGAGCCGTCATTTTTTAAAGACAATTCTTCTTTGATGACCTTGTTGTACTCGGCTTCCGCAGCATCTCTGTCCACATTGATGCCAACCGTGCTCAGAATGTTCTGCATTTTTTCAAGCCGCACGTTTTTGTTTATGCGTGTTTTTGTGCTCACGGCCACAAAGGACAACAAAGCACCCACCACCACTACCATGGCAATGGAAAACAGAAATGTATATGAATTGCTACTCGTGTTCATTAGGATACGGTTTTGATGTTTTGAACTGCGATGAGACGTTTTTTTCTTCTATTGATGTGAGCGCTCACTACGTAATGGTCAATAGTAGGTGCAAATACATTCATCAATAAAATGGCCAGCATGACGCCTTCTGGATAAGCAGGATTTAAGACGCGGATGAGTATGCAAAAAATACCCACAAGTATGCCGTAGATCCATTTTCCTTTGAGCGTTTGGGCAGCAGAGACTGGGTCTGTTGCCATAAAGACAATACCGAAAGCCAATCCGCCTACCAACAGGTGTTCATACCATGGAAAGCCTAGAAGGGCATTAACTGGAAATTGGTTGAGGAGTAAGCCCATAAGCGCAGCGCCAATAAATCCGCCTGCTATAATGCGCCAACTGCCAACGCCTGTCAATATGAGGATGGCTGCGCCCACTAATATCCATAAGGTAGAGGTTTCTGCCACCGAACCGGGTATGGCACCACTAAACATTTCTGCAGCAGTATAACTCAACTCTTTTCCGGCCGCAAGTTTACCAAGAATGGTTTCTCCGGATATGCCGTCCACGTTCAGGGCTTCACTTACCCATACTTTGTCGCCGGACATAAAGGTGGGATAAGCAAAAAACGCAAAAGCCCTAGCCAGCAGCGCGGGGTTTAAAATATTCATGCCGGTTCCGCCAAAAGCTTCCTTGCCAATCAACACAGCAAACGCGACGGATATGGCAAGCATCCAAAGTGGAAAATCAACCGGCATAATCATCGGAATCAAGAGTCCGGTTACCAAATAGCCTTCATTTACTTCGTGTCCTCTCAGGATGGCAAAAATAAATTCGATACCCAAGCCTACAGCATAGGAAACGACGATCATCGGTACAATTTTGGTGGCACCGTGAAGGAAGGCATCCCAAAAGGTGAATGCTTCACCCAACTGGGAATAATATTGAAAGCCCGTGTTGTAAATGCCGTAAAATAACGCAGGTAAAAGCGCAATGACTACGGTAATCATGGTGCGCTTCAAATCTACTGCATCGCGAATGTGTGCACCTTTTTTGGTGGTGTGATTGGGCACAAACAAAAAGGTTTCTAACGCGCTGAAAGCCGGAGCGTATTTCTCGTACTTGGCACCTTTTAAAAAAGGTTTTTTCAGCTGATCAACTTTGTTTCTTAAAAAACTCATAGCTATTTTTTTAACCTACTTCTTTAATCATCAAATTCAATCCTTCACGGATAATTTCCTGGGCTTCAATTTTGGAACTGCTCGCGTAGTCAATCACCGCAAAATCTTCAGGAGCTACTTCGTAGATGCCCAAATTTTCCATTTTTTCTATGTCATTGGCCAAACAAGCTTTCAACAACTGCATGGGATATACATCAAAAGGAAAAACACTTTCCATCTCGCCGGTTACCACAAAGGCTCTTTCTTCACCGTTGAGGTTAGTGTTGACAACAGACTCTTTTTTGCCGAAAAGTCTGAACAAAGAGGTGTTGTATATACTCGGGATTTGGTTGTCTTTAAAAGGCATCCAACCAAACATACGGTAATTATTTCCTTCGGGAATTACAGAAACTGTGTTGTTGTAAAATCCGAGATAACCACTTGTAGCGGCTTTTTGTCCGGTAAATACCGTTCCGTTAATGACCCGGTGATCTCCTTGGTGCAAATTTTCTCTGAGGATGGTTTCCAAAGCGGCACCTTGCACCAATTTATAGTATTGGGGATTCTTGACACAAGAACCGGCCAAGGCAACAATTTTGGTCGCATCAAATTTGCCGTGTAGGAACAGATTGCCAATAATGGCTACATCGTTCGGATTGACCACCCAAACGCGTTCGCCTGCGTTGATAGGTGCTATGTGGTGGATGAGAACACCTACATTTCCTGCCGGATAAGGTCCGGAAACTTTGTGGATGATGGCGTTAGATATGTCTTTCAGGTAGGATGTTGAGTTTTTCTCCACACCCAAATGAACTTTTTTGCCCACTAGGGTAGCCAAAGCATCAACACCGGCCTGGAAGGCTTGCTGTTGGTCTTTGAGTATGAATTCTATGTCTGCTTGCAGGGGTGCGCTTGCATAGGTAGAAATAAAGATATCGCGGGGTGTATCTTCCGGATTGGCAATCACATCATAGGGACGTTGTTTGATAAATGGCCAACAACCCGACGCCAACAAGTGCGCTTTTACTTCTTCTGCTTTGATTTTCGAGAGGTCTTTTTTGCCAAAATCTTTGTAAATCGGCTTAGCATCCGCTTGAATGCGAATTTCTAAGATGCGTCTTTTTTGACCCCTGACCACTTCTGTGATTTTTCCACTGACTGGTGAAGCAATTTTCAGATTTTCATTGGTTTTGGCGTGATAAAGCGGGTCTCCGGCTTTGACAGTGTCTCCTTCTCTTACCATAAGTCGGGGAATGATTCCCAACAAATCCGGGGGTTGGATACTGTGAATTCCAGAACGAGGCGCCTCTTTCACTACTTTAGACGCTTCTCCCTTAAGTTTTAGGGAAACGCCTTTTCTAATTCTAATGTCTTTAGACATAGCTGGCTAGATTCTTAATTGATATTAAGTTTAAAAATGGTTTGCAAATTTAATAAATAACATACAAGTTTGCATAAATAATCCGTTAAAAAAAGGATGCATCTTTGTGTTTTTATTTCAAGGGCAATATTTAAAGAGCGATATCGATCTCCTACAACATGAATACCGGACAAAAATTATTTTTGATTTTCTGTTTTGTCATTTCATTGGCGAAGGCGCAACCTTTACAGGAAATTGTGCCGCCTGAATACATTCAAACAGTTGAGTTCAGATCTCCTGAAAGCGGATTAAACCTTCCTTTTTTTACACTGGGAGATGCTTTTGAGTTGCATTTTGATGATCTCTACGGCGATGAAGCGGATTATTACTACAGCCTTGTTCATTGCGACCGCAATTGGTATCCGTCAGATTTGACCAAAGTTGAATACATTAAAGGTGTTGATGAGCAACGCATTACCCGGCATGAGAATTCGTTGAACACCCTTCAAATGTACACCCACTACGTGTTGAAGTTTCCCAATGAAAAGACTGCTTTAAAACTGTCGGGTAATTATATGTTGCAGATATTGGACAGGGATTTTAACCTGATTTTTTCGCGCAAGCTGGTTTTGGTAGAGCCCTTGTTGCCTGTAGAAGTTTATGTTAAAAGATCCAGAGACATGCGGACGATTTCGCAGATGCAGGTACCACAATTTACCATCAGCACCGCTACCTACCAAGTGGACAATCCAACCCAAAACATCCATGTACAAGTGTTGCAAAATCACCAATGGAACAGCGTGCGTGCTATTGAAAAGCCACAGTTTACAAGCGGATACAATCTAATTTACCGTTACGACAACGAATTGGCTTTTTGGGGCGGTAACGAATATTTGAATTTTGACACCAAAGATATTAGGAGTTCTTCCGATCGGATTTATGCCACGCAAACGAGCGATGATACTTATCAAACCTTTCTCTATCCGGACGAGGCACGCTCCACAGATTTGTACACCTACTATCCGGATGTAAACGGCCGGTTTGTGGTGCGAACCCTCCAAGGAAGAAATGTCGATATTGAATCGGAATACAGTTGGGTCAATTTCACCCTCAAAGATTTTTTTGAAGCAAATGACAAGGAAGTACATGTTTACGGAGCATTCAACAATTTTTTACTGAACGACGAAACCAAAATGTTTTTTGATAATACGACGGGCACTTACAAGGCAAGGCTCTACTTGAAACAAGGTTTTTACAATTATACCTATGTGGTCAAAAATAAGGATGCTTCTATCGATAAAACACTGCTTAACGGCTCACATTTTCAAACAGAAAATATCTACACGGTTTTGGTATATTACAGACGATTTGGCGATCGTCACGACAGTTTGATAGGCATAGGCGAAGGAAATTCGCAATACATAACCGATTAAAAATTATTTTGAATTTCGAATAAAATTGTATCTTCGCTCTCCGAAAAGAGGGATTAGCTCAGTTGGTTTAGAGCGCTACCTTGACAGGGTAGAGGTCATCGGTTCGAATCCGTTATTCCTCACTATTTTTAGGTGTCATGCAGGATTTAAAAACGATATGTTTAGGTATTTTGTTGTCGGTTTTTTGTGTATCCTGCCAATTGGAAAACCCACCCCTTTTTAATGGTGAAGACCTCTCCGGCTGGGTGGTTGATGTACCCGAAGCCGATAGCGTTGCCGGACTTCCGCCTTCTTTTGTCGTAAGAGATGGGATGCTCATCAGTATGGGAGAACCGCGTGGACATTTGATTACCGAAAAAAATTACGAAAATTACCGCTTGACTGTCTCATACCGCTTTCCGGGTTTACCAGGCAATTGTGGCGTATTGGTACATGCCTCAACCCCCCGTTTTTTGTATAAAATGTTTCCGAAATCTATTGAGGTGCAAATGGAACACAACAATGCAGGAGATTTTTGGGTGATTGGCGAAGACATAGCAGTCGAAAATATGGTAGCGCGCCGAGGCTCAAAAGAAGATTGGGGAATGACTGAGGGCAAAGCGAGGCGAATTTTAAACCTTTCGGACACAGCAGAAAAACCACTAGGAACTTGGAACACTATGGTTATTGAATGTGTAAAAGATGAAATTAAAGTGTGGATAAATGACGTCTTGGTCAACCACGGCTATCACGCAACTGCACAATCGGGCAAAATTGCCATTCAGGCCGAGGGAAGTATTGTAGAAATCAGTACACTTTCTCTTGAACCTATTGCGGTTTTAAGCGAATAAAATACGCCTTGTCACACGCGATGCCTTTTGCGTGGAAAACACATCTGCTTAAAAACCCCAAACAATTGAATAAACAGTTTTAAAGCATGATAAAAGTCATAACTAAAAGAGAATTAAACAGCTAAACTTGTAGGTTATTTAGCGTTTAAAGTTATGAAACACCCCATGTAAAAAATTTCCACACATGAGTATGATGAGTTATGGTGTTCCATGCCTGTGCTGAGCGCAGTCGAAGCATGACCGATGAAAAACAATAAAAATATACACATGA
>JAVVDW010000021.1:0-38865 GCA_032251335.1 Flavobacteriaceae bacterium | reverse complement strand
TTTTAGATTACACGTCTATAATTTGGCCAAACCCATAGACACATCCTCCGCCAAATGGAAACGAAAACAAACGCGCATATCCAGAAAAATTGAACGCAAAACGGCTCGCGGCAAACAGGTTGACACCTTGAGGCTCAAGCGAGGCGGTCTCAACGGTTGGCTAAGACGCAACGGTGAAGCCCCTGTCATAATAAGCGAACGCACTGCCGAACAGTCTGCCCTGCGCATGGAAGCTTTTCAAAAAAACCGAGGTTGGTTTGATGCGCGCGTAAACTATGAGATAGACACGCTCTCCAAAATCAAAAAGCGCGGTGCCGTGAATTATCAAATTGAAAATGGCAAACCCTTTGTTATAGATACTTTTGACTATCAAATTGAATCTCAAATCATCGATTCGCTGTATCAAAAAGCCAAGCCGGGCTCGTTGATCAAAACCAAAAAACAGTTTGCAACTCAAGATTTTGAAAACGAGCGGGCGCGCTTAACTGCTTTTCTCAGAAATTCCGGCGTGTTTCACTTCCAACAAAGTCTGATCAAATACGAACTCGACACTTTGTCACAGACCCCGGATTCACTCCAAAAAAATGTTCAGGTATCCATGGTGATTCCCAACAGAATCATTCGAGAAGGTGACACGAGGCGCAGTGAACCTTTCAAAATATTTACCATCAGCAAAGTCAATATCTTCACAGATTATGCCGTGGACGGAAGCCAGCAAGATTTCAAGGCTGTACGTCGCATTGGAGATTTTACGATTTTCGGCAAAGATGAAATCAAATATCGAACGAGTGCCATGCTCAATCCTATTTTTTTCGAACCCGGTAAAGTGTATCGAGATGTTGACAGGTCTCTTACGCTCAAACACATCAACGAACTCAAAACTTTCAGATATCCCAATATTGAATTTGAAGAGGATCCTTCAGATTCAATTCAAAATGGCCTGATTGCCAATATTTTCCTTTCGCCGCTCAATAAATACAGTCTTGGTTTTAATACAGACATCACACATTCCAACATTCAAGATTTTGGGATTGAATTTAGCACTACATTGTCTGTCAGAAACGTTTTTAGAGGCACCGAAACCCTCGAAATTGGCCTTCGTGGATCTTTGGGCTCCTCTAAAGATTTAGCAGATTCTAACAACAACTTTTTTAACGTCACCGAATTTGGCGCCGATATCCGGCTCAATTTTCCACGAATTTTGTTTTTTACGGATACGCGCGGGTTTATTCCAAAAACAGCCTCGCCGCTCACCCAAATCTCCATCGGAGGCAGCTTGCAACAAAACATAGGACTGGATAGACAAACTTTGACCGGAAACTTCGGTTACCGTTGGAATCCTAGGCAAGGTGTCAATCACGTGTTGGATTTGCTCAACATCCAATATGTCAAAAACTTAAATACCGAAAATTATTTTAACGTTTACAGAACTTCTTTCAGAGATTTGAACGACATAGCACTTCAATTCAATCAAAATCCCAACAACCTTGACCAAAATGGGAATTTGAGCATCCCAGATGGCGCCAACAATTTTATCAATGAAGTGCTAAACCAGCAAACTGCCATTCAGCCAGGCACCGAGCCGTTTGATGATGTTAGAAACATCCAAGACAGACGCACCAGGCTCACAGACGACAACTTAATTTTCTCGGGAAGTTTTACCAAAACCATCACCAACCGAGCCAGTTTTTCAGACAATAGTTTCTATCGCTTCAGAGGCAGGTTAGAAGCAGCCGGAAACTTGGTTTCTTCTTTGAGTTCCGTTATGGGTTTGAAGGAAAATGACAAAGGAAACTTTGAAATTTTTAACGTCGCCTTTTCGCAATATTTAAAGACAGAATTGGATTTTATCAAATATTGGGACATGAACCAAAGCAACGTGTTGGCCTTTCGTACGTTTGTGGGCTTGGCCATTCCGTATGGCAATTCTCAAAACATCCCTTTTACCAAGAGTTTTTTTGGTGGAGGCTCCAACGACAACCGCGCATGGGCACCCTACAGTCTTGGGCCGGGTGAGAGCGATAACAACAACGAATTTAACGAAGCCAATATGAAAATTGCGCTCAGTACAGAATATAGATTTCCCATCCTTGGCGGATTTAAAGGCGCGCTTTTTGCAGATGCGGGCAATATTTGGAACGTGTTTGACGACAACGAGGTTGACGCGGCTAATTTTGACGGTTTAAGTTCTTTGGAAGACATCGCCTTAGGCACGGGTGTTGGCATCCGATATGATTTTAGTTTTTTTGTACTGCGCTTTGATGCCGGCTTTAAAACTTACGATCCATCCGAACCCGATGGCTCTAGATGGTTTAGAAAGTACAATTTTGGCAATGCAGTTTGGAATATTGGCATAAATTATCCTTTCTGATGCCGTATTTTTTTTACCTTTGCCACTTGTTACCTTAAAAACTAAAAACGCATGTCTCAGATTAAATCAGGAGTTGCCACGGGCGACGAAGTTCAAGAAATTTTTCAATTAGCTAAAAAGAAAGGGTTTGCGCTTCCAGCTGTCAACGTAATTGGATCCAGCAATATCAACGCTGTGATGGAAACCGCAGCAACATTAAACGCACCCGTCATCATACAATTTTCCAATGGAGGTGCACAATTCAATGCCGGTAAAGGGCTTTCTAACGAAGGGCAGCGCGCAGCCGTAGAAGGTGGCGTTGCAGGTGCCTTGCACATTCACCAACTTGCCAAGGCTTACGGAGCCACCGTGATACTTCACACAGACCATTGCGCCAAAAAACTGTTGCCTTGGATAGATGGCCTACTCGATGCCTCTGAAACGCACTTCAAGCAATTTGGAAAACCGCTTTACAGCTCGCACATGATTGACCTTTCTGAGGAACCCATAGAAGAAAATATTGAAATCTGCCGTGGTTACCTTTCTCGAATGAGCAAAATGGGTATGACACTCGAAATAGAACTGGGCATCACCGGCGGTGAAGAAGACGGTGTGGACAATTCGGATGTGGACAGCTCTAAGCTTTATACTCAGCCCGATGAAGTTGCTTTCGCCTACGAGAAGCTAAAAGAAATCAGCCACAGATTTACCATTGCGGCTGCTTTTGGAAACGTACACGGTGTGTACAAACCCGGAAACGTCAAACTCACGCCAAAAATCTTGAAAAATTCTCAAGAATACGTACAGAAAAAATTCAACACAGGTTCAAATCCCGTAGATTTTGTTTTTCACGGCGGTTCCGGCTCTACAGTGGAAGAAATTCGCGAAGCTATTGGCTACGGTGTCGTTAAAATGAACATCGATACAGATTTGCAGTATGCCTATTTAGAAGGCGTTCGCGATTATATGAAAACCAACGAAGCCTATTTACAAGGTCAGATTGGAAATCCGGAGGGTGCCGATCAACCCAACAAAAAATACTACGACCCCAGGGTTTGGATCCGAAAAGGCGAAGAAACTTTTAAAGCGCGTCTCAAAAAAGCATTTGAAGATCTCAACAACATACAAACGCTTTCTTAACGTTCCATCCAAAATTTCTCTGCTATGTCATCATGGTTTAAGCGAAAAGAAAAAGGAATTCAGACCCCCACAGAATCCAAAAAAGATGTACCTAAAGGGCTGTGGTACAAATCTCCAACCGGCAAGATTGTAGATGCCGAAGATCTGGAGAAACACTACTACGTAAGCCCGGAAGACGACTATCACGTCCGTATTGGCAGCAAAGAATACTTCGAAATCCTCTTTGACGGCGGAAAATTTAAAGAGCTCGATGCAAGTGTAACTTCAAAAGACATGCTTCGCTTTGAAGACACCAAAAAATATGGTGAAAGACTAAAAGAAGCGCAGTCTAAAACCAAACTCACCGATGCTATACGCACAGCTGTAGGCAAGTCTAAAGGTCGTGATTTGGTTGTCGCTTGCATGGATTTTGCCTTTATCGGTGGTTCAATGGGCTCGGTGGTTGGTGAAAAGATTGTTCGGGCGGCTGATTATTCGTTGAAGCACAAAACACCGCTGCTCATTATATCAAAATCGGGTGGCGCACGCATGATGGAGGCAGCCTTTTCGCTTATGCAATTGGCTAAAACCTCCGTAAAACTGGCACAATTGGCAGATGCAAAAATACCTTACATTTCACTGTGTACAGACCCCACTACCGGCGGCACAACGGCCTCCTTTGCCATGTTGGGCGATATCAATATAGGCGAACCGGGTGCACTAATTGGCTTTGCAGGTCCTAGGGTGGTAAAAGACACTACAGGCAAAGACTTGCCCGATGGTTTTCAAACCTCAGAATTTTTGTTGGAACACGGATTTTTAGATGCAATCGTGCACAGAAAAGACTTAAAGAAAACCGTCAATCAATACATTGACCTCATTCTGAATTTACCTTTTAGAGAATAAATAAATTTATAAAGGTAATTAGTTGTAAATCGGATATTTAATTTTACCTTTGCCGCTCGATAAATTATCGATACATAATAATAATTTAAAACAATGTTTGCATGTATTTAGAAACAGAAAAAAAACAGGAAATTTTTGCCCAGTATGGCAAATCCGCAACTGATACCGGTTCTACCGAAGGACAGATTGCACTTTTCACGTTCCGCATCAACCACTTGACCGAGCACTTGAAAAGAAACAGAAAAGATTACAACACCGAGCGTTCACTGGTTCGTTTGGTAGGTAAAAGAAGAAGTTTGTTGGATTACCTCAGCAAAAAAGACATTGTCAAATACCGTAGTCTCATCAAAGATTTAGGTATTCGTAAATAAAAAAACAGAAGAGGCCTCGGCCTCTTTTGTTATATAAAGAAGGCTTACTTAGTTTTTCATTGGCGGACGCAACCACGACACAACAACATTTTAGTCTAATTTTGAAAAATTTAAGTAATGATTCCAGAAGTAAAAAGAGAGGTCATAGACCTTGGTGACGGGCGAAGCATTTCGCTCGAAACCGGCAAACTTGCCAAACAAGCACACGGCTCCGTAGTCGTGCAAATGGGCAACGCTATGTTGCTTTGTACCGTTGTGTCTTCCTACAAGGAAAGCACCATGGATTTCTTTCCACTAACCGTAGATTATCGCGAAAAATTTGCCGCAGCCGGTCGCTATCCGGGTGGATTCTTCAAGAGAGAAGCCAGACCCAGTGATGGAGAAGTGCTCACCATGCGAATTGTTGACCGCGTTTTACGTCCTTTGTTTCCATCAGACTATAAAACCGAAACACAAGTGATGATACAGTTGATGTCTCACGATGATGAAGTGATGCCTGATGCATTGGCCGGTTTGGCAGCTTCTGCCGCCATCCAGTTGTCTGACATTCCCTTTGAATGCCCTATATCTGAGGCACGCGTAGGTCGAATTAACGGGAAATTTATTTTAAATCCGAGTCGGAGTCAATTGCTCGAGTCAGACATTGACATGATTATAGGAGCTTCTATGGATTCTGTGATGATGGTAGAAGGCGAAATGAAAGAAATTTCTGAAGAAGAAATGACAGAAGCCATCAAGTTTGCACACGAAGCCATTAAAGTTCAATGTGCCGCTCAAATTCGCTTGGCAGAAGCCTTTGGAAAAAAACCCACGCGTGAATACGCTGTAGAAGCAGGCGATGAAGCCATCGAAGCCAAAGTGCGCGAAGCTGCCTACCAAAAAATTTACGACATTGCTAAAGCCGGTCTTGGCAAAAGAGAACGCAGCGAAGCATTTTCAGCCGTAAAAGAAGAGGTTATGGCCTTGTTTTCCGAAGAAGAATTGGAAGAAAAAGGCGGGCTTGTCAGCAAATATTTTAGCAAAATAGAAAAAGAAGCCGTCAGAGAGTTGACACTGAGCGAAGGGCTTCGTTTAGATGGCCGAAAAACAACAGATATACGCCCTATTTGGTGTGAGATTGATTACTTGCCATCTACCCACGGTTCGGCAATCTTTACACGTGGCGAAACACAGGCTTTGGCTACTGTAACCTTAGGCACTTCTCGCGAAGCCAATATGATTGACATGCCAACGCATCAGGGTGAGGAGACTTTCTATCTACACTACAACTTCCCGCCGTTTTGTACGGGTGAAGCTTATCCGCTTAGAGGAACTTCTCGGCGCGAAATTGGTCATGGAAACTTAGCCCAACGCGCTTTGAAAAATATGGTTTCGGATGATTGTCCGTACACCATTCGAGTGGTATCAGAAGTATTGGAGTCTAACGGTTCTTCTTCCATGGCTACGGTTTGCGCCGGTACGATGGCCTTGATGGATGCCGGTGTACAAATGAAAAAACCGGTTTCGGGTATTGCTATGGGACTGATTTCCGATGGCGACCGATACGCTGTGCTTTCAGACATCCTTGGCGACGAAGACCACTTGGGCGACATGGACTTTAAAGTAACCGGAACCGAAGACGGCATCACAGCTTGCCAGATGGACATCAAAGTAAAAGGCATGCCTTACGAAATCCTTGTAAAAGCGTTAAAACAAGCGCAGGCAGGTCGTTTGCACATCATGTCAAAAATTAAAGAAACCATTGCGCAACCTCGTGAAAGTGTCAAAGCTCACGCACCAAAAATTGTAACCAAAACCATACCGGGCAGTTTGATTGGTGCCTTGATTGGCCCGGGTGGCAAAGTAATCCAGGAACTTCAAAAAACTACGGGTACCACCATCGTGGTCAACGAAGAAAATGAACAAGGCATTGTTGAAATCCTAGGAACCAGCCAAGAAGGTATCGATGCGGTGATTGCTAAAATCGACTCTTTGATGTTCAAACCACAAGTAGGTGAAACCTATGAAGTGAAGGTAATCAAAGTTCTTGATTTTGGTGCCGTAGTAGAATACACAGAAGCACCCGGAAACGAAGTTTTGCTTCACGTATCAGAATTGGCTTGGGAACGCACAGAAAACGTGACCGATGTTGTCAATTTAGGAGATGTGATAGAAGTGAAATACTTCGGTTTGGATCCAAGAACCCGCAAAGAAAAAGTTTCGCGCAAAGCGGTATTGCCCAAACCCGAAGGTTATGTTGCCAGACCACCTAGAGACGACAACCGAAGCAGAGACAATCGCGGCAGAGACGACAGACGCGACAGAAGGCCAAGAGACAACGACAGAGACTAAGAAAATCGTTTGTTGATTATAAAAAACCCTCAAAGACAGTGTCTTTGAGGGTTTTTTATTTGAAATACTGAAGAAAAGCTAACTTTTCTTACTCTCCTCCCAATATACATCCATCTCCGCCAGGGTCATGTCAGAGAGGTTTTTGCCGATTTCTTTGGCTTTTTGTTCGAGGTATTGAAAGCGTTTGATAAATTTTTTGTTGGTGCGTTCCAGCGCATCTTCGGGGTTTACGCCGATAAACCGGGCGTAGTTGATCATCTGCGATGATTATTTGACTGTTCAGACATTTTTCTTGTTGCAATAAAACATGACAAAAGTCATGTTTTGAAAGAAAACAAACGTATAACTTTATTCTCTGTTTAGGAATGGAAGTGATGTGTAAATCTTTAGTCAATCCTTGTAAAGTGCTAATATAGATGGATATAAATATATTTTTTGATTTGAAATTGACTTTGCGAACTTTGTCTAAACTATGTATTCTCTTGTTTAGATAACAACCACAAAGGACACCAAGTAGGCACAAAGTACCAAGTTGGTCTGTCAGTAGAATTTAACGCATTACTGCTAATTATGGAATTAAAAATAGGAAGATGGCCGATGCCTAATAAAAGAAGGTCTTATTATTAATATAAATTCAATACCATGAGTTTTCCAAGTCTTAAAACAGCAAGAATTCTCACAGAGAAAGAGATGCTTGTGTTTAGAGGTGGATTTGATTTGTCACCATGTGACAAAGGTTGCTACCCTGGTTGCAGGACCGGATGTTCCGATTCGTGTAAATCTTGTTGCAAGTCAGGGATTGAGTAAAATAGGGTAGCCTCTTCTTTGAGGCTACACCTTTTTATCTTATAACTTTTATACCGCACACTATGAATACTAGATATATTTTTAATCCTTTTTATTCGTTACGCAACGATACAAAAAGAGTTTTATTATGTAATAGCCCAACATTTAAGGTACCATTGAATATTGCAGAGGAAGAAATTTTAAGCCTTATTCATCCCGTATTTGCAGTAGTTTTTTCTTTTTTTAACGGAAAGTGCTCTTTGAAAGATAATTTAACCCAAATTTCGAATATGTTCGGTCTATCAAATGATGACGCATATAGTTTCATAAAGCCATTTTTTGAAAATAACAGAAGAGTCGGAGTTGAGTATGATGGCAACTTCTTTGAGTTTCCTAAATTCATTTTATTAGATAATTCAAAACATAACTTTCCCCATAGAAAATTAAATCATAAGGAGTATTTTATAAAAGATGAACTAGACTTTGAGACATATAGGCTATATAATGGGCCATCTTCTATAAGTATTCTAGTAAATACGATTTGTGCAACAGACTGTATATACTGCTACGTTGATAGAAAAATTAAAACCAGATGTAAAATACCTTTTGAGCGAATAAAAGAATTGATAAGAGAAGCAAAAGAAATTGGTGTGGTGAATTTTGATATTTCTGGTACGGAGATATTTTTGTATAAGCATTGGATCGGATTAATAACGGAATTGATAAAAAATGATTACTATCCATATCTATCTACAAAAATTCCAATAAATGAAAATTACATCAAAACACTTAAAGAAATTGGAATAACTAATTTACAAGTGTCAATTGACACGGTTATCGAAGCGGAAGCTATA
Organism: Flavobacteriaceae bacterium; assembly: GCA_032251335.1. Taxonomy (GTDB): domain Bacteria; phylum Bacteroidota; class Bacteroidia; order Flavobacteriales; family Flavobacteriaceae; genus UM-FILTER-40-17. The sequence goes on along the minus strand of JAVVDW010000021.1, from coordinate 30,148 downwards.
ATTGTAAATAGAATTAAGAAAATTGAAGGGTATTTTCATAAAATGAATAAAACATTAAGAAATCTAGAAAAGTATGACATTAATGTAGTTATAAACGTTGTGTTGACCAAATATAATTCTTCGGAAAATAGTATTCTGCAGCTATTGAATAAATTATCTGAATTTTCAAATATAGAAAAGGTTACAATAAACCCGGCAGAAATATCTTTAGGATGCAGTAGTAAAGAATTTAACGATTTCAAAAATAGTACTACGGAATTAAAAATTATAGAATCTTTTATAAAAAAAATAGAAAAAAATTATAGATTTAACTTGTCTCTTGCTGGATATTTGGAAAAATCAGATTTTGATGGAGATTTTGAGGCAAAAAAAGAAAAACACAACAAAAGAGCTCTCTGTAGTGCAAACACTTATCAGATGTGCATATTGAACGATGGTAATGTTACCATATGTGAGGAGTTATATTGGAATAAAAACTTCATAATTGGAAATATTTTATCAAACTCTATCAAAGAAATTTGGCAATCCGATAAAGCCATTAATCTATCTTCATTGAAAAGACAAGATTTTCGTGACGAAAGTTTGTGTAAAACTTGCCCCGGTTTTGAAAATTGCAGATTAGGAAAAGGTGTATGCTGGAGTAATGTTATAACAGCTTATGGTCAGGAAAATTGGGATTTCCCGTCACCCGAATGCCCTTACTCCCCCAAACCTTATTTTTCAATGCACCATGGTTAGGATTTTGCTTATCATCTTACTTTTTTTTTGTAATACCAGCTATTCTCAAGATAAGATTAAGATTGAGGGCGATGTGGTGGATATAAATAAAAACCCTGTTCCACTTTTGACGGTAAAAATGTTATCGTCAAAAGACAGTAGTCAAGTCAAATACTACACCTTTACCAACGAACAAGGTCATTTTTCTATCAATCAAATTTCTCCTGATAAGTATATTTTGCAGTTTTCATTGATGGGACTTGAAACCTATCAGAGAGAAATTGATATCAAAGAAGATTTGCAATTGGAAACTATCGTTTTATCCGAACAAACCATAGATTTAGAAGAAATTGTACTCATTGCGAACAAAAAGGGCATTGAACTTACGGATAAAGGTATTCGCCTAAACGTTAAAGGAACATCGTTGGAAAACCAAAGAAATGTGATGTCCATATTAAAATTTGCGCCAAACATGAACGGGCTTCAAATTATGGGAAGCTCAGATGTAAAACTATCAGTAAACGGTAAGGATGTAAAAATAAATATCGATCATTTGGACGTTTTCCTGAACAGTCTGAACCCTAATTTGATTAAAAACATAGAGGTTATCGACCGGTCGGATGCCTCATTTGAAGGGAATGTTTCCGGTCAAATCAATATCGAAATGGAGGGTGGAAAAGGTTTTTCGGTTGCTTTATCCAACACGATTTCACGTAACAACCGCTATGGGTTAACTGCTAACCCAAGTATTTTTTATACCCTAAAAAATCTCCGTCTATATTCGTTTTATTACCAAAATTTCAATACTTCCCAGTTTCGATCTCAAGAAATCCAAATCATTGATGGCAACCTGACTTATGACACCTATAGAAATGCCTCGCTTAAACGGCAAGAGCGGGTTTTTAGTTTTGGAGCGGATTTTACCTTAGATTCGCTTAATAGTATTAGTTTTATTTATGATTATACAGGCGACAACGACAGGGAATTTAAAATCTTATCCGAACAAAACATACACTCGGCAAACAGTAGTGATTCTATTATCAGAAACCTTCGAAAATTTGAACATTTTTACAAGGTGCATACCTTGTCAATGCAATATCAAAAAAAGTTGGATACACTAGGTTCAACCCTAAAGTTGAGTTCTGATTTTGCAAGTGACAGCTACCGAAACCCATTGACGGACGAAAACGATTTTTTTTCAGATGGACAATTAGTAAACACTACCAAAACCTCTCAATCCGAAAAAACAAACAGCAAAATTTATGCTTTAGAATTGTATTGGTCAAAGAAATTCAACAGCCGCAATACTTTGTCCTTAGGCAGTAAATATACATTCAACAAAAACGGCAGCAGTTTCTTGTTTTTTGATGTCATCAATAATGAACAATTTTTTAATGATAATTTTTCTAACGATTTTGATTTCAACGAAAATATTTACGCGATTTATTCTGATTATCAAATAAAATTCAAAAAATCATCATTATCATTCGGTATGCGTTTTGAACACAACGTGAACCGATTTGGTGAAAACAGATTAGACAACACTAACGACAACTTTAAATGGCTCCCTTCCATAAGCTATAACCTGCCCATAAATGACAGCCACTATTTTTCTTTTTACATGTCTAAAAAAATTAACAGGCCATCCTATTATCATTATAATCCCACGCTTGTTGTCAGTAGCCCAACGCAAGCTTCAAGCGGGAACCCTGATTTAGATCCAACGGATATTTACCGGATTCAGTTGAGTTATAACTTCAAGCAAAAATACAGAGCTAGCTTGCGTTACGATTATTTAGAAAACAATCTTATTTCTGAATTCAAATTTATCGATGAAGGTGGTTTTACGCTTTCCCGCCCCGAAAATACCGGCTACAGAAACAATTTGTACTTGATGTTGAGTTTGCCCGCGAAATTCTTCACCTGGTGGGAAAGCAATAATAAGCTCAATTTGAATTACACCAATTTTTCCACACCGTTGATTGTCCCTAAAAAAAATATAGAAGCTACTTTCGGGAACATAGATTCATACCATACTTTCAATTTATCAGATGCTCTTTCCTTAGAATTCGACCTCTCTTACGCAACTCCCCGCAAGTCAACGTACAGAAGATATAGTGACAACTTTAGTGCAGACGCAAGTATCACTTATTCTTTTCTTAAAGATCAAATCAAATTTAACGTCTGGCTGTCAGATATTTTCAACACACAAAGAGACTTAGCTGAATATCAATTCAACGAAATTTTCAGGCGCACTAACACCAAAGAAAATACGAGGATGATTTTCTTGAATTTAACCTATAATTTCGGTTTTGGCAAAGAGGTAAGTCAGGAATTGAAGGATTCAAACATTAAAGATGAAAAAAGAAGAGTAAGACATTAAACATGGGCTTTCAAGATTTCACTTGTTTTTACCAGTTGGATGAGGCGGACTGTGGGCCTACTTGCTTGCGGATGGTGGCCAACTATCATGGTAAAAAAATTGATTTACAAACACTTAGAAATTACTCTTATCTAATAAAGGATGGCGTTAGTCTCTTAGGCATTTCACAAGCTTCAGAAAAGATAGGGTTAGAGACAGTTTCCGTTATTCTGTCATTAGAAGAATTGGTAAACAACAGTAACTCTACACCCTGCATCCTTCACTGGAACCAAAATCATTTTGTGGTACTCTATAAAATCGAAAAAAAAAGAATAAGCGATAAACTCTATTTCAAAATTGCCGACCCGGCTCACGGGTTGATCTCGTTAGATGAAGGAAGTTTTAAAAAATCGTGGATAGATGATAGTGGTAAAGGCATAGCCCTCTTCGCGGAACCGACTCAAAAATTTTATAAAATCAAAGAATCTATAAAAGATAAAGTAGATTTATCTTTATTACTTCATTTTTTGAAACCCTACAAAAAAGAAATGTTCCTGCTCTTTTTTGGACTGTTGGTAGGCAGCCTGTTTTCACTTATTTTCCCCTTCCTCACGCAGGCATTGATAGACAGGGGCGTTGAACCAAAAAGTTTGAATATCGTTTTTATCATTCTCCTTTCTCAGGTGTTTTTGTTTATGGGTACTACTGCCATACAGATTGTAAGAAGTTGGGTAATGCTGTATATAGGTACAAGAATCAATATCACAATTATTTCAGACTTTCTAAAAAAAATTTTCAATCTTCCAATAAAATTTTTTGAAACCAAGCTTATCGGTGATTTCCAACAACGCATTCAAGACCACGAAAGAATAGAGCATTTTCTTACTTCTCAGAGCCTGTCAACCCTGTTCTCTATCATAAATTTTTCTGTTTTTTTCTTCGTCTTACTTTACTACGATGAGAAAATAGTCATTGCATACACCGCTCTAACAGCTTTGGCAATATTTTGGTCAATTTTTTTTCTCAGAAATCGGAAAATTTTAGATTACAGCAGATTTCAACAACAGAGCCAACATCAAGAATCAATCTATGAGTTGATAAATGGTGTACAAGAAATTAAACTCAATAACTTCGAAAAATACAAACGGGAACAATGGGAAAAAATACAGCTAAAACTGTTCAATGTCAATTTGAAAATTTTAAAATGGGACCAATTTCAACTCATTGGTTTTGAGTTTATCAATCAATTAAAAAATATTTTTGTCACCTACATAGCCGCGCGTGAGGTTATCTTGAATAATATAACCTTGGGCGCCTTGCTGGCCATATCCTACATTATTGGTCAATTAAATACCCCCGTCAATCAGTTAGTCGATTTTTTTCGCACATTGCAAGATGCCCGTCTAAGTTTGGCACGTCTCAATGAAGTTCAAAATCAAGAAGAAGAAGAAAAGCCAAACCAAATTAATGTTTTTCACATCAAGAATCTCTTAAATCAGGAAAAAGGAATTAAAATCAAAAATTTGTATTATCAATATGAAGGTCCGAAATCTCCGTTCGTATTAAAAAACATCAACTTATTCATCAAAGAGGGAGAAACAACCGCAATTGTAGGTGCCAGTGGTAGTGGTAAAACAACACTTCTAAAAATTTTATTAAAGTTTTTTGACCCCATTAAGGGCAAAATTACAATCAATGGGCAAAATATTCTAAAGGTTTCTGCAAAAAATTGGAGGGAAAATTGCGGTGTAGTTATGCAAAACGGATATATTTTTTCCGATACCATTGAGAGGAATATCGCTGCAGGTGAAGAAAATATCGATTTTAAAAAGTTGGAACAATCTATAGAAGTGGCGAATTTGAAAGATTTTATAAACACACTCCCTTTAAAATCAAAGACAAAAATCGGCGATTCAGGTATGGGACTGTCCGGCGGTCAAAAGCAAAGGGTACTAATTGCAAGGGCAGTTTATAAAAACCCTCGTTACATCATGTTTGATGAAGCCACAAGTGCATTGGATGCTGAAAGCGAAAAAATTATTTACGATAATCTACAAGAATTTTTCAAAAATAAAACCGTGGTCATTATTGCTCATCGTTTAAGCACCGTCAAAAATTCTGATCAGATTATTGTCTTGAACAAGGGCGCAATTGTTGAGCAAGGAAATCATCAGCACTTGGTTGATAACAAATCCTTTTATTATAACTTAGTTAGAAATCAATTAGAACTCGGAACATGAAAATGGGCAATAATTTACAGAAAGAACTGAACAAGAACCGCTTCTTTGTGGTTAAGCATGGTTTAATCATCGTGATTACGATTTTTCTTGCAATAATTATCTCGCTCATCTTGTTGAAAATTGAAAATGAGTCCATCCTAAAGTTGGTTATCAAATACTTCTTTAGATGATAGCAACTGAAATGGTTTTTATTTACATCTTACAAAAAAAACTTAATCTTTCTGTTTGCTTTCATCCCAATACACATTCATCTCCGCCAAGGTCATGTCAGAAAGGTTTTTGCCGACTTCTTTGGATTTTTGTTCGAGGTATTGAAAGCGTTTGATGAATTTTTTATTGGTGCGCTCCAAAGCATCTTCGGGATTGACATCGATAAACCGGGCGTAGTTGATCATGGAGAAAAGCACGTCGCCAAATTCGGCCTCTATTTTGTCCTGACGGGCATTTTTCAGTTCCACCCGCAATTCGTTTAGCTCCTCCACCACCTTGTCCAATACCTGGTGTGGTTCTTCCCAATCAAAACCGACAGCGCGCACTTTATCCTGGATCCGGCTCGCTTTGACCAAAGCCGGAAGCGATTTGGGAACGCCTTCCAACACCGATTTTTTGCCTTCTTTGAGTTTGAGTTGTTCCCAATTGGCTTTTACGGCTTCCTCATCATCCGCCCTGACATCGCTGTAAATATGCGGATGCCGGTGGATGAGTTTTTCTGAAATAGCCTCTGCTACATCACCAATGTCGAAAGCCTTGGTTTCGGAGCCTATTTTGGCATAAAAAACAATGTGCAACAACAAATCGCCCAACTCTTTTTTGATTTCCTCAAGGTCGTTGTCCAGAATGGCATCGCCGAGTTCGTAGGTTTCTTCGATGGTCAGGTGACGCAAGCTTTCAAAAGTCTGTGCTTTGTCCCACGGGCAGCCGGCACGCAAATCGTCCATGATGTCTAGCAAACGGTTGATGGAATTGAGTTGGGCTTGTCGGTTGTTCATGGCTAAAACTTAAATTTCATTCCTCCTCATCCTTGGAAGCAACCTTTTGATCTCCACTTTTGGTCACCTTTTCTTCAAAGTCTATTAAAGTATTTTCTACAAGCGTATTGTACCACTGAATAACCTTTTTGGCATCGCTCGGATAGACGCGCTCGCGGTCAAAATTGGGGACGACTTCCTCAAAATATGCCATCAATTTTTTCTTGTCATCTTTGATGCTTTTATCTACCAATTTACCGCTTTCCTTGGCTTGAATGGCTTGTAAAACCTCAGGCAATGGAATTTCTTCTGCGCTGGTATAGATGGCTATTTCGGAAAGTACACTCACTTGGTCGCGGACGCCGAAAGTGTGTGTCTTTCCGGTTAGTAAAGACTTGGCGATAAATCCGGTGCGGGTTCTTGCAGATAATTCAAACAATCCGGGTTTGCCGGAAATGGCTAATATTTCGTCTAACTTATTTGGCATTGGACAATGATGGTTTTAGGCGTTTGGAAAACGCATTTTATAGGATACTTTTATTTTTCCTTTACTGATGTTTAACAGCTTTCCTTTTAGGATTCTCTTTTTAAACGGGGACAGTTTGTCTGTAAACAAAACCCCTTCTATATGATCGTATTCGTGTTGGATAATTCGTGCTGAAATACCGTCATAGGTTTCTGTATGTGTTTTAAAATCCGCGTCCTGATAGGTGATTTTTAAAGCCGATTTTCTACTGACATCTTCTCGTATATCAGGTATGCTGAGGCAGCCTTCGTTAAAATCCCATTCTTTGCCGCCTTCTTCCACGATTGTAGGATTGATAAAAACTTTTTTGAATGTTTTTAAGGTTTTGGCTTCCGCAGGCGTCAGGTCTTCATCTTCAGACATGGGCGTGGCGTCCACCACAAACAGCCTGATAGACAAACCCACTTGTGGGGCTGCCAAACCAACGCCACTGGCCGCATACATGGTTTCGTACATGTTGTCTATCAATTCCTTCAACTTGGGATAGTTCGGTGAAATTTCTGCTGCTTTGGCACGTAAAACGGGATCGCCATAAGCCGTAATCGGTAGTATCATAGCTCTTTTTTCTGATGCAAAAATAAGATTATTTTACATTTTGGTCACGACCGCTGTTCTTTATTGAAATATACCAGATAATAATACATTTGCTTTTCTTCATCCCAACCTTTTTCTACAAATTTTTCGGCGGAATCTGAATTAATAAAATCCATTTTTATCTGAATATTCGTATCTAAATTGATAATACCGCGCATGTTTTTCCTTGCCACAGAAACTGCTTTGTTGGCTATGGAAAACTCGCTGAGGTCTTCAATGCTGTACTTGGGCCCTCGTTCTACCTTGTAGTTTTTGAATTCCGGAATCAGATCGGGATTTTGGATGACTTCGTTGATGAATTTACTTTCTTCAAAATCGTCATTCTTGGCGAAGTAGTTGACCGATTTGTTCAGAAACATCACTTCCTCCTTTTTATCTTCTGCCGGCAAGACTACATCTTTGGCAAAGTCTTTACAAAACTTAAGGTAGTTTTTGGTTAAAAAATTGTCGTCGTGCAGTTGGGCCACAGCCAAAAAACTTTCCAACCAATACTTGCTGTCGTATCGGTTTGCATCTACGGAGAGTACTTTGTATCCGTCTTCTTGGTTGGTGTTGAAAATCAGACAGCCTTTGTCTAACTTGTTCAAGCTGACGCCTTGTTGCAACATCAGGTTGAGGTTGTTTTCTTTTTCTTCAAACTGCAAAAACTCGTGCTTGAGTTCACTTTTAAAAATCCCCAAGCCGTCTATTTTCTGGTTGTCAAGCTGCAAATCTGAAAAATAAGCTACATAAACTTCGCCACTTTTGATATGCGGATGTTGCGATTGGTCATACAGATGGAGCGTTATTTTTCGGGCAACGTCTTGAAAAGATTTCGGTTCTGCGAAAAGCTGTTTGCACAGCTCGGAAAGTGTATGAAATTCTAAATCGGTCTCATGTGCAAAGTGATAATAATTGTGCTCTTTGTCCCTAAACGGTTTTAAAAAAAACTCTTTGAGCAGTGGGGCTAATTCATCGCTATAGGCGTAGGGTTTTTCCGATAAAAAATACCCTTCACTCCTGCTTTTGTTTCCCACGCGGTGAATGCTGAGCAATTCAATATGGGCATTATAAAGATTTAACATGTGTTTCTAAAAAGGATTAATTCAAACTCATTCCGTAACTTGTGTCATCAAAATCGTCAAAATCTTCGTCGTCGTCATCCAAGCTGATGTCTTCTTCAAAACCGGTTTCCGATTCGAAAAAAGTTTCCGGGGCTTCTTCCGGAACCAATCCGTGTGCTTGAACCAAATGCGGATACAACACAGTCGTATCGGGTTCGGCGATGTCCATCAATTCGACCAAAAATTTCCACAGACTTAAAAAATCGTAGATATAAAGCAAGCGGTCGTGTTGTGCAGAGGCCACCTCATTGAGCTTGATTTCAGACATTTTGCGCACATCATCTTCACCCATATCAAAAAGCATGTACTCATCGCCTTGATTCCACTCGTCGTCGCTGTCATAAAAAGCGGCCATTTCACTACCGTCAAAGCCAAAAGCTTGGGTGATGGCATTGTGAAAATCTTCCAAAGTTGCCTCTTCTTGTATTTCGATATCCCTGAAGACATCATCTTCTACGTCCAATATCACTCTAAATCTGTAAATCATGGGTAAACACTTATAATTGGTGCGAAACTACACAATATTTGTATGAATGGAAATATTTTGCGCGGTAAAACATTTTAGGCAAAACCAAAATTGGAAGCCAAAAAGTATGGATGCGAGTAGCATGTGCAGTGGTTGTGTCAAAAAGGGAAAATCAAAATAAGCCATCAAAATACCCAGCAATACAACAGCGAACATCGAAGAAACAATGCCCAGCATACTCACAGGAAGCTGTCCTATTTTTCGAAGTTCTACAAACATCCATCCGTTTAGTATCAAAAACAGCAGTGACAGCGATCGGTGCACATAAAACCAACTGTTTGTCAATGCCTCAGACCAAAGACTTTTATCAGCATACCCTACGGCTTTGACGGTAGTGTCAACTTCTTGTCTGACCAAGACACCGAGGAAAATTTGAACAAGCAGCAAAGCCAAAGTGGCCAGTGCTAATTTGCTAAATAAGGCAAACTGAACGACGCTTGGTTTGGTCTTTCTGGTGGTGTGTAGTAAGTAGAGCTGCAAGGCTACAATGGCCAAAGCCATAAACATGTGGATCGAAATTTTGTAAGGTGTAAGTACGGAATAGACCACTACGGCACCCAACCAAGCCTGAAAAACCATCATGAATACCAACAACCAAGAGAGCAATGTGATGGCTTTGCGGTCTTTCCAATACGAAATTGAGAACACTGCCGTGAGCAAAACGGCAAGTCCGGCCAAGGCGCCAAAAAGACGGTTGATGTATTCTGTCCAGGTATGCAAAGTATTGAAAATGGCATAATCGTGTTTGGTGTATTTTTCAAAATTTGATAAATCTAAATCTGCACCGGAAACAAAATTTGACCGTGCAGACCAAAGTGCTTCATCGTGTATAATCATTTGTCCCTTTTCAAAGTCTCTGTTGGGCTGCCAAATCAACACGGCCTCATCTGTAGGCGGTATCAAATAGCCAAAGCATTTGGGCCAATCAGGGCAGCCCATTCCGGAACCGGTCATCCGTACTACGGCGCCGGCTAAAATCACAAGATAGACCAAAACCAAAGCGGTTTTTAAAAGTCTGCTGTACCATTTTTTATACATTATCAGTTGTTTAGTGTACTTTTTGCAATCCCAATTTTTCGCCTAACTTGAGCATCATTTCTTGGGCGGCTTGGTTTTCGTTGGGAATTTTTCCATCCAAAATAGCTTCTTTTATAGCATCTTTGATTTGCCCCACCTCTCTACAAGGACCAATGCCAAAAGTTTCCATAATTTGCTCTCCACTTACGGGTGGTTGAAAATTTCGCACGTGATCCCGCGCTTCTACCTCTTCTATTTTCTGGCGCACCATCCTAAAATTATCGTGATATTTTTGAAAGCGGTTGGGGTTTTTGGTGGTGATGTCTGCTTCGCAAAGTGTCATCAAAGAGTCTATGTCTTCACCGGCATCAAAAATCAATCTGCGAACGGCCGAGTCTGTAACACCTTCATTAGACAGGGCAATGGGACGGGAACTCAAAAGCACCATTTTTTGTACAAACTTCATTTTCTCGTTTAGCGGCATTTTTAATCTTTTAAAGAGCTTGTAAACCATTTTGGCACCCACAAATTCGTGTCCGTGAAACGTCCAGCCGATAGGTTCCTGAAATTTTTTGGTGGGTGCTTTGCCGATATCGTGCAGAAGTGCGGCCCACCGCAACCACAAATCGTCGGTATGCTTGGCAATGTTATCTACCACCTCAAAGGTATGATAAAAATTGTCTTTGTGGCGTTGGCCTTCAATTTCTTCGATGCCTTTAAGCGCAATCAACTCCGGTAAAAAATGTTGCAGTAAACCGGTTTTTTCGAGCAACAAAAAGCCGACTGAGGGTTTGGGTGACAATAAAATTTTATGTAATTCGTCCACTATGCGTTCGCGCGAAATAATTTCCAATCGGTTGTGGTTTTGTTCGATGGCTGCATAAGCTTCTTTGCTGATTTTAAAACCGAGTTGGGTTGCGAAGCGCACGGCGCGCATCATGCGAAGCGGATCGTCTGAGAAGGTGATATTGGGATTGGTTGGCGTTCGGAGGGTTTTAGATTCCAAATCGGCCAAACCGTTAAAAGGATCGAGTAACTGCCCAAATGTTTTGTCGTTCAGACTCAACGCCATCGCATTTATGGTAAAATCGCGGCGCAATTGGTCGTCTTTTAAACTGCCGTTTTCTACGGCCGGTTTGCGGCTGTTGCGTTGGTAACTCTCTTTTCTGGCACCGACAAATTCTACTTCGAGTCCGGGAGTTTTAACCATGGCTGTACCAAAATTCTTAAAAACCTGTACCGAAGGATTGCCGGAAAGCCGGGCTGCTACGCGCTGGGCCAAATCGATACCGCTGCCTACGGCCACCACATCTATGTCTTTTGGTGTGTTTCGTTGCATGAGGTAGTCACGCACGAAACCACCAATCACATACGCTTCTGTTTCCATACTGTCTGCTGTTTGACCAATGAGTTTGAAAATCGGGTTTTGTAAAGCCGATGGGTATGTAGGTTGGTTGGAAATCATATAAAATACTTCGGACGTTTGTTTTTGGAATGCAAATTTACAACTTCGCCGGGCTAATGAGAAATTTGTAAGGATTTATTGATGTGTTGCCAACCAAAAATTGACTTTTAGAGAACCAAATAATTTCAAGATATTTTATAAGAATGTTTAACAGGGAGATTGGTTATAGATAAGGCATTAGGCAATAGGCATTAGGCATTAGGGTTATATGTTATAAGTTACTCGTTATTTGTTTTAAGTTAAAAGTCAACAGACATTGGGCATTAGAATTACTTTATCTCATCATCGTAGCATCTTATCATCGAATCATCAATTTATTTTCGTTTAGAAAAACGCCCTGAGTTGCATCGTGCCGGTGTGAATGGTCCGAATGTTTTCGGATTTTCTTCCCGAATATTGCACATTAAAATCGAGAAATTGGGTGAGTCGTTTTTGTAAATTGAGTTGCCAAGTAAAATTGGTTCCGGGTTGCAATCCTTCCAATATTTGAAAACCGACAGGCGAAAAACTATCGCCGTCAAACTGATTGGAGAAAAAATTAAATTCACCAGTCACAGAGAGTTTCTGCATATTGGCATAGAAAAAAGAAACACCCGCTTTGTGCCTGTCAAGCGTCTCCTTCGCCCCGGTTTGATTTTCTTTATTTTGAAATTCGTAAAAAACGTCAAATTGAGCGCTGTTTGTAAACAAATACGACAGTTTAGGATTGAATACAAAGGCATCGATATCAAAATTGCGCGTTGGAAAGTTTTCGGAAGTACTCTGCGTTTTTGATGTATTCGTCAGGTAATTGAAGAGCCAATACTTGTCAAATTTATGTGTAAATTGGAGTTGATGTGACGTGATGTCGCCTTCTTGAATGCCGGTAGAAAGAAAATTTTGTGTTTGCGTGCGGTTGAATGTATAAGAGGTTGTAAACTTTTGCAGACCGCGGTTGTAAAACAAAGTATTTCTCAAATTGAAATTCAGGCCCAATAAGTCTTTATCACCCGTGTCAAAGGGGTTTAAATCGAGTTGGTCATCTTCTCGGCGCACGCGTCTGTCTATGAGGAAATTGGTTTGATTGTAGAAATGTGATAAGCGTTTTTTATAACCTTCTTCCGAACTCCAACTCATAGGATTCAGCGTGAGAATTTGGCTGAGCTTATTTTGATGTGTTTTGATAAAAACCCGATTGGGCAACAACACGCGTACAAAATTGGCTTCGTCCTGAAAGGCCGCTTGTTCAAACTCATCGAGCTCTTGCAGGCCGTTGCCGTTAAAATCGAACCAAGTAAACGAGCCTGTGCCGGGCTCTACTTCTACAAAAGTAAAATCTTGTTGGGGTTGCGTGCCGGAATTGGTTTCAAAAACTGTATTGAGTTGTACTTTTTTATCCCATAAAAACCGGTTGTAAAACAATCTCGAATTTAACGATTGTTCGTCGCTCACTTCAGAATCTTGGTTGTCAAACCTGCGGTAATTGACAAAAAGTTGCAGCTGAGACGTAGCGGAATTTAAAATCCGGGATTTTAAAAAATACGTCTGCGAGGTGTTGACTTTTTCAAGCAAATTGTTGCGGATGCTGTCGTTGGTTCTAAACCGATAGCCCACTTCTGCGAAAATTTTGGTACTGTCGCCGACGCCTGTAAAGACGGTATATTCTTCGAAGCGTTGGCTTAACGGTGATAAAATGTTTGTATCCGCATCGCGTTGTTTGTTGTTTTCCAAATTCACGTCAGCACCAAACCACTGTTTTTTCAAGCTGTAGGTGAGTCGCGAATTCCACCGCAAAAAACTGTTGTCAGCCAGGTCGGATGTGGCATCCAAATAACTACCATTAGCGCTAAATCGCCATCGGTTTTGGTGCAGATTGGCCGTCAAAACATGGCGGCTACCTGAGTAATCTCCCTCAAAACTCAGCTGTTGAAACTGATAGTTAAGCATGCCTTTTTCGGGATGTGAAAGCAACCAACCTGTTCGTAAAAAATTTTGATTGCCAACGGGATTTATCAAACTCCAATCGCGATTAAATTCTACATTATACAAGCGTTCAATCGTTCGGAAATCTTCATTTACGTGGTCAAAATCAAAAGTAGCATCCAAGTTCCATAGTTTGTCAAAAATTCTGTGTTTGGCCCGGATTGTTCCTGCAAAACCCGTGTTGTTTTCATCATCTAAATCCGAAAAAAGATTCAAATCGTTGTTGCTGAACGCGCCTTCAAATTCGACCGAAGTTTTTTCAGACAATTCGTATTTGCCTTTTACGGTGGCCAATTGCAGTCTTGTTGGGGCTATGAGCTGAATAACCGGCTCAAAATTGCCCTGAGGCACGCCATTTTCGGGCAGGACAAAAGTAAAAATACGTCCGATGACGTTGGCATTCGTGAGGATGTAATTTCCTTGGTTTGCCCCCACTTCGGTAAACCGAACTTCAAAGAGTTCTTCATTCGGGTCTGTCGAAAACTCAAAAACTTCCACGCCATTGATGTCAATTTTTCTGTAAAGAGCTTTGTTTTCGGAAAATGAAGAAGGTACGGCCGAGGGTGCCACCATCTTAGACCTATCATCGCCGGCCAAGCTCAACGACTCTTTTTGGCTTTCAGTCAAACTCTGTTGCAGCGGTTGGTTTTTAGAATCGGATTCCGAATAAATGGTACCACTGAGCGAGAGTTTTCCCTTTTTAAAAGAAGCTCCGTCGTAGGTGATAAATCGCGTAAAATTGCGGTCGGTAAATTGATACTCAATCACAATGCGCATATCTGAGGTGATTGGAAAAAGCGAGGTAAAAGTGAGCTCTCCTGCGTTGTAATCGATTACATAATCTCGGTCTTCTCCACGCTGCAACGGCAAACCGTTTACATAGACCGTTTCGCTGCCTGAAATCACCAACACAAAAAGTTCGCCGTTGGGTCCTTGCAATTTATAGGGTCCCTGATTGCCTTCCCTACCTTGAAAAGTACTTCTCGTAAATTGCCCTCGAACTACGGCTCCCGAACCAAAAAGTTTGGTTTCGGACGTTTTATTTTGAATTTTACCGCCCACCAAAATACCTTGCACTCTTTTTTGAAAACGGGAAAAATAACTTTCGTTTTCCACCAAGTTGATATCGCCCGCTCTCACATTCCAATTGTCTGTAAAGAGTTCGATAAAAACTTCGTCAAATTCGTCTAAGCGTTGCGAAAAGCCATTTTCTTGCAGTGGAATATTGTTGTCTTGTATGGAAGCACGCAGGGTGACGCCGTTGCCCAAATCACCTGAAATCTGCAAATCGAGTTCTGATTTTAAAACAGAATTCTGGTTGTTACCAATGGTTACGCCTCGGGTAATGCTTCCTGTAGTGTTGAGCCCGTCAAACGGAATGCTTGTTTTTTTTCGTTTGTTTTCCAAGCTGTACACGCGTTCCAAACTTTGGTTGTTTTCTACGATTAAAGAATCGTCAAAAACCTGATAGATCCGTGTGAGATAGTTTGGAAAACTTTGGTAGGAAACCCGAACCGAATCTGTTTTTTTCTCAAAATTATTTTCAAAAATGAGCATGGCTTTTGAAAAATCAACCCGGTAAAAAAGCGTATCTACCCGAACGGAGTCATTAAGATACAGTGCAAAATCTTTGGATTGGATACTGACCGAATCGATTTTCAATTCCTTTTTGCCGTTTATTTTTAGCCATTTAGACTTTTTTAAAGACGGCACATCCTGCCCGTTCATCAGCATCGGGAAGCACAAAACCATCATGTAGAAATACTTGCGCAAAAGAATACGAGGATAATTTTCAAAAATAGGCCAACAGCTTGATATAGTTTCTAAAAAACAGAGAGATTAACACATAACACACTCGAGATAGTAACGCTTACTTGTTGATTATATTTGTTAAAATTGAATTCTTCACCCATTTATCGGTCACTTTTTGCCCATCCGTCATAAATGAAAAAATGAATCAAGGGGCGAAATGGAATATATTATCGACATTTTAATTTGTAAAATGCTAGTTTTGTTTTTATAACCTTTTCCGCTAAAGTAGATTCACAATCAAAAAACGCAAAAAAAACAAAAAAACTGTAACGCTTGTTGCTTTATAAGCGTCTTGGTAGTGTAGAAACTAAATTAAATACGTTGAAAGTTGTTCAGCTCCACTATAACGAAACACTCCTAATCGAAAAGGCTCGTGTCAAAGACCTTCAAGCCCAACGGGCGATCTACGAACGGTTTGCCCCTAAAATGTTGTCGGTATGTAGGCAGTATATTTCGGATATATTTTATGCGGAAGACGTTCTGGTTAGTGGTTTTTTAAAGGTTTTCACCAAATTAGATCAGTTTGACAACAGAGGAAGTTTTGAAGGTTGGATCAGGCGGATTATGGTAACCTCATGCATTTCCCATCTTCGAAGTCAAAAAAGATTGGTTTTTTTGGAAGATTATCCGGAAACCCAACTCGTGGAGTCAACAACTTCCCACAACAATTTGGAAGTTGAATACATCCAAAAACGCATAGACGAATTGCCCGAAAACCAGAAAGTGATATTTCTGATGTACGCTATTGACGGTTATAGCCACCAAGAAATTTCACAAGAACTCCAAATCACAGTAAGCGCATCCAAAACCCAACTGCATCGCGCTCGAAAATGTTTGCAACATCAGTTAAAAGACTTAAAAATTACAAAAAATGAAACTGTCGGAATTTGAAAATATCAGCCGCGAAAGCCTTCTCCGTCGGACAATCCATCCAAATGAAAAGACTTGGGATAGGTTGGAGAAGCAACTCATCGCAAATAAGAGAAAAAAAAGATTTCACTTCGTTTCTCGTGTAGCTGCTGCTAGCATCGTTTTGTTGGTGTTGATCAGTTTATTCTTTAAAAACGAACCAATAAGCAATACTAACCAACGAATGGTGGAAATATCAGAACCCGTTTTGACGCCCAAAACCCAGAAGGAAAACACCTTAACTGAACCCGATGCCAAAACAGCACTGACAACTGAGGATGGAAATAAAACCAACACCCATTTGTCATCAAAAAAATCGACTCCTGTGGTGGTTTCGGAGACAGTTAAAGTAAATGAGGACATTGAAAAACCATTTCCAATACCGGAAAACAAGAATATTGTTGACCAAAAAGTAGATGAGGTTGTCTCAAAAATACTTGATTTCCAAAAAGACAAAGCCAACTTTTCTGATACTGAAATCAATGCACTTTTGGCCGAAGCCCTCAAAGAAATCAAATCGCAACAATTGTTGACGAAAGCAGGAAAAAGTGTTAATGCAGACATCTTGTTGTCTGAGGTTGAGGAAGATATAAACAACAGCTCTTTTAAAGAAAAAGTGCTCCTCGCGCTACGGGAAAGTTACCAAACCGTAAAAACAGCCGTCGCGCAAAGCAATAATTGAATCTCCATTAAATATTTATAATCATGAAAACTACTTTTTTGATTTTCGCCCTGGTGGCGCTCACCCTCTGCATGCCTAATTTGAACGCTCAGGAACTTGGCAAAGAACAACAGATTGAAAACCTCAAACTGACCAAAGAGAAGATTACGAACGAAGAACGAGAACTTCTCAAAAAAGAGGTAAAAGCTATTAATAACCGGCTTCTTTCCGGAGAAATTACAGAAGAAGAAGCCACCGCGCTAAAAAAAGAAGCGGCACAAAAACACGCACTGAACATCGACAACCGATTGGCCATCATCGACAATCAAATTGCCTTATTGGAGAGGGGCGAAATGCTCCACATCAAATATTATTCATTTGAAAATCGGATGGATAGTATTTTTGATGATTTCAAATTTCGTAAAATATTTCACCACGACAAAAATTTTAAAGAAAGTAGAAACAATGGCTATTTGTTGCTCGCGTTCGGCTTTAACAACGCCATAGAAGAAGGAAATTCGTTGAGCGGTTCTAACTTTAAGTTTTTCGGGTCCCGCTTTTTCGAAATTGGCTTTGGAAATAAATACCGTGTATTTAAAAACTCTAATTTTCTTAAACTCAATTATGCTTTATCTTTTCAAATCAACAACTTAAAACCGAAAGACGATCAATTTTTCGTTGAAAACGATAACACCACCGAACTTCAAAAATTTGAAACAGATTTGGACAAATCAAAATTCAGATATACGTACTTAGTGGCGCCTGTGCATCTAGAGTTTAAGCCATTCAACACCTCCTTCAATCCCGACAAGCATTATTTTGACCGGGTGAAAATCGGGCTCGGTGGGTTTGCAGGATTCAACATTGGAAATATGCAAAAACTGAAATACGACCGTAACGGCGATAAAATAAAAGACAAGCAAAAAACAGACTTCAACACCAACGATTTTGTTTACGGGCTCAGCGGCTATCTCACTGCCGGCAACAGTATGTTGTACGTAAAATACGACCTCTCTCCCCTATTCAAAAATGCAGAAAAAGAGATTAGAGGGATTTCATTGGGGCTCAGATATGAACTGTTTTGATAAAGCGGATTTAAATTAAAGCCAATTCATGATGAATAAGACTATTCAAATTACTTCGATAACGTTATTGACCTTTGCTGTCTATTTTTTTCTGGACAATTTGTTTTTTAAGATTTTAAGAAATTGGATTAATGAAACCGTACATCAAATAGGTATCAGCCACATCCTCACCTACTTGTTGAGCGGAGTGCCACTACTCATCGGCGCTATCGCAATGCACCGTTGGAGCGGAAGTCTCAAAAGCTTAGGATTAGACAAATCCATCGGAAAAGGGATACTGTTTTCATTAGTTTGTACCCTTCCCATGCTCGTAGGTTATGCTATCGTATCAGATTTTAACTACAACATCACCACCGATGGCATCTTAATATCCGTAGTGGCGGCCGGTTTCTTTGAAGAATTGTTTTTCAGAGGATTTCTTTTTGGCCAACTGTACCGATTTTCTAAACTTGGATTTTTCCCCTCAGTACTTATCGGAGCCTTGCTATTTGCATCTCTACATCTCAACCAAAGTAATGATGTGGGAACCTTAGTAGGCATTTTTTTGGTAACTTTTTTGGGTGCGTTGTTGTTTGCATGGGCTTATGCTGAATGGAGTTTCAATATTTGGATTCCGGTTTTTCTTCATTTTTTTATGAATTTATTTTTTGAATTGTTCTCAGTCGGAGAGAATGCCTTGGGCGGAATTTACATGAATATTTTCAGGCTAATGGTCATCCTTCTAATTATATCAATTACTGTAATTTATAAAAGAAAAAAAGGAATTAAACTTGAAATTATCAAAGCAACCCTTTGGATGAAAAAATGACAAAAAAGAA
Source organism: Flavobacteriaceae bacterium (assembly GCA_032251335.1). Taxonomy (GTDB): domain Bacteria; phylum Bacteroidota; class Bacteroidia; order Flavobacteriales; family Flavobacteriaceae; genus UM-FILTER-40-17. The sequence continues at coordinate 11,383 of JAVVDW010000021.1, read as the reverse complement.
TTTTACACCTAATTTCATTTAAACAAAAAGAGCGACTTTTAGGTCGCTCTTTTCTATTGTTGTAAAAGAAATTTTACCAAATCTTCACCCTTTGGTCCGGTGGTAAAAACATAGCGTCGCCGAGTTTCACATCAAAGGTTTCATAAAAAGCGTCCACGTTTTGAAGTGGAACACTGGCACGATACATCCCCGGAGCATGCGGATCGGTTTTTACCTGCGTTTTGAGCGCTTCATCTCTGGTTTTTACACGCCAGATGGTTCCCCATGAAAGGAAAAATCTTTGTTCGGGGGTGAATCCGTCAATCAGGCCGGGCGAACCGTTTTTGGCTAGATGAATTTGCAAAGCTTCAAAAGCAGCATTAACGCCGCCCAAATCGCCAATGTTTTCGCCAAGGGTAAATTTGCCATCTACAAAGGTGTCCGGCAATGGCTCTAGACGGCTGTATTGCGCAGCCAAGGCATCTCCGAGTTGGGTAAATGCTTCTAAATCTGCAGGCGTCCACCAATCTGCCAAATTGCCCTGGGCATCGTAGCGCGCACCGGAATCGTCAAATCCGTGAGAAATTTCGTGACCAATTACCGAACCAATACCACCATAGTTGACAGCATCATCGGCCTCAAAATTGAAAAATGGCGGTTGCAGGATGGCTGCCGGAAAAACAATTTCATTATAAGCAGGATTGAAATAAGCATTGACAATTTGCGGTGCCATAAACCATTCGTCCTTATCAACCGGTTTTTCGAGTTTGGCCACATCTTCTTCAAAACGCCAGCGAGACAGGTTGTCCATATTGGTGTAGTAACTGCCACCGGCTTCAGGACCTTTAATCTGTAATTTGGAGTAATCTTTCCATTTGTCCGGATAGGCAATTTTTATGTTGAGTGCGTGCAGTTTTTCCAAGGCTTTTTCTTTGGTCTCCGGACTCATCCAAGGCAACTCTTTGATGCGTTTGTCATAAGCCGCGATTAGATTTGCAATGAGCTCTTCTGCTTTTTGTTTGGCCTCGGGCGGAAATTTTTTATCTACGTACAATTTTCCCAGGGCTTCACCCAAGGCTCTATTGAGTGTTCCCAAAGCTCTTTTTTCAGGCGCCTCTTGTGCTTGAGCCCCGCGGAGCGTTTTGCCGTAAAATTCCCAATTAGCGGTTTCGATTTCATCACTCAGCCTGCCCGAAGCACTGTTGAGCAATGACCATTTCAGATAAGCTTTCCAATGATTGAGATGGTTTGTATGCATCAATGGCTCGAGCGAAGCAATATATTTTGGCTCGTTCACGATGACGGTGTCCACAGAGGCAAAACCAAGCGTTGAAAAATACTTTTGCCAATCAAAAGCTTTATTTAAGCTACTGATTTCGGCTATCGTCTTCGGATTATATGTCAGGCGATCGTCTCGGCGTTCTACCCGTGTCAAACGCGGGGTTGCCAAAAGGGTTTCAAAAGCGAGTACATCTTCTGCTTGTTTTTGGGCATCTTCAGGGCTGTACCCCAAAAATTGCAACATCTGCCCTACGTGCAGTACGTATTTATCGCGCGTGTCTTTGGAATTCGGATCGTCTGAAACGTAGTATTCTCTATCGGGTAATCCCAAGCGACCGTTACCGAGACTCAACACATTTTTATTGCTGTCTTTTGAATCTGCAAAAACCCCGACACCAAAAAAGCCGGTACCGCCAACAGATTCGTAAGCAATCAAATAGTTTTCTAAGTCTTTAATAGTCGCCATCTTGTCAATTTCATCTAAACGAGATTGGATGGGTTGTAAACCTTGTTCGTTTCTGGATGTAGAATCGAGGATTGTTTTGAAAAGATTTACGGCTTTCCCTTGGTCTGAATCGGCTGCATACTGACCAGAAGCCATAGCTTCTTTGAGGATATCTAATACGTCTGTGTCGGTGTTTTCGCGCAGTTCGTTAAAACTTCCCCACGAGGTTTTATCGTCGGGAATTTGGGTTTGATCGAGCCACTCGCCATTGACATAGCGGAAGAAATCGTCCTGCGGACGCACGGAATCATCCATGTAACTGGTGTTAATCCCCGGAGTACCCGCTTGTTTTTCTTCATTTTTACAGGCTGTAAAAACGAGGGCGCTCAATAAAGAGGCGCTTAAAAGATTTTTGGTGTATCTGTTCATTTGGTTATTATTTATTAAAAACTTGACTAATTTATAAAAGAATTTTATGGATTCTTAAAAATTTCGAAAATTTAGCTTTTTGTTAGCAGTCTGATGCACAAAAAAAATCAAAGAAATTTTGAAGTCAATTCGGGGGAAGGCACCATACAAGAAGCTTTTTTACCAAACCACCGATACCGGTTGCGTGCGATGATGTCATATACTACATCGCGCAAGGCTGCCGGCAAAATTGAAAAAACCTGCATCAATTGCCAAGGAAAGCCTATTTGACCGGCTATTTTCAAAGCAGCAGCAGATTTGTAAAAGTAAGCTTCACCGGGTTTGTACCAAATGATAGAATCCGTTTTGGACGTATCCACGCCTATGTATTCGACAATTTCTTTTCCCAAATCGCTTTGCAAAGCCACAAACCTAAATTGATCCTGGCTGTCTTTGCGAATGAGCCAATTGACCGCGCCATTACACAGATTACAGACACCGTCGAAGAGGATAATGGTTTTATTTTCAGGAAAATTCATGATTGCATTTAATAAAATCAAAAGTATGTAAAATCAAACATTTTATTAAAAATAGTTGATTTACTTTAACAGAAATTAACGGGCACATTCTACCTTAAAATTTTTAACTTCGCACAAACTCAAAAACTTCAACACATGATTTTCAAAGTTGCTTATAGAATCCTTATTTCAGGCGTTTTGCTTTTGTGGCCATCAAAACATTCGGCACAAAATGACGGATGGAATATCAGCGTAGGAAAAGTAGATGCCTACACAGGAATCGTTTCAGCAAACGGCAGAATTGGCATCTTGCCCGAAGACAAACCTTTTCAGGTAAAGTCTATCATACTGAACAACGTTTACGACAAAGAATCGCCCTTAGGCGTGAGTAAAATTCTATTAGGCATCAATTTTGCCAATTTGGATATCGAAATTGACGGTGAAAAGATTACGGAACAAAATGTATCGAATTGGCAACAAACCCTCAATATGAAACACGGTGGTTTTAAAACTTCATTCACCTTTAAAAATAAGGCCGAAGTTTCCTATACCATTTACACGCTCAGGCAGGTGCAATACTCGGGCTATATCGATATCAAGATTAAACCGCTACAAAACATCCAAATAAAAGCCACCGGAAAAATCATCACGCCCGAAGAATACTTGCAACCCATCAGCACTTTTCGGGTTTTGCAAGATTTAGAAACCACCATGCCTATTTTGCAAACCGTGGCCAAAAGTCGATTGGGAAAACATACGGTAGCGGCATCGGCTACTTTTGTTTGGCATGCTATCAACTCAACACGCGAACACCAACGTCCTAAATTGCATCACAACAAAATATCTGACTATGACAACAGGCTTTCTTTCGAACAAAAACTAGATAAAGATAAAACTTTCGAATTTGCCTGGACGGGCGCTGTTACTTCCACACAAGATTTTGACGATCCGCAAACAGAGTCGGAACGTTTTGTGATTTTTAATTTGCTCAACCCTAGAGATGTATTGTTGGCGCAACACAACAAACTATGGGACACACTTTGGGAAGGCGATATAGAAATTGAGGGCGATTTGCAATCACAACAAGATGTGCGTCTGGCATTATATCACTTATATGCTTTTTCCCGAGGAGATTCCAACTTGAGCATTGCGCCCATGGGGCTCTCTTCTCAAAACTACAACGGACATATTTTTTGGGATACAGAACTGTGGATGTACCCGCCTTTGCTTTTGTTAAATCAAGACATTGCGCGTTCGTTGGTAAACTACCGATCCGATCGGTTGGACAAGGCCAAACAAAAAGCGATAAATTTCGGCTATCAAGGTGCGATGTTTCCATGGGAGAGTGACGAAACCGGAGAAGAAGCTACGCCTGCCTGGGCACTAACAGGAACTTTTGAACACCACATTACGGCAGACGTGGCCATAGCTTTTTGGAACTATTACCGTGTGGTAAAAGACAAGGACTGGCTCGTCACGCGTGGCTATCCCATGCTCAAAGAAATTGCAGATTTTTGGGTGAGCCGGGCTACGCCCAATGCCGATGGCACTTACTCAATTAACAATGTAGTAGGCGCCAACGAATTTGCTGCTAATATTGATGACAACGCTTTCACAAACGGAGCAGCAATTACAGCATTAGAATTTGCCACTTTGGCTGCAAAAACCTTGGGACTCGCTCCCAACCCGCTTTGGCAAACGGTAGCTTCCAAAATTGTCATTCATCAGTTTCCCGATGGCACAACCCGTGAGAACAGAACATACGATGGAGAAATCATCAAGCAAGCAGATGTAAACCTCCTCTCCTATCCGCTTCACGTGGTTACAGACAAAGACGCCATCATTCGAGATTTAAAATATTACGAACCCAAACTCTCTCCCGAAGGGCCTGCAATGGGGCAATCGGTTTTTGCTGTTTTGTATGCCCGATTGGGCGATGCCGAAGAGGCTTTCAGACTTTTTAAACGATCATATGAACCCAATAAAAGACCGCCATTTGGGGCGTTGGCTGAGGCTGCAACAAGCGACAATCCTTACTTCGCAACCGGAGCCGGCGGCATGCTGCAAGTAGTTTTGTTTGGTTTTGGTGGGCTCGATATCACAGAAAATGGCATTGTGCAAAAAAATCCGATTTTGCCCAAAGCATGGAAATCACTCACGCTCAAAGGCATTGGACCGGACAAGAAAACCTTTGTCATCAAATGACCAAAAACGAACTACATATTGCCCTGATTCAAGCCGATTTGCACTGGGAAAATCCCGCTACCAATTTGGCAATGTTTACAGATCTGATAAACGACGTTCACCCTGTAGATTTGATGATACTGCCGGAAATGTTCAGTACGGGTTTTACGATGCATCCGGAAAGCGTGGCCGAAACTATGGATGGCAAATCCGTTAGTTGGATGCGAGAAACCGCGCAAAAGAAAAAAATTGCACTCACAGGTAGCTTGGTCATTGAAGAAAACGGAAACTATTACAACCGCTTGCTTTTTGTGAAACCAAACGGTACCATAGAAAAATACGACAAAAAACACTTGTTTACCTTGGCAGGAGAAAATGCGGTTTACACAGCCGGAACAGACAGACTCATCCTTGACTATTTGGGGTGGCGCATCTTTCCAATGGTCTGTTACGACCTCAGATTTCCCGTTTGGGCACGAAACACAGCGGGTTATGACTTGCTCATTTACGTAGCGAATTGGCCAAAAGTTCGCGTGTATGCTTGGGACACTTTGTTGGCGGCACGTGCTATAGAAAACATGTCGTATGTGGCCGGCGTAAACCGTGTGGGCAAAGATGGCAACGGCCACCCGTATGTCGGGCATTCAGCAGTGTACGATATGTTGGGCAAAGATGTGTTGCCAAAAATTTCCGGCAAAAAAGGCGTTTATTTTGCTACATTGAACAAAAAAGAGTTGGAAAGCACTCGAAAAAAACTCAGATTTTTAGACGATCGAGACCACTTTACTTGGGCGTAAAGGTTTCAAAAACATCCCAGTTGGCTCTGATGTCTATGGTTTTGTTCATATAATCTATTTGCTCAGGTTGTCGCCTTTTGAAAAAGTCGCCTGTATCCCATTTTCCATTGGCATTGGTGTCGTGTATGATTCGGATGGTATATACCATGGGATCCAACAGCGTAAAATCTACCGTTCTTCGCGTAGTGGCAATTTTTTCGGTTATGACTTTCCCACTACTGTTTAGCAGTTGGACCACCACAGGGAAATCGCGAACCAACTCCAAATTCAGACTCAGGCGTCCATATTCCCGATCGCTTTTGGTGCGTGCCGTGACGCGTATCGTATCGTTCTGTCTGTCAAAAAAATCAGTGACAGCACCCGGAAGAAATTGTATTTTATATCGATTGACCTCTGTTTTCGGAAAATCGACAACCAATTCCTGTTCGTTTTTTAAATCGGCTTTAAAATTCACCACTACAGAATCCTGGTCTAAAACAGAAATTTTGTTTTCGTCAAAAGCCAATAACGGCACTTCTGATGTAAGCACGTAAGGCTTGTCGAGCGGTAAAAATGTAGTATATAGTGGCTTTAGCAACAAAGTATCGCCCTTTATTTTTTTGAATGATACATCAAATGTATCAGCCTTGGCATCGTTTTGATAGACTTTAAATTGAAGCGTATCGGCCTCGTAATTTTTAAACCAATAAAACAAGGTGTCTTTTTCCGATTGTTTGGTAATACGGTAATCAAAAGAATCCGAAACTTGGTTGAGCAACTCTATTTTGATATTTTCGGGAGCACCTTCATAGCCAAATAGATATCTTCGGCGCGCAGCTTGGGTAGGCCTGTAAGCTTTAAAATTATTGATTTCTTTAAACAGATTTAAAACAAAAACACTGTCTGTGGGCAAGGTGACAAACGCTTCTCTAAATGCTATTTTTTCAGTTTTTTGGTCGTACAAATAGTTGTTATTGATGTCTTTGAGCGCATATAAAAAATAGGTGCCGGGTTTGATATTTTCCATTTGAAATACGGTCAAACTATCGAGCGTATTGGTAATGTAAATAGGCTTTTGCTTATAAATGGTGGAGTCGTTAAAAGTGCTGTCAACCTCCTGAAGCATCACGCTGATAAAATTATCCGGAACTTCAAGCAATGCGTCTTTGATAGCACCACTTATCTGCAGGGAATCGATGTAGTCGCCTGTGGAAAATACATATTTGAAAAAAGAAAGCGGATTGGATTCGTTGTTGTCTTGAATACTCTGACCGAAATTAAAAGTGTAGGTGGTGTTTTCCTTGAGTGTATCCACCATCAGGATATCGATAAAATTTGTCGGTAATCCCTGTGGTCTGATTTCAGGAAAAAAGTTCATGGGCGGCGAAATAATCAGTTGCCGTTGCACATTTGTCAACCGAACATATTCATTGAAGTAAATTCTAATTTTTTCTGCATCAAAATTGGTGCTGAAAGTATCCGGAATAGCCTTAGTCATCACCGGAGGATCCAAATCACGCGGACCGCCATCAGGAGTACCACGCCGGGCACATTGGGTAAGACCCAAAACAACTAAAACAAAAAGCAATATTGCCCGAAGGCTTCTTTTGGACATAGTGCCGTAAATTTTTACAAAGAAAATCATTTTTCCTGAGAGCATCATCAAAAGAAATGAAATAGCCTTTATCAATTGGGTTACTTTTATGCGAGATTTTGAATTGTTTAAAAGAATCTACAGTTAGTTTAAAATAGAGCGTTTGGCTGCGTCAAGTTACACTCGACCAAACGAGAAATTTCAATAATTTGAAAAACCCTGTCACCCCATTTCCCAATAAAATATATCTGCGAATGGTACAGGTTTGCCTTGCTGATTTGAAGGCTGTCATCAAGTTTATCTTCGACTTCAAAAGTGTTTACGAGCTAATAATGGGCTTTGGCCATTGTTAAAATACTGATTTTAACCCCGGGAATTTTTCTCAATGCCAAGGCGCAAGATTCCAGCGTTGCACCGGTAGTCACCACATCATCTATGAGCAAAATGTGTGCATCATGCCATTTTTCGATAGTTTTTACATCAAAAATTTCTTTTACATTCGTCCACCTGTTCAGTCTGTCTTTAAGTGTTTGTGAAGCTTTATGGTTGGTACGAACTAAAACATTTTCATCAAAAGGCACCTGCAGATATTTGGACAAACCTCTGCCAAAAGTAGTCAATTGATTATACCCACGAAATCTGCGTTTTTTGGGATGCAACGGAACTGGAACAATGACATCCACATCCTGAAATCGACCACTTTCATTGAGTTGAGGGCCAAACCAATCGGCCAAAATAGTACCTACTTCCTGCCTGTTCTGATATTTTAATTGGTGGATGAGTCTTTGCACTTTTCCGTCTTTACGGTACAGCATCAAATAGGCACTTTCTTCCACTTTTATCCTGCCAAAAAATACTAAATCCAACAAATTTGAGTTATTTGTGAGTAGTTCTACTTGTGCAATACTATGCCGACAAGAAATACAAATATTTTTCTCATCTTTGTTTACTAAAATATTACACGCCAAACATTTGGATGGATTAAAAATATACTTCAAATCGTAAAACAAATTACCAATCATTTTTACAACCATTTTTATTATGTCAACCGATTCGAACAACAAAAATTTAAAGATTACCGTAGGTGTCCTCATTGCTTTAGTCGCACTACTTGGCATTTTCACACTTAAATTTTACTACCAAGGTGAAGATACCAAAAACCAACTCACCAAAGAAAAAGAGCAGGTTTTGATGGAACTCAATGAAATCAAAGTCAACTACGACAAAGCATTGCAGGAAAACACAGTTATGGACGACGAACTCAAAGCTGCCCGAGACCGCATCGAAAAACTCATCGATTCTGTAGAAACTATGGAAGCAGATATCGCTGTTTTATCGCGCTACAGACAAGAAGTTTTTAAGTTGAAAAAAGAGCGTGAAAGCCTTTTAAAACTCAACGATTCTTTACAGAATGTGAATTACACGCTCAATGTGGCACTTGACAGTACCAGCACACAACTCGCTACCAATATTAAGCTGTCTGACTCTTTGTCTGTAAAAAACACCGAATTGTCTAAAATGGTGGAGGTGGCTTCAGAACTCAATGTTTTAAACCTGCAAACTGTGGGGCAAATCATCCGTTCAAACGGAAAAACTATCGAAACAGACCGTGCACGCCGCACAGACAAACTCAGCGTTTGCTTTACTTTGGCTGAAAATAAAATTGCCACACCGGGCACACGTGAATATTACGTGCAAATCATCGACCCCAAAAACAATTTGATAGGCACCAAAAACGCTATCGAATACGGCGAAGCAACCTTGTATTACAGCACCACAGTAGCAGTAGACTACAAAAACAAAAATACAGATGTCTGCGTAGATGTGGCCAATCCCAATTCGGATACCAAGTTTGAAAAAGGCTTGTATGTTGCCAATATTTTTGACGGTCCGCAGTTGGTGTCTTCCAAAACTTTTGAATTGAAATAATGTAAACGATTTCAATTTTAGGATAATCAAATGATGGGTCCTAACTGAAAAATCACAAAATCCCTTTGAAGCACTCCATTAAAAATGCTTTAAAAATCTTATTTTTGCAACCGCTATCCCAACTGATAGCGGTTTTTTTATTATAAAAATTATGGCCCAACAACCCGAAGATCATTTCAAAAACGTAATCGCCCATGCCAAAGAGTATGGCTATATTTTTCCATCGTCTGAAATCTATGACGGCCTCAGTGCCGTGTATGATTACGGACAAAATGGTGCTGAACTCAAAAAAAACATCCGCGACTATTGGTGGAAGGCCATGGTGCAACTCAACGACAACATCGTCGGCATCGATGCGGCTATTTTTATGCACCCGACTACATGGAAAGCATCCGGTCATGTTGATGCGTTTAACGATCCGTTGATTGACAATAAAGATTCCAAAAAACGCTACCGCGCCGATGTGTTGGTAGAAGATTACGTAGCAAAAATAGAAGCCAAAATCGAAAAAGAGGTTGAAAAAGCACAAAAACGCTTTGGCGATGCCTTCGATAAAGAACAGTTTTTGGCCACCAATGCCCGCGTATTGGGTTACAAAGAAAAAGGCGAAGCCATCCTGAAACGCTTAGGCAAATCGCTGGAAAAAAATGATTTGGCCGATGTTAAAGCCCTGATAGAAGAATTGGAAATTGCCGACCCCGATACCGGAAGCCGCAACTGGACCGAAGTGAAACAATTTAACCTGATGTTTGGCACCAAAATAGGCTCAACAGCCGAATCTGCCATGGATTTGTTCCTGCGCCCCGAAACGGCACAAGGTATTTTTGTCAATTTCCTGAACGTACAAAAATCCGGGCGTATGAAAATCCCGTTTGGCATTGCCCAAACAGGCAAAGCCTTTCGCAACGAGATTGTGGCACGGCAGTTTATCTTCCGCATGCGCGAATTTGAACAGATGGAAATGCAGTTTTTCATCAAGCCGGGCACGCAAAAAGAATGGTATGAGCACTGGAAAGAGACTAGGCTCAAATGGCATCATTCGCTTGGTTTGGGGGCCGAGAATTACCGTTTTCACGACCACGAAAAACTGGCGCACTACGCCGATGCCGCCTGCGATATAGAGTTTAAATTCCCGTTTGGCTTCAAAGAATTGGAAGGCATCCATTCCCGCACGGATTTCGACTTGGGCAACCACGAAAAATTTTCCGGCAGGAAACTGCAATACTTCGATCCCGAAACCCAGGAAAGTTATGTACCTTACGTACTTGAAACCTCCATTGGCTTAGACCGTATGTTTTTGGCAGTCTTTTCCAACTCGCTCCGGGAAGAAACTTTGGAAGACGGCTCGACCCGCACCGTATTGCGCCTGCCTGCCGTTTTAGCGCCCGTAAAAGCGGCCGTATTCCCGTTGGTAAAGAAAGACGGACTGCCGGAGATTGCCAAAAAAATTGTGGACGATTTGAAATTTGATTTCAACGTGACCTACGACGAAAAAGATGCGGTCGGGCGGCGCTATCGGAGGCAGGATGCCGCCGGGACACCGTTTTGCATTACCGTCGATCACCAAACCCTCGAAGACCAGACCGTCACCATCCGCCACCGCGACAGCATGCAACAGGAACGCCTGCCCATCAGCGGACTGCGTGCCAAAATTGCCGCGGCCGTGGATTTGAAAAATTGGTTAGGATAGCCTCTAAACTTTTAGACCTCAAAGGTTTTAAAAACCTGTGAGGTCTATATCTTAAATTTTAAGGAAAAACCAATACGGCTTGTCCGTTTTCGCAATTAATACCAATTGGCTGTGGTGGCACACTGCAATCTGACCTCACGTTCCACTTTTTGTTAAAATTATCTTCGGCAATGGTGAATTCTTCCACTTTTTGAAGAAATTCATCCACATTTATCGATGTGGAATAAGCGATATATCCGGTAGGCCCGCCACAGGATTTCCCCCCGATACCGGTATATGTCCAACCGGACGGGTCATTACAAACTACACTCGTTGCAAGACTTTCAATTTCGGCACGTTTTTGATCAAGAACCAATTGTTCTTGTTCTTGTGTTAACCCAACTGTGTCCGATTCGCAGGCGATAAAAACGGACAATAACAGGAAAGTTAAGAATAAAGATGAAGTTTTCATTTTTTAAAAAAATTAGTTAATGATGATAGTTCTTGAACTCGATAAGTTTTCATAATTAGTCGCTCCTTAAATTATATATAATAACCTGTTTTTCAGTAAAATATATTCAAAAAAGCTTGTTTATATTT
>JAVVDW010000020.1:0-43145 GCA_032251335.1 Flavobacteriaceae bacterium | reverse complement strand
TTGGGCGCCGACGGGGTACAAATTGGCAGTAGGTTTGTGGCCAGCGAAGAGGCCTCGTCTCACCAGCATTTCAAACAAAAAGTAGTAGAAGCCCAAGACGGAGATACGGTGTTGACGCTCAAAGAAATCACACCGGTTCGGTTGCTAAAAAACCCTTTTTACGAAAAAGTACAGGCGGCTTACCAAAACGGTGCTTCGGCGGAGGAGCTTAGGGCACTATTGGGCCGCGGGCGTGCCAAAAAAGGGATTTTTGAAGGCGATTGGGAAGAAGGCGAACTCGAAATTGGGCAAATTGCCGGACTTATACACAATATTTTACCTGCTGCGGAAATTGTCAATGAAATAGTAAGTGATTTTGAAAAGGCAAAGCGCGAAGTAACTTTGCTTTAATCTAATTTATATTCATAAAAAGCCCTTCCCAATTTACCTAAAAAAGGTAAACCGATAAGGTCATAGTCATAGGTGTTGTCATTGAATATACCGTTGCTGTTCACCAAAATGGTTGCGGAAAGCATAAATTCAACACCGTTTTCTTCATCTTTAATATAAGCGATGTCTGTAAGTGTGCCATAAGCATCGCCTACTTTGTTATACACCTTTATGTGTTTGGGCATCGGCGCTTTGGAATCTCCAAACATGAGGAATTTCACATAACTGTCGTAGTACATTTCCGGGTCGTAACTTTTAAACGGGCTCTCCGAAGGCAACTGCGCCATGGTGTTGACCAAAAACGCGTGGTCGTCTGCGCTTAAATTGAAACGTTGGTTGGGCGCAAATGCGCTCGGAAATAAGATTCTCTTTAAGGTTTCGTGTGCCGATTGCAGTGGGTAGTAATTTTTTAACGAAAAATCGAAAGGTGTGTTTACAAGCGAATCTGCAGCGTAATAGCCGACACCTTTTTGCTGATTTTTCAAATAATCGAGTTTTTGTAAGGGACTGTCAATTAACTCCAAATTTGGATAAAAAGTACTATCGGATGTAAAAAAAAGTAAGGTTTTGGTGGTATCAACAGCCGAATTGGGTACGGACAATCGATGGGAAATTCGAACCGGAAAGATGCCTTTTTCATGAAGTTTGCGGTTGATTTCATCACGTCCCATAAATTCGTAGAGCCTGTTAAAGGCCGCGTTGTCGCTTACGGCAAAAATTTCGGAAACATCGGTGGCAATATTTGATGAAACGGTATCGCCATTAATGATATAGAGCGTTTCGCGGTGTGTTTCAATGCCGGACGCTCTCAGTTGCTTGAGTTTTTCCAATGCCAGTGCTGCTACCGGCATTTTTACGGTACTGGCGGGGTAATAATATTGGTCCGCATCGAGCTGGAAGCTGTAGTCTTTAAAAGAGACAGAGTCGCCTTGGCGAATGATGTCCGAATACAAAATCTGTACTTCGTATTTTGGATTTTGGGCAATTTCAGTTAAATCAGGATTCGCCGCCAAGACGGCTTCAATCGGGTTTTGATGTTTGTTTTGGCATGCTGTAATCAGCAACAAAAAGGAAATAAGAAAGCGTCGCATGATAATTGATTTGATGAGCCTAAATTTATCATTTTTTTAATCGCTACACTCAAAAAAACAACACTTATTGAGGAGGAATCACCTCAACAAGCGGTTTGCCTCATCAAAATGTATCACATTTAAGCCTGCGATTTGGCCTTTTTTTTGGCTGAAATTTCAGAAAAATCTATGGAAATTTGATTGCGAATCAAATCTTCGAAAGTTTCTCTTTGGGTGATCAGATGTCCTTGGTTGTTGTGCCACAGCACTTCCGCAGGTCGGTAGCGCGAGTTGTAGTTAGACGCCATAGTAAAGCAGTAGGCACCTGCATTGTAAAAGCAAAGAATGTCGCCTTCTTTGATCTCAGCAATTCTGCGGTTGCTGGCAAAGGTGTCGGTTTCGCAGATATAACCCACCACGGAATAAAACCGATCTCGTCCTTCGGGGTTTGAAAGGTTTTCGATGCGGTGTTGGGCATTGTAAAACATTGGGCGAATGAGGTGGTTGAAGCCCGATTCTATTTGTGCAAAAACGGTAGAGGTGGTTTGCTTGACCACATTCACTTTGGCCAAAAAGTAACCGGCTTGGCTGACCAAAAATTTTCCGGGCTCGAATGCGAGGACCAGTTCTTTGCCGTATTCTTGGCAAAAGCTGTTGAAACGAGCCGTGAGTTTTTCACCCAATTCCTCCACGTTGGTTTCTATATCGCCATCTTTATAAGGAACTTTAAAACCACTGCCAAAATCAATAAACTCAAGGTTTTTGAAGTTTTTAGCCGCTTCAAACAAAATCTCGGAAGCATATAAAAAGACTTCTATATCTAGTATATCCGAACCGGTATGCATGTGAATACCGTTGATGTTCATTTTTGTGTTTTCTATAATGCGCAACAAATGTGGCATCTGATGAATGGAAATCCCAAATTTGGAGTCTATATGGCCCACAGAAATTTTGCTGTTGCCACCGGCCATCACATGCGGATTGATGCGGATACATACCGGCACCTTGGGATGTCGTGCGCCAAATTGCTCTAGAACTGAGAGGTTGTCAATGTTTATTTGAACACCCAAAGCAGCCACTTGTTCTATCTCTTCCAGCGAAACCCCGTTTGGCGTATAAATAATTTTTTCGGGTAAAAAACCTGCGTAGATACCCAATTGCACCTCTTGGATGGAAACCGTATCGAGTCCGCTGCCTAAAGTGTTGAAGAGTTTGAGTACCGAAATGTTCGACAAGGCTTTGACGGCGTAGTTAATTCTCAAATTTTTGACCCCTTTGAAGGCGTTTGTCAGTCTGTTGTACTGAGTATTTATTTTTTTACTGTCGTAAACGTATAATGGATTTCCAAAAGCTTCTGCCAAAGCGAGTAATTGGTCGTTTGTCATAACAAAATTTTGGTTGTAAAGTTAATCGGATTTCCCAAAGTGAAAAAATAATTTGAATACATTTTGAAAATTATAACAAATTGTTATAATTATATATGTTTTTAAGTTTTCAATTTTATACTTAACAGAAATGCAGTATAATAGACGAATGAAAAAAATCCATCAGTTTTTGATGAATTTTTTAGATTAGTGAGACCTCGACAGTATTGTTTCGTTTTACGCCACGTCCTGACAAAGCGCCGCTTTGAAAATACCCCAAACAAAAAAACGCTCAAGCAAGCTTAGTACCTGTTATTAAGTTATACTAATGAACGTCACGAAACAGGATTCGCTTTGCGCATCCTGACAAAGCTCCGCTTTGAAAATACTACAAACAAAAAAACGCTCAAGCAAGCTTGGCGTTTTTTCTTATTAGAGTATTTATTCGTGACCTCGACAGGATTCAAACCTGTAACCTTCTGAGCCGTAATCAGATGCGCTATTCAGTTGCGCCACGAGGCCTATTTTTCGGGTGCAAATATAGCGTATATTTATGGTTTGAAAAAATTAATTTTACCAAATGCATTTCATCGCACAAAAACCGGTTCGTGCGCCTTTTGGGTGTCCGATTCGCTATACCTGTAGCCTTCCAAATCGAAATACAACAGGTCTTTAGGGTCTTCAATTTTGTTTTGCGCCATATAGCGTACCATCAAGCCTCGAGCTTTTTTGGCGTAAAAACTAATAATTTTTAATTGACCGTTTTTGTAATCTTTAAATACCGGACTCATAACTTTAGGTTTTAGTTTATCTACCCGAACTGCTTTAAAATATTCCTGGCTGGCCAAGTTGATGAGCCAATCGTTTTGAGTCAAATTTTCATTGATTTTCCGGGTGAGACTGTCGCCCCAAAACTCGTATAAGTTGTCGTATTTGCCAACTTTGAGCGATGTGCCCATTTCCAGCCGATAGGCTTGTATTAAATCAAAAGGCCTGAGCAAACCATACAGTCCGGAGAGTATATAGAGCCGGTTTTGCAAAAATAAGAGCGCTTCCATATCCAATTGTTTTACATCCAGACCGGAATAGACATCTCCGTTGAAAGCAAAAATGGCAGGGCGGGCATTGTCAGGCGTAAAAGGCGACTGATAACTTTGATTTCGCTCCCAATTAAGCTTGGCTAAAGCGTCTGAAATATGCATCAAATACTTGAGCTTGCTAACCGATTGGGCTTTCAGCGTTTTGTTGAGTTTTGCAGCTTCTTTTTCAAAAATTAAAGCACCCGCCGGAACATTTGGAATTTCAGATTCAAAATCTAACGACTTGGCCGGTGAGATGACGATACGTAGCGACATAGTTTTTTTTCAAAAATAAAATATTTCCTAAAAATGACCTAACTTTTGTCCTAACGATAAGCCCTGTTTTTAAACAAAAGTTTTTTTATAAAAGGTTTTAAGATTTGTTTAATTGGTTTTACTGTTCTATGGATATTGTGGCATTAAATAATTGGTATATCTTTGTTTTTGACTCTATACAATTTCAATAAACAGACTTTTATATGAATTTACTCCAAGGAAAAACAGCCATCATTACCGGTGCCAGCCGTGGCATTGGCAAAGGCATAGCCACTATTTTCGCACAAAACGGCGCCCATGTCGCCTTTACCTATAGCAGTTCCGTAGAGGCCGCAACCACACTGGAACAAGAATTGCAAGCCTATGGTGTGAAAGCCAAAGGCTACCAATCCGACGCATCAGATTTTGGCCAATCGCAAGCTTTTGTAGATGCCGTAGTGGCTGATTTTGGCACGGTGGATATACTCATCAACAATGCAGGTATCACCAAAGACAACTTGCTAATGCGCATTTCCGAAGAAGATTTTGACAAGGTTATTGCTGTCAATCTCAAATCGGTTTTCAACCTGACGAAAGCCGTACAAAGAACCATGCTCAAACAACGCAGCGGATCTATCATCAATATGAGCTCGGTAGTGGGCGTAAAAGGCAATGCCGGTCAGTCAAACTACGCGGCTTCCAAAGCAGGCATTATCGGTTTTAGCAAATCTGTCGCTTTAGAGTTAGGCTCTCGAAACATTCGATGCAATGTGATTGCGCCGGGTTTTATAGAAACGGAAATGACTGGCAAACTCGATGAAAAAACCGTGCAAGGCTGGCGTGATGCTATTCCGCTCAAGAGAGGCGGCACACCCGAAGATGTTGCCAATGCTTGCTTGTTTTTGGCATCAGACTTGTCGGATTATATTACCGGGCAAGTGATACATGTAGATGGCGGCATGCACACCTAATGCGATTGATTTATGAAATGCCCGTAAAAGAAACCGTCTGCCATACGGGCAGGTTGTCAAAACAAACCTTAATCAGCGGGGCGATAGGTTTCTGCCGCTTACCATTGATTTATACAGTCGCATCAACCAAAGGTTTTAAAAGCAGAGACATCCGACATGGAGATGCCTTTGCCAAATGGGTCAACTAACACAAATGCTACAAAATCCGTTTATCAGTTTCTTTTTAGCTTGCTTGGCAAGTCTTTTGTTGGTTTGGTTTCAATATATTTTCCAATCCAAGAGCAAACCTTTTTGGGTGCTGCTCGTACTGCGATTTGTGAGTTGGCTGGCACTATGGTTGCTGGTTTTCAATCCCAAAATGAACATCCAAACACAAAACACGCAAAAACCTACATTGGTTGTCTTGGCAGATAACAGCAGTTCGGTGAAATACTTAAACGCAGAATATGCCGAAACGGAGTTTCTACAATGGCTTCAAACTGATACTGAGCTCTCAGAAAAATTTGATGTGCAAACTTACACTTTTGGCAAAGCCCTAAAAAACTCAGACAGCTTGTCTTTTGAGGCTTCAGAAACCAATCTTTCCGAGCCTTTTTTTCAATTAAAACAGCTTTATAAAACCCAAAACACGCCTACGGTTTTGCTGACAGATGGCCGGCAAACGGTGGGTGCAGATTACGAATTTTCAGCAAATAATACGCTGTTTGATGTGTACACCGTGGTTTTGGGCGATACTGTGCGCCACCCAGATTTGAAGATTACACAAGTAAATACGAATGGTTTTTCTTATTTGGGCAATGCCTTTCCGGTTGAAGTTTTAACAGCCTTTGAAGGAAAAAACAAAACACTTTCTACCCGACTAGAAGTGCGCCTCTCCGGCAAAGTAGTGCACGCCGAAAACCTGACTTTTTCCGAAACAGACAAGGCGCATGTCAGCCGTTTTACAATCAAATCTGAAACGGTTGGCATGCAAAAAATGACGGTAAACTTACTGCCTTTTGAAAATGAGAAAAACGTACAAAATAACGGTACAGAGACGGTTGTTGAAATTATAGACCAACAATCAAAAATACTGATAGTAAGTGATTTGACACATCCCGATTTGGGGGCGTTTAGAAAAGCCATTACGTCTAGCAAATTTAGGCAAGTGTCCATCGTAAAACCCAATCAACAGCTAGATTTGAATGAGTATGTGATGGTGATTAGACACCAACCTACGGCCGATTTTTCTGAAATTGACAAACAAATCAAACAGCTGCAGAAAAATACTTTAACGATTATAGGTACCAAAACAGACCTAAATTATCAGGAAACTTTTGATCCGAATATAGAGATGAGTGATGCTTCGTTTGCAGAGAATATACAAGGCAAACAACAACCCGATTTTAAATCTTTTTATTTGGATGATATCGGATTTGAAAGTCTTCCGCCACTCAAAGGCATTTTTATGGACATAAATCCAAAAATAGAAACCGATGTATTTCTCACCCAAGTAATCGCAGGGAATCCTACTGAGAAACCGCTTTGGCTTACCTATGAGCAAGAAGAGACCAAACACGCCGTCTTGTTTGCAGAAAATGTTTGGCAATGGCGTGCGCAAAGTTTTTTAAACACAGGAAGTTTTGCAGCTTTTGACGGTTTTGTGACCAGCTTGGTTCAATATCTGTCGTCAAACAAACGCCGTGAGCGCCTTCAACTCGATTACCAACCCGTTTTGGAAAGCGCTTCGGAGAAACTGATAAAAGTGCGTTTTTTTGACAAGATTTTTAATTTTGACCCCCGCGGCAACCTTCGCATTTCGCTCACCAATGCACAAACAAATGAGAAGTTTGTATTTCCTTTTTTGTTGAAAGGCAGTTTTTATGAGGCAGACTTAGCTGCGCTGCCACCGGGCGATTATCAATTTGAAACTTTGGAAACCAACGAGAATATCAGTCAAACAGGGCAAATCACCGTGTTGGATTTTGATGCTGAAAAGCAATTTATAAATGCGGATTATGAAAAATTGCAACGCTTGTCAAGCATTACCGAAGGGGCTATTTTTTTTCCAAACCAATTTGAAAATTTAAAAATGACATTGTTGGAGAGCGATACATACAAAGCGGTATTGAAAACCGAGTCGCGCAAAGTTTCTATCATTTCTTGGCAATGGCTGCTGTTGATATTGTTGTGTAGTTTAGGCACCGAATGGCTGCTGAGAAAATACAGAGGTCTTATTTAATACAATGGTTATGTTTAGTATCGGACAAATTATTTTTGCGATTGTTTTTGCAATTTCTTTTATCGTATTTATCGTTTTTAGCTACCGTAAAGATGCTAAACTCCACAAACTCCACTACAAGGGAAGTCTTTGGGTACTCATCGGTTTTTTGCTTTTTATCGCTATTCTTTTCGCGATAAAGTTTTTTTTGTACTAAGTTTTTAAAATACCCAAACTCAGGTAGGTTAAAGTATATTTCATTTTGGAATTTTGTTTTTATAAAAAACGACCCAAATGAAAAGTAAAACCAAAACGCAAGCAAACCAAACGGAAGTAATCATTAACCTGAATTTGGAAGATGAAAAAATCATCAAAAAACACCAATTGCTGCACATAGGCATCGAAAACAACGATCAAGATGTTTTTGCCATAGCGGCTAAAGTAAAATTTTCAAAAGTACCGCCCAAAAAAGGAAGCGAAAACCTCAGGGAATACGAAATTGAGGGTTTTGATTTAGAAATGAGACCGCTGTGTGGACAGGTATATGAATTCGTGAAATGTTGTAAAGTAATTGGCAGCAAAGAATTGGTCATCGAACTGCAACCTGCCGGTGCAAATCCTTGTCTGAAAACAGATTGGAATTTTGACCCGATTCGATATAAATCGGGTGAGAAATTGCGTTTTTCTACTATGATGGCAAATTCCGGTCTCAAAATTGGCTCTCGAATTTGTCAAATATTTGTTGCATAATTCTCAGGAAATTATTTTATCAGTTGCCCGAAGATGCTATCTCAAAATATGGACTTGAGAATATGATTATTTAAAACGGCTTCAAACCAGATTTCAATAGGTTTTTCTATCTTTACCTGTGTGCACAAAAAATTAAATAACAAGACTTTTGGTCGTTGAAACTTTCGCCATGCAATGCTGAAATCAATTATCGCTGTTTTATTTTCTCTCTGTATGTGGGCGCAAGCTCAGGATAAAACAAGCCGTCTGGAAGTTCCCGATTCCAATTTTTACAAGGTGTTGGATGCATTTCGGCAGATCGATATCCCACGCGCCGACTCTATTTTGTCTGTAACAACCTTCGAGGATGCGTGGCTCAATGCGTTTTTTACCCAACAGTTGCAAGAGTTCAAAACCGGCGAAAATGAACGTTATAACGAAGCCGTGAAACGGTTCGAAACCTTTCCGGATTCAACGCCTGTCGCCCAATACTTTAAGCATGTCATTTTAGGAGATTTGGCCTTTTACGAAGCCGATAATTTAGATTCTTTAAGTTTTAGCCACTACCTGAAGGCCAATGAAATAGTCACATTCCAAAAGAATGATACCCTAAAAGCCGAGGTTTTGAAGAGAATCCTGCGCTATTTATTCAAAAGTGAAAGAAATCGAGACGTTTACGAAAACTACCTAAAAGAATATCAGGCGTACTTATATGATGATTATGAAAAATTGTACGCGCTTTATTACGAATTAGGTTTGCAAATGGCGCGCAAGTTTTACGATACACCCGAGTTGGAGACCCCAATTTCTCTTTCTTTAGAAGGCATATCCTTGTCCGAAAAGCTTCGCGTAACGTATTTGAATGCTCGTTTTTGTCAGCTTTTGGGCGTCAATTATGATCTCTTCGAAAAAAAGCCGGAGCTCGGCATGAATTATTATCAAAAAGCTATTGAAAAATACTTGACACTGCCTTACTATTTTGCCCAATCCAATTTGTTTGGCATGTACACCAACCAAGGCGTTATCTATCAGGAAAAAGAAGATTTTCGCTCAGCGATGCGTTACTTCCGCAAGGCGCTCAACATTCCCTTGAAAATTAAAAACAAAGACGATTTGATACTGGTTTACAATTATATGTATGTCAATCAAAAGGCGCAGCAAAGAATGGATAGTGCCGTGTATTATTTAGAACTCAAAAATAAAATACAAGAAGTGCTCAATCTTGAAAAAAGTGTATTGGCCATAAATGACATTCAAACCAAGTATGAAACCGAGAAAAAAGAGCGAGAAAATTTAGAACTCAAAAACGCAAATCAGGTTTTGGAAACCCAACGCGCTTTCAACAGAAATATTTCTATTGCTGCGCTTGTTTCATTGTTTGGTCTTGCGGTAATCGCTGTTTTAGGGTATAAAAACATGCGGAAAAAACAAGCTTTGGTCGAAAAGGAAAAACAACTGGAAAGGCAACGCACAGCAAGTCTTTTGCAGCAACAAGAGATCAATATCATCGATGCAATGATACAAGGCCAAGAAGCGGAGCGACAACATCTGGCTAACGAGTTGCACGACAACTTGGGCGGTCTTTTGGCTACGTTAAAACTCAATTTTGAACAAATTGGACGAGAAAAATCGAACGAAAAACTGATGTTGCATACAGAAAGTTTGATGGATGAAGCCTACAAACAGGTACGGCTGTTGGCGCACTCCAAAAATGCGGGCGTCCTGGCCAATAGGGGACTCCTCAAAGCCATTAAGAAATTGGCGTCAGACGTTTCTGCTTCTCAAAAATTGACCGTAGAAGTAGAGGCCTTTGGTTTGGAAAATCGTCTGGAAAACAGCCTGGAAATTCTTTTGTTTCGAATCGTTCAGGAATTGGTGACCAACATTATCAAGCACGCAGACGCCCGCCGCGTCACCATTTATCTCACCCAACACAGCGACCACCTCAATCTAATGGTAGAAGACGACGGAAAAGGCTTTGACACGCATCGCACAAAATTAAAAGACGGCATGGGCTTGTTGGGTATCGAACAACGTATTCAGCAGATTGATGGTACTTTAGAAATAGAGTCTATTGAAAACAAAGGCACTTCCGTAATCATAAACATACCCTATCATGATTAAAATAATTATTGCAGAAGACCACCAGGCACTTATCGACGGGGTTTCTTTGTTGATGAAGATGACAGATGATATACAGGTTTTGGCCACTGCCACAGATGGAGAAATGCTTATAGACAGGGTTCGGCTATACAACCCTGATGTGGTTTTGACAGACATCCGTATGCCCAAAATAGACGGTGTCGCAGCCACAAAAATCCTTATAAAAGAATTTCCCAAACTCAAAGTTATTGCTTTTTCAATGTTTGACCAATCTGAAGTCATCAGAGATATGTTGGATGCAGGTGCCGTGGGCTACTTACTCAAAAATTCGGGTTTGGTAGAGGTGCAAAATGCCATTAGAGCTGTGATGCAAGGCAATACTTATTTCGACAAAAACATTGACACGTCCTTTTTAGAAGTTAAAAAAACACGCGGAAATACAGACCATTTATCCGATAGAGAAATAGAAATTCTAAAATGCATTGCACGCGGAAAAACCAACTCAGAAATTGCAGACGAACTCTGCATTGGTAGATCAACCGTAGAAACCCATAGGAAAAACATGCTTCGAAAACTCGGTCTCAGTGGTTTTAACGAGCTGGTTCGCTATGCTATAGAAAGAAAATACGATATGTAGTTAGCGGCATTTTTCTTCAATATAGTTGATAACAGCAGTTACTTCTTCATGCACATCAAACCATTTGGCATCATAGCGCCTGAACCAAGTTAGCTGTCGTTTGGCATAGCGCCGGGTGTTTTGCTTGATGCTTTCCACTACCTCTTCATACGAGACATTGCCGTCAAAATAATCAAACCACTCTCTGTATCCTACTGTTTGCAGCGCATTACATTCGCGATAGTGCATCAGGCCTTTCACTTCGGCTTCCAATCCGGAATCCAGCATGTGGTCAACCCTTTGGTTAATGCGTTGATACAGTTTTTTTCGATCTGTGTTCAAACCGATAATTACGGGCGTAAAATTCCTTTTTTGCGCTGTCTTGTTGAGAAAAGAGGAATAAGGTTTTCCGGTGGAAAGACATACCTCTAAAGCACGCATCATCCGTTGCGGATTTTTAGTATCGACTTTTTGGTAGTATTCCGGATCGGCTACTTGCAAAGTTTTTTGAAGGGTCTCGATGCCTTCAGTGTCTAACAATCGCTTGAGTTTTTCGCGTACCTCGGGGTTGGTAGGCGGAAATTTGTCCAAACCGTTTAGCACCGCGTCTATGTATAAACCCGAACCGCCGGTGAGGAATACAAAACTGTTTTTTTTGAATAATGTATCTATACGTGCCAAAGCATCTGCTTCGTAATGACCAACGGTGTACGTGTCTTCTAAAGACAAATTCCTAATAAAATGGTGCGGTGCTGCTGCCAATTCTAATGGGGTGGGTGCTGCCGTCCCGATGGGTATTTCTTTAAAAAATTGTCTCGAATCTGCCGACACAATTTCGGCATCAAAATATTTTGCCAATTGAATTGCCATAGCTGTTTTGCCCGAGGCCGTAGGGCCGATGACCACAATGAGAAATTTATTTTTACTTTCGGGCTGAACTGACATGTTTATTTAAATTGACAAGTCTTTAAAAGAAAAGTTGAATCAATCAAAAACGTATAATTTTAAAAGCTTTTTTCTTTCTCAAAAAACTTTGAATGATGCGTTGGGTGTCACGGTTTTGTTCCATGGGGTTTATGAGGTCTCTCAAAACGTCCATATTTTGGATTTGATATTGTAAATTCACATAGGCATATCCTTTGTAATGGCCGTTTTCAATCAGAACGACGGCTTGTTCGTCTATATCTCTGCCTTTATCAACAATAAGCATATTGCGGTTTTCAAAAACAAAAGAAGATAGTGCTTCCATGACGCGTCGGTTGTAGTCTTCCGGTTTTTCCAGTTGCAGGCAAGCACCGCGACAATTTTGAGTTTGATACGCAAAACAGCTACTTTTGGTGGGATAAATACCCAATAATTTTTGACAGAGTTCGTGTCTTTCTGAGAGTTTGAATAAGAAGTTGCGGCCTTCGTCGTAATTGGTAAACGTTGTAATCGATTTTTTTCGACCGTCGTTTTTATCAATTTTCAAGCAGCGATAGCCGTGTTCGTCATAGCTTTCATACAAGGCAAACTGAAAGAGCGACTTGCGTTGTGCGACATTGAAAACAGGTTTGTTTTTTTTTATTTCATCACTTTCTTTTAGCAAAGCCAGCAATTCGCTACCCGTTTTTTCGTAGGTAACCGCCACTACTTCCTTCTGCATCTTTTTGGCCTTACGCTGCTGTCCGGTGAAGTGTTGCGTCACTCTTTTTTTGATATTTTTACTCTTGCCTATATAGATAATATCGCCGTTTTCTTTATGGAAGTAATACAATCCTGTTTCGGAAGGCAATTGGTCAATGATGTTGAGCAATTTAGGCTCCACCTGTCTGAGCGGGCGCGTGCGCACATAGCTTTTAAGTATTTCTTTGTCTGCATCCTTAGCGAGCAGCAACTTGAAGAGCTTTACAGTTGCCATGGCATCACCACTCGCGCGATGCCTGTCTGCGATAGGAATGCCCAACGATCGCACCAATTTGCCCAAACTGTATGATGGTTTCCCCGGAATCAGTTGCCTGGCAAGTTCTACGGTGCAAAGCGTCTTTCGCTCAAACTCAAATCCGAGTCTGTCGAATTCCATTTTGAGCATGCGGTAATCAAAACTGGCGTTGTGGGCAACAATAACTGTGTTTTCGGTGATTTCAACAATTCGTTTGGCAACCTCGTAAAACTTAGGAGCCGAGCGAAGCATTTTTTCATTGATGCCCGTCAGATTGACGACGTAGGGATGTATCGGTCGCTCGGGATTGATGAGACAACTGAATTGGTCAACCACTTCATGACCGTCAAATTTGTAGATGGCTATTTCGGTAATGCCTTCTTCATTGTATTTTCCGCCTGTGGTTTCTACATCTAAAATTGCGTACACGTTTCTAAAATCTTTTTGGGTTTTTGTTTGATTAACAACCCGTTTTTAATTGAGTTTACCGGTTTTGTGCAGGATGTACAAAAGTACGATAGGTGCCGCCAACAACAACACCATTTCCAAATTTTCACTGACCAGCCAAGGCGCAAAGAGCAAAGTAAGCAAATAACCGCCCACCGCACCGCCAAAATGCGCACTGTGGCCAATATTGTCAGACCGGGTTTTCATGCCGTATATAGAGTAGAGGAGGTAGCCGATTCCAAAAACATAGGCCGGAATGGGGATTGGGATAAAAAACAAAAACAAATCCATGCCCGGCTGCAAAAGAATGGCTGCATACAAAATTCCGGTGACCGCACCGCTTGCGCCCACAGCGCTGTAGTAAGGTTCGTTTTTGTGCAAAACAATGGTCAATACATTGCCAAAAAGCAAGCTTGCAAAATAAATCAGCAGCATTTTGGTGTTGCCCAAATAGCCGGAAACGACACCTTCAAAAAAGTAGAAAGTCAGCATGTTGAAAAGCAAGTGCGCCCAATCTACATGTAAAAACCCGGCAGATAGAATACGGATGCTGTCACCCTTTCGCACTGCAGCGATGTTAAATTTATAACGTTCAAAAAAAGTGTAATTTTCAAATCCCTTATAAGAAAAAAGCACATTCGCAGCAATGACGATAAGTCCAATATTCATTATGTAAAAATCCTTTTGACATTAAAACTCAAAGATAACATATATTTGCCCAAAACTCCGCAACCTTGCATTTTCTGATTTACATATTGGTATATCCATTTCTGTGGTTGGTTTCACGACTCCCTTTTTGGCTGTTTTATCGGGTGTCTGATTTTTTGTTTTTTTGGGTTTGTAACGTGTTTGGTTATCGAAAAAAAATCATCACAAACAACCTGAAACTTTCCTTCCCGGAAAAATCGGACGCCGAAATTCGAAAAATTCGTCGAAAATTTTATGCCTATTTCTGTGATACCTTGCTAGAAGTAATAAAAACCTTCGGGATCAGCCAGAAAGAACTCGACAAGCGTTTTAAGTTTAAAGACCTAACCTTAGTTCGTCAAATGGAGCAACAAAACAAAAGCGTGGTTTTGCTCTGTTCGCACTTCGCGAGTTGGGAATGGATGATTGTTTTGGGTACTTTGATGAAGCACAAGCCTTACGGCGTTTACCAACCCATTGTCAATCCGTATTTCGATAGGCTCATTCGCAGTGCCCGTGCCAAATTTGGAGCTTGGTTGATGACACCGCGCAACACGCCCAACTACATTATAGAAAACAAAAACAACCATGTGCTTGCCATGTACGGTATGGTCAGCGACCAGTCTGCATCATGGAAACGCGCGCAATACTGGCGCGATTTTATGGGCGTGAAAGTGCCTGTTTTTGTGGGTGCCGAACGTTTGGCCAAAAAATATGACTTGGCCGTCTTTTATTTAAAAGTCGGAAAAGTGAAAAGAGGTTTTTACGAAGCAGAACTTATTTTGCTATCCGAAAACCCCAAGACTGTTCCTGATTTTGAAATCACAGACGCATACCTCAACCTGCTCGAACAACAAATCAAACAAAGACCTGAACTTTATTTGTGGTCGCACAACCGATGGAAGCACAAAAACAAGCATCCGCAAAAATTTGCTAAAGTGAAATAGAGGGTTTTCGAATTGGTCAAACAATCTTTCATGGTGACAAAATCTGTAAACTTTTGTTAAACTATGATGTTTTTTTGTGAGCGGTGTAACTTTTACACGACTCTTTACGTAAAACTTACTGTAACCTAATTTTTTTCATCCAAGATTATTCATGAGACAACTCAAAATCACCAAGCAGGTCACCAACAGAGAAACCGCTTCCCTAGACAAGTATCTTCAAGAAATCGGAAAGGTTGACCTTATCACGGCAGACGAAGAAGTAGAATTGGCACAAAAAATAAAAGCAGGCGATAGACGCGCTTTAGAAAAATTGACCAAAGCCAACCTCCGCTTTGTGGTGTCTGTAGCCAAACAATACCAAAATCAAGGTCTGACGCTTCCCGATTTGATCAATGAAGGCAACTTAGGCCTCATCAAAGCAGCCCAACGATTTGACGAAACCCGTGGTTTTAAGTTTATTTCCTATGCGGTGTGGTGGATTCGCCAATCCATTTTGCAAGCCTTGGCCGAACAATCCAGAATTGTGCGTCTGCCGCTCAACAAAATTGGCTCCATCAATAAAATCAATAAGATGTATGCCTTTTTGGAGCAATCACACGAGCGTCCGCCAAGTGCAGAAGAGATAGCCAAGGAGCTAGACATGACCGTAAACGATGTGAAAGAATCTATGAAAAATTCCGGCCGTCACGTCTCTATGGATGCACCTTTGGTGGAAGGAGAAGATTCCAACCTCTACGATGTACTTCGCAGTGGTGAGTCGCCAAACCCGGACAGGCAGTTGTTGCACGAATCTTTGCGCGTAGAAATTGAACGCGCATTGGAAACCCTAACCCCACGCGAGGCTGATGTTATCCGTCTTTATTTCGGTTTGGGCGACCAACACCCGATGACATTGGAAGAAATTGGAGAAACTTTTGACCTGACCCGTGAGCGTGTCCGACAAATTAAAGAAAAAGCCATTCGCAGGTTGAAACACACTTCGCGAAGCAAAATCCTGAAAACGTATTTGGGATAATATTTTTTGGGAATTAGATAAATCTTGCTACGAGGCGGGATTTATTATATAAACCTCACAGGTTTCTAAAACCTGTGAGGTTTTTTTAATTTTAAATGTTGTATTGATATAAAACCCAATTGTCCCGAAGAACCGGGATTGAAAATCTGTCGAGTCTTACAATAAGGTCTCATAATAATAGTTGTGCGGCATACTAAAACCGGCCGTAAAAAGAAAGATTGTAATCAAAATATTGTAACTTTACAATATGAACAAAATTGGAAAAATTGAATTGAACTTTATAGTGGATAAGTTGACAAACTCAATCCAGAATACTATATCTAGAGACAGTTTTCCAACTGAAATCGCGCGATTCACAATAAAAGACAGTAAGCAAACGACTAAAAAAAATAGATGGAACTTTGATTGGAAATCAGAACTCAATAACGAATTGAACGAAGTTTACAAACTTACAATTGTAAACAATTCAGATATAATCCAAGGACTGTTAAGTGTTAGAAAAGAAGCAGACCATATTTTTATGAATTTGCTTGAAAATGCACCATTTAACATTGGCAACAGCAAACTCTATGAAGGAGTTGCAGGAAATCTTGTGGCCTATGCATGCAGATTATCATTTCAATACGGTTTTGAGGGTTTTGTGGCATTCACAACCAAAACAAAACTCATTGAGCATTATGAAAAAACACTAGGTGCCTATCATTTCGGAGGACATAAAATGATTATTCCAACTGACGCATCAAAAATACTTGTACAAAAATATTTTAAAACATAAAATTATGGGACATATAAAAGAACCTAAAGGAGTTGATTTTGTAATACAAAGCGAACCTTTAACAGAGAAAGACAGAAAAGAAATAAGTAAGTTCATTGCTGACTATAAAGCTAAAAGCAAACGAAAAAGAACATCAAAACCAAAACAGACTGCGTAAAAGTACGATCACACAAGTCGGCTATAAGCAATTGGGATTTAAGTGCTTAATCGAAAAGTAAAAGTAAAAATAAAAAAAACAGTGCTAAACCGAAAAGCTAGGGTAAGAAATCCCAAACTGCTCATAACCGAGAAACGTTACCTTTGTCAAAATATCTTGTTTTATGTCTAATATTTTAATTGCACCTTCCATCCTGGCGGCTGATTTTGCCAACTTGCAACGCGATATTGAAATGGTCAACCAAAGCCAAGCCGATTGGTTTCACCTCGACGTGATGGACGGCGTTTTTGTACCCAATATTTCCTTTGGAATGCCTGTCATTAAAGCGATTGCCAAGCACGCCAAAAAACCACTTGACGTGCACCTGATGATTGTAGATCCGGATAGATATTTACGGCAGTTTGCAGAATTGGGTGCAGCTGTTTTGTCGGTGCATTACGAGACCTGTACGCACCTGCATCGAACCTTGCAAGGCATCCGCGGATTGGGTATGCAAGCGGGTGTCGCCATCAATCCACACACTTCGGTTGATTTGCTGGAAGACGTAATTCAAGAGGTCGATTTGGTGTGTTTGATGAGTGTAAACCCGGGTTTTGGCGGGCAAAAATTTATAGAAAACACCTATCGGAAAGTTGAAAAATTACGAAAGATTATCGACAGAAATCAAGCTACTACGAAGATAGAAATTGACGGTGGTGTGAATGCAAACAACGCCCAAGCACTTGTTGCAGCCGGAGCCGATGTGTTGGTGGCAGGTAATTTTGTCTTCAGTTCGGAAAACCCGACGCAGACCATTGCAGATTTACACGGTCTTTTTGTTTGATAATTCAAGGTGAAAAGATTTGAATGATGCAAATCCTCAAAAGTTTGAAAAACTCGTAAAGCATCTGTTCGCTTGATCGATCTAATTTCATTGCCCTGACGATTCGTTATTCATACGTAATTTCAGACCATCCCCGGACATTGGGCTGGGCAAATCAGTTTCTGAACACATTTCGAGCGTTTTAAAGTGCTATCACAAACCGTGTAAACGCATTTATATCCGTGCCTGATAGGTAAACAAATGGTAATAACGTCCTTCTAGTGCTATCAGTTCCTCATGCGTGCCTTGTTCTGCGATACGACCGTTTTCGATTACCAATATTTGGTCAGCTTTTCGTATAGTGCTCAACCGGTGGGCAATGACAAAAGTGGTTCTCCCTTCGGTAAGTGTAGCCAAACTTTTTTGAATAAGAGCTTCGCTTTCAGTGTCTAGATTTGAAGTGGCTTCGTCTAAAATCAGCACTTTTGGGTCGGCCAAAATAGCTCTGGCTATGGCAATGCGCTGCCGTTGTCCGCCGGAGAGTTTGATGCCGCGTTCGCCAATTAGCGTGTACAATCCTTTTTCAAAACGGTCGGTAAATTCATCCACATAAGCAGCTTTTATAGCATTTTGCAATTCCGCTTCAGTCGCATTAGGCCTAGGGAAAAGTATGTTTTCTCGTATGGTGCCTTCAAACAAAAATTCGTCTTGCAACACCACGCCCAGGTGTTGACGATAGCTTGGAAGGTTTACTTTAGAGAGGTCTTTTCCATCAATGGTAATGGTACCCGATTGCGGGGTTAAAAAGGTCGCCGCCAATCCGGCAATGGTCGATTTTCCGGAACCCGAACTGCCCACCAAAGCCACTACTGAACCCGGGTTTACCGCAAAACTAATTGCATGTAACACTTCCTTGTTGGTTTCGTACGCGAAAGAAACATCCTTAAAAGCGATGTGTCCTTGCATGTCATCGAGCACGATAGTGCGTTCGGCTTCATCCACTTCCGGAGTCATGTTCATTAATTCTTCAGTTCGATCCAACCCGGCCAAGGCTTCAGTAAGTTGGCTCCCTATGTTACTCATCTGAACTATGGGTGCAATCATCAATCCCAATAAAAAAGTAAAAGATAAAAATTCGCCGATGGTGAGCTGGTCCATCATAATTTTATATCCACCAATGCCCATGATACCGGTGGTAGCTACGCCCAGTAAAAAAGTGGAGGAACTGGTCATAAAAGCGGTGGCGGTGAGGCTCTTTTTTACGTTTTGAAACAGTTTTTCCACACCACTTTCAAATACTTTGTGTTCTTGTATTTCCGCATTAAATCCTTTGATGACCCGGATGCCGCCCAAGGTTTCGGTAAGTCTTCCGGTCACTTCGGCATTGATTTTTCCGCGGTTTCTAAAAATAGGTCGGATAATTTTAAAGGCTTTTAAGGCCACCAATGCAAAAATAGCCAACGGCACCAGCGTAAATAAAGTCATAGACGGACTTATGCGAAGCAACAGAACAAGTGATACCACGGCAGTTATAGACCCGCCTACCAATTGCACCAAGCCTGTACCGATCAGGTTTCGAACACCTTCCACATCTGTCATGATGCGTGAAACCAAAGCACCCGATTTGGAGTTGTCGAAAAAACGAATCGGCAGGGAAAGCACCTTCTTTTGTACCTGTGCCCGCAGTTCTGAGATGAGGTATTGTGCCTGTACACTCAGTATTTTGGTAAGCAGAAAAGAGGTGACTGCCTGCACTAAGATGGCAAAAGCCACGGCAACAACCAAAATTTTAAGCATTTCCAAGTCTTTGTTAGGAATCACATCGTCCATAAAATATTTCAGTGAAATGGGACCCACAAAACTGGCGGCATTGCTGATGACGATGAGTAATAGGCCTATCAGTACAAGATTGCGACGAGGCCAAATAATGGTTTTAAAAGCTTTGAGGATGGATATTTTTTTTTCGGGCATAAAAGGGGTTTTCTGGTAAAAATAAATATAGCGCAAGGTACTTCAAAAATTACAGAACTTTTAAAATCGCACGAAATGGGGTGAAAAAATTTCTCCATCACAAATCATTGAAACTTCCTCATTTTAATGGTATTTTTGGGTTTAGAATTAAAATCCAAAACATTCAATTAAACGCCCATGAAAAATTTTGCACACAGGAGTATGATTATCCTAAGTTGTTCCGAGCCTGTGCCGAGCGTAGTCGAAGCATGACCGTTAAAAAACACTTGTTTTGAGCGAAGTCGAAATAAATAAAATAAGCACATGAAACCTTTAGATGTATTGATAGTGGGTTGCGGGCCAATCGGTATTGCCTGTGGCCTGGAAGCCCAAAAAAACGGTCTTGATTATTTGATCATCGAAAAAGGCTGCCTGGTCAATTCAATTTATAATTATCCTGTGAATATGCGGTTTTTCTCCTCGTCAGATTTGCTCGAAATAGAGCAAATTCCGTTTATCAGTAAAGAGGTAAAACCCAACCGAGACGAAGCCTTGGAATATTACCGTCGCATTGTTTCATCCAACAACCTGCGCGTCAACCTTTTTGAAGGTGTAACACAGGTGGAAAAAACAGCAGATGCCTTTGAAGTTATCACCACCAAGGATGTGTATTTTGCGCGTAATGTTATTATTGCCACGGGTTTTTACGACATTCCCAACTATATTGGTGTCAAGGGCGAATCCCTGCCAAAAGTTGCACATTACTATAAGGATCCTCATTTTTATGCGCATCAAAATGTAGCTGTTATTGGAGCGAGCAACTCCTCAGTAGATGCGGCTTTGGAATGTTATCGCAAAGGCGCTCATGTCACCATGATTGTTCGGGGAGACAGTATCGGCAGGCGTGTAAAATACTGGGTAAAACCGGATATTGAAAACCGAATAGCCGAAGGAAGCATCAAGGCGTATTTCAACAGTGAAGTGGCAGAAATCACAGAAAATTTTATTCGCATTGAAACACCGGATGGCAGCGTCACGCTCGATAACGATTATGTTTTAGCACTCACCGGCTATGAACCCAATTTTGAATTTTTGGAATCGATGGGCATTCAACTTTCGGAGGACGAAAGGCGGAAACCTTTTTACAACGAAGAAACCATGGAAACCAACACATCCGGACTTTACTTGGCGGGCGTCATTTGCGGCGGGATGGAAACGCACAAATGGTTTATCGAAAATTCGCGGGTACACGCTAAGCAAATTGTAAATCACATCCAAAGCAAGCAACAATAAATCACATCAAAGCAATTTTTTTGAAAAAGTAATCAATATCGATAATTTGGACGCTTAGTTTTTGGTTTTCAATATATTATTGTAATAAGCAACATCGCTTTTCATGCTTTTGACCACAGGTTTTTCTTGGTTGAGTTGCGGCAGTATCTTTTCGAGATCCGATAGTATTTTCAGACACTTTTCTTTTTTATTCTGGGGTTTTACGGCTTCATTTGTTTGATAGGTTTCCAATAAATTCAGTGCCGTGACGCAGACGTCTGCCTCGAATATTTTTTCTTGTTTGGCCAGTTCTTTTCTCATTTTCAATGCAATTTTAAAATATTTTTCGGCTTTCTCCAGATTTTGGTCTTCCAAAGCAAAAACACCGCAATTGTGATAGGAAGTAGCCCAGTAGTGTTTGTATTTTTCGGGCGTTTCTTCGGTGAGGAATTCATAAATCCGCCTGCCGTATTTTTCGTTTTTTAAAGCTGTTTTATAATTTTTAAGCTGGGCATATAAAATAGCTATGGCAGTGTAAGTAGAAGCAACGTATGGCACAAATTCGGCATTGTCCTCAGATAAATTGGTGTATGTGGTAAGTGTTTTTTGATAATATTTCAGGGCTTCGTCATACATCCCCAAATCTTTGAAACACACACTGAGGTTGTTGCAAGCGGCCGCCTGATAGGGTTCAAAACGCAAATCGTTATATGCGAGCTTTGCGAAGTATTCGTAGGCTTTTTTAAAATGGTTCTTTGCATCTAAAAACAAGTTTTCTTCCTGGTAAATGGCACCCAATTGATACTGTGCGCGGGCAGAAAACTCTTCATAGTTACTCAACTTCAGGCTTTCGTATAATGCAATGGCTTGTTTGTAAGTTTGTTTTGCTTGCGACAATTTTCTAAGCTTCATAAAAGCTTCTCCCATGGCAAATGCCGTGTTGGCCGCGTGTGTGTTATATTTTTCGTTTTTGTCCTTCAATTCCATAAAAATGGCAAGAGCAGCTGCGTAATTTTGTAGCGCATCTTCCGTGTTTTGGTGCAATAAGGCATGCGCCAAATTGTTGTGCAGAATGGCCTTCTCCACAGGCTGTTCAATAGAAAAGACTTCAAATAAATGCAGAGCTTTTATAAAATGTTCTGCCGCTTGCTGTGTGTCATTTGTTTTTAGATACAATTTTCCCAATGTGGTGCACAATTCAATCTGGTTGGCCACTGTGTGCGTTTTCGTAAGCGCACTTTCGTAAAGCTCAATAGCTTTGGAAGTGTTTTGAGCCGCTTTTGCAGATTCGGCATGGATGACGATTTGTTCGTAAGAGGGTGCCATATTTCGTAACTATTTTATATCAATTTTTCGTTTTTTCTTTGCAAAGATTTACAAACTCCAGACGCGACATCTCATCAGGAATTATGCCTTCCATAGCCATCGTTTCCTTTTGCAAGTCGATGATTTCAAATTTTTCTCGTTTGAGGGTTTGCATTACACTCAGCATGCAAAATCGGTTAGCTTCACTTTCTGATGAAACCAAGTATTCGCCAAAAAACATACGTCCGAGTGCGACACCTATGATGCCAGCGACCAATATATTTTCTCGGTAAACTGCTGCGGTTTTTAGAACACCCCTTTGGTGCAATGCTTCAAAACAACGTGCCATTCTGCCTGTAACAGAGGCATGCGTCCACTGACCGTCACGGTTGTGCGTTTGTTTGCAAAAATCTAAAACAGTCAGTAATTTGATGTCCCACTCAAAGGAATACGCCTTTTGAAGTTCGCTAAAGTCTTCTGAGGGTTCAAAATCTTTAAGACGGATAACCAGCCTCGGATCGGGCGACCACCATTGTATGCGTTTCATGGGATGGTGCCAAAAGTAGATGCCGCAGGTGTAAGCCTCTAGCAGTTTTTCAGCTGTCAAATCGCCGCCTACAGCCACCAATCCGTCCGAATCCGCAAAGTAGGCCGGAGGAAAATTGGGGTTTTGATCAGAAATTTCAAAATAGGGCAAGGGAGCTTTATTAATTTGCGAAAATTTTTATTGATTTTCCAATTCATGCAGCTCATCGAGTTGCTTGAGTAGTTCGAAAGTTTTTTTGGCTTCCTCCTCATCTACGATACCGATGGCAGCGCCAACATGTACCATCACATAATCACCGATTTTTGCCTCTGGCACCAAGGTGAGGCTCACTTTTTTGACAATGCCATCGAAGGAAACTTTACCTACCCTAAAGGTATCGTCGAGTTGGTTGGTGATTTCTATCAGTTTTCC
Organism: Flavobacteriaceae bacterium; assembly: GCA_032251335.1. Taxonomy (GTDB): domain Bacteria; phylum Bacteroidota; class Bacteroidia; order Flavobacteriales; family Flavobacteriaceae; genus UM-FILTER-40-17. The sequence goes on along the minus strand of JAVVDW010000020.1, from coordinate 20,093 downwards.
GGGAATAGATAAACACATCGTTTTTTTATTTTAGTTTATGTTCTCTGAGCCAATAATACCAAGCATTCATGCCTTCTCCGGTGGTGGCGGAGAGTTCTATGAATTGTAATTTTGGGTTGACTTTCAGTGCGTATTGTTTCAGTTTTTCAATATCAATATGCACATAGGGCAGCAAATCTATTTTGTTGATGATACACAAATCGGAGGTGTGGAACATGTCCGGATATTTGATTGGTTTATCCTCGCCCTCAGTAGTGCTGATGATAACCACGCGTTTGGATTCGCCCAAATCAAACATAGATGGACAGACCAAATTCCCAACATTTTCAATCATCAATATGGCGTTATCGGTAATGTTCAATTTTTTAACGGCGTCATAAATGGTATCACTTTCCAAATGGCAGCCTTTTCCGGTATTGATTTGTATCACAGGGATGTCGATGGCGGCAATGCGGTTGGCATCGTTAGAGGTTTGTTGATCGCCTTCAATCACAAAAAACGGGATTTCCGTTTTCAAATCTTTCAGGGTTCGTTCCAATAAAGATGTTTTTCCGGAGCCGGGCGAACTGACCAAATTGAGCGCGAAGATGTTTTTTGCCTCAAAATAACCGCGGTTTCGGGCGGCCATCACATCGTTGTGGTGCAAAATATCTTGTGCAACGTCAATCACTTTTTTGTGATGGTGCGTATGGTCGTGATCGTGGTCATGCTCATGGGTGTGGGCGTGCCCTTCATGGACATGCGCATGCGAATGACTGTGTTCACCGTAATGGAGGTGTACAGCTTCGTGTTCTTTTACTGCTTTAGGGTCATGAATGCTTACGCCATTTTCCCCGCCGCTACAACCACAAGTTCCGCACATAATATTATTTTTTAATGGGTTAGACTACTTCAAGCGCTTTTACGCGCAATTCTTTTCCTTGAATGATGCCTTTAAAATTGCTACTGCACTCCGGGCAAGAATCATACAATTGCGAAACCTCAAAAACGGTATCACAATCTACACACTTGGCTTTGCCTTTGATGGTGTTTATTTTTTTGATCGCAAATTCCAAAACGGTGTCTTTCACGGCAGCAGGCCAAACAAATTCGAGCGATTCAAAATCAATTCCGGCCAAAGCACCAATCTCCAATTCAATCAGTTCAACCTGTTTCGCACCGGCTTTGGCTGCCTCATCCTCCGCTATTTTTACGATTCCCATAGCAATCGATAATTCGTGCATAGTTTTTTGGCGTTAATTGAATATCAATGATATCAGCTTATAAAAGTAGCAGGAATAAAAAGTTCAAAATATGATTTATGTCATGTTAATGGATTTTGTTCGTTTTTAAAAATATTTCAACATAAAAAATACTCAAATGAATGGTCGTTTTCAAATTTGAATATCCCAGAGGAAATAAACTTTTTGAAATAGGAAATGAAGATTGAAATTGTATTTTCAACTAATCGACATCAATAATGATTTTCATAGCTTTTTCTTTTGCGCCATTCAAAAACACTTGATAAGCCTTTTCAATCTCAGAGAGTTTGAATCGATGTGTAATCATTTTCTTTAAATCAAATCTATTTGCAGAAACCGATCGTATTAGCATGGGTGTCGTGTTGGTATTCACCAATCCGGTAGTAATGGTGAGGTTTTTAATCCACAACTTTTGTATTTCAAAATCAACCTTCACGCCGTGTACGCCAACGTTTGCAAGATGACCGCCCGGTTTTACAATTTTCTGACAGATATCCCAGGTTGCAGGAATACCAACGGCTTCGATGGCAACATCTACGCCTTCTTCAGCTATTTTTTTAATTTCCTCAAAAACGTTTTCAGAGGCACTGTTGATGGTGTGGGTCGCGCCAAGTTCTTTGGCAAGTTTTAGTCTGTTTTCATCCATGTCGATGGCAATAATTATCGAAGGAGAATAAAATTGAGAAGTCAGTAAGACAGACATTCCGACAGGTCCTACACCAACGATGGCAATGGTGTCACCGGGTTTTACGTTTCCATACTGTACACCTATTTCGTGCCCAGTTGGTAGTATATCGCTCAGCAAAACAGCAATTTCATCATCAATTGTAGTGGGAACTTTATACAGACTGTTGTCTGCATGTGGAATGCGAACATACTCAGCTTGAACACCATCTATCATATAGCCTAATATCCAGCCGCCATCTTTGCAATGGGAATACAATTGTTTTTTACAATATTCACAAGAGCCACAAGAGGTGATACAGGATATAATCACTTTATCACCTTTTTTAAATTGAGTCACGCTTTCGCCAACTTCTTCAACAATACCAATGCCTTCATGACCTAAAATTCTTCCCAAAGTTATCTCTGGGTTTTTTCCTTTGTAAATACCCAAATCGGTCCCGCAGATAGTGGTTTTTAACACTTTGATGATTGCATCTGTGGGTTTGTCAATCTTAGGCATTTTTCTTTCTTCTAGGGCAATTTTGTGATCACCGTTAAACACGAGTGCTTTCATTTTTTTTAAATTTATAACAAGTTAGTAAAAATAAATTTCAATGCTTTTAGAATGTAAGTACAGCATTATCAATTCAAGAGAATTGTAAAACTACTGGAATATTAATTTTAAAAACATGATATATGTCATGTTAAAGAATTTTATGAGTTTTTACATTTAGGGTTTCAAATCCATACAAATTTAACCCTAACATATTCTATCTTAACTTAATAATTATTATAACATCAGTTATGGACACAAAAACAGCTGTTCAAGAAACCTACTATGACAGCATCATAAAGCAAGGTTACAACCGACGCGATTTTATGAAGTTTGCTACCTATATAGCGGCCTATATGGGTTTGGAGACAAGCATGGTGGGACAAATTGCCAAATCTTTGGAGACGAGTTATCGTTTGCCTGTGATTTGGGAGCACTATCAGGAATGTACCTGTTGTAGCGAATCATTTATTCGCTCAGACCATCCCATAGTTGCGGATATTATTTTAGATAAAATATCCCTAGACTACACACTCACGCTCATGGCAGCATCCGGACACCAAGCCGAAGCGGCCAAGCACGCCACCATGGAAAAATACAAAGGCGAATATATCCTCTGCGTGGAAGGCTCTGTCCCATTGGGCGATGACGGGAACTACTGTTGTATAGCCGGGCGTACCGCTAAGGAAGCCTTTTTGGAAGCGGCGGCAGGTGCCAAAGCCATCATCGCTTGGGGCAGTTGTGCTTCCAACGGTTGTGTGCAGGCGGCCGCACCAAACCCCACCGAAGCGACCCCCATTCATAAAATTGTTAAAAACAAACCGATTATTCGCGTCCCGGGCTGTCCGCCTATAGGCGAAGTTATGGCCGGAATTATCGTACACGTCGTGGCTTTTGGAAAATTACCCGAACTCGATAGAATGGGTCGCCCAAAAGCGTTTTATGCCAAACGCGTACACGACAGCTGCTACCGAAGGCCCTATTACGACGCCGGCTTGTTTGCTGAAACCTTCGACGATCAAAATGCCAAAGAAGGCTATTGTTTGTACAAAGTAGGATGCAGAGGTCCGATGACCTATAATTCCTGCGGCACCATCAAATGGAACAACGGGGTCAGTTACCCCATTCAATCCGGACATGGATGTATCGGTTGCAGCGAAGACGATTTTTGGGATAACGGGCCGTTTTATGAAAGATTGACCAATATACCCGGTTTTGCCAAAGAAGCTTCGGCTGACACAGTTGGTGCCATAGCCGGCGCAGCACTTGTGGGTGGTATTGCGGCACATGCAATAGGCGCTACCATCACCAAGCGCAAAGAGGTGAAAAGCCGTATAGATCGCGGTATTGAAAATGATAAAAATATTGACTTTTAAATTCCATTATCATGGCAAATAGAATAGTTGTAGACCCAATAACCCGTATTGAAGGTCACCTGCGTATAGAGGCGGAAATCAAAGATGGTGTGATTGTAGATGCCTTTAGTTCGAGTACGATGGTTAGAGGTATTGAAACCATTGTAAAAGGACGCGACCCACGCGATGTGTGGGCCTTTGTGCAGCGCACTTGTGGAGTTTGTACTACCGTACATGCCTTGGCCTCTGTAAGAGCCGTTGAAGATGCCATCGGCATCAGCGTACCGCCCAATGCAGAATTGGTTCGAAACATCATGGAAGGCGCTTTGTATATGCACGATCATGCCGTACACTTTTATCACCTGCATGCCTTGGATTGGGTAGATGTAGTCAACGCATTACAAGCAGACCCGGCCAAAACTTCTGAATTGGCACAAAGTATTTCTTCATGGCCCAAAAGTTCACCGGGCTATTTTTCCGATATTAAAAAACGCGTGACTAAGTTTGTAGAAAGCGGTCAGCTGGGCATATTTGCCAACGGATATTGGGGACATCCACAAATGAAGCTGCCGGCAGAAGTAAATCTGCTAGCAGTGGCTCACTATCTGGAAGCACTCGAATGGCAAAAAGAAATCGTTAAAGTCCATACCATTTTTGGCGGTAAAAACCCGCATCCAAACTACCTAGTTGGCGGTATGGCTTGTGCCATCAATACAGAAAGTCCGGGTGGCTTGAATGCAGAAAGGCTTGCCTATGTAGGCAAGCTCTTGCAACAGGGAAAAGACTTTATCGAACAGGTGTATATTCCGGATTTGTTGGCTATTGCTTCTTTCTACAAAGATTGGGGAAGCATCGGCAAAGGATTTGGAAACTATATGTCTTACGGCGATTTCCCTACAAACGGCTTTGCAGATGTTTCTAGTTTTAAATTTCCGCAAGGTGTAATTCTTAACAGAGATTTGTCTAAAGTACACGATGTAGATCACAGAAACAACGGCGAAATAGAAGAGTTTGTCAACAACTCATGGTTCAATTATTCCGACGGCGATGACAAAGGTAAACACCCGTGGTCGGGCGAGACCAACATCAACTATTCAGGGCCAAAACCGCCTTACGAACATTTAGATGTTACGCAAAAATACAGTTTTATCAAAACCCCAAGATGGAAAGGCTTGCCTATGGAAGTAGGGCCGCTCGCTCGTTTATTGGTCGGGTACGGCAGGGGCAACCAGGAGATACAAGAAGCGGTAAACGCTGCGTTAGCACACTTAAACGTACCGGTTGATGCCTTGTTCTCCACCTTAGGACGCACCGCCGCACGTGGCATAGAAACCCAATTGGTTGCCAATTGGACAATGGAATTCTATAACAACCTGATGAACAACATCAAAAATGGCGATGAACGCATGGCCAATACAGAAAAGTGGGAACCTTCAAGCTGGCCGACAGAAACCAAAGGTGTTGGCTATATGGAGGCACCAAGAGGTGCCCTGGCGCACTGGATTCAAATTAAAGACCAAAAGACAGCCAACTATCAGCTGGTTGTTCCCAGCACGTGGAATGCCTCACCCCGCGATCCCAAAGGACAAAGGTCTGCGTACGAATCTAGCCTGATTGGCACACCTGTCGCAGATCCCGAATTGCCATTGGAAATTATCCGAACCATACATTCGTTTGATCCTTGCATCGCTTGTGCGGTGCATTTGTACGACGAGCACGGCAAACACCTCTCCCAGGTAAATAACCTATCAAGTTGTGATGTCTAAAACCCCTCAAGATGGAAACACGAAATTTTAAACGCGTATTGGTTTGGCAATTGCCCGTGAGAATTTTTCACTGGGTCAATGTCTTGGCTGTCACACTGCTGATACTCACCGGATTTCTGATTGCCAATCCACCCGCTTTAATGTCTAGGGTTGAGCCTACTTTTGTACAAAATTTCGGCATTGTCCGTTTTATTCATTTTGCATCGGCCTATGTTTTTTTCTTCAATATGCTGTTGCGGGTTTATTGGGCATTTGTCGGAAACAAATATGCGCATTGGCGCGCCTTTTGGCCTTTCAGGAAAGAGTTTTGGCAAAATGTTTGGCACGTACTCATGGTTGATGTTTTGCTTCAAAACAAAAAAGTTCACCACCTAAAAGATATCAGTATTGGACACAATAGCGTAGCAATTTTGTCGTATGTAGTGATGTTTTTTATGGCACTCGTCATGGTTTTTACCGGCTTTTCGCTCTATGCAGACATGAGTACTTGGTGGCTCCCCAAATTATTTGCTTGGGTTTCACCCATGTTGGGCGGTGAGTTTATGACACGTGCGATTCATCATATTACGATGTGGATTTTTATCTTTTTTGCACTGATTCATGTCTATCTTGTTTTCTACCACGACTGGCTTGAGGGTAGAGGAGAGGTCTCTTCCATGTTTGGGGGCTATAAGTTTGTTGCAAAAGAAAGGTTTAAAAAGAAAGCGTCAAAAGCAAAAACGGAGAAAGAACCCGAGATGTAAATAAAAAAGTATGCAACCAACAAACACTTCACCCTTGGCGATTAGCAGCGATGCCTATTTTTTTGAAAAAGACAAATCGGAGTGCACACTCATTTTGGGCGTGGGCAATTACCTGATGGGAGACGAAGGCGTGGGGGTTCACTTGATACGGCAAATGTCTGAAGAGCAACTGCCTGAAAATGTGGATATTTTGGATGGTGGTACGGGTGGTTTTTTATTGCTCAATTGTATAGAATCCTACAAAAACGTCATTTTTATCGATGCCACCATGGACGGAAAACCGGATGGAACCATCAGTTTGATAAAGCCCAAATTTGCATCAGATTTTCCCAGTGCGCTCAGCGTACACGACGTCGGTTTAAAAGACATGATTGAAGCCTTATATATTTTAGAAAAAACACCCAATATGTTTCTGTTTACAATTTCAATTTCTAAAATAGATCCCATGTCGGTAAGCTTGTCAGCTTCGGTGCGTGAAGCACTCAAATATTTGCCGCAAAAAATTTTTAATCTTATAGCACATCGCAACGCATAGTAAGCTTGCCTTCAACTAACCTCGATTTAGAACCTAACACATGCGAAAATCTATCCATATAACCGTCAACGGCCTCGTACAAGGTATCGGGTTTAGACCGTTTGTATATGGTTTGGCGCGAAAAACGCACATCGTAGGCCAGGTTCAGAACGATGGACAAGGGGTCACTATTTTGGCTACAGGTGAAACAACTGCCCTTCAAAAATTTACAGATGTGCTCTTGCAACATCCACCACCACTGGCCGCTATTACCAACTGCGAAGTCCGAGAAGTTCCCTTGACAGAAATGCCAGATTTTTTGATAAAACCTTCAACAAAAGGCACACAACTAAACGCACTTTTGACGCCGGACTTTGCCATTTGTGAAAACTGTACATCTGAAATTCACGACCAGAACAACAGGCGCTTTGGGTATGCTTTTACAACCTGTGTGCATTGCGGGCCGCGTTGGTCTATTACTCAGCAATTTCCGTTCGATAGGGAACATACCACCGCAGATGATTTTTCCATGTGCCCGTCGTGCAGAAATGAATACGAAGATCCGGCGAACCGCAGGTTTCACTCTCAAACAAACAGCTGTCCGGATTGTGGTATTTCATGGCAATTATTTGACAACAAAGGGAACACTTTGCCCATTGCACAAAAAAACATGTTCACTGAGATTGCCAAAAAGTTGTCAGCGCATTACATATGCGCCGTAAAAAACAATAGCGGGTTTTTGCTCTGTTGCCGTGCCGATGATGCAAACACTATTGCCAAACTTCGAACAAGAAAACAGCGGCCGGAAAAACCTCTGGCGGTGCTTTTTAAAGATATGCAGGCTTTGGAACAGTCTTTTCAGTTGTCAACTGCCGAAAGAAAAATTCTAGAATCGCCTGCGCGTCCTATAGTGTTGTTATCTTCTAAGAATTACAACGGGAATTTACCACTACACATCATAGCCCCCGGACTTCAGCAGATGGGCGTGATGCTGCCCACCACGGGCATTTTGGAATTGCTTGCAACCGCAGTAGATTTTCCGCTAATAGCCACCAGCGGAAACATACACGGTTCTCCAATTTTGAGTCAAAATCAAGAGGCACATTCTCAACTGAACGGTGTAGCCGATTTTTTTCTTTGCCACAACTTGAAAATCATCCATCCGCAAGATGACTCGGTGGTTAAATTTTCAAAAACCAGTCAGAAACCTATATTATTAAGGCGTGCCAGAGGCTATGCACCCAACTATTTAAAACCCATAAAAAGCACAACCAATAAACCGATGGCTTTGGGTGCCGACCTCAAAAACAGCATTGCTTTTATGCCAAATACCTATGCCTATGTAAGTGCTTATTTGGGCAATTTGGAAAATTATGAAGTTTATAAAAGATTTTCGCAAACCATAGACAATTACGCAACCGTTTTCAACACAAAACCGACAGTTTTGCTCACAGACAAACATCCGTCTTACAATTGCAACAGGCAAGCAAAAACACTTGCGGAACAGTGGCGCATCCCAAAAGTTGACATTCAGCATCACCAAGCACATTTTGCAGCGGTCTTGGGCGAACATCAGCTGTTTGATGATCGCGTGTTAGGTGTTGTCTTTGATGGAACGGGTTACGGTGATGACGGACAGATATGGGGTGGCGAATTTTTTTCATACCAAAATCAAAGCATAGAAAGAATCCATCACTTGGAATATTTTGATTGGTTGGCCGGCGATAAAATGGCCAAAGAACCTCGCTTGTCATTGCTGTCGCTATCCAAAGATAATGTCGATTGCAAAACCGGTTCTAAGTTCACACCTGCTGAATACAACTTCTACAAAAGCATGAAACGACCAAACAACCTCAAAACGTCTTCGGTGGGAAGGCTTTTTGATGCCGTTGCCGCTCTTTTAGATTTGACCGATTACAATACTTATGAAGGCCAGGCAGCTATGATGTTGGAAAATTTGATTGTTGAAGCCAATTTTGAAAATTGTGTCAATTATCTCAACCATGCTCAAGATGCATTTTCCGGATCTTATATACTTCAATTTGCCTGCAATGAACTCAACAGAGGAGTGCCAAAACCACAAATTGCTGCGAATTTCATCTTTACATTGGCCAACTACATCTTAGATTTTGCCGGGGCATCGGGCTATCAAAAAATAGCCTTTTCCGGAGGTGTTTTTCAAAACACCATTTTGGTTGATTTTCTAAGGACGTTGGCGCCAAATCATGTAGCCTTGTTTTTTCATGAAGCAGTACCTCCCAATGATGAAAATATCGCCTTAGGCCAACTGATGTATCATCTTCATATCAACCGAAAACTATGAAATATTTAGAAGAATACAGGAATTTAGAAGCCACGCAAAGCCTTTTAAAACAGTTGCGAAAATTAGCCACGCGACCCTGGAATATCATGGAAATTTGTGGCGGACAGACGCATAGTTTGGTCAGAAATGGTATTTTGGAAATGTTGCCCGAACACGTTAGGATGATTCACGGACCGGGCTGTCCGGTATGTGTGACTCCGGTAAACTTAATAGACAAAGCCGTCGCCTTGTTGGAAAAAGGGGTGATTGTTTGTTCGTTTGGAGATATGATTCGCGTGCCGGGGAGCAAAAAAAGTTTACAGGAAGCCAAATCAAACGGAGGAGATCTCCGCATCTTGTATTCTCCGATTGAAGCGGTTTCCATCGCCCGTCAAAACCCGCAAAAAGAAGTCGTCTTTTTTGCCGTAGGCTTCGAAACAACGGCACCTGCAAACGCGCTGTCGGTGTTGCATGCGGAAAAAGAAGGGCTGAATAACTTCTCCATTTTAACTTCTCATGTTTTGGTGCCACCGGCTATGGAGGCCATCCTCACAGACGAATTTTGTAAGATTGACGCTTTTTTGGCAGCAGGCCATGTGTGTGCCATCATGGGCATTCAAGAGTATTATCCTTTGGTGGCGCGGTATAAAATTCCCATCGTAGTCACCGGTTTTGAACCGCTAGATTTGGTACAAGGGATTTATATGGCTGTAAATCAGTTGGAAAAAGGAGAAGCGAAATTGGAAAATCAGTATGCGCGGGTTGTGAAACCGGAAGGAAACAAAGCGGCTAAGGATGTCATTAAAAAAGTATTTGAAGTAGGTGATCGCGAATGGCGAGGTATTGGTAAAATACCAAACAGCGGCTATGTGGTGACGCCCGCTTATAAAAAATATGATGCAGCTGCTAAGTTTGATATTGAACACTTACAATCACCTGAAAACCAGTTGTGTATTGCAGGTGAAATTTTGAAAGGTATCAAAAAACCACATCAGTGCAGTCAGTTTGGAAATGTTTGTAAACCGGCAAATCCTTTGGGCGCACCCATGGTTTCCTCGGAAGGTGCCTGCGCAGCCTATTATCATTTTGCCCAACAACCAAATGTCAAAATATGAGCAAGTTAGAAAACATTCACATAGGACACGGAAGTGGTGGCGAATTGACCAGAGAATTGTTAGATACCTATATTTTTAAAACGTTTAGCAATCCCTATCTCGATAAGAAACACGATGGTGCCATAGTGAATTTAAATGGAGAAATTGCCATTTCAACAGATAGTTTTGTGATTACCCCCATCTTTTTTAAGGGCGGAAACATAGGCGAATTGGCTGTAAATGGAACGGTAAATGATGTCGCAATGTGTGGTGCCATACCGCAGTACCTTTCCTTGGCGTTTATCATAGAAGAAGGACTGCTTCTTACAGATTTTGAAGCTATCGTAAAATCTGTAAGCGAAGCAGCAAAGAGAAGCCGGGTGCAAATCATCACAGGAGACACCAAGGTGGTGGAAAAAGGCAAAGGCGACAAGATTTTTATCAACACCACAGGGTTTGGTCGTAAACATCCCAAAGCTGCCATTGATGTAAGCCGGATTCAATCGGGTGATAAAATAATCATCAACGGTTATTTGGCACAACATGGCATGGCGATTATGAGCGAGCGTGAAGGACTCGAATTTGAAACGGAGATTATAAGTGATACGACAAACCTCAATTTTATAGTTAGTAAGCTGCTGGATACTTTTGGAAGCGGCATCAAACTCTTTCGCGACCCAACGCGCGGTGGCTTGGCTACGGTACTCAACGAAATTGCCGCAGACACCCATTTGGGAGTCGCCTTAGGCGAAAGATTTTTCCCCATCGAAAAACAGGTGGCTGCCGCCTGCGAGATGCTCGGGTTGGATCCGTTGTACGTGGCCAATGAAGGTGTTTTTGTCAGCGTCGTTGATGCTTCGGTAGCAGAGGCTGTTTTGGAGATGATGCACTGCGACGAGAAAGGGAAAGCGGCCGCTATCATCGGGGAATTTACCACAGAACATCCCAAAAAAGTAGTCATGGAAAGTATGATAGGCGGTAAGAGAATTGTAAGTCCTTTGGTGGGTGAACAGCTGCCGCGTATTTGCTAATTTAAAAACAACCAATAAGTCCCTACCACAACAGCGAATAAGCCCGCTGTAAGTCGGATGCCATTAAAAAACACTTCGTTGTGCTCGCTTTTCGAAAAAACAGCGATGCGGCCAACCACAAACGTAAAACCCGACATGGCAAACAGGACGCCTAGTGCAAAGCCAATCATATAGAAAAGGCCGTCAAATGGGTTTACAAAACTCAACATCGGTAAAAACAGTATAAAGTGTGCCACGCCGGCCAAGCCGTGTAAAAACCCAACAGAGAAAGATACAGTAAAACTTTGTCTTACAGGCTTTTGGTGGTGGTGTTCGTGAGAAGCGTGGGAGGCGTGCAGATGGTCGTGGCTGTGTATGGCTTTCGATTCATTAGCATGGATGTGTACATGTTTGTGCTTGTCCGATTTTTTGAAAATTTTGTAGAAAGACCAAAATCCGATAAAAAGCAGCACAAATCCCACTAATTTTTCACTATGACTTGAGATGGCTTCTATGGGAATAAATTCTTTAAATATCATAAACAATAAGCCGATACTGAGCATTCCTGCCAAGTGACCAAATCCCCAAAACACGCCAATTTTCCAAGCACTTCGTTTGCTTTCTACGGCAAACGGCATCACGGCTGCCAAGTGATCCGGACCGGCGATGACATGGAGCATTGATGCCAATAAAGCGGCAATGAAGGGAAGGTTTTCCGGCATAAATAAACTGTTTGTGCTTTTTCAAATTTACGATTAATACAGGTTTTTTCTCTCGAATTTTGATGGTTTTTTTGAAATCACATCAAATAAGTTGTTGATAGGAATAATTATATTTGTGAGGTTAAAAAGTCAGGCTTATATTTGCACGCGTTTTAAAAATGTATTTTTTAAAAACACCATCTTGGTCGCGTAGCTCAGCTGGATAGAGCATCTGCCTTCTAAGCAGACGGTCACAGGTTCGAATCCTGTCGCGATCACCAAAAAAAAGCCGTTTTCTTATTTAAGGAAAACGGCTTTTTTTCTTGCAAGTTTTTTTTATTATCAATCAATACATTTTAAATTTTCCAGAAAATATTTTTCAGGGAAAGATTCGATCCCGAATTTTTGATCCGTCAGGTGTTCTTTTAGCACATAATCTAGGTTGAGACTGTCATTCACCGCAATGCGCATAAAATTGACGGGGGAATTGCCGATGATTTTTTTGGCATCGGCTGTTATCAAAAAAGCACCGCCCACGCTCATCAATTCTTCTCCGGTTTCTTCCAAAGGGTAGATTTTAGAACATTGATTTTGATCTACATAAGGCAAAACGGCAATTTTACTGTTTTGAACCTGAAGATAGAGTCTGGAATTGGCAGTAAGGCAGACAGAATCATTCTCAACGCGGTTGTCTATCTTAGTTTTGGTGAGGTTTACAAATTCTAAAGAATCGTTGCGCGTGAGCGAAAGTTCGATGTATTCTGTCATGGCCCCCAAATTTTTAAACCAGACCAAATATTCCTTGGTGAGTTTCAATTTTAGTATATCGGAATCGATGTTGGCCTTGTAATCGCAAGGCGGAATGGTATCTTGTGCCTGTGACTGAAAGAAGATACCCAAAAAAAGTAAGCCTGTGATGAAGATACGCATAATCGTTTTTTTTTGCAAATAAACAATTTTGTTTTGGTATTTTGAACAAATTAAAAGAATCCTGTTTTTACGATTTTAAAATAAACGCCTACAGTATCGTCAAACAGGTTGCCTTCATCCCACCCGAAGCCCGCAGAAACAAAGATAGGCCACGCATCGGGCTTGTAGTCTATTTCTAAAAGCGAGGAAAATTGGGTACGGCTTTCGTCAAAACGAAGACTTTTTGTTCCTTCGTTAAACGACAAACTCATAAGGCTTTTGTAATACAAGTGCTTTCGAAGTTTTCCCGAAAATCCGAGGTGGTAGGCAATAAAACTGTTGTTTTGCACACCCAGCGTGAGGCCGTTTTCGTCTATTTCTTTGGGAGTAAAAAACGGAGAACCAATGGTGCGGCCAAAAAAAGTATATCCGGAGCGATAAATGGTGTTGTTGAAAAAATCATCAAAGCCGTCAATCTGTCCTTTGCCGCTTTGGTCTTTGGTGTAGGTAAATTCAAACACCAATTTTGAAAGTACACTCTCAGGCTTTTTAAAATCGATAAAAACGCCGTACAAGCCATCTTCTATGTTGTTTAACTCACGTCCGGAAGTGTCTTCGAACGGATGAGACCAATACAAGTTCAGGTTGAAGTTTTGGGTTTGTTTTTGATATTCAAGCCGGTAAGCACCAATGTGATTTCCAAGTGCATTGATGGCATCTCCTTCCGGAGAATCGCCACTTCCGGATAGTCCGCCTACCACCCGTAAAAAATCGCTAAAATCTTTGGGAAGTGGACCTAGTTCTTGCGATGTGCCTCCCCAAATGGCGTAGTCTTCCACGCCAAATAGGAGCGATGATTTTTCTGATAATTGCCATTTAAACTCGAGACTCTTGTGGTGCATTTGCGCATCCTCTACAAACCGATCATCGAACAAATAACCATTACCGAAGGCCGCTTTAAAGCTTAGTTTTTCGCCTACAAAAGGCACTTTCCAATATCCGTCCGTTTCCAGCCAAACACCAGGAATGGGTCGTGCATTGCCCGAAAAAATAATGTTTCCGTTGCTGGACGATAGGCCGCCGTATTGTTCCGTTATTTGTTTACTACCGGCTGTCAATAGTATTTTTTGATAGGTAACTGCTGCGTAAAGTGCGTTTATCTCAACTTTGTTTTGTTTACTTTCCGTAAAAGCCAATAGATCTGCACCTGCAGAAAAATTGAGCTTGTCTGTCGGTTTTTCTTTAAAATCGTAAAGCAGGCTCAAATACAATTGGGCTTGGTCTTCTTTGCGAACCTTTCCTTGCCGGTTGGCTTGCATCCAAAACGGTAAATTGTCTTCCGAACTTAAGTAAGTAGCGGCTTCTATTTGGTAAGAAAGTTGCTCTTGCGCATGTAAAACAGTTGTGTGAAGAATTAAAAAAAATATTACGAGGCTTCGAAAGACCATTGGGTGTTTTTAGAAATAATAGAGTTTAAAACGAATTTTAAGTACTTCTTGTATATCTGAAATGGCAGAAAACGAATTTTTAAGAATTACCCGATCCATTTTTGTCAAATTTTCCAATTTGATAAATCTTCCTGAATCTTTATTCGCCAAACCTTGTTTGGTTCTATAATGGAGAAAAACCCGAAAAGCTTCTATGCATTCTTGATACAGTTCGCGGTTTTGCGGCTCGAGTTCACAAAGCTTTTCATAGCGTTGAATGGTGTTGTTAAACGAGCGGACACCGTGTTCTAAAATGAGCATACGAGCGGCATCGATGAGTGGCATCAACGCCCTTACTTTGATGTCAAAACTGTCTTTGTGTTCGCCGTCCTTTTCTAAAAGAAACTGTCTGAAAAAGCCTAAAGGTGTTGGTTTTCGCAAGGTGTTGTTGCCGAGCGAAGTCAGAAACACTTCGTTTTTGTCTAAGCGGTTTAGAATGTAATCCGTCAGGGCATCTGTCAATTTGAAATCGCCAAAAACAGGCCTGTAATCAAAAAAAATGGACGACATCATGATTTCTTCGTCTCCGGGTTCGTTAATCCATCTGTAAAACCGATTTTGCCATTCTTCCAGTGAAAGACACCAACGCGGGTCTGAGGCCATCATACCGGCTCCGCAGTATTCAAATCCTATAATATTGAGCGACTTGGAAACGGATTTTGCCAACTTCAGAAAATAGTCTTTTACGATTTGATGTTTTTCGGACGAAACATTTTCAAAAACCAAAGCGTGGTCTTGATCCGTCATCAGCAATTGTTCTTGTCGGCCTTGGCTGCCAATACTCATCCATGTAAATTTGCAAGGCGGTTTTTCAAAATCTTCTAAAGACAATTCTATGACCCGTTTGAGGATGCCGTCGTTGATGTCAGAAATAATTTTAGATACTAAAAGGATGGGAATGTTTTGATTGAGATAACTTTCGAGCAATTTGTTGGCAGCTTGTCTGATTAAACGAAGCGATTTGACGTTATCCGTTCTTTTAATTTCGCGCATCAACACGGTTGGACTATTGCCTTGTAAAACCAAGACGTCTCTGTCTGAAACTACACCAATTACCTTAGAATCCGTGGTGCCGTCTTTGGTGATGCAAAGGTGTCCGATGCTGTGATTGAGCATGGCCATCTGCGCCTCAACGATGGAAATGTTTTGGGAAAAAGTTTTAACGGGTGACGACATGATGTCGGAAACTTTGCACGTTGCTTCAAATTTTCCGGTAGCAACTTTTGACCGAATATCGCGGTCTGTGATGATGCCCAACGGCAAACCGGATTTAACCACAACCAAACATCCTGTTTTTTTTCGAGTCATCAGCGCAGCGGCTTCCATAATGTTTTTGTCCGGTGGACATTGGGCCGGTTTTTTCATGATATTGACCTCTTTTAGGTCTAAATAATCATAGTTTTCGGGTGTGCTGTTCTTCAAAACTTCAGAAGTCCCTATCTCCAAATTGTGATGATAAGAAGCAAAACAAGAAATCAGATAATTACTCACTTTGGGGTTTTTGTCATAAATGTCTTTGAACAGGTCTATAGATACGCCATAGAGAATGCACTCTTCGATGGCTTTGGCAGTAAGTAGATATTTTTCGTGGTTGATGAGGGGTCTCAAGCCAAACGCATCTCCTTCGTCACAAATGTCGATTAAAGTCTCGGCTTGGTCTATATACCTGTATAAAGCCACGGCGCCTTCTGCCACTACATAAAATAAATTCTCGGGGTTTTCACCTTCGTTAAAAATAACGTCTTTTGTATCGAAGTAAGAAACTTGGATGTTTTCACAGACGGTGAGCAGCTCACCTTGGGTAAGCATGTTGAAAGGCGGATAATTTTTTAAAAAATCAAATATCCTAAGCGCAAGGGAATGAGAAGCCAAAGCAAACTTTTTGGCTAATTTACGAAACAGTAGCTTTATATAAACAAAAAAGTTCTGGCTGTACAACCAGAACTTTTGATATATGCAGATTTGAGTTAGCCTTATGCAGAAACCGCCGATGCTTTACGAGCTAGTTTCGACTTTAAATTGGCAGCTTTATTTTGGTGAATGATGTTTTTCTTAGCCAATTTATCAATCATGGAAGCAACAGTAGGCAAAAGGGTTTGCGCCTCTTTTGCATCTTCGGTACCTCGCAATTTTTTTATCAAATTACGAACGGTTTTGTGTTGGTACTTATTTCTAAGTCTTTTTACTTCGGAATTTCTAATTCTTTTGAGCGCTGATTTGTGATTTGCCATCTTTTTAGATCTAAATTTTTTAAATAATTCTTGTAGTCCGTAGGGGAATCGAACCCCTGTTACCAGGATGAAAACCTGGCGTCCTAACCCCTAGACGAACGGACCTATTGCAGACATAAAGTCTGCTATATTAACCTAAAACATGAAATAAACAACCGCAAAGATTGTCTAAAACCTGTAGTCCGTAGGGGAATCGAACCCCTGTTACCAGGATGAAAACCTGGCGTCCTAACCCCTAGACGAACGGACCTTTTCGCAAAATTGCGGTTGCAAAAATACAATTATTTTTTAAAGGCGCAAGCCCTCAAATAAAATTTATAACGGCTTTTGTGTTTAATATGCTTTTGCAAAAAGTACCCTTTGCGTAGAGGGTTTACCGCTGTATATACACTGGCCGTTTTCTTGCGTATTACCAATAGGAATACACCTTATCGTTGCTTTGGTTTCTTGCTTGATGGCTTCTTCTGTTTCGGGTGTTCCATCCCAATGCGCAGCTAAAAACCCTCCTTTGGTTTCCAACAGTTCCTTAAATTTTGTGTAATCGTCCACAGGCGTGATGTGGCTGTCGCGATAGCTTGCCGCTTTTTGAAACAGCGTTGTCTGTATTTCATCCAGCAGGTGACTGATTCTATCAACAACTGCATCAACAGCAATAACTTCCTTGGTGAGTGTGTCGCGTCTGGCGAGTTCCACTGTGCCATTTTCCAAATCTTTAGGTCCGATTGCGATACGAAGCGGTACACCTTTGAGCTCATATTCGTTAAATTTCCATCCCGGTTTTTGTGTGTCTCGGTTGTCGTATTTAACAGAAATATTTCTCTGTTGCAAAGCTTTTTGGATTTCGGTTACTTTTTGGTTTATGGCTTCTAACTGTTCATCATTTCTGAAAATGGGAACAATGACTACTTGGATCGGAGCGAGGTTTGGTGGCAGTACTAGGCCATTGTCATCACTATGTGTCATGATAAGGGCGCCAATCAGTCGGGTTGAAACACCCCACGAGGTAGCCCAAACATAATCTTGTTTGCCTTCTTTGTTGGCAAACTTAACATCGAAGGCTTTGGCAAAATTCTGACCCAAATAGTGAGAAGTGCCTGCTTGCAGTGCTTTTCCGTCCTGCATTAAGGCCTCTATGCAATAGGTTTCTAGTGCACCGGCAAAGCGCTCTGAAGCGGTTTTTGTCCCTTTGATGACAGGGATGGCCATAAAATTTTGAACAAAATCGGCATACACTTGCATCATTTTTTCGGCTTCTTCTATAGCTTCTTGTTTTGTAGCATGAGCCGTATGGCCTTCTTGCCACAGAAATTCGGCCGTGCGAAGAAACAGTCGGGTTCGCATTTCCCACCTGACTACGTTTGCCCACTGGTTGATGAGCAAAGGCAAGTCGCGATAGGACTGAATCCATTTTCTGTAGGTGTCCCAAATAATGGTTTCGGAGGTAGGTCTGACGATAAGTTCCTCTTCTAGTTTGGCGCTTTCATCGACAACCACGCTTTTGCCGTCTTCGGATGCTTTTAACCTGTAGTGGGTAACCACGGCACATTCTTTGGCAAAACCATCTACATGGCTGGCTTCTTTTGAAAAATATGATTTGGGTATGAATAGCGGAAAATAGGCGTTTTGATGTCCGGTTTCCTTAAACATTTTATCAAGCTGTGCTTGCATTTTTTCCCAGATAGCATATCCGTAGGGTTTGATAACCATGCAGCCGCGCACGCCGGAGTTTTCGGCAAGATCAGCTTTTACGACCAATTCGTTATACCATTTTGAATAATCTTCTGCTCTTGTGGTCAAGTTTTTACTCATAAAAATTCGTTTGGCACAAATCTTGTGTAATTACATTAAAAAAATAGTTCGCCAAAATTAGCTATTTTTGTATTGTACAACAATTAAAATACACCGTCATGAAAAATTTCCTTAAAGTATCATTCAAATCTATCAAAACCTACGGTTTGCTTTCCTTAGGTCTTTTGTTTGCTTCGGCTTGCGGTACTTATGAATATGCAGGCGTTTCAGACGGTGTTTACGGAGAGCCTGTTGTTTACAACACGCCTACCAATACTTATCCATCTAAGGTTGTAGAACGCAATGAAAATGGAGAAGATTCCGGATCTTTTTACAAAAACTACTTTGCAGAAAAGTCAAACCAATACAGAATTAACATGAACGCTGTGGATACCACGGCCAATCCGGAAGTGTTTACAGATATAGACGGCTATTCTTCTGCCAATTTTGAAGGCGATAACCTCAATTTTGGCAACGAATCCTACACCTACAGCGAAGGCTATGGCGGATGGGGCGATGAAACAGAATCCGTCGTGATTAACTATTACAACAACTACACTCCTTTCTACGGTTATGGAGCAGGATATTGGGGAGGTTTTGGCTATCCTTATTATGGCTATGGCTTTGGCTACCCATATTATGGCTATGGTTTTGGATACCGACCTTATTATGGATATGCCCGTCCATACTACGGTTATGGGTATGGTTATCCTAGATATGGATTTGGTTTTGCATATGGAGGTTTTGGATTTGGCTTTTATAATTCCTACAATCCATACTACTACGGTGGTGGTTTTGGCCACAGCCGCAGTCATGTTGCTTACAACAGCAGCCGCAGAGGTAGCCTATCTCATGTAAACAGTACACGCGGTGTGGTATCAGAAAATAGCGGAAGGACAACAAGCAGAAGAGGCAGTTCGGTGACAAATTCAAACGGCAGACGTGTTAGTGACGTTCGAAATACTTCGTACTACAGAAACAGAGTTAGTGCAGATGGGAATTCAACTTCGAGAATACGTTCACAAGAAGGCACGCGAGGAACCAATGGTAGAGGAACCGTTTCAACAACCAGTAATATCAGAAGCACGGGTTATTATAGCCGTCGTGTCAATACCAGTACTCGAGGGGATGTAAACGGAAGACTAAGTTCTCGAGGAACGGGAGATATCCGATCCGGTAACGGCTCGCGCGGACGTTCGGAATATACAGGTGGGAGAACCGGCGTACTTACCCGCTCTTCATCCGGAATCAGGAGCAGAGGAAGCAACGGTGCTGTTCGCTCCACAGATGGAAGCAGAAGTAGCGGCGGTGCGATTCGCTCCACTGGAGGAAGTAGAAGTAGTGGTGGCACCATACGATCTGGCGGAGGCAGAAGTAGTGGAGGTGCCATCCGTTCCGGTGGCGGAGGTGGTGGTCGAAGTGGTGGCGCCATACGTTCCTCAGGTGGAGGTAGAGGTGGATCTAACTAAATCAGATTTATTTTTGGCTATCCAAAGCCATTTGATAAAAGTATCAGCTGGTTTGCCAATCGGAAATCATTTAAATTTTATTCAATTCTTTAATTCTTGAAATCTTATTTCAGGAAAAGCATTCCTAATCTTAATAGGCAAATTCCATTTCTGTGCTGAGCACAGTCGAAGTATGACCTTTGAAAAACAATAAATATAAACAGATGAAACGCCCATGTAAAATTATTGACACACAGGAGTATGATTATCCTAGGGCGTTCCGTG
>JAVVDW010000019.1:0-45634 GCA_032251335.1 Flavobacteriaceae bacterium | reverse complement strand
CAAACTATTTGAAGAAGTGATAGATGCTATGGTGATGGAGTTGTACTTTAAAGAAGACTTTGAAAAAGCGGGTATTGAATTTATCAAATATGCAGAGCGGGATTTTGAGCGCATAGAAGGCAAATCGGAAAAAGAGCAAATCGAAATCATCCACCGTGCTTATCAGAAGTTGCGAGAGAAAGACAATGAAATCCGCAACAACCTGAAATTAATGGACATCAAACTGGCAGATATTGTCATGCCCATTAAAGCGGCTAAGTGATGGTTAGAATCAAGGGATTATGCTTTAAAAAAACTATGCAACATCCGACAAGATCAAGAACGCTAGCGGGTGAAGCGGTAAAATCAAGGCCTGTGCTTCAAAGAAACTTTGTGCTAAACGGACAGAAAAGTGTTTCTAATCCCATACTGCACATACACGCAAAACGTTATTAGTTAAAACCTATTTAAAAATTCATTCAACACATAAAACGCATTGATAATGCAATAAGAGTTTTTGGTTTATATTTAAAAAAATTTCTTGATTCCATATTTTAGAACACCCAAAGCAAAATCACATTTAATCCATCTATAAATTATAAAAAATGAAACGAATACTTATCACCCTGATTGTTTTAGCTGCTTCTTTTACGTCACAGGCGCAAACCCAACTCTATCGTGTAAACTTACTAAGGGCCAAACCCGGCGAATTGCTCAATCTGATTTCTGTGATAAAAACGGATATGACACAACACCAAAAATTGGGTATAGAAAAACCCTATTTGCTGCGACACAGCCAAGGCGACCATTGGGATTTGATGCTGATTTATCCCATACAAGCCTTAGATTCTTATTTTTCAGCTGTGGAAACCAACAAAAGAACCGCTTCCCAGTCCATTGAAAAAAAGTATGGCGACGCCTTTTTCGATTTGGTGAGTTTTCAGGAAGAAGCCATCGTTTCGGGGCCGGATCTACAAACTTTCATCAACGCCTTTGACAACTACAACCTTTTTCATATCGAAATTTTCACAGCCTTGGCCGGTAAACAATCGGAGTTGTTGAAGCAAAGAGAAATGGAAAATGTCTTCTACAGCCACATCAATCACCGCCCAAATCTAATATTCACCAGAGTGTTTGGTCCGGCATGGGACAATTTCACCATAGGTAGTTACCAAAACCTGCAAGAATATGCGGCAGATGGCGGCATCAGCTTCGAACAAGAAGACGCGGCCGCCAAAAAAGCCGGTTTTGAGGGTGTCAATTTTATTGGAAGCTATCTGCGTTCGCTACTGCTTGAACACCACGATACTTTGGCCAACAAGGTAAAATAATTTGTAACGTCAACCCGCCTTTTTATCGGCTATCCATTTGTCCACCAGCTGTTCGAGAATGTCTAATGGCAAAGCGCCTCCGCCAAGTACGGTGTCGTGAAAACCTTTGATGTCGAAACTGTCGCCCAAGGCATCTTTAGCTTTTTGGCGAAGTTCCAATATTTTGAGCATCCCGATTTTGTAGCCGGTGGCTTGCCCCGGAATCACCATATAGCGCTGCACTTCGGCGGTAATGGCACCAATGGGCACCGGCGAATTTTCGCTAAAATATTTGATGGCATCCGCCTCTGTCCAGCCTTTGGCATGCAAGCCTGTGTCGAGCACCAACCGAATAGCACGCCAAATTTCGTTGGTCAAACGGCCAAAATCTGAATACGGATTTTCGTATTGACCCATCTCCTTTGCCAAGAGTTCGGAGTACAAAGCCCAACCTTCTACATAGGCAGTGAAACCACCTTGGGTTCTGAATTTTGGAATACCGGTTAACTCCTGCGCGATAGAAATTTGCATGTGGTGACCGGGATTGCCTTCGTGATAAGCAATGCCTTCCAAATTGCTCGTGTTGAGCGATTGCATATTCAACAAATGGATGTAATAAGTCCCGGGGCGGCTGCCATCGGGCGTACCTTGCCTGTAATGTGCCGGCGCGCCATCTTGCTCCCGAAAAGCTTCTACCCTTTTTACCACCAAATCAGCTTTGGGCAATATGCCGAAATAATCGGGTAGTTTTTGTTCAATTTCAGCCAGGAATTTTTCAGATTCATCCAAATAGGTTTGTCTGCCTTCGTCTGTGTTGGGGTAGTAAAACTGAGAATCTTTGTTGACAAAGGCAAAAAAGTCTTGCAAACTACCCTTGAAACCTACTTTTTCTTTGATGGATTCCATTTCGCTTTGTATGCGCGCCACTTCTTTGAGTCCGATGTTGTGTATTTCGTCTGCTGTCAAATTTGTGGTGGTCATTTGCTGTAGGCGATGTGCGTAGAAGTCTTCACCACCCGGGTGTCTGCTGACGCCTGTGGGTTTTTCTTCGGCTTCGGGTATGTATTTTTCGAGCCAAACAATTAAGCGATCGTAGGCCGGTTTAAAGTTTTCTTGAAGGGCTTTTTCTGCATCTGCTTTGAGTGCATCTGCTTCAGATGCATCTATCTTTCCGGAGGCAACCAATTGGTCTATTTTAGACAAGGCATCTGTCCAAATGGCGATGTTTTCACCTTTGCTGAATGGCTGTCCGTTGATAAGATCTTTGCTTTGTTTCAATACGATTTCTAAGGCAAAACGCGGCGGCAAAATACCTGCATCTGCTTGATTTTGTGCGCGATCGGTAAGTTGGTTGAGCGCCCTGCCTATTTCTTTGATGCGCGAAATATAGGCTTGCATATCAGACAAGCTGTCTACACGGTGTAGATTGATGAGAAAATTAGGCAATTGTGCATGAAAACCTCGCATTTGGTTGTACACATAGTTGAATTTTTCATAGGTTACGGCTGCTTTTTGCTGTTCCAGCTCTTTCACCCACAAATCGTAAGACACTTTGTCAACCTCGTTGAGTGTTTCGTAATCAAAGGTTTCTTTAAGCGCTGTCACACTTTGCTCACGCCAAGCCAATTCTTCAAGCATGCCTTCCAGGCTCAAATCGTCAAGCTTATCGTAATGTGCTTTTCGCCCTTGAGTGGTGAGTTCCATCGGATGCAGTTGCAAATATTCTTCGTATTGGCTGTCAAACCAATCGTTGATGTCTGCTTTAGGTTTTTGTGGTTCATCGCCACAGCCTGTTATCAGAAACAATAGCATCAGGCCGGTAAAAAAAGTCAAAGGGTGTGTGGTTTTCATGTGGTAGGTTTTGGTTAGTAGTATTTTGAATGATTTGTGTTTGAAGATGGTTCTTAGCGTCAGGTAAAGTTATAAAAAATTGTGGAATATGGTTTTAGTGGATTTCGTAAACAGATTTCATGTGTTTATTTTATTTGTTTTTATCTGTCACACGGAACGCCCTAGGATAATCATACTCCTATGTGTCAATAATTTTACATGGGCGTTTCATCTGTTTATATTAATTGATTTTTAATGGACATACCTCGACTGCGCTCAGCACAGGCGTGGAAGGCCATATGATAATCATACTCCTGTGTGTCAATTTTGCCTTGCCGGTACTTGGCTATGGCAAGTGCAGGATTTCAAGGCACTTCCCTTTCCGATTAGTGGTTAGTTTATTTTGTGTGATTATTTTCATTTTAGCACCATCGCCCGCATTTGCTATAGCCGATATTGTAAAACGTACTTTATATCAGACTTTGATTGAAATATTAACCTTTCCTCCAAGTCCTTTTTCAACAATGTCAAACAAAGTTTTTAAAGTCAGATTACTGCCATTGTTTTCCACACGAGAAATGTAAGTTCTTTTTTTGTTAATCAATTCGCCAAGTTGCTCTTGGGTCAGGTTTTTTTCTTCACGAGCGTTGCGTAAAAGCAGTCCAATTTTGAAGGATTCAAAGTCTCTTTCAAGCTCATCTCTTCTTTCAGTTCCTTTTTTACCGTAAACGGTGTCTTTTATGTCTTTCCAACTTTTAGTTTCCATTTTCTTTATTTTTTTCTTCGTAATATTCTTTCATTAATCGAACAGCTTTTTCAATCTCATTTTTGGGTGTTTTCTGTGTCTTTTTGATAAATCCGTTCAAGAGTATGACAAGCTTTCCTTTGTCAAATAAGCAAAAAACTCTCCAAATATTCGAGCCTAATTTTATTCGGGCTTCAAATAGTCCTTTGTGGGTTTTCATTGGAGCCAAATATGTTTTCGGCACGTGCTGATAAGTTTCGATAATTTCAATGACCTTAAATATTTTGTCTTGTATCTTTTTGGGTTGAGCAAGCAGAAACTCCTCGAAATAATTTTTATACTGTATTACTTGCCTAACTTTTTCCATCCTGACAAATGTAACTTAAAAGTTACTATTTTCAAAATTTAGATTGATCATTTTTAAGTTTGGGAGTTTTTTGGGTATAATATAACATGGATGTTTGATGTTAATTTGTTAAAAAAAAAGCTTTGATCTAAAAACATTGATTTCACTTCAATTTCAACCAGTCCGATGCATTTAAAAAACCATCGCGTTTTAATCCGATTGTGTACCTTTACCATAGCCAAAAACCATGCGGCAAACCTTGGCTGAAAGCATTTCGGAAATTGTAACTTAGGCGCTTTATTTGGAATACCTTAACCTCGGAATTTTAGCAAAAATTGACATCCATGAATACATACCAACCCGCAGCGCAAACCCTTTGGCATTTTAGAATTGACCCCGAAGCCGGGAGCAGAAAATTGCAGTGGCACCAGCAGGTGCAGTGCATCCCAATTTCAGAAATCGATACCCATCAAACGGAAGAAGCGGTTGCTAAATTTGCATTTTTAGGCTATGCATGTGAGGCCGGTGTGGCCAGAAACAACGGCCGAATCGGCACCAAAGACGCGCCGGATACCATCCGGAAACAAATGGCAAAATTGGCGCTGAACCAACCCGATGTATGGCTCCACGATTTTGGAAACCTGCATTGCGATGGCGACCAAATGGAAAAAACACAAGAAAATACGGCCTCCATCCTTTCTTCACTACTTTCCGGAAAATACCTGCCCATTTTGCTGGGCGGCGGACACGATATGGCTTGGGCGCACTTTTTGGGGATTACACATTTTCTGGAAAAAAACCATCGCGAAAAAACGGTCGGAATCATCAATTTGGATGCGCATTTTGATTTGCGCAAACCTGTTCAATTTACACATTCTGGCACGCCTTTCTATCAAATAAAAGAATGGTGCGATACCCACCAAAAACCTTTTTACTATATGTGTTTGGGCATACAACAAGCTTCAAACAGCCCGCTTCTCTTTGAGCGGGCTGATGCATGGCAAGTTACCTACCACGACCATACTGCTTGTCAACTTTCCAATATAGAAAATATCCGGAAGAAATTGACGGATTTTATGGCGAAAGTAGATTGTATTTATCTGACGATTGATTTGGATGCTTTTTCAAGTGCTTTTGCACCCGGCGTCAGTGCCGCATCACCGCTAGGCATCACACCCGAATTCGCCATCCGTATTATACAAATTGTACAAAACTCAGGTAAGTTGCTGTCGGTAGATTTAGCGGAACTCAACCCACGATTCGATCGCGACAACCAAACCGCTTTGCTTGCAGCCAGGCTTATCCACACAGTTGTTCATCATACGGTGCGTTAAAGGGTTATTTTGGTGGTATTCTTGACTTCGCTAATCACAAAAGAACTATGTGTGCTGCCGATATGATGCAAACCCGTCAGTTTGTTCACCATAAATTCCCGATAGGCTTGCATGTCTTTTACGCAAATTTTTAAAATATAATCCGAATCACCACTCACGTGATGACACTCCAAAACTTCGGGCAGGGCAATGACTTCCCTTTCAAAGCGCAGTAAAAATTCTTGGGTGTGCTGTACAAGTTTTACGTGGCAAAACACCATATAATTTTTCTCGATAGCCGACCGGTTGACCAGGCCAACGTATTTGAGGATAAAACCCTGACGTTCCAATTTTTTTATACGTTCGTGCACAGCAGTAGCGGACAAGTCAAGCTGAATTGCCAATTGCTTGACGGTGGCTTTGGCATCTGCTTGCAAAAGATTGAGCAATTTTTTGTCGATTGTATCTAAAGCCGCCATGATTTATTTTCGGTTGGTTTGTTCTGAATCATCAAAATTAAAAATATATTCATATAAATAAACAATAATTAGAATAATAATCTATTAAATACACATAATATAGATTTTTATATAATTAAAAGTTAGTTTTATAGCTTAAAACAAATTATTATGAAAAAATTCAAACCGGCTGATGCCTTACAAGATTTACAATACTTTGGCGAATTTGGCGGTGTGAATCCCTCAATTTCCGATTCGTCCACCTACACCTTTCTTTCTGCCAAAACCATGTTTGACACCTTTGAAGGGAATGCAGAGGGATGCTACTTGTACTCCCGACACAGTTCGCCCAGCAATTTGTATTTAGGACAAGCGCTTGCGGCTATGGAAGGATCAGAAGCGGCACATGTGACGGCTTCGGGAATGGCAGCCATCAGCGGAGTTATCATGCAATTGTGCCAAGCCGGCGACCACATAGTGGCAGCGAGAACAATTTACGGTGGCACTTATGCCTTTTTAAAGAACTTTCTACCGAAATGGGGCATTCAAACGACTTTTGTTGATATCACCAAGCCGGAGAAAGTTGCGCAAGCGATACAAGGAAATACCAAAATGCTCTACTGCGAATCGATGAGCAATCCGCTATTAGAAATAGCAGACTTGGAAAAACTCAGCAGCTTGGCACATACACATCAAGCCCATCTTGTGGTGGATAATACATTTACACCTTTGCTTTTGAGTCCCATAAAATTGGGCGCAGATATTGTTATTCACAGTCTGACAAAATTTATCAACGGCAGTAGCGACACCGTAGCGGGCGTGATATGCGGTTCGCAACAGTTGATAGACGATTTGCGCAACGTCAACAACGGTGCATGCATGTTGTTGGGCGCTACACTCGACAGCATTCGCGCGGCAAGCATCATGAAAAACTTACGAACGCTACACGTGCGCATGGAACAACACAGCAAAAATGCACAGTTTTTAGCGGAAAGATTTGAAGCGATGGGTTTGCGGGTGGTGTATCCGGGTTTAAAATCGCATCCGCAGCATCAGTCATTCCAAACACAAAGCACAGAAAAATACGGTTTTGGTGGCATGCTGACCCTAGATGTAGGCCATTTGGAAAAAGCCAATGCGCTGATGGAAATGATGCAACACGAAAAACTCGGATATTTGGCGGTAAGTCTCGGATTTTACAAAACACTCTTCAGCGCGCCGGGTACTTCTACTTCCTCAGAAATTTCAGAAGCAGAACAAATGGAACTGGGAATTACTTCCGGTCTGATTCGTTTTTCAATCGGTTTGGACTGTAATATTGAACGGACGTTTGAAAAGATGAAAGCCTGTATGCAAGCTGTAGGGGTTATTTAAGCCTTTACATCATTCCAAATGCGCCATGCGGCCTCTGCCTGCCCAATCAACATCTGCAAACCGTTGGTAACTGTAGCCCCTTGGGCGCGGCCAAACTTCATAAAAGCGGTTTCGGAAGGGTTGTAAATGAGGTCGTAGAGCAAATGTGAAGTACCTAAAAGCGCGAAGTGTAAGTTGGGTTTTTTATCAACCTCAGGGAAAGTACCCAAGGGCGTACAATTGACAATCAATTGGTATTCCGATAACACTTCAGCTGTCAGGTCTTCATAGGTAAACGCCCCCTCTTTTGGTTTTCTGGAAACGTATTTGTAGGGAATTTGCAAAGTATCTAAGGCAAAAGCGACAGCTTTGGATGCGCCTCCCGTTCCTAAAATCAAAGCTTTTTGATGTTTGGATTTTAGCAGGGGCGTCAAGGAATCTCTAAATCCTATATAATCTGTGTTGAATCCTTTAAGGCGGCCATCAGGATAAACTTTGATGGTGTTTACGGCGCCTATACTTGCTGCCGTCGGATCCAATTCGTCTAAAAAAGGAATGATTTCTTGCTTGTAGGGGATGGTCACATTAAAACCGTACAGGTTTTGTTCGTGTTGTATCAGTTTGGGGAAGGCATCAATAATAGCCAAATCAAAATTCTCGTAAACGCAATCCGCGCAGTTTTCATTCACAAATTTTTCAGCGAAATAGCCTGCTGAAAAGGAGTAAGAAATGTTTCTACCTATGAGACCAAACCTACGCATGTTGTTTTCTGTTTTTATCACCATACCATTCCAAGGCCAAAATAATGAGAATGCCCAACACTACAAACAAGAGTGCGTAAAAAGTTTCTGCATGCCATTCCGGCATATATCTCACATAGTTTTTGAGCACAGGTGAGCCGTTAGAATCTAATAGCGGATTACCCGCTATGTCAAGTTCAAAAACCTTTCTTTTCCAAGGCCAAACTACACCCAAAGAGCCGAGTATAAATCCGGTGAGTGCGCCAAAAGTAATCTTTCTGTGGTGCTTTATCATATAACTCAATACGTGAGAAAGACTCACCAGACCGACCGCTGAGCCCAAAGTGAAAACACCCAAAACTTTCAGCAAACGAATGCGTTCGGGCTTGTTTATAAAGCTAAAATTGAAACCCGAAATCTCATACAAGGTATCGAAAAGTGCATTGACAGAATCTACGAGAAGCAATACGTAATTGCCGAGCAATATCAGTATAAAAGAGCCGGATAAGCCTGGCAAAGTCATACCGGATACACTGATGACGCCACATATAAACACAAATAAGAGGTGATCGTTTTCCTTGGCGGGATTCATCAGGCTGATGCCCACGCCTACCAAAACGCCAAAACCAATGCCGCAGTAGGCCTTGATATCCCAAGCTTTGAACTGTCTGGAAATGGCATAAATAGAAGCGATAATCATCCCGAAAAAAGTGCTCCACACAAACAATTCGTACTTTTCAATCAGGTAATCGAGTAATTTTGAAACACTAAAATAGCTAAACAGCATGCCCAAAACCAAGAAGCTGAGAAATTGGCCATTGACATATCTGTAAAAGGTTTTGAAATCTCTGTAAAAAAGGAGTTTGAAGCTTTTGAGGTTTATTTTTTTGAGCGAATAGATAAATTCTTCGTAAAAGCCCGCAACAAAAGCCACCACACCACCCGAAACACCGGGCACTTTGTTGGCCGCACCCATGGCTAGCCCTTTGATGAAGAGCAAAAATTTATCTTTATGCGTTCGTTCAACAGCCATCTACACAGGTTTTTTAGCAGCTAATTTTTCGAAAAGCAATATCAAAACAATTCCTGCTACAGATAAAACGACAGCCCACATCATATGGTTTTCTCCGGGAAAATCCATCGGACTGATGTTTTTTTCCATCAGCGGCACCCTTAGGTTATTGGAATTTATACGCCAAGAAATGACCTCTTTCCAAGGCCATATTTTGTTGAGCGAACCAATCATAAAACCGGTGAGCAATGCCAATGTCATATTTTTGTGATGGGTAAACATCCAATTGAGAAAACCCGAAAAAACTTTGAGTCCTATCAGCGCTCCTAGGGCTAAGAAAGATAGTTTGGTTGCAGATTGCGTAAGCAGTTCCACATTGCCCGAAGCCAGACTTTCTCTAAACTGGTTTACAGTATTGAGTACGCCTTGATAGGCACCCAAAAGCACCAAAATAAAAGCTCCGGAAATACCGGGAAGTATCATGGCTATGATGGCCAAAAAACCTGAAAAAAACAAAAACACATAGCTGTCCGAAGTTCCCAAAGGCTCCGCTATAGTGATATAATAGGAAAGTACCGTGCCCAAAACAAGGCTCGATACGATTTTAAAATTCCAACCGACAATTTGTTTGCCGACAAACCAAATGCTAGCCAAAATGAGTCCGAAAAAAAAGGACCAAAGCAAGATAGGCTGATGTTCGAGTAGCCAACCAATGAGCTTAGAAAAACTGAGAATACTGATGAAAATTCCCAAAAACAACATAGACAAAAACGAGAGATTTCCCTTTTGCCAAGCCGCTTTAAAACCTTCTTTTCTGAGTGTTTTCAACAGGCCAAATTTGATGTTGTCAATGGTCTGAAGCAGTTCTTCGTAGATACCGGAAATAAAAGCAATCGTACCACCGGATACCCCGGGCACAACGTCTGCTGCGCCCATAGAAATGCCCTTAAGCATCAAAATAAAATAATCTAAAATGCTTCGCTTCATCTAAAGTTGTTTGTTTTGAAGAAAACCACCGCTGCATCGAGATGTTTGGGCAAAAGTAACGAAATTTAAGGATGTTTGTTTTTATATTCGCTCAGCCAATCCGAAAAGAATTTAGATGCGTAAAATTCTACAAAAAGATATTTAAAAAAAGTGTATTGCTGCGGATGTAAAGCAAATGCTTTTTCGAGGTATTTTTTGGTTTTGTCCAATCGGTTTTTTTCGTAAAAAAGTCCGGCGATTCGGAAGTAAATTTTAGCCTGATTGGGAAACAAGGTGTCTGCAATAATCATCTGATCTAAAGCGTGGTCAAATTCACGCATATGAATGAGCAAATCCGTCATTTTGAGCCAAGTGGACAGTTTAAACGTACCCAAAGAAATAGATTTAGCATAGGCTTCTACCGCTTGATCAAAGTCCAGTACTTTTCTGTGAATTTGAGCTGCCATCAACCAATATTGCCCGTTTTCGCCATCAAGGCTGATGGCTTTATTGATGGATTCCAGGGCTTTTTGGTACTTTTCTTGTTTGTAATAAAATCGGGTAATGGCCAACCAGCCTTTGTCTAACAAAGGATCTACATGCACGGCATCTCTGTAAAAACGGATTGCCAAACGCATCTTATGCATTTTTTCATAACATTTACCAATACGAAGCAGGGCAAAAGAAGAAGGATCTTCTATGGTCAATGTCACTTTGTAATTATCAATGGCTTGTTGGTATTTTTTAAGCTTTTCAAGTACCTTACCTTTTTCGATGTAGGCACCCATAAAGTGCTCGTCAATCAGGTTGGCGTACTCGTAAGCCTCCAAAGCTTCTTCGTATCTTTTTAATACACATAATTGCCTACCGAGTTGATGCCAAGCGATTTCCGAATATGGATTTTGGTTGATAAATTCTTTGAGAAACGCTACCGCCTCATCCACTTTCTCCAAAAATTCAAAACAATATACAACATTGTACAGCGAAGTGTGGTCTTCCGGATCTTCTAGTAAACAAGCGATAAAACAATCTTTGGCTTTTTCAAAATTTTCGACAAATAAATATTCCATGCCCAACATGGCGTAAATTTCTGCCGGTTCTAAAGAAAATTTCAGTGCCGTTTCCAAGGCTTCTATGGCTTTGTGATGTAAGCTTTTCTTTGACAGCATGTTGGCGCGCTGTATGAAAATTTCCTCGTTGTTAGGGTCTATCTTTTCCAAGGTATCAATCAAGCGTTCGGCCAACTCCAATTTGTCTTCAAAAAGGTAAATTTCCACTTGAAAAAGCCGCAAATCTATAGATGAGGGGTGTTGTTGCAAGCCCATTTTTAAAGCCCTTTTGGCTAGGGTGATTTTACCTCCTTCAAGGTAGTGGTGAATAATGTCTTCGAATTCTTCTGAGTCAAAAAACAACACCTTATTGGTCTTCAGCATGGATTCGAAACGCAAGATGGAAAAGTTGTCTTCGTCGTGGGCACCTAAAAACATAAGCAAGGGTTTTTATCAGATAAACTTATATCCATAAAATTATAAATAAGCTTTCTGATTGACGTTACAAAACTGAGATGTTTTTAACAAAGTAATCAACATTGGGATAAATAAATACACAACTGTTTTTATACCAATTGTTTGCGCAAAGATTTGACGATTGCATTTTCAATATCAGCTACAAGGTCTTCCACGCCCTCAATGCCTACAGAAAAACGGATGAGCCCGTCACGTATTCCTTGATTGGCGCGCTCTTCGGCCGACAGCAAAGCGTGAGAGGTTTTGGTAGGTGAAAGCATCGTACTTTCTACACCGGCCAAACTCATAGATGGTTTGATAAGTTGCAGCGACTGCAAGAATTTTTCCGTATCGTAGTCAGGTTTGAGTTCGAAAGACAACATGCCGCCAAAGCCGTGCATTTGCTTTTTGGCAACAGCATGCGTTGGGTGCGATGGCAAACCGGGATAAAAAACGCGATCTACGGCCTTGTGCGCCAACAAGAATTCGGCCATTTGTTGGGCGTTTTGATTTTGCGCCTGCACGCGAAGTGCCATGGTTTTGATACTTCGCTCCAAGAGCCAAACGGTGAAATCGCTCAGACTGCCACCAAAATTGATGGCCGACTTAAATATTTGGTCTATATGGAGCTGCGAGGCTGCGACAGCACCCGCGAGTATGTCACTGTGTCCGCCGAGGTATTTTGTGGCGCTATGCAAAATAATATCGATACCAAAATCGTGCGGATTTTGATTCACGGGCGACGCAAAAGTGTTGTCGATCATGGTCAAAATACCTTTAGATTGAGCCAACTTAGACACCGCTGCTATATCCGTGATGGTCAAAAGCGGATTGGATGGCGTTTCGATGTAGATAATTTTGGTATTCGGCTGAATCACCTTTTCAAAAGAAACGGCTTCTTCACTTTCAGCAAAACTATAGGAAATGCCATATTTGGGAAACTCTGTAAAAATAAGATTCATGGTGCCGCCGTACAATTCCTTCTGAAAAACCACATGATCGCCTTGTTTGAGAAAAGCAAACAACGCATGGCTGATGGCAGCCATACCCGAGCCGAAAATCATCCCGGCTTCTGTGTGCTCCAAGGCCGCAATTTTTTGGGCTACACCCACTTGGTTAGGCGTATTGTAATACCGAGGATAGCGCTTTACAGCTACATCTTCGTAGGCGTAAGAAGTGGACATGTACAAAGGCGACACCGCGCCTTTGAATTGCGCATCGGCAACTTCACCCGCATGCGTACAAGTGGTATTTAAAGATTTAAACGGTTGATTCATAACTGATTTCTGTTAATTTCAATGGCAAAGATAAAGAAATACGTTTGCAAAACGACGCACTTAACAAACACTTATCAGATTTGGGAAAACAAGTGTGATTTAAGTGTGAAAAAGCGATAAAGAATCGATTTAGATTTTACCGTCCGGAAAAATATTCACGCTAAAATAACCTTCTTGACTGTGCATAGGATGACAATAAGAAGCCTTATCGCATTCGGCAATCACAAAATGCTACACATGCAATGCCCTGTTTTCTGTAGCCGCCAATGCGGCTTCTTTGACGGCTTCCGCATAGGTTGGATGTGCGTGGCTCATACGAGAAATATCTTCGGCGGAAGCTCTAAACTCCATGGCTGTAACGGCTTCGGCAATCAAATCAGCCACACGTGCGCCCACCATATGAACGCCCAAAACCTCATCTGTGTTAGCATCAGACAGTATTTTCACAAAACCGTCTGTATCCATACTCGCGCGTGATCTTCCCAAGGCACGCATGGGAAATTGACCGCTTTTATAGGCTACGCCCGCTTCTTTGAGTTGCTCTTCGGTTTTACCCACAGAGGCCACTTCCGGCCAAGTGTACACAACGCCCGGAATCAAGTTGTAATCGATATGCGGTTTTTGTCCGGCCAAAGTTTCGGCTACAAAAACACCCTCTTCTTCTGCCTTGTGCGCCAACATGGCTCCTTTGATGACATCGCCTATGGCATAAATATTGGAAATATTGGTTTGTAAATGTGCGTTCACTTCCACCTGTCCGCGTTCGGAAACTTTTACTCCGGCGGCTTGCAGATTTAAACCTTCCGTATATGGTTTTCTTCCAACGGCAACCAAACAGTAATCAGCATTAAAATCGACCGTATTTCCTTTGCTGTCATCGGCCTGAATCAAAACTTCATCTGCTTTTCTGGAAACCGATTTCACTTTGTGACCTGTATAAAATTTCATGCCTTGTTTTTTCAACACCTTGGTCATTTCTTTTGATTGGGCACCATCCATACCGGGCAAAATGCGGTCTAAAAACTCTACCACAGATACTTGTGCGCCCAAACGAAGATAGACTTGTCCGAGTTCGAGTCCAATCACCCCACCGCCAATAATGACCAAATGCTTGGGCACTTCTTTTAGTTTAAGCGCTTCCGTTGATGTGATAATGCGCTCTTTGTCTATTTCTATAAAAGGTAGTGACGCGGGTTTTGAACCCGTGGCGATGATGATATGTTTGGCTTCGATGGTTTCAGTCTCTCCATCGTTTTTAAGGATATTGATGTGTGTCGCATCTTGAAAGCTACCAAGACCTTCAAAAACGGTGATTTTATTTTTATCCATCAGAAATTTCACGCCACTGCAAGTTTGATCGACAACCGATTGTTTGCGCGAAATCATTTGCTCCAAATTGATTTTGACCTCGCCGGGCAAATCGATACCGTGTTCCTTAAAATGATGAACCGCGTCGTGGTAATGGTGCGAAGAATCGAGCAGCGCTTTGGAAGGTATGCAACCTACATTGAGGCAAGTGCCGCCCAGCGTAGGATACTTTTCTATAATAGCCGTTTTAAAACCCAATTGAGCCGAACGAATAGCCGCGACATAGCCGCCGGGTCCTGAACCTATAATTGCAACATCAAAAGAACTCATGAAAGATAATTTTATAATTTGTAAAAATGCTTGACAAAGGTATGAATGTTAATCGAAAAATTAGATATGCTTTAGGTTGGAAAACCTAACAACCCGCCCATGCCCACTGTAAATATCCAATAGCCGTAAATGGTGTGTTCCAAAAAAACCATAGAGGTTGAGCGCGTATGGTGGTAGGTGTAAGCAAACAACAAACCGCCTACAAAGGTGACCAAAAGCACAAAAACATTTAAAAAAATGATATGCGCCAAAGAAAACAAAAACGCATTGATAAAAAGAAGCAGCCGCTTGTTTGAAAAAAGAATTTCGTATCTCGAAAAAAAGAAAACCCGATACAAAACCTCCTGCGGATAGACAGATACAATACTATACACAAACAAAATGGAAACCCAAACCCAGGGTTTTTCTCGAACAATTTTGAAGAGCAAATCGGGTTGATACAAGCCGAGTGCGATGATTGAACCCACGGCTATAGTGGAAAATTTTAGACCTGTGCTTCGCCAAAATTTTTGCCAGTTTGGACGTTTTTTGGTTTCTCTGATGCGCTTTCTACTCTTAAAAATGAGCACCACCACATAGCTTAAGCCTATCAAAACAGACACAATTTTGACAACCGGATAAATATCAAACAGCAACATAACAGGCCCCAGCACGAAAAGAAAAAACATCTCCATCCATAAAAATCGTTTGTACCGTTGAACCATATTATCGCTTTTTAACATGTATTAGTCGAAGCATCTTGAAGTTAATATCTCTTGTTTTATCATTCAATTGTTAATCTTATCAAAAAAAAATGTCAATCATATAAATTTAAACCCCAAACTTCTATTATTTTTGAAAAATGAAGCAACCCCAACTCAAAATAACCGTTTTTCTCCTCCTGTTCTATTTTATTCCTTACGCTCAAAATTCCGAAAGACAATTTACAGTTCGTCACATAGATGAAAGTATCACTTTGGATGGCAATTTAGATGAAAAAATCTGGTCTATCGCTGAAAGTGCTTCTGATTTTTGGCAATTTTTCCCCTCGGATACCGCCAAAGCGGATCAAAAAACCAATATTCGTTTTTTGTATGACGATACTTCGCTTTACATCGGTATTGAAATTTTCAGTTCGGGAAATGATTTTGTCATTCCTTCTTTACAACGCGACTTTCGTGCCGGTGGAAACGACAACATCAGCTTGGTTTTTGATACTTTTAACGACGGCACA
Source organism: Flavobacteriaceae bacterium (assembly GCA_032251335.1). Taxonomy (GTDB): domain Bacteria; phylum Bacteroidota; class Bacteroidia; order Flavobacteriales; family Flavobacteriaceae; genus UM-FILTER-40-17. The sequence goes on along the minus strand of JAVVDW010000019.1, from coordinate 29,949 downwards.
AACGCCTTTCTTTTTGGCATCAATCCGCTTGGTGTGATGCGCGAAGCACTCATTTCCGGAGGTGGTGCCAACAACAGCGGATTTAGCACGGCTTGGGATATCAAATGGAAATCTGAAACCCGCCTTACCGAAAACGGCTATACGGCTGAAATAGAAATACCGCTTACCTCCTTCAAATTTAAAGACGGTGAAACCAAATGGCGTTTCAACAGTTACCGCTTTGACACCCAAAGTAATGAAACCTCTACGTGGGCTAATATTCCGCAAAACCAAAGCATTTTTGGTTTGGCGTATATGGGCGATATGGTTTTTGAAAAACCACTGGGCCGTTCACGAACGCCATTGGCTCTGATCCCTTATGTAACCTCATATGGACTGAAGGATTTTGAAAAAGATGACAGCCGCGTCAATGGAAAAATTGGCGGTGATGCAAAAATATCTGTCACCAACAGCCTCAACCTAGATCTTACTATCAATCCGGATTTTTCGCAGGTAGAAAATGACAATTTGGTAACCAACACCACACGTTTTGAAATTTCGCTGCCCGAACGGCGACAATTCTTTATTGACAATAACGATCTTTTTGGCGATTTCGGAAATAGTTTCAATGCCAATCCATTCTTCTCAAGGCGCATCGGCATTGCTTCTGATAAAGACGGGAATACGATACAAAATGATATTATTGCCGGGCTTCGACTTAGTGGTAAAATAGGAACGGATTGGCGGATTGGATTTTTAAATGTGCAAACTGAGGAAGATATCCCCAATGAAATTGCCAGCAACAACCACACCGTTTTTGTCTTGCAAAAAAAGGTGTTTGCACGCTCTAACGTAGGTATGATCGTAGTAAACCGAGAAACTTTTGACGATCCTGATTTTTTGGAAGATTCCGAAAGGTACAACCGCGTGGTGGGCTTCGACTATAATTTGGCTTCTGCCGACAATACTTGGGAGGGTTCTGCCTATTTGCACAAATCTTTTACACCCGAAACAGATAACGACGATTTATCAGGCGGGCTCAATCTCGAATACAACTCCCGGAAGTGGAATGCAAACCTATTCAGTCGCTACGTCGGCACCGACTTTCAAGCCGATTTGGGTTTTGTTACCCGCAACGATGTCATATCTGTAAATCCGTCCATCGAGCGGGTTTTTTGGCCCGAAAAAAGCAAAATCAACAACCATTCCTTGGAATTTTCACCTACGTATATTTGGCGCCCGGATTTAGACTATAAAAATACAGATTATACCCTGCGCACCCGATATCGCATCGAGTTTTTAAATCAATCTAATTTTAGCGCACGTATCAACAATGTTTTTGTGTTTTTAGACGAACCTTTTGATCCCACCGGCACTGATGGAGCCAGAGAGCTCGATGCCAATAGAGGTTACAGATACGATTCCTTTGAAGTGGAATATGAATCGGATCGAAGAAAAACGTTTTCTTTCAACATCAATCCCGGCATCGGTACTTTCTTTAACGGCGAACAATACACCATAGAAGGCGACATCCGCTACCGCATACAGCCCTATTTTTCGGGTACACTCACTTTGGATTACCGGAGAATTGAACTCGCCGAAGGATTCCCAAGCGCCAGTATCTGGACGGTAGAACCGCGTTTCGAAGTTACTTTTTCCAAATCTGTTTTCTGGACAACCTTGGTGCAATACAGCAACCGAGACGACAACTTGGGTGTCAATTCCCGATTGCAATGGCGCTTTGCCCAACTTTCAGACCTTTTTATTGTTTATAACGACAACTATTTCACACAAACCATCGCGCCAAAAAACCGTTCTCTTAGTGTTAAATTAACGTATTGGTTGAATATTTGAGGGCGTTGATGCAGCATTCAAAGTAGTTATTGGTTATTCGTTATTTGTTTGGAGGCATTAGCCAAAAGCCAAGAGGCATTAGAGTTATACGTTATTGGTTTGTCCATCATCAAAATTTACGAAACTGATAAACTTGTCATACTGAACCCCAACGAACTATCATACTGAACCCACCGACCTGTCATGCTGAATTTATTTCAGCATCTCACCCAAGGGATTGTCACCCCGAGCGCAGTCGAGGGGCAAGACCCTGAAACAAGTTCAGGGTTAATTGTTATACGTTATTGGTTATTCGTTATTTGTTTGGAGGTATTAGCCAAAAGCCAAGAGGCATTAGTGTTATACGTTATTGGTTTGTCCATCATCAAAATTTACGAAACTGATAAACTTGTCATACTGAACCCCAACGAACTATCATGCTGAATCCCAACAACCTATCATGCTGAATCCCCCCAACCTGTCATGCTGAATTTATTTCAGCATCTCACTCAAGGGATTGTCACCCCGAGCGCAGTCGAGGGGCAAGACCCTGAAACAAGTTCAGGGTGACAGCTTTTTTTGTCATGCTGAACTCGTTTCAGCATCTTCAACATTCATCACTCATAACACGACGCCCCTAACATGTATCTCGTTAAAAGCTGGAAAAACACTTTCCAAGTAGGCTTCAAGATAAATCAATAACGATTTCATAAATAAAGCGGATATCCAAAGGCGTATTTGTTATATTTGCACAACTTTTAAAGATTCAATATGGCTTACAAACGCGTATTACTGAAACTTTCAGGAGAGGCCTTGTTGGGCGAAAGACAATATGGTATTGACCCAAAGATTCTCTCTTTTTATGCATCCGAAATCAAGACAATTATCGAGGACGGATTTGAAATTGCCATCGTGATTGGCGGTGGTAATATCTTTAGAGGTGTTTCGGGCGCTAGCAATGGTTTAGACAGGGTACAGGGCGATTATATGGGTATGTTGGCCACCGTAATCAATGGTTTGGCACTGCAAAGTGCACTGGAAGATGCCGGTTTGCAAACCCGTTTGCAGACGGCTATCAAAATGGAAGCCATAGCAGAACCCTATATTCGACGAAGGGCCGTGAGACATCTGGAGAAAGGGCGCATCGTTATTTTTGGTTCGGGTACGGGAAATCCTTATTTCACTACTGACACTGCCGCGGTGTTGCGCGCCATAGAAATTGATGCCGATGTTATTTTAAAAGGCACAAGGGTGGACGGTGTCTTCGATATGGATCCGGAGAAGTTTAAGGAGGCCATTAAGTTTGAAAGTATCTCCTTCGACGAGGTGCTCAACAAGAAACTCAAAGTGATGGATACCACTGCTTTTACTTTAAGTCACGAAAACAATTTGCCCATCATCGTGTTTAATATGAACCAAAAAGGAAATCTCAAAAAAGTAGTTTCCGGCGAAAATATAGGAACCAAAGTTTTTATTTAATGATTGTATAAATTGATAGAATATGAACGAAGAAATCACTTTTATACTCGAATCAACCGAGGAATCCATGCAGCAAGCCATTTTGCATTTGGAAAAACAATTTGTAAACATCCGCGCCGGTAAAGCATCGCCTTCCATGCTGGGCAGTGTTTTTGTAGATTACTACGGTGCGCAAACACCCTTGGCACAAGTAGCCAACGTCAATACGCCCGACGGGCGCACCATTACCGTGCAGCCGTGGGAAAAAGCTATGTTGCAACCTATCGAAAAAGCAATCATAGTAGCCAACCTGGGTTTTAATCCGATGAATAACGGAGAGAGCATTATCATAAATGTGCCGCCACTTACAGAAGAAAGGCGCCGTGATCTGGTCAAACAAGCAAAATCAGAAGCAGAGGAGGCCAAAATCAGCGTGCGTGCTGCAAGGAAAGATGCAAACTCAGATGTCAAAAAATTGGAAAAAGAAGGATTGTCCGAAGATATGGGTAAAAATGCCGAAGCAGACATACAAAGCTTGACGGATACGTACATCAAAAAAGTGGACGAAGCACTGATGATCAAAGAGAAAGAAATTATGACCGTTTAAGTGCGCCTTCCTTCAAATACTTTGTGTATAATACCGTTTTTATTTCAAAAAAAAGCACTGGCGTTTCTCCTGTTTTTTGGAATGTCGCTCAGTGTTTTTTCACAAAATAAAATCATCGGATTTGTAAAGGACGCCGTTACAAATAAACCGCTGCCGTTTGCTACGATCCTCGTAAACAACAGCATCAGCGTCATCACAGATGCGGAAGGCAAATTTGAAATTACACTGACCAACGAAACCAAGGAAGTAAAGGTCTCTTATGTTGGTTTTGAGTCTCAAAATATTTCGCTAACCCCGCAAACCGGTTTCTACAGCATCGATTTGCGACCCGATGTGCAAAAACTAAACGAGGTAACCGTTGTTGGCAATGCCAATTCGGCAAGGTCGCTTATAGAAAAAGCATTGGACAAAAAGGAAGCCAATAATCCCAAAAAAGTGTTGTCTTCATACAGTTATAAAAACTACGAAAAGATACTTATCTCGGCTGATTTAGACACGGTAAACAAGTGGGTACGCCACATAGACAGCATTCATAACCAAGAGCGTCTGAGCCAGACAGATTCTACAGATGCCATGCTCGTGAGAAATTTACAGAAAAATCACCTCTATCTGAGTGAGAAACTATCAACCATTTATTTTAATCATAACAAGGGAGAGAAACAGCAAATCAGTGCCTACAGAATGGCCGGTTTTAAAGAGCCAATTTACGAAGTGTTGGCTGTTGATTTGCAGAGCAACTCATGGTTTAACGACCGTCTGAGCCTGTTGGGAAACCAATACAGCAATCCGTATGCCTCGCCCGGTTTGGGAAGGTATAATTACAGAACTGTGGATACGGTTTTGGTAAATGGCAGACCCGGATATGTGGTTTCCTTCATGCCAAAAGATTATAAAAGACCCGGAAATCTTCAAGGTCTTCTATATATTGATACGCTTACTTTAGGCTTACAAAACACGCTGATAGAAACGGCGACCACAAGTGGTATAGACATCAAAGCCACGCAAAAATTTACGTTTATAGACAGCTTAAATTTGTGGTTCCCTTCAGACAGAGAGTTGGTCATTAGACAAGACAAACCCGAAGAACGGATTGAAATACTCAGTGGTGATGTCTCTGTAAAAGCACCCGACGACGAAGGCAAGCTGGAAAGTGTCTCTAAAATTGTGTATTTTCAGGCCTTATCTCAAGTTTCAGAGCTCAAAGTAAACTTGCCTTTGGAGATGAAAGGGCTTCAAGCCGACATTACCTTTACCGAAGATGCACACCGTCTGTCATCGGAAAAATGGAAAGAAATCAGACCAAAACCGGCTACTGAAAGGGATTTAAAAACCTATGTTTTTTTAGACAGTTTGGTCTTAGATCAGAAAATTGAAAGTAAAATTAATCTGGGGCGAAAACTTTTAGCAGGCTGGTATCCAACCAAATACATAGATTGGGATTTGCGTACACTCATCAAATACAACAACTTTGAAGGATTTAGAAGCGGTTTGGGATTTATCACCAATGAAAAATTTTCAGAGCGTTTTCGATTGGATGGTTACGGCGTGTATGGCTTTAAAGACGAAGCACTCAAATACAGTTTTGGTGCCGCGTACAAGGTGCAACCCAAATCAAATACTTGGGTTGGGTTGAGTTGGGTGGACGACTTGCAAGAAGTTGGCAACACCGTTTTCCTGACAGACCAACGTATTTTTTCCCTATTCGAGCCGCGCTTGTTCAATATTGAACTTTTTTACGACACACAGATTTTAAGCGCGTACGTGGAACATGACATTACCCCCCATTTGTTCACCAAGTTTCAAATCTCCAAAGGCGACTTCTTCACCAAGTTCGACTACAACTTCATCAACGACGGAACGGCTTTTAATTTTTTCAAATTGGGCACGGCTACCTGGTCATTTCAGTACAATCCGTTTAGTCGGTTTGTCAAAACGCATAAAGGAAAATTGGAGGTAAAACAAGGTTTTCCGAAATTCTCTTTACAACTCACCAAAAGTGTGGATGGTTTTATTTCCGGCGATTTTAATTTTTTTAAGGCGGAAGGCAGAATTCTTCACGAGTGGAAGCATTTAAACAATACCAAAACAACTTTTTTGTTTGAAGGCGGTTGGGGCTCCGGCGATTTACCGGTGACGCATCTCTACCATATGTCGCCCAACAACCCCAATGACGACCGACTCATGGGACGCTTTTCAGTCACTGGACGAAACAGTTTTGAAACCATGTTCTTTGGAGAGTTTTTTTCAGATAAATTTGGTGCCTTGCACCTCAGGCATGCGCTCAATCCGTTTGATATTACCGACAAATTCAGACCCGAACTCATCCTGATTTCCCGTGCAGCCATCGGAGATGTTTCTGACCAAGACAAACATGTGGGGATCAATTTTAAATCGCTTGAAGACGGTTTTATGGAGTCGGGCTTTGAGCTCAATAAAATCTTTAAAGGATTTGGACTGAGCTTGTTCTACAGATACGGACCCAACAGTTTGCCTACTTTTGAAGACAATCTATCCTTTAAATTTACCTATTATTTTTCTTTTGGATTATAGAAAACCAAAGTCTAGTCTATTTTTTGAAATAGCAACGGCCAAACGGCATTCCTAAAATGAATTCATAAAAAAACCGCCTCAACTTGTGAGACGGCTTCATTAAAAATTACAATCGGCAAGAAAATTATTTCTTGGTTGTTTTGGCTTCTTTGGCCGCGTCTTGAGCCGCTTTCAAAGCTGCACGTGAAATTCTCACTTGGCAAACAACCAAGTTATCCGGATGCATGATTTTGTATGTATCGGATGCCAAAGAGGTCACGTATAATTTCTGACCCATCTCTAATGGGGTGATGTCTGCTTCGAGAAAATCGGGTAAATTTTTGGGCAATGCCTTAATTTTTATCTTTCGGGTGATAAGCACCAGCGTACCGCCGGATAAAACACCGGGTGATTTTCCGACTATTTTTACAGGCACTTCAATAGTTACTTCTTTGTCTTCGTAAAGTCTGAAGAAATCCACGTGAAGGATTTTGTCGTTAACCGGGTCGAATTGTATATCTTGTAGGATAGCCGGATGTTTTTTTCCGTCTGCCAGCACGATATCAACCGTGTGTACATCGGGGGTGTAAATCAGGTTTTTGAAAGAAGCTTCTTCCGTAGCGAAATGCAATGCCTGGTCTCCTCCGTACAACACGCAAGGAACCTGTCCAGCATTACGTAGGGCTCGGGTTGCGGCCTTGCCCACGCTTTCTCTTTGAGATCCGTTGATAATGATTGATTTCATTTAAATTGAATTAAGTATTAAAAAATTAGTGAATTTACATAAGAAATTTAGAACTGATAGACGTATTGGAATGCACGCGCTTCATCACATCTGCAAAGAGATGCGCCGTGGACAATACTTTTATTTTCGGACTTTCTTTTCGCAACGGAATAGAATCCGAAACGATCAGTTCTGTCAATTTAGAACTTTCAATTTTTTCGTAGGCGCTACCGGACAAAAGTGCGTGTGTACAAACGGCTCTCACGCTGAGTGCGCCTTTCTCCATCATCACCTCTGCCGCTTTAACCAAAGTCCCGGCAGTGTCCACCATATCGTCCACCAACACCACATTACGACCGTTTACATCGCCGATAAGTTCCATCAACGAAATTACATTCGCTTTTTTGCGTTGTTTGTAGCAAATGACCACTTCGCTTTCTAAAAATTTGGAGTAGGCATAAGCTCTTTTAGAACCGCCCATGTCAGGCGAAGCAATTGTAAGGTTTTTCAAACCTAAATTTTTAAGGTAAGGAAGAAACAGTGTAGATGCAAACAGATGATCTACAGGTTTTTCAAAAAAGCCTTGAATTTGATCTGCGTGCAAATCCATGGTGATGATACGTGTAGCACCGGCAGCTTGCAACAGATTAGCCACCAATTTGGCCGCAATAGGTACGCGAGGCTTGTCTTTTCGGTCTTGTCGTGCCCAACCAAAATAAGGAATGACAGCGGTGATGTGACGTGCAGAAGCGCGCTTGGCCGCGTCAATAAAAAGTAACAACTCCATCAAATTGTCAGAATCCGGAAAAGTAGAGCCTATCAAAAACACCCGGCTACCGCGAATAGATTCTTCAAAAGAAGGCTGAAATTCACCATCGCTAAAGGTGGAAATAGACACTTTCCCAAGAGGTTGCCCATAGGCTTCCGCAATTTTTTCAGCCAGATAAAGGCTTTGTCGGCAAGAAAATATCTTAGGTTCCGGTTCTACAAAAGGCATGAGATATAAGGAATTGGACTTGTTATGGGTTTCTCCTAATCGAGTGCAAATTTAAAAATTTATTTTTCATTTAAAACTATTGATGCAATCAAAAAAAAAATTCTATTTTTGCAACCTATTTAAAACGCTTCGGTGGCGGAATTGGTAGACGCGCTGGACTCAAAATCCAGTGATAGCAATATCGTGTGGGTTCGATTCCCACCCGGAGTACAGACACAAACCCTTAAAACTTTGATAAACAAAGGATTAAGGGTTTTTATTTGTAAGAAATTGTATTGCTTTTGTATGGCAAACAATAGAAGCGCAGAGAAATAACCTGTATTTTTACCAACAACATTTCACCAATAACGCACGTGCGTTACCCATCCTCAGTATCGCAACACAAAGTGCTGTTTGCTCAATTCTTCGTTTAAAAATACGATGCCCATAAAAAATAAATCTACGGAAACCGTCACTTTCGGGTGTTTTTGAATCTCTTTCCAGGCAGCTTTCATACCGGTTGACCAATTAATATCGTCAAAAATAAAGACGGTTTTTGAAGAAACTTTGGCCAAGCACATGTCAAAATAATGCAGCGTAGCTTCTCTTCTGTGATCGCCGTCTATAAAGATCAGATCCGGCCTTGTTTCTGATAAAATTTTAGGTAAAACCGCATCAAACAGTCCAATATGTCCACGAAGATTCTTATATCCCAGCTGCCTAAAATGTGTTTGCGACAAAGCGGCGATGTTTGGGCAACCTTCCACGGTGTAAACCAAACGCTTTTTGTCGGAAGCCAAATACATACTGCTAATTCCGAGCGACGTACCCAGTTCTAAAACAACTTTGGCCTCACAAAAATCGGCTATGCGGCTGAGCAAACGCGCATACTTTTCGGGTTTGGCTGCAAACTTAGCGAGTGTGGATATGCGTTTGCCCGAAGTTTTTGTTTGGCTTGATGAGGCGCCCCAATCGGTAACTTGGACTATTTGATGGTTTTGAAGCAGCGATTTTCGCAAGTTTTCAATTGAATGAAAGGTATCTTTTTTGCTTTTTGGATGAAGCACCCTATTATAAAAATCAAAAACATAGGGAGAATGCAGACCATGCGCATTGGAAGCTTTTATCCAATACCACAGATATTGCAGTCGAACCAAAATCCGCTTCATCTATATTTTTTTAAATTTGAATTCGCCGTATATTCAAATCAATTTTTTTTACAAAATTTCTGATAAAATGTCATCTCGTAAGAAACCTGCAACTTCTCTGTTATAACTTTTTTTGCGATACCGACTGACGGGCTGAATACCGGTTTCAAGGTTAAGCTTGAAAAGTTCGTCTGCGTGTTGCAATTCAAAAGGCGAAATAGACGATTCTTCAATTGCATACAAGGCCGATTTTTTGATACGTGTGATGAGCTCGTTGCGCAACACATCATTTTTGCAGCCATCTGACAAAGGTGGGGTTTTAATTTGAGTGCCTTTTACCCAAAACAGACTGCCTGTAGCCGTGCCAACCACATTTTTGTGCTCGTTGACCAGCAAACAATCCTGATAGCCGTTTTCGTCAGCAAAAATTTGCGCCAAGAGTGCAATGTGCCGGTCCGGCGTGTGCAAAGTAGAAAGCATAGAAGCCGGCACATAAAAATCTTTGTAAATTTCTACTTCGAAATCATCCAACAGATTTTCAAAAACCCGATCGCTGCCGAGTTTGACATCTATAAGATAGGACACGGCTGACAGTTGGTTTTTTGTACCGGGTGAAGCTTCTCTGTAAACCGTAAGTGTAACATGCTGCACTTTCTGATTTGGGTCGATGACTTTCTGAATTTCACTTTCAAGAAATTCCAAATCGAAATGCATGGGAATTCGCATCCTAAAAATACGCATAGCGGCCATCAATTGAAAGTAATGCGCTTCCCAAAACAAAATACGTCCTTTGACAATTTTGACCGTTTCGCAAACTGCATCGGCATACTGAAATGCACGGTTATCGAGCGTAAGACAAAAAGAATCGCGAGGAATCAGTTTGCCGTTAAAATTTATATTCATGTTGAAGTGGAAACTTTTTAGGTGGCGCCGATGAGGTGTTTCAATTCCTGAATCATATTTTCCCAAAGCATTTTGTTTTCTTCTACCTCATCTTCTTCGGCAAAATCGGTAACAACTATGGAAACGTCCTTGGTAATCTCGTCTTCCACGATTTTCATTTCAAAAAAAAAGGAGGTATTTTCGTCGGCCAACCAGCGAAATTTGACGCGTTCGCCGGTTTTTTTAGAAAGCAGTTTTGCCTTTTCTTCGTTGTCATCCCAGATAAAAGTAAAGATTTCACCTCTTGAATTCACGTTGTCAGCAAACCACTCTGCCAAGCCTGAAGCTGTGGAAATATACTGATAGAGCAACGAGGTAGAAGCGTGTATGCTGAATTCTATTTCAAATTTGATTTTGGAAGTCATTTAGTTTAATTTTTCGCCAATATATAGAATTATTAAGGAATAGAAAACAAAAATTATTTTTTTCAGTAAACTTTGATGACTGCAAATTTACATTTATATTTGCGACCCGAAAAATGGCGAGGTAGCTCAGTCGGTTAGAGCGTCGGATTCATAACCCGGAGGTCACGAGTTCAACTCTCGTCCTCGCTACACAACAAGAGGCGTCCGAACAAGACGCCTTTTTTTATGATTAAAAAGATTCAACTGCCAAAACCTTTTCACATTTGTTTGCGTCCTACACCAAAGAATTCCGATACAACCTCAGGCTTGCCTTTCCGGTGATGATTGGTCAGCTCGGGCATGTTTTGGTTGGTTTTGTAGACAATGTCATGGTAGGTCAGTTGGGTGCTACACCGCTTGCAGCCGTGTCATTGGGCAACAGCCTTATTTTTATCGCATTGTCGCTTGGTATTGGTTTTTCATATGCCATTACACCACTGATGGCCCAAAGTGACGGCAGTGGCAACGTTGCCGAAGGCCAACGGTATTTCAGGCACGGCGTCATGCTTTGCCTTCTCAACGGGCTTTTTTTATGGGGGATCTTGTATGCTTCATATCCGCTATTGAGTCGGCTGAGTCAGCCGGAGGAAGTAGTCGTTTTGGCTGTTCCATATTTGAAAATTGTGGCTTTTTCCATGTTGCCCTTGATGCTTTTTCAAGGATTTAAACAAGCCGCAGACGGTTTGTCTGTGACAAAGGTGGCCATGGCAGCCACTTTGTTGGCCAATTTGCTCAATGTGTTGTTTAATTATACACTGATATACGGAAAATTTGGTTTTCCGCGCATGGAAATTGAGGGTGCAGCTTGGGGCACGGCCTTATCTCGCATCTTTATGGTAATTTTTATGATTTATTTTCTCAAAAATCATAAAAAATGTAAAATGTATATGCAACGTTTTACATCCATACAAGTAAACAAAGCCTATTTTACGAAAATCATCAAAATAGGTTTGCCCAGTGCGATGCAAATGTTTTTTGAAGTCGGTATTTTTTCGGCCACCATCCTACTTGCCGGCACCTTGGGCACTTTGTCGCAGGCGGCCAACCAAATCGCATTAAACTTGGCTTCCATGACCTTTATGATTGCGGTGGGCTTGGGCGTTACGGCCACCATCAGGGTGGGCAACCAGAAAGGCAAACAAGATTATGAGGCTTTGCGTCGTATTGGCCATTCCGTTTTTTTATTGGTTATTTTGATAGAGGCGGTTTTTGCTATACTATTTCTCATTTTTCGCAATTATTTACCGCTTTTATATCTGGATTTGGACAATTCCTTGCAGTTGGCAGACAATAGTCAGGTGATAGCAGAAGCCGCTATCTTACTTGTTATAGCCGGATTTTTTCAACTTTCTGATGGCATCCAAGTGGTGGTTTTGGGTGCATTGCGCGGCTTGCAAGACGTACGTGTTCCCACCTATATCACTTTTGTTGCCTACTGGCTTATTGGCTTTCCTACCTCTTATTTTCTGGGCAAAGCCGAAGTTTTGGGGAGTCTGGGTATTTGGCTGGGCTTACTTACCGGGCTTAGCGCAGCCGCAGCAATGCTCTACATTCGGTTTTATGTCATTACCAAAAAATTGATTATTTAGGGAGGATAATGTTAAAGATTGAAGTATTTGGTCTTTTTTTTTGCTGATTTTATCGAAAATTATACAACTCTTCTTACTTTTATAAAATGTAAATTTTTGAAAAATTGCGCTCTTTTTTTCAAGACAATTAACGCACTCCATGAAACAAATTTTATTGTTTTTATTGTGTATTGGATACTTTTCTCAATCGCAAAACAACACACTTTCAAATCTGACACATGAAGAAATTCTTCAACGAGTCAGGGATTATTCAAATAAAAAGGACTATGAAAAGGGCATCAAATTTATAGATAGCATCCATCCGAATGATTCGGTTTATGCATCTGCCCTGACCACAAAGTCTTACTTCCTGCTCAACGCTCAGCGGTATGAAGAGGCATTGGCTGTGGCTGATGAAGGATTGGAGCTCAACAATCCGGATACCAATTTTTATTTTTATATGAATAAAGGTGTCGCGCTTGTCAACTTAAAAAAATACGAGGCCGCACAACAAAATTACGATACGGGTTTGGCCATTTATCCGCTTAGTTATCAATTGCTTTACAACAAAGGAACGGCTTACGAAGGATCGGGTGCGTATGCAAAAGCGGTGGAGATGTACAAAAAAGCCATCCAAATCAATCCGTACTACGCAAAACCGCATCTTCAATTGGGTAAAATCGCCTATAAACAACACAAATGGGCTCAGGCATTGATGTGTTTGACCACCTACCTCATGATCAGTCCGGATGGTTCAGACTCTTTTTCGGTACTCAAATACGCCAACGACAGTTTTTCGGGACGCAATGAAAATGAACCCATAGACGGTTTAGTACTTTCAGAAGATGACGATGCCTTTGCGCAAATTGATTTAATTCTAGAAAACCGGGTGGCACTCAATGCTGATTATACAATTCCGGGCGAAATGGATTTTCCGCTGATTAAACAATCTCACGTCTTGGTGGAATTGCTCAAAGATTTTAAGGGCAATGGTGGTTTTTGGGATAAACGTTATGTGCCCGTTTATCAGTGGATTGCAGCACAGGAAAATTTTGTGGATTTTTCTTACACCATTTCATATCCCGTTCAAAATGATAATTATAAAAAAATTGTAAATGAAAAAATACCGCAGATAAAAGCATTTCTCGGTGGTTATCATACGGTTTGGGAGGCCTCGATGAGTCCGGTTGTTTTGCAAGTTGATGGAGAGATGGTTCAAACGAACTACTACTACAAAGACCAAAAACTCTACGGTGTGGGTCTGTACGAAGCCGATACGCCCAAAGGACTGTGGAAATTTTACACGAGCAACGGACAGTTGGAAGTCGTTGGGCATTTTGACGATAAAGGCGAAAGACAGGGCAAATGGCTTTGGTATAACAATTTGGGAGGCGTTAAAGAAGAAGGATATTATGAAACGGGTAAGCTAAACGGAACCTATTTAGAATTTCATCCAAATGGCAAAAAGCATATTGAATCTCATTATAAAGCAGGACAATTGGATGGTACTTACCAAAAGTACACGGCCGAGGGTGCGTTAATAGAAAGAAAAAATTATGTAGAAAGCCTGCTCGATGGAAAATACGAATCCTTTTATCCTACAGGTGATGAATATCCTGAATTTGTCTATTCTTATGTGCGCGATTCCATCCACGGACCGGTAGTGCAGTACTACGAAAATGGCAAGGTGATGTTTGAGGTAGATTTTGATATGGGACAAAGGCTTGGCGTCGAAAAACACTTTTATCCGGACGGCTCGCTCCAAAGAGAATATACCTATCAAAACGGTATGCTCAACGGATCTCTTGTCTTTTATTATCAAAATGGTGTACGCGCACAAGAAGCCCATTTGGTGGACGGAAAATATGAGGGAGAAGCCAAGCGATATTTTCCCAATGGCATGTTGAGTGAGGTGCTTCATTACAAATCCGATCAGTTGGACGGCGTTTACAACGAATTTGATTTGAATGGCCACAAACTATCCGAATACATCTACAAAGATGACGAACTGATTAGCTATAAATTTTTCGGAAAAGACAATTCCTTGCTGTCGCAAGGCGACAAAAAGAAGGGTGGTTTGCATTTTGAGGGATATTCCAGACTGGGATACCGCAGCACTTCCGGCAAATACACCGACACGGGAAGCAAAACCGGTGAATGGATTACCTATGCCACCAACGGTGCTAAAGCAACTGAAGAACATTTTAAAGAAGGCCTTAAAGACGGCTCCTTTGTTTTTTATTATCCCAACGGGCAAATAGAATCTGAAGAAACTTACCTGCGCGATACTATCGTTGGCGTAGATATAAACAATCACAAATCGGGTAAGTTGAATTACAAAACCTATTACAACAAAGGAGAAGCCTATGGTGCCCAATTAGAATATTACCAGGACGGAACTTTGTCAGAAGAAGTTTATTACCACCGTGGGAAAAAACACGGGAAAAACAACTTTTATTCCGTGGATGGAAAGCTAAACACCACCCATCATTATGTGTATGACCAACTCGTAAAAAGTGAATACTTCAATCCGGATGGAAGCCTGTTGCAAACGGCGGACTTTACCAAGTTTGCAGACCGGGAAAAAGTGATACTTTACCATCCAAACGGAAACATTTCGCACGAAGTAGGCTATGTTTACGGCTTGAAAAACGGTGATTACAAGGAATATTATTTTGATGGAAAACCCTTTGTGGAATTCTATAACCTCAACGGAAAAATAGACGGTCCTTATAAACAATACTTCCAAAACGGTCAATTGTCTTTAGAAGCAACATACATAAATGGTTTGGTCCATGGAACCACTACTTCTTATTATGAAAACGGACAACTCGAATACGAAAAACAATACGTATTGGATGAAGAATTTGGCAAAAGAAAAGATTTTTATGAAGATGGAACCTTAGAGATTGAAACCGATTATTTGATGGGCAAAGCCCACGGCAAAAAATTAAACTTCAGTCCGGACGGTGTTTTGCAACTGATTAGGTATTACGATTACGGCACTTTAATCGGTTATTCTTATCTCAATCAGAAAGGCGATACGTTACCGATGATTGCATTGCCACAGGAAAGTGGAAAAATGGAGGCCTTTTTTCAAAACGGCAACAAATCCTTTGAAGCCACAGTTCAATTTGGCGAATATATCCAAGATTACAAAATGTATTACGCATCGGGGCAATTGTACAGATACAACCAAAACAAAGATGGCGACTATCACGGCGATTTTATCCTCTACTTTCCGGATGGGAAGGAAAAGGCGCGTGCCAACTATGTTTTAGGTGACCTACAGGGCACTTCAAAAGTATTTTATAAGAATGGGCAAGTCAAAAAAATTGTCAATTATCTTAACGATCTTGCGCACGGAAGCTATGAAGAATACGACGAACAAGGAAAAATGCTCAGCAAAAAACTGTATCACAATGGAAACATTATTAAAGAAGAAAAACTATAAAATATTGTGGTTTATATGCCTTTGGTCGGGTTTGGCAATTGCCCAAAACAGTGATTTTGAAAAATACAAAGCGCAGTACCCGGATGCTTCCGTTGTTCGGCTCAACAACGAACGAAACGTCAAAATCAGCCTAGAAAACGGTCGTTTAAACATCCTACAAAACACCCGAGAGGAAGATTTATACCTGAATGCATCTGCCATCCACCACGCCAAAAAATCACTGAGTTACAACACTTTTTTTAATTTACTTGAGGTAAAAGCTTCTACCCTGAACTCAGAGGAAAGCGGAGTTGTGGTGACTGCTGTTAAAGATTTTGTGGAAAAAGATGAACTCAACGATGCCTTTTATGACGACCAAAAGTCTGTCAATTTTATTTTGCCAAACCTCAAGCCGGGTTCCATATCTGTCATTGAAACCAAAGAGCAAATCAACAACCCGCGTTTTTTGAATCCCATCTATTTGGGCGATGCTTTTCCGGTGGCCAATACCCGTATTGTTATAGAAGCAGACAAAGACATTACGCTTCAGTTTAAACAATTTCACACAGATGGCATCGATGTGAAAATTTCACAAGAAGAAAAACGAGGTAAAATCATCTACACCATCGAATCTAAAAATGTGTCCAAGTTTAGTTTTGAAAACCGATCGCCCAACTCAAGAAAATATGTACCGCACATCATTCCGGTCATCACACAATACAAATTGAAAGGCAAAGAAGTAAAACTCTCGGGAGATGTCTCCAACCTCTATCAGTGGTATTTTTCGCTCATCAAAAACATAAACACCCAAACTCCCAACCCGGATTTGGTAAAAGTTGTCGACTCGCTGTTGCGCGATAAAACCGAAAACATAGATAAGGTGCGCGCCATTTACTACTGGGCTCAGGAACACATCAAATACATTGCTTTTGAATACGCATTGGGCGGTTTTGTGCCGCGTGATGCAAACGTGGTTTACGAAAAAAAATACGGCGACTGCAAAGACAATAGCAGCATTATGTCTGAAATGTTTCAAATTGCAAACCTACCGGGTTCCATCACTTGGATAGGCACGCGAAGCATCCCCTACTCCTACTCAGAGTTGCCCTCGCCCATTTCAGACAACCACATGATACTGACTTACACCGAAGGCGGAAAAACCTTTTTTCTCGATGCCACTTCCCGCTATCATCCTTTAGATTTGCCCACCTCTTTTATACAAGGAAAAGAGGCTTTGGTGGCGGTCGATTCGTTGCACTATGAAATTGTAGAAGTTCCTGTGGCGAATCCCGAGAGAAACCTTTGGATAGACCGGGCGCGTTTTTCCATAGCAGACAACCGCTTGGTTGGAAAAGGTGAAGGCACGGCAACAGGTTATCAGAAAATTGAAATGTACTATCAACTAGAGTCCCAAACCACAAGTCAGAAATTGTCAAACTACTACAGGCAGCTTTTTAAGAAAGGAAACAACAAGTTTAGCCTGTCTAACTTTAAAGAAATAGATAAGTTTGCCTACGACAAAGACTTTCATGTTACCTATGATTTTACAATAGAAGACTACCTTTCGTCCTATGAAAATGAAATTTTTGTCAACCTGAACCTCACGCGCTACATGCAGGTATTTGACATAGAAAAAGACCGGAAAACAGAAATGGAATTTGACTATAAAAACCACAACGAATTCCTGTATTCCTTTGATGTTCCCGAAGGCTATAAAGTCACTTTTGTGCCGGAAAACTTCAGCTTGGAAAACGACTGGCTAGCGGTAGAAATTTCCTATAGACAAGAGGGGCAAACCATTCACTACGCGCACAAAATCACACAAAATTTCCTAAGCCTCAGTGTAGCGCAGCTGCAAGAGCTGGCTCGAATAAAATCGAAGGTAGAAAAAGCCTACAAAGAAGTGGTGGTTATAGAAAAAATGAACTAAATTTCAATTTATGCAAGCAAATTTTACCAAATTACTGATTCTTTTTTGCGTTTGTATCAGCCTGTCTGCCACCGCGCAAGCGCCTTTTTATAACAATTATGATTGGGAAGAAAATCCGGCCTATGCCAAGACCAAATTTGCAGACAAAGACATAGTGGGTGTTAAAAACCATGTGGTTTCAGAATTTATCTACAACGAAGCGGGCGACTTGGAAAAATATTTTGTAGAACACAAGGCCTTTTGGTTAAATTCAGATGAAAAGATTGAAGAATACAACAAAGTGTATATTCCCATTGGTGCCGATTCTGAAATTATTGTTCACAAAGCGCGTGTCATCAACAAATCGGGGAAGATTTTGGTGCTTAACGATACCGAATTTCTGACTGCAACAGATGATGAAACCAAACAGAGTTACAAATATTTTGCCTTTGAAGGCTTGGAGATGGGCAGCTTTATCGAATATTTTTACGTAGAAAAACAATCCACTTCCTACAACGGAACCCGACTGTCTCTGCAACACAGCTTTGATCAGCATGACGTGGCCTTTACGCTCCTTTCCCCCCGAAATCTTTTTTTTGCTACCAAAAGCTATAACGGCCTGCCGGCAATGGTTTTTGACACTTTAACGCCCGAGAAAAACAGCTGGTCTTTAAAACTGAAAAGCATCAAAGGTTTGGAGGAAGAAGAACAAGCCACTTTCAATGCCAACAAACAGTTTATCGTCTATAAACTCGACCGCAACACTTATGGTAATCGACGCGATATTTCTTCTTACGGACAGGCCTCTCAAAACCTGTATAACTTCTTTTTTAAAAACATTTCGGAGGCAGAAAAACAAGCCGTTTCCGCATTTATAAAAGAAAATTTTGATCCTGCCAAAGACAAAAAATCGCTCATAAGAGATGTAGAAAATCACCTGAAAGCCAACCTGTTTTTCACTGAGGTAAAGTCGGATGCACACGAAAACTTAGTCTCCATCTTGGCCAACAAAATTGCCGACCAAAGCGGTTTTATCAAGTTGTTTGCGCAAACTTTTAAGCAGTTGCAGATACCTATGGAAATTGTGCTTACCAGCGACAGAAATGAAATAAAATTTGATCCGGAATTTGAAGCCTATAATTTTTTGAACGAATATTTGCTGTACTTTCCAGAATTTAAAAGCTTTACACACCCACATGAGCTGGAAGCCCGATTGGGCTTTCCGCCTTATGAACTCACGGATACTTACGGGCTTTTTGTCAAAGAAGTCACGGTGGGTAGTTTTGCATCGGGGGTGGGCGAAGTGCGCTACATAGATGCAGTGGTCGCGGAGAAAACTACAGACAATATTGACGCCAAAATTGTGTTCAATCCCGACGATTTGTCTTCGTTGACCATAGACTATCGACGTGAATTTACGGGCTACAGCGCCTCGGTTTTTCAACCCTATTTGGGTTTGATCAGCCAAGAGCAAAAAGATGAAATCTATCAAAATATCTTAGACAACAGCCTCAGCCAAAATATAGAAGTTGAAAACTTAAAAATTGAAAATGAAGGGCTGAACGACTTTGGCGTACATCCTTTTGTGCTGCAAGCAAAAGTAAACACAGACGATTTTGTGGACAAAGCCGGCAATCGTTATATTTTTAAAATCGGACAATTGATTGGTTTACAAGTAGAAATGTATGAAGACAAACTGCGTGAACAAACCCTTGAAGCAGATTTTCAACGTACCTATTTCCGAACCCTTACATTTGACATACCCGAAGGTTTTCAAATACAAAATTTGGACGATATCAATATAGATGAATCCTTTTCGGAGAACGGCAAAACCCTGATGTATTTTAAATCTTCCTATGCAATTGAAGGGAACACCGTCACTGTCACCGCGAACGAACAATACAACCAAAACATCATCGACCTCAGTCTTTATGAATCTTACCGAAAAGTCATCAACAGCGCTGCAGATTTCAACAAGGTGAAATTGGTTTTGACTCCCAAATAACACAATACCTTATCTACAAATCAAGTCATAAACTAAAGCTATACGTGCCGGGTTTGTCTGTTTGTAGTCATGGCAGATATTCAAATCGAACTAAAGATGAATCCATTTTAAAAATATTTATTTCTAAAAGATTCAGACATTTCAACAATAAACAAATGGCACACCTCATACCACACATGAAACGCCCATGTAAAAAGAGTGACACACAGGAGTATGATTATCGTAGGGCGTTCCATCTGACCTTTGAAAACAATAAATATAAACAGATGAAACACCCATGTAAAAATTTTTCACACAGGAGCATGATTATTTAGGGTGTTCCATCTGACCGATGAAAAACAATAAAAATAAACAGATGAAACAAACCCATTATGTATATTTGACAGCTGTGTGCAATTTGGCTACGTTACCAAGAGTTGGTATATTTGATTAAAATTTTAATCAAAATGGGGAAAAACACATCAATATCACTCGGAAATCATTTTGAGGATTTTATCAGAGAAGAAGTGAATTCCGGAAGATATGGTTCAGTCAGCGAAGTTATTCGTTCAGCATTACGTTTGTTAGAACGTGAAGAAAAAAGAGAAAGAGAACTGATTAAAGCTCTGCAAGTTGGGGAAGATAGCGGATTTGTTGAAAATTTTGACCCAAAACAAAACCTGACTGAATTACATCGCCAACACTTATGAGTAAAAACAAATATCGAATAAGTAAACAAGCGATTGATGATTTAAATGATATTTGGGTTTATACTTTTCACAAATGGTCTAAAGAACAAGCCGACAGATATTACGACTTAATAATTGGAGAGATTGAATTTATAACGGACAACTATTTAACCGGGAAATCCGCAGAACAAACTCGGAAAAACTATCGAGTAACTTCAATCAAATCGCATCTGATTTTTTATAGAAAAGTCGAAAATGAAACTGTAGAAATCGTTAGAATTTTACATCAGAGAATGGATATTAAAAAACAACTGAAATAAAAAACTGCACAAAATAATGGCTATATGTAATTGCTTATTCTCACCTACTTCTGAAAACTGCTTGCGATAGTTCGCTTCGATCGTGACTCGCGGATTTTAGTTTGGTGCGTACTTGTAAATTTGACCGATAAACCAAGCAACTATTCATAGCCGAGACCGATATATTCGTTTAGGACAACCTCAACAGTGCTGAAAAAGCAATTAGTTGCCCACAAACCCATTAAAACCAAACCCATGACACTACCCAAATTTCTATTGGCCGACAACACAGACTACCCGGATGCCATTTTTGTGGTGCATACCGAGTATCCTACATTTATTGTGAACTTGGCAACCGATGATTTTCAGTTGTTGGAAGAAACAGACGAAGCCAACAACCGTGAATTTCAGCACGAACTGGAAACACTTTTTGTGCAGGCCAACGAATTTTACGATCGCGAAATCAGCAGATACGAAGAATAATGCGCGAAGCTTTGCAACTCCTCGACCGCGATTTGCTCCTCAGCCTCAACGATTGGGGAAATCCTGCTTGGGATGTGTTTTGGCTTTTTATCACCAACAAATGGACGGCCGTTCCGCTTTATGCGGTATTGGTTTGGCTTCTCTACAAGCAATTTGCACTTAAAAAATTTCTGATGCTATTGCTGCTCGTCGTTTTGCTCATCGCGTTGACAGACCAAACGGCCAATGTGTTTAAGTACGGTTTTGAGCGGTTGCGCCCTTGCCACGAACCCACTTTAAACGGACTCGTCAGTTTGGTGGGAGCGCGATGTGGCGGACAATTCGGGTTTTTCTCGGCACACGCGGCCAACAATGCAGCCTTGGCTCTTTTCATAGGTTTGCTGTTGCGCAATCGGTTCGCTTGGGGGGTGTTTAGAGGCCTTTTGCTATGGACATTTTTAGTGGCTTACAGCCGTGTGTACGTAGGCGTTCACTATCCGGGCGATGTTTTGTTTGGTTTACTGCTTGGCGGTTTGTACGGTTGGGGATTTTCCATTATTGCCGATAAAATTTTTAAGAAAAGGACTTTCAAAGGCAAGAAGCAAATGTCAAAAAAATAGAATGCTTCCAATTTCAGCTCTTAAAAGGGCAAACCCGCATCAGTCCATCTTGTAATTCCTTTATTGTATTTTCTGCCGGTGTGTGTGGGTGTTGGTGAAACAAATTTTCAATCATCTGCAAACTCAGATTTTTATCAACAATTTCAGGCTTGTAAGATTCAATTTCTACCGAATCAAAATAATCTTGAAATTTAATACCGTCACCAAAAGGTTTATCAGAAAAAGGTGTCCAAACGGCTGGAATGCCATAAGCATGAGCCACAATCAAACCGTGAAGGGACGAAGACACGATACGTTCACAGCTTAGAATCAAATCGGTAGTGGCTTCAATGTCATTGGTCATCAAATCGATTAGCAAGACCTCCTTTTTGTTTTCATAAAAAGGCTTGATGGTTTTAAAATCATTATAATGGGGAATGATGCCAAATTTGTTTTTTTTTGAGAGTTTTGGTTTATAATACAACGGCAATAACAAAGCCGGGTCGCCAAAGACTTTGGGAACTTGATGCCCTTGTAGCAGCAACCGTTTTCGGGTTTGAGGGCCTCTTACGGCAAGGAATTTAGCAGGCTTTACAACTTGGTTTTCCAAGATAATACCACTACCCCAAACCACACAATGTTTATTGACGTGTGCCAAAATACTTCCGGCTGTGGCGTAAATAGGTGCGAAATAATCCTTAAAATGCCATTTTCGGGGGTTGACAAACCGCACCGGTCGGCCACTGATTTTTTCTACTAAATACTTCCCCAATACATCGCCATAATTCTCCTTGTCCTTATGCATAAAATAAGGCTCGCACCACCAAAACAAGCGTATGGGCTTTTTACTAGAATCCATAAGACAATGATACTACAATTAACAACCGGCTCAAAATTAAATTTAGTTATGGTTAAAAACTCTATCAAAAAAACTTTAACCAACATCGAAGCTCCATATCGCAAACCTGAAAACTTTTACACCTCAATCACCCAATGCAGCGTTTTCAAATCATCGCTCACGGTATAGCTGTAGTTGTGGTGTGGATAGTGAAACACGATACTTCGCAAGATCATATCATTGACCTGTTTCATAGAGCAATAGGGCTGTGTTTGCTTGCCTAGAAGCTGTTTGATACTATGTTTTAAACTGCGGTAATACGGGTCTTCATAAAATTGTACCGAAATGATTGTATCGGAATAACCGGGTAACTCTACCGCCAGAAAATGCTCGACTATGGCTAAGATATTGGGGAGTTTAAGTGCTACCGATGGACGTTGCAAGCGTTCTAAATCATCGGGCTTGTAATAGGTGTTGGCTGGTTTTAGACGGGGTTGGATGCATTTTTGTGTCTTCTGCCAAAAATAATGCTGTTGGTTAAGGCGTTTGACATTGAACAACCTAGGTGTTTTGCTGATTTTACTGTCATTATATGTGTTGTATATAACATGCCATTGATGTTTGAAAAAAAGCTCATCTCTATGGGATAGCTTTTGCCCCGATTGTTCCAACCGCGCAAACAAATCAACGTCTTCAGAACCGTAAAAATGATAAAATTCATCCAAGCCTTGCACTTCTTCCAAAGCCTTCTTGGAAACCAAAACCATACCGTTGACCTTTCCTGTATGTTTAACTTTCAAGGCTTCAAAAGGTTGTTTTTCTATAGTTTCATAAGTTTCTTTGGGGGTTAAATAAGAGAGATTAAACAAATATGCTTTTTGATTGTCTGTAATTTTACAGAAAAGAGACAGCGTTTGCGGGTGGAAAATAATATCCACATCGGCGATAAAGACAAAATCGGTTTTTGCTTGCTTAATCCCATAATTAAGGGCTTTGCTTTTGTTCCACAACAAACCGGGATGGGCGATGTAGTAGTAAGCGGCAAAGTCAAAACCCTCTACTACGGCTTTGGTAGCGCTGGCATAGGCGGCATCGCTACCGTAATCGACAAAAACCACCTCTAGTTGCGCTAGGCTTTGCTGCTGCAAGGACTGCAACGACAAGCGCACGCGCTCTGCATCGCGGTTGCGGTAAGCGTAGAGGATGGTGATTTTATTGTTATTTTGTGCCATATATCCAACTGTCTAAAACCTGATCGCCGGTTGTTCTTTGATATACCTCAAAACCATTTGAGGTTAAAAAATTTTTTATTTTTAATGTAATACATTCATCTCTTGCGTTTAAAAAATCATGACAAGAGATGGCAATATTGTCAATTATATGTATTGCGTTTTTCATGCCGTCGACCATTTCAAATTCTGCACCTTCAATGTTTACTTTTAAAAAATCTATTTTTTTTATTCTGTTTACAAGAATAAACGAATCAACAGTAGTTGCCTTTACTTTATTCCCCTGTGCTTTCCTATTGGTTTTGTTTATACGGTAGTTTTCCTCATCTTCTATCCAAAGATCTCCTTCAAAGTTTGTAATGGCTAAATTAAAATTATTATTGTTCCTGAAGTTGTTGATTCTACATAAAGCATCTATTTTCTTAAAGCAATTTAAACTAGCTTCGATATTGAATATCTTACCTTTATCAGATACCAGACGATTTAAAAGAGTTAATTCTGAGCCAATTCCTGCTCCAATATTTAAAATAACATCTCCTTGTTTCGGAGTATATTTATAACAAAAAATAGACATGAACTTTTGATCCATTTCGCACCTATCAAAATTCATGTATGGTTTATCTACAGCAAATAAATATTGTTTTTCATTTTTCAACCAATAAAAATTGTGCTTTTTGTCGAATTCTATACTATTCCCTCTACAAAAAAAAAGTTTTGTGGTAATATTCATCAGAAAAAGCTGAAGAATGTGATTGTTGGTTAACTTATATAACTTCGCAATGATTCTTTTGATTAGCTTATAGACTCTATTCTTCATTATATTTTATTTTTTGAAGATCAACTTCTTTATTTCCTTTTTTATGTCTTTCTTAATTTTTAGAAACCTGTGATTCATAGTATAAAGTATGCTTTTATATTTTGGAATAGGATTTTCTGTATTTATAAACTCAATCAGTTCATTATCTAACGGTGATTTATTATTTTTAGAAAGCAATTCACCCAAATACCTTTTTTTTACTCGTTTATACTTTTGAATATCAAAAACACACTTATATTCTTCCAAGCAACCTGCTACATCTAATGTAAGTTGTGTACGCAGGCATTTATAACATACAGAACAATTTATAAATTGATCTGTTTCCCTAGGATTTGTACATACGTCAAGATAACGAAAGGTTAAGGGATACTTTGCAATTAAAAGGGTTCTTTCAACTCTGCTATATTGTGACACTGAGGAAAAAAAGGTGGTAGATTCTGTTGATAATAAAAAAAGATAAAGAATGTCTGAATCACTGGTGTCCTTAAGGTTTATTCTAAAATGATCTAAACGATAAGCCGATGCATAATAGTAATGAGCAAAGATTTTCTGAAGGTGAAGCACGCAAGATATATTCCGTAAGCTATGTGTTTGTTGGAAATTCAACTGTAACAGCTCACTAAGATTTGTGTCAACCGTAATAAGTGGAATATTAACGTGATTAGCAAATTCTTCTATTCTGTTTAGCCGTTCATGGTAGATGCCCCTTGTATTTGCACCTCCTAAATCTCCATGAGACCCGGCATTGAAATAAGTAAAATAAGAAATCTTATATTCAGACTCCTCGTCTAAATGAGTAATATAAGTAGCAAACGAATCTACACCGCATGATAAACCAGTAGCAGATAATCTTTTAATATTTAAATTCTCATGGGATAAAATTTCAGATTCAACTTTTATCTTTTTAAAACTCGGATTTCCTAAACAAATAGCCGGAATTAAATATTGATTTATGGTGTAATGCAGTCGAGCAGATAAACTTCCTTTAACATAAATATCATTCCCTGTTTTTAAGGCGAGAAACAACAGCCCTACCACAAACGCATCAAGTCGTTCTGTTACTAAATCATCCTTATATTCCCTTGGAAATAAATACCAAAGACTTTGTTTTTTTTCTTCAATGACAAACTCAGAAGTAAGTAAAGCACCTTCTTCCGTCAAATCGAGTTTTGGAGGGTAAATCGTTAACATTCATCAGGTTGGTTAGTACTTCTTTCTATCGTTTTATAGGCATCTAAAACCTGCTTTTGGATGTACTCTCTTTCCAAATAAGGTTTTATGTGTTGGGAATTATGTTTGACCGCATTCTCTAATAAAATAGTACCCTGAATCGCACGCTTGATTTGTTCGGCAATATCATTTGCGTCTTCAGGATTTTTCAGCAACAACCCATTAACGCCATCAGCTATCAATTCTTCTGTAGCTCCACCCGGATTGGACTGTATAGGAAAAACTTCCATAAGAATTGCCTCCAACATCGTATTGGGCATACCATCAGAAATACTGTTTCCAATGTAAATTTTAGATTCTCCCATTAATCGAAGGACTTCATTATGGGAAAGTTGTTCATAAATTGTAAAGTTTTTCCAGTTTGACAAGCCTAATGATACACTTGCATACTTTACTAAATCATTTGCACCAAAAACCACTATGTTAAAATCAAGAAGCTCCTTTTGAAGCTGTGAGAGGGCCTCTAAAACTTTGTTGCATCTGCCTAATTTACCTTGATAGCCTTTAACTAAAAAAGTTTTTCTAACATTCCAATCTTTCAGAAAAGGAGTATATTTATTTAATTCATAACCTCCTCCTGTTGGAAAAGTGCCTAAATAAACTCCTTGAAAACCACACTGTTTTGCTAAAAAATAATCCCTGCTACAGTCGGCAAACATAAAATCAATATGCGGCAGTGTATATTGAATGCCCCTCAAGTCCTTTTCGTTTTTCTGCCGAAAATATAAATCATTTCCCCAAGCTGAGTAAACCCAAGGCATTTCTGTCTGCTTTTGCATTATTTCAACCAAGGGTAATGTTCCGGATTGTAAAACAAAACTATGCACCACGTCGGGTTGCACTTCTTGCAAATAGGCTTCAAAGGCTTTGTCTATGGGGCGTTCATTGATGCGTTGTATAAGCCTGTAGAGCCACGGGAGTTTATTTTTGATAAAATACCTACCCGGAAAATTCCATCTTAAACGCCACCGCTTGCAATAGTGCAACCAGTTTAACTGCTTGTTTTCGTAATTTCCGTCTAATGGATCAAACCAGTACACATCGTGTCCGCTGTCTTTGAGTTGCGCTACCCATCGGGTAAAATGGATAGAAACCATGGAGACCATTAGGATTTTCATAGGATGGGTTTTAAAGCTCAAATGGATTAGAAAAATAAGAATTTTACAGCAATTAGTTTTTTTTAATTATGAACAAAAATACATTGGTGTTTATTGCTTATCATTTGGTTTGTTTATATAATAGTTCAAAACATTACGCCTTATTATAAGCTTAGTTTTAAATAACTTAAATTCATATAGGATTGACAAAAAATAGTTTTTTAGATTTTTAAATAAAATATTATAAATAAATACAAATATGATTTTTGAAATTGATGTTGGTTCAGTTTTATTTAAAATAATTTGAGCGGTATTTTCATTTATAAATCTTGATAATTGATTTTTGTTATTTCTTTCAGCGAAGTAAAAAAAAGTTTCAGCCAATTGAATGATTTTATAATTATTCTCTATTACTCTTTTTGACCATTCTTTATCTTCACTAAACATCAACTTTTCATCAAATGTATACCTTTGCCATATTTCTTTATTAACCATTGCACAAGCCGCCATTAAACCGTTTTCAAGAGGATTTTTTGTGATAAAGTTATTGTTTAAAGCAATTTCATAATTTTTAATAGAGTTAATAAAACGGAGTCCTGCAATATTTTTATCATTTTTAAAAGTTTTGAGTGCAGTTTTAAAAAAACACTTACCAATTGGTACTGAATGAGCACTTAATAATAATATATATTGATTTTTAGCACAAGATATACCTAAGTTGATGGCTTTGCCATAAGTAAATTCTTTAATATATTCAATTCTACAATGATATTGTTTTGCAATTTCAACACTATTATCAGTTGAATAATTGTCAACTAGTATAATTTCATCAAAATCATCAGAATACTGATTGTACAAAATTGGCAATATTCTTTGAAGTGCCTTTGATTCGTTTTTGTTTCTTATTACTATTGAAAACATACTAGGTTGCCTTTAAAGATTTTAAAAAAGAACTTATCAATTTTTTAAAATAGTATGTTTTATGTAAGTTGCCATATTTAATATTTGTCAATGCTTGAATATACTTCCTTTTTCTTATTAATTGAAATTCAGAATATTCAATCCAGGAACCATCCCATAAGTGAATGGCATAAGTCTCGTTTTCTGCAAATTTTAAAAAATTTTCATCAAATGGTTTGTCTATAACAAACGGCATTGGGTAAAAGTATTTTGGTGAATATATTTTTACATTATTTATCTGTAAAGAATCATTAAATTCGGGTAGGTAATCGCCATTTTCAACAAATACTCTTGTTATCACTCTTGGATTAGCAAATCTGAGTTTCCATTCTTTTGGATTAGGGTCATTATAATGATTTAGGCAATTTTTTATAAAAATATTGCCTTGTGTTGAACCAATAATACCAGCCGCTATTAACTTATCGTCTTGTGCACCAAAAAAACAGCAGTCTGAAAGAAGTTTGTTAAAAGATTTTAAAACATACATATCGGTATCTAAATAAATACCTCCATATTCATATAATTTTTGCAACCTGACATAATCAGAAATATAAGCCCATTTTTTATGTTTATAAGCTAAAGTAATAAAAGGGTGGTTCATATCTATATTTTCCTCATTCCATAACATAAACTCATAGTCGAACAAATGCTCATTCCAAGTTCTGATACACTTTTTTTGCCTTTTGTTAAATTTCTTGTCTCCAAACCAGCAATAATGTATAATTTTTGGTATCATATTTTTAGTTAGAGTTTTATGTCTTGGTTTTTTAAATAGTTTCTCACTTTAAAACTATTTAAACGCATCAAAATTGACAAACTTAAAATTATATTGATTTTGTATGCTAAACTTTTATGCTTAGGCATAAAAATATAAGTAAGTTCTTTTTTTATTCCTTTTGTTAATGCTATATTATCATATTCCATTGCTCTAAAAGCTTGAGATATAAGCCTTTTATAATAAAGATCGATTACTTCTTTATCTTTAATTTTCAAACCTCTTTTTAAATTTTCAGAATAGATATAAAAAACTCCTCTTTGTTTTTTTTGTGAATATATAACATCATCACTAGACTTAGTATTATTATGTCGTCGATATTTAAAATCGTAAGTATTAATAATATTGAAGTTTTTTTTATCAATACAACCATAAAACAATCTTGAAAATAACTCTGCCTCTTGACCTTTTAAAATCTTCAAATCAAATAATTTCTTTCCCTTTAAAAAGCTTTTTCTAAATAAAACTGAACAAATAAATATTTCACACTCCCAAAGTGCATAGGTTTTATATAAATTATCAATTTGATTTTCATTTGCTTTGTTTTTTCTAATTACATTCAGGGAATCATCAACAAAATAGCCGAAATTAATTATTATATCAGTTTGTTTATTTATTGCATTTACTTTATTGAGTAAAAAATCTTCCAACATCACATCATCGTCGTCAAACCAATTCACAAATCCCCCTCGACTCATTTTAAACCCAAAATTCCGTGCGCCATTAGCACCGGGCAAATGTTCGGGTGGGCGGTGAAAATATCGAAACCGAGCGTCTTTTTCTACATAAGCCTGTACCACAGCATCCGTGTTATCTGTAGAACCATCATCCACGATGATACACTCCCAGTTGGCGTAGGTTTGCGCTAAAACCGAATCTAGCGTTTCGCCAATCAGATGCGCGCGGTTGAAGGTGGGAATGATGATAGAAACAAGCGGTGGGTCGTTGTGCATGCATAGTGTGTTTATGGCGTAAATTTAAGTAATTAGAACCGAACTATCACCCAACAACGCCCCGAACTATCATCCTAAAACACACCTAGCTGTCACCCTAAAACAACTAGCGCTGTCACCCTGAACTCGTTTCAGGGTCTCGTCTCTGCACAATGAGATGCTGAAATAAATTCAGCATGACAAGACAGCGGGGTTCAGCATGACAGGTTGTGGGGTTCATTTAAATTTTGCATACAATTTACCGGTTCCGTATCAGAAAGTTCACATCAATCCACACTTTTCGGATTTTGAAAAACCAAAGTTTGCGTACGGGCAAAATAGCGTTGCACAAAAAAAGGAAAAACGCGTTCCCAACGGTAAGCAAGTTGCCTGAAACGAGTATTGTAGCGGTTTAGGGGGAAAAGTCGGTTCAGGCGTTCTATAAAACCCAACGGCAGGCTCTGAACGAGGTCAAAATAGGGAGATGCAGCACTGAGGAAATGCCCCGAACTGTTGTCGCGATCCGGA
>JAVVDW010000018.1:0-52766 GCA_032251335.1 Flavobacteriaceae bacterium | reverse complement strand
AAGCTATACAGTGAATTTAGGCGATTCAAAAGATTTTTTTTGTAGTTTAGATTTTTATCGGACAACAATGATTAAAAAAGACACATGTGTAGAATTTAGCGCAAATGATGAATCTACTCCGGTTACTAATTGTTTTCTTAAGTCAGATAGAGAAAATGATATAAAATTGTATGTATTCAAAAAAAGTGAGTTGGCATTTGATGGTATACAATCAACATCATATTATAATAGTAAATTTATTCTCATGAGAGAAGAATATCCGGGTGGTATAAAATCTCATTTTGTTTTAAAAAAAATGGAAAATAATTCTAAACTACTAAGTGTTTTGAAAGACACTATCAAGTAGTCCCGATAGCGCGGATTTGCAACCCGTGCCCTTGAAATCGCTCGGACTTGTAGTCCGTGCCCCCTTTGCCGCGCTACACGAGCGAAGCGAACTGACGAAGTAATTCCTTCGCGTGCTACCCGATAGCGCGGACTTTTAGTCCGTGCGATAAGAAGACTAATACAACGGCAACATGCTCACCGCTCCCGCGCGAAATACAATTCAGCGGAGCGAATCTTTTCGCGTGGTTTTTCATTACCCGAAACCTCAGAGCATTCACACGGGAGCGTGTGTTTTGAATACAACAACAAAAAGCCCGCAGTTTTGACTGCGGGCTTGTCTTTTGGATACATCTGAAAGTGTTAACTGTCCAAAATTTTTGCTTGCTTGTTGATCGATTCTTGGTGTATGGCTTTAAACATCCGCAAGACAAATTCCTCGCTCAATCCGAGTTTTTCGCCATCCAAAATCATTTTTCCTAAGATTTCGTTCCAACGGGTCGTCTGCAATACGGCAACATTTTGCGATTTTTTGACCCGCCCGATGTCTTCAGAAATATGCATTCTGTCTGAAAGCAAATGCAGCAATCTGTCGTCTATTTCATCAATTTTAGTTCGCAACTTTTGAAGTGAACTCTTAAATTCGTCCCCTTCTCCGGCTTGTTTTCTCACTTTAAGCTCTTGAGTGATTTTCTCGAGCATGTTGGGTGTCACTTGTTGGGCGGCATCGCTCCAAGCATTGTCCGGATCCGGGTGGGTTTCAATCATCAAACCGTCAAAATTCAGGTCGAGTGCTATCTGGCTTACATCAAAAATCATATCGCGCTTGCCGGCTATGTGAGATGGATCACAAATCATGGGCAAATCGGGAAATTTGTTTTGCAACTCAATGGCCAATTGCCATTCCGGATTGTTGCGGTATTTGCTTTTTTGGTAGGTCGAAAATCCTCGGTGGATGACGCCAATATTTTTGATATCTGCCTTGTAGATGCGTTCCACCGCACCCAACCAAAGCGCCAAGTCCGGATTGACCGGGTTTTTAATCAACACTATTTTGTCTGTCCCTCTCAAAGCATCGGCTATCTCTTGAATGTTAAAAGGGCTCACCGTGGTTCGGGCGCCAATCCAAAAAATATCTATATCGTGCTCTAAGGCCAATTCTACATGCGCAGCGTTGGCCACTTCGGTGGTCAACAACAAGCCTGTTTCTTCTTTGGCGCGTTGCATCCATTTTAGGCCGATGGCGCCGACACCTTCAAACATACCCGGACGTGTACGCGGTTTCCAAATGCCGGCACGAAACACATTGGTGTCTGTATTTTTGAGTTGGTGGGCTGTCTTAAGCACCTGTTCTTCTGTTTCGGCACTACAAGGTCCGGCGATGAGCAACGGATGTGTGAGGTTCATCTTGTCGAGCCAGTTTCTGAGTTCTTTCTTGTTTTCCATAATGATAATTAATTGCTATTCTTCGTTATAAATTCCTTTTAAAATTTGCTTGATGTGATTGGTATCTTCCATGTCCCGATACAATGCTTCATAGTTTTCGGTTTCGATTTTATTCCTAAACGTTTTTAGGTTGTCTATGTATTCATCTAGAGCCGTGAGTACATTGGTTTTGTTTTGTATAAAAATAGGTGTCCACATGGCAGGCGAACTTTTGGCCAAGCGCACGGTAGAACCAAAACCACTGCCTGCCATATCAAAGATGTTTTTCTCGTTTTTTTCGATTTCCAACACCGTTTTGCCCAGCATAAATGAACTGATATGCGAGAGGTGCGACACATAGGCGATGTGTTTATCGTGCTCTTCCGGTGTCATGTATGCGACACGCATGCCCAACAGGGCAAAAACTTGCAGGGCAGCGGTGCGCAAATCATCGCGGGTATGGTTTGCCTCACAAATCATCTGTGTTTTTCCTTGAAACAAAGAACGAATAGCCGCCGTTGGACCCGAAAATTCCGTACCGGCAATAGGATGCGTGGCCAAAAAATGAGCCCTCCTCGGATGGTGCTTTACCATACGGCAAATATCTGCTTTGGTGGAACCCACATCCAGCACCAAAGTGTTCTCTCCTACACTGTGCAATAAGGATTCCAACAAACCACAGGCCACATTCACAGGAACAGAAACCACCACCCAATCTGCATCCGTCAAATCAGATTCGGTGGCGGCTCTTTCTATCAAACCGTTTTCTTGTGCCAAACGAAGGTGATCCGGATTGGCGTCAAACCCAACGCGCACCAATTCCGGAAACAGTCTTTTCATGTCTAATGACAAAGAGCCGCCTATCAATCCCAATCCTATAATCGCCAGTTTCTTCATCTGTTTATTTCATTCATTTTTGATTTTGCTCAGTACAAGTGTTTTTATCAGTCATGCTGCTACTTTAATCTACATAGGTACGAAATGCCTATATACAACATCGGTTGGTTTGCCAAATTTAGTTTATAGGATTTCATAAAGATAAATTTAAAATTCTATCGTACACCTTTTGAAGTTGCTCCATATCCACACACAACGAAAAGCGAATATAACCATTCCCGTTGCTGCCAAAAATGGTTCCCGGAGCCACAAAAACATCTGCTTCATACAGCAAGGTATCTACCAATGCCAATGTATCGTACTTTTCCGGATGTTTTGCCCATACAAAAAGTCCGGAGGCATCTTTGTCATACGTACAACCCAAAATACGAGCAATTTCCCAAACCTTTTCCCGCCGCCTGCGGTAGGTTTCATTTTGATTGTCTAACCAATTTTTTGAGGTTTTAAGTGCCGCAATAGCGCCTTGTTGAATCCCGTAAAACATCCCGGAATCCATATTGCTTTTTACTTTCAACACTTCTTTGAGATGTGCTTGGCTACCCAAAAGCATCCCGACGCGCCAGCCCGCCATATTAAAAGTTTTGCTGAGTGAATTGAGTTCCAACGCGTGTTCGCGTGCATCTGCTATTTCAAAAATACTAGTCGGATTTGCATTTAATATAAAACTGTACGGATTGTCATTGACCAGCAAAATCTGATGCTTTTTGGCAAAAGTCAGCATTTTTTCGAGGTCCTTTTTGGTCGCATTTGCGCCGGTTGGCATATGTGGATAGCTTATCCACATCAGCTTCACGTTGGTAAGATCTGTTTTTTCGAGTGCGTCAAAATCGGGTAACCAACCCTTGTCGGCCCGCAAATCGTAGTAAATAGGCTTGGCGTGATTCAGGTAAGTGACCGATGTATAAGTTGGATAGCCCGGATTGGGAATCAAAACGGCATCGCCCGGATTTAAAAAAGCTTTGGAAATATGAAAAATGCCTTCCTTAGAGCCCATCAGTGGCAAAATTTCCGTCTGTGGATCTAGCTTGGTGTTGAAATGTGTTTGGTAGAATGATGCCATGGCCTCGCGCAACTCGGGCAAACCTTGATAACTTTGATACATATGCGCTTTGGAGTGAGAAAGTGCTGCCGAAAGGGCTATACCAACCTCAGCCGGAGGTGACAAATCGGGACTGCCAATGCCCAAATTGATTACCGGTTTTCCGGAAGCAATGCGTTGGTTTACCTCTCGCAGTTTTTGCGAAAAATAATATTCCTGTATATGGACCAAATGCGCTGCGGGTGCTGTCATTTTTCAAATGTTTTGTATTCTCCTAAAATCTTAAACTCGGCTGCCATGATATTGACCAACGCTACTGCTTTTTCGTAATGCGCTTTGTCTTCAAAAGTGAAATCGGCAAAAAAAGCATATTTCCAAGGCTCATTTATAATGGGTAGCGACTGGATTTTTGTGAGGTTGAGGCGACAATCGTTCATCACATTGAGCAAGGCGGCCAAACTGCCGGGGTGGTGGTTGACGATAAACTTGATAGACGCCTTGTTAAAGCCATTGCCCACAGGATTTTCGCCTTGGCGAGACACAATTACAAAACGCGTGCTGTTGTTGTTGATGGTTTGTATTTCGGGTGCTACAATTTCCAAGCCGTACAGTTCGGCAGCTTGTTTGCTCGCAATGGCAGCGATGCCTTTGAGGTTATCACGCGCTATGCGTCTGGCAACCTCGGCAGTGTCTTTGTCTTCAACCAATTTTATGTGCGGATGTTTGTCAAAGAAAACGCGGCATTGTAACAGTGCCATCGGGTGCGACCAGACTTCGGCAACTGCCTGTAGCTTTTGTCCGGCCAGCATCATCAGGTTGTGGTGAACCGGTATGTAGTATTCACCTATGATTTGCAGGTCATACTCGTCTATCAACGCATAGTTGGGTATGATAGAGCCCGCAATAGAATTTTCAATGGCCATGACTGCCACATCTGTTTTGCCTTTTACTAAACTTTTAACCAATTCGTTAAACGTCATACATTCTCTGACGGGCACTCCCGGGTTAAAAAAATGTTGAGCCACTATGTGGTGAAAAGATCCTAAAACGCCTTGTATGGCTACCGGTTTTTGCATATTTTCTCTAAAAAAAAAGCCCCGATTTACTGTCGGGACTTTAATGGTGATGTGATATTTTATCAACAACTCATGGCATGTCCCTTCCTGCTTCCAAAATAGAAGTAGAAATAGTAAAAACCGAAAAAGTTGTTTGTTGTTTTCATTTCGGGTGCTAAAGTAAAAATTCTGTTTGAAAAAAATCAATTGTTTTTTATTTTTTTTGTGAAATATCGTTTACGGAATGTATATTTTTGCTTATAATCCTATGCGATGAGTCTACAAGTTGAGAATATATCAAAGCAATTTGGATCTAAAAAAGCCTTAGATAATGTAAGTTTTTCTCTTAAAAAAGGAAGCGTAACAGGCTTTTTGGGACCTAACGGCGCCGGAAAATCTACCCTGATGAAAATCTTGACAGGGCAACTCTGTGCAGATAGCGGTAGGGCAATGGTAAACGGTTTCGATATTTCCAAAGAATCTCTCGCTGTCAAAAAATCTATAGGTTATTTGGCCGAACAAAATGCGCTGTATGACAATCTGTATGTTTCCGAATATTTATCTTTTTGTGCCCGGCTACACGGTGTTTCCAAATCGAACATCGAAGCGGTCATGGTAAAAACGGGTTTGTCTGAGGTTGGCAAACAAAAAATTGAAACCCTTTCTAAAGGTTACAAGCAACGTGTAGGTTTGGCTGCTGCACTGATACACGATTCTAAAGTATTGCTGCTGGACGAACCCACTACAGGCCTCGATCCAAACCAGTTGGGAGACATTCGACAACTCATCAAAGAATTGGGAAGAGAAAAAACCGTTTTCTTTTCTTCTCATATTTTACAAGAAGTAGAGGCGGTTTGCGAAGAAGTACTCATTTTACACCAAGGAAAATTGGTTGGAAAACAGAAAGTAGAAACCCTCTCCAAATCTGACGAAAACACTTTGGTTGTCGAGTTTGACTACCGTATAGAAGACGTTTTACTCAAGCGTTTACCGCATGTAAAAAAGGTAGAAAACCCTGACGGTTTGGCTTGGGAAATTACATTTGAAACCACCCAAGATATGCGCCCGGCGGTTTTTGATTTTGCGCACGACAACCAACTTTCCATCGTACAACTCCGCGCTAAACACGTCAAACTTGAAGCACTCTTTAAGGAACTTACGCATTGATTGGTTTAATTTTTGTAGGAACTGACTGAAAAATAACTTATGAAAAAAATTTTATCCCTTTTCGCACTCTCTTTCCTGTTGGCATGTGGCCCCAAGGTGAGTTATGACTTTGACAACCGGGCAGACTTTTCGAAGTATCGCACTTTCAACTTCTATCCCGAACTGAAATCCGGCCTGAGCGAACTCGATGAAAAAAGAGTCATCGACCAGCTGGAAAGGCAATTATCGGTAAAAGGCATTCGACGCGGCGACAATCCGGATTTCTTTGTCAATTTTTATACAAGCCAATTTGAAACGCCTTCACAACAAAGTGTGGGTATCGGCTTCGGCACTTTTGGCAGAAGATCCGGCGGAACCGTCTCCACGGGTTTCCCGGTAGGCGGCAATGTACTGAATCAGAGAATCACGATCGATTTTGTGGATGTTACCTCCGGCAGCCAGGTTTGGCAAGGGCAGTTGGCCAGCAAAGTAAAAGCACGTGCCAATCCGGAGGAACGCGAAATTTACTACGCCAATCTGATTGGAAAAATTTTAGCTAAATACCCGCCTCGAAGAAAATAGCCGGACAAAATTGGGAGAAACTGCTGGTCCTTATGTACCGAAAAGCAAAAACCTCCAACTAGTTTAGTCAGAGGTTTTATTTCTGTTGGTCTACTAGGGCTCGAACCTAGACTCTTCTGGACCAAAACCAGACGTGTTGCCAGTTACACCATAGACCAAAAATCAGGTTGCAAATTTAATACAAACTTTTGGTTGCACAAACTTTTTTCTGAATTTGTGTGTGCATTTTATTTGAACTAAAGCGGGATTTAACCTCCGTTTCCGCATTAAGTACTATTTAACGAAAAGCATCCTAAATTTATTCTTAAATTCGTCCGGTCAATTGTAACTATCAAATATGAGTGCAAATTTTGAACGTTGGAACAACTTATTGGGATGGGCAGTTTTTATGGCAGCCCTGATCACTTATAGTCTCACCGTAGAGCCTACCGCCAGTTTTTGGGACGCCGGCGAATATATTTCTACAGCAGCAAAATTGCAAGTGGGTCACCCGCCCGGTGCACCGCTCTACCAAATGTTGGGTGCCTTTTTTGCCATGTTTGCCACAGATGCTTCGCATGTTGCACTGCTCGTAAACTATCTTTCCGTGTTTTCGAGCGCTTTTACCATACTTTTTCTTTTTTGGTCAACAACCATCCTGCTTAGAAGAATTCTCGTCAGAAATGGCGAGGACTTGACTGACGCAAAAGCCGCGGCTGTTCTTGGAAGTGCGCTTGTCGGTGCTTTGGCCTTTACGTTTTCTGACAGTTTTTGGTTTAATGCAGTGGAAGCCGAAGTGTATGCCATGGCAGCATTGCTGATGTCGTTGATGTTTTGGTTGGGCCTTCGATGGGAATCTGAAATGTTGGAGCCACGAGGCCATCGGTGGTTAATTTTAATTTCGTTTGTGATTGGTCTTTCTTTTGGCGTGCATTTTATGGCTTTGCTCACCATTCCCGCCATCGGGTTTTTGTACTACTTTAAACATTGGAAAACCATTACTGTCAAAAATTTTATCGCTGCCAATATTGTGGTTGTAGGTATATTGATGATTATTTTCAAGTTTTTATTGCCTTATACTTTAAAGTTTTTTGGTGGTGCCGAAGTGTTTTTCGTCAACTCATTTGGGTTGCCTTTCAATTCGGGAACCATCATTGCGGGTATCCTTTTTATCGCCTTTTTTGTCTATTTTATCAAGTTTGCCAAAAAGCGAAAATGGGTACATTTTCATACGCTGCTCCACTGCGTACTGTTTATTTTTATTGGATTTTCTTGTTGGATTATGCTCCCTATTCGGGCAAACGCCAATGTAGTCATCAACGAAAACAAACCTGCAGATGCCAGAGAACTCCTTGCCTACTATAACCGGGAACAATATCCGGAAACCAAACTTTTCTTCGGACCTCTTTTTACGGAAACCTATGTGGGTTTGGATTCTAAAAATCCATACACTGATGACAAACCTAACTATGAAAGGGATGAAAAGACGAGAAAATATATCATCGTGAACAAATGGCAGAATGTCAAACAAAATTCTGACGACAGCCAAAAAGGATTTTTACCTCGAATGTGGAGCACGGAAGCCGAAAACATAGCCAACTATATGCGTTTCACAGCACCGGTAGATTTTACCATCAAACCCGAGTATCGCAGCAATGAAGAGCTTCGAAGGTTGGTGAGCGAAATCAAATCTGGTGTCAAAAACGGGCGTGTTGAAATGCCTCAATACCATAAATTTTTGGTGGATTACAGCGATTATCTCAATATAAAAAAGCCATCTTTCTTGCAAAATATGAAGTTTTTATTCGAATTTCAGTTTAGCTATATGTACTGGCGCTATTTTATGTGGAACTTTGTAGGTAGAGAAAATGACGAACAAGGAAGACAAGACAACAATGGCAATTGGATTAGCGGCATTCGAGCCGTTGATGAGTTTTTCTTAGGCTATCCGCAAACCCAATTACCGGATGAAATGGCTAACAACAAAGGCAGAAATACGTATTTCTTTTTGCCGTTTTTACTCGGTGTGCTCGGCTTACTTTTTCACTTCAGAAAGCACCTCAACTTTTTTTGGATACTTTTGGTTTTCTTCCTTTTTACAGGGATAGCGCTCAAAATATATCTGAACGAACGCGCCTTCGAACCCCGGGAACGCGACTATGCTTTGGTAGGTTCTTTCTATGTGTTTTCTATCTGGATAGGCATGGGCGCTTATGCCGTTTTTGATTGGCTTCAAAGCAAATTAAATGGCAAACTGGCTGCGGTGTTTTCTACTGTTGTCACCTTGATGGCCGTGCCTGTT
Source organism: Flavobacteriaceae bacterium (assembly GCA_032251335.1). Taxonomy (GTDB): domain Bacteria; phylum Bacteroidota; class Bacteroidia; order Flavobacteriales; family Flavobacteriaceae; genus UM-FILTER-40-17. Next base: position 44,017 of record JAVVDW010000018.1, on the reverse strand, counting down.
TTGATGGCACAGCAAAATTGGGACGACCATGACCGATCCGATAAATACACCGCACAATCTATCGCCAATGCATATTTACAATCTATACAAGAAGAAGGCGAACCGATTATTTTCAGTATCGGCGACAACGACACTTTTGCGCTTTGGTATGCACAAGAAATTGAAGGCAAACGAACTGATGTTCGTGTCATCAACACTTCATTGGTGGCAACCGATTGGTATATTGATCAAATGAAGCGACAAGCTTACGAGAGCAGTCCCATACCATCTCAACTCAAACACGAGCAATATCGCTACGGAACACGAGATGTTTTGATTTATCAGGAGCTCACCGACAACACTTGGGATATTGACGATTTTATGCGTTGGGTGGCCTCAGATGCTCCACAAACTAAGGTGCAACTCTCTAATGGAGAAGAAATTGTGTTTTATCCGACCAAAAAAATTCGGATTCCTGTTGACAAGGAAGCGGTCTTAAAAAATGGCATAGTCAAGGAAAAAGATTCTGCATTGATTGTACCTTATATCGATATAGAAATTGGCAATCAACTTCCCAAAAACAGGTTGATGATGCTGGATATCATTGCGAATAACGACTGGAAAAGACCTATTTATTTCACCGGTGGCAGCTACAACAAAGAAGAGTATATCTGGATGAAAGATTACCTACAATTGGAAGGTCTGACTTACAAATTGGTACCCATCAAAACGCCAGTATCGCCCAACAACCCTTATGAGATGGGAAGGGTGGACACCGAAACCATGTATAAAAACGTGATGGAATGGAAATGGGGCAATATGAACGGAGACATCTATCACGATCCTGAAACCCGCAAAAATAGTATTTCATTCAGGGGAAATATATGGCGTCTTGCCGACCAACTGATCAAAGAAAATCAATTCGACAAAGCCGAAAAAGTTATGGATTTGGTGTTGGAACAAACCCCTGTTGACAAATACGGTTTCTTTTCTCTTTTAGAACCTTTTGTGGATGGATATTACAAAATCGGCAAAAAAGAAAAGGCCCAAAAATTGTATTTGGAAGTGGCCAAAAACTTTCAGCAATACGCAGAGTACTTCAACCAAATGAACATTGATTTGCAGTATGCATTTATAGACCAAATCATCACCAATATAGAAAGATATCGAAGCCTGACGCAAGTGTTGGAAAAAAACAGGGACGAACCCTTTGCCGAGCTACAACAGGACATTTTTGACAGACACGAAGCCTATTTCAGCCATTTTTATCAGGAATAATCTTGCACAAAATACTCGTCAAAACGCCTTTCTGGCTTCGGCTTCTCTTTCCAAAATACCTTTGGAGAAAATCACTTGGTGAAAAAGTGATCTATCTGACTTTTGACGATGGCCCCACACCAAGAGTTACCGATTGGGTGCTCAATCAACTGGAGAAATACAATGCCAAAGCCACGTTTTTTTGTGTGGGCGAAAACGTTGAAAAACACCGTGCAATTTTTAATGTCTTAGAGTCCAAAGGCCATCGAATAGGCAACCACGGCATGCGGCACGAAAACGGCTGGGATGTTGACACCCACACATACCTAAAGTCATATTCGGAAACTCAAAAATTTATTCCTTCCAATTTGTTCAGACCACCCTACGGACGCATTAAAAACAAACAAGCAAAAGAACTGATAAAATTGGGCGTCGAAATAGTGATGTGGGATGTCATCAGCGGTGATTTTGACCCGAGTATTTCGCCCGAAAAATGCCTCGCCAATGTTTTAAAACACACCCAAAATGGGAGTATTGTAGTCTTTCACGACAGTGAAAAAGCCTTTCCAAATCTGTCTTTTGTCCTTCCTAAAATGCTTGACCATTTTAGCCGGCAAGGTTATCGTTTTGAGCATTTATAAGTCGTTTCTACCAATCTACGAATCCATTAAAAAAGCCCTCAATTTTAATTGAGGGCTTTTTAAGAATCTCTGATTTTTTATCGCGTAAAGAGCAATTCGCGGTACTTGACCAATGTCCACAACTCGTCGTCAATCAGGATTTCGAGTTTGTCGCAGTGATATCGGATCACTTCAAAGAAAGGTCTTACCTCATCACAATAGGCATACGCTTTAGCCTCAGTTTCTTCGATATTGTTGGCTGCTTTACGTGCTTCCGTCATGTTGGTAACATTGGAGTTAATCGCCTCGATGTGTTCCGAAATCTCCTTAATTAGATTAATTTGCTCCTGTGCATACTTTTCAAAATCTTTACCAAAAATATCCTTGAGTCCTTGTACGTTTGAGATTAATTTATTTTGATAGTTTATTGCCGTAGGAATCACGTGGTTTCTGGCAATATCGCCTATAACCCGGCCTTCAATTTGTATTTTTTTGGTGTAGGCTTCCAACTCTATCTCGTATCTGGCGTGTATCTCAATTGGATTTAGAATGCCGAGTTCTTCAAAAAGCGAAATACTTTTTTCAGAAATATTGGCTTTCAATGCTTTGGGTGTAGTTTTGTTGTTTGACAGCCCTCGTTTAGCAGCTTCTTTTTCCCATGCATCACTGTATCCATCTCCTTCAAAAATTATGCGTTTAGACTGTTTAATGTATTCGCGAAGAATGTTGAAAATAGCATCGTCTTTCTTCATGTCCTTACTCGTAACAAGAGCATCCACTTCAGCTTTAAACACAGTCAACTGCTTGGCTACGATGGCAGACAATACCGTCATCGGGTTGGCGCAGTTTGCCGAAGAACCCACAGCCCTGAATTCGAATTTATTACCCGTGAAAGCAAAAGGAGAAGTTCTGTTTCTATCTGTGTTGTCTAACAGTATTTCAGGTATTTTGCCTACAACATTAAGCTTCAACTCTGTTTTTTCTTCGGGCGATAGTTTTCCGTCGGATACGTTCTCCAGATCATCCAAAACTTTGGAGAGTTGATCGCCTATAAAAACAGAAATAATGGCCGGTGGTGCTTCGTTGGCACCTAGGCGATGGTCGTTGCTGGCAGAGGCAATAGAGGCCCTTAGCAATTCTTCATTTTCATTAACCGCCTTGATGGTATTGATAAAAAAAGTAAGAAATTGTAAATTACTCATGGGTGTTTTGCCCGGACCCAACAAGTTGACACCTGTATCGGTAGCCATCGAAAAATTGTTGTGTTTACCCGAACCGTTAATGCCCGCAAAAGGTTTTTCGTGTAGTAATACTTTTAGTCCGTGCCTGTCGGCTACTTTCCCCATGATGTCCATGAGTAATGTATTGTGGTCAACGGCCAAGTTGGCTTCTTCAAAAATGGGTGCCAATTCAAACTGATTGGGAGCCACTTCGTTGTGTCTTGTTTTAACAGGAATACCCAAAAGCATGCATTCTTGTTCCAAATCTCTCATAAAATTGAGTACACGAATCGGAATAGAACCAAAATAGTGGTCTTCCAACTGTTGTCCTTTGGCAGGCGAATGGCCCAAAAGTGCTCTCCCTGTCAGGACGATATCGGGCCTGGCTGTGGCTAACGATTTGTCTATAAGAAAATATTCTTGTTCCCATCCTAAAGTGGCAATCACTTTCTTCACGTTTTTGTCAAAATATTTAGCAACCGCCGTGGCGGCTCCATCAAGTGCCTGAAGGGAACGCAAAAGAGGTGTTTTGTAATCTAAGGCTTCACCTGTATAGGAAACAAAAACGGTAGGAATACAAAGCGTTGTGCCATATACAAATGCCGGGGATGTTGGATCCCAAGCGGTATAACCTCTCGCTTCAAAAGTGTTTCGAATGCCACCACTCGGAAAGCTGGAAGCATCTGGCTCTTGCTGCACCAACTGGCCGCCATCAAACTTTTCTATGGCCAAACCACCTCCTACGGGTTCGAAGAAAGCATCGTGTTTTTCGGCACTAGATCCCGTCAAAGGCTGAAACCAGTGCGTGTAATGTGTGGCGCCTTTACTCAAAGCCCATAGTTTCATACCAGCTGCAATGTGCTCTGCCAATTTGCGATCAATTTTTGATCCATTTTCTGTGGCATCCAAGACACTTTTGTAAGCCTCTTTGGAAAGATATTGACGCATGGCCTGGTCGTTAAAGACGTTTTTACCAAACAAGTCCGAACGTCTGATAGATTCGTCTATTTTTACTTGAGGCTTTTGCTGACTGGCCAACAATGCTTGTGTTCTAATAGTACCCATAATATGCTTATTTAAGGTTTGAAATATTTTCTAAAATTCGGCACAAATTTACATAAAAAATTATACCCCTTGATTTTAAGGGGTATAAACTTATAAAAATTACAAAAAAAATAATTTAACCCTTTTATTTTTGTATAAAAGTGGAAATTATGTAAAAAGAATAACAAAAAACCAATACAAATCCGCCCAACCGGCTTATTTGTCGTTTACCGGACATCCATGTCATAGGCAGTAAAACAAATGCCAAGCCAAGCATCCACCACATATCTGCTTGCAGCAACTCCGGACTTTTTACTTCAATAGGATGAATGATGGCAGAAATACCGATGACAGAACCAATGTTAAAGATGTTTGAGCCTATCAAATTACCCAACGAAATGGCTTTTTCTTGTCGCAGTGCGGCAACAACAGAGGCTGAAAGTTCGGGAAGGCTGGTGCCCAAAGCAATAACCGTCACGGCGATGATACGCTCGCTCACGCCCAAGCCAACGGCTATGTTTACAGCACCTTTCACCAACAATTCCGAACCAAAATACAGGCCTAAGGCACTAATTAACAGCCATAAAAACGTTTTAACGCCCGAAATATCTCTGAGTACTTCATCTACTTCCTCCTCTAGTTCTTCTTTTTTTCGGAAGCGCAGCAAAAGATAAATAAAAACAAAAAGTAGCAACTGTAGAACAACCCCTTCGTAAACTTCAATCAGAAGATGAGAAGACATGAACAAATAGAGCAACATGCTTAAGATCATCATGGCCGGCCAATGCAGTCTGCCAAATTGCTTGCCAACCGTGATTGGAAAAATAATAGCCGTTACCCCTAGCACCAATCCGATATTTGCGATATTTGAACCCATGACATTGCCGATAGAAATATCGGGGTGGCCGGCCAAAGCTGCTTTGAGGCTCACAATTAGTTCGGGTGCCGAAGTTGCAAAAGACACAATGGTTAACCCTACTATGGCTTTAGAAATGTTGAGTTTTAAAGAGATGGCCACGGCCGCCCTAACCAGAAAATCGCCCCCTATAACCAGTAAAAAAAGACCGCTCAAAAGCATGAGGTAATTCATATTGACTCTTTAATTTAAGATTTGATATTATCGATGTTGTAGTGAAGTCCGATGTTTTCCCTGCGTGCTTGGGCCGCAGAAATAATAAGATAACCCATATTTACGAGATTTCGCAATTGGCAAATGGCCACACTCAATTTGGATTTTTCATAAAGCACTTCGGTTTCCTCATGTATCAATTTTAAGCGAGCCAAAGCCCTACCCAATCGCTCGTCCGAGCGAACAATACCTACGTAAGCACTCATGAGTTCTTGTACTTCTTTTTTAGCTTGCATCACAAGTATATGCTCATTTGGGATTTCAGTTCCTTCGTCGTTCCAATCCGGAATCTGCTCATTATAATCAATATTTTCTACTTCTTTAATGCTTTCAAGAAACGCGTTGTGTGAAAAAACCAATGCTTCTGAAAGGGAATTTGAAGCCAATCTGTTGGCACCGTGTAGCCCGGTGCAACTGCATTCTCCGGAAGCATACAGGTTATGAATACTCGTTTTTCCGTTTCTATCCACTTTGATACCTCCACACAGATAATGTGCAGCCGGGACCACGGGAATCATCTCTTTTGTGGGATCGATGCCCAACGACAGACATTTTTCATATATATTGGGAAAATGACTTTTAAAAATGGCTACATCTATAGCTGTTGTATCCAAAAAAACATGTGCCCGTCCGCGCTTTTTCATTTCAGCATCTATGGCACGTGCCACAATGTCGCGCGGAGCCAAATCGAGGCGGGCATCGTATTTTTTCATAAAGGCTTCGCCTCTGTGATTTTTCAAAATAGCGCCTGCGCCTCTAACGGCTTCCGAAATCAAAAAGGCCGGACTCGCGTCGGGGTTGAAAAGCGCTGTGGGATGAAACTGTATAAATTCTACGTTTTCTACAATGGCTTTTGCTCTGTAAGCCATAGCGATACCGTCGCCGGTAGCAATAATGGGATTGGTTGTGCTTGCATAAACTTGTCCGGCACCGCCCGTCGCTAAAAGGGTTATTTTAGACAACAGCGTGTGTATTTTATGTGTCCTACGATCCATCAAATACACACCAAAACATTTTTTATCAGGCGTGCGCCTGTTTACTTTTTGGCCCAAATGGTGTTGGGTGATGAGATCGACGGCAAAGCAATGGTTGAGCACATGTATCAGGGGATGGTGCATCACCTTTTCGAGTAGCGCTCTTTCAATTTCATTACCGGTAGCATCCTTGTGGTGCAAGATGCGATGGTCGGAATGACCGCCTTCTTTTGCCAAATCGTACTCACCTTGTTCGTTTTTGTCAAAGCGCGAACCCCAAGCAATGAGTTCCTGTATACGCTCGGGAGCAGCGGTAACCACCATGCGTACGATTTCCGGATCGCAAAGGCCGTCTCCGGCAACCAAGGTATCTTGGATATGGCTCTCAAAAGTGTCGCTGGTTTTAGTCACTGAAGCAATACCGCCCTGAGCGTATTTGGTATTGCTCTCATCTTCGGAGGCTTTGGTGATAAGGGTAATGCTTACCTTTTTATGGCATTTTTCGAAATGTGAGGCCACTTTGTATGCATAACTCAATCCGGCTATGCCGGATCCTATGACCAAAAAATCTGTTTTGTTAGGGATTTTCACTAAAGAAGATGAGATAAGCTTGTTTTAAAATTTTTATTTGCGCGCACTGATTTCCAACATGCGGTTGACAGATTTGAGTGCCTTTAAACGAATGTCTTCGGGAACTGTAACCTCCGGTTGTTCGTGCTTGAGACAAAGATAAAGTTTTTGCAGCGTGTTCATTTTCATAAAAGCACATTCTGAGCATGCACAGGTATTATCTTCGTGTGATGGTGCCGGAATCAGCACTTTGTGGGGCACTTTTTTCTGCATTTCGTGCAAGATGCCTGCTTCTGTGGCTACAATGTATTTTTGGGCTTCATCTGTCTCCACAAAATGAATCATGCCGGCGGTAGAGCCAATGTAATCTGCAGTTTTGAGAATGTGTTCTTCCGACTCCGGGTGGGCAATTATTTTGGCATCGGGGTGTTCTTGTGCTACTTTGAGTAATTTTTCAATAGAGAAAGCTTCATGCACAATACAGGCTCCGTCCCATAGTAGCATATTTCGGCCTGTAATTTTATTGATGTAACGACCCAAATTCTTATCGGGGGCAAAAATAATCGGTTGGTTTTCGGGCACCGAATCCACAATTTTTTTGGCATTTGAAGAAGTGCAAACAATATCACTGAGGGCTTTCACCTCGGCGGAAGCATTTACATAAGTAATGACGATATGGTCGGGGTGTTTTTCTTTGAGTTTGCGCAAATCATCAGGATTGCAAGATTCCGCAAGCGAGCAACCTGCGTTGAGATCCGGTAAAATAACTTTTTTATGAGGATTTAGTATTTTGGCTGTCTCTGCCATAAAATGAACGCCGGCAAAGAGAATGATATCACAATCTACACGAGCGGCTTCTTGTGAAAGGCCTAAACTATCGCCCACATAATCAGCAATTTCTTGTATAGCAGGTTCTTGATAATAATGCGCCAAAATAACCGCATTCTTTTCCTTTTTCAGCTTTAAAATTTCAGCCGACAAATCGAGGGATGAATCTATCGGTTCTATGATGTATCCTTTTTTCTGAATTTGTTCAGCAATTTTCATTTTTTTCTTTTTTACAAAGGTATTAAGTTTGGACAAATTTGATACCAATCCTTTCAAAGGCTTAACATTTTTAGATAGAAAAGTCTTAAATTTTTAAGTTTTCGCTTGGTCAAATACCTACCTTTGTCGGCATGTTTCAGATAGACAAAACCATCCTTTCGGAGGAATTACTCGAAAAAGCGTTTGTGTGCGACCTAAATGCCTGCAAAGGTGCTTGTTGCGTGGAAGGCGAAGCCGGTGCGCCACTTGACGAGGAAGAAACAGCCATCCTTAAAAGCATCTATCCGAAAGTGAAACCGTTTTTGAGACCCGAGGGAATCGCTGCCATCGAAAAACAAGGTACGCATATAAAAACCGCCCAAGGTTTTTTGGAAACGCCCTTGGTGGGTGGTAAAGAATGTGCCTATGTGGTTTTTGATGAGAAACAAACTGCTCTTTGCGGCATTGAAAGGGCGTATCGGGATGGTGCTATTGATTGGCCAAAACCGATTTCTTGCCATTTGTATCCGGTTCGCTTGCAACAATACAGCAGTTTTACAGCAGTAAACTATCACCGTTGGCAGATTTGCGATGATGCCTGTAAGCTCGGTGCATCTTTGGGTGTGCCCGTCTATAAATTTGTAAAAGATGCGCTGATTCGTAAATTTGGTGAAGGCTGGTATGCAAAATTGGAAGAGGTGGCCTCAAACTACCGAAAGGCTTAGGCAAGATTTAAGTTTTTATAATGATTTTCTTTAGTATCTTTCGGTTTCAAAATCTTTTTTTATGAAACGTTTCACCCTGTTTATTTGCTTTATGATTATGGGTTTTTCCGGATTTTCACAAGAAATCCGATTGCAGATGAATCACATAGCGTTGCTGGTGAAAGACCTGGACAAAAGTGTCGATTTTTATCAGCAGGTTTTATTACTCGACGAAATGCACGACGGTACCGAACAAGCACATATTCGTTGGTTTTCTTTACAAAACGGCGCAGAACTTCATCTGATTGAAGACAAAAATGTGAAATTGACACAACAAAAAGGTGTACATTTTGCGTTGGCTGTAAACGACTTAGATGCTTTTATGGTGCATCTAAAAAATCATAATATCTATTTTGAAAACTGGACGGGTGAGGCTGCAACCACAAACAGCCGCCCGGATGCTATCCGCCAAGTATATTTACAAGATCCGGACGGGTATTGGATTGAAGTGAACGGAAAGTAGCCTCAAAACCCGATTTGTCGGTCTATTTGCTGGTCTAATGAAATATACGTTTCAGTTCTTGATACGCCTTCTATAGATTGAATTTGGTGGTTGAGCAATTGCATCAGATGCGCATTATCTTTACATAGCAGTTTAATCAATATAGACCAATTGCCTGTGGTGTAATGACATTCCAACACTTCCGGAATATTTTTGAGTTGGCGTACTGCATCCGGATTTCGAATGGCTTTGTCTAAATAAATGCCGATAAATGCCATGGTAGTATAACCCAACACTTTGGCGTTTAGCACCAACTTGGATCCTTGTATGAGACCGTTTTCTTCTAGTTTCCGAATCCGCTGATGGATGGCGGCGCCGGACACACCTACTTTTCGAGCGATTTCAAGGATGGGTCTGCGTGCATCTGCCGTAAGTTGCCTTAGGATTTCCTTATCTATACCATCTAAAATGAGTTGCTGGTTTTCTTTTTTCATGTGTTTATACTATTTGTTTTTTATCGTTAGATGGTGGTACAACCCAAATCATCATGCGCCTGTGTACAAAATTTTTACATGGGTGCTTCATTTGCAAAAAGCTAATCTGAAATCAACAAACACTAACTGCACGTCATTTGATGAGCAAAGACGGTTTGTATTTAAACTGCTATTAAGTTATAATCAAAATAGTTAGAATACTTGGTTTTTGTTATGATTTAAAATGATACATCTTTCTGATACTTTTGAATTTTAAGAATTTTATTCAAAAGTATAAAATTTTAAAACTAAACAGCAATTATATTATCAGGATTGTAACCTAAATAGTCTGTTTCTCTTTCGGTAAAAACGATGCCATTTTCTTCGAGTTCTTTCAGAATAGGCTCGTAAACTTCCGGACTGATGGGAATTTGCACGCCGGGTTTTGAAATCTCCCCGGTTAAAATTTTAACCGCTGCTATGCCCACGGGCAGTCCTACGGTTTTGGACATGGCCGTAAATTTTTTGTCTTCGCCCTTGGTCACCATGTAGGCATCAATTTGTTTTTTTTGCCCGTTTAATTCATACCCAAACTTGTGATACATGACCAACATATCTTTATCTTGTGGCGTGAGTGTCCACTTTTCTTCTAATATCTTTTGAAGAATTTTTGCCGGGCTTGCTTTTTCAAGTCCTATTATTTTGTGGTTGTCAAACAAATCGAGTTCCAACAATTTGTCCCACACAATGTCGTCTTGGTCTATTTTGAGTAAGTGCCTCAATTTAATTTCCACAGAATCGGTAGCGTGATAGGGTAAAAATGCATTTGTAAATTCTCTGTAACTCATGTTTTTTGTCCCTTCCATGATGTAAGAATCGTCTGTCATGCCCAACAAGACAAATATCTGCCAAGCTCTGGAAAAACCTACACGCCTGATGGTGCCACGATAGAGGGTCAGGGCATCTTCGAGTTGGTAGGCTTCTCTGTATTTAAGCGAATCTCGATTGGCATAAGCTTCAAATCTTCCGTATCCTTGAATTTCCAAGAACTCGGTACGCCTAAAAAGTTGGTGATAAGGAATGTATTTGTAGGTGCCTTCTTGGATGAATTTTGCTGCGCCACCTTGTCCGGCAAGTACTACATTTCTGGGATTCCACGAAAATTTATAATTCCACAGGTTGTCGTCAGATTCCGGAGCTACCAATCCGCCCGCAAAAGACTCGAAAAGCAGCATTTTACCACCTTTGTTACGGATTCGGTCTATGACGCGCATCGCGCTCATGTGGTCGATACCCGGATCTACGCCAATTTCGTTCATAAAAACCAGGTTTTTGGCCTCAACTTCGGCATGGAGGGCTTTCATTTCATCGCTCACGTAGGATGCTGTTACCAAATGTTTGTTGTATTTGATACAGTCACGTGCCACATCAATGTGTAGGTGCGCGGGCAACATAGAAATGACCAAATAGGCCTCGGGAATATGTGCCGCCCTGTCCTTTGGGTTCTGACAATCAAAAGAAACCACCTCTATCTCGGGCATGTTTTGAACCTGAGCCTTAGCCACCTCAACATTCAAATCGCCTAATTTTATTCTAAAGTCAAACTTTTGAGTAGCTTTGTACAGATAATCAAACAGCTGTGAAGTGGATTTCCCGGCACCGATAATCAATATGTTTTTCATTTTTTTTACGCTCAATTGTATTATTTAAGAAGGGTACTTCTTTAGCACGAATGTATAAAAATATAACTTAATTAAAGATAAATGTTACATTATTATGAATAAAAAAATTTTGACTACCGCTGCGTTTTTAGGTTTCACGGCTATTGCATTAGGAGCTTTTGGCGCACACGGTTTAAAAAATTTGGTGTCACCGGAACAAATTGCCACTTTCGAAACCGGGATTAGGTTTCAAATGTATCACGCTTTATTACTTTTATTTTTAGGAATTTCTAAAGACATCTTCACGTCTAAAACCAAAAATGTCATTTTTTTCTTAGTGACGCTTGGCGTTGTGTTGTTTTCGGGCTCGATTTACGGCTTGGCCACCAACGAGCTCACCGCTTTCGATTTTAAGAAAATTGCGCTGGTTACACCTTTGGGCGGCACTTTGCTCATTGTAGCTTGGGCGTGGCTGCTTGTTAGCTTTTTAAAACTAAAAAAGCCCCACAAAAAGTGAGGCTTTATAACTTTTGAGTTCTTTCAAAAAAGAAATAAATTCTTTATGCTTCGAAAGGAAGCACTGAAACGTAAGATTTGTTGTCTCTTTTCTTTTCGAATTTGACAACACCGTCCACTTTGGCATGCAATGTATGGTCTTTGCCTAAATATACATTTTCGCCCGGATTGTGATGCGTACCTCTTTGTCTGACTATGATATTGCCTGCTATTGCAGCTTGTCCGCCAAATATTTTAACGCCGAGTCGTTTTGATTCGGATTCTCTTCCGTTTTTGGAACTACCAACGCCTTTCTTATGTGCCATGGTGTATAGATTTAATGTTTAAATTATTTTTTGATCCCGCCGTTGAGCTCGTCTTGCAAAGTCTTTAGCGCGTCCCATTCACCGGCTGCTGCCAAAGCGGCTTGCTGTGGCCAGGTGTCGGGTTTTTTGGAAGCGTAGGTACCGCCGGCGGCCGTAAGTATTTCGCTGAGTTTTTCAACCGATGTTTTTGATAACGACTCAAAACTATCGATGCCATTTTCTTGCAAAATGGAAGCAATTTTTGGACCAATGCCTTCTACTTTTCTCAAATCGTCAGCAGCTGCTTTCTTTTTCGGAGCGTCTGTTTCATTTTTGACGGCTGGCTTTGTTGCTTCTTTAGTAGCAACAGGCTTCGCTGTTTGTTTCTCGGCGGGCTTGGCTTTCTTCGCTCCTGAAACCAAAATGTTTTCAATCAACAATTCGGTAAGGGCTTGTCTGTGGCCATTTTTGACTTTATAGCCTTTTCTTCTTTTCTTTTTGAAGACGATTACTTTATCGCCTTTTAAGTGCTTGAGCACTTGGGCTTCCACAGAAGCACCTTCTATAGCCGGGGCGCCAACGGTAACAGCACCTTCTTGATCCAAAAGAAGCACATCGTCAAAAGTGACTTTTGCACCTGCTTCTTCGGCCAATCTGTGTACAAATACCTTTTGGTCTTTGGTAACTTTAAATTGTTGCCCTGCTATCTCTACAATTGCGTACATAGCGGTTATTTGTTAAATGAATAATTAAAAAATGGTTGCAAATGTAATATTTTTATAGTTATCTCACAACCTATCTCACCAAAATATTCTTTGCTTATTCTAAGAATGCCTTTTTGCACAATAAATATGTGATAAAAACAATTAAAAGACTGCATCGGGCGTGGATAATTGAAATCAACTTTCGCCATAGGATTTTTGACAACGCGAATAGCTAAACAAAAAAAGCCGCAACATAAAGATGCGGCTTTCAAGGTGGTACCTCCAGGAATCGAACCAGGGACACAAGGATTTTCAGTCCTTTGCTCTACCAACTGAGCTAAGGTACCAGTTGCTATATAGCGGGTGCAAATATAGTTTCAATTTTTATTCCTCCCAAATTATTTTTTTAAAAATAGCTATCCTATTTTTGTCCTCTATTAAAAGAGGTATGAATTTAGTGATCGATGTTGGAAATTCGAGTGTTAAATTGGCTGTTTTCGATAAAGGAAAAATGGCCTACCAGTCTGTTGCCCATCACGAAAATTGGTTCCAAAAGATCACCGGTGATTTTGACAAATTTGCCATAGAAAATGTTATCATTTCACAGGTGCGTGGTTTGGCTGAAAATGATTTAAACAGCCTGAAACAAATGTGCCGTGTGTTAGAAGTGCGATACAACATGAAACTCCCCTTCAAAAATCACTACAAAACACCCCAAACCTTGGGTGCAGATAGGATTGCTTTGATGAGCGGTGCCGCGTTGATGTTTCCCGGAAAAGCCGTATTGGTGATAGATGCCGGTAGCTGCATAACCTATGATTATAAAAACGAAAACGAAGATTACTTTGGAGGTGCCATTTCGCCCGGTTTGCAAATGCGGTACAGAGCCGTGCATCACTTTACGGGCAATTTGCCGTTGTTGTCACCAATCATGCCGAAAACACTAATGGGAAACAGTACAGAAAGTGCCATTCACAAAGGTATTTTAGCGGGACTCCAATACGAAATACAGGGATTTATAGACGAATATCTATCTGAAAATGAGAATTTAACAATAATTTTAACAGGTGGCGATTTAGATTATTTGCGCAACGATATAAAAAACCGCATATTTGCCAATCCAAATTTTTTGCTCGAATGCCTCAACGGGCTGCTAGACTACAATCTGATAAATGATTAGAAAAAATTTACTCATAATATTTCTGCTTATAACGGTTACGGCATCGGCGCAGGAAGGAAGCAAATCCCCCTTTTCCTTTTTTGGAATCGGCGAATTGAGATCCAAAGGCACCAATTACGAACGTACTATGGGTAGCATCGGCATGTTGGCAGACAGCATACACACAAGCTTGTTAAACCCGGCTGCTTTGGCCAAACTAAAGCTCACCAATTACACACTTGGCCTGACTTACAATTCCATTAGTTTTGAATCTGATGAAACTACGGCCAATACAGACAACTCTACTGTAGATTATTTGACCTTGGCTTTTCCTATTACCAAAAAACTATCGGCAGGGTTTGGGTTTTTGCCCTTCAGCTCCGTGGGATTCGAATTGCAAAACACAGATTCCATTGCGGGAAGGGTGTCGCGTTTTGAAGGTGATGGCGGTGTAAATAGGGTTTTCCTCGCAGCCGGATATGCGCTCAATGATGCGTGGAGTTTGGGTGTGGAAGCCAATTTTAATTTTGGCAACATCAAAACAATTTCAACCATACAATTTGAGGACGTACAGTTTGGCAGCAGAGAGCGAAACGAATCGGACGTCAATGGATTTTCATTTACTTTAGGCGTGCATCATCAGAAAAAACTATTTAAAGATAAAAAGTTGGTTATGCAGTCATCGGCCACCTTTTCTCCGGAAGTCAATTTGACCTCAGACAACACCCGGATGCTTTCAACCGTAATTTTTAGCGCTACAGGCGTAGGTTTTGATGTCGATTCGTTAAAGGTAGATGTGCCCGACACAGACTTGGTCATCCCGCAGCAAATTTCGCTAGGTACCGGAATTGGTGTGCCAAAGAAGTGGTTTGCAGGCGTCCAATTTACACATTTGCAAAGTAGCAATTTTACCAATAGATTTGTAAACGCAGGCGACGTGAGTTTTGAAAACAGCAGTCGAATATCTTTGGGCGGATACTATATCCCCAATTATATAAGTTTTTCTAACTACTTGAGCCGCATACAATATATGGCAGGAATCAGGTATGAGGAAACCGGAATTGTCGTCAATGGAGAGTCAATCGACGACTTTGGCATAAGTTTTGGTTTTGGTTTACCCGTCAGTGCCAATGGAAATTTTTCCAATGCGACGCTCGGTTTTGAGATTGGACAAAAAGGCACCACCTCTGCCGGGCTCGTTAAAGAAAATTATTTTAACTTTAGGGTCGCATTATCACTCAACGACCGTTGGTTTGTCAGAAGAAAATTTAATTAGTAACTATCGAATAAACGTCAAAAAAATGAAAACGAAAAACCTAATTTTATTTGCGTGCGCCTTGCTGGTTAGCTTGGTAGGTTTTGGGCAATCTGCCGAGTGTCCTACCGATTTATCAATCATGAACGAAGCTGCTAAAGTCAAAAATTACGACAGCGCTTACGAACCTTTTATGCGCGTATGGAAAAACTGTCCGGACTATCATGTGGCTACCTATATCCGAGGGGAGCAAATTTTAGAACACAAAATTGAAACTACTTCCGGAGCAGAAAAAACACAATTTGTAAACGATCTTCTCAAACTTCTTGATGATCGCTTGCAGTATTTCCCGGATAAACAAGGAAAAGTCTTATCCGACAAAGCTTTGTTGATGATGGAGCAAAAAGTAGGAAGCAAAGAAGATGTGTATAATGTGTTCGACAAAGCATTTACCACAGATATAGACAATTTTACCAATCCGCGTGGTTTGTATGCCTATTTTTCTTTGCTGGTAGATCTCTACAACGAAGGCAAAGCAGATGTCAGGGATGTATTTAAAAAATACGACGATGTAAAAGCCAAAATTGAGACTGAGTCTAACAAATTGTCGGCCGTTTTAAACGAACTTTTGCCCAAGCAAGAAGCGGGCACACTATCTCCAAAAGAAGAGCGTTCACTAAAAATAGCCGATGTAAACCTAGGCTCGTTCGGAACTGTTTCTGAAAGCATCGATGCCAAGTTAGGTATCTTGGCCGATTGCGACAATTTGATTCCGCTCTACAACAAAGATTTTGAGGAAAGAAAAACCGACGCTGATTGGCTCAACCGCGCAGCCTCCAGAATGTCTGCCAAAGAATGTACAGAAGATCCGCTGTTCTTCAAATTGGTTGAGGCATATCACGCCATCGAACCCTCTGCAAATTCTGCATTTTACCTCGGTAACTTGGCCGAAACCGGTAAGGACTATGACAAGGCGATTGAATATTACAACCAGTCTGCCGAACTGCAGGCCGACAATTTCAAGAAAGCCGATATTTATTACAGAATTGCCCGTATGCAGGAGAAAAGAGGTCAAGTTTCATCTGCCCGCACCTATGCAAACAAGGCACTCGAGTTTAACCGATCTATGGGTAGGGCCTATCTGCTGATTGCCAATATGTATGCAAGCAGCGCCAACAACTGTGGCGAAACAGTTTTTGAGAAAAGAGCCGTGTACTGGAAATCCGCTGAATTGGCTCGAAGAGCTGGTGAAGTAGATGCAACTATCCGTAGTAGCGCACAAAAATTTGTGGACAACTTTATGGCAAAAGCCCCTTCAAAAGCAGATATTTTCCAATCTGGCAAAGCAGGACAAGTCATCCAATTCCCTTGTTGGATTGGCGGAAGTGTGAAGGTACCTAACCTTTAATGTACCACAAGACATTTTATATGTCGATACCTATTTATAAAAGCATAAAAAGCATTGTCATGACCTCTGTTGTGGCAATGCTTTTTTCTTGTGAAGACAAACTTAGTGACATACAAAAGATGAATATGTCGTCGCGCGACCCGGTGGGTATTGCGGAAAACTTTAATCTCATCTACACAGATTCCGGAAAAGTTACCTCAAATCTTATCAGCCCCAAAATGCTGGATTATTCCAACCGAGACTTTGATTTTTCACGATTTCCCGAAGGTATGACCGTTTATTTTTTTGACAAACAAGCACAAAAAACAACCGTGATTGCAGACAAGGCTGTAAATTATTCTGACACTCAAATCATTGAACTCATAGGCAATGTCCAAATAATAAAACACGATGGCGCCAATCTGAAAACAGAACAACTCTTTTGGGATCAAAAAAACGAATGGCTTTTTACAGAAAAAAAATTTATATTTACAGATGTGGACGGCTCTATTGTAGAAGGTGTGGGAATTGATTTTAATATGGATCTCACCATCATCAACATCACCAAAATGAGTGCAGAAAGCCTCGTCAAAGAAGAAAACGAACCCTTATGAACAGTACCATTTATAAAATTTTCGAATACGGCTATCTCGGTATCGCCGCTTTTTTTCTTTTCAATACTTTCTCTATTTGGAACGAGAATCGGCAAAAAGCCTACTTGTATCTCTTTTTTGTAGTGCTAGCTTTGTTGCTCTATCTTTTTAAAAGAAGTTTTAGAAAAAAATTTGAAAGACAAAACAAACCCGACCAATGAGTTCGGAAATCTTCGTGATACTGATTTCGCTACTGTTGTCTGCCTTTTTTTCAGGTATGGAGATCGCTTTTGTTTCGGCCAATAAAATTCAAGTCGAAATAGAGAAAAAACAACAAAATATCTTCGCCCGATTCTTGATACCCATTTCCGAAAAACCATCCAAATTCATTACATCCATGTTGGTTGGCAACAACATCTCGTTGGTGGTTTATGGATACTTTATGGGAGAGCTGCTCATGTCGCTTTTCAAAAAAATGAATCCTACGCGCTTTGATGTAATCAATCGGCTTTTGACAGACTTCGACCTGCTTTCTCAAACCGTTATTTCTACAATTGTCATCCTGATTACGGCCGAATTTCTACCCAAAGTTTTCTTTCAGATTTATGCCAATTCCATGCTGAAATGGCTTTCTCCGGTCGGTTTTTTCTTTCTCAAATTCTTCTCAATTCCATCGAGCCTTATTATTGCTTTCACTGACAAACTGCTCAAAGTATTTTTTAACACCCAAGGGGATGCCATACAGCAAACCTTTACCAAGCTGGAGCTGGGGCATTACATAAACGAGCAGATGGAAAAAGAAGAACAGCAAGAACACATCGACTCTGAAATCCAAATTTTTCAAAATGCGCTCGAATTTTCTGAAATAAAAGCGCGTGAAATCATGGTACCGAGAACAGAAATTGAAGCGGTTGACGCCGAAACTGAAATTTCGGAAATACGCAAAATTCTCATCGAGACGGGTTATTCTAAACTACTGATTTTTAAAGATAATATAGACGATATCATTGGTTATATCCACTCTTTTGACTTGTTTAAAAAGCCCAAAAAAATAAGCGATATTATCAAGCCCATTGAGTTTGTCCCGGAGACCATGCTCACCAAAGATTTGTTGGATTTGCTCATCAAAAAACGCAAGAGCATTGCCGTAGTTTTGGATGAATACGGTGGCACTTCAGGCCTGATTACCATTGAAGACATCGTAGAAGAACTCTTTGGCGAAATAGAAGACGAGCACGATGTTGACGAACTGATCGAGGAACAAATCAACAGCAATTTATACAGGTTTTCAGCCAGGCTGGAAGTAGATTATATCAATGAGACTTACAAGCTCAACCTGCCGGAAAACGACAACTACGAAACCTTGGGCGGGCTCATCGTCAATTATACAGAAGAAATTCCCAAACCCAATGAGCTTTTAGAAATAGAAGGTTTTCAGTTCACCATATTGGAAGTTTCCAACACCAAAATAAATTTGATTGACCTAAAAATAATGCCTAAAGATTAAATTTTATTTGAGATTTTTTAGATTGATGATCTCCTTTTCATTCAAATAACGCCACCGGCCTCTGTCTAAATCTTTCTTGGTCAGATCTGCAAAAATTACCCGATCCAACTTCAAAACCGTATATTGAAAATGCTCAAATAACCTTTGAATGGCCGTGTTTTTTGACGTTGGTATTTGTATCCCAATTTCGTTGGCGGATGCGTTTTCTACATAGTTGATGGCCTCGGGTTTTATAAATCCGTCTTCCAATTTGACGCCTTCCGCAATTTTTTCAAAATCGACCCCTTTGAGTTTCTTGTCTAAAACCACATGATACACTTTTTTAACACGCGTCAAATGATTGGTCAATTTGACTTGCATTTCTATATCATTGGTCAGCAGTATCAGTCCGGATGCTTTTTTGTGCAAGCGACCTACGGGTTTTAAAAACGACTTGGAAGCCGTCCTGGTCAAATCAAAAACAGATTTTTCATCTCCTCTGGGGTCGGTAACAAAATCAACGGGTTTATTGAGCAATACGTACACTTTCTTTTCGGGTATAATTAAAGAACCGTCAAACCGGACCTCGTCTGATCTTTTTACCTTATAGCCTAGTTCGTTTACAACCTGTCCGTTGACGGTCACATTACCGGAAGAAATATACAAATCGGCTTCGCGACGTGAGCACTTACCCGAATTTGCTATGTATTTATTGAGACGCATCGTACCGTCATCCTCTTTCGGTTTGCTTGGAGCCGCCAGTTTTTTCTTAAACGGTGCTTCCGGCATCGGTTTGTAGGTCAGTTTTCGAACGGGTTTAGCCGAATCTTTTTTCTTTTTATTGTCCATGTTTGCTTTCATTGGGCGCCAAATAAGCCGCCTTGTGTGTTGTGTTTTATTTTTCCGAGATGTTTGTAGGCCAAATCCGTGACTTCTCTACCTCTGGGTGTGCGTACCAAAAAGCCTTGCTGTATCAAAAACGGCTCGTAAACTTCTTCTATGGTTTCGGCATTCTCCGAAACGGCTGTCGCCAGGGTGGTAATCCCGACGGGGCCACCTTTAAATTTTTCTATCATGGTCAGGAGTATTTTGTTGTCCATTTCGTCCAGTCCGTAAGTATCAACTTTCAACGCTTGCAGTGCGTATTTGGCTATTTTGATGTCTATTTTTCCGTTGCCTTCAATTTGTGCAAAATCGCGTACACGTCTAAGCAAGGCATTGGCAATTCTGGGCGTGCCGCGGCTTCGGCCAGCTATTTCGATGGCTGCTTCCATGCTGATCGGAATTTTGAGTATCATGGCACTGCGCTCTATGATACTTGCCAGGTATTCTCGATTGTAATATTCCAAACGGCTTTGGATGCCAAAGCGGGCGCGCATGGGTGCTGTAAGCAAACCGGAACGTGTGGTAGCACCCACCAAAGTGAAAGGATTGAGCGACAATTGAACGGAACGTGCATTGGGTCCGGATTCAATCATGATATCAATTTTAAAGTCTTCCATGGCCGAATACAGGTATTCTTCTACAATCGGACTCAGTCGGTGTATTTCGTCAATAAAAAGCACATCGCGTGTTTCCAGATTGGTCAAAAGGCCCGCCAAATCACCGGGTTTGTCAAGCACAGGCCCCGAAGTGATTTTAATCCCAACGCCTAGTTCGTTGGCTATGATGTGTGCAAGGGTGGTTTTCCCAAGACCCGGAGGCCCATGAAATAATAAATGATCCAACGCGTCATTTCTGAGGTTGGAAGCCTTGACAAAAACCTTGAGATTAGACATGATTTGCTCTTGACCTTGAAACTCTTCGAAGCGCAAAGGTCTGAGTTGCTTTTCGTTTTCGAGTTCTTCAGGACTGAAACTATCGTCTGATGGATCTAGATTGGGATTCATGAACGCAAAGATATTACAAAAAAAGAGTCTTTTTGAAACCAATCAAAAAGACTCACTTTTAATGTTTTGTTAGCAGACTTTAGTGTTCTGTCTCTCCTTTTTTCATAGGAATCGTTTGTGGTATAAAATCGTCCGCTGCGCCGGGCTTGCTGTAATCGTATGCCCATCTATGTACGTGTGGAATTTCACCGGGCCAGTTTCCGTGTATATGCTCTACAGGTGTAGTCCATTCCATGGTATTGGAACGCCATGGGTTTTGTACTGCTTTTTTGCCGTAAAAAATACTGCTAAAAAAGTTGTATATAAAAACGAGTTGAACAGCGCCTCCAATCAGGGCAAAAACGGTAATAATCACGTTGATATTTGCCAAATCATCGAAATACGGGAAGGCTGTGTTGGTGTAATATCGTCTTGGTAAACCTGCCATGCCGATAAAGTGCATGGGCAAAAAGACACCATAAGCACAAACGGCTGTCACCCAAAAGTGAATATAGCCTAAGTTTTTATTCATCATACGTCCAAACATTTTTGGGAACCAATGATACACACCGGCAAACATACCGTAGATCGCAGAAACGCCCATCACCAAGTGGAAATGTGCCACCACAAAATAGGTGTCGTGCACATTGATATCGAGCGTACTGTCACCTAAGATGATTCCTGTTAACCCCCCGGAAATAAAAGTTGATACAAAACCTATGGAGAATAACATGGCCGGGTTGAGCTGTAGATTTCCTTTCCAAAGTGTGGTAATCCAGTTAAAGGCTTTGATGGCCGATGGGATAGCGATAAGGAGCGTGGTGAACGTAAATACGGAACCCAAGAACGGATTCATCCCGGATACAAACATATGGTGACCCCAAACAATGGTGGATAAAAACGCGATGGCCAAGATGGAAGCAATCATAGCCCTATAGCCAAAAATGGGTTTGCGTGCCCCCGTAGCCAAAACTTCGGAAACGATGCCCATAGCAGGAAGGATAACAATATATACCTCCGGGTGACCTAAGAACCAAAAAAGGTGCTCGAACAACACAGGCGAACCGCCTTGATAGTGAAGTACTTCGCCCTGTATAAAAATATCTGACAAGAAAAAAGAAGTGCCAAAACTTCTATCCATAATCAACATGAGCGCTGCGGACAATAGCACAGGGAAAGAAACAACGCCGATGATAGCTGTTATAAAAAATGCCCAAATGGTCAGTGGCAAACGCGTCATGGACATGCCTTTGGTTCTAAGATTCAAAACAGTAGCGATGTAGTTTAGCGAACCTAACAAAGAAGATGCAATAAAGATGGCCATAGAAACCAACCAAAGTGTCATACCCGCACCAGATCCTGGCATGGCTTGCGGTAGGGCACTCAATGGTGGGTAAATTGTCCAACCGGCGGCGGCAGGACCTGCCTCTACAAAAAGAGAAAGAACCATGATAACACTGGATAGAAAAAACAGCCAGTAGGAAATCATGTTCAAAAAGCCTGAGGCCATATCTCTAGCGCCAATTTGCAGTGGAATGAGCAAGTTGCTAAACGTACCACTCAATCCTGCGGTAAGTACAAAAAACACCATGATGGTACCGTGAATCGTCACCAAGGCCAAATATATATTGGGATCCATCACACCCTCGGGCGCCCACTTACCCAAAAATATTTCGAAGACTTTAAACTTTTCTTCGGGCCAGGCAAGTTGCAGTCTGAATAGCATGGACATGGCCACACCTATGATTCCCATAAATATCCCTGTAATGAGATATTGTTTAGAAATCATTTTGTGATCCTGACTGAAAATATATTTGGTGATGAAAGTCTCTTTATGGTGATGACCATGGTCGTGATCGTGTGTGTGATCTGAGGCTTGTGTACTTGCTGACATATCTTTCTCTTTAGTATCGTTTTTGGTGAGTCATTTATTGAAGCACTTCGGCTAAGGTTTTTTGTTCAGACAACCATTGGTTAAATCCTTCCTCGGTGTCCACAACAATTTTTAATTGCATATTGTAGTGAGAAGCGCCACAAATTTTGTTGCACAACAACAAATAGTCAAATTTATAAGGATCTAAGGTCTCCTTGCCTTCGGCTTGCAATTGTATGTTCTTTTCGGTTCTAATTTTGTTGATGGTAGCTACCTTTTCTATGATTTCAAGACTTTGTCTGGCCTCTTCTGTCGTTTTATCCGGCGTGAAAGAAAACTGCGTGACCATACCGGGTACGGTGTTCATCTGCGCTCTAAAGAAAGGCATAAAAGCGGAATGTAATACGTCTTGAGAACGCATTTTGAATATAATTTTTCTGCCTTTGGGCAGGCGTAGCTCTTGTGTGCTTACAATATCATCGTGTGCGTTGGGGTCAGACATATCTGCTCCCATCACATTGGCGCCTTCCACATAGCGGACATTTGCCAGACCTAAGGTGTTGTCTGCTCCGGCATATCGAACTTTCCAGTTAAATTGCTGTGCGTAAATCTCTACAAAAATTGGATCGTCATTTTCGTTGATTTTCATGATGTTGGTCCACGTCCAAAGTCCGTAGATAATCAAACCGGCCAAAGTGATCACCGGGATAATCGTCCAAATAAATTCGAGCCTGTCGTTATCTGCATAGAAGAGTGCTTTTTTGCCTTCTTCCCCTTTGTATTTATAGGCAAAGTAATGCAAGAGTGCTTGTGTGATGGCTTGCACGATAAAAATCACCACAAAAGTAATGAGCATGAGTTGATCTACATCTTTCCCGTGCGCTGAAGCGGATTCCGGCAAGAGCACATCGCCCCATTTGAACATGGAATAAATTGTAAATCCGTGAAGGAAAACCAGAAAAGCCATCATCAACAAGCCGTTGATGTGGTTGTCTTTTTCTGTGGCCACTTGTGTATTGTCTGCTTTCGCATGCGACAAATCATAAATTTTGACCAATTGCCAAATGGCTATTCCTAAAAGTATTACCGCGAAAATCGTTAAAAGACCTGTCATCGTCAAATAGCTGCTTGAAGGTTAGTATTAGTAGTGAAAATGTTCACTTTCATGAATAAAAGGATTTCTTTTGACCAACAACGGCGCTTTTGAAAGGGTGTTGAAAACCACAAACAAAAACAGGCCAAAGAAAAACATAAGGGCGCCAATTTCAGGCACGCCTATAAACCATTGGTCACCCACGGTTGCCGGCATAATCATATTGAAAAAATCGATGTAATGTCCGGAAAGGATTACCACACCGGCCATAACAATAATCCAAGTATATCGTTTAAAATCGCTGTTCATTAGTATCAGCAACGGAAAGACAAAATTCATTACTACCATACCAAAAAACGGCAGGTTGTAGTCCTCTATACGAGTAACAAAATAGGTGACTTCTTCGGGTATGTTTGAGTACCAAATTAGCATGAATTGCGAGAACCACAAATAGGTCCAGAATATAGAAATACCAAACATAAATTTAGCCAAATCGTGTAGGTGACTGTCAGAAACAATTTCCAGATATCCCATAGATTTGAGGAAAATTGTAAGCAAAGCTATGGAAGTGATGCCGGAAACAAAGAAACTCGCAAACACATACCATCCAAACAAGGTACTAAACCAATGTGGATCTACAGACATAATCCAAAGCCAAGACATCATAGACTCCGTCACGATAAAGAAAACCAAAAAACCTGCCGACCATTTAAAATTTTTCTTGAAATAGGTGTCTTCTGTTGCACTGTCTTGTTGGATACCGAAACGTCTGGATATGTATTGATATCCCGCCCAGCCGGCAATAAAAACCACACTCATAATAATAAAAGTCGTCATGTTTAAAAAACCTGATTTATTTTGGATAATCTCATCATGCGCAACCACTTCTGCATCGCGCCAAATAAACAGATGATGACCTGAAGCTAAGGCAATCAAAAAGACAATAATGGCACCCGGAAGCACGTAGCTGGACAAACCTTCCATAACCCTGAACAAAACAGGAGACCAACCGGCTTGTGAAGCGTGTTGTACCGCATAAAAAGCCAAAACGCCCAAAGACAAGAGTGCAAAGAAAATGGCGGCTACGTAAACAGCTGCCCAAGGTCTGTTTTGAAGCTGGTGCAATTGATGCTCCAAATGCGCATCATCGTGTGCTGCAGCTGCATGCGAACCCTCTGTTGCATGTCCGCCTTCTTCTGTCGGTACGACTAGGTGTTCGGTTTCGTGTCCGGCATTTAATGCTCTTACATCATCCAAAGTTTTTGGAGCCGTAAAAAATCCTGCGGCTATGCCCAGCGCACCCACCACTATAAAGATGAGGGAAAAAAGTTTGAGTTTATTTGAAAAAGTAAACATAGTCAGTTATGCTTTTAGGTCTATTTAATTGGTCAAATCTGCTTTTAGCTTTTGCACATATTGCACCACTTGCCAACGCTCCGTTCTGTTTATTTGCGAGGCGTGCGATCCCATAGAATTGATTCCGTACATCAACACGTGATAAATACTGCCTTCGGTGATGGGTCTGTCGGCATAGCTGGGTACGCCCAAAAACTTTTCGTTCTTTACCAAAATTCCTTGACCATCTCCTTTATCGCCGTGGCAAACAGCACAGTAAATGGTAAACAACGCTTTGCCCTTGGCAAGATTTTCTTCATTCTTTTCAAGTGGAGAAAAGAGACTGTCTCGCGCCGCATTGTAGCCTTCCGGTGAATTTTCGTATTCGTAAGGCACAAAGCCTCTGCTAATGGTGTTGGAAACGGGAAGCTGCGCTTCAATGCCGTTGGTAAAAGCATCAGATTTCCCATACGTTTCATATCCTACCGGTTCGTACATATTGGGCATAAACTGGTAGTTGGGTCTTGAGGTGTCTTGACAAGCCTGTATGGCTACCATGACAAGTACCGCTAAAAATAATTTAAAAAATTGGTTCATAGTCCTTTTCTTAATGCTTTTCAACTGTTTTGATTTCAATAGCACCGGTTTTTTGAAGCAGTTTTGTCAACGCTTCATCATCGCCTGTTGCCTCCAAAGCTACCAGAAAATGGTCATCTGTTGTTCTCGGATCGGGGTTTTCTGCTTTTTTAAACGGCCATAATTTACTTCTCATATAGAAAGTAATAACCATCAAATGCGCTGCAAAAAACACCGTAAGTTCAAACATGATGGGCACGAACGCCGGCATATTTTCTATGTAACTAAAACTAGGCTTGCCGCCGATGTCTTGGGGCCAATCTGTAATCATAATGTAATTCATCATCACGATGGCTACCGTCAAACCCAAACATCCGTACATAAAGGAAGTGATGGCAATTCTGGTTGGCGCCAAACCCATCGCTTTGTCTAATCCGTGAACAGGGAAAGGCGTGTAAATTTCCTCGATATGATAGTGCGCGTTCTTGAGTTCTTTGACGGCGTCCAATAAAATGTCGTCGTCGTTGTACAGCGCATGAATGACTTTGTTACTCATGATCTTTGTCTCTTAATTTTTTATATTTTTCTCCGGAAGATTTCAATATAGTCTTGACCTCAGCCTGTGCAATGACAGGGAAAGTTCTGGAATACAACAAGAACAACACAAAGAAGAACCCGATGGTCCCGATAAAAATACCTATGTCCACAAAACTGGGCGAAAACATAGTCCAGGATGAAGGCAAATAATCTCTGTGCAATGAGGTAACTATAATGACAAATCGCTCAAACCACATACCGATGTTTACTACAATAGAGATGATAAACGAGAACATGATGCTTGTGCGCAACTTCTTAAACCACATAAACTGAGGTGAAAACACATTACAAGTCATCATTGACCAATACGCCCACCAGTATGGCCCTGTAGCTCTGTTTAGAAAGGCGTATTGTTCGTATTCCACACCCGAGTACCAAGCTATAAAAAGCTCTGTAATATAAGCCACACCTACGATGGAACCCGTGATCATGATAACGATATTCATCAGTTCGATGTGTTGAACCGTGATGTATTCTTCTAAGTGAGACACCTTCCGCATGATGATGAGCAAGGTATTTACCATAGCAAAACCGGAAAAGACGGCACCCGCCACAAAATAAGGTGGGAAAATGGTTGTATGCCAACCGGGAATCACCGAAGTAGCAAAGTCAAATGATACAATGGTATGTACAGAAAGTACGAGAGGTGTAGCCAAACCGGCCAAGACTAGGGAAACTTCTTCAAATCGCTGCCAGTCTTTAGCACGTCCACTCCAACCAAAACTCACGATGCTGTAAATTCTTTTTTGAAAAGGCTTGACCGCACGGTCTCTAATCATGGCAAAATCGGGCAGCAAACCCGTCCACCAAAAAACAAGCGAAACAGAGAGATACGTAGAGATGGCAAACACGTCCCAAAGAAGCGGTGAGTTAAAGTTTACCCAAAGCGAGCCAAACTGATTTGGAATGGGCAACACCCAATATCCCAACCACGGACGACCCATGTGGATGATGGGAAACAAACCGGCCTGAACGACTGAAAAAATAGTCATTGCTTCTGCGGACCTGTTGATGGCCATTCTCCATTTTTGCCTGAATAGCAATAAAACCGCCGAGATTAAGGTTCCTGCATGACCGATACCAACCCACCAAACAAAGTTGGTAATGTCCCAGGCCCAACCCACTGTCTTGTTGAGACCCCAAACACCTATCCCGGTAGATATGGTGTAAATAATACAACCCAAACCGTATAGAAAAGCTGCGAGGGCTATCGAGAATACAATCCACCACTGTTTGTTGGCTCTGCCTTCTACCGGCGCGGCTACGTCAACAGAGACGTCGTGATAAGATTTATCTCCGAGGACTAGTGGTTTTCTGATGGGTGCTTCGTAATGCGACGACATAGTATCTTGATATAAATTTCTTAATAAACTTATGATTCAACCGTATTTCTCACTTTTACATGATAGAATACATTGGGTTTTGTACCTACTTCTTCCAATAGGTGATATACGCGGTCGCTCTCCTTGAGCGTCGCGATTTGACTTGTTTCATCGTTAATATCACCAAAGGCGATAGCACCGGTAGCACAGGCACTGGAACAAGCGGTTTGGAATTCGCCATCTTTGATGACTCGTCCATCTCGTTTGGCGTCCAAAATAGTTTTTTGCGTTTTTTGGATACACATAGAGCATTTTTCCATAACACCGCGCGAGCGAACCACAACATCCGGATTTAACACCATCTTACCCAAATCATCGTTCATGTTATAATCGAACTCGTCGTTGTTGTTATACAAGAACCAGTTGAATCTACGAACTTTATAAGGACAGTTGTTTGCACAATATCTGGTACCTACGCAACGGTTATATGCCATTTGGTTTTGACCTTGCTGTCCGTGTGAAGTGGCCGCAACCGGGCAAACCGTTTCACAAGGGGCGTGGTTACAGTGCTGACACATAATGGGTTGAAAAGCCACTTGCGGATTTTCCGAAGCTATTTCCAACTCGCCAAACTGCGACACAGATTGTGACACACCTGATATATTTTCTTTTTTCTCTGTATCGGCCGCAAAAGTTTCCTCTGATGAGTAATACCTGTCAATACGCAGCCAATGCATGTCTCTACTCTTTCTGATCTCAACTTTACCGACAACCGGCACGTTATTCTCTGCCTGACAAGCGATGACACAAGCACCACAACCTGTACAAGCATTCAAATCGATAGACAAATTAAAGTGATGCCCGATAGACCTATCAAAAGAAGTCCACAAATCTACCGAAGTAGCAGGCACTTCTTGATGATTCAACGAAACATGCGGCTTTTCATTCCACACATCTTTGTCTTCGGTATTGAAAACATCTAAAGTGGTTTCTTTGATGATACTGCCGCGCCCCATAAGGGTGTTTTGCAACTGTAAACAGGCAAACTCGTGTGTGCCTGAAACTTTTTCTACAGTTACGGCTTGTACCGTCTCAAAGTTTTTATAGAGTTTGTAGGTATTGACACCTACTTGCATTTCTGATTTTAATCCGGCTTGGCGTCCATATCCTAGTGCCAAACCAAATACGCCTTTTGCTTGTCCGGGCTGAATAATGACCGGGACTTTTTCCAAGGTGCTGTCGCCAACCGTTACTTTTGCATAGCTTCCATTTAAACCACCATTGGCAACGTGCTCATTGGTAAAACCCAACCTGTCAGCATCTGCTTTAGATACGGTCAAGTAGTTGTCCCACGCCGCCCGTGTGATGGGATCCGGCATTTCTTGCAACCAAGGGTTGTTTGCCTGACGGCCATCTCCCAAAGCTGTTTTGGTATAAAGCTTGAGTGTGTCGCCGTTGTATGATTTCTTAGCCAATGCTGATGCTGCTCCGCTAAAATCAGCCACTGTTGTCTCTACTGTATTTTCTTCTACAGCAGCAGAAAGCTCAACAGCTGAAACGTTCACAAACACACCATCGTGCAGCGCTTGATTCCAAGAAGCGCCGTTGAGGATATTTTCTACCCAGTATTTTTTGAGATAGTCGTAATAAGGGGTTTCGTTACCACTCCAATTCATCAGTGCTTGTTGAAAGGTGGTAGAATCGAAAAGTGGATTGATTGTCGGTTGAATCAGCGCAAACTGCCCTTTCTTGATTTCCACATCACCCCATGACTCTAAATTGTGTGACAGCGGCGCCAAATATTGCACTAGTGCAGTGGTTTCATCAGGTCGGTTTGCAAAGGCAACCGTGTATTCTACATTTTTGATGGCTTCGGCAAACGCATCGCCGTTTGGCAATGAATAAACCGGATTGACATCATTTAAAATCAAGGCTTTTACAGTTCCTGAAGCCATGTCTTTTATCAATTGATCAATGGCTGCTGCATGGTGCCCTTGACGTATCAATCGCGGATTGGCGGTATCAAATGCCTCACTTTGAAGGGCTTGATTGATGGCCAAAACCAACAATTGTGCGTTTACATCTTGGATGCCACTGACCACCACTGCTTTGGTTCCGTGCTTCTTTAAGTCTGAAATAACTGTAGCCAACTTGTCATCGGCAGTTGTGCTTCCGCTAGAAACTGCAGTGCCCGTTACTTGGCCGAAGATTTTCACCAAAACCTGATTCAGATCTGAAGGGTTTAACGGAAAACGATGGTCTGCACTGGCGCCTGTTAAACTAAGGTTAGACTCAAACTGGATGTGTCTGGACATTTTGCCGTTTTTGGGCACACGTCCTTGTGCATAAGATTTGGCATATCCGCCACCTTGCCAATCACCGAGAAAATCGGCATCTACAGAAACAATATAGTCTGCTTTAGCAAAATCATAATCAGCCAAAGCGCGCGTTCCGTAAACTTTTTGGAATGCTTCTGTCGCAGCCGTTTCTGATACGGCATCATATATAATGTGTTTTACATTCAAATCCGGATAAGCCGTTTTGAAGTCCGCTAAAATTTGATTTGTTGATGGACTGGCCAAGGTAGGCGTTAAAAAAACCACATCTCCTTCGGTGATTTCGCTAAACTTTATAGCAGCATCCAAGTGAAAATCTTCCCAAGGATATGCCTCGCCATCTTTGGTAGGTTCTTTAAGTCTTCCGCTGTCGTATAATGACAATACAGCTGCTTGTACACGTGCGTTGGCTGCAATTTGCGTACCCGGCAGGGTGTTGTTTTCAATTTTAATAGGGCGCCCTTCGCGGGTTTTTACCAATACATTGGCAAAATCAAAACCATCCACATAGGTAGAAGCGTAATAATTTGCCACACCCGGAGTAATTTCCTCAGGTTTAATGACATAAGGAACCGACTTAATGATAGGCCCTTCACAGGCAGCCAAAGAAGCCGCAGCTGTACTAAACCCAACATATTTCAAAAAATCGCGTCTATTTGTTGAACTGTTTTGTAAATTTTTTTCATCGCCGAGAAAATCGGCGGTTGGAATTTCTTCAACAAATTCGTTCTGGCTCAATTGAGCCACAATCGGGTTGTTGCTGTCTAGTTCTTCGACACTTTTCCAATATTTTTTGCTTGAAGCCATCTGATCAGGATTGTTTTAGCAACTTATTTTTAAATTAATAGTGACATTTTCCACATTCGAGTCCGCCCATTTGCGATACGGTAAATTCTTCTACGCCGTATTTTTGAGAAAGGGCGTCATGAATTTTATTGTAGTATTCGTTGTCTTTGACGTTCACGTTGGTTGTTCTGTGGCAGTTGATACACCATCCCATGGTAAGTGGCGAATACTGATACATGATTTCCATTTCCTGAACCGGACCGTGACACGTTTCACAAGCCACACCACCTACAGTTACGTGTTGGGAGTGGTTGAAATAGGCAAAATCGGGCAGGTTGTGAATACGAACCCATTCTACAGGCTGCGTCTCACCGGTGTATTGTTGCAAATCCGGATCCCAACCCACTGCTTTGTAGAGCTTTTGAATTTCTCCATCGTAAAATGCTTTGGAATATTCGGGGGTGGTTTCTCCGTTGTATTCTTGAATGTTTTTGTGACAATTCATACAAACATTTAGCGAAGGAATACCAGAATGTTTGCTGGTTCTTGCCGAAGAGTGACAGTATTTACAGTCAATCTGATTGGCACCTGCGTGAATTTTGTGTGAGTAATGAATCGGCTGCACAGGCTGGTAGCCTTGGTCAACACCCACTTGCATAAAATATCCGTATGCGAAGTAGGCGCTCCCCAACAATGAAAAAATTACGGTCACTAAAATCAAAAACTGATTTTCAGCAAAGGCTTTCCAAATGGGTTTGCTTTGGGTGACGGGCACTTCTATACCATTTGCAGCGGCAATACGGGTTAAGATGTTTCGAACCAGTATCAACATTACTACCAATACCAAAAGCACCAATACCAAAGCCGCTATGACAATTTGATTGACATTTCCACCGGATTCGGCAGGTGGTGCAACAACCGTAGTGGTTGCATCAGCTGCTTTAGGCTGAGCCGGCGGCGCGTCTATATATGCGAGTATGTTGTCGATATCCGCATCCGATAACAAGGGGAATGCCGTCATCGGAACTTTGTTGTACTCTTCATAAATGGCAATGGCTTGGGCATCTCCGGAGGCGATGAGCTCAGCGCTGTTGCGCACCCAATTGTAAATCCACGAACGGTCGTATTTTTCTGAAACACCCCGAAGCGGCGGACCGACTAATCTTTGATCTAGCCTGTGACAAGCTGCGCATTGGGCATTGAAAAGTGCTTTTCCGGCTGCGGGATCTCCTTCTTGCGCTTGCAGAAAATCCGGACTCATAAACAACATTAGCGTTGCAAAAAAAGCAGTAAAAATGGTAGGACGAGGTAACACCTTTTTCATGTGTTTATTTTTATTGTTTTTTAATGGTCACATGGAACGCCCTAGGATAATCACACTCCTGTGTGTCAATATTTTTACATGGGCATTTCATCTGTCTATAATATTTGTTTTTCAATGATCAAGCCGCAAATCCTTGCAATCGTTTCCTTTTGTGTCGAGATTCCAAGAAGTGGATGTTTCATTTGTGTTTTGTTGTGCAATTTATTTCAAACCTTTATCAATAGATGGCAAATAAAAATCAAATTTTATTTAAAGAACATTTTACGACAAACTATGACTTTGGTCATAAATTAATGGATGCAAAATTAGTACATAGACTCGATTTTGAAAATTTTAACTTTGACTATTATCATAATTTATATTATTTCTAAATAGCTTTTTTGGCTTACTTTTTGCGACGTTTTCGGATAAATAGAAGTGTTTTTTTTTCAGGATTCAAATCTACACTTTTTAGTTCTAATATCTAAGATTTACATTTGCCTTTCAAATCTGAATACATTATGCACACACAAATTGGTTCAAAATTAAATTGGTTGCTCGTTTTTACGGTTTTCTTTTTTGGTTTTCAAACCACCTTCGGACAAGAAAAAACTGAAGTTGTTCCCGAAAAAGAACCCATTACCATAGAAAAATTGGTTGCCAAGAAAATAGCTTTCAACCAAAGCGAAAATGTATTGAACAGATACACGGTTCAGCTCTATTCGGGTAATTATGAAGAAGCGCAAAAACAATTGGAAAAGTTTGGCACTTTGTTTCCGGACTACAAGGCGGTGATTAAATTTCAAACGCCAAACTACAAGGTTTGGATTCCCAATTTCAGAAACAAGTTGGAGGCCGAAACACTTTTTGAAGCAGCCAAACCGGAATTTCCCAGCATTTTGATTTTTAGAATTAAATAGAAGGCCTTTATTTCCCTTTTTAGATGATTTTTTTGGCGCTTTTGGGTTAAAATTCGTGTTAAAAAGCTTTTTAGGTAATGCATTCAAATGAGCATAAGAAGTAACAATTGCTTATTTTTGCCTAAAATATTTATATGACACCCAACCTCGTCATCATTCCCACTTATAACGAAAAGGAAAACATAGAAAAGATTTTAGAGGCTGTTATGTCTCTAAAAACTGCATTTGATGTGTTGGTTGTTGATGACAATTCCCCTGATGGCACTGCAGATTTGGTGCGCAGTTTGCAAACAAAATACCCCGAGAAGATTTTTTTAGAAGTCCGCCAAGAAAAATCCGGACTCGGCACGGCCTATATCCACGGTTTCAAATGGGCACTACAAAAATCTTATGATTATATTTTTGAGATGGACGCCGATTTTTCGCATAATCCGAAAGATTTGCCCCGGCTACTGAAAGCCTGTCAAACAGGTGCGGATGTCGCTATCGGATCGAGATATGTATCGGGTGTAAATGTGGTCAACTGGCCCATGAAGCGCGTGTTGCTTTCCTACTTTGCTTCAAAATACGTCCGGCTGATTACCGGCATGAAAATACACGACACCACTGCGGGTTTTGTGTGCTACAAACGTCAGGTGCTCCAAGCCTTGGACTTAGACAAAATCCGTTTTGTAGGCTATGCTTTCCAAATTGAAATGAAATTCAAATGTTACCTTAAAAAGTTTAAAATAGAAGAAGTTCCGGTTATTTTTACAGACCGCAGCAACGGGGTGTCAAAAATGTCCAATGCGATCGTACGGGAAGCCGTATTTGGCGTAATTTGGTTAAAAATCATGAGCCTTCTTCGCAAACTGTAATTTTTTTTAGATTGCTTAGTTGATGTAAAGCCCATGATTAAGAACCTGCCAAAAAAACCGGTAAAATGAAAAGTAGATTACAAATATGTGCCAAACGCAGCAGAAGCATGACCGATGAAAACACTTGTATTGAGCGAAGTCGAAATAAATAATCATATACAGATGAAAAAGACACTGATTAAAAATGCCCGAATTATCAATGAAGGTGCCATTCGCGAAGGCGATGTCCTTATTGACGGGCCTTTTATTGAGGATGTTGCCGAAAGCATCAGCGCCAAACCCAATACGCAAATTATAGACGTAGAAGGTAATTATCTGATGCCGGGCGTAATAGATGACCAAGTGCATTTTAGAGAGCCGGGGTTCACGCACAAAGGAAATATAGAAAGCGAGTCCAGAGCTGCCGTTTCCGGTGGCATTACTTCTTTTATGGAGATGCCCAACACCCATCCGCAGACCACCACGCACCAAAAGTTGGCCGAAAAGTTTGCCATCGCCGAGAAGACGAGTGCTGCAAATTATTCTTTTATGTTTGGCGGTACCAATGAAAATTTGGAAGAAATCAAAAGATTACAACCCAACCAGGCAGCCGCCATCAAGTTGTTCTTGGGTTCTTCGACCGGAAATATGTTGGTGGACAATCCCAAAATTTTAGAAGAAATTTTTAAAAATGCCAACATGTTGATTGCTGTTCACTGCGAGGATGAAGCAACCATCAGAGAAAACACGAAATTATTCAAAAATCAGTATGGCGAGTTGATTCCTTTCGAAGCACATCCGCTTATCAGAAGTGAAGAAGCCTGCTATAAGTCTTCTTCAATGGCGATTGAATTGGCCAAAAAAACAGACGCACGCCTACATGTTTTTCACCTTTCAACAGAAAAAGAAACCCATCTTTTTACGAATAAAATTCCCCTAGAAGACAAAAAAATCACTGCAGAGGTATGCATTCACCACCTTTGGTTTTCCGATGATGACTACAGCAATATAGGCGCGCTCATCAAATGGAACCCCGCCATCAAAAAGCCCTCAGACAGGGAAGGTCTTTGGAAGGCTTTGTTGGACGACCGCATAGACGTTATCGCCACCGACCACGCCCCACATACCTTAGCCGAAAAACAAAACAAATACCTAGAAGCCCCCTCCGGTGGCCCTTTGGTACAACACGCGCTTGCTGCCATGTTTGAAATGGCAATCAAAGGAAAAATCGGTCTGGAAAAACTCGTAGAAAAAATGTGTCACAACCCGGCCAAGCTCTTTCAGATTGAAAAAAGAGGGTTTATTCGACCCGGCTACTATGCCGATTTGGTCGTGGTCAACCCCTCCTTACCCTGGACGGTAAACAAAGACAATATTTTTTACCACTGTGGTTGGTCTCCTTTTGAAGGTGTCAATTTTAAATCGCGGGTGATGCACACCTTTGTAAATGGACAGTTGGTTTATAAAAACTTTAAATTTACAGATGCGAAAGCGGCTATGCCCTTGGCATTTAACAGATAAACGGCATCTTCTCGTATGAAAAATATATATCTGATTATTTTGGTGTTTTTTGTTTTTTCCTGTCAGGAGATTGATAAGGAGAAAAAACCCAAAGATCTTATTGCAAGGGATAAAATGGCAGACGTGATGTACGACATCGTATTGCTGAATGCTGCCAAATCTTACAGTCCTAAAATGATAGAAAACAGCGATATAGACTATCAGAAATATGTTTACGAACGGCATGGTATAGACAGCCTGCAATTTGCCAGAAGCAGCAACTATTACAGCCATCACTTGGATACCTACATTTCTATTTACAACGCTGTTGAAAATAAACTACTGTCGCAAAAAAGGATTTGGAAAGACTCCCTCGATGTGCAGAAAAAAATCCAAGATTCGCTGGCTACAGCAGCGCGAAGAAAACAAGATTCTATCTCTAAACTAAAAAACCCCAAAAATCAAGTTATCCAAAAAGTGGATACGCTTGACAATGAAAGCAATTAGGTGCGGCGATGCATCAAATCGTGGGCAAATTGCTCAAATATTTCTTTGCCTTCCAAAGGCATATCGGCCTGCTTCAAAGCGCTTAAAGCCCTTTGCGTGTATTGCTTTATCTCTTCCAACAGAAATTGTTCTGCCTGTGTTTCTACAAAAATTTCTTGTACTTCTCTGATTTTTTTGTCCGGAAACAAGCCGTCTTCAGCGTATAGCGCCAATAGTGCTTCTCGTTGTTCAGGCACTGCATTTTCAAGTGCCTTTATAAACAAATACGTCTTTTTGTTTTCCAAAATGTCTCCGCCAATCTGCTTCCCAAAAGTTTTGGCGTCGCCAAAGGTATCCAAGTAATCATCCTGCAACTGAAAAGCAATCCCCAACTGTATGCCAAAATCGTAGAGTTGCTTTTGAACGCTTTCATCTTTATCTGCAACCAAGGCGCCCATTTGCAAGGCGGCACCTACTAAAACAGCTGTCTTTAAACGAATCATTTCAATATAATCCGTCATAGACACTTCTTTTTGCTGCTCGAAATCCATGTCCATTTGTTGGCCTTCGCACACTTCAACTGCGGTTTGAATAAGCAGTTTGGTCAAATTTTTATAACTATGAGGCGGATAGGCTTCTAAGCATTCCAAACTCTTTGCAAACAGCACATCGCCGGACAATATAGCCACGTTGTTTCCCCAACGGCTGTGCACGGTGGGCGATTTTCTGCGCAGTGGCGCGGCATCCATAATGTCGTCGTGTACAAGGGTAAAATTATGAAAAAACTCAACCGCCAGGGCTGCATGCATCGCCGTGCTTCGATTGCCTCCCAAGGCTTCTGTTGCCAATAACACCAAAATAGGACGCAACCTTTTGCCACCCAATTGCAAAATGTATTCAGATGGTTCGTATAAGTTTTGCGGCTTTTTCTTCCACGGGTATTGACTTAAGTATTCTTGGAAATCAGCGCCTAAACTGTTTATAATTTGCATAAAACAACTGTGATTTTCGATGAACAATACAACGATTACTTCTTGGCGAAAATAAGCAATATCCACGAAAACGTTTGCACTTTAAAAGAATGTTAATTTTGCCTGAAACTAAGGAAACTTTTTTTGTTTTTAAAGTTTCCTTCATACATTTGCGCTTCTTTAAATTCAAAATTTTGAAAGACACCATTTTAGAAAAAGCCTCAGATATGTTTTTGAACTTAGGATTCAAAAGCGTTACTATGGATGACATTGCCTCAGAATTGGGTATTTCTAAAAAAACAATCTACGCGCACTATTCCAATAAAACAAAACTTGTAGAATCGGCAACTTTTTATCTATTCGACAAAATATGCAGTGGTATCGAAGATATTACAGCGGCTCAATTTAATCCCATAGAAGAGCTTTTTGAAATTAAGTCATACGCCATCAAAAATTTAAAAGACGAGAAATCTTCGCCTCAGTACCAACTTCAAAAATACTATCCCAAATTATATAAAATTCTTATTGCCAAGCAATTCGATTACATGCAGACTTCCGTAACAGAAAACCTTGAAAAGGGCATTTCTCAAGGACTTTATCGCCCCGAAATAGACACCCAATTCATCGGACGCTTGTACTTTTTGGGGATGGTTGGCATTAAAAATCCGGAACTGTTTCCGCGCGCAACAGATCAGATGAACGCATTGGTCACAGATTACTTAGAGTATCACTTGCGTGCAATTGTCACCGAAAAAGGTTTACAACTCCTGACTAACTATTTACAAAAATGAACTTATCTCGCTTTTTATTCATACTAAGCCTGTTGCTCTGTATTACTGTTCGGGCGCAACAGGAAGTGAAATCGTTGTCTTTGGAAGAAGCCATCGCTTTTGGGCTTGAAAACAGCTATGCCGCTATGGGTGCCGCTATGGACGTTGATGCTGCCGTTAAGCGAAAATGGGAAGCCACAGCCACCGGACTGCCACAAATTAGTGCTCGGGTGGATTATCAAAATTTTCTCAAACAACAAGTGACACTTTTTGATGCAAACGGCGATGGCCGAGATGATGAGTTTACCTTTGGTACCAAGCAAAATATGCAGGTTTTTGCAACGCTCAATCAAATCATCTTTGACGGCTCCTATTTGGTTGGTTTACAATCGGCTAAAACTTTTTTAAACATTTCTGAGCAAAACAAAATCAAGACGGATTTAGAAGTTCGCAAAGACATTATTGAGGCCTACAGCAACGCACTGCTCACAGACGAAAACATTCGGATTTTGGAACGCAACCGGGCCAGTTTGCAAAAAACCCTCGACGAAACCCGTGCCATGTTTGAAGCCGGACTGGCAGAAGAGGAAAGTGTAGAACAATTACAAATCACCCAACTCAATATTGAAAACAGCCTGAACCGATCGCGACGTTTAAAAGATGTGGCCTACAAATTGCTCAACATTACCCTAGGTATTGATTTGAACACCCCTTTGCTTTTGACAGATTCACTGGATAACCTTGTCGCTCAAAATTTGGTGGAAAGCATGTCGGAAACACCTTTTCAGATAGACGAAAACATTGACTTTCAAATTGCGGAGACCAATACCCGATCGCAGGAACTCCTTTTAAAACTGGAAAAATCGCGCGCGCTTCCCACCCTGAATGCCTCTCTAAACGGCGGTACGACTGCCAACAACGACAGCTTTACTTTTTTGAGTTCTGGCAACGGGCAGCGGTGGTTTGCCTCTTCTTTGTTCGCATTAAATTTGCAAATACCGCTGTTTAGCAGTTTGGAACGAAGTGCCAAAACGCAACAAGCGCGCATAGCTTTAATGCAGGCACAAACCCAACAAAAAGAAGCTGAACAGAGAATCAGGCTGGCTTACGAATCGGCTAAAACAGATTACGAATTCAGTGTAGAAACTTATCAAACCAACAAACTGAATCTTTCTTTGGCAGAAAGAATTGAAAAAAAGAATCAGGTTAAATTTTCAGAAGGCGTAGGTAGTAGTTTTGAACTGGCAGAAGCGCAAAGACAACTCTACACTGCCCAACAAAACTATCTGCAATCTATTATAGATGTCATCAACAACAAAGCTACGCTAGAAAACATATTAAACACCAAATAAAAAGAATGCTATGAAAACCTTTCTCCTATATAGTTTGATTTTGATGATTGTTGTCGGCTGTGGATCACCAACGCCGGATGTAGAAGGTGTCATTGAAAGCAAAGACCTTACAAAAATAAGGGCGGCGCGTCAACAAATTTTGTTGCAATATGACGCTTTGGGTGCGTCTCTGAAAAAGCTGGATGAGGCCGTAAGCCTATTAGATTCAACTTCGCGTGTACCTTTGGTGACCACTTTTACCGTGGTGGATACCGTTTTCAACCACTATATAGATATTCAAGGCAACGTTGAGACCAAACAAAATATCATCATTTATCCGGAATATACCGGTGTGTTGAAAAAAACATTAGTCAGAGAAGGGCAACAGGTTTCTAAAGGGCAGCTTTTGGCTGTCATTGACGATGGCGGCTTGGCGCAACAGTTGCAACAAGCCAAAACACAGGCCGCTTTGGCGCAAACTACTTTTGAAAGACAAAAGCGCCTTTGGGACCAAAAAATAGGCTCTGAAATTCAGTTTCTGCAAGCCAAAACCAATATGGAAGCCCAGCAGGAATTGGTAAACCAACTCGCGGCACAACTTGCCAAAACGCAAGTAAAAGCCCCTTTTTCGGGTGTGATTGACGATGTCATTACCGACCAAGGACAAGTGGTCATGAACGGACAGAGCCCATTAATTCGCTTGGTAAACATGGACGACATGTATGTGAAAGCCGAAATTCCGGAAAATTATCTTGTTGGCATCAAATGGGGCAATGCGGTCAAATTAAACATTCCTTCTTTGGGCAAAAATTTTGACGGAACCATCAGGCAAGTGGGCAATTTCATCAACCCAAATAACCGAAGTTTTACCGTTGAAATAACCATCAACAGCAACGATAGCGATTTGAAACCCAATCAAATTGCAAAACTGCTCATCAACGACTACACCAACCCGCACGCTTTGTTGATTCCCGAAAACTTGATTAAAGAGACCGCTT
Organism: Flavobacteriaceae bacterium; assembly: GCA_032251335.1. Lineage (GTDB taxonomy): Bacteria > Bacteroidota > Bacteroidia > Flavobacteriales > Flavobacteriaceae > UM-FILTER-40-17. The sequence continues at coordinate 4,573 of JAVVDW010000018.1, read as the reverse complement.
TGGGCGAAAAAGTTGTTTTTGTAACCAAATCCGGAACGGCCGGCAACAAGACTACTGTTGAAGAAAAGAAACTGACTTTGGGCAAAACTTCCGGCGCATTTGTAGAAGTCCTCGAAGGATTGACTACCGGACAAATTATTGTTGCCGAAGGCTCAAAAGCGCTGAGGGACGGACAGCAAGTAGAAATCAAATAAGAGGAATCACTCAACCTATTTAAGCTTAAAACCTGCGTATGGAATCTTTACAAGATAAGAAATTTGGCATTTCGAGTTGGGCCATAGACAATCGGATGACGGTCTATGTCATCATTGCCATCATATTTTTGGGTGGATTGATTTCCTATTACAACATGCCCCGCGAAGCCTTTCCGGAGATTATAGAGACCAAAATTTATGTGAGCTCCATCAACCCGGGCAATGCCGCAGAAGATGTTGAAAAATTCATCACAAAACCACTCGAAGAAGAGTTTAACAACGTCAGTGGTGTCAACAAAATCACCTCTTCTACTTTTCAAGATTACTCGTTGATTATCGCAGAGTTTGATGAAAACATCTCCGTTGAGGACGCCAAACAAAAAATAAAAGACAAGGTAGATTTGGTCAAAGCCGAATCTGAATGGCCTACTATGGACGGTGGCGCCAAAGTAGAACCGACTATTTTTGACCTGAACATCTCCGAAGAGCAACCTATTTTAAACGTAAACCTTTCGGGCGATTTTCCAATTTCTGAATTAAAAAATTACGCCGAATACCTGCAAGACGAATTGGAAAGGCTTCCACAAATTAAAGAAGTTGCCATACGCGGCGCACAAGATTTGGAAATTGAAGTAGCCATCGACCTCTACAAAATGACCGCTGCTCAGGTGGGTTTTGACGATGTGATCAATGCTGTAAACCGCGAAAACAGAACCATCTCGGGCGGTAACTTGCTGTCAAACGGCATCCGGAAAACCATTCGTGTGCAGGGTGAAATAGAACAAGCCTCCGATTTGGAAAATGTGGTTGTCAAAAAAAATGACGGGGTCGTCTATTTAAAAGACATTGCAGACATCAAATTTCAGGAAAAAGAAAAAACCACCTTTTCACGCGAATTTGGGCATCCTGTAGTGATGTTGGATGTCAAAAAAAGAGGCGGCCAAAACATGATAGAAGCCATTTCCGGCGTAAGAAATATCGTCGCCGAGGCCCAAAAAAATTATTTACCGTCCACCTTAAACATCTCTTATTCCAACGATCAATCTGTCAAAACCATCAACCAAGTAGATGATTTGGTCAACAACATCATCTTCGGGGTCATCCTTGTGGTGGGCGTTTTGATGTTTTTCTTGGGTCTTCGAAATGCGCTTTTCGTGGGCATTGCCATTCCGCTTTCCATGTTTATGTCTTATATGATTTTGGCATCGTTTGGCATCACGCTCAACACCATGGTACTTTTTGCGCTTGTGATGGGACTCGGCATGCTGGTGGACAACGGTATTGTGGTCGTCGAAAATGTGTATTCGCTGATGGACCAAGGCATGTCTAGAATAGAAGCTGCCAAACAGGGCGTTGGCGAGATTGCTTGGCCCATTATCGCTTCTACAGCGACAACCTTGGCTGCCTTTTTCCCCTTGGGTCTATGGCCGGGCACTATGGGCAAATTTATGATCTATTTCCCGATGACGCTGTCGGTGGTCTTGTTTTCATCCCTTTTTGTAGCCCTAATCATCAACGCGATGCTCACCTCCACTTTTATGAAGCTGGAAGAATCGCATATCACCCGAAAAAGACTCATTCGCAACAGCCTGTTTCTCTTTGTCACCGGTTTGTTATTCTGCGCCGTGGGCTGGATCAAAGACATTCCCTTTGTCCGTGGTATTTCCAATTTGCTGATCTTTTTTTCCCTGATGATGTGGGTGTATAAATACGGTTTGTCGCCTGCGCAAAAATATTTTCAAAATATCATCCTCGTCAAACTGGAAAACATGTACGAAAGAGGCTTGCGTTTTGCCCTACGCAAGCGCAACGCCTATTATTTTTTCTTCGGAACGCTCGGTATGCTCGTGTTGAGTTTTGCCCTTTTGGGCATCGTACAGCCCAAAGTTGATTTTTTTCCCGACAACGAACCCAATCAGGTGATTGTGTATATCGAATTTCCAGAAGGCACAGACATCGGAAAGACGAATAGCTTTACCCAAGAAGTTGAAGAAAAGGTGTTTCAAACCATCAAAAAATATGAAGATGCCGATGGTTACAACTATATGGTAGAATCAGCCGTTGCGCAAGTGGGCGAAGGTTCCGGCAATCCGCAAACAGACGGTGGCTCACAGGCAGAAATGCCACACCGCGCCAAAATCACGCTCAGCATGCGGGAATTTAAGTTTAGGCGCGGCAAAAGCAGTAGCCAACTACTGTCCGAAATACGAGAAGCCGTCAAGGGTTCGCCCGGGGTGTCTATTATTGTTGAAAAAGACCCTGTTGGGCCTCCGGCGGGTTATCCTGTCAATATTGAATTGGCCGGCGAAGACTACGAGAAGGTTTTAAGAGAAGCCGTTTTGCTCAAAGACTTTATCAATGCGAAAAATGTAAGCGGACTAGAAGAAATTAAAATTGACATCAACCGGGCCAAACCAAGCCTAAACGTGATTGTGGACAGAAAAAAAGCCGGCGAACTCGGCGTTACCACAGGACAGTTGGGCAGTACGCTCCGCAGGGCCGTTTTTGGCGAAAAAGCTTCCACTTTTAAAGATTTGGAAGACGACTACGAAATAAACGTTCGGGTGCGTAAAGACCAACGATACAACGAAAATCTGATTTTTAACCAACCTGTTACTTTCAGAGATCAGGCTTCGGGGCAGCTCAAACAAATTCCTATTTCCGTGTTGGTGGACAAAGAATCGTCCACTACTTTCAACGCCATCAAGCGCAAAAACCTAAAGCGCATCATCACGGTGTATTCAAACGTGTTGGAAGGTTACAACGCCAATGAAATTGTTGGGCGTTTAAAAACCGAATTGAAAGAATATAAAATTCCGGCCAATATGACTTTGAGTTTCACGGGCGAACAGGAAGAACAAGCCAAAAACCTAAACTTTCTCATCAAAGCATTGTTGCTGGCTGTGGGCGGTATTTTGCTTATTTTGGTGGGTCAATTTAATTCCATCAGTAATCCATTAATTATTTTGACTGCGGTTATACTGAGTTTTATCGGAGTTTTTATGGGATTGATTGTCTTTCAAATGGATTTTATCATCATCATGACGATGATGGGTATTATTTCGCTGGCCGGTATTGTGGTGAACAACGCCATAGTGCTTATAGATTACACCAATTTATTGGCCGAGAGAAAAAGGAAGACGCTACACATGCCGGCAAATTGCCTGTTGAGCAGAGAACAGTATTTTGACATTATTGTGGCCGGTGGCAAATCGAGGTTGCGGCCGGTGCTTTTGACTGCCATTACAACGGTTTTGGGATTAATCCCGCTCGCCATAGGGCTGAACATCGACTTTTTCTCCCTTTTTATCAATTATGATCCTCGGATTTACATAGGTGGTGATAACGTCATTTTTTGGGGACCGTTGGCTTGGACGGTTATTTTTGGACTCACTTTTGCAACATTCCTTACCCTAGTGATTGTTCCGGTGATGTATTACTTGGTTAACCGTGCTAAAATAAAGTTCAAAAACCGGTTTGGAAGTTCGGACTAGCCCATACGGATCATGACATTTATAGTATCTACTCAACTTTGCTTTCTTTCAAAAAAAGCAAAAATCTTTTGGGTTGCTATGAAATCAGTTGATCTCGGGGTGCGGTCTATATGATCTTTTTTCGTACTTTTGTATTTATGAAGGCAAAAAATATATTCATAGTCCATCCGCAGACAAGTGAACAAGTTTCGGCTTTAAAAGCCTTTATGCAGGCTCTTAAAATCAAGTTTGAGGTTTCTAAGGAAGATAAGCCTTATAACTCAGCGTTTGTGGAGAAAATTGAAAAAAGTAGGCAGGATTTCAAAGATGGTAAAGGAACCGTGATGACTATGGATGACCTCAATGGTTTATGGAAATAGTATTTTTACCCGATGCCAAAAGGGATTTAGATTTTTGGGTAAAAACGGGCAATAAATCCATTGTTAAAAAAATTACTCTACTCATAGCTTCTATTAGAGAATCTTCTTTTGAAGGTATTGGTAAACCCGAACCATTAAAACATTCCCTTTCCGGTTGTTGGTCTCGTAGAATAAACAAAGAACACAGGCTTGTTTATGAAGTTCTTGACAATAAAATATTAATCCACTCTGCTAAAGGACATTATGCATAAAAAAGCGCGATAGCGCGGACTTGTAGTCCGTGCGATGCTCATCAGGATTATAACATTTATTATTTCTGCTCATAATCCAAATTTAACAAAATAAGTTTTTGCCTACAATAAGCTTTTCTTTTTATTATTACCACACGATGCAATCGTGCGGCAGCGGGGGGAATTGTGCCGTTACGTTATTAATAATCATCAGGATAATTAGTCGCTCCTTAAATTATATATAATAACCTGTTTTTCAGTAAAATATATTCAAAAAAGCTTGTTTATATTTGCAA
>JAVVDW010000017.1:0-65228 GCA_032251335.1 Flavobacteriaceae bacterium | reverse complement strand
CGTGTTGTATTTTGTAAGCATAAATTTTTAACAAAACTTGCTGAATAATCATAAAATTTAATGCGCTATCGAAAAACGTTTTTTCCAATAAAAGAGACTCACCATAGCCCTTTTGACTTTCCTTTAGTACTTTTGCAGCTAAATTTTTTGTTTACATGAGTTTCAAAGAAGAAATTGCACGCCGTAGAACTTTTGGCATTATCTCACACCCCGATGCCGGGAAGACAACCTTGACGGAGAAACTGCTACTTTTTGGCGGTGCCATACAAGAAGCCGGAGCCGTAAAAAGCAACAAAATAAAAAAAGCCGCAACCAGCGACTTTATGGAAATTGAGAAACAACGCGGAATCTCAGTTTCTACCTCTGTATTGGCCTTTCTTTACAAAGACAAAAAAATCAACATCCTCGACACACCCGGACACAAGGATTTTGCTGAAGATACCTTTCGTACACTTACCGCTGTTGATAGCGTAATTGTCGTAATTGACGTGGCCAAAGGCGTGGAAGAGCAAACCGAAAAATTGGTAGAAGTCTGCCGCATGCGAAGCATTCCCATGATTGTGTTTATCAACAAGCTCGACCGCGAAGGAAAAGATGCTTTTGACTTGTTGGACGAAGTGGAACAAAAATTAGGCTTGCGTGTTACCCCGCTGAGTTTCCCGATTGGCATGGGGTATGATTTTAAAGGCATTTACAACATTTGGGAGAAAAACATCAACCTCTTTAGCGAAGACGGCCGAAAAAACATAGAAGATGTCATTTCTTTTGAAGATTTGGAGAGTCCGGAACTCGAAAAAATGATAGGTCAAAAATCTGCCACGGATCTGAGAAATAATCTGGAATTGATTTATGAAGTCTATCCAACATTTGATAGAAACGCATACTTGAGCGGTAACTTGCAGCCGGTATTCTTCGGTTCGGCACTCAACAACTTTGGCGTGCGCGAACTGCTCGATTGTTTTATCCAAATAGCGCCCGCTCCCAGACCCAAAAAAGCGGAAGAACGACTCGTGAATCCGGATGAGACTGATTTTTCGGGTTTTGTGTTTAAAATACACGCCAACATGGATCCAAAACACCGCGACCGCTTGGCTTTTATCAAAGTCGTATCCGGAACTTTTGAACGCAATGTGGCTTACTTGCACGTTAGGCATAACAAAAAACTTAAATTTTCCAGCCCGAATGCTTTTTTTGCCGAAAAAAAAGAAATTGTAGATATTTCTTACCCCGGTGATATTGTCGGTTTGCACGACACAGGAAATTTTAAAATTGGAGACACGCTTACTGGTGGCGAACTGCTCCACTTTAAAGGAATCCCAAATTTTTCTCCACTACACTTTCGGTATATCAACAATGCCGACCCTATGAAAACCAAGCAATTAGACAAAGGTGTGGACCAATTGATGGACGAAGGCGTGGCACAGCTCTTCACGCTTGAAATGAACAACAGAAAAGTCATCGGTACGGTTGGCGCACTACAATTTGAGGTAATCCAATACCGATTGGAACACGAATATGGTGCCAAATGCAGCTACGAACCGCTATCTATCCATAAGGCTTGCTGGGTGGCAACGGACAATCCTAAAAGTGCCGAATTTCTTGACTTTCTGCGGGTAAAAAATAAATTTTTGGCCAAAGACAAACGCGGCCAACTGGTCTTTTTAGCCGATTCGGCCTTTACACTGCAAATGACGCAGGACAAATATCCATCTATACGGTTTTATTTTACCTCGGAAATGGAATAAACCAATTTGGTCTTGCTACGAATAAAGGAATTGATTAGAGTGATTGCTTAAAAACATTTATGACTTTATAAATCATTAAAAAAAGTTGGGAAGCACACTTATAAAGCCGCTATCAAATGGTCACTTTTACAGCAAAAATGAAATTGATTCCGGGTGCGGAAATGCCCGATGAAAAGGGTCTGTAGCGCTGATCTGTCATATTTTCTATGGTTCCGGATAGGATAAGTTGATCATTAACAGGGAATTGGGTGCGCAAATTGAGCGTGTACCAACTCGGCGTAAAGGGGTTTCCATTCTCGTCCAAGTCGTGAAGATGTATTTCGCTTCTTTCTGAGGGTGGAAGCCTGTTAAAAGACACTTCGGCGTTGTAGTTTACAAACAAATCGGCATTCAATCTTTTGCTTTTGTAGCGCAGGTGCGCATCTGTAAAAAATGGCGCAGCGTGGCGCAAAGGTACCGCACTGTCATTTTCAGGTTTTTCATTTCCCCATTGGTAATTTCCCTTGGTGCTCAATTGCCATTGGGGCGTAAAGTTGATTTCGGCACCGTATTGAAATCCATACACATAAGCCTGAGCTGCGTTTTGTATGGCTAAGACCTGGCTTTCTTCACCGTCAAAAAAAATGGTTTCAGAACCGTTTAGAGTGAAGTTATCACGAATCAAAGCATCTTCTAAATGCGTATAAAAAGCGGTAAAATCGAGTTTTAACCAATTGCCAAAACTTTTCACTACACCTATGTCTGTATTCCATGCGTATTCCGGATCTAAGTCCGGATTGGGTACTACAAGTGCACCGGGCTCGGAATCAAAAATCTTACCGATATCATCTATGTTTGGCGAACGAAATCCGGTGGATTCGTTTAGCTTGACAACCCACGAAGGTGCCGGCCTCCAGGTGAGTCCCAAACTGCCGGTAAGCGCACCGTGATCCAATTGAACTTTTTTGAATGGAAATGGAATAAAGGTGTTATCGAGCGTAGCAGAGATAGAAACGAAGTTGTATCTAACGCCGGATTGCAGTGTAAGTTTAGGAGATACTTCCCATGAAAAATTAGCATACGCAGCTACAGATTGCCAATCTGAGCCATCGGGATATCGGGTTTGAATTTTTTCGCGTGCCCCTGTATCAATGTTTTCTGAAAAAGCTGTACTGAAAACATTATTCAACACATACTCGCTTCCATAATACAAATTTTTAGTCGAATCGAGCTTTTTAGAGAAATCTGCATTCAAGGAATATGCGTCCACATTTTCGATGGTATTGTCACGGATGACGGCGTTTAAATCGCGGTCGTGCCTACTTTCTTCCAATCGCTGGCCTGCCACTATCAGTTTCATTTCATCGTACCAAAAAGATTTCTCTGTATGGGAAACAGCCAACGAACCCAGCAACCATTGTTGAGGCCCATAAAACCATTCGGCAGACCTTAAGTTGTCGCCGCGCGGTCGCAACAAACGGTCAAATCTATTGTATTTGGATGAAGATGAAAAATAGACGTTCGCGTCTAACTGCCAGCTGTCTGAAGGTTTAAAACTGACTTTCTGCATCAGGTGTGTTTGGCTAAAGCCAGTTGAAACTTGCTCTCTGGGACTGTCATTCGCCAGTTGGACGTCTTCTCCATTGATGCGCTTCACAAATCGATCACGCAAAAAACGAGTAGGCCCATGCGTACCTGTTCTTAAATTGCCAAAATCCGAATAGGTAAAACTGCTTATAAAAGCCCATTTTTTGAGTCCGATCATTACATCTGCGTGGGCCGTTTGTTCTTCATTTGCAGTGGAATATCGGGCAAGCCCGGAGGTGCTGATTAGCGTTTTATCTGTACCTGAAAATACAGGTTTCAGCGTTTGAAAATTCATGACGCCACCAATGGCATCGCTGCCGTAAATAACCGATGCAGGCCCAAATATAATTTCAGTTTTGCCGACAGCCAATGGATCCAACGAAATAACATTTTGCAGGTTTCCGCCTCTGAATATAGCTGTGTTCATCCGAACGCCATCTACGGTCATCAAAACCCTATTGGTAGCAAATCCCCTAATCATGGGGCTACCGCCACCGAGTTGGCTTTTTTGTACAAAGATACTTCCTGAAGCGCTCAACAAATCTGCGCTGGTTTGCGGATTGGCAAAAAGGGTGAAAGCATGGTCTATGGTTTCTATTTTAACAGGGACTTTGCCCGAGTTTTGAGACCACTTGGAGGCAGAAACGACCACTTCGTTGAGAGGCGATGCGCTTGTGGTAAGTAAAACGATATAATGACTCTCTTTAAGAGCGGTGTTGGTGATTTTTTGTGTGTTGTAACCAATGATGGAAACGAAAATTTCGGAAGCATTTTTGAGTTTTCCCAATTTGACTTGCCCTTTGGCATTCGTGGTTAAGAAAATATTGGATGACTGTGTGTAAACACTGGCAAACTCAATTGGTTTTTGGGTAGTTGCATCCAAAACAGTGAGCGTCTGTGCTTGGTTTGAAATATAAAAGAACAAGAGAAATAGAAATAGGTACTTTTGAATCATTGTGCGTTAAAAAAATTGTTTTTAAGTCTCATCAACTTTTACGCCAAAGAGATGATAGCTTTTAGTTTTTCAGTCTTTTATTCTATAGATTTGCTTAGTCAGGAGGGTAAACGAGTCCTATTTTACTTCTGATGGCATCGAGCGTAGAAATCAGCTCTACACTAAGTTCATGCGTCATGAGTTCATTCGTTTTTTGACGGTTTAGCAAACAGCTTGTCACGTGTTGTGCTTCGTAGGAGTAGCCGTGTGTTGTATAGCCGAAATCATGCGTTTTTGAACCGTGTTCGTCCGTGACAGTGACTGTACTTGGTTGGTGAAAACGGCTGTTCATCAAGATTTTTCCACCTTCAAAATGGAGTGTAGCCGTGGTAGGGGTTTCCTGATTGATGGCAGAGAATAGTTTGGCTTGTCTTCCGTTTTTATAATCAAAAGTGATTTGACAATCCAAATCTACATTTGTCTTTGACAAAGTTGCGGTTGCCTGTATGTCGTCGGGTTTCCCCATAAACATCAAAGCGGCAAAAACCGGGTAGATGCCTAAATCTAACAAGCTGCCGCCGCCCAATTTGTTGTTGTATATACGCGAAGCAGAATCAAAGGGCACATCGATGCAGAAGTCTGCTTCCATGGCACGCAAAGCACCCAATTTTTGTTCTCGAATCATCTCCAAAACAAACTGAAAATGTGGTAAAAAACGCGTCCACATGGCTTCCATCAGAAAAAGATTCTTCTGCGTTGCCAGTTTAATCATTCCGTTTACCTGAACGGTATTGATGGCAAAAGGTTTTTCACAAAGCACTGCTTTTCCGGCTCTGAGGCATTGCAGCGTATTCTGGTAGTGGAAAACGTGTGGCGTAGCAACGTACACCACGTCCAAATCGGGGTTGTTGAGCATTTCTGCATAACTGCCATACACGAAAGGGATTTTAAAAGCTTGGCTGAATTGATTGGCTCTTTCTATTTGTGTTGAAGCACATGCATAGAGTCGGGCATTGGATACTTTCTGTATATCTTCGGCAAAGAGTGTGGCTATTTTGCCTGGACCGAGAATGCCCCAATTAATTTTGTCTGATGATTCTTTCATCTTGCTTGTGCGAAAAGAGTTTGTTGAGAACTAGAGCGATGCGTTCTTTTGAAATGGGTTTAAAAATGATGTCGTTCATGCCCGCATTCAAACAGTTTTCTTTGTCATCTTCGGTTACGTTGGCTGTCATGGCAACAATTTTAGAGATATAGCCGTGGTTGACCAATTGCCTAATGTATTTTGTAGCCTCTACGCCACCCATATTGGGCATTTCCATATCCATAAAAATCAAGTCGTAAAAATGCTTTTCGCATTTATCAATAGCTTCCAGGCCGTCGTGGGCTATTTCAATATCTGATATGCCCAGGGTTTCTAGCACTTTGATGGCCACAAGCCGATTCATACTATTATCTTCTACCAAAAGCACTTTTAAAGATGAAAATGAAATATGATTAGACAATTGAGCCGCTGCAAGCATCTCATTTTCAGCTTCAAACTCTTTGTTACAAACTTCGGGTGCATCTACGGTAAACCAAAACACAGATCCCTCTCCCCAAACAGAAGACACATCAATAGTACCGCCCAAAGCTATGGAGAGAAGTTTTGAAATGGCCAAACCAAGCCCGGTTCCTGTAAGTTTCTTAGACTCGCGGTCTTCTATTTGAGAAAATCTTTCGAACAACAAAGGGAGTTTGTCCTCTTGGATGCCCGAACCTGTATCTGAGACACTAAATTTTAAATTACCCGGGATGGTTTCGTTATGAATACGCTCCACTTTAATTTCTATACTACCTGCTTTGGTAAATTTGATGGCGTTGCCAATCAGGTTGTTGAGTATCTGCTGCAATCGTGTTGCATCCGTCACCACACAATGCGGAACCTCTTCATCAATAAAAAGCTTTAAAGTGATGGCCTTTTCATTGCAAATAGGTTTATTGATGGCATACACATCTCTGAGAAAGTCTCTAATATTAAGTTTATTTCTTCTTACAATCAATTCATTTGCCTCAATTTTTGAGTAGTCTAAAATATCATTAATAATAGACAAGAGGGTTTCGCCGCTTTTCTTAATGGACACTAAAAATTCTTTTTTGTCTTCTTCAGAATTTGTATTCTGCAGCAAATCTGCCAGGGCGATCACTGAATTTAACGGGGTTCTAATCTCGTGACTCATGTTGGACAAAAACTGACTTTTGGCTTCTACGGCAGTCTCTGCTTTGATTCTGGCCTTGGTCATGGAGTCAGCAAAACGATAAGAAATCAACAATGTCATAGTGATAAATGAACCGAAAAGCCCGGAAAAATACACATACGAAATGGGTCTTATCCAATCGAAATGATAAAAAATAATGTACAAAATAGACACAGATAAAAGGCCTACGCTAACAAATGCAAAAACAGCTCCCAATCGCTTCTGTAGAATGGCAGTCAAAAAAACATATTTTACATACAAAACATTTAAAATCATCATTCCCAAAAATACAGGTGTTAAAGCTGTATAAACATAGATTGGCGAAAGCAAAGCGAGTGCTGCGTAGAAAAGAGATATTCCGGAAATGACGTTCACGATTTTGGGGTGCACATTATCGGGAAAAAGATGTTTCACAAAGCGAATAAATAGAAACGAGCCCATAAAAAAACTCAGATGTTCTAGTCTTGTTATTAATTGCCAAGGTAAATTGGGGAAAAAATTGAGCAAAAGATATTCGCCGCGAAGCATAATATAAAGCGATGAAGAAAGGCAAAAAAGTCCGAAATAGAAAGAAGCCCTGTCTGTCTTGTTAAATGTAAACAAGCTTATAAAAAAAAGGCTGCAAACGAAGGCCATACCTGCCAACAAATAAATAAGTCCGTTTGAGCCTGATATGTGGTTAATTATAAAATTTTCATTTCCTATATAGATAGGCTTAGCCGCACCACCTCTGTAATGGTGAAAATTGGCAATTTGAAGCACCAATTCAACCTGAGGCGTATCGGCAGGAAGACGCACTGTAGTGGGTTTAAATTTAGGCTGATAAAGTGCTCTTGATTTTGCAACCATTCCGTTTTGGGAAATCACTTTACCGCTGGCAAACAGCCTATAAGAGCTGTAAAAATCCGGAATATACAGGGCTAATTCGGGATGGCTTTTGGGCAATTGCAAAATCACACGATAGGTGGCATAGCCGTAACTATTCCCATTTATGTCATTCCAAAGTTTTGGAAACGCCTTGTAATTTGGCTTTTGCTTGAGAATAAAATCTTGTGGATGTATGAGCTCGTTCCAATAAAACTCCCATTGACCTTCCAAACTTACATCTTCGGTTTTATTGAAATCGAGTCGGGTGAGGTCAATAATTCCCTTTTGCTTTTCAATTTTGCTCTGCGCAAATAAAGGCAAGGTTAGCACGAGAAAAAATATCATGCAACCAAGAGAAACGATCTCAGCGCGTAAAAATAATAAGTTCTTATTATGGACCATTCTATCAATCCTAAACTTGACAAATATACGTTATGAAATTGTTAAATTGAAAGGAAAGAATAGCAAACAGTGTTATTTATATGATAAAATAAATTCTTTAACTGATTAAGCTGTGAGTTGTCTGTGTCTGAAATTGTTAAATTGTTGCAATATAAATGCCATGAGAACGGTCAGAAAAACGCCCAAAACATTTAGCCAAAGATAGCTGAGAATGTCTTGAAAAAACACGGCTATCACAAGTATTTCCGACAACAAAGCCGCCCAAAAAACGGATGCACCCTTGATGGATTTTACATAGAAAGCCACTAAAAAGATGCCAAGTATGGTGCCGTAAAAGATAGAGCCTACTATGTTCACAAATTGGATAAGGTTTTCAAACAAAGTACCAAAACTCGCAAAGAGAATGGCAATCAATCCCCACATCACCGTAAACCACTTGGAGGCGTTCAAATAATGGGTTTCGCCTTTTTCTGTTTTCAAATTTCTCTTGTAAATATCCATCACTGTGGTTGATGCCAACGCATTTAACTCGGATGCAGTAGAAGACATTGCTGCTGAAAAAATTACAGCCAAAAGCAGCCCAATAAGTCCGCTTGGAAGGTAATTGAGTATGTAATAAATAAAAACATAATCCTTGTCATTGGTTTCGGTTGACTTGTTTGCGGCCGATATCAACTCTTTGGCTTCTTCCCTAATCTGTTTTTCTTTCGTAGTTATCTGTCCCATATTATTTTTCAAGGCTTCGCGGTCATCCGTTTGGTTCTCAATCGCTTGCAGATAATTCATGTTCAGTTCCATTTTCCTACGCTGCATGCCTGCATACACCAATTCCAAATCTGTGTATTGCTGGGCGTATTCAGAGTTTTTCACCACCTCATTGGCAGCGGGACTAAAATTTAAAGGTGCCGATTGAAACTGAAAAAAGATAAAAACCATCACGCCCACCAATAGTATGAAAAATTGCATGGGTATTTTGATAGCTGCATTAAAAAGCAAGCCCATCCGGCTTTCCCTGACAGATTTTGCTGACAAATATCGCTGCACCTGCGACTGGTCTGTACCAAAGTAAGAAAGAAACAAAAAGAAAGCGCCCAAAGTCCCCGACCAAATGGTGTATCTGTTGTCTAAATCAAACGAAAAGTCTATGATTTTCATTTTGTCGCTTGCACCGGCCAGCTGCAATGCGTTTGCAAAACTGACCTCTTCGGGCAGTTGACTGACAATAAAATAAAAAGCGGCAAACATCCCCATCATGATGACAAACATCTGCTGTTTTTGTGTGACACTCACGGCTTTGGTGCCTCCCGAAACGGTGTAAATGATGACCATGGTACCGATAAGGATATTCAATACTTTTAGGTTCCACCCCAAAATAGACGAAAGAATAATGGCAGGTGCATAAATGGTTATGCCGGCTGCCAAACCTCTTTGTATCAGAAACAAAATAGCGGCAAGTGAACGTGTCTTTAGATCAAATCGGTTTTCTAAAAATTCGTAGGCAGTATAAACCTTTAATTTATGAAAAATCGGAATAAACGTGACACAAATCACCACCATCGCCAAAGGCATACCAAAATAAAATTGTACAAAACCCATTCCGTCGTGAAATGCTTGTCCGGGCGTAGATAAAAAGGTAATCGCACTAGCCTGAGTAGCCATTACAGACAAACCCACTGTCCACCATTTAGATTCATTATTGGCTAGCAAATAATCTTTCACATTCTTGCTGCCTTTAGATTTATAATAACCGTAAAAGACTATAAAAGAAAGCGTTCCTATCAATATTGTCCAATCGAGTAGCTGCATATCAGGCGTATAAATTCATCAAGTATATAAAAACCAAAAAATACAGCACATTTGCGATTAGAATCATCACATACCACTTGCGCCAAGAAGGTTCATTTCTAGGGTTTTCCATTTTGGCTCAAAGCTAAGAGATTTGCAAACAATTTAAAAGCACCCGGCACGCCGGCAGGTAATTCCCTAAAAAAACTCAGGCCTGTATAAACATAAAAACCTTTACCGTATGAAGCTACCAAGAGACCTCCTTGCAACTCTTCTGGTTCTTGTGAATCTTTCATACCTAGGATGGGCGTGTACGCAGCATCCCACTGGTTCGGAAAATACAGACCACGCTCTTGCACCCAACCGTCAAAATCGGAAGCACTGATTTTGTTGGGATAATTGAGTACCGGATGATTGGGTGCCAAAAAGATGGCTGTAGCTTGCTCGTCTGTTACCCGTTCACGAGAGATTTTTAACGGGTAAGGTGCAAAGTCATTCAACTTGAGGTCGCCCGTAGTGTTGTACTGGGTAACGACCGTACCACCCTGCGATACATATGTAAGTATTTCCTTTTGTTTTGATTCAAACTGATCATGCACATTATAGGCTCGGATACCTATAACCAAAGCGTCAAACTGACTCAGGTTTTCTGAACTGATTTCCTCCGGCTTAAGTTCAATCACTTCATAGCCAACTTGGCGCAAGCTTTGCGGAATGTCATCGCCCGCTCCGTGCAGATATGCAATGCGAAGTCCCGCTTTTTTTAAATTGGTTTTACTGACTTGGGCTTCGGACGGCATCAATATGGTTTGCTTGGGAATATGCTGATAGTCGATGACAAATTTTTCAAGTGCGTATCGTTTTTCTCCTATCTCTACAGTTGGGCGAAAAGTCCCGGAAGATTCGCCGGAAGGTGGTGTTACGATAAATTCAAAATTTTCTGACGAGCCCTTGGCTTGGAAGGGGAAACTTTCCGGACTGATTTGCCATCCCTCAGGCGCATCCAAACGAACCGTTCCGGAAATATTTTGTTGGTTGTAAACTACTTTTACAGGTATTTTTTGTGCGGTATTTTCGGTAAACATCCATACTTTTTCATCTATCCCAACGGTAGCCGGCGGTAAAACCACAAATGGCTCGTACACCTCGCCATCTACACGCGAGTTTGATTTATACACTACATCTCTGCGCAACAAAACGGTTGACTTGCCACCAAAAGAAAGTAAAAAATCGACCGTTGCCGCAGCCGGAGATTCCGGTAAACCAATCCATTCAGACTGTTCAACGGTATAAATACCCAAGGCTTTCTCTTTTTGTAGCCAATAAGGACTGCTGTAAGGTGTATCTTCAGGAATTGTCAATATAGTTTCCAGTTTGTGAGACACATTGTTATTGAGTTGCAAATTTAGAATTTCACTGTTTTGAGCCAATGAAACTTTAAATCCACTCAAGGTTACCGGAAAATCACTGCGGTTGATGGCTTCTACATTGATTTTTATAGATTCCCCCGGCACTACCGATGCTTGTTGTGCAACGGCTTCTACAAACAGGCCAGAGCAAGCCGCAATAATATCGTTGATTTCTGTCAGTTTGATTCTGCGCCAATGGTCGTCTTTTAACTTGCTGATTAATACCTGCGCATCCAATAAAAGTGGAATGCTAGCCTCGGGTTGGCGGTGGTCGAAGCGCATCAAAATTAATTCCAACACTTCTTTTACAGCCTCGCCATTGGCAAGTCTTCCCCAGCCTGTGTCAATGCCATCAAATAGGTCGTTTTTATATTTGGGACGCGGTGCCTGGCCTTTAATAAATTCTAAATATTCGGTTTCGGCGCCCCTTGACCCCGTAGAGCCAAATCCTTGACTCTTGTGCTGGCTTCTGCTCAAAGAGGCTATTTCGCCGTTGGAAAGCCCTAAACTTGGATAAAAATCGCCCACCTCTACTTGGGTGATACCCGATTTATCGGCCTGTTCAAATTTTTCTTGACTGCCGTAAAACCACCAGGAAGTGTTGAAGAACATCCTTCGAGGTTTCCACACATCTACTTTGTCTAATTGTTCCGGAAATGCATCAGGATTGCCGGCCAAACTAAAAGCTTCGTAACTGAGCATGGCCGAGCCGGTGTGGTGTCCGTGGGTAGTTCCGGGCGACCGGTGGTCAAACCTATTGATGATGACGTCCGGCCGTAGTTTGCGAATGGCGAAAACCACATCCGCCAATATTTTTTGCTTGTCCCAAATGGCAAAGGTCTCGTCCGGATGTTTAGAATAACCAAAATCAACAGCGCGTGTAAACATTTGTTGGCCACCGTCTGTTCGTCTGGCAGCCAGTAATTCTTGGGTGCGAATAACGCCCAAGAAAGGCCCCAATTCGGGCCCTATCAGATTTTGACCACCATCACCACGCGTGATAGACAGATAAGTGGTTTGGGCTTTGAGGCTGTTGGCCAAGTAGGAAATAAGTCGTGTATTTTCATCATCAGGATGGGCAGCCACAAACATTGCCGAACCTACGAAATTGAGCTTTTTTATGGATTCGTAAATATCTGATGCATTGGGCTTTGATGGTTTTTGAGCGAATGAAAATTGAAAAATTATCAGTGAGAGAAAGAACACATACGTAAAATGACGTAACATGGAATAGATTTTTGGTTGCGATTTCCAAATTTAGAAAAAATAACAGCGAGGCGAAGTTTTTAGTTTTTCTTTAACTTTTGAAAGGGATTCTAATCACATTCATAAACATTGTAAAGAAATAGACAATGAAACCCTAAATTTGCCAGTAAAGACTCTTTAAATAAATTTTACATTTGCAACAACCCAATGTGTATGACCAAAGTTCTTATCATTTGCTATTATTGGCCACCGGCAGGCGGTCCCGGTGTACAGCGTTGGTTGAAATTCGTAAAATACCTACCCGAATTCGGCATCGAACCCATCGTTTTTGTACCCGACAATCCGCATTACCCTATTGTTGATAAAGAATTACAGCAGGAAGTTTCAGACACTTTACAGCTGATTCGTTTTCCCATCTCCGAACCCTACAGATGGGCCGGTTTCTTGGCCAAAAAGCAAACTCAAAAAATCAGTTCGGGTATGATCTCACATAAAAATCCATCACTTTTAGAAACGCTCTTGCTATTTGTGAGGGGTAATTTTTTTATTCCGGATGCCAGAAAATCATGGGTAAAGCCTTCGGTTGCATTTTTGAGTAAAAAACTCAAAGCGCATCCGGTTGATGTCATCATCACAAGCGGTCCACCACACAGTTTACACCTAATTGGTCAATCTTTAAAACGCACTTTGGGCATCCGTTGGTTGGCCGATTTTCGAGATCCGTGGACAGACATTGGTTATCACAAAAAACTAAGACTACTGCCTTTCTCCAAACAAAAACATTTGAAGATGGAGCAATCCGTTTTAGACCAAGCCGACAGCATTTTAGTTACGAGTAAGGCCTTGCAAAAATTGTATCAAAAGCGGACCGACAATCCTGTCGTGCTGATTACAAATGGGTTTGACAAGACAGAAATCTCAACAGGAAAACCGTCGGCTAAAGTATTTAACATCGTTCACACCGGCTCTTTGCTTTCTGCTCGAAATCCGTTACATCTTTGGGAAGTTTTGGCAGAATTAATTGAAGAAGATGCCGATTTTAAAGACAAATTACGCATCGATTTGGCGGGTGTGGTCAGCCGGGAAGTTTTGTATGCACTCGAAGAACACGGGTTGTCTGCTCATGTTTTACAACTCGGTTATTTACCTCATTTGGATGCAAAAAAAACACAAGCGGGTGCTCAAATGTTGTTGTTGATAGAAATTGATTCGGAAGAAACGCGGCAAATCATTCCGGGTAAAATTTTTGAATATTTTCAGGCAAAAAGACCTATTTTAGCCATCGGTCCTGCTGCGTGGGAAGTGTCGGATATGCTTGAAAAAACACAATCGGGCATGTGTTTTGAACACCGCGAAAAAATCGCCTTAAAAAAATATATAGTTGACAGTTTTCAAAAATTCAAAGAAGGAAAACTACAGGTCAATTCAAAAAACATAGATGTTTACAGTCGAAAAAATCTAACGGCTTCTCTGGCAGCTTTGATAAAAAAATAGATGGGCATTGTCATCAAACAATCGATAAGGAACACCCTCACTACCTATTTTGGTTTTGGGATAGGTGCCGTGAACGCCCTTTTTCTGTACACTTTAATTTTGGGCGAAACCTACTACGGCGTCACAGCATTTGTTTTGTCGTCATCCGGTATTTTGATGCCTTTGATGGCATTGGGTGCGCACAACACTATCGTCAAATTTTATCCGCATGGTGAAACGGCCAAAAAACAATCGGGCTTCCTCACGGCCATGCTTTTTTTGCCGCTGCTTTTTTTTCTGCCGCTAGGCTTGGTCTTTTATCTAAAATACACGGAAATTGCCCTTTGGCTCAGTCGAGAAAATCCGTTGTTGCTCGATTTTATTTGGCTTTTGCCGGTTTTGGGTATTTTAATGAGCTATTTCGAAATATATTACGCTTGGGTAAAGGTCCATTTTCAATCTGTTTTCGGAAGTTTTTTAAAAGAAGTTTTTTTGCGCTTTTTGGTGAGTGTAAGCTTGTTATTGGTTTATTTTGAAATCATCACAGCTGTTTTTTTTGTCTTTTCACTGGTTTTGATTTACGGGTTGAATACGAGCGTCATGATGCTGACCGCATTTTGGATTAAAAAACCCAGCTTTAAATTTTACTTGCCCGATAAGCTGATCTCTATCCTCACCTATTCATTTTTTATCTTAATTTCGGGTAGTATTGCAGCACTTCTCGTTGATATAGATCGTTTTATGATTTCACAATTTGTACAAATAGAAAATGTTGCTTACTACTCTGTAGCCGTTTTTATTGCTGCGGTGATTGCCGTACCGGGTAGGGCCATGCACCAAATCACCTACCCGCTTACCGCCAAACTGATGGCACAACAAAACTTTGCGGAATTAAACAAACTCTACAAACAAACTTCTATCAACCTGCAATTTGTGGGTGGACTCATTTTTTTGGGGATACTCGTAAACCTGCATCAGATTTACGAACTAATTCCGGCACAGTACAGCGGCGGCATCCCTATTGTTTTTCTGATTGGCTTTTCTAAATATTTCGAGTTGGTGCTCGGCAACAACAATGCAATTATTTTCAATTCAAATTACTACCGCATCGTGTTGGCCATCAGCATCTTTCTGATTTTAGCGACCATCGGTCTCAACTTTTGGCTAATTCCTGCTTTGGGTATAGAAGGCGCAGCTATCGCCACACTTTTGAGCATGTTGGCCTATAGCATTTTAAAGCTGTATTTTGTCGTCCGAAAAATTAAATTGTTTCCTTTCACACAAAATACCGTCAAATTATTCGTGTTTTCCTTGTTTTTGTTTGCCTTGCTGTATTATTGGGACTTCCCTTTTCATAGCATTATCAATATCGTTTTAAAATCTATACTCACTACTTTTTTGTATGTGGGTGTGGCGTATCAATTTAAAATTTCAATAGAAATCAACCAATTGATTGAAAAATATGTGCGTTTGGTTTTTAAATAGTAGCATTTATAGACCCACAACTTATCGGGGTTCAAATTTCATCCTTATCTTTGCAACTTTAAAAAAGTAACGAAACCTATGCAACGCAGCGAACAAGAAAACATCCGCAGAGAAAGCCTGATTGAGCTCAGAAAAATGGGCATAGAACCCTATCCGGCAGCCGCTTTTCAGATTACCCACCACGCTACCCAAATTGTAAAAGATTACGAAAAACTACAAGGAAAAGAAGTGGTTTTGGCCGGCAGGCTCATGAGCAGACGCATCATGGGAAAAGCCTCGTTTGCAGAATTGAAAGACAGCAGCGGACGCATTCAGGTATATATTACTCGCGATGATATCTCATCGGACGAAATCGGTACCATGTACAACGCTGTCTTTAAAAAACTGTTGGACATAGGCGATTTTATCGGTATTCGCGGTGAGGTTTTTAAAACACAAGTCGGTGAGATTTCTGTGCATGCGCGCGAGCTATTCGTACTTTCCAAAGCCTTGCGGCCCTTGCCGGTTGTCAAAACAGATGCAGACGGCAAAACCCATGACGCTTTCTCCGACCCTGAACAACGCTACCGCAGACGTTACGTAGATTTGATCGTAAACGACGCCGTTAAAGACACTTTTGTCAAAAGAACGCAAATCACCAACACCATTCGCGAATTTCTCAACCGCATGGGATATTTGGAAGTGGAAACGCCTATACTACAACCCATTCCCGGTGGGGCCTCGGCCCGTCCGTTTGTCACGCACCACAACGCTTTGGACATTCCGCTCTACTTGCGAATTGCCAACGAATTGTATCTAAAAAGACTAATTGTAGGCGGATTTGATGGCGTCTATGAGTTTTCGAAAGACTTCCGAAACGAGGGTATGGACCGCACCCACAATCCGGAATTTACAGTGATGGAGTTGTATGTGGCTTACAAAGATTACCGATGGATGATGGAAACCACCGAAAAACTGTTGGAAGAAATTGCCCAAAAAGTACATCAAAAAACAACCGTAAAAGTGGGCGATAAAGAAATCAACTTTAAAGCGCCCTATCCGCGCGTGCCCATACTTGAAGCCATTAAAACACATACCGGATTTGATGTTGCCGGCATGGACGAGAACGAGTTGAGGGAAGTTTGTAAAAAACTTCACTTGGAAGTTGACGAAACCATGGGCAAGGGCAAACTGATAGACGAATTGTTTGGCGAAACTTGTGAACATCATTATATACAACCTACTTTTATTATCGACTATCCCAAAGAGATGAGTCCGCTTACCAAGCAACATAGAGACAATCCCGAACTCACAGAGCGATTTGAGTTGCTCATCAATGGTAAAGAAATTGCCAATTGCTACTCCGAGCTCAATGACCCCATAGAACAAAGACTTCGATTTGAAGACCAACTTCGTCTGTCTGAAAAAGGTGACGATGAAGCCATGTTTATCGATCAGGACTTTTTACGCGCTTTAGAATACGGCATGCCGCCCACGGCCGGAATTGGCATAGGCATAGACAGACTCGTCATGCTGATGACCAACAACAGTTCCATACAAGAAGTCTTGTTCTTCCCGCAAATGAAACCCGAGAAAAAAGCCATCCCACTGAGCGATGAAGCAAAAGAAATACTAAACCACTTAAAAGCGGAAGGTGAAAAGTTACTGGAAGATGTGAAAAATCAATCCGGTTTGTCCAACAAAAAATGGGACAAAGCCATTAAAGAACTCACCCAAAATCAACTGGCCAAAGTTACTAAAAACGCAGACGGACTTTGGGTTGGATTGGTCTAAAATACAGGAAAATAGATCTGATCAACTTGGTCTTTGCTCACTCACATCGGCAGATGCACAACACTTTTAGTCTCAAAAAAAGCCTCGCCAAAAAAGTCTGAAATGGGATAACATTTGGCTTTTGGAAAAGGCTTCAGTTCTGCTGCCAAATCGCCACCTTTCAGGTAAAGGATGCCGTTTTTGAGTGGATGTTTATTTTCTTTATACGTTTTGCCTTTAACCCAATTTACAAAATCAGGCATATTGGTCACCGCACGGCTGACGATAAAATCAAAACGATCTTTTACCGCTTCGGCACGTGTGTGTGCCGCTCTCAAATTCTGCAAGTTTAAAGCTTCTGAAACGGCATTTACCACCGTAATTTTTTTTCCGATTGCGTCTATCAGTAAAAAGTTTGTTTCCGGGAAAAGAATGGCCAAAGGTATGCCCGGAAAACCACCTCCCGTCCCAACATCCAACACTTTAGCATCGGCGTTAAAAGAAATTACTTTGGCAATTGCCAAGCTGTGCAGTACATGGCGCGTGTATAAATGTTCGATGTCCTTACGGGAAATCACATTGATTTTCAAGTTCCAATCTTTGTACAAATCACCGAGCATTGCAAACTGTGCTTTTTGCAAATCGGTCAAATCAGGAAAATAATGTACGATTGTCTCCATATTTGACATCAGTGTTTAAAGAAAAAATCGGGGAAAGCAACTTGTGGTTTTTGTGCCAAGAGCTGCACCTTAAAAAAAGATTTCAAAAATCCCCAACCATAACCAAAAAATTGAATTTGAACTGCCAAAATGCTCAACAAAGCGGTGCGAAGGGTTTGTCGCTTCACAAAAGCATCCAAACAGACCAAACCGAAGTAGCACAAAAACAAAAATGCAGGAAAACCAAAACCGGCTAAAAGGAAGAAAATCGATGCCATTTCTGCTATCAAAAACAGACTCGGAAACCAGTAGGTAACCGATTTAAACTCCGGATGCCAACTGTCGAGTATGGGGCGTGCAACCCCGAATTTATAAACTTGTTTATAAAATTTTGACCAAGAAATACGTCTTTTGTGATATACAAAGGCCTCGGAAATCAGTTGTGAACTAAAACCCATTTTCCACAATCTCAAGGTCAAATCCGGATCTTCGCCCGGGTGAATATTTCCAAAGCCGCCGCTGGCTTCAAAAGCTTCTTTAGATATACCCATATTGAAACTTCTCGGTTGAAATTTGCGTTGCGATTCGGAATTTCGAATACCACCTGTTGTAAAAAAAGACGTCATGCTGTGGTTTATGGCCTTTTGAATATTCGAAAAATCGGGGTGCATCGTGTCCGGACCTCCAAAAAAATCGGTGTACTTGGTTTTTAAATTTTCAGTTACCACTTCGATGTATTGCGGTGGCAAGAGGCAATCGCTGTCCAAAATGATAAAATAATTACCGCGCGCACGTGCCATACCATAATTTCGCGAATCGCCGGGACCGGTGTTGGGTTTCGTCAGGTAAAGGATATTGAGTTGGTTTCGAAATGCCTCAACTACAGCTTCTGCCTTCTCATTCGATCCATCTTCAACAATCACGACTTCAAAAGTTTTGACAGTTTGATGGCACAAACTATCCAGCAACTCCCCAATTTCCTCTGGCCTGTTGTAAACCGGAACCACAATCGATAACGAAAGTTCCATTTTTCAAATTGAGTGAGAAATTATTCCTCGGTAAAGGCTTCAATAACTTCTTGGCTCACGCCGGTGTTTGAAAAACCGCCGTCGTGAAAAAGATTTTGCATCGTGACTTTTTTGGTCAAATCTGAGAAAAGCGTGACGGTGTAATCGGCGCAATCTTGTGCCGTTGCATTGCCCAAAGGCGACATTTTATCGGCAAAACTGATAAAGCCGTCAAAACCTTTGACACCTTTGCCCGCCGTGGTGGGTGTAGGCGATTGAGAAATGGTATTGACACGCACTTTTTTGTCTTTCCCGAAAAAGTAACCGAAACTTCTGGCTATAGATTCCAAATAGGCTTTGTTGTCTGCCATGTCATTGTAATCAGGAAAGGTACGCTGCGCGGCCATATATGTCAAAGCGACAATACTGCCCCATTCGTTCATGGCGTTTTGTTTGTAGAGCACTTGCATGACTTTGTGAAAAGACACTGCTGAAATATCCCAACCTTTGGTTGTAAATTCATAGTTCTGTTCGGTGTAGTGACGCCCTTTGCGCACGTTGAGCGACATCCCGATAGAGTGTAAAACAAAATCGATTTTACCACCGAGTATTTCCTGGGCTTTAGCCACTAAATTTTCTAAATCTTCCATACTCGTCGCGTCGGCCGGGATGACCTGTGACTCGGTTTTTTCGGCCAGTTCATTAATGGTGCCCATGCGAAGGGCGATGGGTGCGTTGGTCAACACAAAACGACCGCCTTCTTTATAAACCGTTTCGGCGGTCTTCCAAGCGATGGAGTTTTCGTCCAACGCGCCAAATATTATTCCTCGTTTTCCTTTTAAAAGATTGTATGACATGCTAAATGGTTTTAACGTTCTTGGTGGCACCAAAGATATTTAAAAAATATGAGTTGAAACAGCAAAGTTGTCTCAGGAAAATCAGCGTGTTCTTAAAATGAAATTTGACTTAGTTTTAATGTAACTTGGGTTCGACATAAGAAAGATAATAACAGTTTCTGTCATGGAGTATTTTAACAAAATGTGATGTCTCAGCCCTTGTTTGCCAATAAATCTTGCGCATGCGCCATTGCCGCATCTGTCAGCGATTTTCCGCCCAACATTTCTGCCAATTCTCTAATGCGTTCTGTTTCCTTAAGAACCGTTAGTTGGGTACGTGTTGTGTTTTCGAGGGTTTCCTTGTACACTTTTAGATGGTGCTGTCCTTTGGCGGCAATTTGAGGCAAATGGGTAATGGCAATTACCTGAAGGCTCCGGCTGAGTGTATCGAGTACTTCTGCCATTTGCTTGGCCACCTCACCCGAAATACCGGTGTCTATTTCATCAAAAATAATAGTCGGCAAACGCATGTGTTTGGCCAAAACAGCTTTCACAGCGAGCATCACACGAGACAATTCGCCACCCGAAGCCATTTTCTTCAGCAGTCCGAAAGGCAATCCCTTGTTGGCCGAAAACTGCACTTCTACCCTACTACGCCCGTATTTGTCAAATGTTTCGGAAGCTGTCAAAACTATCTGAAATCGTGCGTGTTGCATGCCCAATTGCGCAACAATTTCCCGGAGTTGTTTCTCGAGTTCGGGAATAATCGCTAAGCGTGATTTGTGTAACTGTTCCGCAATTTCTTTCGCATTTTCAAAAGCTTGGTCGCGCGATTGCTGTTTAGATTGTATCTCATCTGTGAGGTTTAGCACCCTAAGCACTTTGTGCGCGATTTGGTCTCTGTGTGCAATAAGTGCTTCCACACTTTGTACATTGTGTTTTTTCTGAAGAAAATAGATGCGTTGCAGTTGTTCGTTGGCTTTGGCTAAAGTTTCCGGATCTGCTTCCAAACGCTCGGCCGCATTTTGCAAAGAGGTGCTGATATCAAACAGTTCAATACGCGCCGATTCGGTTCTTTCAAAGAGTTCTTGGTAATCTTTTGAAAAACCCATAACCGCTTGCAACGCCTGTCGAATTTGATTGAGTTGCTTAAGAACTCCCATTTCTTCGTGATCGAGCAATGCAATGGCTTGCGACAGCTGTTGCTGTATATCTTCTACGTTGGAGAGTTGCTCAACGGTTTGTTCCAAAGTTTCTTGCACACCGGGTTTAAGCGCGGCTTGCTCCAATTCTTCGAGTTGAAAAGTATCAAATTCTTGCTCTTTGGATGCAGATTTCTGAAAATCTATTAGTGCTTGAAGCTCTTTTTCAGCTGTTTGATACTGTTGATACGCCGCTCTGTAATCTTGCAATCTTTCAGAATTCTGAGCCAAAGCATCTAGCAATTGAAACTGAAAGTCGGTTTCAGCCAACTGAAGGGTTTGGTGCTGGGAGTGAATATCGATTAACCGGGTACCCAATTGACTCAGTGCTTGCAGGCCTACCGGCGAATCATTCACAAAAGCCCTCGATTTTCCTCCGGGCAAAATTTCCCTGCGCACAACGGTATGCTTGTCGTAATCGAATGCTAAAGTTTCAAAAAGTGATTCGAGATGAAGATTATCTAGTGAAAAATGTGCTTCTATGGTGCATTTTTGTTCCTTGTCGCGCAAACTGTCCAAATCTGCACGATTGCCGAGCAGCAAGCCCAAAGCATCGAGCAAAATAGATTTTCCGGCACCTGTTTCTCCGGTAATCACGGACAGTCCTTTGCCAAAAGACACTTGAATGTCTTCTATCAATGCGTAATTTTTTACATAAATGGATTGCAGCAAAATGGTAAAATTTGAGCCTAAAGATACGCGTATTCAAATTTTTTAAAAAACGCTAAACGAAAATTTACATGACTCTTTTTGAAGCTCACTGTAAGTCTCCATGTCACCAAGGGTAAAAAAGAAAAAATTGACGAAAGCTTAATTTTGGATCATCGCCCAACGAGAGGCATATTGTGGCGCTAATTTATTGAGGACATTGAGTGTACTCACCAAATTGATGGCCGGACCCTCAGAAAAAACGTTGAAAATTTCATCGGATTTGGCATCAAAAAACATGCGAAGCAACATCGAATTGGGTCTGCTGCTGTTCATCTCTTCCAGAAACAAAAAACTTTTGGCTATGCTTTCTTTGGCTTTTCTGGGGTTGTCTGCCAGCATGTCTAATCCGTTCCTATGGTATTCGTACAACGCTTGTCTGTAGTTGTCAAAAGTGCCGGAAGTCAAATCCGTAATCATTCGAAAGCGCGTTTGGTTGCCGTCTGTGCTGTCCCAGCCTTTGTAGCCGTTACCCTGCGCCAAATTCATAACTTTTTGTGCCTCCTGATAAAAAGGCGAGCCTCCCATGAGTGCGTAGGTATCTGCATCCATACCAATCATGGTGTAGATGTAAAAAGTCATGACAGACAAGAGGTTGGAGTTAAACACAAAAGAATTATAGGTCATGTCCTGAAATTCGACATAGCTAAAACGAAACTGTTCATCTTTAAAATTCAAGACAGGTGTGCTGTAAGTACTGTTGTAAACAGGCCTGGCTGATTGCACCTGAAGTTCTGCGACAAATTCCTGCCCTACAAATTCACGAACACGAACAAAAACAGAACAATCTATCTTTTCTTGCGGATTGACGGCTCTATTGGTCCAACGGTTTTTATTGATAAAATCTGACAGGCTTTGCTGAAGCGTACCGAATATCTTTCGGTTAGATTGTTTGACTTCATTAAAATTGATTTCCACATAGCAATTCATTTCTTGAGCCATCACGGTGAATTGTGACAAGATAAAAAGCGTGAAAATCAGTTTTTTGATCATGTTTGCAATTTTAAAATGACGTGATTTAGGATGTCGTAAGCAACCGCTGTTTTGGATTTCAAATCAAAGGATGTTATATCTAACGATTTATCAATCAAAGTTATTTTGTTGGTGGGTGTTCCAAATCCGGCTCCGGCATCGTTCAGCGAATTTAACACGATGAGATCTAGATTTTTACGTGTAAGTTTTCCTTTGGCATTTTCGAGTTCGTCATTCGTTTCTAAGGCAAATCCTACCAGAAATTGCTGTTTCTTTATTTTGCCCAGAGAAGCTAAAATATCGGGGGTGGGCACCAATTCTATTTGAAGATTTTGGTCTTTCTTCTTTATTTTCTGAGAAATAACGGTTTTGGGTTTATAATCTGAAACTGCGGCAGAAAGGATGGCAATATCTACTTTGGGGTAATGTTGATGTGCGGCGTCGTACATTTGGTCTGCGCCGGTGACGCGAATCAGCGTGATTTTGGGATGTGAAACGCTTTGTTGCGAAGGACCGCTAATGAGTATGACTTCGGCACCCAAATTTGCAGCTGCTTTGGCAATTTCGAAGCCCATTTTACCTGTGGAATGGTTTCCGATAAATCGAACCGGATCAATGGCTTCATAAGTAGGCCCGGCTGTGATGAGCACGGTTTTGTTTCTCAAAGGCAATTGGGCGGTGAAATCTTTCTCAATAAAAGCTACAATATCTTCAGGCTCGGCCATCCTACCTTGGCCAACCAAACCACTGGCCAACTCGCCGCTGGTTGCCGGAATCATGATATTGCCATAGGATTGAAGTTTGTCAAAGGCAGACAGTGTAGCCGGATGTTGGTACATATCCAAATCCATAGCCGGGGCAAAATACACCGGACATTTGGCAGAAAGATATACGGCAAGTAGCAAGTTGTCACATGCGCCGTCAGTCATTTTTGACAAAGTGTTGGCTGTAGCAGGCGCGATGACCATTGCGTCTGCCCACAGACCTAAATCTACGTGATTATTCCATACACCCGACGGGTCGTCTGGCTCGGTAAAACTGGAAAGTACAGGATTTTTAGACAACGTTGCCAAGGTGAGCGGCGTTACAAAATCTTTTGCCGATGGTGTCATGATTACCTTTACAGTTGCACCGGCTTTTACCAAAAGTCGCACCAACGAAGCTGTTTTATACGCAGCTATGCCTCCGCAAACACCGAGAAGAATTTTTTTGTCCTGAAAAACAGACATGTAAAATACTATTGCTGTTGTTGATCGTCAACGTGACGATAATAAATTTTGCCATCCAACCACTCTTGTAGAGCTAATGCGTGCGGCTTGGGCAATCTTTCGAAAAACTTGGAAACTTCGATTTGCTCTTTGTTTTCAAAAACTTCTTCCAAACTGTCGTTGTAGGTGGCAAACTCTTCCAATTTTTCTAAGAGTTCCTTTTTGATCTCCGAATTGATTTGTTCTGCACGTTTGGCAGCAATCACAATGGCTTCGTAGATGTTATTGGTTTGCTGGTCAATTTCGTTTCTGTTGAGCGTTACCGTAGTGACGGGTGCGTCTGTGTTTTTTAAATCTATCATTTTATGGATTGTTTGATGCGTTGTTAGCGAGGAGCGTCAAGCGTTCTATTTGTGCTTTGCTTTTGTTGACCATGGTTTTGAGTTGTCCTATATAAATAGATTCTTTAAAAGAATCTACAAGTTTGTTGTATGCGGCTAAAACATCTTTATACCTATCAATCTGCCTAATTTGAATACTGTTTTCAGCATAGTTAAAAGACGCTAAAACCCTGTAATACAATGCTTCTTCTCGAAAAGAAGAACCGGGATATTCGGACAGAAATAAATCTAAGGATTTGAGTGCTGCCTGATAATCGTAAATTTTATTGTACTGCTTGGCTACTTCAAATGCCTTGCGTTCCAATTTTCCGGCCAATTCCTGATACAAGGCATTGGCCTCGTCCAACTTTTCAGATTTGGGATAGGAGTTTATGAAATTCTGCAATTTGTCTAGCGCAGTTTGCGTATCTGTTTGGTCCAAACTGTACTTAGGAGATAAATGGTAGTAGCTTTTGGCTCCCATCAAAGCTACTTCTTCCACTTTTTCGCTGCGCGGATAGGCACTGGTAAACCTTTCTAATTGGTAACCGGATGTGATGTAGTCTTTCAGAAAATACAAATTGGTGGCGTAAAAATACAGTATGCGCTCGCCTTGAGGTCTGCCTCTGTATTTTGGCTCTATTTGTTCATAAAGACGTATGGATTTTTTGTACTTTTTAGCATTGTAAAGCTCCTCAGCCAATTTGGATTTAAATGCCAAATCTTCTGATTTTAACGCTTTTTGATACTGGCTACAACCGGTGGTAACTAGCATCAATATCAATATGTAGAAAAAATTTCTCATGAACGCTCAAAGTTGCCTGCAAAAGTACACATTAATCATTTATATAAAAAACTATTTTTCACATCTAAACGGCTTAAAAGTGAAACCTTTACGGGTTTGTTAAGGTAAGTTTAACAGGAAACTGCCTTGGTTTGATTCAAATACAGGCCAATCTGCGAAGCAAGGGTTTCTGATGCCGATACCAAAGGTAGCCTGACGGTGGGCGTTCCAAAACCGAGTTGTGCCAACAAGGATTTAATGCCTGCCGGGTTGCCTTCCTGAAAGATGAGATCTATGATGGGCATACATTGATGTTGCAATAAGTTAGCCGTGGACACATCGCCCGACAAGCCCGCTTGAACCAACTTTGAAAAAACGTCCGGTATGGCTTGCCCGATAACAGAAATCACACCCGAACCGCCGGCCATAATCAGTGGCAAAGCGGTCATGTCATCACCGGAAATAACTATAAAATTTGTCGGTTTTTCTCTCAGTATGCGCATGCCTTGAACGATATCACCCGACGCTTCTTTGATGCCTATAATGTTGTCGCATTCTCTTGCCAAGCGCAGAACGGTATGCGGCAGCACATTAGATCCTGTGCGTCCGGGTACATTGTATAAAATAATCGGCAAAGACGACGCGGCCGACAAAGCCTTGTAATGTGCGTAAATGCCTTCTTGGGTCGGCTTGTTGTAGTATGGCGAAACAGATAAAATGGCATCAAAATCACGAACTTCGGCTGATTTGAGTTCGCCTTGCAAAGCCCCCGTGTTGTTACCCCCTAGGCCCAATACCAAAGGCAAGCGGCCGTGGTTGGTATCTAAAATACATTGTTTTACAGCTTTTTTTTCTGCATCGGTGAGCGTGGCGGTTTCGGCTGTTGTGCCCAAAGCAACCAAGTAGTTTATACCACTATTGATATTGAATGTAATTAGTTTTTCCAAGGCTGTGTAATCAACTGCCCCTGATGCATCAAATGGCGTGATGAGTGCCACACCCGTTCCTGTAAACCTTGTGTCCATTTTTGTGTTTTTTATTATTTTTTTATGTGTACTGAGTTATAACTTTCTCAGCGCTTTAAGATATTTACAAAATTCTGTCTTAAAAACTTCGCCGGCCTTCAAATCAGCTTTAAAAACAATGTCGTTGATGTCGGCATTCACCTCTTCAAAACCCAGTCTCAACCCGGTTTGAACTTGAGAAGCTGCCGCTTTCAATTGCCAACTCGGCTTGTCAAAATAATTGACAACCAAATCATACGGACGGTTCAAAACTACATCCACCACGTCACCTTTTAAAGTACCATCCCAACCAATGTTATTGTTGTGAAAAACAGGGTGTTTCCAAACTTTATGCTTCCTTGGCTTTGCGCTAAATCCCAACCATTTTGTCTGGCCGGGCGGAATGTTTGCCAAACTGCCCAACTCGGTAAAAAAACTTTCCGAAAATGCAGCTTCCGCATCAAACAATATCAACATGGATTCGAGCTTACCCTCTTGCAGATTTGCACATTCATAAGCGGCTATTCGCTTGCGAACGATTCTTTTTACAAGTATTTTTTTTAGGCTGTTCAATTTCTTTTACATTTACATAATCAAATCCGAAAAAGGATGACAAATATACGACTTAAATTAATTTTAAAACATATTGTTTTATTTGTAACAATAATTTTTTTGGGGTCTTGCCAAAATTCTGAATTGAAATTACAAAATATTCAGGGAGTTGAAATCGCTTTAACAGATTCTTTAGAAAAAGACATCAAAATAGACAGCCTGATTACCCCATACAGAGTAGGTATGCAACAAGGTTTGGAGCGGGTTTTGGCCTACAATCCGGAACTGCTCAACAAAAGTGACAGAAAACTCGAAACCCGCTTGGGCAATTGGTTTGCCGACGCCTTGATGGCACAGGCCAATTTTGTTCTAGAACAAAGAACAGGCAAAAGTGCCGATGCGGGTTTGTTCAATCACGGGGGCATTCGAAATATATTGGCAAAAGGTGATGTCAAAGTAGCCGATATTTATGGCATCATGCCGTTTGAAAATTCGCTGGTTGCACTGGAACTTACTAGCCATCAGATGCATGCGTTGGCAAACTATCTGGTTCAAGCCAAAACGGCGCATCCCATTTGGGGTATGCAACTCACGTTGGACAAAAGCGGGGTTCTAAAAAACTTTCTGATCCAGCAAAAACCCATACAAGAAAACAAAACCTATTGGGTGGTGACCAATGACTACCTTATGAACGGCGGCGACCAAATGAATTTTTTCAAAAATCCGGTTTCCACAGTCCACCTGGACTACAAAGTGAGGAATGCACTCATCGACTATTTGGAAAAAACGGATACCATATATACGAAAATAGATGGACGGTTTCGGGTGCAATGATTTGATGATGCGATGGTTTGATTGGTTAATGCTTAATAAAAGTCAATGAATTAATAATTTTTTAAAAACCACACACCAAAGACTTTAACGACACATGCCTGCGGGCTTGTGCTTCAAAAAAAATAAAACCCATCCATGAAACGCAGACATTTTCTAGAAAAAACCATCGTGGCTGCCGGCGCATTGTCCATCCCCGGATTTGCCTTGAAAAGCTGTGCTCCAAAAGACAAATGGCTTACCATCTTGCATACGAATGACGTGCACAGCCAAATAGATCCGTATGAAAGCACGCACCCGCAATTCCCCAATATGGGCGGTGCGGCCAAACGCGCTACTTTGGTTCACCAAATCAGGCAGGAAAATCCGAATACCTTGCTGTTGGATGCCGGTGATATTTTCCAAGGAACGCCTTATTTTAATTTTTACGGCGGTGAGCTGGAAATGAAGTTGATGAGCATGATGGGATACGATGCAGCGGCCATTGGAAACCACGATTTTGACGGTGGCCTGGACGGACTTTTGGCGCAGATGCCACATACCAAATTTGAGCTCTTGGCTGCCAACTACGATTTTTCTAAAACGGTGATGGCGGGTTATGTAAAACCCTACAAAGTGTTTGTTAAAGACGGTATTCGGGTAGGTGTTTTCGGATTGGGCATAGCGCTAGAAGGCTTGGTTGACCCGAGAATGTACAAAGAAACCTTGTACTTAGAACCCATAGAAACGGCTACCAAAATCGTTAAGCAACTTAAAACCGAAGCGGCCTGCGATGTGGTGATTTGCCTGTCTCACTTGGGTTACGAATATAAAAACGACAAGGTAAGCGACCGCGTATTGGCTGCTGAAACCGCAGACATAGACGTCATTATTGGTGGGCATACGCATACGTTGATGGAAGTGCCGGTTTTTGTTAAAAACAGAGAAGGCAAAACCGTATTGATCAATCAGGTTGGGTACAAAGGTGTGTATATGGGGCGCATTGATTTGTACTTGGGTACGGCAGAAAATACCATCAGCGGTGGGGCTTTGGCTCTTGGTTAGGCACCCGCGATAGGGATTGAAACGGTTAGCTTTCTGCACAAATGTATTTGTGCAGAAACTATGAGTGGAAAGCCCGGTTTCCCGGCAAATACATTGCCGGGAAAATCGCCCAAAAAAATAGCGCAATGCTTGGAAATTCTCACTAAATTGTTGCGTTGTTTAAGCGGATAAATTTTCTTTAAAAAATGATTAACAAACGTTTGTTGGTGAAAAATTTGCTCGCACACCAAGACGAAAACAGTTTCTATGACAAAAAACGTCGGTTGGATTTGTATGCTAAAGAGGGCAAGGCCAAGTTTCTGAAACACGTTTGTGCCTTGAGCAATTCGAATCCTATGAACAATTCGTACATAGTGGTGGGCGTGGAAGACACGGACAATGCTATAGTGGGCGTTGATTTTTTTGATGACAGCCGCATTCAAAATTTGATTGATGCCTATATGGATCATACACCGGTGGTTTCTTATGAAAATATTCCGTTTCCGCATTTGCCTGCCGACAAAGTGGTGGGCTTGGTGACGATTCATCCGAACAACAAACTGACGTCGCTTCGGAGAAATATTTGGAAATACTGGGGCGGGACGGTGTTTTTTAGACAAGGAAGCAACTCGGTGCCTGTGCGTTTTAGAAGTGATTTGCGCGATACCAATTCGGCCATAGTGGCATCTATTGAAAGGTCTGCGCAGAACAATATTGAACTGACGCTGGACAGTGTTTTTGATTTTATTATGAAAAAACACACTGATTTGCGTTCTCATTACAAGGTTTTTAAAGAAATTTTTGTGTTGTGCTGGGCGGGGGTTGAGAAGAAAGTGAACGACAAAATTTATTATTCCAGGCTCGATATTGAGCTAGTAAACGAGCAAGTTCGTTTGTTTTACTCGGCTTTGGACGAAGTGTCCATTTCCTACGATTCAGATTGTTTTAGTATTTTGGAATATGTGCATTTGGGTGTAAATCCTTATTCTAAATACTATCCGCTGGAAAAGGTTACCATACATTTTAGGGAAAACGGTACGTATCTGATCACCAACGACATGCTTTTTGAGCCGCCGCAGTTTGACAAAAAAGTGATGCACCACCTCTACAATGCCAACAACGCATTGTTAGGCAAATTGATAAAAGGAACACCCTTGACAGAAGCAGAAACAGGCGAACTAAAAAACCTTGCCAATACTTATTTGCTGTGTTACCTGAACGGTTTTGGCGATGCCAAGGAGAAAGTGATAGAAGCCAAGCCCTTTTTAAAAGCGCAAGGCGAAGACACTTACAACACCTTTAAAGAAACCATGCGAATTTTCAGGAAGCTGAAATACAGCGGTTGATGCACTAAAGGTAAACCTTCAGCAGTAAAAAACTAGTAGTCTGAATAATCGGCAGGATAGAGAAACCAAATATCCGCGTGGTTCATATTGTTTTGATATTTGGGCAAATCCTTGATTTGGTTCCACTTGTCAGATGCTACAAAAGCCTTCCAATGTGCTGTACGATCATCCATGTTTTCAAAGGTTGTGAGGTACATGAGGTTGGGCATACGGCTTCCTGAAACGACTTCTCCAAAGAAAACGGGCTGAAAACCCAATTGGTGAAATAAGGCTGTTTCACCGCCGCCGTCAAACATTTCTACCTTGTTTCTATACAGTGCTTCAGTGGCCGATTCGTAGCTGCGCAGTTCGTAAATTCTGTCCTTTTTTTCACCCTTCAGTGTGGGTGTTTGCAAAATAGGCATGCTCGAAAATGCACGGAGCAAAACCGTTTCTATTCTGTGGTAGGGAGGCTGGTCGTGTTGTGCCTCTATGTAGGCCTTACCTGCAGACAGGTAAGTATTGTCGTTTAAGAGCGCGGCTGAAACCTCGGGGATGACTGACAATGAACGGTATGGCACCAAAACATAGATTTTTCGAATGGTATCTTGCTGGTTTTGAATAGATTTAAAAACCCCGACTTTTTCGATATTTTGTCTTTTGAGCGCCGGCAACAAGGCATTTTCTAGATACTGATCGATGACCTGCTCCTGATTTTTATCGGAGATTTGGTAGATACTGAGTTGGTAAAATTGACGGTCTTGTGCCTGTGTATTGCTACATATAATAAAACAAAGAACCGCAAAAATGGATTTGAAAAAAGTTTTTGAATACATGGTTACTGTTTGTAATGCGACAACAAATGTAGTTTTTTTGTTTTATTTATCTGGCAAAGTAAAAGACGAGTAAAGGCGGAATATTTACATCTGGTAATTTTTTGTTCCTCGCATTGTAAAAATCAAATGTCTATTCCGATAAAAAGAAGAAACTATCTTTCATTTAATAAATTTATAGTCAGTATATGAGTTCGCTTGACCTCTGTAAATATAGCAGAAGGATTTCTCAGTATTGTTTATAAATTCTACATATTGATGAAGAGATAAATCTATATTTTGTACTGTCATTTCCAATGAATACCCGCACGCCCTTATTTCTTAGCGTAATGCACCCTATATCGCCAATAAGCCAAGCTGCCGATAACAGCCACAAAAACCACTGAATAATACACAAAAGTGGGTGTTACCACCCTGTCTCCACTGGCATAGCTGTGCAAACCGGAAAGGTAGAAATTGACCCCAAAATAGGTCATCATAATAGAGGCAAAGGCACAAACGGCTGCAAGATTAAAAGCAAACCGCCCACGAAGCCCGGGCACCAAGCGCATGTGTATCACAAAAGCATAAATCATAATACTAATGAGCGCCCAAGTTTCTTTGGGATCCCATCCCCAATATCGTCCCCAACTCTCGTTGGCCCATTGTCCGCCCAAGAAATTGCCAATGGTTAGCATCACCAAGCCTACGGTCAGCGCCATTTCATTGATGAGTGTCAACTCTTTGAGGTTGATATCCATCTTGGCTTTGTTGCTTTTGGTGGTGAAGATAATGAGGAACAGTGATACCAGACCCAGAATCATACCGAGGGTAAACGGTCCGTAACTGGCCACAATCACCGCAACGTGTATCATCAACCAATACGAATCCAAAACGGGTTGCAAATTGGCTATGGACGGATCCATCCAATTCCAATGGGCTATCATCAGTATCATGGAAGCCACAAAAGTAGTTGCCGCCAATGTCAAATCTGATTTTCTACCAAAGGCCAATCCGAAAAACATCGTTGCCCAGGCCACGTAAATCATAGACTCGTAAGCATCGCTCCAAGGTGCGTGTCCAGAAATATACCAACGCGCAATCAAGCCTGCCGTATGCAAAAGGAACAAAACAGCAATGATGATTTTGAAGCCTTTGATGGTGATCCGCAGCCATTTTCTGTCTTTAAAAATCTGAAAAATCAGAAAGACAAACATCAGCGTGCCCGCATACATATAGTAGCTAAAGAGCTTTTTAAATACATCAAACTTGTTGTAAAGAATTTCGAGTTTGACATGTGTGTCCGATGGTATTACTTCGGCGCCGTATTTTTTTTGATATTTGTGCATACTGGCCAAAATTTCGTCTGCACTTTTATAATCCCCATCTTTCTTGCCTCTTTGCAATTCGTTAAAATAGATGGGTAATACATTTTTTACATAGGTAGAATCCATACCTGTGATGTCGTATTCACCAAGTTCAAAAGAGGAAATCCATTTGTTGTTTTCACTGCCCGGAACCGGAAAAAATCTAAAAATACGACCTTCCAATGCCGAATAGAGCAGGTTCACTTTTTTGTTTACTTCCAAAAAGTCTTTTTGAAACTGGTTGGGGATGGCTGCGCGTGAGGCCTCTTCCAAATATTTGGCCAATTTATAATTGCCTTCTTCGTCAAAAAAATCAACCATGGCAGCGTACTTGGCTTCTTTGCGTACACCTATGATTTGCCGAAGGCTGTCGTTGCCCCTTTTGAGAAAGACAAAAGGCACATTGTACCACAAAAATGGATTTTCCATGACAGACATCATCACCTGATTGGCATCGAGCCCTTTGTAAGTGTCGCTTTTACTCACTTTTCTGAGCAGTTCGGAAGCAAACGTATTTACAGGTTTCATCCGCCCACCAGCATCTTGAATCACCAGCGAAGCAAAATCGTATGCATGATCCGGATCAACTGCATTGGCTGTAATCAAGGAATCTAGCTTTTCCGCAGAAGCCTTGTGGCTGTCCGGTATTTCTTGAGCTACTGCGCCCAACGAGATAAACAGCATCAAAACGGAGAGGCTTGCCTTTTTCGCCTTCACTTTTTCGAGCATATTTTTTAAATCCGCAAAGCGTGTGTTTTTATCAAAAAGAATAGCCATAAGTCCAAAATAAAGTAAGAAATAACCTATATAAGTAATCCAAGTGCCCCAAAAATCGTGATTCACGGAGAGAATGGTACCTTTTTCATCCGGATTAAAAGAAGCTTGAAAAAACCGATAGCCTTTGTAATCCAACACGTGGTTCATGTAAATTCTATAATCAAAAGTTTCGCTGGGGTCTATGACGGTAACCTGGCTTTCATAAGAAGAGTAACCAGCTTCAGTGCCCGGGTATTTTTCAGCAATAAAATCGTTTAATTTAACGGAAAAAGGCAATTGATAGCGAACAGAACCGTAGTGAAGGTACACATCTAGGCCGTTGATTTCCAATTTGGTGTCCTGCCTCACAGTTCCTTGGGAACCGAACAGATTTACGCGCTTGGTTTCATTGCCCGAAGTGACATCTACTACAAGTGCATCGGGTGCGTTTTCATCGATTTCTTCGGGCTGTTTAAGTACTATTTTACCCACGCCTGCCATTTCGGGCAACACAAACTGTGCACCTCCTACGTTATAGAGCGAACGCAGTTCGAGGGGTTGCAAACTGTCGGCTGTCACAATACCGTTGGACTGATCGGCCATACGCATAAACCCGCCCGGGAAGGAAGATTGGATTTGGTAGTTGCCGTCTTCGTACATCAGGTTGATGGCACCGTCCATCGGATTGTTGAACGTAAAAAGTCCGCCACCTATGTGCTTGATTTCGCCCGATTTCATATACACTTCACTTCTGCCATTCTCGTCTGTGCCAACCACTTTGAGAAACAAATCTCCTTGTTCGTCTGCTTCAAAAGCTTCTTTGGCAGACATGATAAAATCGACGTATTCTATTTCGATAGGCGTCCCGTTATAGTCTGATGACAACTTAAAATGATTGTTTGCCTCGGTAGATAGAAAGAGTTTCTTTTTGGGCAAAATTCGTCTTTTGGGCTCTCCGTCTATTTCGCCATCTACATAGGCTGTCAAAAAAGTATTGTCTGAGTAAATGACATTTTCTGTTTCGCCTTCGCGTATGGGCATACTGCCTTCATAACTGATATAGCGAGTAATAAATGCACCCAAAATAATAAGGATAAAAGACAAATGTATGATGAGCGTCGCCCATTTTTCTTTGCGAAACAGGCGATATCGGTCTATGTTTCCGATGAAATTGATGAGGAAAAATCCCATAATGGCTTCAAACCACCAGCTGTTGTAGATTAATGCACGAGCCGTGGTTGTGTTGTATGCATCTTCTATAAATGTGCCCACCGCCATTGCAATGGCAAAGACGATAAATAAAAGTGCAGTGAGTCTGGTAGAAAATAAAATTTGAGCAATCTTTTTTGCAATCATAGCGGTTCTGAGTAGAGGATAGTTGAACGAAAAATTTAACTACATATTTGTTGCACAAATTTACGACATTGAGGAGATTTATCTATGACTTTCATCATATATTAGCCTTTTTTGATTGTGTTTTTTGAAAGAAGATTTTTTAAAACTACTTTCGCAGCATGATTAGAGTAGCCATCATCGGTAGCGGAAATGTAGCCTATCACTTGGCCAAATGTTTGCACGGAAAACAGCAGGTATCTGTAGAAAGTATTTGGGTGCGAAATCCTGAGAAGGAAGATCTTTTCAACACCTACACCTACCGAATTTGCAACGAAATCCACACTTTGCCGGATGCAGACATCTATGTTTTAGCCGTTTCAGACAGTTCCATCGCATCCGTTTGTGCGCAACTGCCTTTTGAAAACAAAATCGTCATACACACTTCCGGCGCAACGCACATCGATGCAATTAGCTCAAAGCAACACGGCGGTGTTTTCTATCCCCTTCAAAGTTTTTCTATCGGACGTGTGATCGACTACAACAAAATCACGGTCTTGCTGGAAACTGCAAACGAGTCCGATAAACCCATATTGGAAAAATTGGCTTCGGCATTCTCCAATCGCTTTGCATGGGTTTCGTCTGAAGAACGCGTCAAATATCATTTGGCAGCCACATTGGTCAATAATTTTTCCAACCATTTCTATACATTATCTGAGCTATTTCTACATAAAAACAAGCTCCGTTTTGATTTGTTAAAACCACTCATATTGGAAACCGCCGAAAAAGTGCAGCACCTCAGCCCTAAATTGGCACAAACCGGCCCGGCCAAACGCTTGGATTTGCCCACTTTGGAGCGGCATTTGTCGTTGATTGAAGATGTAGATTTGCGTCATTTGTATGAAATAATGACAAAGTCTATTCGGAAAATACACGAAGATTTGAATTCAGAAAAAATGGTCAAAAATGAAGAACTATAAAGAATACCTCAACGATATACGAACCTTTGTCTTCGATGTGGATGGTGTGTTAACAGACGGAAGCTTTATCATCACCACCTCAGGAGAATTACTGCGCAGCATGAATACCAAAGATGGCTTTGCCATAAAAATTGCTCATGAAAAAGGCTACCGAATTTGTATCATTTCCGGAGGCAATAACGAAGGTGTGAAGCATCGGCTCAGAGAACTTGGCATCACTGATTTGTACTTTGGATCTCTTGAAAAAAGAGCTGCTTTGGACGAATTTTTAGACATCAACCAAATCGAGCCTAAAACCGTTCTCTACATGGGTGATGACATTCCGGATTTGGAAGCCATGCAGCTGGTGGCACTGCCTACTTGCCCGCAAGATGCAGTACCCGAAGTCAAAAAAATGGCACTGTATGTCTCCCACAAAAAAGGCGGCAAAGGATGCGTTCGTGACGTGATTGAACAGGTATTGCGCGTACACGGAAACTGGAATTTTTAAACCATGCATACATTTTTCGACACTTTCCCTTATCAAATTGTACTTGCCTCGGGTTCGCCGCGCAGGCAACAATTTTTTAAAGATATAAGCATTCCCTTCAATTCAAGGGTTCGGCCTTTGGAAGAAGTGTATCCCGAAACGCTCAAACGAGAAGATATAGCAGTTTACCTTGCCAAACTCAAGGCTTCTGTTTTCACCGATTTGTCAGATGAAGAACTGCTCATCACATCTGATACCGTAGTTTGGTGTGAAAACGAGTCGTTGGCAAAAGCCGAAAACGCCGCAGAAGCTACGCAAATGCTCCAAAAATTATCGGGCAAAACGCATGAGGTGATAACGGCAGTATGCTTTAAAACCACGCGTTTTGAGAAGGTAATAACCGATATCACCCAAGTAACTTTTAAAGAACTCAGTGTCGCTGAAATCAACTATTACCTAGATGTGGCCAAACCCTATGATAAGGCCGGTGCTTACGGCATACAAGATTGGATTGGTTTGATTGGTGTGGAAAGACTGGAAGGGTCTTTTTTCAATGTCATGGGACTTCCCACACATAAGGTTTACGCGACACTGATGGAAATCAAAGCAGGAAAATTCTAGGGTAAGTTAGCCAAAATATCACTTACCGAAGATCGCTTCTTATAATCCGGATCGAAGTGTCTCCAAACAACTTTTCCTTGCTGGTCTATGATGTAGGTAGCCGGAATAGGCAAACGCTCACTATCGTCTGAATGCGCTTTCTTCAAATGGGCACCCAACAGTTTGTTATACATCAGTCGTGAGGTGAGTGAGGGTTTAAAATCGAGATCGAAAAGCCTGGAGATGGCATAATCTTCATCAAAAAGCAATTGAAAAGAGGCCTTGGTTTTTTCGGCTGTCATTTTTAAAAACTCCGAGCGTTCGGGCGATACGGCAACAACTTGCGCGCCTTTTGCATAAATTTCCTCGAGTCTTTTTTCAACAGCTTTCAGATGTTTGTTACACAACGGACACCACTGTCCGCGATAAAAAATAACGACCAAACAACCTTTTTTGAGTGCTTCCGATAGCTGAAAGGTTTGATCGAATAAATCCTTTGCTTCAAAATTGGGCACTTGCGCACCAACAGCAAGGCCTTTGGGTTCTTTGACGGTTCTAATTTGTGTTGACATTGCTTAGCTTCTTGATATTTGGAGAATTTCAAATTTTAAAGAACCATTGGGTACACTTATTTCAGCGATTTCTCCTACAGATTTCCCCAAAAGACCTTTACCAATGGGAGAAGTAACCGATATTTTTCCGGTTTTTAAATCGGCCTCACTCTCCGCTACAAGGGTGTAATCCATGGTTTTTCCGTTCGACAAATTTTTAATCTTTACATGGGACAGCACCAAAGCTTTAGATATATCCAATTGAGATTCATCTATCAAACGAGCGTTTGAAAGGGTTTCTTCCATCTTAGCAATGCGCAATTCCAGCAAACCTTGCGCTTCTTTTGCCGCATCGTATTCTGCATTTTCAGACAAATCGCCTTTGTCTCTGGCTTCTGCAATTTGCTGCGAAACCTTTGGCCGCTCAACGGATTTTAAATGATCGAGCTCATTTCGCAATTTTTTTAAACCTTCTTCGGTGTAATAAGATACTTTACTCATGACTTCATCGTTTTAGAAAAAAGAAAAATCCCAACATGGCCGGGATTTCATCACAAATATAGTGAAAATGATTTCTATATTTACAGTATATAAAGTTTTAAATCGTTTTCATTATTTCGAAATATTATGCATACACACGTTTTGCGAATGAAATCACACAACAAACCGGGCACATTAGGGACTAAAAATAAATATCGACAAATGAGAAAAATTTTGGCTTTGGCTTTTGTGCTTTCTGTTTTGGGCTGCAGCACCTCGGGCGGTAGCGACAACAGAAACCCTAATATTAGAAAAGTTTCATTTACGAGGGTTATCAACACCAATTTGCCGGCTTTCAGCAGGATTTTGGTCACCGGAAACACACTTTTTATCCCGAATAACAATGACGGCACCGGCATCAAAGGTGTACATGTCATCAACACCGGCAGTGGTTTTATGGCCTGGGAAGCGAGTTGCCCCAATCATTTTCCTAATACTTGTTCCACCACACTGGCTAGCGGCATCACAGTAACTTGCCAATGCGAGCAGTACGAATACAACCTTTTTACAGGTCAAATCATGTCTGAGAGCGACAGACAACTGTTTGGCCTTGTCAACTATGCTGTGCGATTTGAAGGAGGCAACTTGGTCATTTCAAATTGATTAATTTTTTTCGTAAGTTTATGTCATAGATTGCAACGAATAAGGTTGTAAGATGATACATTCGTGTCGTCACAATTTTTTTTTCAACCAGATTAAAATTATCTAACTATGTTACAGAATTTAAAAAATGGTTTGGCAGCCAACGCTTACGATGTAGTGGAATTTTTTAACGGCCAAGCGGCTGAAGGGTCTTCAGAATTTGAAACCACCCACAAAGAAGCCAAGTACCGGTTTGTAAATGATGCCAATCTTCAAAAATTTAAAAAATCTCCCGATGCCTTTACACCTCAATACGGTGGCTATTGTGCCATTGCCATGTCAGAAGGCAAACAGGTAAATCCGAACCCAAAAAGTTTTGTCGTTCAAGATGGCAAACTCTATTTCTTTACGCGATTGCTTTTCGGACTAATTGATGCCAAACGGCAGTGGGTAAAAGCACCCGAACAAAAGCAAAAATTGGCCGATGCGGCTTATAAAAAACTCAACGGCTGAATTTGATTGAATATTTTTTTACCTGCCCAAGTTGTTGGCAGCAAGTCTCTCTGCTCGTAGATATTTCTATAAAAGAACAAAATTTTATTGAAGATTGTGAAGTTTGCTGCCGGCCTTTGGATTTCTTAATTTCTATCGAAAATGAGGAAATCGTATCATTTGACGTTCAATTGACACAATAATTCACTTTTTCGGCGAGCCCTAACACCTTTCATCGATAATAACACACCATTTGTAGAATATACTGTTTCACAGTTCTTTATAATAAAGTAAGCTGATAACTTTACTAAACTAATCTAATAAAATTGGTTTTATGCCTCGTAAAGTTTTGGCTTTCTTTATGTTTTGGGCAGTGCTGGGTTGCAGCATTGACGAATCAGAAGAAATCTTATCCACAAGGCCCCAAACAGACGCGCTTCAATCGGTTGACCAAACACCCCAACTGGTTGTTCCTTTCGATGAATGTTTGTCCGTTTCTTTTGATTTGTTCGCCGGACGAAAAGAAATTGCAGGGAAAGTTTTAGTAGAAAACACCAAAGATTCGCTCACCATTACCTACAAACTCAACGAAGGTTGGTATATGCTGGCTGCCAAAGTGTTTGCAGGAAAATTTGAAGACATCCCGCTTTTCGGTGGTGGAAACCCAAAAGTGGGACAATTTCCTTACAAATATGAATTTAAAAAGCCTCAAAGCGAATTTAGCCTGACCATTGCTTTGTCGGAAATCTCTTTGTCTGCACCCACTTGTATCAGCATTGCTGCCTACGCTGCCCTGGTTACAAAATTGCCCGAAGCAGACGACGACGATGACGATGACGACAGGCAAACAGCAGCGGTTAGCAAAAATTTCACAAGCAACACCAGCAAGAAGTATCGCTATGAAGGCGGTTGGGCAGGCGATCAGGATTTTCCCGGAAACAGCATTGCCCGCTATATGAATTATTGCTTGCAAGATTGCTTCAAGATACAAGTCCTTAATTGCCAAGATGCTTTCATGTTTGGAGACGTGTCATTTATAGATTTCGGACTCACAAACACGCGCTGGGGGTGGATTTCTGAAATAAAAACCAACGAAACCATCCAACCCAAACCCATGTACATTGGCGCCGTCAATAACAACCTGGCTGTCGCTTCTCATGTTTCTGATGTGCTGGTAACGCACAACGATAAAAAAGTCACCGTTCAAATGCAGGCATTTCCCGGATATTCATTTAACCAAACCAATGTATATCTGTCCGACGACCCTCCCACGCAACACACACCCAACACCTATCCGTATCGACAACGCAATGCCAATGCAACTTCTGTAACTTATGACATTGAGTACAGCGGAGATGGTCAATATTGGTTAATCGTAAATGCACAAGTATGTAACGAAAGATAAAATTACTCGTTAAAACAACGCAATGCATGCAAAACAAAACCCTTGAAATTTCAGGGGTTTTGTTGTTTTTACAAATTATGGCACAAATCTTGGTTTGTTAAGAAAATTAACATCTTCTTACTGCAGTATAGCTTGATAGATCTCTTTCTGAAAAAATATTTTTTTTTTCAGGAATCAGTAAACCATTGTCTAAATCTAAAAAATATCAAGTTATGCATGTCAAGAAAAATCCCCGCAAAGACCTCAATCGCAAAAGCCAATTGTATT
The DNA here is from genome assembly GCA_032251335.1 of Flavobacteriaceae bacterium. GTDB lineage: Bacteria > Bacteroidota > Bacteroidia > Flavobacteriales > Flavobacteriaceae > UM-FILTER-40-17. Next base: position 25,723 of record JAVVDW010000017.1, on the reverse strand, counting down.
TTCAAATAGGCTTGATTCTCGTTTTGTTTTTAACATTTCTCTCTTTTGAGTTGAAAACTTCAAGTTCGGAAATTTCAGAAGTTTACTCAGGCAACCCTGAAATGCTCATGGAACCAGAAATGCCTCTTATTGAAATCCAAGAACCCGAGCCTCCGGCTGCAAAGCCTAAACAGCCCGAAAAAATTGACGTAAGACCGGATGACGATGATATTATTGAAGTCGATATTTTAGCCCAAGATGTGACGCAAGATACGCCGGTTGCCAAGGTGGAAGACATTCCATTTATTAAACCTACCGAAGATGTTAGGGTTCCCTATGAATTTGTAGAACAAATTCCTTTGTTCCCCGGTTGCGAAAAAGTGGCAAAAAACCAACAAAGGGCTTGTTTCCAGGATAAAATGACCGAGCATGTCAAGAAAAATTTTCGCTATCCGCAAGATGCTATCGACTTGAATGTGCAAGGCCGCGTTTATATTCAATTTATCATAGATCAACAAGGCAATATCACGGATATTCAAATGCGTGGTCCGGATAGCAGGCTGGAAACAGAAGCCGGAAGAATTATTTCCAAACTGCCCAAAATGATTCCCGGCAAACAAGGTGGCAAAGCCGTAAAAGTGCCCTACAGTCTTCCCATCAATTTTATATTGCAAAAATAATTTACGCCGGGGTCGCCTCATCAATTGACTTTTGGTCAAATTCTCGTTAAACCGCTTCCAGCAGGGCGAAATCGAGACCGCTTTGTAAGCTAAATGGTGCTGCTATCCTTAGGAAACAAAGAGGCTTCGGGTTGTGTTTTTATGACCAATCATAAGAATACATCCCAGTGCTTCTTTTAATATTTTAAAAATAAGAGGGAGAAAAAATTAGAGGCATCGAGCGGATTCGAACCGCTGTAAAAGGTTTTGCAGACCTCTGCCTAGCCACTCGGCCACGATGCCCTTATTTTGGGTTGCGAAGTTAGAAAAAATATCTCTAAAAATATAGCAAAGTTTTTTTTATTTACTTCCCTGCAGGGCAACAGATACAGACAGCACATCGCCGCCGATAGGCGGATTGAGCTTCGAAATTTCTACTTCTATTTTCGCTGCGGTCAATTCTGAAAGCACCCGGTCTATGATTCTTTTGGCAACCGTCTCCAATAGTTTGGATCGGATAGCCATTTCTTCTTTTACAATGCGGTGAAGCGCTACATAATCTACAGTATCTTGCAAGCGATCGGTTTCTGATGCGAGGCTCAAATCTGCGTTTACTTTAACATCTACGCGGTATTCCGAACCTATTTTACCCTCTTCCTCCATACAGCCGTGGTAGGCATAAAGCCGTATGTTTCGAAGTCTGATGACACCCATATTTTTTTTGCCAAAGATAATCAAACCCCGGTGTTATTAAAATTTTGACGTATTCAAGTATATCATTTCAAATCAAATAAAAATGCATGCCTGCTACTTAGCGTATCCGCAGATTATTTGATAAATTTGCCGCTTATAACAACACATATGTCAACGGAAACAAAATCGCTCAATTTTTTAGAATATATTATTGAAGAAGACCTCAAAAACGGCCTAGACAAAAACAAGCTCCGTTTTCGTTTTCCTCCCGAGCCCAACGGATATCTTCACATCGGACACGCAAAATCTATTTGCCTAAATTTTGGCTTAGGGCTTCGCTACGCAGCACCCGTCAATTTGCGTTTTGACGACACAAACCCCGACAAGGAAGAACAAGAATACGTAGATGCCATCAAGGCAGATATTGAGTGGCTTGGTTTCTCTTGGGCAAAAGAGTGTTATGCTTCAGACTATTTTCAACAGTTGTACGATTGGGCAGTCATGCTTATTGAAAAAGGCAAAGCCTACGTAGATTCGCAAACCTCAGCGGACATTGCTTCACAAAAGGGAACACCCTCTCAAGCCGGAACAGAAAGTCCATATAGGAACCGGTCTGTTTCTGAAAATCTGACACTATTTGAAGCCATGAAAAATGGCGTATATCCAAATGGTACACATGTGTTGCGTGCCAAAATTGACATGACTTCCTCCAATATGCTGATGCGCGACCCTATCTTATATCGCGTACTAAACAAACCCCACCACCGCACCGGCAGCAGTTGGTGTATTTATCCGATGTATGATTGGGCGCACGGCCAATCCGACTATATAGAACAAGTATCTCATTCCATCTGTACGCTCGAGTTTATGATGCATCGCGAACTATACGAGTGGTTTATTGAACAAGTTTATGATGCTGAAGCTTTGCCACAGCCACCTAAACAGCGAGAATTTGCTCGGTTAAACTTGAGTTACACCATCATGAGCAAGCGAAAGTTGCTGCAGTTGGTCACTCAAAAGCACGTGAGTGGCTGGGACGACCCGCGTATGCCTACCCTATCGGGCATGCGCAGGCGCGGTTACACACCCGAAGCGATTCGGAAATTTGCAGAAACTGTGGGTATTGCCAAAAGAGACAACGTAATAGATATGTCTTTGCTGGAATTTTGTGTACGAGAAGACCTCAATAAGTCAGCTCCCAGAGTGATGGCCGTCTTGGATCCCGTAAAATTAGTCATTACCAATTATCCGGATGATGCCGAGGAATGGCTAGATGCAGAAAACAATCCGGAAGATGAAACGGCCGGTTTCCGAAAAGTACCTTTTTCCAAAACCCTATATATAGAACGGGAAGATTTTTTGGAAGAGGCCAACAGAAAATTTTTCCGCTTGACTCTAGGCAAAGAAGTTCGGTTAAAAAATGCCTACATTATTAAAGGAGAAAAGCTTGTGAAGGACGATGCAGGCAACATTCTTGAAATTCATGCCACTTTTGATCCGGACAGCCGCAGCGGAAGCGGCACAGAAGCGAGTTTGCGGAAAGTGAAAGGAACCCTGCATTGGGTTTCTGTAAAACACGCCATCAAAACAGAAGTACGACTCTACGACCGTCTTTTTCTAGACGAATCGCCCGATGGCCATAAAGGGAAAGACTTCTTGGAATTTCTAAATCCGGATTCGCTTCAGCTTATAGAGGCTTATGCAGAACCGAGTTTACAAACAGCCAAACCCGGCGACCGATTTCAGTTTCAACGCATCGGTTATTTCTGCGTGGACAAGGACAGCGATGCCCAAAAATTGATATTTAACAAAACCGTAGGTTTGCGCGATAGCTGGGCTAAAATGCAGTAATTGTCATTTGCTTTCTCGAATTGAAAAGGCTCATAAAAACATTTTTTCACGAATGCGGTTGGCGGCAATTTTAGATGCCAACATACCCAATATCACAATAGTGAGAAAAACGACCACGTAGTTTGTCCATTCCAGTTTGACCGGGTACGCTAGGGTAGGTGTAATCATCACTAGCGCCCATTTTTGTTGAACCAACACCAAAAGCGTTGCCAACAAAATACCGATAACCGCGCCTGAAACGGAAAGCAGCGTGCCTTGTAAGAAAAAAATATATCGGATTTGCGATAAAGATGCTCCCAGACTAAAAAGGGTTTTAAGATTTGCTTTTTTGTCCAAAATCATCATAATGGTTGCGCCAGCCACATTGAAGAGCGCCACGATAATAATTAAGGTAAAAATCAAATAGGTAGCCAAGTTTTCCGTGTTCAACATTTTGTAAAGCGCATCGTTCAGTTGCATGCGATTTTTGATAAGAACAGCTTCGGAAAAAACATTTTGAAGCGCAGCTACCACTTCAGCTTCATCAATATTCGGCATAAGTTTGAACTCGACATACGAAACCTTATTGGTATCAATACTGAATAAACTTTGTGCAACACGCCAATCTGTAAAAACGTATTTTTTGTCGATTTCTTCTGTGATGTTGTACAAGCCGACAGAAAAGAGGTTTATTTCTTCAAATGCTTCATCAGGTCGATTGACGACACCTTTTCCGGGTTTTGGCGCCATGGCAACTAGTGGGTTTTCATAATCAAACAAAGGCAGAGACAGCACATTAGCAACGCCAAATCCGGCCACAACCTGTGGTTTTTCCGGTTCTATCCAATTGCCATAGGCCATCATGGAATCAATGTCGTGAACCCTTCCGTAATGTGCGTCAACTCCTTTAAGAATACCTACGTGACTTTTGTCGCGGTATTTAAAAAAAGTTTTGTCCTCTACTACAAAACTGTAAGCAGCAATGCCCTTGGTGTTTTGCAAATCATCTTCAAGTTGCGTAGAGACTGTCAAAGTTTTGCCTTGAATTGGGTAAGCCTTAAGATCGGGATCAAAATTGTTGATAAAAGAAAGGCTGAATTCTTTTAACCCGGCAAAGCCTGCCAAGACAACAAAAAGCGAAAAAGCACCAACAACGACCACCAATCCGGTAATGCGCGTAATGATATTAATAGCGTTTTGTTTGCTTTTAGCAACGAGGTAACGCTTGGCGATGTAGAGCGGAAAAGACAATTTAGATCTTTTTTCTTTTATCCAATAAGTCCGGATTGGAAATGGGATTATCCGGATTGGTCAGAGATTTTTCAATTTCTTGTGCGCGTTCTACGGAGTCGTCGGCTTGAAAAGTCAACTCGGGAACCCGTCTGAGTTGATGACGGGTTCGCCGGGCGAGTTCGTGTCTATATTTTACTGTGGCTTCCGCAATTTCGGCAATAAGTCCTTTCTGGTGAACTTTGGGGAACACACTCACATATATTTTTGCCGCAGACAAGTCGGCCGTCACGTGTACATCGGTCACAGAAAGCACCACACCTTGCAAATTTTGCGCCTTTAGATCGCGCATTAAGATGTCTGCCATGTCTTCTTGGATGATGGTTGCTATTTTTTTCTGTCTGTTTGTTTCCATGCTACAAAAGTAGTATTTTTAAGCATTAAAAAGATTTTGACGGCATGAATAAAATAGAACATATCGGTATTGCTGTTTCGGATTTGGGTTTGGCATCTGATACTTTTGAAAAACTCCTCAACCGAAAATCTTACAAAACCGAGGATGTAGCATCCGAAAGCGTGCGAACCGAATTTTTCCAACTCGGTGAGAGCAAACTCGAACTTTTGGGAAGCTTAGACGAAAAAAGTGCGATTGCTTCCTTTTTATCCAAAAACAGACCGGGCATGCATCACATTGCCATAGCTGTAGATGACATAAACGCTGAAATAGACAGGTTAAAATCGTTAGGATTTTCCTTCGTGAGCGAAACGCCCAAGAAAGGTGCCGACAACAAGCGCATTGTCTTTCTGCATCCTAAAAGCACCCAAGGCGTTTTGGTAGAATTGTGTGAAGAGATAGAAAAGGACAGATAAAAAATTTTTACCATCCGAAAATATGTATTAATTTCGCACCGCTAAACGCTTACAGCGTGTTGCACACGTTCAAAAGTATTTATTTTGTTTTATTAATTGATTTGGAAACTGTTGCAGAATGTCTTTTACCTTTGTACAGTCTGATTCAGGTAAAACGCCAAATAAATATTGCACAACGGTCCTATAGCTCAGTTGGTTAGAGCACCTGACTCATAATCAGGTGGTCCCTGGTTCGAGCCCAGGTGGGACCACTAATAAAATAAGGGCATACAGTAATGTAGCCCTTTTTTTATTTTGTGTTTGTAACACAAATCTAAGATTATATCCGCTTTAAAACCAAAATCTTACTGATTTTTCCTTTTAGCACAATTAATACCGATTCATCCACCATCCAATAACATCCGGCGAAACCATGCGTCCGTGCTTGTCGAGTTCTTTCAGCATTTTGGATATTTTTTTTTGATCGTTGTGCATGCGCAACTGCATCAGCCATTTATCTAGAGCCTGTTGATTACCCTTTTTTTCGCACAGCGGGCAATGCCATGAATCGTCTTGTGTGGAGATAGCGATTTTGTGGTGACCTTCTCCGTTAGGACAACAAGCTGTCCAAGTATGAACAGAACAACCGTCGGCTTGTGGCTTAAAACCTTGCTTTTGCAAATAATCAATGAAGCGATTTTGTTTGGCCTCAGCCATTCGTATATTCTCGTCGCGCCTATTGTTTACTTCGTCCAAAATATTAGAAAAGTCTTCTTCGGTGAGAATCGGACTGCTCAAAAACATCGGTTTATATTCATCAGAACGTTGTGCCAAAAAATTGTGAAAAAGCACTAACATTTTGTCGATTTTCGGGCACTCAAATCTGAGCGCAATTTGGGCAACAATGTGATACTTTTTTTTCTCGTCTTGGGTGGCCAGTTGGATATAGCCATCATCCGTCGTTCGGTAATGGTAAGAAATATTGACTTTCCAATGGTATTCAAAAACCTTCAATAGAAATACAAATTCGTGGGAAATGTTTTCGGTACTGCCAAAATCAATGCTCGAATTGATGGAAACACCTTCTCTTTTTGTAAAAACAGTCTTCATAATGCAAAATTTATATCTAATTATGCATCAGGATAGTAAACGAAACAGTGAGGAATTCATTTTTTTGACTGAACTGTCCATATACTAAACCACCGTGGCTTTGTTGCTCGGTTGGTACGCATTGCTGCGTTCCTGATATTGATACAAATATAGAGAAAAATTGCGAATTTTCAAACAAAAACACTAATGAATTTGATGAAACCGGATGCACAAGGGCGGCATGTTCGAATTTAAGTAACTCACATTTAGTTCATTAATTGTGCTTTTCATCCAAAACCGCTTCCATCAGTCGGTAAAGCATAACCGCCTGCGGCATGCCGTTTTTTCGATTGAGGCGGGCAAAAAAATAGAGTGCAAACCACGCCACCAACATCAAAACCATCACGATGATATCCAATACGTAGGACTGATGCATCACCCAATTTGAATAAGCAAAAGTCAAAAACATGATAAAAATACCGGCCACCACAAAGTGCAGAAACATAAACAAAGTCCACAAGCCGGCCTCCGGACCAAAAAGTCCTCTTAAAAGGGTCTTTGAACCGTCGTCTAAAGGTTCAAATTCTAAATGCAAAGTAGGCGAATAGTATTTCTTTTCGGAAGCACCCATGCTCAACCACACATGCCTGTCGAGCATTTTAATTTTGTATTGAGGCGATGATGCTGCTTTGGCTTTTTTAAATTTTTCAAGAAAGTAATCGGGTGGTGCTGCCAACGTTTTTTCAAAACGAATGCGCAAGTTGGTGCCGTCGTGGATGTGGTTGTTCATAAGTGATGAAATACAAGCCTAAATAACAGTATTTCAATGAGAAAAACAAATGGTTTTTGAATACGTCTGATATGAAAACACATGCATCGAATGGTTTCGAGCAAACGCAGCCAAAAAGAGACTCCGTCCGGATGTAACTTTTGTAACTTTCGGTTGGGTTGGCATCGTGTAATTTTGCATCAAAACATCACAATATGTCTAGTATCTTATCCTTTTTTCGGCCTAAAAAACATTCGCATGGCTTTGTCTCATTAGACGCTTTTGAATTTTCGGAAAACATCAAACGGAAAAACGGCCAACTCATTGACGTACGCACGCCAAACGAGTTTTTGCAAGGCCATATTTCAAAGGCTAAAAACATCAATTTTTTTGACGCAAACTTTGCCGAACAGCTGGCAAAATTTTCAAAAGACCAAACGGTTTTTGTCTATTGCCAATCCGGGATGAGGAGTAAAAAAGCCGCACGGCTCATGGCCGATTTGGGATTTAAAGAAATTTTTGAGCTTTCGGGCGGATATCTCGCTTGGAAAAGAAATTTCTAATTAGCGTTTGTTCTTTTTTTGTTTTTCGGCTTCTTCCATCATTTGCTGCATCTTCTGCTGGAACTTGCCCACTTTTCGGGGTTTTAGTTTGTTTTCTTGAATCTTCGCATGGATTTTCGCTTCGTCTATAATACGATACTTAATCACCAACATAATCAAGATGGTAATGAGGTTGGAAACAAAGTAATACAAACTCAGACCACTAGCGTAGTTGTTGAAGAAAAACAGCATCATGATGGGTGATAAATACATCATGATTTTCATGATTTTACCCATGTCCGGCATGCCTTCTTGTGTGGGTTGCGACATCATTTGTTGTCCGGTTGTCATTTGCATGTAGAAAAATATCGCAACCGAAGCCAAAATAGGGAACAAACTCACGTGGTCTCCATAGAAAGGAATGTGAAAAGGCAACTTAAAAATGGTGTCGTAGGAAGACAAATCGTCTGCCCACAGAAAGGGTTTCTGACGCAATTCTATGGTGGAGGGGAAAAACATAAATAAGGCATAGAAAATCGGAATTTGCATCACTGCCGGAATACAACCTGCCATAGGATTGACACCCGCTTTGGAATACAGCTTCATGGTTTCTTGCTGCCTTTTCATGGCATCTTTCTTAAATTTCTCATTGATTTCGGTAATCTCCGGACGGATGACTTTCATCTTGGCCTGAGACAGATAAGACTTGTAAGTAACCGGCGACATCAAGATGCGAACGACTATCGTCATAATGATAATGGCGATGCCGTGTGGCAACCAGTTGCTGAGGAAGGTGAAGAAGGGAATGAAAAGATAGCGATTTATCCAGCCGAAAAGACCCCAACCCAAAGGAATTACTTCGTCTAAGTTTCGGTCGTAGGTATTTAAAATTTTATAGTCAGACGGGCCAAAATACCAATTCATATTATAGCTTAGGTTTCCGGCGGTCAGCTTAAGTGGCGCAGTAGTGGTGTATCTTTTGGTGAAAAGGGTATCCACCACTTCGTCTTTTACCAAGTTTTCTGAACGAAAATTGGCGTTTTCAAATGGCGTATCTGTCAGTAAAATATTTGTGAAAAAATGCTGTTTATAGGCGACCCAAGTTACGTCTTTAGCCGTATCATCTGTAGATTCGCTTTGCGCATTCAACCAATCATCTTTGCCGCCTTCATATTCGAACAAAAGTTCCGAATAGCGATTTTCATAAGAAACACTTTTGGCATATCTGTAGGTTTTCATTTGCCAAAGCATCAGCGGTTGTGTTGCGGAATTCAGTACATTTTCCAATCCTTGAGATCGAATGGAAAAATCTAACATATGATCGCCCGGACGCAGTGCATATCTGTATTCCAAAAATTGATTTTCGGAAACTTTTAACCTCATAGACAAAATCTGATTCCCGTTTTGCGTTGTCAGAGTAGGTTGAAAAACCAAGTCACGGGTTTGCAAGGTGCGGTTATCGGTAGTCTGCAGTGAGAGGTTGAAATCTGCATTGCCATCTTTGATAAGATAGACCGGTTTTTGATTGTAGGTATGGAAGTCTTTGAGTTTGGATTCTATCACAAAACCACCTTTGTTACTCACTTTCAATGACATCACATCATTTTCAAGTGTGGTAAAGTCTGTTGCTTTGGCGAGTGTTGCCGAATAGGCAAAGCTCCCCAACTTGGAGGCTTGGGCTGCCAAACCGACAGAATCCAATACTTGTTCTGTTGATACGGGTTTTTGTGTTTGTTGTTGTGGTATCTGTGGCGGGTTGTCAACCTGCTCTTGTTGTTGCTGTAACAATTCTTCCTCAGTAGGTTGGTTGTTGTATAGCATCCATATAAATATGACACCAATCATTACAAAACCTATAATAGAGTTGGTATCAAATTTTTTATCTTCCATTAGAATGAGATGAAGGTTTATTTGTTTATTTCTGCGTTGTTTGTAATCTTGCTATTGTGATGCTTTTGCGCCGCTGACACAAACGCGACAAAAAGCGGATGCGGATTGGCTACTGTGCTTTTGTATTCCGGGTGGTATTGAACACCCACAAACCACGGATGGTCGGGTAGTTCGATGACTTCAACCAAGTTTTTATCTGGATTCACTCCCGATGCCACTAAGCCATGTTGTGTCATTTGATCTAAATAGTCGTTGTTGAACTCGTATCGGTGGCGGTGTCGCTCACTTATTTTGGTCGTTTTATAAATGCTATTTGCCAAACTACCTTCTTGCAGCTTACAGTCCCAAGCACCTAAACGCATGGTGCCGCCTTTTATGGAAATTTTTCGTTGACTTTCCATCAAATTTATCACCGGAAAAGGTGTTTTAGAATCCATCTCTACAGAATTGGCATTTTCCAAATGCAGCACATTGCGGGCAAATTCAATTACCGCCATTTGCATACCCAAACAAATACCAAAAAATGGAATGTTGTTTTCTCTGGCTATTTTCACAGCGTTTATTTTGCCTTCTATACCGCGTTCGCCAAATCCGGGTGCTACTAAAATACCATCAAAATTAAAGAGCCTTTCTTGAATTTTTTTATCTTCCAAATCTTCTGAAGAAATGGGATGCACATGTACTTTTACTTCATTTTTGGCACCGGCGTGTATAAAAGCCTCCAAAATGGACTTGTAAGAATCTTGGAGTTCTACATATTTACCAATCAGCGCAATATTAACTTCTTGGGTAGGATTTTTGAAACGTTTGATAAAATCTCGCCATTCGTCTAAAGATGGTTCATGATAATCGGTGATTTTTAACTTTTCGAGTGCTACTACGTCCAAGCCTTCTTCCAACATCAACAAAGGGACGTCATAAATAGTCTTTGCATCTATAGATTGTATGACCGCTTCGCGCTTCACATTACAAAAAAGTGCCAATTTTTGACGGATTTCGTCAGAGAGTTCGTGTTCGGTACGGCAAACCAAAATATCTGCTTTGATACCACTTTCCATAAGGGTTTTTACGGAATGTTGGGTGGGTTTTGTTTTGAGCTCGCCCGCCGCTGACAAAAATGGCACCAAAGTGAGGTGGATGACAATGCCGTTGCCTTCGCCCAATTCCCACAAGAGTTGCCTAACGGCTTCAATGTAGGGCAAGGATTCGATGTCACCCACTGTGCCGCCAATTTCGGTGATGATAATATCGTATTGTCCGGTATTGCCGAGCAACTGGATACGCTCTTTGATTTCATTGGTGATGTGTGGCACCACCTGTACGGTTTTTCCCAAAAAATCACCCCTGCGTTCTTTTTCGATGACGCTTTGGTAAATCCGACCCGTGGTTACATTATTGGCTTGTGAAGTGGATACGTTTAAAAAACGCTCATAATGGCCCAAATCTAAATCTGTTTCTGCGCCGTCTTCCGTCACATAACATTCACCGTGCTCGTAAGGATTGAGCGTCCCGGGATCTACGTTGATGTAGGGATCCAGCTTTTGAATCGTAACCCTGTAACCTCTGGCTTGAAGCAACTTAGCAAGCGATGCGGCTATGATTCCTTTTCCAAGAGATGAGGTAACTCCTCCGGTAACAAAGACGTATTTAGTTGCATTCATTCAGGTAGCCAAGTGTTGTTTGTTGAATTCGGGCAAAAGTACAAATTTGAATCGAGCCGACCAATCCAAAAAAACCAAAGGCAGTGCTTTTCTTAAGATTTATTTCCAACTAAATACAATTTGTTTCTCAATGTCCGGATGTAAGCTGTACCAAACAGGACAAGTTTTTGCGGCGTTTTCAAGGATTTGACGTGTTTTTGCATCGAAGATGCCACACATATCAAAAGCAATCTCAATTTTGGAAATCCGTCTTGGGTCTGTTGTCATTACTTTGGTTACCTCTGCACGGCTATCTGCTAAATCTATTTGCATTTGGCTTGCCTTGATACCCATAATGGTAAACATACAAGAGGCTAGTGCAGTAGCTACTGTGTCGGTTGGCGAGAAGGCCTCTCCTTTGCCGTTGTTGTCTGTGGGGGCATCGGTGATAAAAGAATTACCGGATTGTAGGTGCTCGCAGCGGGTGCGAAGATTTCCTTGGTAGTGTACAGTTGAGGTCATGGGGTCGCTTCTATGATTTTATAACCGTCATATTTAAGTATGTAAAATGCCCGATTGACAAATCCGCCTAATAGTTTTTTCTGATATGAAAAAGCATTTTCTACATAAGAAGTTGTGATGTTTTCTTTAAAACTTTCATAAATATCCTCATAACTTCCCAAACGCATTAAAACATCAAAGGTTAAGTCAAAACCACGCACGGCAAATTTATCCGGGCTGATGCCATTTTTCTCTTTATAAGCTTTCGCAAATGTATTCAAATCATCTCTTTGATAGGGTCTGTCAACCGAAGGGAAATGAAAATGCAAACGCGCAAGATGGCTGCTATGCACTTCGTCTCCTTCAAAAAAACGGTTTCGGTCTGTGGTGAGTAGGGTAATTTTGTAGTCCTTTAAAAATTCTGCCAGCTTGGGCACTACTGTGCTGATAAGGTTTAAGTTTTCAGACTCCAACAACACCCAATTGGGTTTGTCAACAGCAAGAGCGGTACGCAGCAACTCAGGCTTGACCAATCCGTTTGTGTCCGGGGTAATCACCAAACTCTCTCTAAGCTTTGATTGAATTTTTTTTGCCCTTCCTTGCAATTTTCTATCGGCGATGATGATGATGTTTTGATCGGTGTAATGGGCATCTATAAAATCAATCATTTTATCTTCCATCAATTCTTGAGATGGCACCGTTTGGAAACAATTTTGAAAGAGTTGAATTTCGCGGTTTGTAAGTGGCGAGAACACAGGTGTTTTGTCATTTTTGAGTATTTCTCCGGCGCGTTCCACATTTTTTTGATAAAGCGGTCCAATCAATGCATCTAAGGTTTCCAATCGGTTTTGCCTAATGAGTTGCGCCACTTTTTCCGGGTTGTTTTCGGTGTCATAGACTTTATAGGAAACATTCATCCCCAAAGCTCTGGCCGAATCTATGGCCATTTGTGCACCGGAAAGAAAATCGAGAACCACATTAAGATTTCTATCGGTACGAAACTGTTTTTTGTAATCAAAAAGTGTATCAGCTTCCATTTTGGAGATGGCAAACGGCAACATGAATGCCAATTTATAGGGTTTTGTGTTAAGCGTTTCTGACTGTAATGCGGCTACATTTTCAAAAACTTCAAAAGACTTTTCCTGTTGCTGTTTAGGAATTTTCAACATCATCCCGGCCTTTAATCCGTCTTTCAGTTGGGGATTCAATTCGTTGAGCGCAGCCTCGGAAATTTGCCACTTTTTGAGTAAACTATAAAGCGTTTCTTTGGGTTTTACTTCGTACAAATCATATTTATCAGCATCGAATGTGGGTAAAGTCCTCATGGGATGAGAAACTTTCAGTATTTCACCCGGCTTTAAAACTTCTGTAAGGCCGGGGTTTAATGTCGCCAATTCCTCAAGCGTCATATTGTGTAAATATGCAACACGCCACTTGGTGTCCTTGGGTTTGACAACATAGGTTATGGCAGCCGATGCTTTTTCTGAGCCAAACATATCCTTGTAGGTGACCGGAATCAGGAGAATTTGCCTGTTTTTCAATTCATTTCGCTCCAAAATCGGGTTGTATTTTTTGATGTCTTCTACGGAAATTCCAAATTTCTGACCTATCGCAAAAAGGGTTTCTTTCCTTCCTACTTTGTATGCATCATAAAGCTGTGTGCCAAGTGGCACTACTTGCGTCACACGAAGTACTTCTCCCTCTTCGAGACCGTTTTTTGCATGCGGATTGAGCTGAAACAATTCAAACGGCGTCATGTTGTATTGTCGGGCAATATCGGTAATAGATTCTCTTTTTTGAACTGTATGTAACTGCGCAAAAGAAAGTTGAATGATAAAAACAAATAGAATTGCAAAATATGTTTTTCTCAGCATAACTGTTTCGTTTATAATTACTCCCATTCTATGGTTGATGGCGGTTTAGAGGAAATATCGTACACTACCCTATTGACGCCTTTCACTTTATTGATGATGTCGTTAGACACTTTCATCAGAAACTCATAGGGCAAATGTACCCAATCTGCGGTCATCCCATCCGTAGAAGAAACAGCCCGCAATGCAACTACTTTTTCATAGGTTCTTTCGTCACCCATTACACCCACGCTGTGAACCGGCAACAAAATGACACCCGCTTGCCAAACATCGTCATACAAACCCCAAGTTTTGAGTCCTTCCACAAATATATCATCTACTTCTTGCAACAACCGTACCTTTTCGGCAGTGACGTCTCCTAAGATGCGAATGGCCAGACCAGGACCGGGAAAAGGATGCCTTCCCAACAAACTGTCTGCGATATCTAAAGAGCGACCCACACGCCTTACCTCATCTTTAAACAACATCCGTAAAGGTTCTACAACTTTCAACTTCATAAAATCGGGCAACCCGCCCACGTTGTGATGCGATTTGATGGTGACAGACGGCCCGTTTACAGATACCGATTCGATGACATCCGGGTAAATGGTGCCTTGCGCCAACCAAGAAACATCTTGAATGGCATGCGCCTCTTGGTCAAAAACCTCGATAAAAGTTTTACCAATGGCTTTTCGCTTTTGCTCGGGGTCTTCTTTGCCCGCCAATGCTTTGTAAAACTGATCCGTTGCATCGACGCCTTTTACATTGAGTCCCATATGTTTGTACTGATCCAAAACCTTTTCAAATTCATTTTTGCGCAACAAACCGTTGTTAACAAAAATACAGTACAAATTTTTGCCAATGGCCTTGTGCAACAATACTGCGGCCACGGTAGAATCGACTCCACCGGAAAGACCGAGCACTACCCTATCGGATCCAATTTGAGCTTGCAAATCGGCAACCGTCATTTCTACGAAGGAATCCGGTGTCCAATCTTGTGAAAGCTTGGCGATACGAATCAAAAAATTCTCTAACAACAGCGCCCCGTCTGTGGAATGATAAACTTCCGGGTGAAATTGAATACCAAAAGTCAACTCATCGGGCATCTGAAAAGCAGCGTATTTAACATCGTGCGTGGCGGCAATATGTTTGGCGCCCTCAGGCAAGCGGATAATTGAATCGCTATGGCTCATCCAAACTTGAGAGCCCACTGCTATGTTCTGAAACAGCGGACAATCTTGCGAAACGTAGGAGAGCTTTGCACGTCCGTATTCACGTGTGTTGGACGCATTGACTTCGCCTCCGAAACGATGGGCCAAAAATTGGGCACCATAGCAGACCGCCAACACAGGCAAATGGCCTCTGAGGTTTGTCAAATCGGGAATGGGTGCGGTATCAGACCGAACTGAGGACGGGCTACCCGAAAGAATGACTGCTTTGAAGCTAGAGATATCCTCCGGAATTTTGTTGAACGGGAAAATTTCACAATAAATATTGAGTTCGCGAACCCTTCTGGCAATGAGTTGGGTGTATTGGGAACCAAAATCGAGTATGAGTACATTGTTTTGCATGCGCAAAAATAACACAATTGTCAGAATCTATTTGGGCGAAAGGCACAAAGTTACAAACGCATTCATTCTCAATTTATTGGGGGTTTATAAAATAATTAACGCCTCACATTTTAGAATAAGTATCCCATCCCTTATCTTTGCAGTGAAATTAAACAGTCATGGAACTTTTTCTGATTACCATCGTATTAATTGGCTTGTCTTTTGCCGGTATTGCCATAAAAATCTGGGCTAAGAAAGACGGTAAATTTTCAGGCACTTGCGCCAGCCAAAGTCCTTTTCTGAATCAGGATGGTGAAGCCTGTAGTTTTTGCGGCAAAACACCCGATCAGTTTGATACTTGTGAGGGAGAAAAAAAGAGCTAAACCCCGTTTATTACTTCAAAAACTGGGTTTGATCACCATACATACTGCTGCTTATTCATTCAGAATTATGTATCTGTGCAGTAGAGACCTCTTTTAAAGGCATCAAAATCAATGATAATAAAAGTTACTGATTTTAATCTTTAAAGATTGTCATGCACAAATTAGGAATTTCTGCCATGGCATTGTTTAAACTTTTTACCACTACCACAATGACAAGGGTCATTTCTCCCTATTTTTTTTACCGGCTTTTACAATAGTTTTAGGCTTTGATTCTTCAACGAAATCAATTCTTTGTGTAGAGGGAACTCTAAAGGAAAAGGTTGTTTTACCTGCAAAATTTGTTATAGCAAAGTCCCCTCTTGATATTATATCCATACCTATTAATAAATCTATTCCGTTAAGAATACCTTCTGTAACTTTAATAAACTGAAAACCAACTTGATTTGGCAGAAATAGATTTATTGCATAGACATTTACAATTGATTCCCCATTTGCGTGAAAAACCTTTGCTTTGCTTATAGGTTTTAAATTTAATTTTTTAGCGCATTTTTGACTTATTACTGTACCAGTTGCACCAGTATCCCATAAGCCTGTAAATTGCTCGACTTTTGGGTATGTACCACCACTCAAAGGGTCATAAGCAGGACAAACACCGCAAGGAGTTTGCAACACTCTTAAAGTACTATCTGATTGAAGTGTAAATGATTTAGAAACACTATCCATAAATTAAACAAAACTTACACGTGAATGGAATGATTGCGTGTAAGAACTATCTCCTGACTCACAAAATTGTATTAGAAAAGTTCCAGGTTTATATTTCTTTTCAGATTCAAAATAAGCCTCTTCATCTGAACTATATATACCAACTATTTCTTCCCCAACAATAACCAAATATTTCCCCTCGTATTCCTTTACGAATTTATCCTGATTATCAAGGTAATATTTAAATTCTTTTTCTAACATCTGTTTAAAATTGTTTTATAAAGTTAATAAAACGTCTGCAAATGTACAAAAAAACTGTAAATAACAATGCTACAAAAAATAGCTAATTTTATGCCAAACCATTAATTGTCTTTAATTTATAAGTGTTATTTAACACGAAAGATATGCTTTTATTTACACTGCCTTTCATATACAATACAAAATGAACACTTGTTTTTTGTTTGTCAACATAAAAAATTTCACTATTGATTTTCCTTGTGTATATTTACCGTTGATTTTTGTCGCCTCCAATCAAAACCGAACTGTTTGAATCCTGAAAAAAATGTTTCTGCACTTATAGAAGCTGCCAAAAAAGGACAGCAACAGGCATTCAGCAGCCTCCTCGACTTGTATTGGCAAGAAGTATTGGCCTTTCACCTGAAAAGAAATGTAAATGAAAACGACGCTGAAGACATTTGCATACGAACGTTTTCCAAAGCTTTTGACAAACTAAACACTTACGACGCCAATTACACTTTCAAAACTTGGCTGATAGCCATTTCTAAAAACGTTTACATCGATTTTCTTCGCAAAAAAAATGCGGCCAAAAACATCGATATGGAACAAGCCTCGGACATTCGCAAACACGATATTGCCGATGAATCACTCACCCAAGAAGACGAATTGATTCGGGAGCAAAACTTGTCCAATTTGTTGGCATGTATCAAAAAACTAAAACCGGATTACAGAGAAATCATCAACCTGCGCTATTTTAAGGAACTTTCGTACAAAGAAATTGCAATCGCCAAACAGGAACCCGTCAACAACGTAAAAATAAAGCTCTTGCGCGCCAAAAAATTGTTGGCAGAAATCATAAAAACCCAACGCGATCATGTTTCCTAAAGCGGTTTCCTTCGTCAAAAATCTAGGCCCGGGCCTTTTGTTTGCCGGTGCGGCTGTGGGCGTGTCTCATTTGGTACAATCTACCCGTGCCGGTGCCGATTACGGCTTGGGATTGCTCTGGGCCGTTTTGTTGGTCAACTTTTTTAAATATCCATTTTTTCAATACGGACCGCGATATGCACTGGCAACCGGTGAAAGCTTGCTGGAGGGCTACAGAAAAATGGGGAAATGGGTGTTGGTGGTCTATATCGTCATCACTTTTGCAACCATGTTTACCATACAAACTGCGGTTACTATCGTGACAGCCAATATTGCCGGGCATTTATTTGGGCTCACAGACAACCTAGCTGTTTGGAGTGGCGTTATTACCTTAGTTTGCATCCTTATTTTAACTGTTGGTAAATATGCTTTTTTGGATAAAATCATGAAAGTTATTATTCTCACACTCACGATTTGCACGCTCTTGGCCGTGGCATTTGCCTTCCAAAAAACACCCTCGATACATTGGGCGCAAGCCTTCCCAACCGAAACCACAGGGATTGTATTTCTAATTGCTTTTATGGGTTGGATGCCGGCCCCTTTGGACATCTCGGTTTGGCAATCGCTATGGGTGTTGGAAAAAAAGAAGTCAAACGCGTCTTTCGACCAAAAATCAGGTTTACGCGATTTCAATTTTGGCCTTATAGGCGCCGTGATTCTGGCGATTCTCTTTCTGCTTTTAGGTGCTTTGGTGATGTTTGGCCGCCCCATAGGCTTTAGCGATAATGCATCTGCTTTTACCTCGCAACTCTTAAGCCTTTACACAGAAACGCTGGGTTCGGGTGCCGCGCTCGTGGTAGCCGTAGCGGCTTTTACTACTATGTTTAGCACCACCATCACCACATTGGATGCATCGCCAAGGTCTATGAATCGGGCTGTTGAGATTCTAACAGGAAAAAAAAACAGCAAGGGGTACTTTTTATGGATCGGGATACTCGCAACAGGGACACTTGTTATTTTCTTTTTCTACATTTCAGAAATGGGTGCTCTGGTCAAGTTTGCCACGATTGCCTCATTTTTGACTGCACCTTTTTACGCTTTGATGAATTTCAGATTGGTCACCGGAAAGCATATGCCGGTGGCAGACAGACCGGGTAAGTGGCTACGTTTGCTCAGCTGGAGCGGTTTGTTCTTTTTGGTTAGTTTTAGCATTTGGTATTTGAGCATCTTATAAGTAAATCATACCTTTGTGTCTTTAAAATTTTGCTATGGAAACAATAGAAAAATCACATATATTGCCCACCGCCAAACCCAAGTGGCTTCGCGTGAAGCTTCCAACCGGGAAAAAATATACGGAACTTCGCAGCCTGGTAGAAAATTATAAACTCAACACCATCTGTACCTCAGGAAGTTGTCCAAATATGGGCGAATGTTGGGGCGAAGGTACAGCCACTTTTATGATTTTGGGAAATGTCTGTACCCGATCTTGCGGCTTTTGCGGCGTCAAAACCGGACGACCCGAAACGGTGGATTGGGCAGAACCAGAAAAGGTGGCGCGATCTATCAAAATAATGGACATCAAACATGCCGTCATCACCTCGGTAGATAGAGACGACCTCAAAGATATGGGCTCTATTATTTGGGCCGAGACGGTTATGGCAATCAGGCGGATGAATCCTAAAACCACCCTGGAAACCTTAATCCCGGATTTCCAAGGTGTGCACCGCAATATTGACCGTATTGTAGAAGTAGCACCCGAAGTCGTTTCTCACAACTTAGAAACGGTGCGAAGACTTACCCGCGAAGTACGTATTCAAGCAAAATACGACAGAAGTCTGGAAGTTTTACAATACTTAAAAACGCAAGGCGTACGCCGAACTAAATCCGGCATTATGTTGGGACTGGGTGAAAAAGAAGAAGAAGTAATACAAACATTGCACGATTTGAGAAATGCCGAGGTAGATGTAGTTACCATCGGACAATACCTACAACCTTCCAAAAAGCACTTGCCTGTAAAAGAATTTATCACACCGGAGCAATTTCACAAATATGAACAAATCGGTAAAGACCTCGGTTTTAGACATGTAGAAAGTGGTGCTTTGGTGCGTTCGTCCTACAAAGCGCAGAAACATATTTTATAAAGAAAAAGATGCTGTGTATTTTATAAATTGATAAATAAACAAATTTCTCAATTTTATTTTTACTTTTGGGGTGGATTGCTAAAAATCCATCAATGACACTAACTAAACTCAAGATTTTAACACTTTTTCTCTGTTTTTGTTGCGTTATTCAATCGCAAGATTTTGACTATGTGGCAGAGAAAAATGAATTTACGCATCTATACGAGAAAGCTAATTTTACCGAAGCAGCTGTTTTAGCTAGAGAAGTGTATGATTTTGCTATGCTGGAAAATAATGCACTACAGCAGGCGAGGTTCGGCACTTTACTCACAGAAGCGTACATGGCACTCAACTACTTTGATGAGACCGAACAGCACTTAAAAGAAGCCCTTGAAATCCAACAAAAAAACAACGATTCACTGATTTGCAGAACCTATTTGGCCTATGGCATTTTCCACTTAGGCAAGAAAAATTTGGACTTGGCAAATTTGTATTTCAACACGGCCATCGATTCGACCGTAAGACTGCCGAGCAAATATTTTAAGGCAAAAACTTATATTCATTTAGGAATTCTTGACGAACATCGTCAACTGCCCGAAGAAGCGTTGAAGCGCTATGAATTTTCGCTCAAGACTTATGAACAATACGGAAATGGCTATGAAATCAACTATGCCAAAGCAAAACTTGCCGGGGCACACCTCAAAGTCGGGAATTTCGAAACAGCCTATGAGCAGAGCAGAGAGGTGCTCAATTTTGCACTTCAGGAAAATTATATCATGCTGTCTTCTATGGCTTATAAGCGGCTGTCTGATTATTATGAAGCGATAAAAGACGCCGAAAAAGCCCTCTTGTATCTCAAAAAACATCAAGAGGAAAAAGACAAAATACTATTGTCAAACCAATACCAATTCTTCCCGCTAAAAAAATCGGAAAACAGTCAGTATTATTCGGAAATCATCGATCGTTTAAAAGCAGGCCAAGCCGCTGATGCCAAAACGATTCGCAATTTGTATCTGATTACTTTTATGGGTTTGGCACTGATTATTGTATTGGCTTTCTTGACAAGTACATTCTATAGAAATAATAACTTGCGCCTCCGATCCAACGAACTGCTTCGCATTAAAAACCAACAATTGGAAGTAGCCAAAAACAAAGCGGAAGACATCGCCTCTATTCGTGAACGTTTTATATCTACCATCAGCCACGAATTGAGAACGCCGCTCTATGCCGTGACGGGTATTTCCCATTTATTGCTCAAAGAAAATCCCAAACCGGAGCAACTAGAAAATTTGGAATCCCTGCGGTATTCGGGTGAGTATTTGTTAGCACTGGTCAATGACATCCTCGAAATCAACCGACTCGATTCTGATAAGGCAACCGTTGATTTTAATCAGTTTGAGATCAAAACCACCCTCCAACAAGTCATCCAATCTTTTC
Source organism: Flavobacteriaceae bacterium (assembly GCA_032251335.1). Classification (GTDB taxonomy): domain Bacteria; phylum Bacteroidota; class Bacteroidia; order Flavobacteriales; family Flavobacteriaceae; genus UM-FILTER-40-17. The sequence continues at coordinate 4,909 of JAVVDW010000017.1, read as the reverse complement.
AGGAAGCTGCCAAGAAAAACAACACCAAATTAATTCTGGAAATAGATCCCAATCTGCCCGAAAAAATCGTCACAGACGAAGTTAAGTTTAATCAAGTCATTGTCAATCTAATTGGAAACGCCGTTAAATTCACAGAAAATGGTACGGTTTGGGTGCGCGTCAAACAAAATTGGCTAAAAGACACTGCTGTTAATTTTACTTTTGAAGTTCAAGACACGGGTATCGGAATTGACCAAAAACACCTCGAAAATATTTTTGACAATTTCTCTCAGGGTGATACCGAAATCAATAAAAAATTTGGCGGCACCGGTTTGGGCTTGGCCATCGTAAAACGTATTTTGGCTGTCATGGATTCCGAAATTGCTGTAAAAAGCGTAGTGGGCGAAGGCTCTACTTTCTATTTCGATTTGACCGCCAAACTGACTAACGGAGAAGAGGGTGCAGAAATCGCACATTTTGACTTGGAAAAACTCAAAGGAAAAAAACTCTTAATTGTAGAAGACAACAAAATAAACCAAATGATCACCCGAAAAATTGTAGAAAGCGTGGGAATCTCTTGCGAAGTGGTTGACAATGGTTCCAAGGCTGTAGAAATGGTCAAATACAGAAAATACGATGGCGTTTTGATGGACATACACATGCCGGGTATCAGTGGCATTGAAGCCACACGCTACATTCGTATTTTTAATACCTCTATACCAATCATCGCACTCACCGCTTTGTCCCTAAGCGAAAAAAGACAAGAACTTCTGGCTTGCGGCATGGATGAAATCATCAACAAACCTTTTAAACCAGACGAGTTTTACCGAAAACTCTTTAAACTCTTGGTCTGATTTTAGTGCAAACTGCCTATAACATGGGTTCTTTTATAACGCGTTTTTTAAAAACTCAAAACAAGGCTTCTGTCTCCAAAATTGTAGTATTGGATACAGAAACTACCGGACTTGACGTGCGTATCGACAGATTACTTTCTATCGCTTGTATCACCATTGAAGACAATCAAATTTTGCTTGCTGACAGGTTTGAGTGTTTAATTACCCAAGATTATTTTAACTCAAAAACTGCCGGCATTCACGGCATCACCAAAAAGGGATCGGAAAGTAAAATTTCAGAAAAAGAAGCATTGGAAAAATTTATCGCTTACGTGGCTGATGCCATTTTGCTCGGTCATCATATTTGTTTTGATATAAAAATGCTCAACTGCGCACTTGAGAGAAATGGTTTGATGAAACTCCGAAATCCTACGCTCGACACGGCCTACCTGTTTAAAAAGCTAAAACCGCTCTATACATACGACCACAAAAACGAAGCCGTTTCTTTGGACGCGCTTTGTCATGAGTTAAACATATCCGGACATGGAAGGCACACCGCTGAAGGTGATGCTATGCTGACGGCGCTGGCCTTTCTGAAAATAAAAAGAAAACTCTTTGAAAATCGAAATCCAATTTGGAAGCGATATTTTGTGAAATGCCGTTAGTTTTCCAAAGCGGTTTTGTAAACCCGCAAACATCGTTCTCGCGCTTCTTTGTGATCTACCATGGGTTGCGAATAAGTCAAGCTATCCAGTTCATCCACCCATTTTTTGATGTAAAGGTTTTTTGGGTCAAATTTTTTGACTTGTTCAGCAGGATTGAAGATTCTAAAATAGGGTGCTGCATCTACACCGCATCCGGCTACCCATTGCCAATTGCCTACATTACTGGCCATTTCGTAGTCCAACAACTTTTCAGCAAAATAAGCTTCGCCCCAACGCCAATCTATCAACAGATGTTTGCACAAAAAACTCCCCACAAGCATCCGTACACGATTGTGCATCCAACCGGTCTGGTTGAGTTGGCGCATGCCGGCATCTACTAAAGGAAAACCGGTTTGGCCGTGCTTCCATTTGTCAAAATCGGCTTCGTTGTTGCGCCACAAAATCGCATCGTATTGGGGTTTAAAACTCTGCGTAACCGTCTGCGGAAAATGCCAAAGAATTTGCATAAAAAACTCACGCCAAATCAATTCATTTAAAAATGTTTGGTTCTCAACTTGTTGTGCTTTTTGCACAATTTGTCGAACACTTACAGTACCAAACCTAAGATAAGTTCCCAAAAATGAAGTGCCATTCAAGCCCGGAAAATTTCGGGTGGCTTCATAATTTGTGAGGGTTGGCGCATCCATTTGATACTTGGGTACATGTATGGATGAAGCTTCAAAGCCGATTTCTTTCAAAGTAGGTATGGGATACGTTTTTTGCCACCACAGTTTATGCAAGTACGCTTCCGAAGGATATTGATGCATTGGAACATGGGCAAAAACACTTTTCCATTTGCGCATAAACGGCGTGTACACCACGTAGGGACTTCCGTCTTCTTTGACTACTTCGTCTTGCTCAAATATGACCTGGTCTTTGTATTGCTGAAAGCGAATACCGTTTTTGGTTAAAAATTCGGCAATTTCCCGATCGCGTTTTTGTGCATAAGGTTCGTAATCCCGATTGCTAAAGACACTTTCTATTTGAAATTCTGAAAGGAGCTGCGCAAATACATTAAGCGGTTTACCCACACAAACCCGAATGCCTTTGTTTTGTGTTTTTAAAAAATCGTTAAGCTGATGAAGCTGTTGTTGGATAAAAGTAACACGCGCGTCGTTTTTGGGAAGATTATCTAAAATTTCAGTATCAAAAATAAAAACAGGCAATACATTTTCTGACGAATTCAGCGCACAAAACAAGCCGTGATTGTCCGCAATACGCAAATCTCTTCGAAACCAAAAAATATTTAATTTTTCCAAGAAACCTATCCTATTTTTAAATTTGACAAACCGCCATCAACACCTATAACCTGACCGGTAATCCACGAAGCTTCTTCCGAAAGCAAAAAGGCAGTTGCTTGAGCAATATCTGTTGCCTGTCCGATTCTTTTCAACGGATGCCTCATCGCGGCTTTTTCTACTTTATCTTCCGAAGATAAGAGTTTTTCTGCCAAGGGTGTTTGTGTTAGTGAAGGGGCAATCACATTCATGCGAATCTGAGGTGCATGTTCGGCTGCAAAAGCCTTTGCAAAACCTTCAATAGCACCTTTAGATGCACTTACACTTGTATGAAAAGGCATGCCCTGGGCGACTGCAACAGTGCTGAACAAAACCACTGAGGCTTGGTTTGACTTTTTCAACATGGGTAAAACGGCTTGCAAAGCCGCAACCATATCCAAAAAGTTTGTTTTAAAGTCCGATGCAAATTGTTCGGGTTTCAAAGCTCTAAAAGGCTTGAGGTTTATGCTACCCGGGCAAAAGACAAATCCGTCTAAAACTTCAGGCAGTTGTGTTTCAGATAAAGTATCTGCGGACGCATCAAAAGGAATGTGGGTAATGAGGGTTGTATCCAAATCTCCGACTGACCTAGACGCGACAAAAACCTTATTGTTTTTAGACAAAATACGAGCCGTTTCAAGGCCTATGCCGTACGAACCGCCGATAAGAAGAATGTTTTTCATCTGTTTATATTTATTGTTTTTCAAAGGTCATGCTTCGACTGCGCTCAGCACAGGCTTGGAACACCCTAACTCATCATGCTCCTGTGTGAAAAATTTTTACATGGGTGTTTCATAAGTCAATGTGAATTTCTAAATAAAAATATTGCGCGTGTACAATCCGACTTGAGGTTGCTTTTACGCAAGAAAAAATCAGTTATCAAAAGAACCAAACAATTCGATGAGTTTCAACCGTCTGTATTCAAAAATGGTTTCCAATTTTTTGCGAATAAAAAGTTGGTGTGCCACGCTTCCCAAAAATCCAAAGGGTATCACATAATGAATGATGTCTTCCATTTCCACACCACCATCCACCGCTTTTAGAAAATGCTTGTGGTGCCACATCTTGTAAGGACCAAAGCGCTGCTCATCTACAAAAAATTGCAGATTTTGCACATGGGTAATTTCTGTCACCCACTGCGTTTTGATGCCGGCAATAGGTGAAACCCAATAATGGATGATTTGTCCCGGGTACATCTTTCTATCTGCGCCCGATCGAATGACAAAACCCATATCGGGAGGGGTGATGACGCTGAGATTTGCCGGATTGGACAAAAAATCCCAGGCTTGTTCGAGCGGAATGGGCAACTTCTGAATGCTGTGGAGCGTATGCAATTTCATCTGTTTATTTTTATTGTTTTTCATCGGTCATGCTTCGACTACGCTCAGCACAGGCTTGGAACGCCCTAGGATAATCATACTCCTGTGTGTCAATAATTTTACATGGGCGTTTCATGCGTTTATTTTATTTGATTTAATTGATCAGATGTAACAATACAAATGATCATGTGCCTGTGTGCGAAATTTTTTACATAGGCGTTTCATGATTTGATTATCTCATGCAAAGATACAAAATGTTTAACTTTATATTTAAAATCATTACTGTCCCATTAAAATATAAAAAAGTTCTTTGAAATATTTGAAATTTAGTTGGTTATAGCATTTTTTCGATTAAACGGATTTCAATTTGCATTTTGCAATCTTAAAGATAATTGCATATGCATAAAGATAAATACGTTTTTGCTCAATTAGTAGCCTTTCTTAATAGGAACAAGTTTAACTACATTGTTCGCAAGTATAATGGAGACAAATACGTGAAGCATTTCACTTGTTGGAACCAACTGCTTTCTCTGATTTTCGGGCAATTGACAAATCGCGAAAGTCTTAGAGATTTGATTGTCGCACTTGACGCTCATCACTCCAAATCCTATCATTTGGGCTTGGGCAAGAATATTTCTAAATCATCTCTGGCCAGAGCCAACCAAGACAGAGATTATCAAATCTTTGAAGAGTATGCTTACTATCTGGTAAACGAAGCCAGACAGAAACGAGCCTCTGACATCTTCAAGATTGAAGGCAATGTCTATGCTTTTGATTCAACGACGATTGACTTGTGC
>JAVVDW010000016.1:0-71031 GCA_032251335.1 Flavobacteriaceae bacterium | reverse complement strand
ATAGTTCCAAAGTTCAGTACTGTATTGCTTGTATTTTTCTTCATTAAAGGCACCCGAAAGCGCATCGTTTCCACCGGCTACGTCAATCAAAAGCGCCTTCAAAAAAGTGAGCCCTGTAAAATGGTTGTCAAAAGTAAATGTCCCCGGATTTTGTTGGACAAATGCCAACAATTCAGTCCGGGTTTTTGGTGGGTTTTGCACTTTTTGACTGTCATAAATCAGCGTCATTTGCACGTTTCCCCAAGGCAGCTCAAAACCTTCAATGGGTTGCTGAAAGTCGATGCCGATGAAAGGATTTTCAAAATCGATGTAACTCGCATTCGGAATTTTATCCGTCCACGGACCAAAAAGCCCATCAATTTGTTTGATTTGGTAAAATGTTTCGCCATTGATCCAAACCAAATCGATGTTGCTTTGCGATTTATTCGCCATTTTTTCGGTCATTAACACTTGAACAATGGCAGCACCTTGACCGCTCGTTATTTCCAGATTGATGTTGTGTTCTTGCTTTACTTTTGGAACGATATAACCTTTCATATAGCTATTAATTTTAGAATCGCCTGTCCACATCATCATCGTGACGGTTTTGCCGTTGGCTTGTTGCGTAATTTCCTCCCAAGATAGGGCTTCAAAATCTGTTGCAGCCACTTTTTGGTCCTGTTTGCAGGCCAAAGCAAAAGTTAACAGCACAATCAAGATTACTTTTTTCATATTATTGATTTAAACCCGAAAGATATCTTTTTTAAACCTCACATGTTTTTGAAACCTGTGAGGTTTTATCATTAACTTCTAAAACAAATACCGCAATCCAAACTGAAACTGTCTGGGCGGGCCGGCATTTTTTTGGACGATTCTTCCGGACGAACGCGGGCCGGTCTGAATTTGGTTGCTCTGCGTGGCATTGTTGCTAAACCCGCTGAGGTTTTGCGCGTTGAACACGTTAAACACATTGGCGCTGAACTCCAATTTATTGCTCAAAAAATTCAGGTTGTACAAAACCGAAACATCAAAGGTATTGGACCAGGGCAAACGGTCGTTGTTGCGGCTTTCACCCGGATAGCGGTCACTGTTGCCCACAAAAGCATCGCCAAAAGACGAGCCGTCGCCATTCAAATCGGCGGTGCCAAACTCGGCAGCATCCGGTGTTCTATTGATGGGTTGGCCGCTTTGGATAAGCCCCGCCAAAGTCAATGTCAAATTGTCAACTGGATAATAATTGAAAATCGCGTTGATGATATGCGTCCGGTCGTTGATGGACGGCCCCCATTCATTTCCAAAATTATTCCCGTCGGAGGCTCTGAAATTGATGTCTTCCGTGTTGTTTTCCAAACTCGACAGTGTGTAGTTGATGCGGTAACCGTAATCATCCTCGCCGCGGTCTTTCTGGAGGTTTAAACTCATCGCGTAATAGCGTGAAGAGCCTTCGGTTTCGGTCATCACTACGTTTCTTGCCACCCCGGTAACCGTTTGCCCGTTGATGGTCGCGCTGTTGTTGACAATCGGTATCGGGCGGGTTTGGTCGGCTTCAGCCACGGTGCGAATTTGAACATTGTCCGGATCAACCGGAAATGGTGCGGGCGCATTCAGGTTGCGCAACCGGAACATTTTAAAGGATTGGTTGTGTACCAAATCCACAAAAAACAATTTGTTTTTGTCCACTTGCAATTGATAGCCCAAAGCAAACTGATGGGTGTAAGGGTTTTTGTAGCCGTTCGGGTTCAAGATGCGCCTTTCGTTGCTGAAAACGGTCTCGCGTTGCGCCTGCAAACTCTCGGTGGAAGGCGCATTCAGGTAGCCAACATTTTGGAGGCTCGCCGATAAGTTTCCGTTGAAGGTAATTTTGTCCAAATCGGTGCCGGCAGGCAAAATTCCCAAATCGATAAACTCCTGCAACTGCAATCTGTAATCTGCCGTGTTGGTGTTTTGTTGCAAGGCATCGCTGTAGATCGCGTAATTGATTTTATCGTAAAAAATACCGTACCCGCCGCGAATTGTACTTCGGTTGTCGAGTTTATAATTAAAATTAAACCGGGGCGAAATGTTGTTGTAATCGCCGTCGTCGCTGCCACCTTTCGAGAGATTGTCGTAGTCGTAACGAAGCCCGAAAGTCAGGTTGAGCCGTTCGTTGAAAGCGTATTCGTCTTCCACATAAAACGAGACAATATTTTGAGTTTTGCCAAAAGATGCTTCACGCAATTCCACATCAAAATTGATGACTTCTACATCCGACGGCAAATCATCAAAATTCAAATCGCTTCCCAACCCGCTTGCCGCCAACTGGTCCATTTGTGTTGGGTTGAGTTTAACCCGCCAATTCCCGTTCACGTTCCCACCGCCCAACAGGCTGTGGTCGCCGCTGATAAAGCCAAAACCGGTTTTGAAGGTGTGCTTTTTGGTATAAAACTTGAATTTCTGTTGCAATTGATAGGTGTTTTCCGTGGCATCAAACACAAAACCCGGATGCCCCAATACTGCAATGGTTTCTTCACTCGGGTTCAAAACAGTAACTTGCGGATCGTTCGGGTTCGCCGGACGGCCAAAATTCCAACGAAAACGGGAATATTGCAGGTTGGTTTGCGAACTGAACCAATCGCCGGTATAATCATTTTTTAAGGCGATATTGATTGAATTCCGGTCTTGGAAATTCCCGGCAGATGGAAATTGCGTACCGCCTTCGAGCCCGCCGCCTTGCCTTTCGATGGTCACATCGCCTACATTGGCCCGCAAGGACGATCGCAAACGGCTTGACCATTGGTGGTCAATTTTTGCCGAATAATAGGTGAAAGTGTTTTCGCCCCTCACGGATTCGTTCACACCCAAATCGGGTGAGGTCAGTAAATTGTCTTTTTTATCGATGGTGTGTTCCACGTTCACAAAGAAGAATGTTTTGTCTTTGACAATGGGCCCGCCGATGGCAAAACCTTGTTGATATCGCTGAAAGCCATCTTTCACCTGATTCCCGGAGAGGTCGCGTTGCGCGAACTTGCTTTTCCCGTCGATGTCCGGGCCGGGGCGGGTGACAAAAAACACTTCGCCGGTCAGTTCGTTGCTCCCCGATTTGGTAGTGATGTTGATCACGCCGTTGTTGGTGAGCCCGAATTCGGCAGAATAATTATTCGTCAATACGGTGATGTTGCGCGTAAAACCGACCGGAATGGCAAAACGTTGTCCGCCCAAAAAGCGCTCATTGTTGTCCATACCGTCGATGAGGTAACTGGTAAACAGAGAATTGGCACCGTTGATGCTTACGTTGGGCGCTTCGGAGAAAAACCCGGTGGCTTGTGACACATTTGGCAAACGAAACAAAACCCGGGTGATGTCCCGGCCTTCTATGGGCAATTCCTGAATTTCTTTGTTGGTCAATTCGAAGGAAACCTCTGCGTCTTTCCGGTTGATTTGTGCCGAAGTATTTCCCGTCAAAACAATTTCATTCAAAGTAACTTCGGATGCAACCGCCGGGAGCAGGAAAATTTGAATGGTCCGGTCTTGGTTGGAACGCAAATCAAAAATTTCGGACAGGCTTTCCGAATATTCACTAAAAGCATCGATGGTGACTTGGTAATTGTTGTTGACCGGCACGCCGTAAAAAACAGTTTTTCCGTCAGCATTTGTTTGCTGGATAGCTTCAAAACCCCGGCTATTGTTGTTGAGTTTGACTGTTACATTTCCTACGGGTTGGTTGGTTTTATAATCAATGACCAAAACAGTCACGTCTTCTTGAGCGTGTGCAAATACGCTTAATAAAAATACTAAATAGGAAAATACATTTTTCATTTTTGTACAAATTGGGCTTGTTTGAAAACCATCAAAAAAGATGCTTTCAAACGGTTAAAAGTTAAAAGAGAAACTTGCTAAAAAATGAAAATGGGAGAGCCTTTGTTAAAGGAAATTTGAATATGACAAAGGGGAAGGGTGTGTTTTGTGAAAATAAAATTCGGAAAAACTTCCTCAAAATTGATGGACAGAAGAATTTCGCGAAGACTTTTCAGTTTTTGTATCCAACGTATGCCGTGTTTTTTTAAATCTTCCACACGGTCGAGGTCGGCCAAGGTGGAGAGTTTTTCAACAGATAAATGCGCGTCATGGGCAAAATCTATCAACTCGATAAAGAGTGATTTTTGTTGCCAAGAAAATTTGATAAAATCTGTTTTCAAAAACGAATCTCTGTCAATGCCCATCAGGTAGAAACCGCCGTCACAGCTTGGGCCGAGTACAAATTTGCCATCCCGCAGGGCGCTGTATGCTTTAAGGATTTGGTTGGACGTGAGTTCGGGGCTGTCGTTCCCAATGGCGATGACGCGTTCGTAACCTTTTGAGAAAACATCTTGTATGGCACGGGTAAACCGTTCGCCAAAGCTGTTGCCAACCTGTTCTTTTTCAGTATAAATGAGATACGGAAGCCCGGTTTTTTGGACAGTACGAACGGTGCGTTCGTTTAGCTTTTCAAAAAGAGACTGCTGTAAGCCCTTATTGCATCCCGATCCCAAAACTTTTCTCGCCGACTCTGTTTCCGCCGAGTTGGCGAAGATGAGAATAGCGGTTTTTGATGGAGATGCAGTTGACATAAATGCTATTGAGCGTTTGGGCTGTCGTTATTTTATTTGAAACCTTACAGTAAAGTTTTACACATCGTCATAATCGATAGACAAGGTGTCTGAAGTGGGTCTCGCTTGGCAGGTAAGTGTTAGCCCTTCGGCAATTTCGCCATCGGTAAGGATGCTGTTTTTGGCCATGATTGCACTTCCGTCTTTGATGCGGGCGATGCAAGTGCTGCACACACCGCCCTGACAAGAAAATGGCGCATCGATACCGGCTTCCAAGACCGATTCGAGCACGCTTTTGTTTTGTAGAATTTCTATGTTGAATGTCTCATCATCCAGCAAAATCGTCAATTGGGTCATGCCTTTTGAGGGAGCAGAATCCGGGGTGGATGCCGCCGAAGTAAAAAGTTCAAAATGGATTTTATCTTTGGCTATCTTTTGTTCTATCAGTGTGTTTCGCACTTCGTCAATCATGGCTTCCGGCCCGCAGAGGTAGTATCCGGCAAAGTCGGTATCTTTGTATTTATTTTTAACAATCAGGTTGACAATTGAGGCTTCAATCCGTCCAAACAAGCTGTCTGTGGTTTGTGTTTGACTAAAAATCCATTGAATAAAAAAGCGTTCCGGATAGTCGGTTTGGAGTTTTTGTAGTGTATCTAAAAACATGGTGTCATCGGGAGATTTGTTGCCGTAAACCAGCACAAAACGAGATGTTTGTGTTGAAGATAAAACCGCTTTTATCATCGATAAAATGGGTGTGATGCCACTGCCCGCTGCAAAAGCTAAGTAAGATTTGCCTTCTTCGGCTATAAGCTGAAAACGACCTTCGGGTTCAGCTACCTCAAGACTTCCACCTACTTGTAACTGTTGGTTTGCATAGGCAGAAAAAGTGCCATTTGGTATCTCTTTCACCGCTACGGTAAGGGGTTCTTTTTGTGGTACCGAACAAATGGAATAGGCGCGTCTGACTTCTTTTCCATCTATTTGCGTTTTTAGGGTGATGTACTGACCGGGAACAAAGTTGTATTTGTCAGAAAGCGAAGCAGGTAAATCGAAGGAAATGGCAACGGCCTTTGACGCCACTTTTACAATGCGTTGAATGGTAAGTGCGTGAAAATCGGACATGGTTTTTCTTTTTTCGGCAAATTTAACCAAATAAAATATGGCTTCCTAGTTTTGAAAATATTCTGTTTGTCTGTGTTTTTATACTTTTGTTGTCTAACTCAAAACCATGGTCAAAACTGTTATTTTCGATATGGATGGTGTCATCATAGACAGTGAGCCACTCCACGAAATCGCTCAGAAGAAGTTTATGCAATCTCTCGGATTTTCCATCACTGCAGATGAGAAACAATCTTTTATAGGCACTTCTTCTAAAAATATGTGGCAAAAACTCAAAGATCAATACGGCTTGCATCCGTCGGTGGAGAAGCTGACTGAGATGAACCTTGAGGTGTATTTTGAAGTGTTGGACCAAACGGATATTGAGCCTATAGCCGGGGTTGTTCCGCTGCTGCAATCGCTACATCGGCAAGAAATCAAACTGATTCTTGCATCATCTTCCGAACAAAAAAGCATCGACAAAGTCTTGCGTTTGTTTGACATCGAACACTATTTTTCACACAAAATCAGTGGTGCCTCTTTCACGCACTCGAAACCGCATCCGGAGATATTTTTAAATGCGGTTAAAATCAGTGAATCCAATTCGGCAACAACGGTCGTTATAGAAGATTCGACGAACGGATTGAAAGCCGCCAAAGCCGCCGATATTTTTTGTTTTGGGTACGACAATCCCAACTCACCCGGACAGGATATGAAATTGGCTAATCAGGTTTTGACGAGTTTTGAAGTGCAAAACATCACCGAAATCATTTTGAGAAAGTAGTCTTTTCTGCTTAAAATAAGATAAAACCTTTTGTTTATACACAATCACATTCGCGTCATTTGTGGATAATTTAGAACCCAAAATAAAACAGCTAAAAAACATGAAAATTTTTGTTACCGGAATCGGCACAGACGTCGGAAAAACTGTCATTTCGGCTATTTTAGTGGAAGCCCTTCAAGCCGATTATTGGAAACCAATACAGTCGGGAGATTTGCACTTTGGCGATGCAGAAAAGGTACAATCGTTGGTTTCTAATACCAAAAGTGTTTTCCATCCCAACGCATACCGGCTCAACCAACCCATGAGTCCGCATGCGGCTGCCGCTTTGGATGGGGTGTGCATCGATTTAAAAAAAATTGTTTGTCCTAAAACTTCTAACCATTTGGTGATAGAAGGTGCCGGCGGTTTGTTGGTGCCATTGAACGACAAAAACACCATCATAGATTTGATTGCCCCCGATTACAAAATCATTTTGGTCTCTAGAAATTATTTGGGCAGCATCAACCACACCCTGATGAGCCTAGAGGTTTTAAAAAACCGTGGCCTCGATGTAGCCGGATTGATTTTTAATGGTCTTGAAACGCCTTCAACCGAAAATATCATTCAGCAAATGGGCGGGGTGCGCATATTGGGTCGTGTAAACCAAGCGCCGGAGATTACCAAAAAAACCGTTCAAACACATGCATCTATTTTTAAAGAAGTGCTTAAAACATTAACGTAGATATGGCTTTTAACCAAATTGACAAGGACCATTTATGGCATCCCTACACCCAACACAAAACTGCCGGACCGCATCCGTGCATCGTTCGCGGCAAAGGCGCCAAATTGTGGGATACTGAAGGTAAAGAATACATAGATGGCATCGCCTCGTGGTGGGTGAATCCGTATGGGCATGCCAACGAGTTTGTCGCAGCCCGTATCTACGAACAATTGTTGACTTTAGAACATGTGCTCTTTGGGGGATTTACGCACAGTCCGGCCATAAAGTTGGCAAAAAAACTACTGCCTTTGCTGCCGTCCAATCAACAAAAAATATTTTTTTCGGACAATGGTTCTACGGCAGTGGAAGTCGCCATTAAAATGGCACTCCAATTCCACCTGAATCAGGGTCGTAAAAAATCTGTAGTGGTTGCTTTTGAAAACGCTTTCCACGGTGATACTTTTGGTGCTATGGCAGCATCCGGCATTGGAATTTTTACAGAAGCTTTCAAAGAAATGTTATTGGAAGTTCGGCGTATTCCCATTCCAAAAAAAGGCCAGGAACAAGCCAGCTTGGAAGCACTGCAAAAAGCTACTGAAGACCAAAATGTAGCTGCTTTTATTTTTGAACCATTGGTGCAGGGTGCGGCAGGTATGCAAATGTATGAAGCTACAGGGTTAAACGCGCTGATGCGTTTTTGTAAATCACACGACATACTGACTATTGCCGACGAAGTGATGACCGGATTTGGAAAAACAGGTAAGAATTTTGCCTGTGAATACCTCACAGAACAACCCGACATGATGTGTTTGTCTAAGGCATTGACCGCAGGAACCATCCCGATGTCACTCACTACAACTACACAACAGATCTTTGATGCTTTCTACGATGACGATATCAATAAAGCACTTTTTCACGGCCATTCTTTTACCGCCAACCCAACCGGTTGCGCCGCTGCTTTGGCAAGCATAGAGCTGCTCACCTCAGAAAGCATGCAAAAGAATATCGGTCGTATCAATACACTGCACAAGACTTTTCAGGTCACTTATCAACTTCATCCGAAGATAGGAGAGATCCGGATATTGGGTGTCATCATGGCGATTGAACTCAAAACGGATGATGCCGCAGCCTACTACGGAACACTTCGCAACAATCTTTATGAGTTTTTTATTAATAATGGCTTGATTTTAAGACCTGTAGGAAATATCATCTACGTTTTACCGCCTTATGTAATCACCAATAACGAGCTGCAAAAAATTTATGATACCATCGTGTTGGCAATTGAGAAATTCGTTTAAATTTGATTCGAATTTCTATCGAATACTCGACGCTTTATCTTCTTAAACCAAGGCGTCGGATATTTGAAAAAAAATGGGTTGTTTCACTTCATCTTTTAACTAATGTCTTACGTTATTTATGATTCATCCCGATACGGAAGTCCGTTTTATCAATGAGATAATCGGATATGGTGTTGTCGCCAAAAAACCTATCCCAAAAGGAACCATTACCTGGATTCAAGATCCGTTGGATCGTGTATTTGAACCGGACGAAATCGAAAAATTTGACTTGCCGGTACGTCAATTGATTGACACGTATTGTTTTCGCAACAACAAAGGTGCATTTGTGTTGTGTTGGGATATTGCCAAATATGTCAACCACAGTTTTCACGCCAACTGTCTTTCAACGCCTTATGATTTTGAAATTGCCATTCGCGATATTGAAGCGGGCGAGCAATTGACGGATGACTACGGTTATTTAAACGTATCTGAGCCTTTTGCTGCTTTTGATGAAGGGGCTGACAGAAAAGTCGTTTATCCGGATGATTTGTTGCGCTATCACCCGGTATGGGATCAAAAAATTTCAGCTGTTTTTGGGTTGATTCCTCATCAAAAACAACCTTTGCGCGATTTTTTTACCGCCGAAAAATGGGAACACGTAGAAGATATCCTTAAAGGGAATAAACGGTTAGATTCTATCTTGGCTTGTTACTATCCGAACGGCCAACAAAAATCTGAGTAAGACTACACGGCAGTGGGTGTATTCATCTTGAGGAGTTCTTCCAAGTAATCTCTGCTATTGGAAAGCCGAGGAATTTTGTGTTGCCCACCTAGTTTGCCCTCCTTCTTGAGCCAATCATAAAAAAGTTGCCGGCGCGCGCTATGCACTTCAGGTGCATTGAGCGTCATGTTTAGATATCTTTTGGCTTCGTAATCAGAATTGAGTTTTTGCAAATTTTGGTCGAGCTGATGTGTAAAATCTTGCATGCAGGGTGGCGGTGTTTTAAACTCGATTATCCACTGGTGTTTGCCTTTTTCTTTGCCCTCCATAAAAACCGGACCCGCGGTATAGTCTGCAATTTCTGCACCGGTGGACAAACACACTTGCCTAAGCGCTTCATCTGCATTTTCTATAATCAACTCTTCACCAAAAACGTTGATGTGGTGTTTGGTGCGACCGCTTACTCTTATGCGATAGGGGTTTGTAGCTGTAAACCGAACCGTATCACCAATCATATAGCGCCACAATCCGGCGTTGGTGGTGATGACAATGGCATAGTTTTTCCCAACTTCCACTTCGGAAAGCGGAATTATTTTTTGTTGTGGCGTTCCGTAGGTATCCATCGGAATAAATTCGTAAAAAATGCCGTAGTTGAGCATTAACAACAAATCTTTGGAATCATTCCGATCTTGTACAGCAAAAAAGCCTTCGGAAGCGTTGTAAATTTCGTAAAATTTGAATCGATCCGAAGGTAAAAGTTTGGTATATTGATCCATATAGGGTTCAAAACTGACTCCTCCGTGAAAATATACTTCAAGGTTTGGCCAAATTTCAAACAAGTGCGATTTGTTGGTTTTCTCCAACACTTTGTTGAGAAGTACCAACATCCACGAAGGAACGCCAGCCATACTTGTGAGGTTTTCTTCGATACAATCTGCCACAATAGCCGGTAGTTTGGTTTCCCAATCATCCATCAAAGACACGCGGTTGTTGGGTGTGCTGCTCATGGTAGCCCAAATGGGCATATTGTCTATCAAAATGGCCGACAAATCGCCAAATGCCGTACCGTTTTCTTTGTACAATTGTTTGCTGCCACCCAAGCGCAAACTTTTGCCTGTAAAAAGTTGTGAATCGGGATTGTTGTTCAGATAGATGCAAAGCAAATCTTTGGCTGCTGCGTAGTGGCAATCTTCCAAAGACTCCTCGCTAACAGGAATAAACTTGCTCTTGGCGTTGGTGGTGCCACTGGATTTGGCAAACCATCTGATGGGCGTTGGCCAAAAAATGTTTTCCGCGCCACGGCGCATTTCTTCTATCTGAGGTTCTAAGTCTTCATATCTGGATAGTGGAACGGCTTCTGTAAAATCTTTGTAGGAATTGATGTCTGAAAAGCCGTGTTTTTTGCCAAAGTCGGTGTTGACAGCGGTGTCTAACAAGCCTACCAAAACTTCGAGTTGTACTTCGTTTGGATACTTTAAGAAAAGTTCCATTTGGTGCACTCTTTTTTTGAGAAACCACGAAGCAATAGAATTGACAATGGGTAAAGACATTTGGTGGGTTGTTTGATACGAATTTAAAAAAAATTCGGTAATTGCAGGTTTAAAATCTAATAGATATGCATTTTGAAGGTGTTTTGAAAAAAATGAAAACAGAGCCGGCCCGTCCGGTCAATTATTTTTTGGCTTTGGACGGCGATTTTTTACACATAAACCAACTGATGGGTCAAAAATTGGCCATCAAACACATGGGATATGAATGTTTGGGTTGCGGGCTGAACAAAAAAATATTCAGACAAGGCTATTGTTATGATTGTTTTATGTCGTTGCCCCAGGCGGGCGATTGGATTATGCGTCCGGAACTGAGCCGTGCACATTTGGACGAAGAGGATCGAGATTTGAGTTATGAAAAGCAAATGCAGCTGCAGCCACATATAGTATATTTGGCGCAATCCGGCGGGCTCAAAGTGGGTGTCACTCGCGCTACGCAAGTCCCGACAAGATGGATAGACCAAGGCGCCACCGAGGCGATTGCCTTGGTAGAAGTGCCCAACAGGTATTTGGCCGGTGTGGCGGAGGTGGCTTTAAAAAATCACTATTCAGACAAGACACATTGGCAAAAAATGTTGAAAAATCAAGAAGAAAAAGTAGATTTAAACTTGGTTCGCGAGCAAGCCAAAGTTTATTTGCCCGAGGAGATTCTGCCGTATTACAGTAAGACTGATTCCGGGTTATATCAAATTCATTATCCTGTGAGCGTGTATCCGAACAAAGTACGTTCGTTGACTTTGGACAAAAACCCTGATTTTATAGATACGTTGTCGGGCGTGCGGGGACAATACTTGATTTTTGAAAGCGGCGCTGTCTTTAATGTACGAAACCACGAAGGATTTAGGGTGGGGTTGGATTTGGGTTAATGGTTAATGATGAATTATTAATGGTTAATGTTGGCTTTAGTTGATTTTATAATGCTGGTTAGCAACTTAATGATTTCCATTGCAGCAATAGATTTTCTTCTTTAAAGAAAACTCCGTACACTTACAAAGACTTCTCAGCTGTTTCTTTGGCTTTTCGCAGTTTGTAGTCGGACCATTTTTTGTCGGATATTTTGCTCAATAAGTCATCGACGGTTTTCATCACAAGTACGTTGTAGGCTGCCCGCGCTTTTTTTACGTAAGAGCTGTTGAGTGTGCGTAGCGCCATAGAAAATCCGCTGGTGGTGTAGTAGATATAGTGCCAATAGGCAGAAGGCATAAACAAAGTATCTCCGCGGGAAATATCACCTTCAAAGCCGTGCAATTTGGAAATAGCGGGAAATTTTTCGTAATCCGGGTGACGCATATCCACGTTACTGTGGGAACTAAAAGGCTGTTTGTAGAGCAAGTGCGATTGATCGGGAGAGAAAAGAACTACGTGTTTTTTCCCTTCAAATTGGGTGAGAAACACATTGGAAAGGTCTATGTCAAAATGCAAACGCACATCCGAATCTTGGCCACCAAAGAATAGAAATGGATGCGTTTTGACCCAGCCGGAGGCCACGTCCGGAAAGTTAAAATGCCTGCGGTACTCGGGTTTGTGTTTAAATAAATCGAACAAAAAGAGGCGGTACTCTGTTGGACCGGATTCTATCAGCGACAGGTATTCTCTGAAAGGCATCACCTGTTGCGGTGTTCGGCTTATTTTGGTAGGGTGATTTTTGGTCCAACTACCAAAAACATCAACCTTTACGTCTCCGGCATCTTGTTTAAAAAAATCGTAAGTCCACAAGTCTCTAGCTTTCCAAGATTCGGAAAAAGATCTAAAAATGACAGGTTTTTGAGGAATGTAATAGTTTTTTTGAAATTCTTCCCGTGTCAGTTTGTCAACCCTATCGATAGCTTCTAGTTTCATAAATTTTGCAAATCGAATTACACCATATATTCATTTTTTTGCTGCGCCCTGACCTTGAGACAAAATTAGACGAAAATAATTACATCTCTTTATATAATTCTTGAATTTTTTGCTCAAATAGAAACCTATTTTTTGAGAAACATGGCTATGTGTGGAATGTCATCTTCCAAATAGCTTTCTCCCTGAGGTTTGAAACCCAAGGTTTTGTAAAAATCTATTAAATAGCATTGGGCAGAGATGTGGATATTTGCCGTTTTAAAATGAATTTCTATTGCTTCGATAGATTTTTTCATCAAATCATAGCCCAGCTTCCTGCCGCGTACATGGGGTGATACAACAACCCTGCCAATAGATGCTTCTTTAAAATAATCTCCGGGTTTGAAAATACGCGTATAAGCAACCAGTTTATTGTTTTCCTTACCCAACACATGCAGGGCTTTGTCATCTTTGCCATCCACGTCTTGATAGACACAGTTTTGCTCTACCACAAAAACCTCTGACCGAAGCGCCAACAAATCATACAACTCAGTTAAGGTGAGTGCTTCAAATTTTTTGACCGTCCATTTCAATGATTGGTTCATAGGTTTTAATCTTGTACAATAAAGTCTTTCGAATTTTCATCACGTTGAAATTCGGGTTGGATGTTGACGTGGTTGATTTGATATTTTTCAAAAAGTAAATCTTCAATTTGGTGTAAAATTATATTGAATTCAGACAATCGAATATCACGCTCAAAATCCAAGTGGGCTTCCAGGTGTAATTCGGTATCGTTGAGATACCAAACGTGTATGTGATGTAGCTTTTTGACGCCTTCAATTTTATGTACCCAAGCCACCAATTCTTTAATGTTGATGTGTGCGGGTGTAAAGAGCATCAGCATCTTAAAGGATTTGACAGATAGGTCGTATCCCACATAAACCAGATAGAGCGCAATGGCAAAAGTAAGTACACTGTCTAACCAAAAAATACTGTACCATTTCATCATCAAACCACCGATTAAAACCGCTACAGAGGCCAACATGTCGGTAAAAAGATGCACGTAGGCCGAGCGAATATTGATGTTGTTTTTGGAATCTTTTCTGATGATCAACACACTCAATCCATTAGCAATAATGGCCAAAAATGAAAGCCAAATCACCAGGTCTGCCTTGATAGATTGAGGATTGAAAAACCTATCAACAGCTTCAAAAATTAAAAAAATGGCAATTACAATCAGGGAAATGGCATTGATAAAAGCTGCTATGATTTCGGCACGTTTGTAGCCAAAAGTTTGATTTATAGAAGCTTTTTGTGCTGCAAAATAGTTTGCTATATATGTAATAATGAGCGATGCTACATCCGTAAAATTATGAAGTGCATCTGAGAGCAAAGCCAAACTGCCTGATAACAACCCACCAATTATCTGCGCAGCAGTAATGAGAATGTTCAGAAAAATAGAATAAAGTAGGTTTTTCCCTTTTTGGTTGTGTGTATGTGAATGTTGGTGTGGCATAGCAATTAGCAACTCATTTTATCGATTCTGTTTTGGTGCCTGCCGCCTTCAAAATTTGTGTTAAGAAATGTTTTAACCATTGAAAGTGCTTCGTTGATAGATACAAATCGTGCCGGGATGCTAAGTATGTTTGCGTTGTTGTGCTGTCGCGCCAAAGCTGCCAACTCGGTGTTCCAACAAAGTGCTGCTCTTATTTTTTGGTGTTTGTTGGCCGTCATAGCTGCTCCGTTTCCGCTACCACAGATAACAATACCCAAATCGGTACTTGTTGTTTCTACATCCTTAGCCACCGGATGTATAAAATCAGGATAATCAACACTTTCAGATGTGTCTGTACCGTAGTTTTTTACGTGATGACCTTGGGCTACAAGCCATTCTACAATCGCTACTTTATAATCTGTCCCTGCGTGGTCGTTCCCTATACTTATCTTCATGACAAAACATTTTTGTTCTTTACAAATATACGTAAGGGAAAGCATTTGTGATAACACTGTTTTAAATGTGACCTTACAAACCTATATATTGATTTCAACACGATGTAAACCGCAATGTTTATAAAAGTTTACAATTAATTAACTTTTAGGTAATTGTGTTTTTACATCAATTGTGAATAAAAAAGGATTAAAATAACATATTAAATAGGCTTTGGTATGTATTTTTTTATACCTCAAATTTTAATCGAATTATCCAATAA
This sequence comes from Flavobacteriaceae bacterium, assembly GCA_032251335.1. Taxonomy (GTDB): domain Bacteria; phylum Bacteroidota; class Bacteroidia; order Flavobacteriales; family Flavobacteriaceae; genus UM-FILTER-40-17. Next base: position 56,335 of record JAVVDW010000016.1, on the reverse strand, counting down.
AAATATTTGAAAAATTATAAACATTAAACAAACGTAAACAACAAGGTTATGAGCATTTATAAAAAGTGATTTATCAAAAATGAGTGTTTGTATAAATCTATCAACAATGTTTATAAACTTTAGTAATAAAATTGATTTATAAATACTTAATGTAAAAGCTATCTGTTGATAAACAGGCTACTTATTTTTATATCTAAAATTCCAAATAAAAAGTTAAAAATTTATGAGTACTATAAACACACTATAATAAGTATCATTTAATTTTTTTAAATTTTAAAAAGAACATGAATATGTATTTATGTTTGTTGATAAAGTTTGTTACTGATAAAAAAACAGTTGATTTTGGTAAAGACACATATTTTAATATAAGAATTACACTTACTTTTTTTCTTGATAAATCTTATACAATACAATCACTGACGGACTGTTTGTTAAACCCTTAAATTTTTATTTTTTAAAGTAAATATAAACCTTTACTTTTTATAGATAAAAGATACCTGATTGAGTTGCTCTTGTCTAACTTCGTCTGTCTTTTTAAAAGTTTTATTGACATAGACATAGCCAAAAATGATACCTGTGACCAGTAGAATGGTAAAAAAGATCAATATTTTGTACAGGCGTTTCAAAATGAAATTTTATTGAGATATTTAAATAGACGTATTTTAACATTTTATGTTACACCAAACGTGGTATATTTTACTGTTATCCATTAATAAAATGTGAATTTTTAACAAATAACACCTTAAATACTTTCTTAAAACGTATTTTCGCAAAGTCGGATGCTAGTCCGTAATTATGATTATTTATTTATGAAGAAAAACACCCATTTTAAAAACCTCACCCATAAAATTGAAAAAATATTAAAGCAGGATCCAAACCAAAGCTTTAATTATAAACAAGTTGCAGCCCGATTAGAAATGACGGATGCCAACAGCCGAAACCATATTACCAAAGCTTTGGTAGAGCTGGTCGCCTTGGGTATCATACAAGAAGAAAGTCGCGGCAAATACAAAACCATTGCCAGAAAAGACACTGTTATCGGTACTATGGACGTTTCTACCCGCGGCGGTGGTTATGTGATTATTGAAGATTGGGAAGACGACGTTTTTGTACCGCCTTTCAATATGAATAAAGCTTTGCACGGCGATCAGGTAGAAATTTACGTCTATAGAAGGAGAAAGAACAAAAAAATAGAAGGAGAAGTCATAAAAGTACTCAAACGCAAAAAAACAGAATTTGTAGGCGTTTTAAACCTGCAGAAAAATTTTGGTTTCGTAGTTTGTTCAGACATTCGGATGTACACCGATATTTTTGTACCCATCAGTAAAATTAACGGCGCCCAAAACGGCGACAAAGTGGTAGTTTCTATGGAAGATTGGCCGGAAAAAGCAGATTCTCCATTTGGAAGTATCACCAGTGTATTGGGAAAACCAGGAGACCACAGTACAGAAATACATTCCATACTTGCCGATTATGGATTGCCTTATGCTTTTGAACCCGAAATTGAGCAAGCAGCTGCACAACTCGACTTAGAAATTAGACCCGAAGAAATAGCCAAGCGCAGAGACATGCGTGCAACCCTTACCTTCACCATTGACCCAAAAGATGCTAAAGATTTTGACGATGCACTTTCTTTTGAAAAACTAGCCAACGGAAACTACGAAATAGGGATTCACATCGCCGACGTATCACATTATCTCAAAGAAAACACCAAACTCGACGAAGAGGCTTTCAGCCGCGCTACTTCGGTTTATTTGGTTGACCGCGTGGTGCCCATGCTCCCCGAAATACTATCCAACAATGTGTGTTCACTTCGTCCACATGAAGAAAAATACACCTTTTCGGCTGTGTTTGAAATAGATGATAAAGCCCAAGTGCACAAACAATGGTTCGGACGCACCGTAACGGTTTCTGATCAGAGATTTGCTTACGAAGAAGCCCAGCAAATTATAGAAACAGAAAAAAACCTTATATCCGAAGATATTTCGCTTACAGGAGCTGCCTACGAGGTTTCAAGCGACATAGTGAATGCTGTACTCACTTTAAATAATTTATCCAAAATCATGCGTCGCAAACGCATGAGCGCCGGAGCCATTTCTTTCGACAAAGTAGAAGTAAAATTTCATCTAGACGAAACCCACAATCCCACAGGAGTTTATTTTAAAATATCAAAAGATGCCAACCACCTCATCGAAGAATTTATGTTGTTGGCCAACCGAAAAGTGGCCGAATTCATAGGAAAACAAACACCTAAAAAAACATTTGTCTATCGCGTACACGACGAACCCGATTTGGAAAAATTGGAAAATCTTCAATACATCATTGGCAGATTCGGACATTCACTTAACCTCAAAAGTAAGCAAACCATCTCTAGCTCACTCAATAAATTACTGACCGACGTCAATGGAAAAAAAGAACAAAACCTGGTAGATACACTCGCCATTCGCAGCATGAGCAAAGCGATTTACACCACAGAAAACATCGGTCATTACGGCTTGGCTTTTGATTATTACACCCATTTTACATCACCCATCCGCAGATATCCGGATGTGATGGTTCACAGGCTATTACAACACTATCTTTCCGGTGGCCAATCGGCTTCTGAAACAGATTTTGAAGAGAAATGCAAACATTCATCCGATATGGAAGGTTTGGCCTCGCAAGCTGAGCGCGACTCTATCAAATACATGCAAGTAAAATTCATGCAAGACCACAAAGACAACGAATTTGTGGGCGTGATATCCGGTGTCACAGAATGGGGAATTTATGTTGAAATTATAGAAAATAAATGTGAAGGCATGGTGCGCATACGTGACATTAAAGACGATTATTACCAGTTTGATGACAAAGAATACGCACTCATCGGTTCAGTCACCAAAAACAAATACCAATTAGGTGATGAAGTCGTGGTCACTGTTAAAAACGCAGATCTGGTTAAAAAACACTTAGATTTTCACCTGATTGGGAAATACGAAAAAACTCAATAAAAAAGGTGCTGAAATTTATACACAGGTTCCCTATTTAACACACAAGACACCACTTTTTTATAATCTCTATCTATCGTATTTTTGTCAAATTCCGGCTTTGGAATATGGCGTTCGGCTGCTTGTTTTTGATAATAAGCTGCTTTTTGGGGATGTTTGGGTGCCACACCGTGAACAATACCATAAATATTGTTCTCCACCACGTGATGTATCAATCCGATGCAATCTACCAGGTGAATAAAGTTGATGTGTGCATTGCCATTAGGCAAGTTTTTACGCCCGCTGAGGTAAACCACCGGATGCCGATCCGGTCCCACAAGACCACCAAACCGAATCACAGTAGTTTTGTACTTTTTACTTTCTAGCAAGCTTTGCTCACAAGCCCTGAGTTGTCTGCCCGATTCAGACTCAGATTTTGCAACGCTTGCTTCGTCTACAGTTCCTTGGTAATCGCCAAAAACAGATGTAGAACTGATAAAAATAACGTGTGCCACATCAGAAGTTTCTAAGGCCGTTTTCAGATGCGCTATTTTGTTTACAAAGTTTTCTTGAGCATGACTTCTAAGTCCGGGTGGAATATCGATAACCAGAATAGAACTTTTTAAAAAATCAGTAACCTCACCTTCTATGCCGTTTTCGTGAAGTTTGATCACATAAGGCGCTATTTGATGTACCTTGAGCAAAGCTGCTTTTTCAGGTGAAGTGGTAGAGCCTTTTACCGAAAACTGTTTTTCGACAAATGATTTGGCCAATGGCAAACCCAACCATCCGCAGCCTAGTATTGAAATAGTTTTGCTCAAAACGACAGATTTTTTTTCACCACTATGGCATCATTAAGCACAAAACCCTTCGGAATCATATCTGCAGGCCTTTCCGGAATGGTAAAGAGCTCATGTTGCAACAAATCAAAAGAAGCTTCAAAAACAGTCAAATCCAGAGTTGCATTTGCCGGCATGATCCATTCTATTTCCAAAGGTGCATCGTCCACCACAAAATAGTTCAAAAATACTTTTCCCGACAAATCAATCACGCCCTCAGAATCCGCCTGGTTGTCAAAATTAAAAGTCTCGCCGTTAATTTTTAAACCCAACACTTTTGCTTCTTTTCCCCCCATCAAATTGATGCGGTGCAACTTTCGTTTTGAGGTCAAGCAAAGATGTAAAATCCGTTGGTTATCCACAAGGGTGTCGTTTTCTACGATGGCGCTTCCTGCCGGAATTTGCTTGGTGGGTGCCGGTGAAATCCATTTAAAAGCCGTGCCGTATTTGCTAGGCAAAATCACATCTGCGAGCTTGGCGTCTTCTTGTTCTTTTTGAATGTAAGCCGAAGTCCATTTGTCGGGTTTGTAATCATAAGAGGCCCAAACAGCTTTTTGGGCATCGGCATCCAACACATAGACCAAGCTGTTGGGTCGCGGTTTTTCCGCGGAAAAACCGGATTGTGTATGTGCTACAATCAGAAAAGCAATGGTCGCCAAAAAAGACAACCACCTAAGTTTTGAAGACTGCGTAAAATGTACCCAATACGGCAGCATCAAAACAAAAATCAACCCTGTCAATACCACAGAGGCAACCAACATTTTTAAACCAAGTCCTACGGGCAACATTTGTAGTAAGGGGGTAAAAATAAACAGTGCCGGCACGTTCAAAATGGAAAGGAAAATCAAATTGGGTGTGTGGTTGTTCAGCACATGCCAGAATCCCAACAAACTAAACAAAAACGGAACGATAAAAAATGCCGCACCCGGAAGTTTAAACACCATGGCGATACACAAGATAAGCCAGATAAAATAAGGCGCCACCCATTGCGAAGGGGTTACGTGTTTGCGGTAAAAAGAAAATGAAATATAGAGCACCAAACTCACAAAAGCGGCAATATAGTAATGGCCGTTGTACGTAAAACCGTGTAAAATTTCTTTGTAATCCGGATAAAGCCACAAAATGATTTTCCAGCCGTAAAACCCGACCAATGCCAAAACAACAAGAAACAACAAAGCCCTGCCAAAACCTTTCCCCATTTCTCTAATTTCCAACTTTCCCGTTTTTAACCCCAGAAAAACAAGCAAGAAAAACAGAATTGCGCCCAAAACGGCAAGCGGCCCGTTCCAAGTAAAAGGATAATGGAAAAACCCAACGGGCGTGTTAAAGTAGATGTCATCTTTCTCACTTTTCATTTGAGACAAATCAGCATTGATAAAATAGGGCAAAAGCGCGGTGAGATAACTTCCCTGATGTGCCAAGGTTTCCGGATTGAGATTTTCGGCGCTGTCCAACACGGTATGATAGTCAAAATGATCGTCTATAAAGGCAAAATTGAAACCCTCAATATCGCCAACTTCTCTAAAAACGGTCAAGTCTGTATCGTTGGGCAGCATTTTATAGATGCTGTAGGCCAGTGAATTGGCCACCGGAAATTTTGGATCGGCCTCGTCAAAATGCTTTATCAATTGTTGGTTGCCTCCGTTGGTTTCTATCAACATATAACCGGGACCGCCACTGCCGCGCGCTTCAAAATTCAAAACCAAACCCACTTCTTTAGCCCAAGGATGTTTTTTTACAAACAGATGCGCCCCGTTCAATCCGAGTTCTTCAGCGTCAGAAATCAGCACGATGATATCGTTTTTGAAAGTCTCATTTTCCGACAAAAAAGCCCGTAAACTTTCAAGTATGACGGCAACACCGCTTCCGGCATCCGATGCACCCAATGATGAGTGCGGGTTGCTGTCGTAGTGTGTGAGTAACATCAACGCTTTGCCGGTGCCGCGAGACCCTTTTTTGCGAGCCAAGATGTTTTTTGCCTTGGTCAAACTAGACCATTCGCTCAGTACAAAACCTTGTTGCACTTCAGGCTTGAATCCTAATTTTTCCAATTCAGCCAGTATGTATTGCCTTACGTCGTCGTGTGCGGCCGACCCTACAAAATGCGGTTTTTCAGATATATTAACCACATGTTTCATGGCCTTATCAACTGAAAATTCGTTTACAGGGATGTTTTCATTTGCGTGATATACAGGCATCAAATCCTTAAATGCCCACAGTATGCTTAAAAAAATGATGAGAATGGAAAAGACGGCGTGATATTTTTTCATAGGTTTATTATTATTTCTACATCGCTCAATACAAGTGTTTTATAGGTCATACTTTGGCTGCACTCAGCACAGAAATACATTGACTTTTTTATCATATCGATTTGATTGATGCAGCTGTTATTGGCATTTTATCAAAATGAGGAAAAAGGCTGCATCAGTTGACGAATTTACAAAAAGTTACATTTGAAAACGGTTAATTGATAATTTTTTGTAACTTTAAATGCCAATCTATCATCAATTTAGAAACTAAAAACTAACGAACATGGGAATCAAGAGTTTTCAGGGCGCAACAGCGACCCCGCAAAAAAACGAAGCTTCGCAGCTTAAAGTGACAGATTTTATGTCGAGAAATTTAATCACCTTCAAACCCGAAGATTCCATACTACAAGTGATGGAAACACTCATAAATCACAAAATATCCGGCGGACCGGTAGTGGACGAAAACGGAGATTTGGTAGGTATGATTTCTGAGGGCGATTGTATGAAACAAATCTCAGAAAGTCGCTATTACAACATGCCTATGGGCGACCAAAAAGTGTCGCAATATATGGTGACAAAAGTGGATACTTTGCCGTCGGAGACTTCTATTTTTGATGCAGCGGCAATTTTTTTCAAAACCAAACGCAAGCGATTTCCGGTGATGGAAGACGGCAAAATGATTGGCCAAATCAGTCGGCGCGATGTTTTAAAAGCGGCTTTAAACATGAAAAGCAGCACTTGGAAGTAACGCATTTACTTAAACTACCCGAATGTCTTTGATTTTCAATTGCAAACTTTCCTGACCGTTCCAAACGTTTTTGTCCAAGCTAAAGACCACGTCAAATGCCCGATGCTTTATTTGCTCCGCCAAATGACCAAAGCCAAAACCGACGCCGGCTATGGGCGCAGAGCCGTTTTGTGTCAGCGTCACCCTCAAGTGATCACTTTCTTTACCAATGGCTTTGGCGTAGCCGGTGTCGCGCACTTGCCTTGCAACAAATACCGGCGACATATTGCCCGGCCCAAAAGGCGCCATTTGTTGAAGTATGCGATAAAATTTTTCGCTGATGTCACCAAGAGCAATTTCTAAATCAATTTTAAGGGAAGGTTCCAACAATTCGGGCGGAATGCTTTCAGTGACTACTTTTTCAAAAGTCTCTTTAAAAGCTTGATATTTTTCCGGAAGTAGGGTCAACCCGGCGGCGTATTTGTGGCCACCAAATTGTTCGATGTGTTCCGCACAGCATTCCAAGGCTTCATAAAGGTCAAAACCGCTTACGGAACGCGCCGAGGCGGCCAGTTTCTCTCCACTTTTGGTGAAGACAACCGTTGGGCGATAATAATGTTCGGTGAGCCGAGACGCCACTATGCCAATCACGCCTTTGTGCCAATTTTCCTGATACACAACCGTGGTTTTGTGTTGGGTTTCACCGTTTTTTTCAACCTGTAGCAGGGCTTCTTCGGTGATGCTGGCATCGGTTTCTTTACGGTCTTTGTTGTAGGTTTCAATTACGGCACATTGTTGTTTTGCCTGGTCCGTATCATTTTCCATCAAGAGTTGGACCGCATAAGAACCGTGTTTCATACGTCCGGCCGCATTGATGCGCGGTGCAATCACAAAAACTACATCATAAACGTCGAAGGTTTTCTTTTTGAGCTGCGCTAAAATTTCTTGTAAACCGGACCGGGGCTTGGTGTTGAGGACAGACAATCCCAAGTGCATCAACACCCGATTTTCACCTGTCATGGGCACAATATCGGCGCCAATAGCTACTGCCACCAAATCCAAATAGGGTATTAAACTTTCAAACGCATGCTTCTTGTGTAGGTGAAAAGCCTGAATTAGTTTGAACCCGACCCCACATCCGCAAAGCTCTTTGTAGGGATAAGAACAATCTTTTTGTTTCGGGTTTAAAATGGCGTAAGCATCCGGAACTTGTTCGCCTGGTGTGTGGTGGTCACAAATGATAAAATCGATGCCCTTTTCTAGGGCATAAGCCACTTTGTCAACGGCTTTGATGCCACAATCCAAGGCAATGATCAAACTAAAATCGTTGTTGTGCGCAAAGTCAATTCCTTCAAAAGAAACGCCATAACCTTCCTGATACCGGTCGGGAATGTAGGTGCTGAGATTTGTAGTGTAATGACTCAGATAAGATGCCATTAAAGCTACCGAGGTGGTGCCGTCCACATCATAGTCACCGTAAACGAGTATGCGCTCTCCCTTTTCTAAGGCAGTTGAAATTCTTTTGACAGCTTTTTGCATATCCTTCATCAAAAAAGGGTCGTGCAGGTGTTGGCTGCTCGGGCGGAAAAACTTTTCGGCTTCGGCAAAATCAGTAATCCCGCGTTGGGCCAACAAGGTAGCTAAGATTGCGTCTATTTTTAACGCATCTTGAAGCGCCGAGACTGTTTTCTGATCGGGCAATGGATTGATTTTCCAACGCATGGGGTAAAAAATTTAATGAAGTACAACCTCTATAGTCACATCGGCAAATTTTCGAAACATCTCCATCACGCCACAATATTTATCTACAGACAGATCTACAATTTTTTGCAATTTGTCTCTGTCCAGGTCTTTGCCGTAAAAGTGATAGCTCACCCATACTTTGTCGTAGTATTTTGGATGCTCGTCTGTCAGGTTTGCTTTGGTTTTAATTTCAAAACCATCAACAGTCAGTCTCATTTTTTTTATGAGCATGGCAATATCCAGGCCTGAGCACCCGGCCAATGCAGAGAGCATCAGCGCTTTTGGGCGAAACCCATCGCCATTTCCGCCGTCGTCCGGACCGGCGTCAATCATAAATTTGCCACCCGGATTTTCAGATTCGAGTTGCATGTTTCCTTTCCATACGGTGTTGATTTCTATTGACATCATTTAATTTTTTAAAATTTTACAAATTCTTTTAAAGCAGCTGCGAGTTTTCGCACGTCTTCGGCGTTGTGGTGCGCAGACAAAACAATCCGGTTGAGTTTTTTACCCGGTGAAGGGTAGTCAAAGTTAACAATCATAATTTTTTTTTGGTATAAAAAATTGGCCAATTCTTCTTTGTCGGAATATATAACCGGATAATTTCCGGAAAAATTGTAAAAGGAAAGTGCTTCGCCCATCTCAGTCACAAAGTAATCTAAAAGCTCTTGAAGTTTTTGACGCTGCAAAATGTAGAGGTTTTGGGCGTCTATAAACGTCTGTAAATAGGCCGGTAACATACCGGAAGCAGTGACAAATTCTTCGGAGTTCTTAATTTTTTCAATCAGTTTTTTACTGCCACAGATAATCCCGCCGGGTAAGCCCATAGCTTTTCCTAAAGAGGCCACCATAATTTTTTGTTCCGCTGGAATGGCAGTAAGCGATGTATATATGCCACTGCCTTCCTTCCCTGTAAAACCCAAACCATGCGAGTCATCTACGATGAGTTTGGCACTTGCCATGTTGGATAGCCTTTCAAAATTAGTGGGAACAGTTCGGTTAGATAAAAAACTATCTGTGGTTACGATAGATTTTTGCGGAGGTAAATCAACCCATTCGGTTTCAGTAATTTCACGGCTGTTTCTCTGCACAACCGCCGGATGCGTTCCTCGGATGTGACAAAAAGCATGCGTTTTTTCGTAAATTTTAAGCGCCATCCAACCTGCCAGCGTTCCGGACGTAACCGTTACCGCGGCTTCACTGCCAACCCAGTGGCTCAGGGTTTGCTCAGCTTCTTCGTACACAGCCAGCTGTACATTGGCATTTCGAGAGCTACCATAGGACGCTCCCCAACGACGCAAATTTTCGGTGAGTATGGTTAGAAATTCCGGATTTTGAGATAGTCCCAAATAGGAAGTACCGCCAAAATAGAGAAAATCGGAAGTGCCATCCGAAATGGTTCGTCCGGGAAATTGATAGACCTGCATTTTTCTAAAAAAGGGTTACGCCGGTACCGGCAATATTTGAGTAAAAAACCTGACCATGTATAATGTCAACCCCCTTGGCAATATCTTCTTTGAGCAGCAAGGCGCCGTCCATATCTACATAATCTAACAAAGGCAACAGCTGCGCAATCGCCGAAATTCCTACGCTCGATTCCGTCATACAGCCTACCATGGTTTTCATACCCAATTTTCTCGCTTTTTCGATCATGCGTTTTCCGGGAGTCAATCCGCCACACTTGGTCAATTTTACGTTGACGCCGTGGAAAAAACCGTGGCACCTGTCAATATCTGCCTCAACGATGCAACTTTCATCAGCTACAATCGGCAAAACACTGTGTTGATAGACTTTCTTAGCACCGTCCCAATCGTCTGCTCGCAAGGGTTGTTCTATAAATTCGACACCTAATTTTTTCAGTTCTTTGGCGTTTTCGATGGTTTGTGCAGCGGTCCATCCACAATTTGCATCAACGCGAAAAACGGCATCGGTTTCATTCCGAAGTGCGCGGATGATGTCTAAATCGTTCTCTGTTCCCAGTTTGATTTTATAGATTGGCCAAGGTTTTTCTCGAAGTTTAGCTATCATTTTCTCGATGCTGTCTATACCAATGGTATAGTTTGTAAGCGGATTGCTGTCCGTATTCAATTTCCAAAGTTCAAAGAGTTTTTGTTGCTTTTTTCTGGCATACCAATCGTTGTAGGCCATATCCAAAGCGCACAAGGCAAAGTAGTTATCTTTTAAAAGAGGTTCGAAAGTCTGCCAAAACTGCTCCGGAGCGCCTAAAGCCCATTCACGCAATTGGGGTTTGATCTTTTCCAACCCTAGCCGCATGCTATCAATGGTAACGTAATAGTACGGATTGGAAGTGGCCTCTCCGTAACCCGAAATGCCGTCGACTTGCAGCTCGACAACCAAAGAGGGTTGGGTGTTGTGTGATTCTCTTGAAATGGTGAAAGTGTGCTTGAGTTGCAACTCGTACGGATGAAAAATAAGATTCATAAGCGATGGATAAGCGGTCATAAAAAGTCAAAATTACGGATAAATTGTTACGATTTTGAGACTCACGTGTAAGTAATTAGTATCTTGGCGGCTTAATCAAAAACGAATCAAATGCCGCTTGTTCAACCCCTTTCTCCCGAAGCCAATCCCGCTGTTCAAAAACTGGCTACTTTTTTCAATGAAACCCTTGGTTTTTGTCCGAATAGTGTACTAACCATGCAAATAAGACCTGAAATAGCCGAAAGTTTTATCAACCTAAACAAAGCAGTGATGCACAACCACGGAAAGGTGACCTCTTCGCTCAAACGACTGATTGGTTGGGTGGCCAGTAATGCTAGCGGTTGCAGATATTGTCAGGCACACACCATACTAGCAGCTGAACGTTATGGCACAGAACAAGCGCAATTAGATAATATTTGGTCATATAAAACACATGCTGCTTTTTCTGAAGCCGAACGCGCAGCACTCGATTTTGCTTTGGCGGCGGCGACCATTCCCAATGCTGTGGACGAGAAGATTCAGGAAAATCTTCACAAGCATTGGGACGATGGCGAAATCATAGAGATGTTGGGTGTCATTTCTCTGTTTGGTTTTCTAAACAGATGGAACGATTCTATGGGAACGCAATTGGAAGATGCGGCGGCCGAAACAGCTCAGAAATATCTGGGAAAACACGGATGGGAACGCGGAAAGCACGTTTAGAAATGCAGGCCTATTTCCCATTTGATGGTAAAAGGTCGTGCATCGGGCATGTCCAGATAATTTCCTCTAAAACTGAAGTCGATTCGCATCAGTTTTAGAATATTTCCGATACCAAAGCCATATTCATAATAAATCTGCTCATTGGGTGCTACAAGTGGAAAATCGGTGACATTAAACCGAATATTGTCTTCGTCCAGATCGCCGTAAACCCCCCGAACGAATAAAATTTCACGCAAATTGTATTTGCGCAACCAAGGCACTCGGGAGAACAACCGACCGTTGAAATTGTGTTCCATGTGGAGAGAAATATATTCATCTGTGGTAAACTCATAGTAATCGAGGTTGCCAAAAGTGTTGAAAATATTGAAGAAAGTTTGGTTTGCCGGTACAGGTGCCAACAAGCCTACAGGCAGTGTTCCCCATATTTTTCCGGCTTCCAAGGTGGCTTGAAAACGACCAAATCCCCCCAACAAGATGGGTTGTTTGTAGAGGAATTGTAATTTTTCGTAGTTAAAATCACTCTCGAGCATCCCCGGGAATCCTTTGGTAAAACTGACATAATAACGGGCAAAATCTTGGTTGACCTCCCAACGCTCTACACCGTGGCCGGCTAATCTGCGTTTGGGTGTATAGTCAATACTAAAATCGACTTCTGTCTGCGTGATTTCTGAGGCCGTAGCGGTAAAAGTATTGTCTGTGAAATAGTCCACCTGAAAGTCTTTTACAGACCCACTTTTGAGCGTTTTGTAGGTAAGGCTTGTTCGGAAAATGGCATCTTTCATAAATTCGCCTTCAATTGCTAAATTGGTTCGATTGATGTTAAATAATTTTGTGTTGTCTCCGGTTGCAAAAACGGCCGAGGTGGCCAAGCTTCTTGCAAGCGCATCGTTGGAACGCGTAAAAGAAATACTGTTTTGTTCCAAATCGCGGCTGTGACCCAAATCGACAATAATACGATCTTTTTTGCCCACCATCCATTTAAAATCTGCACCGTACTTAAACTTTGAATCTTTGAAGCCATAGGCGGTATATCCTTGCAATCGCCACAAGTCGTTTTGTCCGCGATAGGTCCTGCCGCCCAATCTTAAGCGCAAGCCTTCTAAGTCGTTTTGCCCGATAAAACTTTGAATAGGTCCCAAATCAATGTTGTACTTATCTACATCAATATAACCTGTAGCCAAGATGGAGGTGATGTTGTAAATGCGCTTAAACTTTGGCACATTTACCAGGGTATCCAACAAGGTGTAAATGCCTTTTTCATCTTTGTTGAGCGCCTCCAGTCTTTTTTCTTCCCAAAAAGCATCGTCTCGGGTGTAGATAGTTGTATCAAACAGATCTTGTTTTTGGTTGTAAAAAGAAGCCGGTTTGGGTTCGTCAAATTTGTAATTTCCATAAAGCGTGGTTCGCTTGCCGTAGATTCCTCTGGATTCTTCCTTTTTTCTGAGGCTGAAATCGGCCATCAGGTGGTCTCTTTTAAGTAAGAAAACAGAGTCGTTTACCACTTCAAACTCTTGTTCGATGTAAATTTCCTTGACCCAGTTGACATTGATGCCTTTGGCGGCCGCCATCCTGATTTTTTGTATGGCAAAGGTGGTGTCGTTTACCCAAAAATCGCCCTTGAAGGTGAGTTCGTTAGGTCTTCGGGGATAAAAAATGATGTTGTAACTCCACTTATTGTCTATAAAGGTAGAGTCGTTCAGTACGTAGTTGTAATTCTGCACGCCGGTACGTGACAGCGGACTGTTAAAACTCTTGTCAAAAAACTTGAGATAATTGTCGTAGATATTGAATTCGGGATAGAGGTCTTTGACAAACTCGATAAGGTTTTGGTTTTGTTCAAAACCCGAATTTTTATTGCCGAGCAAATCGACGCGTTCTCTCCCCATTTCATTATCGCCATACACTTTGTATGAAATTTCATTGATAAAAAACGGCAAGTATGTTTTTCCGGTGATTTGATTGGTATCCAGCGCCTCAAACATAAATTCCAAACCTTTGAAAAAATTACTATTTATGACGTTACTGTCAATGGTATTCAAGTCAAATTCCACCTTTTCATATTTGTCATAACTGTACTGATCAACCATACTCAGACCGTTGCGGCGCTTGCGCTCCCATATTTTTTTCAAAATATCGATGGCCGGATTGTTCCGCTTACTGGTTTTACCGGTGTACACAGTTACCTCGTTGAGTTGTTCGCCTTGTTGCAAAACAACTTCCATATTGTACATCACTTTTTTACCAACTTCAAATTCTTGGTTGGCATAGCCCAGAAGCGCAATGATCAAGGTGGCTTGAGTTACTTCGCTTTCCAAGTAAAAACGACCTTCTTCATTGGTAATAGTGCCTATAGTAGAACCTTTAAAATAGACATTGGCAAAAGGCACGGGATTTCCATCTTCATCTTTGACATAACCGCCAACTTTTGATTGAGAAAACCCGAACATACTCGATAAAACGAGTATCAAAAACAGATAACGATATGTTACTTTCATAAATAAAAAACTTCATCGCTTTAGATGAAGTTAAGTGTTAAAACTTACAAGATTTCAGCAAATCTTAAACGTAGCAGACCTTTTTTACGGCTTTTACAACATCCTGACTGTTAGGAAGCCATTCTGCCAGTAAAACAGGTGAGTAGGGTGCGGGTGTATCTGCGGTGTTGATTTTAATAATCGGCGCATCTAAATAATCAAAAGCCTGGCTTTGAACTTGATAAGTGATTTCTGTAGCAATATTTCCGAAGGGCCATGCTTCCTCCAAAATAACCAAACGATTGGTTTTTTTCACCGAATTTAAAATGGTGTTGTGGTCCATAGGACGGATGGTGCGCAAGTCAATAATTTCGCAACTGATTCCTTCTTTGGCCAACTCGTCTGCCGCAATGAAGGCTTCTTTGATGATTTTACCAAAAGAAACAATAGTCACATCTGTGCCTGCTCTTTTGATATCGGCTACGCCAATCGGAATCAAATATTCTTCTTCCGGGACTTCGCCTTTGTCTCCGTACATTTGCTCAGATTCCATAAAAATAACCGGATCGTCATCTCTGATGGCAGCTTTTAAAAGCCCTTTGGCGTCGTATGGATTTGAAGGGACGATAACTTTCAAACCCGGACAGTTGGCAAACCAACTTTCAAAAGCCTGTGAATGTGTAGCAGCCAATTGCCCTGCAGAGGCCGTTGGACCGCGAAACACGATTGGGATGTTGAATTGTCCACCGGACATCTGCCGCATTTTGGCAGCGTTGTTTATAATCTGGTCAATACCGACCAGCGAGAAGTTAAAAGTCATAAACTCAATAATAGGACGGTTACCATTCATGGCCGAACCCACCCCAATGCCGGAAAAGCCCAACTCTGAAATAGGCGTATCAATGACGCGCTTCGCACCAAATTCATCCAGCATACCTTTGGATGCTTTGTAGGCACCGTTGTACTCAGCTACTTCTTCACCCATCAAATAAATACTTTCATCTCTGCGCATTTCCTCACTCATGGCTTCGCAAATGGCTTCTCGGAATTGTATCGTTCTCATAAAATATCTTTTTCGTGTAGTTTTTATTTTTTCGAACGACAAAAATACTAATTAAACCAAAAAGAAACTCTAAACGTAAGCCTAAAAAATTTTATTATGCATGCATAGTATATTTAAAAATTAATTCTTACTTTCGTATAGTCAAAATTTAATATTATAAATCTGTAAATATGAAGATTTTAGTTTTTATCAGTCATGTGCCCGATACAACCTCCAAAATCAATTTCACCCCCGACGGCAAAGCGTTTGACACCAACGGTGTGCAGTTTGTCATCAATCCAAACGATGAATTTGGACTTACACGTGCCATGTGGTTTAAAGAAAAACAAGGCGCACACGTCACGGTGGTCAATGTAGGTGAGGCAACCGCAGAACCCACTTTGAGAAAGGCGCTTGCCATAGGAGCAGACGAAGCCATCCGCGTGAATGCCAAGCCAACCGACGGATTTTTTGTCGCAAAGCAGTTGGCAAAAGTTGTGTCTGAAGGTTCCTATGACCTGATTATTGCCGGGCGGGAATCTATAGATTACAACGGTGGCATGGTTCCCGGTATGGTTGCCGAAATGCTCGGCTACCATTTTGTAAACGGCTGCATCGGTCTTGAGGTTGATGGCAACAAAGCCACGGCCATCCGTGAAATAGACGGGGGCAAAGAAACCCTTTCGTTTGATTTGCCCCTTATCTTGGGCGGACAAAAAGGATTGGTAGAAGAAAAAGATTTAAAAATTCCGAATATGCGCGGTATCATGATGGCGCGATCCAAACAACTGACCGTTTTGGATCCCACATCAGATCAAGCAAAAACGACCATAGATCATTTCGAAAAACCACCTGCCAAAGCGGCGTGTAAACTCGTGAGTCCCGACAATGTGGACGAATTGATTGATTTGCTTCACAACGAGGCAAAAGTTATATAATTTTAAAAATCGGAAAAAATGTCAATACTTATATACGCAGAAGCCACAGACGGCAAACTCAAAAAAACAGCCTTTGAATTGGCCTCCTACGCAAAAGCAACCGGCGAAAAAGTAGTTGCCCTTACCATCAATGCAAACAACACAGGCGAATTGGGAAAATACGGTGTGGACAAAGTGCTGCAAGTTACCAACGAAGCCTTAAAAAATTTCAATCCGAAAGCGATAAGTGAAGTATTAACACAGGCGACCCAGCAAGAAAACATCAAAACCATTGTTTTAAGTACCACCACAGACGCCAAATATCTGACGCCTTTGCTTGCGGTAAAGTTAAACGCAGGTTTTGCCTCAAACGTGGTTGCCCTGCCCGAAAGCTTATCGCCACTAAAGGTGAAGCAAGCCGTCTTTACCAACAAAGCCTTTGCTATTACCGAGCTGCACGCGGAGATTAATATCATTGCACTGTCTAAAAACGCTTTCGGTCTTAAAGAATCTACCGGCGCGGCAGAAACGGTAAGTTTTACACCCAATTTGTCAGAGTCAGCACTTCAAAACCACGTTACAGACGTGTCAAAAGCGACCAACAAAGTGACCATTGCCGATGCGGAAATTGTAGTTTCCGGCGGACGCGGACTCAAAGGACCTGAAAACTGGGGCATGATAGAGGAGTTGGCTTCCGTACTTGGTGCCGCCACGGCCTGTTCAAAACCCGTCTCGGATATTGGATGGCGACCGCACAGCGAGCATGTTGGACAAACCGGCAAACCGGTAGCCAGTAATCTTTATATAGCTGTCGGTATTTCGGGAGCCATTCAGCATTTGGCAGGGGTAAATGCCTCAAAGGTCAAAGTGGTGATCAACAACGATCCGGAAGCGCCTTTTTTCAAAGCCGCAGACTACGGGGTTGTGGGCGATGCTTTTGAAGTTGTACCCAAACTGATTGAGAAGTTGAAGGCTTTTAAAGCAGCGAACAACTAGTGCGAAAAATTGGAAGTAATTTATTGATTAGGCAATTGTTATTTCCTTTTTCCACCATTTTTTAACGTAAGATTTATTGGTAAAACAAAGTTTTCGTCAGGACAAAAAAATTAGTAAATTGTGCCTCCCTAGACGGCTGTTTAAATCTCGGCTGCGCCGCATGATTTTGATAGCCTTTTTTATATAATATATGAGTTTGGTCAGATTAAACATTAAAGGAATTTCATACAGCCAAACGCAAAATGGTGCGTATGCGCTCATTCTAAGCGAAGCAGATGGCAAGAGAAAGTTGCCCATAGTCATTGGCGCTTTTGAGGCTCAATCTATTGCCATAGCCTTGGAAAAAGATATAAAACCTCCGCGTCCGCTGACACATGATTTGTTTAAAAACTTTGCAGACCGTTACGAAATCGTCGTCAAACAAGTGATAATCCACAAGCTGGTTGACGGTGTTTTTTACTCAAGTTTGATTTGTGAACGCGACAGAATAGAAGAAATCATCGATGCGCGTACTTCAGATGCCATCGCTTTGGCGCTGCGCTTTGATGCACCAATCTTTACCTATAAAAATATCTTGGACAAAGCCGGTATTTATTTAAAAATGAATCCGAAAGATCCCGAAGATATTTCACAGAAAGATCCGATCAGCACAGCGGATTTAGAGGTTGAAATTTCCAAATCCCAACCTTCCGATTACACCAAACTCTCCATGAGCGAATTGCACGAAGCACTAGACAAAGCAGTAGCAGAAGAAGACTACGAAAAAGCGGCTCGCATTCGGGATGAAATTTCTAAACGTGAACCAAACGCCTAATGCATGACTTTATTTACACTGATTCAGCCTGTTGATACTTTAATTCAGAATGAGGGCTTTTCACTTTCCAGTTTGCTTAGAGGCGCATTGGGAATGTCGGTACTTATCCTTTTTGCTTATGTGTTTAGTGCCAACAAAAAAGCCATCAATTGGAAAACAGTCGGTGCGGGACTAAGTGCCCAGCTGATTTTGGCCATTGGAATCCTAAAAGTGCCTTTTGTCAAAGCGATTTTTGAGTTTGTAGGCGAAATTTTTGTTCTCATACTTGATTTTACGAGAGCGGGTAGTGAATTTTTGTTGGGCAACATGATGAATGTTGACAGTTTCGGTTACATCTTTTTGTTTCAGGTGCTGCCCACGATTATCTTTTTTTCAGCCTTGACGTCCGTGTTGTTTTACCTGGGTGTTATTCAAAAAGTAGTCAAAGCGATGGCTTGGATGCTCACCCGCTTGTTGGGCATTTCGGGAGCAGAAAGCTTGTCTGTGGCAGGCAACATTTTTCTGGGTCAAACAGAGGCACCACTCATGATAAAGGCTTATCTGGAAAGGATGACCCGATCCGAAATTTTATTGGTCATGATTGGTGGTATGGCTACTGTTGCCGGTGGAGTTTTAGCCGCTTATATTGGGTTTTTGGGTGGCGACGACCCCGTGTTGCGTCTGGAATATGCCAGACATTTGTTGGCGGCTTCTGTGATGGCCGCACCCGGCGCCATCGTCATTTCCAAAATATTATATCCGCAGCAGGAATTGATTGACACCACAGTATCGGTTTCTTCCGATAAGATAGGATCTAATATTCTAGACGCTATCGCCAACGGCACTACAGAAGGACTCAAACTGGCTGCAAATGTAGGTGCCATGCTATTGGTTTTTATCGCTTTTATCGCCATGGTCAATTACGGTTTGGGTCGTTTTGGCGAAGTGACCTTGCTCAATGGAATCATTGCACAATATACACCTTACAGTGCCTTCTCTTTAGAAACCATTTTGGGAATCGTGTTTTCACCCTTCATGTGGCTGATTGGTGTGGCCCAAGAAGACATGATGCTTATGGGGCAGCTTTTGGGCGTAAAACTCGCCGCTTCCGAATTTGTAGGCTATATACAACTGGCAGAACTAAAAGACATGGCCAATCCCATGCATTTTACCTATCAAAAATCGGTGATCATGGCCACGTATATGCTATGCGGATTTGCCAATTTTGCTTCTATCGGTATCCAAATTGGCGGGATTGGTTCACTCGCACCCGGTCAGCGTAAAACACTTTCAGAGTTTGGCATGCGCGCTGTTTTGGGTGGCAGTCTGGCATCTTTGATGTCTGCCACCATCGCCGGTATGATTATTGGCTAATTTATCCTTCTCCTTCATTTTACTGTAGTTCAAGATTTAGTACACAACTGATAATTATCATAGTTACTTTGGTTGGGTGTAGCTTATCTTTGAATAGCTTGGGTGAATACCGTAAAATCATCAAAGGTATCTATCTGATAAACAATACGATAATTTGACATAGTTGGAGATATACAGCTAATTTCAATGGAAAAATAATAAACTCGTGAATGCCACATTTAAGATACCCTCAAAGATTAACCTCTTTTTTACCGAAGTCGGTGATGTAACTTTTTTTGCAATCAGATTTTTTAAAGAGGTCTTTTCACGTCCGTTCGAGACCAAAGAATTTTTGCGACAGTGTTATCTAATGGGCAATCGCTCTTTGTTGCTCGTCGGCGTCACAGGATTTATTCTGGGTTTGGTGTTTACCTTGCAATCCCGACCCACACTTATGGAGTTTGGCGCACAATCTTGGATGCCTTCCATGATTAGTATTTCGATTGTACGCGAAATAGGTCCGGTCATTACCGCCCTCATTTGTGCCGGCCGAATCGGTTCCGGAATTGGAGCCGAATTGGGCTCTATGCGCGTGACAGAGCAGATAGACGCCATGGAAGTTTCCGGAACCAATCCGTTTAAATACCTGGTGGTCACGCGTATTTTGGCAACCACGCTCATGCTTCCTTTGTTGGTTATTTTTGGCGATGCCATTGCTTTGGTAGGCTCTGCCATTGTAGAAAATCTTAAAGGCGCTGTTTCCTTCCAACTCTACTTTAATCAGGTTTTTGATGCACTTGCCTTTAGCGATATCATCCCGGCCACGGTGAAGTCGTTTTTTTTCGGATTTGCCATCGGACTGATGGGTTGCTACAAAGGATATAACTGCAACAAAGGCACGGTGGGCGTAGGCGAAGCATCAAACACAGCAGTGGTTTATACCTCTATGTTGCTTTTTGTGATTGACTTTATTGCTGTTTTTGTGTCAGATATATTTTTTGAAATATGAAGACAAATGTCAAAGAGGAACCGGTATTAGAATTAAAAAACTTGTACAAGCATTTTGGAGACAACAAAGTGCTAAACGGGTTTAACCTGCAATTATACAAAGGTGAAAACCTGGTTGTCATGGGAAAATCGGGTTCGGGAAAATCTGTGATGATTAAATGCCTGGTTGGGTTGATGCAGGCAGATGGCGGCAGCATACGTATAAAAGGACAAGACATCACAACCTTAGGACAACGCGAATTGGATTTGCTGCGTACCGAAATTGGTTTTCTTTTTCAGGGCAGCGCTCTGTACGACTCCATGACGGTTCGCGAAAACCTCTATTTCCCCTTGCGCAGACACGCCCATATAATGGGCAGAGAAGAAGATACAGAAAAATGGATACGGGAAGCTTTGGCCAATGTAGGTCTTGAACACGCAATAGACCTTATGCCGGATGAACTCTCCGGTGGCATGAAACGCAGGGTGGCGTTGGCGAGGGCTTTAATCCTAAAACCCAAAATTATGCTTTATGACGAACCCACCACCGGACTCGACCCGATTACCGCCAAGGAAATCATACAACTGATGAGGGCCATTCAAAAAACATACGGAACCTCCTCTTTAATTATAACACACGATGTAGATTGTGCGCGGGTCATCAGCAATCGAATGATTTTACTGGTCGATGGCGTCAATTATGCCGAGGGCACTTTTCAAGAACTCACACAGTCTAATGACCCAAATATAAAAGCATTTTTTAAGTAAAAATTATAAACCATGAGAAATTCAGCACCGGAAAAATTCAAATTAGGTTTGTTCGTCGTTTTGGGTACGGCTCTCTTGGTAGCGGCATTGTATTTTATCGGAAACAGGCAAAACTTATTTACCAAGAACATTACGATTTACACCCATTTCAGAAATGTAAACGGTTTACAAACCGGTAATAATGTTCGATATTCGGGCATCAACATCGGAACTGTTGCCAAAACGGTACTATTGAGCGATACGCTCATCCGGGTGGAAATGCGCGTAGGAGAAAAGTTGAAAAACGTCATCAAAAAAAATGCGGTGGCCACCATTGGCTCAGATGGGTTGGTTGGAAGCATGATTGTCAACATCATTCCGGCTCAAGGAACCGCCGACTTTATAAGTTCGCATGACACCATCCAATCTTACAGTAAAATCGGAGTCAATGACATGCTCACCACCCTCAATGTTACCAATGAAAACGCTGCTTTACTGACCTCCGACTTACTCAAAATCACCTCCAATATCAATGAAGGAAAAGGCACTTTGGGTATGCTTATTACCGATACCGTATTGGCCAATCAGTTTAGACAAACGCTTTTTGAATTGCGGAAAACCAGTGAAGGCGCTTCACAAGCAATGGCGTCTTTAAACGAAATAATTGCTTCAGTCAATTTTTCTGAAAGTGTAGCCGGTGTTTTGCTGAGCGATACCGCTTCGGGGGTTAAAATGAAAAACATTGTAGCCAATTTGGAGAAATCAAGCGAAGAAATGATACAGGTTACCGATCATTTAAACCACTTGCTCAGCGAAATCCAGGAAGGAAAAGGCACTTTGCACTACCTCACTCAAGATACAATCCTAGTTCAAAACATAGATTCTACGCTGCAAAACATCAAGTCCGGGACAGCGCGTTTTAACGAAAATATGGAAGCACTCAAACACAACTTTTTGTTGCGGGGCTATTTCAAAAAATTGGAAAGAGAACAAAGAAAAGCGCTTAAAAAGGCCGACCGGAATTAATGAGGTTTATTTTTGAAACTTTTCATGTTTATTTATAACCTCTTTAATTTTTTCTGCTATAATTTTTGAAGCTACTGGTGACCAATGTGTGTCATCGTAAAAATATAAGTCAGTCATCTCATAAATATATTCCAATAAAAGAGATTTGGTGTCTATATATATAAAATTCTTCTTTAATGAATCAAAATTGTTAAAGAAATAGGGTTTGGGTAATTTTTTGTTCTCAATAATCATGTCATAATACATGTCGTATTTATCAGGTGATGGCAAAAAAATTAATTGGATATTTTTTTTCTTTAATTTGAGTGAAATATCATTTAAGATGTTGTTTAGTTGTATGCAATTCTCAATATTATTATTTTGTTCTGTATTACTAAGGTCAACGTGATAAAACAGCAATTTATTTGAGAAATTACTAAAAGCCGAATTATTATTTAAATCATAATTGTACACAGCATTGTTGGAGAGGTAATTTTTTGAGAAAAAATATTTAGGCATAGTGTACAACGGAAATTTTAGAGTTGTTCTAGAAAAAAAATCATATCT
Source organism: Flavobacteriaceae bacterium (assembly GCA_032251335.1). Taxonomy (GTDB): domain Bacteria; phylum Bacteroidota; class Bacteroidia; order Flavobacteriales; family Flavobacteriaceae; genus UM-FILTER-40-17. Next base: position 33,789 of record JAVVDW010000016.1, on the reverse strand, counting down.
ATAAGTTTTCATATTTATTTCCCGATTCTCTAAGATGGAATCAATATCGTTTAATGTGAATTTTTTATTTTTTTCTACATCCTTTATATTATCAATTAAATGACGCTCAACGTTTTGAAGAATTACAAATTTTATTTTATAGTGATCAAAGAAATTCCCATTACTGAGATTAATTAGTGTCTGAATTGGATTTTTTGATACAAAACGGTCAATATGTAAAACGCTAAAATCTTCAGCTAAAAAGTTGTTATATCCATCAGCTCCTTTGTTTGAGAATGAATCCCCAATGGTCATGATTTTGAAATTCTTATTTTTTGTTTCCGAAAGTTTTACATATTTATATTTTTCGTCATTATCACGTTTAAAAATATCTCTATAATTCTTATAAATATTGGGTATTAATCCAATACGTAATAAGTCTTTATTTGCACTATCAGTGTAGAATAAAGAAGTTATTATATGTAAAATGAAAAATGGTAAAATAAAAAGTACTGATTTAGCAATAAACCTTTTCATATTTTAAAACTGAAAGTAAATAAATTGTTGTTCTTTTCCGCCAAACCAAAAAATTGCAATGATAATTGCATAGTACATTGCATATCTTATAGGGCGTTTCCATTTAAGGCCTATATTTTGTATGGCGAATTGTTGCTCTCTACCTAACCATTCAATAAAAACAAAAATTCCAGTTAGAATAATTGTTATCAGAGCTCTTCGCATTTCAAAGAATTTAGGTATTTCAAAAAGTGAGGTTGAAAAAATCTCAGAAATATAATTTAAAGCATGTCCAATATTTTCCGCTCTAAAGAATATCCAAGCAAGCACAGTTAATCCAAAGGTTAGCAACATAAGTGAAAACTCCTTTACGCTTGGTAGTAATTTTCCTTGAGCAACGGTTTCCAAATTATTCCTGTTTTTATTAGTCAATAATAGAGGCAAGAAATAAATTGCATTCAATACACCCCAAACAATAAATGTCCAATTCGCACCGTGCCAAAAACCGCTGACAATAAAAATGATAAAAGTATTTCTAACTTTCATCCAAGTGCCACCGCGACTTCCACCTAATGGGATATAAAGGTAATCCCTAAACCAAGTTGATAGTGATATATGCCAACGTCTCCAAAATTCCGCTATATCTCTTGAAAAATATGGAAAGTTGAAATTCCGCATTAGGTCAAACCCGAAGAGTCTAGAAGAACCAATCGCAATATCGGAATAACCTGAAAAGTCACCATAAATTTGGAAGGTAAAAAACAACGCCCCTAAAACAAGAGTACTTCCGTTCATATCTGCTGAGTTATTAAAAATCTGATTTGCAAACTCAGCACAATTGTCTGCAATTACTATTTTCTTGAATAAACCCCAAAGTATTTGCCGCAATCCGTCAACTGCTTTTGAATAATCAAAAGTGCGTTTGTTGTAGAATTGGGGCAACAAATTAGTTGCTCTTTCGATTGGTCCTGCAACCAATTGAGGAAAGAAACTAACAAAAGCAGAAAATGCAATAAAGTCCTTTGTCGGTTCAAGTTTTCGTTTATAAACATCAATGCTGTAACTTAATGTCTGAAACGTGTAGAAACTAATACCAACAGGTAAAATGATGTTCAAAGTATTGGCTTGAATTTCTGTTCCAAAAAATGAAAAGGCATTAATAAAGTTATCAAGGAAAAAGTTGTAGTATTTGAAAAAACCAAGAAATCCAAGATTTACTAAAATACTCGTCCATAACAATATTCTTCTTTTAATTTGGTTTTCTTCATTTTTTAATTGTCGTCCAACTGTGAAGTCAACAAGGGTGCTGAACAAAATCAATGATAGAAATCTCCAATCCCACCAGCCGTAGAATAAATAACTCGCTACAACTATAAGAAAGTTTTGCAGTTTCAAGTTTTTGTCTGTAACAAACCAATAAAGTATAAAAACTAACGGTAAGAAAATCGCAAAGTCTATTGAGTTAAAAAGCATTCCTCTTGTCTGTTCTTTTATGTTAGTCTTTAGCTCTGTCTCGTCCTATAGTATGGATACAGGTTAAAAAATTGTTTTAAGCTCTTAATTTGGATAGATTCCCTTGTTTCGAACTGTTAGTCAATCCAAATATATATATTTCCGCTAAGTACATGATAAAAATTTTATTATGTTGAGTTCGTATTTCTTGGTGCATGATAATAAGTGTTTTAAGAGATAATCTTATCATTCTTAAATCTATAGCACGGATTTTAAAAAACATGATTTTTTTACAATATGAAAGTGCGTTTGTCAAATGGTATTTTTTACTTAATCTTGTAAAAAATATCTGTACACCTACCAGTTGATATCTTAATATAAAAGCTTATTCGTTTGTTATTGCCTTGTAAGTTGTGGATACGTTATTACAAAAACAAACGAAATTACATTTTTTAAATAAACGGAGTACAGATTGCAAATCAACGCTATCTTGTAAGCATTTTTTGGTTTTAAGCTCAAACCAAAAATCTTATTTTATACGTTCATCTTTTTCAATAATCCCATCGCGTAGGCGGATGATCCGGTGCGCGTGTAAGGCGATATCTTCTTCGTGTGTGACCAAAATAACCGTATTGCCTTTGGCGTGAATTTCATCAAAAAGATGCATGATTTCAATAGAGGTGGTGGAATCCAAATTACCCGTTGGCTCATCGGCCAAAATGATAGATGGATGGTTCACCAAAGCCCTGCCTACTGCTACCCGTTGTCGTTGGCCGCCCGAAAGCTGGTTGGGTTTGTGGTCCATTCTATCGGCCAGGCCTACATCTTTCAGCACTTCGGTGGCTCTTTTTACGCGTTCACTTTTTGAAAAACCGGCATACACCATGGGCAATGCCACATTGTCCAACGCTGTGGTACGCGGCATCAGGTTGAAAGTTTGAAAGACAAACCCAATTTCTTTATTGCGAACTTCGGCCAATTCGTTGTCAGACATTTGGCTGACGTCTTTGCCGTTGAGAATGTAGGTTCCTGAGGTGGGCGTGTCTAAACAACCCACAAGATTCATCAATGTAGATTTGCCGGAGCCCGAAGGACCCATTATGGCTACATAATCTCCTTTTTCTATCTCGAGATCTATACTTTTTAAGACGTGCACCACCTGTTCTCCCATTTGAAAATCTCGGATGATGCGTTTCATGTCGATTACTTTTGCCATAGCCTTAATTGCCTTTTTGATAATCTGCTAAAAACTTAGCCAAACCTATGTCTGTAAGTGGATGGTTCAGCAAGCCCAGAATGGCTGAAAGCGGCCCAGTCATCACATCGGCTCCGAGTTTGGCACATTCTACAATGTGCATTACGTGGCGAACGGACGCAGCTAAAATCTCGGTTTCGTAGCCGTAGTTGTCATAAATCGTACGGATATCTTCTATGAGTTGCAGGCCATCTGTAGATACATCATCGAGGCGGCCAATAAAGGGTGAAACATAAGTGGCACCGGCTTTGGCAGCCAACAAAGCTTGTCCGGCAGAAAAGACCAGCGTGCAATTTGTTTTGATGCCGTGATCTGTAAAGTACCGAATGGCCTTGATACCGTCTTTAATCATGGGCACTTTCACAACAATTTGCGGATGTAGAGATGCCAATTGCTCACCTTCACGTACCATCCCATCAAAATCTGTTGCAATCACTTCTGCACTTACATCACCATCTACCATATTGCAGATGTCCACATAGTGTTTGAGAATGTTGTTGCGCCCGGTGATGCCCTCTTTTGCCATAAGCGAAGGGTTGGTCGTCACACCGTCGAGCACACCTAGGGCCTGCGCTTCTTCTATTTGTTTGAGGTTGGCGGTATCGATAAAAAACTTCATATAACAATAATTTAAAAAATTTATTCACAATGGCTTTGTGCCGACTTATCAATTCATTTGGATATGATTACGGTTTTAAAAATCGCGTTTGTAAAATTACAATTTAAAATGCTTCATCAACATCTTTTCATAAACATTATCAGGAAGCAATCGCTTTAGAACGATGCCCATTTTTTCGGTAAAAGCGGCTGCTTTGTAGTTGATTTTCGGATTTTTATTTTCAATGATTTTGTGTACCATTTTAGCGACGTCAGACGGATCGCCTCCGGCATCAACGTGTGTATTCATCATTTCAAGAGAAGTTTGATACCCTTTGCGATAGGGCGAATAACCTTGTAAAGGAACGTGGTAGCGACCCGATGCGATGTTTGTGGCAAAATCACCGGGTGCTATATTCACGAAACGGATGCCGTGTTGGCGGCACTCCATATTGATGGATTCGGTGACAAGTGCCAAGGCACCTTTGGTAGCTGAATACACGCCGCGAAAAGGCAAACCCATATAGCCGGCGATGGAGGTAATGTTAATCACCAAACCCTTTTTTTGGCTTCGCATCGAAGGCAAAACGGCTTTTATCATTCGAATAGGACCAAAAAAATTGGTATCAAATACTGCTTTCATCTCCGTTTCCGGAATTTCTTCGAGCGGTCCGGCTATCCCTTTTCCGGCATTGTTTATCAACACATCAATGCGGCCGGTTTGCTTTAAAATTGTCTCTACCGCTTGCGAGATGCTTTCGGTGTCGTTGACATCTAAAGGCAACAATGTAAAAGGAATATTTTGCTTTATCTTTTCAGGATTTCGACTTGTGCCAAAAACCTTGTAACCATTCTGGTGGAGGTAATTGGCTATGGCCAGCCCAATGCCTGAAGATGCGCCTGTAATGAAAACAATCTTTTGAGTCATCGAATTTATTTAACTTGTCAGCTCCTGATCGAGTTGGTCTTCTTCTTTTAATAGCCCAAAAGACTTAGCGACACTCATAGAAACCGTGGCATCTCCGGATACGTTGATGATGGTACGACACATATCTAAAGGTCTGTCCACTGCAAAAATCAGCGCCAGACCGGCTTCGGGAATGCCGGCTTGCCCCAGCACAATTACCAACATGACCATACCCGCTCCGGGAACCGCCGCGCTGCCAATAGAGGCCAAAGTGGCCGTAGCAATAATCCCAAGTTGCGCGCCTAAACTCAAATCCATACCAAAGGCTTGTGCAATAAAAACGGCTGCAACGGCTTGGTATAAACTTGTGCCGTCCATGTTGATGGTGGCTCCGATGGGCAATACAAAACTCGCCACATCGTCTTCAACACCCAAGTGTTTTTCTACGCGTTCCATGGTAACGGGCAGGGTTGCGGCACTTGAGCTGGTGGAAAAAGCCAACAGTTGCGCCGGTGCCATGCCTTTCATAAAGAAAGAAGGCTTGCGCTTGGTATAGACCCAAACAATCAGCAAATAGACGCCCAACATCAAAGCCAAACCGAGCACCACCGTAAAGGCGTACCACAACAAGGCGATAAACAAATCTTTGCTCGGTGCTTCGGCCACCAAAGAAGCCAAAAGGGCAAATACGCCGTAGGGTGCAGCCATCATGATTAAATCTATCATTTTGAGAATGACCTCGTTGAAACCGTTGAAAAATTCCATCACCGGTTTTGAAGTTTTCTCGGGAATCAAAATCAATGAAACCCCAAAAAACAGTGCAAAAAAGATCACTTGTAGCATGTTTCCGTTGTCCGAAGCGGCTGCAAAAAAATTGCTGGGCACTAAATCTTCCAAAGCTTGTAGCGGTCCAGCGTCTCTTTGTCGTTGCGCTTCCGAAATTTTCTGTCCGGCATCACCTTCATAGCTCTGCATGAGTTGTTCGCGCGTTTCCGGGGCGATGGATTTTCCGGGATTGATAAGGTTTACAATTACGAGACCAATGGATACGGCAATCAAAGTGGTAAATAAATACATCACTATGGTGCGGCCGCCCATTTTTGAAAGCTTGGAGATGTCTTTCAATTCGGCAATACCGTTGACCAATGAGGCAAAAATCAAAGGGACGGCAATGAGTTTGAGCGCGTTGATAAAAATATTACCAAAGGGTTTTATCCAATCTGTGATGAATGCAGTTCCCCAAGAAAACCGGATAAAAATGAAAGCAAAGATGGCTCCAAAAGCCATTCCTAATAAGATTTGCCAGTGTAGGGCGAGTTTTTTCATCTGTTTTGTTTTTTATCACATCAATACTTCATTCCTGAATTTTAAAAAAATCGGATAGCTATTAAGTTTACAAAGATTTGAATCTATCCCATTTATCGAATTTTTGCGGATTGGTTTCTCAAATAAAAATCGGCTAGAACCAATGCGGCCATAGCTTCTACGATGGGAACTGCTCTGGGAACCACACACGGATCGTGACGGCCTTTGCCCATAATGGTTGTCGGTTGGCCGTGTTTGTCTATCGTCTCCTGATTTTGGATAAGTGTAGCCACGGGCTTGAAGGCTACGTTGAAATAGATATCCATTCCATTGGAAATACCACCTTGTACACCACCACTGTGGTTGGTTTTGGTGGTGCCGTCTGTTTCGAAAAGGTCGTTGTGTTCGCTGCCTTTCATACAGGCGCCGGCAAACCCGCTTCCGTATTCAAATCCTTTGACCGCATTGATGGAAAGCATCGCTTTGCCTAGTTCGGCGTGGAGTTTGTCAAAAACCGGTTCGCCCCATCCCACGGGTACATTTTGGATCACACAACTCACAATGCCACCTACGGTATCGCCCTGTTTGCGAATGTCTTTGATGTAGGTTTCCATTTGCAAAGCGGTGTGGGTGTCGGGACAACGAACGGCGTTGGTTTCCGCATTTTTCAAATCGAGTTGCGGGTAAGGAATATCCAATTTTAAATTTCCCACGGCAGAAACGTAAGCCTGAATTTGCACCTTGCCGAGCAGTTGTTTGGCAATGGCTCCGGCCACTACCCGAGCGGCGGTTTCCCTGGCCGAACTTCTGCCGCCACCTCTGTAGTCGCGCGCGCCGTATTTTTGATCGTAGGTGTAGTCGGCATGTGAGGGCCGATAGCTGTCTTTGATATGAGAATAGTCTTGCGACTTCTGATCTGTATTTGGAATGAGAAAGGCAATGGGTGTCCCGGTGGTTTTTCCTTCAAAAATACCGGAGAGAAATTGGACTTCATCCGATTCTTTTCGCTGTGTGACAATGGCCGATTGTCCGGGTTTGCGCCTGTCTAAATCTTGTTGAATGGCCGTGAAATCGAGTGTTAAACCCGCGGGGCAACCGTCTATGATACCACCGATGCCTTTGCCGTGTGATTCGCCGAAAGTAGTAAGTCTAAAAATTGAACCGTAAACGTTTCCTGCCATGCGTAAGTTTTCAACAAAACTACACAAAAAGTTAGAAACTCTTAAAGTTGTATAGAAAAGCTTCAAAAATAAAAAGAGGCTTTCCCGCTAAACTTTACTTGACATTTTTTAACAAGATGGGTCGAAAAATGTAAAAGAAAATAAGGGAAAACCTCTTTGAGATGTTGGATTTTACGGGCAAATTATTTGCCACCCAACATTTGGAGCTCGTTAACCACGATTTCTGTGAAGTAGCGTTTTGCGCCGTTTTTGTCTTCATAGTTGCGGTAGGTGATTTTACCGTTTACGGCAATTTCTCTTCCTTTGGTGAGAAACTTTTCAATCACATCGGCGGTTTTGCCCCAAGCCACCAGGTTGTGCCACTGTGTTTCTGTGACTTTTTCGCCGGCTTGGTTTTTGTAGGTCTCGTTGGTAGCCAAAGAGAGTTTAGCCAATTTTTTCCCCGATTCAAGGGTTACAATTTCAGGATCGTTGCCTAGGTTTCCGATCAGCTGTACGCTGTTTCTTAAAGTACTCATGATAAAAAAATTTAAAGTTAATACATCTGTTTTGGGTTTGTTCAAAAACCACGATGCAAAGTAAAGAGCTGTAAATCAGTGTATTTGGTTTTTAAGCAATTACTTTCATTTGTAAACGTTTGTAGTTGTTTGTAAATGAATATTTATTTGATAATGTGTACGTTAGCAAGGTTGGGATGAAAATAAAAAAGATTGCAAAAAATGCCAAACCCTTTTTTATTGGGAAGTGAGCGCAGGCGATTTTATCTTTCTATACGTAAACGCGGATTCATCAATAAAAAGGGGTTGAAAGTCAAAAGAACCACTCGTGGTACTTTTAGATTAAAACCAAAACATCAATCTTGAAATCAATTAGAAATTCCCCCTTTTTTTGTAATATTATTTGCTGAATAAAGGTGGTAATAAGTGGATGTGTATAATGCAAAAAAACAACTATGAACATTAAAAGACAATTTTTGTATGACCCTGCAATAGAAGTTTCAGCTTCGCAAATTGGAATTAGTAAGTGGAATTGGATAACGACTGACTCAGCGAATGAAGAAAAAGCGAAGATTATAATGAAAAAAAATCGTTTTGACGTTTTACCTATAGAGGACGAGAATGGAAATGTGAACTCTTACTTCTCAACACAGGAATGGAATATATATGACAGTTTAAACAGAAATAAAATTAAAGATACTCAAACTATTTATTACAGGTTGAGTTTAAAAGATCTTGTCAAAAAATTTAGAAAAAAGGGTAGGCATTATTACTTTTTGACTGACAACGAGGAAATATTAGGTTTGGTTTCTTATGTCAACCTTAATTGTCAGTTAGTCTATAACTACCTGTTTTTCGTTATTGCTGATATTGAAAGGAGTGTTTCCGAAATTCTCAAAAAACATATTTCGCAAGACAAAATTTTAACTGAATTCGAAAATGCTACCGATAATCATTTACAAGAATTATTAAAAACATTTAAAGAGAATATTAAGACAAACCATGATATCGATATTTTCCAACATATGTATTTACAAACTGTTGGAATTACACTCAAAAAATTCATAATAGATTTACCAACTGAATAAAAAAAAACTGAACAAATTTTCTTCAAAATTTAGCTCTCAAGGAGTTTATAATTTAGTTCGTCAAAAAGTAATGCATCCAGTGAGACCAATTTTATCGAACAAAAAATCAATCGAAGAAATAGATGAACTTTTAACTGACTATGTAGAAATTAAAAATATAACAGAAAGCACTACACCCAACACCTCTTATCGCCCATTGCAGGCTAATGATTGATTCTAAAATTTGCGTTTTTTTGCTAACTTTACAGCTCAGCCGAAAGTACCCGATGTTTGATACACTACCAGGCATGAGCAAAAACGGTAAAAACAACAACAGTCCTCCTACAAAACTGTAATCATGGAAAAAAACTGTCCGGAATGTGGAGAAAAAATCATCGGTCGCAGCGATAAGAAATTCTGTAGCGACTACTGTCGCAATGCCTACCACAACCGCGCCGGAAACGACCAAAAAAACCTGATTCGCAACACCAATTACCGCTTGCGAAAAAATTTTCACATCCTGCAAACCCTCAATCGCGACGGCAAAACCAAGGTGTCGCGCACCAAACTCCTCGAAAAAGGTTTCGATTTTGAATACATCACCAACCTCTATACCACCAAGGCAGGCACTACCTATTACTTTTGCTACAACCAAGGCTATTTGCCCTTAGACAACGATTACTATATGCTTGTTCGCCGAGATTAATTCAACCGAAAATGAAAATCGTTTGCCCTAAGACTTTCCAATAAGACGTCCGTTGGGTTTACCTTGTATTTACGGCTTGGTAGTGTAATGTGGAGCTGCGCGTCTGCTTGCACCAACGTAATTTCAAGCGGCACGTTTCCTTGGTTTGCTTCTGTCACTTCCCGAAGCTTCTCTACCGTATTTTTGTTTAAGGTGTCGGCTTGAATTTCAACAATGAGTTTTTTCGCCAATTTTTCTCTCACATCGTGCAACATTTCAAAATCGCGATATTGAATGGCCGGTTCGCTGCGTTGTCCGGTTTGTTTGTTGACATAGCCCTCGCGGATGTTTATTTTTAGGTACAAAAAGTAATTTTCGACCAAAAAGTGGCGGTGTTTTAAATATTCATCTCCAAAAATCCGGAACTCATGCGAATCGCTGTAATCGTCTAAGGTAAATGTCGCCCAACCTCGCCCGGCTTTAGAAACCCGATGCATCACATTGGAAACGATGCCGCAGATATTCAGATCTCGGTTCAGCAGTGCCGGCAAATCTTTTAACATACCAAGGGTTCCGTTGCAGAAGTATTTGAGTTCTGTTTCAAAATCATCTAGCGGATGTCCAGATATAAAAATACCAACCACTTCTTTTTCTTTTCGCAGTTTTTCCATGGTGCTCCAGCTCTCGCAAGGCGGCAGAACCGGTTCGGGCATTTGCACATCGCTGGCATCGCCGAACAAGCTTACCTGCGAGGCATTTTCGTTTTCCTGAAACTTGGCACCGTAGCGGATAATTTTCTCCAGAAAAATTAAGCCGTCTCCTTCATCCTGAAAATATTGCGCCCTGTGCGTGCCCGGAAAAGAATCAAAAGCACCGGCCAAAGCCAAGTTTTCAAAAGCTTTTTTGTTTGCGGCTTGTAAATTTACCCTTTTGGCCACATCAAAAACAGATTTGTATTTGCTGTCTTTTCGGTTTTCTACAAAAGTTTCCACAGCACCCGCGCCCACGCCCTTTACCGCGCCCATACCAAAACGAATGGCGTTGTCATCGTTTACGGTGAATTTGAAAAAAGATTCGTTTACATCCGGACCCAAAACACGCAATCCCATTCGTTTGCATTCTTCCATAAAAAAACTGACTTTCTTGATGTCGCTCATGTTGTTGCTCAACACAGCAGCCATGTATTCAGACGGATAGTTGGCTTTTAGATACGCCGTTTGGTAGGCCACCCAGGCATAGCAAGTGGCATGCGACTTGTTAAAAGCGTATTTGGCAAATGCCTCCCAGTCTTTCCAAATTTTTTCGAGTTTGTCTTTGGGATGGCCATTGTTTTGCCCGTTTGTCAAAAACTTTGGTTTGAGTTGGTTGAGCAACTCAATAATTTTTTTACCCATTGCTTTCCGCAAGATGTCGGCTTCGCCTTTGGTAAAATTGGCCAGTTTCTGCGATAGCAGCATCACTTGCTCCTGATAGACCGTAATGCCGTAGGTTTCCTTCAAAATACCTTCCATCTCAGGGATTTCGTACGCTATGGGTTCTTCGCCTTGTTTGCGTTTGATGAAACTCGGTAAATAGTCCATAGGGCCGGGTCTGTACAAGGCGTTCATGGCAATCAAATCGGTGAATTGGGTAGGCTTCAATTCTCGCAGATATTTTTGCATACCGGCAGATTCGTACTGAAAAATTCCGACGGTTTCTCCGCGCTGAAAAAGTTCGTAGGTTTTGGCGTCGTCCAAAGGAAAAAGATCCGGATCCAACTCAACACGGTGTCTGTATTTGATGAGTTTGAGTGTGTCTTTTATAAGCGTCAAGGTTTTCAGCCCCAAAAAGTCCATTTTCAGTAAACCAGCAGATTCTACGACCGAGTTGTCGAACTGCGTGGCATACAAGTCAGATTCTTTACTCGTGGCAATAGGCACCAAATTGGTTAAATCTTCGGGCGTGATGATGACGCCACAAGCATGAATGCCGGTATTGCGAAGCGAGCCTTCCAACACGGCAGCTTGCCGAATGGTTTCGCCCATCAAATCGTCATTTTCGGAAAGGTCGCGAAGGTCGCTGAGTGATTGAAAATCTTCCGAACGCACTTTTTCTTTTAAATCTTCCAAAGGTTTTTGCAATACATCTAAAAGCGATATTTTTTGCAAAGACAAATTGTCGGGAATCATTTTGGCCAACCGATCGGCATCGGGCAAAGACAAATCTAACACCCGGGCCGTATCTCTAAGTGCCGACTTGGCAGCCATAGTGCCATAAGTGATGATTTGCGCTACTTGGTTGGCACCGTATTTTTTGATGACATAATCCATCACTTTGCTTCGGCCGTCGTCGTCAAAATCGATATCGATATCCGGTAGCGAAACCCTTTCCGGATTCAGAAAACGCTCAAAGAGCAAGTCGTAAGCAATGGGGTCTATATTGGTGATACCAAGGCAATAGGCTACGGCCGAACCCGCTGCAGAACCCCTGCCCGGTCCCACAGAAACATCCATCTTTCGTGCCTCGGCAATGAAGTCTTGTACAATCAAAAAATAACCCGGATAGCCTGTTTTGGCTATAATTTCCAATTCAAAATCGATGCGTTCCCGTATCTCATCTGTAAGTTTGGGATAGCGCTTTTCCGCACCTTTGTAGGTAAGGAATTTTAAATAGGCATTTTCTGCGGCCTTGTCGTCGCCTTCAGGATTATTCGATTCAAAATCTTTTGGAATGTCAAATTTTGGGAGCAACACTTCCCTTGCCAAGCTGTACACTTCTATTTTATCTACAACCTCTTGCACGTTGAGAATGGCTTCGGGCATAGACTTGAAAACAGCTTTCATTTCATCACCCGATTTAAAATAGTATTCCTGATTGTCGAGTCCGTATCTGTATCCACGGCCTCTTCCTTTAGGAGTTGCACGCTTTTCGCCGTCTTTGACGCAGAGCAAAATATCGTGTGCCTCGGCATCTTTTTTATAGGTGTAAAAGGTGGCGTTGGTCGCAACAATTTTTACATGGTGTTTTTTTGAAAATTGAAGCAACACTTCGTTGGCCCGGTCTTCGTCCTGCTGTCCGTGCTTGTTGATTTCAATATAAAAATCGTCGGCAAAAGTTTCTTTCCACCACAGCAACGCCTCTTCGGCCTGATGCTCGCCAAGGTTTAGAATTTTAGCATAGAGTTCTCCATACACATTTCCCGAAAGCACGATGAGGTCTTCTTTATAGGTTTCCACAAGCTTTTTGTCGATGCGCGGTACGTAGTAGAAACCTTGGGTGAAGGCCAAAGATGAAAGTTTACACAGGTTTCTATAGCCGTTTTTGTTTTTCGCTAAAAAAACCATTTGGTAGCCATTGTCTTTGTGGCTTTTGTCTGAGCAGTCTTCACATACGTGAAACACACAGCCCACTATGGGTTTGAGCGGTTCAAACGGCGTGTCTTTACCCTCTTTTTTGTGTTGTTCGGCCGCAAGTTTATTTTGATTGGCTACTTCTTTTACGAATAAAAAAGCACCCATCATATTGCCGATGTCAGTGACGGCCAGTGCCGGCATATTTTGTTTTACGGATTCGGACACCAATTCCTTAAAAGTAGAAGTGGCTTGCAATACGGAAAAACGAGAATGGGTGTGCAGGTGAGAAAATCGGGCATTTTGAAAAGCTTCTTTTTCATCTACGCTCAGCCGAGCGGCTTTGCCGGTATCTTCGGCGGGTCTGAGCTTGGCCGAGGCCGCTTTTAGGTCGCGATGCCGAACGCCTAAAGGTTTGATAGGATTCGGATTTTGAGCTAAAAATTGTGCAAACTCATCCGCTAGAACAGGCAGTTTTTCCAAGGGAAAAAATTGCCTTCTTTTTAACTCGAAAAAACATCTGGCCGTAGCTTCAACGTCTGCCGAAGCGTTGTGTGCCTCCGCAAAAGTTTCGTCAAAAAGATGTTCGTGCAATTCAAACAGCTTTGGCGTTTTGAATTTGCCGCCTCGTCCGCCGGGTAGTTTACAAAGAAATGCCGTTTCTTCGGTACACGTGTCCAATACAGGCATGTCTGTTAACGGATTTTCCGTTTTAAGCCTATAAAACTCGGCACCCAAAATTTTAAGGTCAAAGCTCAAATTTTGACCGACCAAAACCTGCGCTTTGTCAACAGCTTCCTTGAAGTGTGAAAGTGCCCCTTGCAAGTCGATACCCTCTGCTTCTGCCAAAGCGGTAGAAATACCGTGTATGCTTTCTGCTTCATACGGAATGGTATAACCATCCGGACGAATGATATAATCTTGCTGCTCTAAGATTTCCCCCACACTGTTGTGAAGCTGCCAGGCGAGCTGCACGCAACGCGGCCAATTGTCGGAGTCGCTTATGGGCGCATCATAACGGGCGGGAATTCCGGTAGTTTCGGTATCAAAAATCAGGTACATAGCGGGAAGATTACAGCAGTTAAAGATACATTTCTATCCCTAAAATGAAAACCTGTTTGCACTTTTTTAATACACAAGTTTTCAAAAAAGACAGCACAGAAACCGTGTGGACATTCAATTTTTTAAAAGTGTCCGAAATTCCTCTATGCAAGATTTGGAGATGCCCGGAGTCTTTCCAAAACCAGCCGACAAAGGATGGCTAAAAGCCTCTGACGAAGAAATACACTTGCAACTCGCATGAACCTCCTGCAACATTTGGGTTTTGCGAAGGGGTTCAATCCATTTGGGTTTCATACCTCCGCCCGGTAGGATGATGATGCGGTTTTTGGCCAGCGTTAAAAATCGTACTAAGTTATCCAAACCTTTTTCTACATTAGGTTGCGCACCGGAAGTCAGAATGCGTTTAAATCCGAGTTCAATCAGGGTTTCAAGTGCTGCTTCGGGGTTTTTGCAAAGATCGAAAGCGCGGTGAAAAGTACAGGGCAATGCCTTGGCAGCTGACAACAATTTTTTACAATTTTCCGAATCGACCATGCCATCCGAGGTCAGTATGCCAAAAACAAAGCCGTCTGCGCCGAAATTTTTGAATAGTTGTATGTCGTTAAGCATGACGCTTATTTCCGTTTCCGAATACGTAAAGAGACCGCCTCTTGGGCGAATCATCACAAAGACCGGGATATCAACAGATTTTTTAATTTCTTGAAACAAACCTAAGGAAGGCGTTGTGCCACCCGAATCGAAATCGGCACAGAGTTCAATTCTATCTACGCCAAATGCCGCTGCTTGAAGTGCCGATTCCAAGTTGAAAACGGGTGCTTCCAGTAAGATATCAGCCATGTTGCGGAAAATAGCTTTGTGAATCGACAAGCGCTTGCTTAGCCGGATGGTGTTGTGCAAAATTAAACCCCGGTTGTACGGCATAAGCGCCAAAAGCACCATCTTTATTAATGGCTAAGAATCCGGCTTGCACGTCTTTTATGTTTGCTTTGCTTTTTGCCACCAATCTTCTGACCGTTTCTTCACAAGCTTCCTGAGGGCTCCGCCCTTGGCGCATAAGTTCTACAATCAGGAAACTGCCGCAAATTTTGATAATGGTTTCGCCAAGTCCGGTAGCGGTAGCGGCACCCACTTCGTCGTCAACGTAAAGTCCGGCTCCAATAATGGGACTGTCGCCCACACGCCCGTGCATTTTGTAGGCAAGACCGCTGGTGGTACAAGCACCGGCCAAACGGCCTTCGGCATCGATACCTATCATGCCGATGGTATCGTGGTTTTCAATATTGACTATGGGTTTGTATTGCGCACTTTCCAGCCACTTTTGGTAGGCAGCTTCCGCTTTTGGACTAAGTTTTTCTGTTTCTAACGCGAAGCCTTCTGCAATGGCAAATCGCCTGGCGCCTTCGCCACTGAGCATCACATGCGGGGTGTTTTCCATCACACGTCGTGCCAGCGTGATAGGGTGTTTTATTTGCCTAACAAAGGAAACCGAGCCGCAAGATCCGTCTCCTTTCATGATGGAAGCATCGAGCGTTACGATACCGTCTCTATCTGGAAGTCCTTGCAAACCGACACTGAGGTTATCCGGGTCAGATTCGGTTACACGGACGCCTTGTTCCACGGCATCTACAATATTGCCGGTCTGTTGGAGGATTTTCCAAGCTTCATTGTTGGCAGGCATGCCGTGATTCCAGGTGGATAAAATTTGCGGTTTATAGGTTTCTAAAACAGGTGTAATTTTTTGCTGACAACTCAAAAAATTTGGTGCGATGAGTGCAGAACTCGCTAAGGTTGTGTTTCGCAAAAAAATTCTGCGGGAGGAATGGTTCATGAGGTTATAATTTGTATAAAAATAAAAAAACCTCTCTAATGAGAGGCTTTTTTTTACTTTTAAGATTCTTTCGGGGGTGCCATCACGAAGTTTTCCATAAACTTGGTGGTGTAGTTACCCGAAATATAATCCGGATGGTCCATCAATTGGCGGTGAAAAGGAATCGTGGTTTTGATGCCCTCTATTACAAACTCATCTAAGGCGCGTCGCATTTTGGCGATGGCTTCTTCACGTGTTTGAGCAGTGGTGATAAGTTTGGCAATCATTGAGTCGTAGTTGGGTGGTATAACGTATCCGGAATACACGTGTGTGTCTATACGGACGCCGTGCCCGCCGGGGGCATGCAGTGTGGTAATTCTACCCGGACTCGGACGGAAATCGTTGTAGGGATCTTCGGCGTTGATTCTACATTCGATAGCGTGTAGTTTTGGGGTATAATTTTTTCCAGAAATAGGGACGCCGGCAGCGACGAGAATTTGCTCGCGTATCAAATCGTAATCAATGACTTGTTCGGTGATGGGGTGTTCTACCTGAATACGCGTGTTCATTTCCATGAAGTAGAAGTTTCGGTGTTTGTCTACCAAAAACTCCACAGTTCCTGCACCTTCATATTTAATGAATTCTGCGGCTTTTACGGCTGCATCTCCCATTTTTTTTCTGAGGGCATCTGTCATAAAAGGCGAGGGGGTTTCCTCTGTCAATTTTTGATGACGGCGTTGAACGGAGCAGTCTCTTTCAGAGAGGTGGCAAGCGCGTCCGGTGCTGTCTCCCACTACTTGAATTTCGATATGGCGTGGTTCTTCAATCAGTTTTTCCATATACATGCCGTCGTTTCCGAAGGCTGCAGCGGATTCTTGCCTAGCGCTTTCCCAAGCTTTTTTCAAATCTTCTTTTTTCCAAACGGCACGCATGCCTTTTCCTCCGCCCCCGGCTGTTGCTTTGAGCATGACGGGGTAACCTGTTTTCTCGGCAGTTTTCTCGGCTATTTCATAAGACTCCAACAAACCTTCGGAACCGGGAATGGTGGGTACACCGGCGGCTTTCATAGTGGCTTTAGCGGTAGCTTTGTCTCCCATTTTGTCGATCATATCGTGGGAAGCGCCAATGAATTTGATACCGTGTTCTTTACATATTTTCGAAAACCGAGCATTTTCGGATAGAAAGCCATAACCCGGATGTATGGCATCAGCATTGGTAATTTCGGCTGCAGCAATGATGTTGGAAATCTTTAGATAGGAATCTTTACTGGGTGGTGGCCCTATGCAAACGGCTTCATCTGCAAAGCGAACGTGAAGGCTTTCAGCATCGGCAGTGGAATACACAGCGACCGTTTTGATACCCATCTCTTTGCAAGTTCGAATAACCCTAAGGGCTATTTCTCCTCTGTTGGCTATAAGAATTTTTTTGAACATAATTCGTTGCTGTTGGTTGTGTTTTAAGGATTACTGGCTGTTAGGTCCGGAAACGCATCAGGCAGGATCCACCAAAAACAGAGGTTGGTCGAATTCTACGGGAGAACTGTCATCTACCAAAACTTTAACGATTTTGCCTGAAATTTCAGATTCAATTTCATTAAACAATTTCATCGCTTCAATTACACAGAGCACGTCGCCTTTTTGTATGCTTGAGCCAACTTCTACAAATACCGGCTTGTCCGGACTTGGTTTTCTGTAAAAAGTACCGATAATAGGCGATTTGATGACCACGTACTTGGAATCTTCCGCAGGCTCGGCTGCGGGTTGTGCCGTTTGAGGAGCAGCAGGTTGTTGCGCTTGTTGCACGGGCATTTGCGGGATAATGGTCGTAGCCATAGGAGTTCCATGTTGGAAGTTTGTTTCGCTGCGAGAATCATCACCGACTGCGCCTGTGCGAATGGTAATTTTAAAATCTCCTGTTTCTAACTTTACTTCCGATGCGCCCGAGCGTGCAACGAATTTAATGAGGTTTTGAATTTCTTTTAAATCCATGATTGAGGTTTGTTAGTTATTTAGGAATTATAAGCCCACTTCAAATATAAGGAACCCCATGTAAATCCACCACCAAAAGCAGCAAAAATTAGGTTGTCTCCTTTTTTGAATTGTCTTTCGTAATCGCTAAGCAATAGCGGCAAGGTTGCTGAGGTTGTATTGCCATAGCGTTCAATGTTCATCAAAACTTTGTGTTCTTCTATACCCATTCGGCTGGCTGTAGCGTCAACAATGCGTTTGTTCGCCTGGTGTGGTACCAACCAATGGACGTCTGTAGGGGTCAAATGGTTTCTGTCCATAATTTTGACAGATACATCTGCCATATTGGTTACGGCAAATTTAAAAACGGTTTTGCCGTCCTGATACACAAAATGCTCTTTGTTCTGAACGGTTTCCATTGTTGCCGGTTTGATAGAACCACCGGCTTCTATTTTCAGAAATTCTCTACCGATACCGTCACTGCGCAAGATTTCATCTTGGTGGCCCAGACCTTCTTCATTGGGTTCGAAAAGAACCGCACCGGCGCCATCGCCGAAGATGATGCAGGTGGCTCTGTCTTTATAGTCTATGATAGACGACATTTTATCGGCTCCGATAAGCAGCACTTTTTTGTATTGACCTGAAGAGATATAAGCGGCGGCAGTTGACATGCCATAAAGAAATCCGGAACAAGCGGCTTGAAGATCATACGCAAATGCGTTGACCGCTCCAATTTCTGATGCCACAAAAACTGCGGTGGCGGCCACCGGAAGATCGGGGGTTGCCGTTGCCACTATCACCAAATCGATTTCTGCAGGGTCGAGTTGTTTTTTTTTGAGTAGATTTTGGGCGGCTTTAATGGCCAAAAAAGAAGTGCCTTTTCCGGGTTCTTTTAAGATACGTCGTTCTTTGATGCCGGTTCGGGTAGTAATCCACTCGTCGTTTGTATCGACTAAAGTTTCTAACTCTTGGTTAGTGAGCACATAGTCCGGAACATAGGAACCTACGGCTGTAATGGCGGCATGTATCTGACTCATAAACGAAAAAATTTCGTTGAAAAATTAAATGAAAGTAACAATTTTACGCAAGGATGTCCTAAAAAACTACTACTTTAACATTTTAGGACACAAAAAAACTCTCACAGGGGGTGAGAGTTATACGTACATTTTGTTTCTTTTAAGCTACAGCTTCAACATTGTCAATCACAACTTTACCTTTGTAGTAAAGTTTGCCTTCATGCCAGTGTGCACGGTGATATAGGTGTGCCTCGCCGGTAGTAGGACAAGTAGCCAATTGAGGTGTTTCGGCTTTGTAATGTGTTCTTCTTTTGTCTCTTCTGGTCTTAGAGGTTTTTCTCTTAGGATGTGCCATCGTTTTGCTTATTATGCGTTAATAAAATTTTTAAATTATCCCATCGGGGATCATTTTCTGTTTCGTTTGTTTTGGGTTGAATGGTATTGAGGGAATCTAATTTTTGTAAGATTTCTTCGGGAAGGCTTCGGTCTTTAATGCCGGGATGTGTCCTTTTCATAGGTACACTCAGCACGATGAGTTCGTAAATGTATTGAGCCACGTTGATTGTTGATTCGCCGTGAGGAATAATCAAAATTTCATCGTGAGTATCGTCAAACGCTACACCAAAATTCACAACAAGCCTGAAACTGCCTTTGAAAGCTTGGTCATAGGGCTCGTTTGTCAAATCGCAATTGACATTTGCGACGCCTTGTGCGTTGAAATCCAATTCAAAATGATTACTGTTTTTATGAAAATTCAGCGAAACATGTGCGTTTACATCGTTGAAATCTTCATAATCGTAATTTTCAAAGAACTTCCCATCAATTTCATACTCATACACATGATTTCCGATTTTGAGTCCGGAAAAATGTATGTCATACGCCTTCAACAAATTCATCTTCTCTCAACTTTTGAGTCTGCAAAGATATAATTTTTTTTAAAGTGAAAAACCTTATTTTCAGCTTTTCAGCAGAATTATAATATTTCGGGTTTTATTACATTTTTGAAAGCAAATAACTGAAAATGAGTTTGTTTTAAAAAATGCTTCATACTATTTTACGTTCCACGATTTTTTGAACAGTTGCATAAAGGTGAGGGTAAGCACCAAGGTGGAGGTAATTCCCTCTATGAGCAACACAAAAATGAGGATGCCGGCACCGTTGTCATATTCGGATTTCCAATCTGCCATAACCACATCTACAAAGGTGGGATCAACGTGAAACATGTAAAGACCCATAAATGCCACAAACACAAAAGTGGTAAGAAAACCCGTTTTAACGCCTATTTTGAAGCCTTCAAAATAGGTGAATCCATCGGTGTCGCGACGCTTATAGGAGCGAATGGCGAGAAAAATTCCATGGGCCATAATGACGCCATTGAAGAGCCTGAGCCACGGATTTTCATGCGAGTTGAATAGTCTTACAATCAAGAAATATGCAATCAACGAAATTGCAATTTGAAAGCCGTACTTGAGCGGGACAACGGTTTCGTTTTTCATGGTGTCGGAAATTTGGTTAGTGTTTTTCGTCATTGCAAATTAAGTTTTTTTTATGTTAATATAAAAAGGTCTTAGGAAAATTATGGGCTATTTTAAATACATTTGTAACAAACTAACATTGTTACAGACAAATTGGTTAGTCGAATCTAATTATAAACATTAACAAAAGCTATGAAAAAAATTTTCAGTTTAGGCTTGTTCCTAGTGAGCTTGTATGTGGGAGCGCAGCAAGTTTCTTTTGAAGAATACGATTTGCCCAATGGGTTGCACGTCATTTTGCATCAAGACAACACGGCTCCGGTAGTCATTACCTCTGTGGCCTACCACGTTGGCGCAAAAGATGAAGATCCGCAACGAACCGGATTTGCCCATTTTTTCGAACACCTGCTCTTTGAAGGTACTCAAAACATCGAAAGAGGTGAGTGGTTTAAAATTGTTTCTGCCAATGGCGGACAAAACAACGCAACCACCAATGACGATCGCACCTATTATTATGAAGTTTTCCCGTCCAACAATCTTGAGTTGGGTTTGTGGATGGAGTCTGAAAGGCTCTTACACCCCATTATCAATCAAATTGGTGTGGACACACAGAATGAAGTGGTCAAAGAAGAAAGAAGACTTCGTGTGGACAACCAACCTTACGGAAGAATTCTGGAGGCTGTGAAGGAAAACATATTTAAAAAACACCCGTATCGTTGGACGACAATTGGCTCAATGGAGCATTTGGACGCCGCTACACTGGATGAGTTTTTAGCATTCAACAAAAAATTCTACGTGCCCAACAATGCTACTTTGGTGGTTGCGGGAGATATTGACATAGCCAAAACCAAGAAAATGGTGGAAGACTATTTTGGCCCTATTCCCAGAGGTGCTGAAATCAGCAAAGATTTTGCAAAAGAAGAACCGATTACCTCACCTATAAAAGCTGAATTTTCGGATCCCAACATACAGTTGCCCGCTTCTGTAATTGCCTACAGAACCCCTTCTTTTAAGACGCGCGACGCCCGTGTTTTGGATATGATTTCTACTTACCTTAGCGATGGCAAAAGTTCGGTTCTATACAAAAAATTGGTTGACGAACAGAAAAAAGCTTTGGCAGTTCAGGCCATTAACTTGAGCCAGGAAGACTACAGCACTTATATTGTTTTTGGTATTCCCATGGGTGGAACTTTACTTTCGGATCTAGTTGCAGACATAGACGTAGAAATTACCAAGCTTCAAACCGACCTCATTTCTGAAAGAGATTTTCAAAAACTTCAAAATAAAATCGAAAACCAGTTTGTCAATTCCAACACCAGTGTGTCCGGCATCGCATCAAACTTAGCTAATTATCACATGTTGTACGGCGACACCAACCTGATCAACACAGAAATTGATATATACCGTTCTATCACCCGTGAAGAGATTAGAGAAGTGGCCAAAAAATATTTGAATCCCAATCAGCGATTGGTATTGGATTATGTACCTGAAAAAAACAACTAAAAAGAAAAGCACATGAAACGCATAGAATTAAAATGTATCACAATTGTTATGGCTGTTTTTTTCAGCCTTACGCTTTTTGCTCAAATAGACCGCAGCCAACAGCCCAAACCCGGGCCTGCACCGAAGATACAACTTGGGACACCTCAAGAGTTTCAGCTCAACAACGGCCTCAAAGTATTGGTTGTTGAAAACCACAAATTGCCGCGTGTCAACATCAGCTTGTCATTGGACAACGCCCCTCTTTTGGAGGGCGAAAAAGCCGGTGTAGTCGATATTTTTGCCGCTATGATTGGCAATGGGACCACCTCAATTCCCAAAGACAAGTACAACGAAGAAGTTGATTTTCTAGGAGCTTCCATCAATTTTTCGGGTTCCGGTGCTTTTGCTAACAGCCTATCTAAATACTTTCCCAGAATTTTGAAACTCCTGGCAGATGGCCTACAAAACCCGCTGTTTACCGAGGAAGAATTTCAAAAGGAAAAAGATAAACTTATAGAAGGACTGAAAACGGATGCCAAAAGCGTAACTGCTGCTGCCAGACGTGTAGAAGCTGCTTTGGCTTACGGTACAAGCCATCCGTATGGCGAATTTGTCACCGAAGCCTCTGTAAACAACATTAGCTTGGCAGATGTGCAGCGCTACCACCAAAATTTCTTCGTACCGGAAAATGCGTACTTAATTGTGGTGGGCGATGTTACTTTTTCTGAGGTTAAAGCCTTGGTTGAAAAAGAGTTTATTTCTTGGACTTCCGCCAAAGCGCCTAACATTACTTACACAAGCCCCTCAGATGCGCAATATACACAGATCAACTTTGTGGATATGCCCAACGCAGTACAATCTGAAATAGCTGTTCAAAATCTAATCAGTTTAAAATTATCGGATCCGGATTATTTTCCATTGTTAATAGCCAATAATATACTGGGAGGTGGCGCCAATGCCCGCCTCTTTTTAAACTTGCGCGAAGACAAGGGTTTTACCTACGGTGCGTATTCTAGGGTGGGCAACGACAAGAGATATCCCGTGCGTTTTGTGGCCTCAGCTAGTGTCAGAAACGCAGTAACGGACAGTGCTGTCACCGAGTTTTTGAAAGAAATTAAAAAAATTCGCACAGAAAGCGTAACCGATGAAGAACTTTCCAGTGCCAAAGCAGAATACAACGGGTCTTTTGTGATGTCGCTCGAAAACCCACAAACCCAAGCTCGTTTTGCACTCAATATTCACACAGAAAACTTGCCTGCAAACTTTTACGAGACCTATTTGCAAAAAATAAACGCGGTAACCAAAGATGACGTATTGCGCGTAGCCAAAAAATATTACAAAGCAGACAACCTTAGAATCGTAGTTACCGGTAAAGCTTCTGAAGTTTTGGAAGGATTGCAAAAACTGAATTTGCCGATCTTCTATTTTGACAAATACGCCAACAAAGCAGACAATCCTTTACTCAAGAATGAGGACTTACCAACCGTAGCTCCCGAGATTGTGTTGGAAAACTATTTGAAAGCAGTAGGCGGCAGAGACAAAGCCGCTGCGGTAAACAGCGTGTACAGCCTTGCTACCATGGAAGGTGCAGCACCTTTTGCACTTAAAGTAACGTCTAAAACCATGGTTCCAAACAAACAAGTAGCAGAAATATCTGCAGATGGTATGGGCACCTTGCAAAAACTTGTATTCAACGGCGAATCCGGCTACCAAGAAGCGCAAGGGCAAAAAGTTTCCTTGGAAGGCGAACAATTGAGCGAACAAAAAGACGAACGTCCTATTTTCCCCGAATTGTACTACGTTCAAGAAGGATATAAACTTTCCGTAGAAGGTTTTGAAAATGTATCAGATCAAGAAGCTTATAAGCTCAAAGTGATTTCTCCGGCGGGCAAAGAATCTTTCAGATATTACGCCAAAGATTCCGGATTGTTACTACAAACCGAGGCTTCGATGAGCGCACAAGGTATGACCCTTACCCAAACAGCTACCTATGCAGACTACAGAGACGTATCGGGTATTAAAGTTCCTTTTGAGGTGACCCAAAGTGTAGGCCCACAAAAGTTTACAGTGAAATTTACAGACATCAAAATCAATGAAGGTGTCAGCGAAGCCGATTTTCAAAATTAGGTTTCGAGAAGTATTCATAAAAAAAAACCGCTCTTTTCAGGAGCGGTTTTTTTTGTGCCGTATCAGATGATAAGCATTGCATCGCCGTAAGAGTAAAAGCGATATTTTTCTTTTATGGCCTCTTCGTAGGCTTTTTTCATCAAATCGTGACCCGTAAATGCAGACACCATCATCAATAGGGTTGATTTGGGTGTGTGAAAATTAGTAATCATAGCATTGGGAATACTAAACTCGTGTGGCGGGAAGATAAATTTGTTGGTCCAGCCGTTGTATGGATTCAAGGTTTGGCTAGAGGAAACCGATGTTTCGAGTGCTCTGACCACCGTAGTACCCACGGCGCAAATCCTTCTTTTTTCAGAGAGTGCGGTGTTTACCCTTTCCGCAGTTTCGATAGGAATATTAATTTCTTCAGAGTCCATTTTGTGTTTAGACAAATCTTCCACTTCTACCGGATTAAAAGTGCCCAAACCCACATGCAAAGTGATTTCTGCAAAATCGATTCCTTTTATTTCGAGTTTTTTCAGGAGTTGTTTAGAAAAATGCAATCCGGCTGTTGGCGCAGCTACGGCACCTTCGTGTTTGGCATAAATGGTTTGGTAGTTTTCCTGATCTTCCGGTAACACAGGTCTGTTTATGTACTTGGGAAGTGGCGTTTCGCCGAGTGCCGTCAAAGCTTTTCTAAAAGCATCGTAAGGGCCATCGTACAAAAAACGCAGCGTTCTGCCTCTAGACGTGGTGTTGTCTATCACCTCGGCGACTACCTCGTCCGAATCGCCAAAATAGAGCTTGTTCCCGATGCGAATTTTTCGTGCAGGATCTACCAAAACGTCCCACAAACGCTGTTCTTGGTTAAGTTCACGCAAAAGGAAAACCTCTATGCGTGCGCCGGTTTTTTCTTTATTTCCAAAAAGACGCGCCGGAAATACTTTAGTGTTGTTGAGTACCATCACGTCGCCTTCGTCAAAGTAATCGATGACGTCTTTAAAAATTTTGTGTTCGATGGTTTTTTTTGCCCGGTCAATGACCATTAAGCGGCACTCGTCGCGATTCTCAGTCGGATATTCTGCGAGTAATTCTGGAGGCAGATTAAAATTAAAGTGGGATAATTTCATATTTTTTCTATAAATAACCTTTGATAGGGTCAAATTTTTACAAGGCGCAAATATACGCCCTCAAAACAGGGGTTGTCAAGTAAATAGGGTTTTATTTTCAAAACTATTGTTTTGGCGGGGGCTGTCAGCTGATTGCGTGTTTTTAGGCGATGGTGGCGCCGTTCTCGCATCCTTCTTCATCCGGGTTGATAAAGACAAATTTTTTATCTTTATTTTCTGTGAGTAATATCATGCCTTGGCTCTCAACACCTCGAAGCTTCCTCGGTGCCAAATTGGCCAGTACGGTTACGCTTTTACCGATAACTTCTTCGGGAGCAAAACTTTGGGCAATACCGCTGACAATGGTACGCACTTCAGTGCCAAGGTCGACTTCCATCACCAAAAGCTTGTCTGTTTTGGGCATTTTTTCGGCTTTGATAATGGTGCCAACACGTAAATCCATTTTGGAAAAATCTTCAAAAGTGATATTTGGTTTGATGGGTGTGGCAACTTTTTTTTCCATGGCGTTTACTTTTTTGGTAGCTAAAAGCTTGTCTATTTGTTTTTGAATATCGGCATCTTCAATCTGCGGGAAAAGAATCTCTTGGTTATCCGTGACCGACTGTCCCGAATTCATAAGAAAACGGTTGTGGTCTTTGTCAATTTCAACAGCGTCCCAAGCTATTTGGGGTAAACCTAATGTCTTTTTCAACTTGGTACTCGTATGCGGCAAAAAAGGTTCGGACAAATAGGCTAAGGCGGCGGCAAACTGCAGCGCGGCAAACATTATATCGGCTACTTCTTCCGGATGCGTTTTAATTTTTTTCCAGGGTTCTTGTTGCTGTAAAAATTGATTTCCCTTACGGGCGAGATCTATGAGTTTTTGAGAGCCTTCGCGAAAGCGAAAAGTTTCTATGGCATGCCCTATTTCGTCTTTGTACTGTTTGATGGTTGCCAGTTCGTCAAAATATTTTTTGGGTGTTGGGACATTGCCTTCATAGTATTTTTGGGTGAGTACAATGACGCGGTTTATGAAATTGCCAAAAATTCCAGCAAGTTCGCTGTTGTTTCTGTCCTGAAAATTTTTCCAGGTAAAATCGTTGTCCTTGGTTTCGGGGGCGTTGGCTGTGAGCACATAGCGAAGCACATCTTGCTTGTCCGGAAAATCTTCGAGATATTCGTGAAGCCAAACAGCCCAATTTTTGGAAGTAGAAAGTTTGTTGCCTTCCAAATTTAGAAATTCATTGGCCGGTACATTTTCGGGTAAGATGTAGCTTCCTTCTGCTTTGAGCATGGCAGGAAATATGATGCAGTGAAAAACGATATTGTCTTTACCAATAAAGTGAATCAGTTGGGTATTTGCATCTTTCCAATAGGGTTCCCAATCTTTTCCGTGTTGCGCGGCCCATTCTTTGGTGGCAGAAATGTATCCGATAGGTGCATCAAACCAAACGTAGAGCACCTTTCCCGCTGCACCGGGCAAAGGAACGGGAATGCCCCAATCCAAATCGCGGGTGACCGCTCGGGGCTTGAGTGCATCGTCTATCCAACTTTTCACCTGTCCGTAAACATTAGGTTTCCATTCGGTGTGGTCTTCCAAAATCCATTTTTTGAGCCAGTCTTCATATTCGTTCAAAGGCAAAAACCAGTGGTTGGTTTCGCGCAACGTGGGTTTACTTCCGGTGATGGCAGAACGCGGGTTGATGAGGTCTGTTGCATTGTGAGAGGTGCCACAGCGTTCGCATTGGTCGCCATAACTGTCTTCGTTGCCACATTTCGGACAGGTGCCTACCACAAATCTATCGGCCAAAAATTGGTTGGCTTTTTCGTCGTATAACTGAGCCGTTACCTGTTCTATAAATTTGCCCTTATCGTATAGTGTTTTAAAAAAATCTGAGGCCGTTTCATGGTGGATTTTGGCAGAAGTGCGAGAATAATTGTCAAAAGTAATTCCGAAAGCTTCGAAAGAATCTTTAATGATTTTGTGGTATTTGTCCACCAATTCTTGCGGAGTGATGCCTTCTTTCTTTGCTTTGATGGTGATAGGCACACCGTGTTCATCGCTGCCGCAAACAAAAAGCACATCCTTCCCTTTTAGCCTGAGGTATCGTGCATAAATATCTGCCGGCACATATACGCCTGCCAGATGGCCAATATGAATGGGGCCGTTTGTATAAGGAAGCGCAGCCGTAATGGTATAGCGTTGCGGTTTTTGAGACATATCTTCTTTTTTGTCAGCTGCAAAAATACGGATTCGAAAACGAAAATGATTATTCGGACAGACTTTTAAAATATTGTCGGTAAATTTTCTAATTTTAGTCTGAAATTTTTTTAAGTATGGCTACACATAACGAGACCGGGCATAAAGGAGAAGCCATGGCCGCCCGTTTTTTGGTGGAAAAAGGATACAAGATTTTGGCGCGCAACTACACCTTTCAAAAAGCGGAGGTAGATATTATTGCACAGAAAGATGACATATTGGCTGTGGTAGAGGTAAAAACACGCAGCACAGCAGATTTTGGTACACCGGAATCTTTTGTGAACAAGAAAAAAATAGGACTGTTGGTGCGCGCCATCGATCAATTTGTGATTGAAAACGATTTAGATGTTTCGGTTCGATTTGACATCGTCGGTATCGTGATTAAACCCGGAGAAAAACCGACGCTACATCACTTGGAAGACGCGTTTTATTTCTTCGAATAAACATATTTTTATCACACATTGTTATTTTTAACAAAATATATCAAAACTTTGTTTATTTTTGCCGTGTTACATATAAGATAAGTAGCGCTTTGAACGAATGTTTAATAGTTTCTCAAAAAACCAATCAGAAACATGAAAACTATTTCTTCTGTTGTAGAACAGTACATCAAGAACAAACCCTTTTTATTGAGTGCCCTTTCGCAGGGTATTATTAATCTTACATCGCTTTCGCGCAATATATTGCCCGAGTTGGAAGAGGAATTGGGCAAAGAGGTGAAACAAGGCGCTGTGGTCATGGCTTTGAAGCGCTTGACCGGAGAATTGGATTTTCGCACCAATTACAAAATTTTAAAAGTGCTGAAAAATATCGGCGAGATTACAGTGCGCTCTTCACTGACTGACTACACCTTTCTTTTGTCAGAAACCATATTGAACAAACAGGCAGAATTGATCAAAGAACTCAATAAAAACAAGGAGGCTTTTTACACCTCATCGCGAGGTGTCAACGAGACCAATATCGTGGTCAGCAATTCTATGAATCGTTTGGTAGAATCTATTTTTGCCGGAGAGAAACTGACCCAAAAAACAGAGGGTTTGTCTTCTATTACGGTGAAACTGCCGGAGGAAAACATTGTGATTCCGGGTATTTATTATTTTATCTTTCAACGCTTGGCCTGGGAGGGCATTATTTTGAATGAGGTAATTTCGACCACCAATGAGTTTACCATACTGGTCAACGACGAGCAGATAGACACCGCATTCAGAATCATCAAGGACCTCAAGACTTTGAAATAGGTTTAGAGAATACTCCTTTAAGTACTTAATTGACTTTTTTTTAAACAAAGATTGGAATCCTTATTCCTTTTCTGCAAACACGGGTCTGTTTACCCAGCTAAACTTGTTTGGTTTTTTGAATAAAATCCACCAAAAAAAGAAAAGCGTTGTCATATAGGCTAAAACGGTAAAAGTCCAACTCGGTAAAGCGCCCGAAAGATCTACGAGCATGCCATCCTGCGGATACAAACCAAACCCAAACAAAGCGGGCAGCCGATACCAGTAATAGCAAGAGACCGCCGAGGCAGAAAAGATGGCTACCAATTCTTTTTTCTTGAAAAAGTA
Source organism: Flavobacteriaceae bacterium (assembly GCA_032251335.1). Classification (GTDB taxonomy): domain Bacteria; phylum Bacteroidota; class Bacteroidia; order Flavobacteriales; family Flavobacteriaceae; genus UM-FILTER-40-17. The sequence goes on along the minus strand of JAVVDW010000016.1, from coordinate 5,170 downwards.
ATTCAAAACCAGGTACAACACTATAGATACAAACATCCCGAGAAAAGGCATTTTGTAGATTTCAAAAAGTTGTCCGAAACTAGAAATGCCGTCAACATCGGGTACTTGAAACCAGCCCCAGACAAATCCGGGAAAAGCAGCTACCATCAAAAAGCCGGACACTTTGTGGGCGTTGGTTTTTTTGGACGAAAAGGGCGTAATGCCCAGAGTAGAATCGGGACAAGGCGTCACACATCTATGGCACATATCGCAATGGGCATTAGGCAAGGGCAACTGATTGTTCAGTCCGTACAATTTTTCAACCGGGTGTACCGGACAAAGCCCAGAACACCAAGCACTTTTCCACTCGAAGAAAAAACCGGTGATGACGGCTATCAATCCCAGTGAAATGATGAGCATGGCTGTGTAAAACCCGTTCAAGTCGAAAAAAGCATGCCTCAGCGGAACGATGAGAAACAAAGCGATTACAGCTATCAAATTCAACCTACCCGATTGCGAAGTGGTCAATTTTTTTCTTTTGGAAAGTCCCATATGTCGGGCAAAAAGCGCATTGGAAGCCATCGGGCAAACATTCCGCCAAATGCCAACGCCTACCACCAACAAGGCCGGCGCAACAGGAATGAGTATATTCCAAAACAGATGAATACCGAGTGTTGGAAAGAAAATAAGATTAAAAAGGATGCTTGCCCCTACTATCCAAACGGCAATTTGAATGGTTCTCCAAATAAAGAGTGAACGCGGTGAAAGCTGACGCGCTGTTTTTTGACTGGCTTTGTTCATGTTTTTGGTGTTTTTGAGATGCCCAAATTAAGTAGTCCTATACAAACTTGGTTGTCAATTTAATTTGCATTAAACTTTTTAAACCCTTATTAATCAACAGAAAGCCGTTTTGAACTATGTTTTTTAACTTTTTAACTTAGTTTTGCCAAGCAATTCACAGACAAAACAGCAACTGAGAAACGCCTCAAAATCATTTTTTTGACGTAACAACTGTTACATACAAAACCGTCTTTTTTGCAGACCTTTGTAACCGTAAGTTCATACAGAACCCATCGACCGAATGTTTAAATTACAATTAAAAATATGAATACAGAAACCCAAACCCAACTCACGCGTTTGATTCAAGAATCCCTCGCCAATGCCATAACCTACGAAGCCTACCGGAAATTGATTGACGATTTGCTCACCGAAGAAAAATCTACCGGCGACACCCAATCTGAAAGCTTGTTAAACTATTCGCAACTCAATGTGCGCCGTATGTCGCGATGGGATAAAACCCTGCGTGTGCCGCAGGAAATTGAAAATCGGGTTAAAAAATTTCAGGGAAAACAAACCTGGTTGGTAATCAACGAAGGTTGGTGTGGCGATTCTGCGCACTCCGTGCCGGTGATGCACAAACTCGCTTCTCTCAATGAGAATATTAAGTTTCGCGTTGTACTCCGCGATGAAAACGATGCCTTGATGAATCAGTTCTTGACCAATGGCGGTAAATCTATCCCCAAACTTATCGTTTTAGATACAGAAACCTTTGAAGTCATCAACGAATGGGGTCCTCGACCCACCGAAGCCACCCGCCTGGTGGAAGCATACAAAGCTGAACACGGTAGCTTGGACGCAGCTTTTAAAGAAGATTTGCAGCTCTGGTACAACAAAGACAAAGGCCTAAGCACTATGGAAGATTTGGTTAAGTTACTGGACAGCTGATATAAAATCGTCAACGCTTATGGCATCTGATATAGAATAATCGCCAATTTGGGTTCGTCGTAAAGTTTTTAGATAAGCACCGGATTGCAGCGCTTTTCCGAAGTCGTGAGCCAACGACCTGATGTAAGTTCCTTTGCTACATACCACTTTAAAATCCACTTCGGGCATTTCGATGCGCGTGATGCGACATTCATAGATGGCTACTTTTCTCGCTTCAATGTGTACTTCTTTGCCGGCTCTGGCCAAATCGTAGAGGCGTTTTCCGTCTTTTTTGATTGCAGAAAAAACGGGTGGCTTCTGCGCAATCACACCTTCAAAAGATTTTGCAACATTCTTTAATGCAGATTCGGTGATGTGATCTATAGCAAAGGTTTGATCAACTGACGTTTCCAAGTCGTAACTCGGTGTGGTAGCACCTAAAAAAAAAGTGCCTGTATAGGTTTTCCGTTGGGCTTGCAGGCTGTCTATTTGTTTGGTGAACTTTCCGGTGCAAAGAATTAACAATCCTGTTGCCAACGGATCTAAGGTACCGGCGTGTCCGACTTTGATTTTTTTTAAACCAAAGACTTTCTTAAGATGCCAACGGATTTTATTAACTACATCAAATGATGTCCAACCTAAAGGTTTGTCGATTAATAATATTTGTCCATTAAGGAAATCTTCTGCGGTCATCTAAGAGATGGTTAGCGGGTAAATAAAATAGTGAATCAACAAAATAGCCACACCCAACACAATCCGATAATAGCCAAAAATTTTAAAGCCGTGCTTGTTCAGGTATCCGATAAATGCTTTTATTGCCAAAACGCCTACAACAAAAGCAACCACATTGCCCAACACCAAAAATTGCCATTGCGAAGTGGTGATGGTAAAGCCATCTGAAAAGTAGTCGTAGAGTTTTTTGGCCGTAGCACCAAACATGGTTGGAACCGCTAAAAAGAAAGAGAATTCTGCGGCAGCTTTTCGTGTTAAATGCTGTGACATACCACCTATGATGCTCGCCGCACTTCGTGAAACACCCGGTATCATGGCTAAACATTGAAACAAGCCAATCTTGAAGGCACTCGAGGAATTTGGAAACAATTCTGTCCCCTGCTGAAACCAGTCGTCTATTTTCACCAGCACCAAGCCGCCCAAAACCAGTGAAACGGCAACGACCAAAGGACTTTCCAAGAGTGTATCTATCACCCTGTTAAAAAGCAAACCAAAGACAACAGCCGGGATAAAAGCAATGAAAATCTTTTTGTAAAACTGCAAAGATTGTATAAACCGACGGCCGTACAGTACCAAAACTGAAAGGATAGCGCCCAGTTGGATGACAATGGTGAAAAGTTTGGTAAAATCATCTTGGGCAATGCCCAAAAAAGAAGAGACCAATATCATGTGACCTGTGGAAGAAACCGGCAAGTATTCCGTCAATCCTTCAACTATAGCCAACAAGAATGCTTCAAATACATTCATGCTTTCTTGTTCGGATTCAGCAGTATGGCATACACTTCAATGGCAAAACCAATCAACACCAAAGTAGGCGCCAAACGAATTCTGCGAAAGCTAAAAATTTCTTCGCTAAACACATTTGGGTCTTCGCTTCCGCCACCTGCCATCAATACAAATCCTAGCGCAATGAGAACAATGCCCAAGAACATAAATTGGTAGTTTTTTTTACCAAATACGAAATCGGATTCACCGCTTGTCTTTTCTTTCACATTTCCTTTTGCCATATCAATAATATAAATCGTCAGTTTTTAAATTCAGAAAACGCTGGGTCGCAAAAAAAGTGCTCAGCCAGGTAATTAAAACCCCTCCCGTCAATACACCCAAGGCCAAAACCACCAAAACCATGGTTTCATCCAGCAGTTGAAGTTCCGGAAAACTCTTGTCTATGTAAAACAGCATGCCTGCTAAAATACAAATGGCCACCAGCGCACCTAGTATTCCCAATTTTACACCTTGCCAAATGAAGGGTCTTCGGATAAACGATTTGGTAGCACCTACCATTTGCATGGTTTTGATGACAAATCTCTTAGAATAGATGGCTAACCTTAGAGAACTGTTGATGAGCAACACCACAATCAGAAAAAATACAGCACTCAAACCCAAGAGCCAAAATCCTATTTTTCTGACGTTTTCTGTGAGCAAACTTACCAAAGGCTCGTCGTAATTCACTTCGCCTACACCTTTGTACGAAAGCAAAGTGGTCGATATTTCTGCAAGTTTTTCTTTGGATACAAACTCAGATTTGATAAACAAATCTATGGAATTTTGAAGCGGATTATACCCCAAAAACTGCATAAAATCTTCGCCTATTTCAGCTTTGTATTTTTCGGCAGCTTCTTCCTTGCTCACATATTGGGTTTCTTTAGTGAACGATGCCGTATCCAAATACTTTTGCACCTGTTCCATTTCTTTTTCGGTAGCGGTATTTTTAAAGTAAACCGTAAGGGGAATTTGTTCCTTAAAATGATTGGCCAAACGGTTGGCATTAAACAGTAACACCCCGAGCAAACCCAGCAAAAAGAGCACCAAAGAAATACTCAACACCACCGAAAAGTAGGAAGATATCAAGCGTCTTTTGTTGTAGCGTTCTATAGAGGTTGCCATAGTTTGTAAAAAATTGATGTAAAAGTACAAAAGTGTTTAGAAATGCCTTGACTTGGTTAGCGAATTATAGCACAAATATAAATTCATACGCAACTTTTGGCCTGAGCGGTCGGGTTTTTAGCCATTTTGTTGTTTTACATTAAAAAAACTGCACAACAATTTTAATCATTGTTGTCCGATAAAAATCTAAACTACAAAAAAAATCTTTTGAATCGCCTAAATTCACTGTATAGCTTTAGTATTTTAAAAACAGAACCCCTTTATGGGTCAAAAAGGCTTAATTGAGCTATGTTTTTTGTTGTAATGTCTTCCCATTTTGCGTTTGGATTTTTCAGGAACTTGAACAGGTCTATATAAGTCATCAAATGATACCTTATCACGGACATCATATTGGAGTATGCCCATTTTTTCTCTGCTTTTCGTTGGATAACAAGCATGATGAGTTGGATTATCAAACTGACCCATATCTGTATCTCTATTGCGTTCTGGTTGTCGCCAAGAAAATACTTTAGCGGAAAGTTCTGCTTGAGTCGTTTAAACATGGTCTCTATCTGCCATCTGTTCTTGTAAATTTCAGCAATTTTATCTGCTTGAAGCTCATAGTTGTTTGTAATGAACTCATAGACCTTTTGATGTTTATCGTGCCAAAAAGCTATTCTTCTAAGGTAAAACGGCCTACCTTGATTATCTGTGAGTTTTATTTTTTCGTCCTTTAGGACAGCGTCATCTACCGTGTCGGGAATATCAAACTCTTCAAGGCTTGTATATCGGGCATTGTCTTTTTGTCTGGTCACAAAGTAAATAGTCACTCCTTATAAATTCTCATTTTCATTTACACGGATTAATTTTGGGTACAAATTCCAACGGA
>JAVVDW010000015.1:0-72259 GCA_032251335.1 Flavobacteriaceae bacterium | reverse complement strand
CCATCACGTTCATCCCGAGGTGAATGGCCGCTTTTTGCGTGCTGAGGCGGGTGCGCAGGCTCGGGTTGAAAAACAACATGCCTAGGGTTTTGTTTTTTCCCAAATTTTGATGCGCAAACGGGTTTTCTTTGAGTTGAATGGCTTCACGCACCCAAGCAGAGAGTGAATTGATGTCGTTGATAGAGAGGTAGTTCATTTGTTTTTTATTTAAAGAGCCATTAGGCGATAATCATTAGGTATTAGCCAAAAGGGTTATACGTTATTTGTTATACGTTATTTGTTTCTCATTCTAAATCAACATAGCATCGTATGACCGCATCATTATATCATCAGATAATTCAACTATTTCATCTTCAATTTTTCAAATTGACAAAATCCTTGTAAAAGGACATTCCCCCTTCATGGCTTTTTCCAAAAACAAATCTTCCAGGCCGTTGACAATCCAGGTTTCGATACCGGCTTGTTGGGCAATCGCCGCCGCTTCCACTTTCGATTTCATGCCGCCCGTGCCGCCGGACGATTTTGTATCGCCGATTTGATGGGCCAAGACGTTTAAATCCGGGACTTTCAAAATGGTTTCGGGCTTGTCGTTTGCCATACTTTCCACGGTGTAAATACCAAAAGTGTTGGTGGCGATGACCAACAAATCTGCCTGCACGAGTTGGGCCGTCAAAGCAGCCAACTTATCGTTGTCGCCAAATTGAATCTCATCGGTGGCCACCGTGTCGTTTTCGTTGATAATCGGGATGTAATCGTTGGCCAAAAGCACATTGATGGTATTGACAATATTGACTTTGGACTGCGCTTTTTCAAAATCGGAATAAGACAACAGACACTGCGAAGTGTTCAGACCCAAATCGTGGAAACTCTCGTGAAAAATTCGCATCAAATGTGGCTGTCCGATGGCTGCCAAGGCTTGTTTGACGGTAATCTCCCTGCCGTTGCTCTCGAGTTTGACAAACTGCCGGGCCGCGGCGATGGCACCCGAAGTCACGATGATAAACTCAAAGCGGTCGCGCAATGCCGCAATCTGAATGCCGATATCCTCAATTTTTCCGCGGGAAATATTCCGGGTTTCCTTGGTGAGCGTGTTGGTGCCAATTTTGAGCACGATGCGTTTTCTGTTCGTTTGCATGCTAAAAAAATCAGGCGGTTTTGGGTTCGTATGCCGCTTGTTTTAAAATCCCCAGAAGGGTATCAAAAAATAAGTCGATGTGTTTTTTTCGGACGGTCAACGGCGGGAGGATGCGCAACAATTTTTTGTTGTTGGCGCTGCCTGTAAAAATGTGCCCTTCCATAATGAGTTGTTTGCGCAAAGCGGCAACCTCAAAATCAAATTCGAGACCGAGCATCAGCCCGCGTCCTTTGATGTTTTTTACCTGCGGAATGTTTTGGGCTTTTTCGATAAAATAAGCTGAAATCTCGCGGACATTTTCCATCAATTTCTCCTGCTCCATGATCTCCAAAACAGCCAATCCTGCGGCACAGGCCAAGTGGTTGCCCCCAAAAGTGGTGCCCAGCATCCCGTAAACGGCTTCAAATTTGGGCGAAATCAACACACCGCCAATCGGGAAGCCGTTGCCCATCCCTTTGGCGACGGTGATGACATCGGGTGAGATGCCGTGGTGCTGGTGCGCAAAAAAATGCCCGCTGCGCCCGTAACCGGATTGCACTTCATCTAAGATCAAAACCACTTGATATTTTTGACAAAGTGCTTCCAAAGCCCGGAAAAATTCGGTGGTCCCCTGGTCCAACCCACCTACGCCTTGTATGCCTTCAATGATGACGCTGCCCACATCGCCTTTGGCCAATTCGTTTTCCACCAATTGTATGTCGTTCAAAGGCAAAAAGGTGACATGTTGTTGCTTGTTGAGCGGCGCGTTGATTTTCTCGTTGTCGGTAACGGCCACAGCGGCAGATGTCCGCCCGTGAAAAGCGTTGTCAAAAGCCACCACGCGGGCTTTTCCGGTGTGGAAAGAGGCCAATTTTAATGCGTTTTCATTGGCTTCGGCGCCCGAACTGCACAAAAACAGATCGTAAGTCCCGTAACCGGACAAGGCGCCTAATTTTTTCGCTAAGGCTTGCTGTACCGGGTTTTGGATGGCGTTGGAATAAAACCCGATTTGGTCCAATTGGTTTTTGAGCGCGTTGACGTAATGCGGATGGGTGTGTCCCACGGAAATCACGCCGTGGCCGCCGTACAAATCGAGATATTCGATGCCTTTTTCGTCATAGATCAGGCAATCTTTGGCCTTGACCGGTGTGATGTCGTAGAGTGGATAAACGTTGAAGAGGTTCATGTGATAATTTGAAAATATGTTTGTTATTTTTCTCCTTTTAATCGTTTTATTTCATTATCAAAATCTGATGTGTAATTCTTATCCTGAATGATTCTATATTTATCGAACTCCTGCTCTGCTTTTAATTTTGCTTCTAAAGCACTTACACTCCCTTTGTCTTTCAAAATCGGGAAATTTGATAACTCTAAAAACTGATGTAAAAACGTAACCCAATCTTGCATGCTTGTGTGAATTTGTCTTTCCGCCCTACTTTCGGCTAAATCGAGGTATGCAGAGACCAGTCGGTTGAGTTCTTTGATATGTTGTTCATTCAAATAATTCTTAGCAATGGTGACATCTGATTTTGCAATCTTTCCGTTTGGGGCATGTTTCCAATTCGTCAAACCCATGAAGATTTTTTTGGCATCGGCTGAAGTATAAATTGTTTCGGCAGCGGTTTTCCCTGTGATAGCCCAATGTAATTTGTTTTGGACTGTTGAAAAGAATTCTTTGGTGAGCGTATCTGACTTGTCATAATCTATTGAAAGCGCATATATGTCCGTAATTTTTTGATAAAATCTTCTTTCACTTGCCCGGATTTCCCTGATTCGCTCAAGTAATTCATCGAAATAGTCTCTCCCAAAATGCTTCCCTTGTTTTAATCTTTCATCATCTAATACAAATCCCTTGATGATAAATTCTTTGAGTGTTTTTGTTGCCCAAATCCTAAACTTTGTCGCCCGAACAGAATTAACCCGGTATCCTATTGCGATGATTGCATCCAGATTGTAGAACGCCGTTTTATATTTTTTTCCATCCTCAGCAGTATGTTCCAAAATGGAACTAACTGATTTTTCTATTAATTCACCGCTTTCAAAGATGTTTTTTAGATGTTTCGTAATTGCCGGCCGTTGCACACCAAATAATTCACTTATTTTCTTTTGGGTCATCCAAAATGTTTCATCGTGGAAGAGGACTTCAATTTTTACATTTCCATCCGCTCCCCGGTAAAATATTATTTCGGATTCTTTCGCCATTTTATTTTTCTATCAAAATTAACAATTCCTTTTTTGTCACATCTCATATTCAAACGATACGACAATATCATTTAATCGAATTAATTTTTTCATACGATTTCACCAAACCCTTGATAAGCGCCGAACTCATGCCGGCGTGCTCCATTTCGTTGAGCCCGGCGATGGTGCAGCCGCGTGGCGTGGTCACCTTGTCGATCTCCGTTTCGGGATGGTTTTGCGATTCGAGCAACAAACTGGCCGCACCCAGGCAAGTCTGTACCGCCAGTTCTTTGGCCTCAGAGGCATCAAAACCCAATTGAATGGCACCTTGCGTTGTGGCGCGGATCAAACGCATCCAAAAGGCGATGCCACTGGCGCAGATCACCGTGGCGGCCTGCATCATTTCGTCTTCAATCAGCAGCGTTTTCCCGATAGGTTGAAAAACCGCTTCGGCCCATTTCACTTTGTCTTGCGCGGCGCGGTTCGCACTGAGGCAGGTCATGGACTGCCCGACGGCACTGGCCGTGTTGGGCATGCTGCGGATGATAGGGGTGTGTGCGCCCAAAACCGATTCGAAAACGGCGATATTCCTGCCTGTAACCGTCGAAATAACCAATTTGTTTTCGGTAATTTCCGGTTTGATCTCTTCCAGTATCCCGGTCAGTTGCCCGGGCTGGACAGCCACAATGATCACCTCCGAATTTCGGACGGCTTCCAGATTGTCTGTCCCAATCTTGGCTTGCGGATATTTGGTAAATGCCATTAACGAAGCCGGGTTGCGCTTGGTCAAATACAGGGATTCACAAACAGATTGTCCGCTTTCCAACAGGCCTTTGGCGATGGATAAACCCAAATTACCTGCTCCGAGTATGGCTATTTTCATAACACAATTATTTGATAATTATATATTTGAACAATAAAAAACAATTCTAATGCCTATTGGCTATTGGCTATTGGCTTTAAAAATTTTACCCTAATGTACCTTTCTAATCCTTCAAACTTTTCCCAAAACACAAACTGTTTTGCACCTGCGCGTACTGCCCGTAGTTCGGGATTTGTTGATACCCGCTTTTTAGGTACAGCCTGATGGCGCTGCTTTGCCGAGTCCCCGTTTCCAAAATGCATTTTTCAAAGCCCAATTCGCCGGCCCATTTTTCCAATTCAGCCAACACTTTAGCTGCGATCCCTTTTCCCCGGTGATCCGGCGCAACGTACATCCGTTTGATTTCCATCGTATCGGAGCCGTATGCCTTGATTGCCCCACATCCTACGGGTATTCCATTTTCAAAAGCCAATAACACATATTTGATGGCATCCAGCTTATTGAATTGATCGTAAAAGGCATGTTCATCGCCGTCCGTAACCGCCAAATCGGCATCGAGCTTCTTCACCAACTCGATGAAATCTTCATTCTCAGCATTTGTCCGAACTGTTTTAATCATTTGATGATATGATTATTTGATGGTTTGACTATTATTTTGGCGGTAACCCCAACACTCTATATCTATTTAAATTTCAAAAAAAATTAATCTATATTTTATCAATCCCGGCGTTAAAACGCCGGGCTATCCATTTAACCACGAAAGGGCTTATATTAAATAGTCGAACCCAAGTTAATAATAACTAAATAACTTATCAACCAATAACTTATCAACCAATAACTTATAACTATCAACTAAAAACTGCTCCCCTTCAATCTTAAAGCCGTTGCTTCGTCAAAGCCAAACATCAAATTCATGTTCTGCACAGCCTGCCCAGAGGCGCCTTTGAGCAGATTGTCCGTGATGCTGCTAATGAGCAATTTGTTTTTGTGCTTATGCAAATGAAGAATACAGTTGTTCGTGTTCACCACCTGCTTCAAATGAATTTCCCGGCGTGAAACTTTTGTAAAAACTGCGTCCTTGTAATAATCTTCAAAAATTTTGTAGGCACTTTCCAAATCACCGGCATAATCGAGATAGACAGATGCGAAAATTCCCCGGCTGAAATTGCCCCGGTTGGGGATAAACAACAATTCGTTATACAAACCGGGCTGCAAGGAAGTGAGGGTTTCGGTAATTTCTCCCAAATGCTGGTGCGTAAAGGCTTTGTAAACCGAAAAATTGTTGTCGCGCCAACTGAAATGCGTGGTGGCAGATGGCGAAACACCTGCACCCGTGGAGCCTGTTGTCGCGTTGATATGCACATCCGATTGGATTTTTCCGTGTTGGGCCAACGGCAACAAAGCCAATTGAATGGTGGTGGCAAAGCAGCCCGGATTGGCAATATATTGCGCTTGTTTAATCTTGTTTTTTTGCCATTCCGGCAAGCCGTAAACGAAGGTTTTGCCCCGAAAAACCGCATCGGCCTGCAAGCGGAAGTCGTTGCTTAGGTCGATGATTTTGGTAGTATCTGAAAATTGATTTTCTGCTAAAAATTTAGCCGAATTTCCGTGACCCAAACACAAAAAAACGACATCCACATTCGGCTTGATTTGGTTTGAGAACATCAAATCCGTTTGCCCAAGCAAATCGTCATGCACATCCGAAACCGGGTTGCCGGCGTTGGAAGTGCTGTACACAAAATCGATGGCAACCTGCGGATGGTTGATGAGCAAGCGCAACAATTCGCCTGCGGTATAACCCGCGCCCCCGACAATTCCGACTGTTTTAATCGTTGACATGATTTTTCAGATTGTAAATTTTATTCGCATTGGCTGTGATTTTGATAAAGCCTTTGGCTTCCTCGGCAGACCATGCCTTGTTGGTTTCCCCGTACTGCCCAAAATCAGATTTCATCAAATCGTGGGGAGAGTCGATACCGTCTATGGAAAACCGGTAGGAGTGTAAAGTTACAAAAACTTCGCCTGTGACATTCTCTTGGGTACTTTCCAGAAAAACTTCGATGTTGCGCATCACCTCATCCAAATATTGGCCTTCGTGCAGCAACATGCCGTACCAATTGCCCAACTGTTCTTTCCAATGTTGCTGCCATTTGGTGAGCGTATGTTTTTCCAGCAAGTGATGCGCTTTGATGATGATGAGCGGCGCGGCGGCCTCAAAACCCACACGCCCTTTGATGCCGATGATGGTGTCGCCCACGTGGATATCTCGTCCGATGGCATAGACGGAAGCCGTCTCCTGAAGTTTTTCGATGTTGCGGACAGGCGTGTCTTTTTGGCCGTTGATTGCAGTGAGTTGCCCTTGCTCAAAGGTCAGCGAAATGTTTTTGGGTTCAGTCGCTGTAAGCTGGCTCGGGTAAGCTTCTTCGGGCAGGGGAAGATGGGAAGTCAGGGTTTCGGCACCGCCCACACTTGTGCCCCACAAGCCTTTGTTGATGGAATATTTGGCTTTTTCCCACGGCCAATCCAAGCCATTTTGTTTTAAGTAATCAATTTCCTCTTGGCGCGACAGTTTTTTGTCGCGGATGGGCGTGACAATTTCAATTTCGGGAGCCAATACCTGAAAAATCAAATCAAAACGGATTTGGTCGTTTCCCGCACCGGTGCTGCCATGCGCGATGGCTTGCGCGCCTGTTTTTTTGGCATAACGGACGATTTCGAGTGCCTGTACGATACGTTCGGCACTCACCGAAAGCGGATAGGTGTTGTTTTTCAACACATTGCCGTAAACCAGATATTTCACAACGGTGTCGTAAAAAGACTGCACAGCATCGATGTTGACATACGATTTGGCACCGAGTGACAGTGCTTTTTGTTTGTTGGCAACGATTTCGCTATCCGAAAAACCACCAGTGTTGACACTGACGGCATGTACTTCATAGCCAAATTCTTGGGTTAAATATTTTACACAATAAGAAGTGTCGAGGCCGCCGCTGTAGGCGAGCACTAATTTTTTATGGCTCATGACTTTTTATTATTTTTTAAAAATAAGGCTTGCTTGATGCTTTTGAGGCGTTGCAATACTTTTTTGTTAAACGGGTGTTTTTGTTCGTGTTTTTTGTCGGCAGGGTCGTACAACATGCCTGTGCACAAACACATTTTATGGTCGGTGCGCGTGAGCACATCGTAGTTTTTACAGGTTTGGCAACCTTTCCAGAAAGTCGGGTCATCTGTCAATTCGGAAAAAGTGACGGGTTTGTAGCCCAATTCATAATTAATTTTCATCACTGCCAAGCCGGTGGTAATCCCGAATATTTTGGCACCGGGGTATTTTTCCTGAGAGTAGGCAAAGATTTTTTCTTTGATTTTTTTTGCCAAACCTTGGTTTCGATAATCCGGGTGCACAATCAGCCCGGAATTGGCAACATACTTCCCGTGCCCCCAAGCTTCGATGTAGCAGAATCCGGCAAATTTATTACCATCCAAAGCGATAACCGCGTTGCGGTTGGTCATCTTGGTGATGATGTATTCGGGCGATCGCTTGGCAATGCCTGTTCCGCGTTGTTGTGCCGAAGTTTCAATGGTTTCACAGATGATGTCTGCGTATTTGAAATGCGATTCGTCTGCAATAACAATTTTGACCATTTAGGTAATTGTTAGAATTAATTAAAAAGAGAAAAGGGTTTTGAGAGGGGAATCGGACACACCTGATTCCAAATATGATACACGCTCAAAGGCGTGGATACGGGCGACGGCGCGATATAAACGTCGGGGTCAAACTCGGTAAGCTTGACAACGTACTGAAAGTCGATAAGAAAAATAAAATTTTCACTAAACTGAATCGATGATTACAGTGCAATATTATAAAAAAAATTAGTTGTAGGAAGAATGTGAAGTAAATTCTTTGTTAAATCTGTAACGCGGTTGGTATGCTGTGAGTGTGTTTTTAAAAAAAAAGCCGTCCAAATAAATTAGACGGCTTTTTGATTTTTTAAGCTTCCCCAACCGGCCCGAAACTCGGTGGTAGTAGGGTTTGTTGTGCTTCTTCAATGTCACCAAACTGTCGCTCATATTTTTTGATATTGTCCGATATGGCTTTGACCAATCTTTTGGCGTGTTGTGGCGTCAATATGATGCGCGATTTAACCTTGGCTTTAGGTCTACCCGGCATGATACTGATAAAATCCAATACAAATTCAGATGCAGAATGGTTGATAATGGCTAAATTGGAATAGATTCCTTCAGCTATTTGCTCATCTAGTTCTATATTGAGTTTTTCGCTCTCTTGATTTTTTTCCATAACAATTCTTAGTTAAAAATCAACTGATCGTTTGCTTTTTTCTTCATCATCGTTTCCATTTCTTCCTTGGAACCGACGAGCAGATCGTCAAACCTTCTCATACCTGTACCGGCAGGAATTCTATGACCTACAATAACATTTTCTTTAAGTCCTTCCAGTTCGTCCACTTTACCGCTGACGGCGGCTTCATTGAGTACTTTGGTTGTTTCTTGGAATGATGCTGCCGAGATAAATGATTTGGTTTGTAAAGATGCTCTGGTGATACCTTGCAATATTGGCGTGGCTGTTGCTGAAATAGCATCTCTGGCTTCTACCAATGCTTTGTCATTTCGTTTCAACAAGGAGTTTTCGTCTCTCAACTCTCTTGGGGAAATAATTTGACCGGGTTTGAGGTTATCAGAATCTCCGGCGTTTTCAACAACTTTCATACCGAAGAGTTTGTCATTTTCTGCAATGAAATCATCCTTGTGTACAAGTTCACCTTCCAGCAAAATAGTATCTCCGGGATCTTGGATTTCAACTTTACGCATCATTTGTCGGACAACCACTTCAAAATGCTTGTCATTGATTTTTACACCTTGCAAACGATATACTTCCTGCACCTCGTTTACCAAGTATTGTTGCACTTCGGAAGGCCCTTTAATTCTGAGGATGTCTTCCGGTGTGATAGAGCCATCGGAAAGTGGCATACCGGCACGCACAAAATCGTTTTCTTGTACCAATATTTGACTGGAAAGTTTTACGAGGTAACGTTTAATTTCGCCAAATTTAGACTCAACGATAATTTCTCTGTTACCGCGTTTGATTTTACCGAACGAAATGACACCGTCTATTTCGGCAACTACTGCCGGGTTGGATGGATTACGCGCTTCGAAGAGTTCGGTAACGCGTGGCAGACCACCTGTAATATCGCCGGATTTGGCAGATTTTCTAGGGATTTTAACCAAAATCTTACCTTCTTTGATTTTCTCATTGTCGTTTACCATCAAGTGAGCGCCTAATGGCAAGTTGTAAGAGCGGATAATTTCTCCACTGTTGTCCAAAATATTCAGCGTTGGAATCAATTTTTTGTTTCTCGATTCGGAAATCACTTTTTCTTGGAATCCGGTTTGCTCATCAATTTCTACCTGGAAAGTGACACCTTGTTCAATATTTTCGTACGAAACTTTTCCGGTAAATTCGGAAACAATAACACCGTTGAATGGATCCCACTGGCAAATAACTTCGTCCTTTTTCACTTCCTGACCGTCTTTTATGAAAAGGGTGGAACCGTAAGGAATATTGTTTACGCTCAATAAAATACCTGTTTTGACATCATAGAGTTTAGACTCGGAAGTTCGGGATATTACGATATCCACTTTTTTTCCATCCGGGCTATCACCTTTAACGGTTTTGAGGTCTTCAATTTCGACACGACCATCAAATTTGGCCACCAATTTGTTTTGCTCAGAAATGTTACCGGCAATACCACCAACGTGGAATGTTCTCAATGTCAACTGCGTACCGGGCTCACCGATAGATTGTGCAGCTACTACACCAACAGCTTCGCCCATTTGTACCATTTTTCCGGTAGATAAGTTTCTACCGTAACATTTGGCACAAATTCCTTTAGCAGCTTCACATGTGAGTGCGGAACGTACTTCTACTGATTCTATTGGAGACGCTTCGATGCGTTTGACGATTTCTTCAGAAATTTCTTCTCCGGCACGCACCAATACTTCATCGGTAAGCGGATTTCGAACATCTTGAAGCGAAACCCTACCAAGGATACGTTCGCCTAGCGATTCTACAATTTCTTCATTTTTCTTAAGCGGTTTCACCTCTACGCCTCTCAAAGTACCACAATCTACCGTATTGATAATAACGTCTTGAGAAACGTCCACCAAACGACGTGTGAGGTAACCCGCATCGGCTGTTTTCAAAGCTGTATCGGCCAAACCTTTACGCGCACCGTGGGTAGAAATAAAGTATTCTAGGATAGAAAGACCTTCTTTAAAGTTAGACAAAATGGGGTTTTCAATGATTTCACCACCACCTGCTGTCGATTTTTTAGGTTTCGCCATCAAACCTCGCATACCGGTCAGCTGTCGGATTTGTTCTTTAGAACCCCGAGCACCGGAATCGAGCATCATATATACAGAGTTAAATCCTTGTTGGTCTTCGCGAATGCGTTTCATAGACAATTCTGTCAGTAGCGCGTTGGTAGAAGTCCAAACATCGATAACCTGGTTGTATCTTTCATTGTTGGTAATCAGACCCATGTTGTAGTTGGTGATGATTTCATCAACTTGTTCGTTGGCCTGACTCAACAAATCTACTTTTTCTTTCGGGATAATGATATCGCCTAAACTGAAAGACAAACCGCCTTTGAAAGCATAGTAGTATCCCATGCTTTTCATGCCGTCAAGAAACTTCGCGGTTGTTGGAATGTCAGTAGCTTTCAGGATATTACCAATGATATCACGCAATGATTTTTTGGTCAATAGTTCGTTGATATAGCCCGCTTTTTCAGGAACTACCTCATTGAACAGGACACGTCCTACAGTGGTTTCAATAATTTTGGGGACCAATTCGCCTTTTTCGTTAAGGT
Organism: Flavobacteriaceae bacterium; assembly: GCA_032251335.1. GTDB lineage: Bacteria > Bacteroidota > Bacteroidia > Flavobacteriales > Flavobacteriaceae > UM-FILTER-40-17. The sequence continues at coordinate 61,254 of JAVVDW010000015.1, read as the reverse complement.
CTTTTACACGCACTTTGATGATGGCGTTTATGTTTACCCGCTTTTCGTTGTGTGCGATGGTCACTTCCTCGGGAGAGCTGAAAGTAATTCCTTCACCTTTTACGAGGTATTCCGGCGTAGATCTTCTCTCTTTGGTCATGTAATACAAGCCCAAAACCATGTCTTGAGACGGAACAGTAATCGGAGAGCCATTGGCCGGGTTCAGAATATTTCCTGAGGCGAGCATCAACAATTGTGCTTCCAAGATAGCTTCCGGACCTAAGGGAAGGTGAACCGCCATTTGGTCACCATCAAAATCCGCGTTAAAGGCTGTACAAGCAAGCGGATGCAGTTGGATTGCTTTGCCTTCTATCAGTTTGGGTTGAAATGCCTGAATACCCAGCCTGTGCAAAGTTGGAGCACGGTTGAGTAGAACGGGATGTCCTTTGATGACATTTTCAAGTATGTCCCAAACAACAGGTTCTTTTTTGTCTATGATTTTTTTGGCAGACTTTACTGTTTTCACTATACCACGTTCAATCAACTTACGGATAATAAACGGTTTGTATAGCTCAGCCGCCATGTTTTTAGGCAGACCACATTCGTGCAACTTCAATTCAGGACCCACGACAATTACCGAACGTGCGGAGTAATCGACCCGTTTACCCAACAAGTTTTGGCGAAAACGTCCTTGTTTTCCTTTGAGTGAGTCAGAAAGAGATTTTAAAGGGCGGTTAGAGTCTGTTTTAACGGCTGATGCTTTTCGGGTGTTATCAAAAAGGGAGTCGACAGCCTCTTGAAGCATGCGTTTTTCGTTTCGCAGAATAACTTCCGGTGCTTTGATTTCCATCAATCGCTTGAGGCGGTTGTTTCGGATAATAACCCGTCTGTACAAATCGTTCAAGTCGGAAGTGGCAAAACGACCACCATCAAGCGGTACCAAAGGTCTGAGCTCGGGTGGAATCACCTGAACTACTTTCAAAATCATCCACTCGGGTTTGTTTTCTCTAGATTTGTTGGCATCTCTAAGGGCTTCTACTACCTGAAGTCTTTTGAGTGCTTCTGTTTTACGCTGCTTAGATGTTTCTGTATTGGCTTTGTGTCTCAGTTCGAATGAAAGCTCGTTCAAATCGATGCGCGAAAGCAAATCAATCAAACTCTCCGCACCCATTTTGGCAATAAATTTGTCGGGGTTGGTGTCTTCCAAGTACTGATTTTCTTGCGGAAGCGTGTCCAATATATTCAGATATTCTTCTTCTGTCAAAAAATCGAGTCTTTGCAAAGGTTCGCCTTCTTCGTTTTTGGCAATACCCGGTTGTATGACTACATATCTTTCATAATAAATAATCATGTCGAGTTTCTTGGAAGGCAATCCAAGCAAATAGCCAATCTTGTTGGGAAGCGATCTAAAGTACCAAATATGTACTATCGGCACTACCAAATTGATGTGGCCTACGCGCTCACGACGCACCTTTTTCTCGGTAACTTCCACACCACATCGGTCACAGATAATTCCTTTGTAGCGTATTCTTTTGTATTTCCCGCAAGCACATTCGTAATCTTTAACGGGACCGAATATCCTTTCACAAAAAAGACCATCTCTTTCGGGTTTGTGTGTTCTATAATTGATGGTTTCCGGTTTCAAAACCTCACCTTGCGATTCTGCAAGGATAACTTCCGGAGAGGCAAGACCGATGGCGATTTTGTTGAATCTTTGAATGGTATTTTGTTCTTTATTTTTTGCCATAATCATGGAAATAATAATTTAAAGACTGTTTTGATTATTCTTCGAGACGGATATCGAGTCCGAGACCTTTGAGTTCGTGCATCAATACGTTGAAAGACTCCGGCAAACCGGGTTCCGGCATAGATTCGCCTTTTACGATTGCTTCGTACGTTTTGGCGCGCCCTACGACGTCATCAGATTTAACGGTGAGTATTTCGCGTAGGATGCTGGAAGCACCGTAGGCTTCTAGTGCCCAAACCTCCATCTCTCCAAAACGCTGGCCACCAAACTGGGCTTTACCGCCAAGGGGTTGCTGTGTGATGAGCGAGTATGGACCAATTGAACGCGCGTGCATTTTATCGTCCACCATGTGGCCGAGTTTCAGCATATAAATGACGCCTACAGTTGCCGGTTGGTCAAATTTTTCACCTGTACCACCATCGTACAGATAGGTGCTGCCGAACAGTGGTAAGCCGGCTTCATCGGTGTAACCGTTGATTTGGTCAAGTGTTGCACCGTCAAAAATTGGGGTAGCAAATGTTTTGTTCAGTTTCTTACCTGCCCAACCCAAAACGGTTTCGTATATCTGCCCGATGTTCATACGCGAGGGTACACCCAATGGGTTTAATACGATATCGACCGGGGTTCCGTCTTCGAGGAAAGGCATATCTTCGTCGCGAACAATTCTAGCAACAATACCTTTGTTTCCGTGGCGTCCGGCCATTTTATCCCCTACTTTAAGTTTGCGTTTTTTAGCGACATACACTTTGGCAAGTTTGATGATGCCTGCGGGCAATTCGTCACCGACTGAAATGGTAAATTTCTCTCTTCGCAAGGAACCTTGAATGTCGTTTTCTTTGATTTTATAGTTGTGAATCAAATCTTCGATAAGCGCATTGGTATCGTCGTCTGTCACCCAAGTGCCTTTGCCAAGGTGGGTGTAATCTTCGACACTGTTGAGCATTTTGAGCGTGTATTTTTTGCCTTTTGGCAATACTTCTTCGCCCAAATCATTCAGTACACCTTGACAGGTTTTTCCGTTCACCAAGGCGAACAATTTTTCGAGAAGTTTGTCTCTCAGTTCTTGGAACTGCGTTTGGTATTTCATCTCCAATTCGGTGATATCCTCTTTGTCTTTGACGCGTTTGCGCTTGTCTTTGACGGCACGCGTGAAGAGTTTTTTATCGACAACCACACCGTGTAGCGAAGGAGAAGCTTTGAGTGAAGCATCTTTTACATCGCCTGCTTTGTCGCCAAAAATGGCACGAAGCAGTTTTTCCTCGGGAGTCGGATCCGACTCGCCTTTGGGTGTGATTTTACCAATCAAAATATCTCCGGGATTGATTTCCGCACCAATGCGAATCATGCCGTTTTCATCGAGGTCTTTGGTGGCTTCTTCGCTTACGTTTGGAATATCGTTTGTCAGTTCTTCGGCTCCCAATTTGGTATCTCTAACTTCCAACGAATAATCGTCTATATGTATAGAGGTGAAGATGTCTTCACGAACTACGCGTTCAGAAATAACAATGGCATCTTCAAAGTTGTATCCTTTCCAGGGCATAAAAGCCACTTGCATGTTTCTACCTAGGGCCAATTCACCGCCTTTGGTGGCATAGCCTTCACAGAGTACTTGTCCTTTTTCTACACGATCGCCTTTTCTGACAATCGGCTTCAAATTAATGGCAGTTCCCTGGTTTGTCTTTCTGAATTTTATGAGCGGATACGTTTTGGTTTCTGAGTCAAAACTGACCAAGCTCTCGGCCTCTGTTCTGTCGTATTTGATTTGAATTTCGTTGGCATCAACATACACTACTTCGCCTGAGCCTTCTGCGTTGATCAAAACGCGTGAGTCTGTAGCTACTTGTTTTTCCAAGCCGGTTCCTACAATAGGCGCTTCTGCACGTAACAGCGGTACGGCTTGGCGCATCATGTTGGATCCCATCAAGGCGCGGTTGGCATCATCGTGTTCCAAGAAAGGAATCAAAGAAGCGGAGATAGATGCAATCTGGTTTGGTGCCACGTCAGCGTAGTGAATTTCGGAAGGATCCACCACAGGGAAATCTCCTTCTTTACGGGCAATCACTCTCTCGTCGAGCAATTTTCCGCTTTCGTCTATCTTCACGTTGGCCTGAGAAATCAGTTTACCTTCTTCCTCTTCCGCACTGAGGTAAACGGGTTCAGACTTGTAGTCGATAGCACCGTTTTCGGCTTTGCGGTAAGGGGTTTCTATAAACCCAAGGTTGTTTACTTTGGCAAACACCGCCAAGGAAGAAATCAAACCGATATTAGGGCCTTCAGGAGTTTCGATGGGACAAAGACGGCCGTAGTGTGTGTAGTGAACGTCACGTACTTCAAAACCGGCACGCTCTCTGGAGAGACCGCCCGGCCCAAGGGCAGACAATCTTCTTTTGTGTGTCAACTCTGCCAACGGATTGGTTTGGTCCATAAACTGAGAAAGCTGGTTGGTACCAAAGAAAGAGTTGATTACCGATGAAAGCGTTTTGGCATTTATGAGGTCTATCGGGGTAAATACCTCATTGTCTCTCACGTTCATACGTTCTCTGATGGTACGAGCCATACGGGCCAAGCCCACGCCAAATTGGCTGGAAAGTTGTTCTCCAACCGTACGTACACGGCGGTTTGACAAGTGATCGATGTCGTCAATCTCTGCTTTAGAGTTGATTAGCTCAATCAAATATTTCACGATGGTGATAATATCTTCTTTGGTCAACACTTGTTTGTCCACAGAAATATCCAAACCAAGTTTTTTATTCATTCTGTATCGACCTACTTCGCCAAGATTGTAGCGTTGGTCTGAGAAGAACAATTTATCGATAATGCCACGAGCGGTTTCCTCATCGGGGGGCTCGGCATTTCTCAATTGTCTGTAAATGTGATCGACAGCTTCTTTTTCGGAGTTTGTCGGATCTTTTTGCAGTGTATTATGGATGATAGAGTAATCTGCCTGATGCGTATTTTCTTTGTGCAACAAAATTGTTTTCACGTCAGCATCGACGATTTCGTCTATGTGGTCTTTTTCTAAGATGGTATCCCTGTCGAGAATAATCTCGTTTCTCGGAATAGAAACTACTTCGCCGGTATCTTCGTCAACGAAATCTTCGTGCCATGTTTTAAGCACGCGTGCAGCGAGTTGGCGACCCAAAACTTTTTTAAGCCCGGTTTTGGATACTTTTATTTCCTCTGCCAAGTCAAAAATTTCGAGGATATCTTTGTCTCTCTCAAAACCGATGGCACGGAAAAGGGTAGTTACGGGTAATTTTTTCTTACGGTCGATATAGGCATACATCACATTGTTGATGTCTGTAGCGAATTCGATCCATGAACCTTTAAAAGGAATGACTCTGGCCGAGTACAATTTAGTACCGTTGGCGTGGAAACTTTGTCCGAAGAAAACACCGGGAGATCTGTGAAGTTGAGAAACGACGACGCGTTCGGCTCCGTTGATAACGAAAGTACCGCTGGGTGTCATATAGGGAATGGTTCCCAAAAAGACATCCTGAACGATGGTTTCAAAATCTTCGTGTTCGGGATCTGTACAATACAGTTTGAGTCTGGCTTTGAGTGGCACGCTGTGCGTGAGGCCTCTCTCTATACATTCTTGAATACTGTATCGGGGTGGATCAACGAAGTAATCTAAAAACTCTAAGACAAATTGGTTTCGGGTATCCGTTATGGGAAAATTTTCCATAAAGGTTTTGAAAAGCCCTTCGTTTTCCCGCTGATCAGATTTGGTTTCAAGCTGGAAAAAATCTTGAAATGATTTTACTTGGATATCTAAAAAATCGGGGTAATCAACCTTGTTTTTGAGTGATGAGAAGTTGATTCTTTCGGATTGATTTGCGACCATCAATGGACAAAATTAGAGTTATTTTTAATAAAAATGAACGTATGTTATTTTATACGTAAAATGGTTTAGGTCTCCGGAAGCTTACTTCCAAGACCTAAACCGAATTAGTTCTGCTGTTGAAATTACTTCAACTCAACCTCAGCACCGGCTTCTTCCAAAGACTTTTTAAGACCTTCGGCCTCGTCTTTAGAAACGCCTTCTTTTACTGTTGAAGGTGCTTGATCTACAATGTCTTTAGCTTCTTTGAGGCCAAGACCTGTTAGTTCTTTTACCAATTTAACAACAGCGAGTTTAGAAGCGCCGGCTGCTTTAAGAATTACATCAAATTCTGTTTTTTCTTCTACAGCGGCTTCTCCACCACCAGCAACGGGACCTGCAACAGCAACTGCAGCAGCAGCCGGTTCGATTCCGTATTCATCCTTAAGGATGGTTGCCAATTCGTTTACTTCTTTTACAGTGAGGTTAACTAACTTTTCTGCAAAATCTTTTAAATCTGCCATTTTCTATCGTTTTAAAATTTAAAAATATAAGGGTTTTGAGTGCGTACACAATTAGACTTCCCTTTCGGAAAGTGTTTTAACAATACCAGCCAGTTTGCCTCCGCTCGATTGAAGTGCGGAAATGACGTTTTTGGCCGGCGACTGAAGCAAGGTGATAATATCGCCCAACAATTCTTCTTTAGATTTGATTTTGGTCAAGTCGTCGAGTTGGTTGTCACCGATATAAATTGCTTCGAAGATAAAAGCGCCTTTGAGGATGGGTTTATCTGAGTTCTTGCGAAAATCCTTGATTACTTTGGCAGGCACATTGCTTGTGTCTGCGGTCATCATGGAGGTATTCCCTTTGAGAATGCTTGCAAGATCGCCAAAATCTTTGGTAGATTGTTCCATCGCTTTTGCCAACAAAGTATTTTTAACTACTTCGAGTTTGACATTAGATTTGAAACAAGCTCTGCGAAGATTGGAGGTCGATAGGGCGTTGAGGCCTGAAATATCTGCAAAATAGATATTGTTGTTTTCTTCGAGTTGGGCGGTCAATTGATCAATGACTGCCGATTTTTCTTCTCTGGTCATAATGGTCTTTTTTAAACCGCTTTAGGATCCACGGGAATTCCGGGGCTCATGGTGCTGGACAAGCTTACACTTTTGATGTAAGTACCCTTAGCAGCCGTTGGTTTGAGTTTGACTAATGTTTGTAGAATTTCTGTGGCATTTTCGGTTAGTTTTTGGGCTTCGAAAGATGCTTTGCCAATAGCTGCGTGGACAATACCGGTTTTGTCAACTTTAAAGTCGATTTTACCGGCTTTGACTTCTGTAACAGCTTTTGCAACGTCCATGGTAACCGTACCTGTTTTGGGGTTAGGCATTAAGCCTCTTGGCCCGAGTACACGACCCAGCGGACCTAGTTTACCCATCACGCTAGGCATGGTGATGATGACATCTACATCTGTCCAGCCGTCTTTGATTTTTTGGAGGTATTCATCCAAACCTACATAGTCTGCACCGGCTTCTTTGGCCTCTGCTTCTTTGTCCGGAGTTACCAAAGCCAATACACGAACATCTTTACCCGTACCGTGTGGCAGTGTCACTACGCCGCGAACCATTTGGTTTGCTTTACGCGGATCTACACCCAAACGAACGGCGATGTCAACAGATGCATCAAACTTTACGTTGGTGATTTCCTTAACGAGTGATGAAGCTTCTGCTATCGAATAGACTTTGTTTTTGTCTATTTTGGCTAAGGATTCTTTGTATTTTTTTGTTTTTGCCATTTTGTGAGCTTTTAAAGATTAAAAGGGAGCGTCGCCCGTTACGGTGATTCCCATAGAACGTGCTGTTCCGGCAATCATAGCCATGGATGATTCAATGGTAAATGCATTGAGGTCACTCATTTTGTCTTCTGCGATTGCTTTGATTTGGTCCCAAGTTACGGAAGCCACTTTTTTTCTGTTCGGTGTACCCGAACCGCTCTTAATCTTTGCCGCTTCTAGAAGCTGTACCGCTGCAGGAGGTGTTTTGATGACAAAGTCAAAAGACTTGTCTTTAAAAACAGTGATTACTACAGGCAATACTTTACCGGGTTTGTCTTGGGTTCTTGCATTGAACTGCTTACAGAACTCCATGATGTTCACACCGGCTGATCCTAAGGCGGGTCCGACCGGTGGCGATGGATTCGCGGCACCTCCCCTAACTTGAAGTTTTACAACCTTACTGATTTCTTTTGCCATTTTTAATAAAATTTAGTTTTGTGTGCTTTGTGGAAGCTAAGCGACACGGAATATAAATTGCGTAACAACTTTTACACTTTTTCTACTTGCATATAACTGAGCTCTAAAGGTGTCTTTCTGCCGAAAATCTTCACCATGACTTCTAGTTTACGCTTCTCTTCGTTTATTTTTTCAACGGTGCCGTTAAATCCGTTAAACGGTCCGTCTATTACTTTGATGGTTTCTCCTATTGTAAACGGAATGGCTACGTTGTCTGCTTTTACAGCCAACTCATCCACTTTGCCAAGCAATCTATTGACTTCGGACATTCTGAGTGGCACGGGATCGCCTCCTTTTACTTCACCCAAAAAACCAATCACACCGTTAATAGATTTAATGATATGCGGTATTTCACCCGTCAAATTGGCTTCAACCATAACATAGCCGGGTATGTACACGCGTTCTTTGTTGATTTTTTTTCCGTTTCTTATTTGAACGACTTTTTCGGTGGGCACCAAAACCTTAGATATATAATCCTCCAAATTAAACCTTTTAATTTCAGATTCAATATAGGTTTTGACTTTGTTTTCCTGACCGCTAACAGCCCTGACAACATACCACTTTTTAACATTTACAGCATCAGACATTCGAAGTCGTTTTTAGGTATTAATACCATTAAAATAAAAATCTAAAACCTCACTCATGACAATGTCTATACCCCAAATTGCCAAGGCAAAAAGTACGGAAAAAGTGGCCACGGTGACTGTTAGTTTTTGTGCTTCCGCCCAAGTAGGCCAAGTCACTTTAGTTTTGAGCTCTTCGAAAGAAGCTTTGAAGTAATCAACTAATGAACTCTCCATTGATGCTTATTTATTTTAAGACAGTTTACACGATCTCTTTTATTAACACTTTAATTATCGTAAAAAAATCTGCGAGATTTTCAATACGCTGTTGACGCTTCTCGGTTTTTCAATTTACATACTTAACACACTCACAAACCAAGTGAAAGCCACTAATTGCACGGGTGGAGAGGCTCGAACTCCCGACACCTGGTTTTGGAGACCAGTGCTCTACCAACTGAGCTACACCCGTAGGTCATTAGACTAGAAAACAGCCACTAAAATGAGCTGTTTATAGAAGTCAGGATGTTGCGCACAACATCCTGACTGTAAATCTAAATATTAGTCTAAAATCTCAGTTACCTGACCGGCACCTACTGTTCTACCACCTTCACGGATAGCAAAACGCAAACCTACGTTAAGTGCAATAGTACTCAACAACTGCACTTCAATGGTAAGGTTGTCACCAGGCATAACCATCTCAACGCCGGAAGGCAAATTGATAGTACCGGTTACGTCCGTTGTACGTACGTAAAACTGCGGACGGTAGTTATTGTGGAAAGGTGTGTGACGACCACCTTCTTCTTTTTTCAAGATATAGACTTCCGCTTTAAACTTAGCGTGTGGTTTTACTGAACCCGGCTTGCAAATAACCATACCTCTTTTGATTTGAGATTTTTCAATACCTCTCAAAAGGATACCTACGTTATCTCCGGCTTCACCTCTGTCGAGAATTTTTCTAAACATCTCAACTCCGGTGATAGTCGAAGTCAATTTCTCTGCACCCATACCAATAATTTCTACAGGATCGCCTGTGTTGGCTACACCTGTTTCGATACGGCCGGTAGCAACTGTTCCACGACCTGTGATAGAGAATACATCTTCAACAGGCATCAAAAATGGCTTGTCAACATCGCGCTGAGGCAATTCAATCCACTCATCTACGGCATCCATCAACTGCATAACAGTATCAACCCATTTGGGTTCATTGTTCAACGCACCAAGTGCAGAACCTTGAATTACAGGCGTGTTGTCACCATCATATTCGTAGAAAGAAAGCAACTCTCTGATTTCCATTTCCACCAACTCCAACAACTCAGCATCGTCAACCATATCCACTTTGTTCATAAACACGACCAATCTTGGAATACCAACTTGGCGTCCGAGCAAGATGTGCTCACGGGTTTGTGGCATAGGACCATCCGTAGCGGCAACAACCAAAATAGCACCGTCCATCTGGGCAGCACCTGTAACCATGTTTTTCACATAATCCGCGTGACCCGGACAGTCAACGTGCGCATAGTGACGTTTCTCTGTTTGGTATTCCACGTGAGACGTGTTAATGGTAATACCTCTTTCTTTTTCTTCAGGAGCATTGTCAATTTGATCAAAGCTTCTCAATTCAGAAAGTCCTTTTGAAGCCAAAACTGTTGTAATAGCTGCAGTTAATGTAGTTTTACCGTGATCCACGTGCCCGATGGTACCGATATTTAAGTGGGGTTTGGAACGGTTAAATGTTTCCTTTGCCATGATGAAAAAAATTTAGTCTTAGTTTATAAATATTTGTGTTTACACTTGATTTGGCGAATGATTGTTTGCGACAATGACATTCAAATTTTGTACAAAAATTAAACCCTGTTAAACAGTGTTTTAATCCGAGCCAATGACGGGATTTGAACCCGTGACCTCTTCCTTACCAAGGAAGCACTCTACCCCTGAGCTACACCGGCTTTTGAGCGGAAGACGAGGCTCGAACTCGCGACAACCAGCTTGGAAGGCTGGAGCTCTACCAACTGAGCTACTTCCGCAATTTTCTCAAGAAACTGCGCACAGTTTTATTGAGTCGATTTTGCGAAAAAATAACCTAAAACTCCTTATAAACGCATGCTTTTTCGGAGTCGTGCCCAAAACTTCGAGCAGGCTTGTTCATTTCGCATCTGGTGGGGAGAGCAGGATTCGAACCTGCGAAGGTTACCCAACAGATTTACAGTCTGTCCTCGTTGGCCGCTTGAGTATCTCCCCTATTTGGTATTTTCAGTAATTTAATGAACCTAAAATGACTTTTAAAAATGGCCTGAATTCAACTTTAAGGCATAAAAAAAGTCCGCTATTTCTAACGGACTGCAAATGTATAGATTTATTTTCTTATACAAAATTTTTTTTCTAAAATTTTATCTAGACATGAGGACGTGCTTTTTGCTTTCTCTTTTTGAGTTGTCTTTCTAGTGATTGTACGGCCAAATCTGCGGCTTCCTCAAAAGATTTGGCCTGCTTTTTAATGATGAGGTCATCACCAGGTATGTGCAATTTGGCTTCGAAAATTTTATTTTCCTTCTCGCTTGTATTGACGACTTTCAAAAAAACTTCTGCCTGTATAATTTTATCGTAAAAAGTCTCCAACTTATCCATTTTTTTCTGAATAAAATCGATAAGCTTAATGTCGGCGACAAAATTGACGGATTGGGTGTTCACTTTCATAATTATGGTCATTTAAAGGATTAAACATAAACACTATTTCTTGCCTCGCGGATGGGCATTTTTGTAAACTTGCTGTAATTGCGACATACTACTGTGGGTATAAACTTGTGTGGAAGACAAACTGGCATGACCCAACAACTCTTTGATGGCGTTGAGATCGGCACCTTCATCCAATAGGTGTGTAGCGAAAGTGTGCCTGAGTACATGCGGACTTTTTTTGGCTTTTAAAGTAACACCACTAAGGTAATCATTTACGATACGATACACAAGCATAGGATACATCTTTAACCCTTTTTTAGTAAGAAAAAAATGTGAATCTTTTTTTTCTGACAAACTGTTTCTGTGAGCTAGGTATTGTTGCAAAAGAGATACCGCAGCGGGAATAAGCGGCACGCGCCTTTCCTTATTGCCTTTTCCGCTAACTCTTATAAATTTGTTTGATAGATCTACATCTTTATCGGTCAGTTGGATGAGTTCATTTTTTCGGATGCCGGTGGCGTACATCAATCCAATGATTGCCTTATCTCTGTTACCTTCAAAATTATCGGGAAAAGAGGTTTCTTCCAAAACGCTTTTCATTTCAGATACCGTAAACGGGCTGTTTATCTTTCGGGGTGTTTTGAGTGCTTTGTGAGGACTTAAAGGACTCGACTCAATCTGGCCAATTTTTAAAAGGAACTTATAAAAAGCATTCAGGGCACTCATCTTTCGATTGATGCTCCTGTTGGTGAGCCCCTCGTTTTTTAAGGACACTATCCACTGCCTGATTTCGCCATAGGATACGTTATCTATATCTTCGGATCCGGATTGTATGGCTACAAATGCTGAAAATTTTCTAAGGTCTGAAGCATAATTTAACAAAGTATGTCCGGCGTAATTTTTTTCGGAACTCAGGTATCTCAAAAAGGCTTCAATATTGTCCATAAAAAAATCTGATACACAAAGTTACGAAACTTTCTATATCAGATGTATGGTTTGAAAAACAAATATTGCCTATTGGTTTTCTTTATCTCTCAGCGTTTGAATGTACTGTGCTTTTTGCAAAGTAGCTCTGCGCTCAACGGACGGCTTGGTAAACTGTTGCTTAGCACGCAATTTACGGATGACACCCACGCGATCAAATTTTCGTTTGTAGCGTTTTAGCGCGCGATCTATATTCTCGCCTTCTTTGATGGGAATAATTAACATAGCTTAGACACCTCCTCTCATTTGGACGGCAAAAGTAAGCGTTTTTTTGAAACTACGCATGTTTGCCGATAATATTTCTTGCTATAACCAACTTTTGTATCTCAGACGTGCCTTCACCAATCGTACAGAGTTTGGCATCGCGGTAAAATTTCTCTACCGGAAAGTCTTTTGTAAATCCGTAACCGCCAAAAATTTGCACGGCCTCTGACGCAATTTCAACGCATATTTCAGATGCATAAAGTTTGCTCATGGCACTCTCTTTGGTCATTTTTACATTTTTATTTTTCAAAAAAGCCGCTTTGTGAAGCAACAACTCGGCTGCTTCTATCTTAGTGGCCATGTCTGCCAGTTTGAACGAAATGGCTTGAAACTGGTTGATTGGTTTGCCAAATTGTACGCGTTCTGAAGAATACTTTAAAGCAGCTTCATAAGCGCCTTTGGCAATACCTAAAGAGAGTGCACCGATGGATATGCGTCCGCCATCCAGTATTTTCATAGATTGAATGAAGCCATCGCCTTCTTCACCCAACACGTGGTCGTCCGGAACAAAACAGTCAGAAAAAATCATTTCGGCTGTTTCCGAAGCCCGCATGCCCAATTTATTCTCTTTTTTCCCTGAACTAAATCCGGGTGTGCCTTTTTCCACTACAAAAGTAGTCATGCCGTGTGAATCTCCTTTTTCGCCTGTGCGTGCAATGACCACAGCTATGTCGCCGCTTTTTCCGTGGGTAATAAAGTTTTTGGTGCCATTGATAACCCAACCGCCATCTTTTCGCACGGCAGTAGTGCTCATCCCTCCGGCATCGCTACCTGTGTTGTGTTCTGTAAGCCCCCAAGCGCCTAGCCATTCGCCATGTGCCAATTTGGGTATCCATCTTTGGCGTTGTGCTTCGTTGCCAAAACTCAGTATGTGGTTTGTACAAAGGGAGTTATGGGCAGCCACAGAAAGTCCGATAGACGGATCCACTTTTGAAATTTCTTCAATAATGGCTATGTATTCATGATAGCCAAGTGCCGAACCTCCTAAATTTTCGGGCACCAAGACGCCCATGAAACCCATTTTTCCCAATTCGGTAAACAGTGCTCTTGGAAATTCTTGGCTTTCATCCCATTCCATTACATACGGAAGTATGTGTTGTTCGGAAAAGGTTTTGGCCGAATCTGCCACGAGATGCAAGGCCTCGCGGTAATCAAAATTAATAGTATTACTCATAGCTTTTTGGTGTACAAATATAAAGCAATTGAAGATAGCCTGTTGGTCGGGAAATCTTGAATTTTTGTTAATTCTTGCAGGTCTTCAATTGGTCCATGGTTTTGACGAAAGGTAATGATTTTTCTGGCAAGCCATGAATTGAGATAAGGAATCTGTTTCAATTGATCGTAAGTTGCTGTATTCACATCGAGTTTTTCAATGGCCACGGGTGTGAGGACTGTAAACTTCTTCAAGGCTTTTTCAACAGTGGCCGTATCCAATCCATACACATCATACAATTGAAAATCAGCAGCAAATCCGCCCAGTTTTTCTCTAAATTCTACAATCCGAACCGACAACTTTTCTCCGATTCCATAAATCGTTTTTAAATCTTCAGCAGTCGCTGTGTTCAAATCGACTTTGGAAACTTCTGCATTCAGATTGGCTTTAGTTTCGTAAGTGTTCGAAAAGCGGTCTTTGTCTGTTTTTTTTTGGGCAGCAACTACCCAATCGGGAAATTTGAAATACGGACTTATGGCATCGAGCAGCGAATCTGAAACCGCCGTAACTTGCTGAAAATCAGTTACAGAATTAACAAACTTTCCGGTTTTTCTAAAAGCCATCAGTCTGTCTATTTCTTCAAGGCTCATTCCTAATTGATAGCCTTTGTAGTCGGTAAGGTAGTTGGGATTAAACGGATAAATCGTGTCTCGTTTTGGTGAAGCCGCTTTTAAAGAATCTATTTGCCACTGTATTAGTTGCAGATCTTTAGACAGGGCTACATCTTTAACTTCATGCGCATCATTTTTAAACCAAATAAAGGCCTGAACCGATCCCAAAATCACGAGTAAAAATACCAAACCGGAACGCTGACTTAGATTGAGTTTCATCGTCTAATCAGTCTTAAAGCAGTATAATTACTTACATTTACTACCGTGGCTCATCATCGTTTTCAGAAAAGGAGTCGGGCTCTTCTTTTGGCGGTGTGGTGAGCACTCTGTAAAAGAAATAAACTGCTAGGGAAATAATGGTTCCCTGTGCGATAATCATGGTTAAAATAGCTGGTGTTGTCATAGTGTGTTCCTCCCTTCTCTTCTGCGTTTGTTAAATGCCACATAAACGATGGCACTGATAAATAAAAATAGACCTAAGAGCATAAAGCGCGCCATAGATATATAGAATTTTTGATCGAGTAGCCTTTCTTTTTCAACGGCGTCCGTGGTTGCCGCAATTTTCTCCTCTATACCCGAAAAAGCCAGTTGGTTGATGATGGACGAATTGTCCAAAGTCCAACCGTTACCGCTAAATAGCGATGACAAATTACCCGCCCAATCATTGTTTAGGGGTGTAAAGATAGCGCCCAAGAACACGATAAGTAGTAGCGTAGGTGTGATGTATTTAATGATAAACTTATAGATGTTGGGTATTTTGATATCAGCGCCTTCATTGATTTCGCGCCAACCTTTATCGATGCCGAATATCCAAGAAAACACGATGGTTTCGAGCAAGGCAAACACAACCAAACTGACGGTTCCTGCCCAATAATCATATTCGTCAAAAACACCCATATTATAAAAGAATACCGTAGGTAAGCCCATGATAAGTGCCAACAATCCGAAAGACCAGGCGCTTTTGGTTTGGTTCCAGTCAAACTCATCGCGCATAAAACCAACCCAAGGTGTGCCCATGGCTAGTGAGGACGTAATTCCTGCAAAAAACAACAAGCCAAACCAGAGCAATCCGGCTATGGCTGCCAGCGTAGTCCCCCATTGCTGAAAGAGATAAGGCATCGTCTGGAATGCCATACCAAATCCGGCGTTTTCGAGTACCCAATCTAGCCCCAAATATCCGGCTGCAATCGGAATCACAACCAAGCTGCCGAGTACAACTTCGACAAATTCGTTCATAAAACCAGCCGAAACGGCGTTTAACGCCACATCATCTTTAGATTTCAGATAAGCTGCGTAGCAATGAATGGTTCCCATACCGACAGAAAGTGTGAAGAAAATCTGTCCGGCGGCGGCCATCCATACTTTCGGATTTGTCAGGGAATCAAATTGTGGTGTCCACAAGAAGTTGAGCCCGTCCCATGCATTTCCGGCAGGAAAAGCTTCGGAAGCTCCACTTGTACCCAAAGTAAGTCCTCTGACGGCTAAAATGACGCCAAAAAGAATGAGCAAAGGCATCCCAATTTTAGCTACTTTCTCAATACCACCCAGGCCTTTGGATAAAATATAGGTGTTTATGGCCAAGCAAATGACATAGAAAACGATGGCTTCGTATGGAATTCCGGTAGTGGACATTCCTATGGTTGTATAATCTGAAAAGAAATTTGCAACATCACCCTGACTCATGCCCTGAAAAGTACCAATCAAAGAGTGGTAAACATAAGACATTGTCCAAGATTCTATATAGCAATAATAGGAAACAACCGCTATGTTGGTAAAGATTCCAAAGACACCAATGTACTTCCAAACCCGGCCTTTGGCCATGGTGTCCAAGATATAAGGTGTGCTGTGATTACCAAATTTTCCACCAAACCTGCCGGATGACCATTCTATAAAAAGTAAAGGAATTCCCATGACTAGGAAACAAACCAAGTAAGGAATGATAAAAGCACCGCCGCCATTTTGAACAGCCTGCACCGGAAATCTGAGAAAATTACCAAGACCGACTGCATTTCCGGCCATTGCGAGAATAAGGCCGACACGCGAGCCCCAAGATTCTACTTTTTGTGACATGAGGTTAAATTGAGTTAAAGGTTTCCAAATATAGAAAAATAGGCTTATAAAAATGAGCTATCTGGCATTTTCCGTGAATACAAATGCACATAATGTAATTAACTTGATGATTTCAAACAACTTAATCATCAGGTAAAATTAAAATAATTCGTTTAATTTTTTAATTTGTTCCGTTTTACCCAACACTATAATTCTGGAATTGATATTGAGTTGGGTATCGGGATCGGGGTTGATGGTGTAGTCGCCGTCACTATTTTTCATCCCAATGACAGTACATCCGGTGAGTTTTCGCAGATCCAAATCGCGAATAGAACTGATGTTTTTTCCCGAAGACATGTCTTTTATACAAATCTCTTCAATGTTTACCGCGTTTTCTCCTACTATGGAAAGACGGTCTATAAATTCTGTCAAATCGGGCGATACTACCAACGAAGCCATGTGATCACCTCCAATTTTATCAGGCATAATCACGTTGTCCGCACCGGCCAGTTTCAGTTTTTTGTATGACGACTCTTGCGAGGCCCTGCTGATGATTGTCAACTTCGGATTGAGCTGCCTGGCAGTTAATACCACATATAAATTGTCCGCATCACTAGGCAGGGCGGTGATAAGAAAAGAAGCTTTTAAAATCCCCGCCTTCAAAAGCACCTCATCATTGCTGGCATCGCCTTTTACGAAAAGTTTACTTTCACTGGCCCACCCCTCTATGAGTTGCTCGTCGCGTTCTACCACAACATAGGGTTTTTTGTAAGTACTGAGTTTTGCTGCGGCTTGGCTACCATTTCGTCCGAACCCGCACACGATAATGTGATTGCTGAGTTTGTCTATCTTTTGCTGCACTTTCTTGTAGATAAATTGATTTAAAATATTTTTACTGAAAATATACTCTGTGACAATCGACAAAGAATAACCTATGATGATCAAACTACTAATAATGATAAAGATAGTGAATATTTTTGCTTCTGCAGTATCCGGAACGTATTCTCTAAAACCCACAGTAGCTATAGTAATGACAGCCATATAAAAAGCATCTAACCAAGGAATATCGGAAAGTAACTTATAGCCTACAGTTGCTGTTACAAATAGAAACAACAACAAAAAGGATACAACATAAATTTTATTCTTAAAAAATTGTATCATAAATCAAAAACAGAGGTTCTTTTGGTGTAAACCAAATCTTTTATTCTAAGCACAAATGCCATGGTTATATAAACACCAAACCACAAACCAACAGTTGCGAAAGATATGTAAATAAAAAACAGTCTTACATTTTTGGCGCGCATACCCAATTTATCTGCCAAACGCGAAGCCACTTCAAAACCGTGCTTTTCAAAAAAACTTCGGATTGCATAGATAAATTTCATGTGTTTATATTTATTGATTTTTAAAGGTCATACTTCGACTGTGCTCAGCACAGGCATGGAACGCCCTACAATAATCATACTCCTGTGCGTCAATATTTTTACATGGGTGTTTCATGTGTTTATTTTATTTGTCTTTATCTGTCGCACGGAACGCCCTAGGATAATCATGTACCTGTGTGTGAATATTTTTACATGGGTGTTTCACGATGATTCTTCTTGCATCAAAAATAAAAAAACCACTCAATATAAGTGGTTTTTTGATGATATAAAATTAAAATTTTATCTGTGTGCAATAGGATCGGGATTGCCATCCGGATCGTTGCTTACAAATCCATCTGTGGTCACATTACCCAAAAGTAATAAGCCAGCCATGTGAGGTGCTGCCATAGAAGTACCACTAATGGTGTTATAACCGCCACCTGTCCAAGTAGAGTTTATAGAAACACCCGGACAAGCAAAATCTACCCCGGCACCGAAGTTTGAAAAAGAAGCGAAACGGTCGCTGCTGTCGAATGCGGAAATGGTAAAAATATTTGCACCTTCTGCTCTAGCCGGAGAATGATTGATGGCATCGTCGCTTTCATTGCCTGCCGCCAAAGCAAATTTGACACCTGTGGCGGCCGCATTGATGACAGCATTATCCAGTGTAGTAGAAACACCTCCACCCAAACTCATATTGGCTACATCGCCATTGTTGCCATTAGCGGCTACATAATCCACACCGGCAATTACCCCGGAAATAGACCCAGAACCTCTTCTGTCAAGAACGCGAACGGCTACCACATTAGCACCGGCCGCAACACCTATCACACCAATAGTATTATTAAGTGCCGCTACCGTGCCGGCTACATGCGTACCGTGTCCATTTTGATCATCTGGACTGGTATTTCTGCCACCTAGAAACGAAATACTGCGTTGGGTATCTACGTTCAAATCGGGATGATCCAGTTGGATACCCGAATCAATAATCCAAGCGGTTTTGCCGGTACCATCACCGGCTCCGCCTACTCTGGCTATGCCCCAAGGTGTTGATTGCGATGGCGTGCTGCCTCCACCTCCGCCTCCGGGTTTGCCCATGTTGATTTCCAAGGGAGGATTTATCTGAATTTGAATGTCTTTTTCTATAAAAGCAACCCTACTGTCTCTCTGTAACATGGCCAACTGCTCATCGGTAAGTTCAGCTGCAAAACCTTCAGCCGCAAATCCGTATGTGGCTTTAATTTTTCCGGGTGCTATTCCAAGACTGTTAAACAAACGGTTGATTTCGCTGCGCAAACGCCCATCTGCACTTTTGTAGTCTGATTTACTGACGGCTGCACCGCGCAAAGTACCTTCCTTGAGCACAATGATATAGTTGTTGGCAATTACTTGGTCGTTTGCCCCATTTGCTCTCGGTTCCATTACGGGCACCAACTCTTCGCTTTGAGTGTCAGACAAAATGCCATCGGATTGACATGCAAATAAAAAGGCTGCCATCGTACCGAGGACAAGCCTTGCTTTAAGATTCAAAAAAGATTTTTTCATGTAGTGATGTTTTAATTTTGTTAACTTTTTATTTGATAAAATTAACTTTTTTTTAATAAAAACAAATTATTTCAACAAAAAATTTCCTACTTCGCACGACAAGCAGCGATTTTTAAAACAGTAATTTTGACTAAGCTGAAGCAGCGCCTGACTGACGAGTGCATTTTTATTAATGAGTTCAATATCGTCGAAAAGCTTGGTATAACGGTTTTTTTCGGGAGCCATTTGCTGCATCCAATCCAAAATTTGCTCAAATGGGTTTTTGCCTTGGACAGTTGAGTAGGCAAAGCGCATCGGAAACACAACGTTGATGAGTTGAATATCTATAAAACTTTTTGTGAGTTTCTTTTTTGAAGGCTTTGAGAGGGTTCCGAAGGTATAGTGATTGTCCCAATACGATGCCGCAGTTACATCAAAAATCCTGTAGAAATCATTGAGGCTTTGAGCTTCCAATAGTCGGTGAAATACGGCGGCGTGTTTTGCGTATAAACCGGCCAATTGAGATAGGCGAATGTTGGGAAAATTAGGCGGTCGCAACCTAAAAAACTGTGCGCGTTGAATGTTTTGATGGTCCAATTGGAATTTATGTTGTGTATAGGCGTAGGAGTCGCGCAGTTTGTGTAGATAAGGATCTACAATATCTTTGTCGAGCAGGTGGTTTTGCCCCATAAAAAGGGCTTCGAGTGCTTCTTGGTTTTCTCTGAGCTTCCGGACAATGGCAAAGTCAGTTTGTTGGGCCATCGATTCAAAAGCAGCTGCGTTTACTTTTAAACCAAAATACCTTGCCAACATATAAAAAAGTGTCGCTTCCCAATCGTTTTGATTTTGTGAAAGCAGTTGTTGAATGTAAGTGGTTTTCTGTTCAAGCCTCTCCAAGTACAGGCTTTCAAACCAATGTTGTTTTACGAAACTATCTACATGTGCAAAGTCCTTCTCACAGAGAATTCCTGAAGGTTTGAGCTGCATCAGTTCGGTATATTTGTCCAACAGTTCGCGTGGCACATAGGGCGCCAAAACCAGGGTAGGTATGGGTTTTTCGTCTGCGTAAAAGACCTCAGCATCCTGCTCCCAAACCACATGCAAGATAACATTGTCATAAGCTCGGTCTGTTTCGTGGTGATGTTTGTACCAATCCGAAGCGCGCAGGTGCATTTCTACATTTCCGGCCCATTTTTGACCGTCTATTTCGATTTGCGCATTGAAAAAATCCGGACCCGCATCTGTATTATATTGCCCAACTTGCAATAACCTAATTTGCTGCCCTTTTGTGGTTTTTAGATGCTGAAAATTGAATTTCTTTTGTTGCCAAACAAAATGCAAAAAAGCCTCTTTGATAGAATCATGTTTAAACGACATATGCTAGAATTTAAACGAACAAGCGAGTAAATATAAGCAATCGGCTGAAAGATATTTTTAAACGCATCTGAACAAGTTGATCAATAAAATCAGTCAATCTCAAACAATGATGCAGCTACTTTATCACCTAACAGTACGACTTGAAACAAAAATCCGTATTGTTTTTCATCGATTTCTTCATATTTATCATACCCCACAAACCAGTTGACAAATTTGGGTGTAGAGTTGCTGTGGCCCACCACCAATACAGTTTTTCCACGGGTATTTTCCAGGAATTGTTTGTAGTCCAAATCTTTGTGATTGTATAGCCGAACACTGAGTCCCTGCGCTTCGGCTATGGGTTGTGCTGTTTTTCGCGTACGTATCAAATCGGTCGAATATACTTCATCAAAACGCACCTGGCCCAATATTTCTCGCCACTTTTCGGCGCGTTGCAAGCCTTCGGCTGTCAAATCAGGGTTGGGATTGTCCGGATTGCTGAGGTCTTTTTCGGCATGTCGAATAAAGTAATACGTAGTGATTTCCGCATCTTTATTTGGAGACGGACAGGCCATCAACAAAGGCAGCAACAATAATAAAATGAATTTCTTAAGCATCTGTAAGTGTGTTTAATGCAATTTCTATCATCTCAGAAAAAGTGGTTTCGCGTTCGGAAGCCGTCGTTTTTTCTCCGGTCACCAACGAATCGGAAATGGTGAGCAACGTCAATGCATCTACCCGGTGCTTGGCCGCTAGGGTGTACAAACCGGCCGTTTCCATTTCTACACACAACACGCCAAAATCGGCCCACTTCTGAAAATCCTCGAAGCGGTCTTCGTAAAACAAGTCCGAAGTGAGCACATTGCCGCCTTTGACAGGTATCTTCAGTTTTTCTGAAGCCCGAAGTGCCTTGACAAAGAGCTCAAAACTGGCCGTAGGCGCAAAATCTGCACCGTGAAAGCGCAAGCGGTTGATGCCAGAAGTGGTGGAAGCTGCCATGGCTATAACCACATCGAGCAACGCAACTTGTGGATGATACGACCCTGCCGAGCCTACCCGAATCAGTTGCTTGACCCCAAAATCTCTGATGAGTTCTTCTGCATAGATAGAAATGGAAGGTACGCCCATGCCCGTGCCTTGTACCGATATTAGCTGTCCTTTGTAAGTTCCGGTAAACCCGAGCATGTTTCGAACTTTGTTGTAACAAATCGGATTTTCCAGCCAAGTTTCGGCAATCCATTGCGCGCGAAGTGGATCGCCGGGCAATAATATTTTCTCGGCAACTTGTCCTGCCTTTGCTTCTATGTGAATACTCATGCTTATGGTTTGTTTTCTGTTGTTTGTCTTGATTAATCGGTTTACCTAATAGTGCCTATCAATCCCTTGCGAAGATAGGGCTATTTCTAAAAAAAATAGAAATCAAAAAAAATATCCGTCGGGTAAAATGACTGAAATACCATTGATAAATCCATGTGAACAATCATAAATTTGGTTGTTTTCAGGCATCAAATCAGCTAATTATACCAAAAAAAGTTAGCTTTATTTGGTTAATTAAAAATGAAAACGCAAAGGAACAAGAATAATGAAGTAAATACCGGGTTGATGCCTTTGGGTGTGGCAAAATTCCTAAGGGGTTGGATCCGCTTGAGAATACATTTCAAAAAATCCAACTCAGATGGCAAAGAAACTTTATATTTGTTCTTTAACCCATGATAATCAATATGAAAACTTTTGCAAAAATAAGTGCCGCAGAGGCACAACAACTTATTTCATCAGCCTTGCAAACCACACTAGCCATGCAGGCAAATATCAGCGTAGCTGTTGCCGGTCCCGATGGTGAACTGCTGGCCTTTTTGCGTATGGATGGTGCCAATGGTGCTTCTGTCACCATCAGCCAAAACAAAGCTTATACGGCGGCCCGCGATCGTTGCACTACCGAATCGTTAGGCGAAAAAATTCGGAAAAACGCCTACCCGATTGGCAATTGGGGCGACCCAAAGATTACAGGATTTGGCGGCGGTTTACCTATTGTTCAAAATGGCGAGGTCATCGGAGCTATCGGTGTCAGCGGGCTGGAAGAAGCTGAAGATATACTGGTAGCTCAAAAAGCCATCGATCTTGTTTTTGGGAACTAGTTTGTTTTTTCTAATCATTTAAAAAAAGGCTGTTTTATCAAAAAAAGCAGCATAAAATGTTTTATACTTTTCTTTACCTTTCCTTTTCCGATAGAATTGTATTTTTGTAGCCTTAAAAGACTCACTATGCAGATGGCTTCCTTAACAGGATTGATTAGAATTATCGTTATTTTTCTGGCTGTGTATTACGGACTGCGGTTAATCATGCGCTTTTTGGCACCTTATTTTATGCGGTATATGTCCAAAAAGTTTGAACAAAAAGTACGTGAACAATACAAACAAACCCAACAGAACCAATCAAAAACACCTCCGAAGCAAAAACCCAAAGATGACAAATTGGGCGAATATATAGATTACGAGGAGATTGACTAATCCACCAAACCAACTCAAATGACGCTAGCGATTCGAAAATTCATCCCACACCTGATTGTTTTGGCGTTCTTTGCAGTAGCCGCCATGGTGTATTTCTATCCGGTGATGCAAGGAAAAGAAATTTACCAAAGTGATATCGTGCAATACCGCGGTATGGCCAAACTGCAAAATGATTTTCGAGCAGAAAGCGGTGAAGAATCCTATTGGACAGATGCTGCTTTTGGCGGCATGCCCACCTATCAATTGGGTGCAAAATACCCGCACAACTACATCAAAAAACTAGACCTTACGCTTCGTTTCCTGCCGCGTCCGGCAGATTATCTGTTTTTGTATTTTGCCGGACTCTACGCGCTATTGCTCGTCATGAAAATCGATTATAAAATTGCAGTGCTTGGCGCATTGGCATTTGGTTTTTCAACCTATCTCATCATCATACTCGGTGTGGGACACAATGCCAAAGCGCACGCCATAGGCTATATGCCACTTTTTCTGGCGGGTGTTTTGTGGTTGCTTCGCAAACCTGCATTACCGGCTTTTTTGATCACAACTATTGCAATGGGACTCGAGCTCAATGCCAATCATTTCCAAATGACTTATTACTTGGGCATACTCACTGCAATAATCTTGCTCTTCTATGCCTTACAAGCTTTCAAAGACAAAATATTACCCACTTTCTTGAAAAATGTCGGGTTGCTGGTTATTGCCGTCGTATTGGCACTTGGCCTCAACGCAACCAACCTGATGGCCACCGGCGAATACACTGCTTATAGTACCCGCGGCACTTCAACCTTAAACATCAATCCGGACGGTACACTCAAAGAAAACACAACAGGTCTTGACAAATCTTATATCACCGAATACAGCTATGGTATTGGGGAAACTTTAAATCTGCTCATTCCCCGACTTTACGGCGGAAGCAATTCGGAAAACCTAGGCAAAGAATCTGCACTTTACGATTACCTTCGCAAACAAGGTGCTACCAACGCCCAAGCCACTTCATTCGCTGAAAGCGCACCCACCTATTGGGGCGATCAACCCATAGTTGCGGCTCCGGCCTATTTGGGTGCCGTGGTTATTTTTCTGTTAATTGTGGGGTTTATGCTCTCCAAAGGCGCCCTGAAAAAAGGTTTTGCCAGTGCCATGATACTGTCACTTCTACTTTCTTGGGGTAAAAACTTTCCGTTGCTGACAGATTTATTTATTAAATATATACCGCTTTACGATAAATTTCGTGCCGTTTCTTCCATACAGGTTATTGTCGAGCTTTGCGCTCCTGTCATGGCCGCTTGGGGCTTGTATCTGTTTCAACAAAAAGAACTTACTGTTTCCGAACGCAAAAAATCGCTCGTTTACGCTTTGGGAATAACCGGAGGTTTAAGCCTGCTCATTATCTTGTTTAAAAACAGCCTGTTTGATTTTTCCGGCATCAACGATGGTTACTATGCCTCACAGCTCGGCCCCGGATTTATCGATGCACTCGAAACAGACCGAGCAACGATGGCCGGCACAGATGCTTTTCGCAGTTTACTGCTGGTGCTATTGGTTTTCGGTTTGCTTTGGGGCTATTTTCAAGAAAAAATAAACCGCCGGGTGCTCTTGATGGGCATAGGACTATTGGTTGTTTTTGACCTAGCCGGCGTTGCCAAAAGATATGTAAACGCAGATAGCTTTGTCGATTCCAAACAACTCGCCCAAGCCTTTTTGCCCACAGAAGCGGACAAACGTATATTGGAAGACAACCAGCATTTTAGGGTTTTAGACCTCACAAGCAGTCCGTTCAACAGTGCCCGTGCATCCTATTTTCACAAATCCATAGGGGGTTATCATGCAGCTAAACCCGCGCGCATGCAGGATCTGTATGACTTCTATATTTCTAAAAACAAATTGGAAATCCTCAATATGTTGAATGTCAAGTACATCATCCAAAATAGTGAAGAAGGCACACCCATTCCGGGTATCAATCCCGATGCCAATGGCGCTGTTTGGTGGGTAAATGAAGTACAGTTTTCAAGCAATGAAAACGAAGAAATTTTGGCACTCGACAGCATCGATACCAAAACTACTGCCATCGTGCATAAAGCTTTTGCCGATATGATAGACACGACGCGTTTGTCCAAAGATTCAACTGATGTGATTCGCATCAAAACCTATCAACCCAACCACCTTTCTTATACTTACACATCCAAATCGCCACGCGTGGCCGTTTTCTCAGAAGCTTATTACGAAAAAGGTTGGCAAGCTTATGTGGACGGGAATCCCCAGCCTCATTTTCGGGCAAATTACATTTTGCGCGCTATGCAATTGCCCGCAGGAAAACATACTGTAGATTTTAAATTTGAGCCCGAAGTCATCGAGACCGGAAGTCAAATTGCCTTATTTAGCAGTTTGATTTTAGGCATTTTAACACTCGGAGCCGCTTTTTTTTATATCAAAAAGAAAAAATAAATTGATTTTCAGCTTTTTATCTTCTTGATTTTATTTTTTAAAAAAGACAAGATTTAACTTGCAAGATTCAATTAAAAATTTATTTTTGCGGAAAAATTGATAACACCGAAACTATGTACTGGACTTTAGAATTGGCATCTTACCTGAGTGATGCGCCCTGGCCTGCCACCAAAGACGAACTGATTGATTATGCCATCAGAGCCGGTGCGCCTTTGGAGGTTGTTGAAAACCTTCAAGCCATTGAAGACGAAGGTGAAATATATGAGTCTATCGAAGAGATTTGGTCAGACTATCCTACGGATGAAGATTACCTTTGGAACGAAGACGAATATTAGACACTATTATAAAACAATCCTAAAAAGTCTCCTGTGAGGCTTTTTTTTTGTTTAATTTTGAACCCGCTCAACATATTTAAGCAATGAATGTACTAAACAGCATATTAAAAGTTTTTGTAGGTGACAAATCCGCAAAAGACATCAAAGAAGTTTTACCCCTAGTCAAAGCCATCAACGAAGCAGAAAAATCTCTCGGGAAACTAACCCACGATGAACTCCGTCAAAAAACGGCTGATTTTAAAGAGAAAATAAAGCTTGCTATACAAGACCAAGAAGTCGAGATAGAGAAAATTCGAAAAGAGGCGGAAGAAAACGTCAACATAGACGAAAAAGAAGCGCGCTATCAGCAAATAGATAACCTACAAGAAGAAATTTACAAAACGACCCAAAAAGTATTGGACGACATCCTGCCCGAAGCTTTTGCCGTAGTTCGCGAAACTGCGCGTAGATTCAAAGAAAACGAAACGCTTACAGTTACCGCACAAGAAACAGACCGCGCGTTTTCTGCCACCAAATCCTATGTAAAGCTTGATGGCGACAAGGCCGTTTGGCAAAATTCGTGGGACGCCGCCGGAAAACCCATCACTTGGGATATGATTCACTACGACGTGCAGCTCATTGGCGGTATTGCCATGCACAAAGGGAAAATTGCAGAGATGCAAACCGGTGAGGGAAAAACCTTGGTAGCGACGTTGCCTGTTTACCTGAACGCACTTACCGGAAACGGGGTACATTTGGTAACCGTGAATGACTATTTGGCCAAAAGAGACAGTGCTTGGATGGCACCTATTTTTGAGTTTCACGGATTGCGTGTGGATTGCATCGACTATTACCAGCCACATTCTCCAGAACGCAGAAATGCCTATAATGCCGATATCACTTACGGTACAAACAACGAATTTGGCTTTGACTACCTGCGCGATAATATGTCGCACGCACCCGAAGATTTGGTGCAGCGCAAACACAACTATGCCATTGTAGATGAAGTCGATTCTGTGTTGGTCGATGATGCCAGAACGCCGCTCATTATCTCCGGGCCGGTTCCCGAAGGCGATCGACACGAGTTTATAGAGCTCAAGCCTAAGGTCGCCAATTTGGTAAATTTGCAAAGACAACACCTCACAGGCGTGCTAGCCGAGGCGCGAAAACTCATCAAAGAAGGCAACAATAAAGAGGGTGGATTTTTGTTACTGAGGGTCTTTAGAGGGCTTCCAAAAAACAAGGCACTCATCAAGTTTTTAAGTGAAGAAGGCATCAGGCAATTGCTTCAAAAAACAGAAAACCAATACATGCAAGACAACAACCGTGAAATGCCTTTGGTGGATGCGGAATTGTATTTCGTGATTGATGAAAAAAACAACCAAGTGGAACTGACAGATAAAGGCATTGCATACCTGTCTGAGGAAGACGACAAGAACTTTTTTGTGCTGCCGGAAATTGGCACTGAAATAGCCAAAATTGAAAGTCAAGACATTCCGATAGAGGAAAAAAGCAAACTAAAAGACGAACTTTTCAGAGATTTTAATATCAAAAGCGAACGTATTCACACCCTCAACCAATTGTTTAAAGCCTACACACTTTTTGAAAAAGACGTGGAATATGTGGTGATAGACAACAAGGTGTTGATTGTAGATGAACAAACCGGCCGTATCATGGACGGCCGACGCTATAGCGACGGATTGCACCAAGCCATTGAGGCCAAAGAAAACGTAAAAGTGGAAGCAGCCACTCAAACCTTTGCCACTGTTACTTTGCAGAACTATTTCCGCATGTATAAAAAGCTTTCGGGCATGACAGGAACTGCCGTTACCGAAGCCGGAGAACTCTGGGAAATTTACAAGTTGGATGTCATGGAAATCCCGACCAACAAACCCGTGATTCGGAAAGACGAAAACGACAAGGTTTACAAAACCAAACGAGAAAAATACAATGCCGTCATTGAAGAAGTTACTGCGCTGTCTCAAGCCGGCCGACCTGTTTTGATTGGCACTACTTCGGTAGAAGTTTCCGAGTTGTTGAGCCGCATGCTCAAAATCAGAAATGTACCACACAACGTATTGAATGCCAAACTGCACAAAAAAGAAGCAGAAATCGTGGCCGAAGCAGGCAAAAAAGGTATCGTGACCATAGCCACCAACATGGCAGGTAGAGGAACAGACATCAAGCTGTCCGAAGAAGTAAAAGCTGCCGGAGGTTTGGCCATTATTGGTACCGAAAGACACGACTCCCGTAGGGTTGACAGACAGCTGCGCGGAAGGGCCGGACGACAAGGCGACCCTGGAAGTTCACAGTTCTATGTTTCTCTGGAAGACGATTTGATGCGTTTGTTCGGCAGCGACAGAATTGCCAAACTCATGGATCGCATGGGTCACCAAGAAGGCGATTTGATTCAACATGGCATGATTTCAAAATCTATTGAACGTGCACAGAAAAAGGTAGAAGAAAACAACTTTGGCATTCGAAAAAGACTACTCGAATACGACGACGTGATGAATGCACAACGCGAGGTTATCTACAAGAGAAGGTATCACGCCCTGTTTGGCGACCGACTTGCTTTAGACATCGCCAATATGATTTATGACACCTCAGAAATTCTTGTTGAAAACAACAAAATATCTGGTGATTATAAAAACTTCGAATACGAACTTTACAAGTATTTTTCAATTGAGGTGCCTGTAAGTGCGAAGGAATTTGAAAGTATGGACACCACTTCGCTGACGGCCAAAGTTTATGTATCCGCCGACGCTCACTACCGTGAAAAAATGCAAAGAAGTGCCGATACTGCCTTTGCTGTCATCAAAAACATATACGAAAACAACGCGCAAAAATTTGAGCGAATTGTTGTCCCCTTCAGCGATGGTATCAAAACACTGCAAGTGGTGACCAACCTGGAAAAAGCATACCAGTCCAAAGGAAAACAGCTCGTGCAGGATTTTGAAAAAAACATCACGCTTGCCATTATAGACGAAGCTTGGAAAACACACTTGCGCAAAATGGACGAACTAAAGCAATCCGTTCAGTTGGCTGTTCACGAACAAAAAGATCCTTTGCTTATTTATAAATTTGAAGCCTTCGAACTTTTCAAAAGCACCATAGAACAGATAAACAAAGACGTGATTTCATTCCTCTTCAAAGGCGAGCTACCCACACAAAACCCGCAAGCCATAGCCGAAGCGCGTACCAGAAAAGCCCCTGCACCTAAGGTAAATGTAAGCAAAGAAGAAGTGCTCAATATGGCCGAACGCGCAGCGCAATCCAAAGAAGCCGCAGGGAACACACAAGCCAGACAAACCGTGGAAACCATAGTTCGAGACCGACCCAAAATAGGACGCAACGATCGGGTTAGCATCAAAAACGTAATCAGCGGTGAGAACAAAATCTTAAAATACAAACAAGCCGAAACCCTGCTCAACAAAGGCGAATGGGTTTTGGTGGACGAAAATTGATCAACAGATGCCACTGAAAAAATTTGACATAGCCGTACTGCAACTCAACCTGTTTGACAGCCCTGAGAACAACCTGAAAAATGCAGTTTCTTGGGTTGAAAAAGCAGCAAAAATGGGTGCAAAAGTCATTTGTTTACCCGAGTTGTACTCGGCACATTATTTCTGTCAGAGCGAAGATGTCGCAAATTTTGCATATGCCGAACCCTTAGGCGGTGTTTCGTTTCAAGCTTTTAGCCAATTGGCCAAAAAACTGAACGTGGTCATTGAAGTGCCTTTTTTTGAAAGAAGAACAGCCGGCATTTATCACAACAGCGCCTACATCATTGATGCAGATGGTTCGCAAGCCGGCCTATACAGAAAAATGCACATTCCGGACGACCCTTTGTTCTACGAAAAATTTTATTTTACGCCCGGAGATATCGGATTCAAAGCTTTTGATACCCAATTTGGACGGGTAGGCACACTCATCTGCTGGGATCAGTGGTATCCGGAAGGTGCCAGGCTCACGGCGCTCCAAGGTGCACAAGTGCTTTTCTACCCTACCGCCATCGGTTGGCATCCAAAAGAAAAAGCCGAATTTGGCACCAAACAACAAGAGGCCTGGACAACGGTCATGCGTGGTCATGCGGTGGCAAACGGTCTTTACGTAGCCGCAGCCAACCGTATCGGTCTCGAAAAACCGCTCGAAAATACCGATGGCATCGAGTTTTGGGGTTCTTCGTTTATCGTAGGCCCACAAGGTGAATTTCTGTCACAAGCCTCTGAAGACAAAGAAGAAATCTTGATGGCTACGGTAGATCCTACTTTGATAGAAGACGTGCGTCAAAATTGGCCTTTCTTCCGCGACAGACGCATAGATGCTTATGCAGACATTACCAAACGCGCCATAGACTGATATATGCAAACCCGTAGAAGACTTCCTGCCGAATGGGAACCTCACGAAGCCATTTTGCTCGGATTTCCACATAATTCGCGAGATTGGCCTGGAAAATTTGAGGCTGCTCAGTGGGCATTTGTAGATTTTATCAAAAAAATAACCACCTTCGAAAAGCTGTATTTGTTTGTTAAAAATAAAGCACACAAAAACAAGGCTTTGGCAATGCTAATCAAAAATCATGTGGATGTCTCTCAAATCCAATTTATTGAGCAAGACACCAACAGAGGTTGGATGCGCGATTGCGGCCCTGTCATCGTTTATGATCAGGGTGACAAACGCGAAGTGTTGCAATTCAATTTTAACGCTTGGGCAAAGTACACCAATTTCCAGAAGGACAAGACTGTCCCCGAAAAAACCGCTTCATTTATGCAGTTGCCTCTGACCAAGACCCTTTTCAAAAACAAACACGTTGTTTTGGAAGGCGGTGCCATAGATGGTAATGGCAATGGCGTTTTGCTGACAACAGAGGAATGCCTTTTAGATCCCGATATTCAGGTTCGCAACAAAGGTTTTGACAAGTCGGATTACGAAGCCCTTTTTTTGGAATATTTTGGCGTGGAACAAGTAATATGGCTTAAAAAAGGTATTGTTGGCGATGACACGCACGGTCATGTGGACGACATCAGTCGGTTTGTCAATGAAAATACCGTGATTACATGTGTAGAATCGAACCCGAAAGATGAAAACTATACATTGCTGCAAGAAAACCTATCTATTCTTCGGCAAACACGTCTCAACAATGGGGAAGCACTGCAAATCGTGCCATTGCCCATGCCACATCCGGTGTATTTCGACAGTATGAGACTACCGGCAAGCTACGCCAATTTTCTGATTTTAAACCAAGCAGTGTTAGTGCCAACTTTTAATGATGCCAATGATGCAGAAGCGCTTCAGATTATCCAAGATTGTTTTCCAAAGCGAACCGTCATCGGCATTCACGCCCTCGATTTGGTTTGGGGTCTAGGCACTTTGCATTGCTTGAGCCATGAGTTGCCTGCCAAAAAAAGCTAAGGAGATTTGATTGGTTTTAAAAAGATGATGATTTCAGATCTCAGCTGTTGGTTTTTTTTCAAAATCGTACTTTGACTGCGTACAAAAATTCAAAGCCATATCAGTCCTGACCTAAATAATTAGATATGTTCTTTTTTTCATTGCCAAAAAAAGAACCAAAAAATGCTAGGCTGACGATAAAAATATAAGAAAATACTACGTAATCCCCAGCCACAGATAAAAAATAACTAATTCCGCCTTGGGCGGAACTCAAACAGATTTTTATCTTTTCCCCTTGCTGCTTCCTTGATTTTCAATATTTTTCTCGTAGGCCAATTTCAAACCCCTAGACGTTAGTATTTGGTTTTAAGCCAATAAAATTAATGTTTAACTAGCAATCATCTAAATTGTTTTGGACGCTATTAATGCCATACATTTAATTTGTCTGTTTTGAAAAATTCCTTTATAGGCATTTCGTACCTTTGTAGCTAGGCGAATCCGAGGTGTGCAAAATGTATCGGTGTAAATGACAATCAAATGTTTAAGGCAACTTCGAATAATCACCATTGGTCATTACAACAGTTGCTTTGGAATTCTCTACAAACTTTGCAACTTGGAGGAATGATGTAGGTTTCGTTTTGAAATTTTATTACCCTAAATTTGGGTTTGCGAAAACTCATGAAACTCAATATAAAAAGTGTATGCCCGCCCAAAAAAAAACCTTTACTGTCTTAAAAATGACCTGTGCCTCTTGTGCAGTAAGTGTAGAAAGCATGATAAAAGCACAGCAAGGTGTTGAGGATGCGGCGGTAAACTTTGCCACTGAATCTGTGAGCGTAACTTACAATCCGGACACCACCAAACTGTCAGATTTGAAAAAAGCTGTCCAATCTATTGGCTATGATTTGGTAGTTGAAACTACCAATAATAAACAAAAAACCGCAGAAGAAAGACAACAAGAAAAATTTAACACGCTTAAGAACAGAACGATAGGTTCGGCCATCTTTTCGATACCGGTTTTTATCATCTCCATGTTTTTCCCTGAGATGCCTTTTGCGGCCTGGATCAGTTGGATTTTGGCTACGCCCGTGCTGTTTTATTTTGGCCGTGATTTTTTTGCAAATGCTTGGAAACAAGCCAAACATCGAAAAGCCAATATGGACACGCTCGTTGCGGTGGGAACCGGCACCGCCTATGCTTTTAGTGTTTTCAACACCATATACCCGTCTTATTGGTCTGCCCAAAATTTGGAAGCCCATGTGTATTTTGAAGCCGCTTCTGTCATCATCACATTTATATTGCTCGGCAAGCTCTTGGAAGAAAAAGCCAAGGGAAACACCTCGGCTGCGCTGAAAAAACTCATGGGTTTACAACCCAACACTGTTAGTATAGTGCGGGAAGACGGCAACACCGAAACGGTATTGATAGATGCCGTGCAGAAGGGCGACATACTGCAAGTAAAACCCGGTGAAAAAATTCCGGTAGATGGAATGTTAACAGAAGGAAATTCCTACGTCGATGAGAGCATGCTCAGCGGCGAACCAATTCCTGTACTCAAAACAAAGGGTGATCAGGTTTTTTCCGGAACCCTAAATCAGAAAGGCAGCTTTCGATTCAAAGCATCAAAAGTAGGTGGCGAAACCTTGCTGGCCCAAATTATCAAAACCGTTGAAGAGGCGCAAGGCAGCAAAGCGCCTGTGCAGAAACTGGTCGATAAAATTGCCGGTGTTTTTGTACCTGTTGTGATTCTGATGGCCATACTCTCTTTTGCCTTTTGGTTTGTTTTTGGTGGTGCCAATGGATTTGCGCAAGGACTCTTGGCATTTGCCACAGTGTTGGTGATAGCTTGCCCCTGCGCTTTAGGCTTGGCCACACCCACGGCGGTAATGGTAGGCATCGGTCGTGGTGCATCGCTTGGTATTCTTATCAAAGATGCACAAAGTTTGGAAACCGCTCAAAAAATGGATGTTGTCGTACTCGATAAGACGGGCACTTTAACTGCCGGAAAACCTGAAGTTACGGCGATGCATCAGATCGATTCCGAAATTGATATTAGCGGCATTCTTGCCAGCATCGAACACCAATCCGAGCATCCTTTGGCAGAAGCCGTTGTGAGCTATCTAAAGCCAAAAAAATATTTAAATGTATCCCATTTTGAGAGTGTAACCGGCAAAGGTGTAGTAGCAACCGTGGAAGGAAAAAAATATCGGGTGGGGAATGAAAAATTTTTGAGAGAAGTAAACGTCACCCCAGATGAAACTTTTGTTTCGCTTTCGAACACATGGAAAGCAACTGCCAAAACGGTAATTTGGTTTGCAGATTCCGACAAAGTCTTGGCGGCTTTGGCTATTTCGGATACCGTAAAAAAGACATCGAAAGAAGCCGTTTCCCTACTCAAAAAAATGGGGATTGAAACCTATATGCTTACAGGTGATCAGGCTTCTACTGCCAAAGCCATTGCAGCAGAAGTTGGCATCGATCATTTTGAAGCGGAAGTACTTCCTGATGCAAAAAAAGACTTTATAGCGTCACTTCAAAGAAAAGGCAAAATTGTAGGCATGGTTGGTGACGGTATCAACGACAGCGCAGCCTTGGCTCAAGCAAACGTGAGTATAGCCATGGGAAAAGGCAGCGACATTGCAATGGACGTGGCCAATATGACGATTATTTCATCTGATTTGATGAAAATTCCTATCGCCATTGAACTCTCTAAAAAAACGGTGCAAACCATTCGTCAAAATCTGTTTTGGGCCTTCTTCTACAACGTGATTGGTATCCCCATAGCGGCCGGCGTTTTGTATCCGTTTATAGGGTCTATGCTCAATCCGATGTTTGCCGGAGCCGCCATGGCATTGAGCAGTGTAAGTGTGGTGAGCAACAGCTTGCGCTTGCGCTACAAAAAAATTGAGGGCAGCAGGACTGCTCAGAACCAAAAAGAAATCCCTATGGAATCTGAATTGTATTTTAAAACAAACATTAACTGCGGTGGTTGCATACAAAAAGTGACACCTGCCTTAAACAGTTTAGCAAATATCGATTATTGGGAAGTAGATACAGAAAATCCCGATAAAATATTAAAAGTAAAAACCGATAACGTACCGGCTGCTACAATAGAGAAAGCCGTGAGAGAAGCCGGTTTTAGTATTGAAGAAATAGATGCGCACCTTTGAAGTATTAAAAAACAGAAAATGCACTTGACTTCTTGGTTATAAAAAGTCAAGAAAGTTTATATTTGTGACTTCGACTGAATTAAACATGGAACAAAAACCACCATTTCCGCCATTTACCAAGGAAACCGCCATGCAGAAAATTCAGGCTGCGGAAGATGCTTGGAATACCAAAAATCCGGATTTGGTTTGTATAGCCTACACACTAGACACGGAATGGCGAAACCGCAACCAATTTATCAACGGAAGAGCCGAAGTAAAAGCTTTTTTGACTGAGAAATGGAAAAAAGAATTGGGCTATCGTCTAAAAAAGACCTATTGGGCACACACCGAAAATAGAATTGCTGTTCGTTTTGAATATGAATACCACAATGAGGACGGACAATGGTTTAGGGCTTACGGCAATGAAAACTGGGAATTTGATGAAAATGGTTTGATGAAAAAAAGATATGCAAGTATCAACGATGCCATCATTGAGGAAAAAGACAGACGCGTTTTTTGAGTTTACAATCAATAGAAAAAGTAAAAAGTTATGGGTTTTTTCAGTAACATTTTCGGCACGCCCCAAGAAGCCAATCCCAACCGCCAAGAAGTGCCTTGGATTGCGCTTACCAACACGTTCCAATTGGATGAAATTGACAGCGAGTCTGCATCTCATTCTGTAGTAATTTTTAAGCACAGCACCCGATGCGGCATCAGCAGATCTGTGTTGCGCAGGTTTGAACAAGACTTTGACTTTTCTGAAGCGATGCCCAAATTCTATTTTTTGGATTTATTGGCACACCGCGATGTTTCCGAGGCGGTAGCTCAACGTTATCGGGCAGTACATGAATCACCTCAAATGTTGGTTATTCAAAAGGGAAAAGTAGTGTATAACGTATCGCATCACGACATTCAGGTATCCGGACTAAAACAGGTCATCTGAAAGTCGTCAGGTTTTTAATATCACTGACAAGCCTGTCTTTAAGCATCTCTGTGGCATCGTATATCATTTGATTGTTTGTAGGGAAAGGAACCGGGCGGTTGTTGATCAGGTTCCAATGGTTGTTGTCCAGCACCCGCTTGTCGCCACGGTACTCCGCATAAACGTTTTCAAAATAGACTTCCCCCTCGGAGCGAAAATTGCCAGTTGTTTGGCGGTTTAGTAAGTCAACTACATAGGTTTTTGCGCCTACATGAGCTGCTTTTGCTTGGTTGTGCTGGATAAACTCGCAGCGCACAGTGACGTATTTTTCCACTTGTATGGGCTTACCCAAACTGTCTCTCACCACATTTCCGTTTTTATCCACAAGATTTTTGTACCCATCTGAGATTGATTTTTCAATGACGGTGCGATCTACAAAATATTGTTCGGGTGACACTTCAATGTGTTCGAGTTCAACATCTACCTGATAATCATATCTAAAATCCTGCCGCACTTGGGTGTCAAAAACAGTCCATTTTCGGTTCAAACGCTTCAGGTCTATTTCTTCGAGTTGATACATCAACTCACGTGGGGTAAACAAATGGGATGGGGTGCTAAAATTGATCATGACAAAATTGGTGCCTTTAAAACGGGCTTCATCGAGCAAAGACCGCACATTTTTATAGTTTGGATTGATGCGATCTATATAGGATAACTCATCAAAAGCCAAACGCGCATTGTTCTTGGCATCTGTCTTCAGAAGGTTTTCGGCTTTATCGAGCAGATAGACAGATGTTTTGGCGCGAAACTCGGCAATGGGCGCAGCGTAGTCGTTCATGACAAATTGCGAACCCGGAAGCGGCAAAAGTGGTCTTATTTTGTCTTGTCTGTTTTTGAGACTGGTATAGGTTTCGAATATTTTGGAGAAATATTCCGGATTTTGCTGTTGGCTCAAATAGTCTATTTGATCCAAATCGCGTTGGGTGGCTTTTTGAAAAGCATCGCCGAGCAAAGCCACAAAAGATTTGTAGTTTTTAGGTTTCCCTTTTCTGAGTTGCTCCAAAGACCGCTCTATAGCGGCGTCATAATCTCCGCTTAACAGTTGTTTTTCGGTCTGTTTGACCGGATTGCAAGCAACTAAAAAGATAAAAATAAACAAAAAGTGTATAGATTTTGTCATAAACTTATGGTTTTTGTGTATCTCGAATTTAGAAGACCTTTGCAAATATAAAGCCAAAATAATGTTTTTTGCCAACACAGATTTTTGACAATGCAGCCATTCAATGATATAAAATGGTGGTGGTGTTTTGCGTTTCTTTTCAAAACCTTGAAGACGAACCATTTTGTGTTCTAAATCCGCTAAGGTAAATGCTTGAAAAGTTATGCGCATAAAAAAACGCCCAACCATCTTTAAATATGGTTATTGGGCGTTTTTAAGAAGTGGAGAAGATGGGATTCGAACCCACGACCTCTTGCATGCCATGCAAGCGCTCTAGCCAACTGAGCTACATCCCCATGCAGATTGAGCCTGCAAATTTAAAAGATTTCAGTTAAAAATAATGAATTCACATTTATTTTTTTGATAATTCTTCCAAAGAAGGATAATCTGTGTATCCTTTTGCGCCGGGCACATAAAAAGTAGCCTGATCCCATGCTTGAAGCGGGGCATTTTTTTCAAATCGCACCGGCAAATCCGGATTGGAAATAAAGAGTTTGCCATAAGCCACCAAATCCGCTAAGTTTTCTTCTAAAACACGGTTGCCGCTTTCTTGGTCAAAATTGTTGTTGATCATTAAAGTGCCCTTGTACAGCGGTCTAAAGTGCTTGGCAATTTCACTGACCAAAAAAGTGACTTTACTCACATCTGTAAAAGGTTCGGATAGATGCAAATAGGCCAAATCAAAATCGTTGAGTTTTTTGACAATGTATTCAAACGTTGGGATGGTCTCTTCGTCTGCTTGCATACCAAAAGCACCGTGTAAAGAGGGGTTTAGCCGCACGCCAATTCTGTTTTCCGGATACACTTTTTTGATTTCGTCAATTACCTCAAACAAAATACGCGCCCTGTTTTCGATGCTGCCACCATATAGATCTGTACGCGTGTTTGTGTGTTTGTTAAAAAACTGGTGAAAGAGATAACCGTTAGAAGCGTGAATTTCAACACCGTCAAAACCGGCTGCTTTGCTGTTTTCAGCCGCTTGTTTAAACTCCTGTATGGTTTGCCTGACTTCTGCTGTGGTCATTGGTTTGGGTGCCACGGTGTCTTTAAAGCCTTCCGGTGTGTATGATTTTTCATTGGGATTTACGTCACTGGCAGACCAAGGTTTTTCGCCGTTGTGAAAATCGGGATGCGACATACTTCCACAATGCCAGAGTTGTATAAAGATTTTCCCGTCTGTTGCGTGCACAGTTTCTACCACTTTTTTCCATCCTTCCACCTGTTCTTGCGAAAAAATACCGGGTGTGCAGATATACCCGATGGCACGTTTGGAAACAGGCGATCCTTCAGAAATAATCAGTCCGGCACTGCTGCGTTGCTTGTAGTACAATTGGTGCATTTGGGTAGGTTTCAGCGCTTCATTGTCTGCCCGCGAACGGGTCATAGGTGCCATGACGACACGGTTTTTGAGTTGCAAATCCCCCATTTTATAGGGTTGTAAAAGTTTTTGTGATGATGACATAATTATAATATTTGTATATACAAAAGTAGTAGATACAATTAACAAATGCTGTTAAGAAAATGAGAATGTTTTTTAAAACGTCGGGGATTGTCTTTAAAAACAAAAAACCACCCCGAAACGGGATGGTTTTTTTGGGTGGGCAATGAGGGGTTCGAACCCCCGACCCCCTCGGTGTAAACGAGGTGCTCTGAACCAGCTGAGCTAATTGCCCCCTGCAAATGCGGATGCAAATATAATTGAGTTTTTGATGTCCGCAAACTATTTTTCTAAAAAAATCGAAATTTACATCAAATCATTTTGAACATAATCAAAACTTTGTTTGATACTCTGATACGGATCCATGTCAAAATTCTCTTGTTCAACGATGTAGTGTTTAATACCTGACAATTCTCTGTTTGCGAAAATCTCTTTAAAATTGATGGTACCACTGCCAATTTCTGTGTTTTTGGTGTTATCTGACTTATGCATGTCTTTCACATGCCAATAGGTAAATCTGCCGGGATAATCTGTAAACATTTTTACAGGATCATAACCTGCTCTGACGACCCAATAAATATCCATTTCAAAATCAACCAAATCGGGTTCAGTATTTTGAATCAGCATATCCATGATGGTTTTACCGTCTATGGTTTCAAACTCAAAATCGTGGTTGTGATAAGCCAACTTCATACCTGCAGATTTGCACAACTCCCCCGCCCTGTTCATTTTTTCTGCCAAGGGCGCAAAGACTTCTTTGGTGCGCATTTCAGGTGGCAACCAAGGAATGATGATGTGCTCATGATTCATGGTTTGACCCACTTCTACAAGCGATTTAAAATCCGCTATCGTGCCTTCGGGTTTTAAAAAATCTATAGGCATATAATGGCCGCTCGGCGAATAAAGACCGTGGTCGTCCAAAAGTTTTTTAAATTCTGATACTGTTTGTCCAAAATATTTACCTTCGTTATAGCCGAAGGTTTCCAACTCTTTGTAGCCGGCCTCAGCAATTTTTTGAATGACCGCGGGCACACCGCCTTTCAGTTCTTCTCTAAGCGTATAAAGCTGAATACCAATTGGACTAACCTTAGTTTTAGCATCAGTGCAAAAGGCCAATGAAGGTGCAACCGCTAAACCTGCGGCTAGCATTCCTGTTTGTTTGATAAAGTCTCTTCTTTGTTTCATCTGTTTATTTTTATTGTTTTTCATCGGTCAGATGGAACACCCTAAATAATCATGCTCCTGTGTGCAATTTTTTTTACATGGGTGTTTCATCTGTTTATATTTATTGATTTTCAATGGTCATGCTTCGACTGCGCTCAGCACAGGCTTGGAACGCCCTAGGATAATCATGCCCCTGTGTGGAATTTTTTTACATGGGTGTTTCATGGTTTAATTATTAGGTGGTATGTGTACTTTCAATGGTAAATATAGGAATTTATATGAATGAGGCTTAACAGTTTGCTGATTTTTTATGTTGGAGATACGCCCATTATCGAAACCAACGATTGTAAAAAAGCGATTTCCTCTCGTGATGCTTTTATAGATGAAAAACGAAAATGACTTCCCGGAAATTTAGAATCATTTCTTTCTGACGCAAAAATAATTTCTGAAGGATAAAGTTCACTTTCAAATTTAGATTGAAGTTCTTTTTGTGATGCAAAATCTACTTCATGCAAAACAATAACAATCTGTATTGCAGCGTCTTCTGAAAACGTTCTAATTTTTTGTTCCAACGAAACTTCCTTTTCATCAAAAAAAGTAACCAATACTTGTCTGCCATTTTCTGCTGCTTCACGCTCCACCTGAACCAACAAACCCATGTGTCGTTCATTTGGAAATTTTGGCATAACAACACCTAGGGTGTTCCAATTTCCTCTTTTTAAATTGAGCGCCAAGCGGCTGGGTTTATAATTGTGAAGTTTGGCAAGTTTTTGAACTTTGCGTTTTGTTTTATCACTAATCTCAGAACTGTTTGAGAGTGCCTTGGAGACTGTAGAAACAGAAACATCCGAGAGTGCTGCCAATTTTTTTATATTAAAATCTCTACCCATAACAAAGTTTATAAAATACAGATTAATGTTTGCTGTCTTCAAAAAATGCATTTTGAAGCGGAAGCGATTTGCTGTCAGATTTGACCGTTTTAATGGCCTTGACCAGGGTTTCTATCTGGTGTTCTGTGATGAGTTTGCCAAAAGCAGCCGTGGCGGTCTCTGCCTGACCTGCATAGTGATTGGGGAAGCTGGCATACCACCAAATACCGGTGTATAAATTTGGCAGGTTTAATCGGTTTTGATTTTTTCCGGATTCTTGTGAGGCCCTGTCTAGTTTCACCAATTCAGGTCGTAGGTACAAAAGACTGGAGGTTTCTCTCTCGCCGCCGTGCATGTCATAGGAAGCATCCGACTTTCTGGATGCGGCGATTTCTTTGGCAAAAGCATCATCGGTTTGTGGGTCGTAAAAATACACCACATAACCCTTGTTTTTCTCTAGTTGAGATTGTGCAAAATAGCGCAATAGGTTCGGGTTACCGCCGTGACCGTTCACGATGATGATTTTTTCGAAGCCGTTTCGATGCATTTCGTCGCAGGTAGCTTGCAACATTTCCCAAACGAGCTTGGGTGGTAAGGAAAAAGTACCAGGTTGGTGTTTGGCTTCATAAATCTGACCGTAAAAATAATCGGGAAACACCACGGCATATTCTTGGCGCGCAGCGCGAAGCGACCATTCTCTGGCGTGGATCAGGTCTGAACCCAAAGGGGCGTGCATCCCGTGTTTTTCCAGGATTCCTATGGGTAAAATGATGGTTCTGTTAGATTTTTCGAGTGCCTCCGGCCAATCGCTCGCCGTGAGTTCATCCCAACGAACGGGTAATTCCTGCCCAAATATGGGACTAAATAGCAATAAAATTAAGAAAGATAAAAAAGCTTTCATGATGTTTGTTTTGATAAAAAAAGGGGCAGTAGGGAAATACTGCCCCCTTTCGGGTTTAAGGTTGGTTACATTTAGTATCCGGGGTTTTGCTGTAAAACGCCTTGACTTAAATCAATAGCATTTTGGGGTATTGGAAACAACTCAGCAAAAGGTTGAAAAGTAGCCCCCGCTAACTCAGGTTGACGTGTGGCCTCAACGGCTACGTAATCGTTCAGTACTTGGGCTGCCCTTCCTTGGCGAACGAGTTCGAAGAAACGGTGACCTTCAAGGGCGAGCTCCAGTCTTTGTTCAAAATAAACTGCTTTACGTGCAAAATCGGCGTCAGGGAAATTACTATAGGTATTTATTACGTAATTTGCCGCATCATCACCACTATCGGTTTTAACAAATCCTGCGGGATTGGCCGCGCGTGTACGTACGCTATTGACCATGGTAAGCGCAGTGCCGAGATCGCCTTCTTCAACGGCTACTTCGGCTCTCCACAACAAGACTTCGGCGAAGCGAATAATGTTTGTTTGGACAACATTTACGCTAGAAGTCCATGAATTACTGGCTGCATTTTCCTCTTGTTGAGATTTGAAGTGAACCATTTTCTTTGCCACATAGGCTCCGGTTGAGG
Source organism: Flavobacteriaceae bacterium (assembly GCA_032251335.1). Lineage (GTDB taxonomy): Bacteria > Bacteroidota > Bacteroidia > Flavobacteriales > Flavobacteriaceae > UM-FILTER-40-17. Next base: position 19,873 of record JAVVDW010000015.1, on the reverse strand, counting down.
GATCTCTAATCCATGGGCTACCGGGAAAAACGCCCCAATCGTGAAAAGGAATACCTCTTCGACCGACTGTCCAATCTAAACGTGGGTCTAAATTTCCCTGATAAGGTGTGAAGTCTGCTGAAGCAGGGAGTGCCTTATCAGAGGTCACGATAGGGTCATCATTAAAAGTATCGAATAATGGAAGCCCGTTAGCATCTGTTTTATAAGCGTTTACCAAGTTTTGCGAAGGCAAAAAGAAACCGCAACATCCACCGCCCACCGGGCTATTATGCGGAAAATTAAGCACGTCTCCCCAATTGCCATTGCTCGAACCGTTGCTGGCGTCATTCACGCTGTATTGCACGGCAAAGACGGTTTCAATATTGTCGTTTGTAGCCAAATTAAAATTATCGTGAAAATTGGCCGTTAAATTATAAGGGCCGTTGTTGATAACATCTTCCAAAAGCGGTTTGGCTTGTGTAAACTCATCTTGATACATATGTGCTTTTGCTTTGTAAGCTTTGGCAGACCAAGAAGTGGCACCTCCAAAACGAACGGCCTCATCTGATAAGTTATCTATCGCAAACTGGAAATCCACTTCTATTGGTGTCCATACGTCCACACCCATATTGCTGACGCTTTCGGTGACGGTCTCATCTATAAAGGGAACATTCCCCCACAATTTTTTGGCTTCAAAATGGTAATGGGCTCTTAAAAAACGTAATTCACCTAGAAATGAAGCACCCTGCTCAGGAGTGATTGTAGCTGTTTCCAAACCGGTGTTAACGGCCTTAATAGCCACATTGCATCTCCTTATTCCCTCGAAAACGGCACGCCATTTTCGGTCAAAACTTTCTCCAGTCGTTTGCGATCTCCATCGTTGAAGTGCGGCAATTTCTTGCTGGTCACCCGGGTCACTGCCTTTGTAGGCTGCGTCTGCAGCTACTTCTCCATAAATCCAGTTGGATGGGGCCTGAAACCACGGGTTTGTGTTGTTCAAATTGCCGTCCAAAATGGCGTAAGCTGAAACCACCAAAGTTTCGATAAAAGCCGCATTAGACGGTACACTACTGCTAGCGATTGCCCCTTCAATGGGTATGTCCACTTCCTGAGAACAACCAGAAAGAGCAATGACTGTTGAAATTAAAAAATATTTACTTAATTTTTTCATAGTTGTTATTTTTAAAATGAAATATCTACACCAAAAACCAATGAGCGCGTAATGGGATAAGCTCCAGAATCAACGCCCAAAGTTAGGTTTGATCCCTGAGCACCGCTAAAGTCTGTTAAGCTGACTTCGGGATCTAATCCGCTATATCCGGCTATGGTAATGAGGTTGATACCTTGTCCGTAGAACCTTACTGTTTGAAGATCTATACCTAATCTATCTGTAAGATTTTTGGGCAAAGTATATCCAATTTGAATATTTTTCATCCTTGCATAAGAGCCATCCTCAATAAAATAATCGGATTGGAAAGATTCAAGATTAATTATATCGACATCATTAGTCAAATTAGGCAAACTGGGGTCTTGTGTGGCAAATTTGACACTTTTCCCACCGGGAAAGGTATTAAAGTCAGTAAAGAATTTATTAAAATTGTAAATGTCATTACCAACAGATCCCTGCCAAAGCATGGAGAAATCGAAATTTTTCCAACTACCGGAGAAATTCAATCCAAAAGTAAAGTTGGGGTGCGGATTGCCGATAAAGGTTTGGTCATCGTTGTCAAATTCTCCATCACCGTTGGTATCCGCAAACTGCATGCGACCATCCGAACCGATTCCTAAGAATTTCTTTCCAAAGAATGAAGCCAATGGATGTCCAGCCTGCGTGCGGTTAGGTTGGTGTGTCCTGAATTGGCCTCCGTCGATAAAACTGTCCAGATTGGTAGGATCCAAAAAGTCAACGTTATTATCATAATGAGACAAATTGGCGTTGATATTATATTTAAAACCACCGGCAGTTTGGTTGGAATAACCGGCTGATATGTCAAACCCCTTGTTGGACATTTGACCGAAGTTTCGGTTAATGGTATTCACAAAACCAAACACGGTTGGGTCGAGGGGAACAGCCAATAGCATATCTTCAGTTTCCGAATCATAATATTCAAAATCAATGGTAATGTTTTCAAATATTCTGGCAGAAAAACCCACATTAATGGTTGTGGTGGTTTCCCATGTCAAATCTTCATTTCCCAAAGTACCGGTCAGGCCATTACCAACAGCGAGATTATTTGGCCCTGTTGGAGAAGCATTAAAGTCCAGATTTGGACTGAAAATATCTGAGATAGCTGTCGCAGAAATACTGCCGTCGTTTCCAATTTCACCATAGCCACCTTTAATCATCAAGTCATTGATAACTTTGGAGTCTTTTAAAAACGCTTCATTGGAGATTCTCCATCCACCACTGAATGCAATAAAAGTGTCAGAACGGTTGTCTTTAGTAAATTTAGAAGAAGAGTCAAAACGTACAGTTCCAGACACCAAATATTTGTCATCAAACTTGTAGTCTAATTTTCCAAAAACGGAATAGTAGGATGTTTTGACGGCATTTCCTGAGTTATTGATGTTAGTAGTTCCCAAGTCTAACACACGTGTATTGAGCGGGTCGTTAAACAAAAACCCGTTTCGGGTTGCACTAAAAAAACGAACGTTTCTTTTGTTGAACTCTGTACCGAACAAGCCTTCAAAAACATGTTTTTCGTTCAACACATATTTATAGGTGGCTGTGTTGTACCAAGTGAATACGCGTTCAAACGAATTAAATTCTGTCAGTGTATTTACCACAGCGGTTTCTCCTTCAGGTCCGAAAGGGGTAAAAGCAGAGGAGTTGAAAGAATTTAAGTCAACCCCAAGGTTAGTCCGCAATTTCAGGTTTTTGATGGGCTCAATTTCCACAAAAGCATTGCCAAATGCCCTAAAAGTGAGGTTGTGGTTGTCTTTGTTCCGAAAAGCCTGCGCAATCGGGTTATCGGCATTTCCAACACCACCACCAACGCCCGAGCCGGCAAAGTTACCGCCAACGTCATAGACAGGGATAATTGGGTTAATTCGAAGCAGGTTGGCAATAGAGCCTTCAGCGCCTTGCAACCCTACTGCACTAATTCTGTCCGAATAGGAAACGGTAAGGTTTTCTCCCATCCTGATTTTATCCGTAATGTCAAAATTAGAATTGGTTCTAATGGTATAACGCTCGAAGTCAGTAAATTTTGCCACACCGTTCTGTTCCACGGCACTCAATGACATAAAGAAATTAGCATGCTCGCTCCCTCCGGAGGCAGACATATCATAACTCCTGCTAGTCTGGGTGTTAAAAAATTCATCAAACCAATTGGTGCCGTTTGGATTGGATCGGGTAATCCGGTTGGTCAAAAAATCGTATTGGCTTTCGTCTACGCCAGATGATGCTCCCGTCGGCCTCAAATAAACAGGAATGACAGGGGTTGGCCCGTTTCCTAACTGTGGGTGGTTTGGCGTGGTGCCCGTATCATTGATAGAGGCTTGCCAAACAGAATTTGCCCATTGGGTTGGGTTGGCCAATTCCGGGAAACGAGTGCTTGGCACATAATCCACACTCACATGTACATTACCGTTAAAGGTAACTTTTTGGTTCTTTTTACCCCCTTTGGTCGTAATCAAGACGACCCCGTTAGCAGCACGGTTGCCGTAAATGGAAGCCGAAGATGCATCCTTCAAAATCTGGATAGATTCGATGTCGTTCGGGTTGATGGCGTTCAACCCCAAATTTGTCGGCGTGCCGTCAATGATAAACAAGGGGTCATTGGCGTTGATGGTTCCGAAACCTCGGATACGGATTGCCGCATTACCGCCCGGGCCGCCTTCCACGTTGACCACGACGCCCGAAGCCTGTCCTTGAAGGGCTTGCTCAAGTGTGTTGGGAGAAGTAGAAAGCAAATCCTCACTCTTGATGACCGCAACGGAACCGGTAATATCCCTAGTTGACTGACTAGAGTAACCAGTCACGACCACCTCAGCAAGTGCTTCTGCCGAAGGCAGTAGCGTAACATTGATAACCGTTTGATTCCCAACAGTAATGGTTTGAGTGGACAGTCCCACAAAAGAGAAAGACAGTTGCTCTGTTGGGGATGCTTCGATGGTGTATTTTCCATCAAAATCGGTAGAAGTTCCTCTCGTAGTACCAACTACCAATACAGTTGCACCCGGTACCGGCGCTCCGGTGTCATCGGTTACGGTTCCGGAAACTAATTTAGTTTGCGAAAATGCCATATTGAAAACCGAGAGCGTAAGTGCAAAAAATAAAAGTTTGAGTTTACACATAATTAAGGTTTTAAGTTTCTTGAAATTTGATTTTGTTGTTTAATGATTCGATTTGATAGTTCATTCATAAGCTAACTGGTTTTAAGGATTAATTCGAATTAGGTGTTAATTATCATTTTTTTTCAAAAATTTTACTAATTAATTTGAGGTTAAACTTATTTATTTTATTCAGATTTTATGATTCATTTTCTACACAAAACAGCAATTAATCGACAGACAACACAAAACGACTGTTAAAAGGTTAATAAAAATTTAATATTTGTCAGCACCATATTTCAAACGTTTTCGAAAACAATTCAGTTATTTAGAAGTTAGAAACCCATCGCTTTTTGTATGTAAAAATTCACAGAAATTATGTTTGTTTACGTTGCCCCCATTTTCTTGTTGTGCCAATCCCAAACCATCAGACCACATTATTACAAAAAAATATTTTTAACTTCTCTCTGTTTCTTTCGAACTGTAAAATCATTAATATTTTCTCAATTAATAAAGATTTCACAACCTCTTACATACAGTATATCCGCTCATCATGTTGACCAAAATTGTATCATTGCTTTTGAGACCCGCTTATCGGTTGTTCTAAAATGGCTTTGATGTCTCCGAGAAATAAGGTGTCTTTATAATCTCTAAAAATCTGAAAATCTGCCGCACTGGATTCTCCCGGATAGGGCGCGAAATAGTGTTTGGTATGGGCATTTCTCCACAACAGTAGCCAAGCTATTCCCGAATCTTTCACACCCGGATACAGGTATTTTGTCCACCAATCTATTGTTGGAGGCTTGTTGCTGCCCGTCTCAGTCAACGCAAATACCTTTTTCTTCTGCGTGGCGATTTGCCTCAAAACGGTCAAATTTTGTTTTAGGTTTTTGAGGTAATTTTCGTTGCCTCCGTGGTTGTATATATCCACACCCAAAACATCTACAAACCGATCGCCGGGATAGTATTTGTAAAAATCATGCTCGTCGGAAATGGTATTGGGCGCGTAGGCATAGATGAGATGGTGAATGTTGTGTTTGTTCATCAACAGATCCAAAGTCTCTACCCAAAGTGCCTTGTAAGCCGATGGCGAAACATGGCTGCCACCCCACCAAAACCACGAACCGTTCATCTCGTGGAAAGGCCTGAAAACAATCGGTATTTTACTGCCATCAAAAGCCTCTAAACCGTTTAAAAAAGCAGCCAAACGGGCCACCCAAAGTTCATATTTGTCGCGGTGCGAACCTCCTTTCAAAATCTGCGTAACCGCTGCTGTGGTTTGCCAGGAGCTACCCCCGGAAACCGGATTGTCCAAATGCCAACTGATAGTGACAATACCGCCCTTCTCATGCGCTTTAATTATCAAATCGCGCATCAGGGTAAAAGATACGGTGTCTAAGTTGTACGCATGACCCAACTCTATGTGTCCCACATCAAATCCGTAAACAGCAGGATAATCACCTGCCACATCTTTAATATCACTCCAATATACCAACCTATTGTCGGTGTATTTCCATCCTACGCCATAGGCTGTAGCATCCTGATGACCAATGGCAAAGCCGGAAGTGCCAATTTTTTGCAGTTTTGCATAAAGATGCCTGGTGTTTTCTGTAGCCTTTGCATCTACAAGTTTTCCATCCGGCACAAAGGACGCATCAGTTATCGGAGGCAAAGATTTACAAGATATCATCATAAAAACATGGGTTATAACCACCAGAATTTTAACAATTAAACCGCCAACTTTACTGCCTTTGTGCATTATTTTTGTGTGAATCGAATTTAATTACTGAATGAACTGCGTTATTAATAATTTTAACAAGCACTTTTTAAAGATTCGAAATTAGACAGCTTGTTAAGTTTTTGTTAATCTTATTTAATCATTTCTTAATCCTATATTTGCATATATTGCAACAAATTGTTAAAAAAATGAAGCCTTTTAGAGAAATCACATCGATTACGCCACAAGACACCTTTTTGATTTATGAAAGAATTAAAGACGATTTCGATTATCCGTTGCATTTTCACCCGGAGTTCGAACTCAATTTTATTCGCCGAGCAGACGGTGTCAGACGCGTAATTGGCAACCACATGGAGGAGATTGGCGCGCATGAATTGGTTCTTGTTGGGCCAAACCTTTCACATTGTTGGGAAATGTATAAATGCAAAAGCGAAAACATCCACGAAATCACCATACAATTTCAGGAAAATCTCTTTGAAGAAAGTTTTCTGAACAGAAGAATCGCAAAACCTATAAAAGACTTGTTGAACAGGGCAAGATACGGCGTGTTGTTCTCACAGGAAACCGCCAAAAGCGTCATGCCCGATTTGCAAAGGCTCACAGGTGATGAAAGCTTAGAAACCCATCTTTCATTTTTTACCATCATTTATAAATTGGCCATTTCCGAACACCAACGCGTCCTCAACCAGCCCGATAAAAAACTATTCAATACGGAAAAAAACAAAAGGCTAGAGCTTCTCTACGAATACCTGACCGCCCATTTCGACTCAAAAATACTTTTGGCAGATGTTGCCGATCACGTAAATATGAGTGTGGTTTCGCTCAATCGATTTTTGAAAAAACACACCAACCGCACTTTTGTCGATTTTCTAAACGACATTCGCCTGGGTTTCGCCAGTAGGTGGCTCATAGAAAGCGACATGAGCATTTCTGAAATAGCTTTCAAATCGGGTTTCAACAATTTGGCGCATTTCAACCGTGTGTTTAAAAAAGCCAAAAACGAAACACCTTCCGCATATAGAGAAGAATTTTCCGGCATCAAAAAAGTACTCTAATTGACACGTATCAAAACGCTCCTTTCCAAAAAATTCGGACCGGGTTCGCTGGTCACCGCAGCTTTTATAGGCCCGGGAACGGTTACGGTTTGTTCCATAGCCGGCGCACAATTTGGCTTTAGCCTTCTCTGGGCTTTGTTGCTATCCGTTCTGGCCACTGCTGTTCTGCAAGAAATGGCTGCCAGGTTAGGCATCATTACCCAAAACGGATTGGCAGAAAACATTCGGCTACATATAAAAAACCCGCTTGTGAGAATCACTTCACTGGTGTTGATTTTTTCGGCGATTATCATTGGCAATGCCGCTTACGAAGCCGGAAACCTCAATGGTGCTGCGCTGGGCATCCAAAGTGTTTTTGCATTGGACAACCTAACTTGGGTAAAAATAAGTATGGGTTTGTTGGCAATACTCATAGTGGGTTTTGGTGATTTTCAAAGCATCCAAAAAATAATGATTGGCTTGGTTTTATTGATGAGTATATCATTTTTGGTCACTGCCATACTGATTAAACCTTCTTTGACTGCAATCATCCAAGGTCTTTTTGTGCCGAATTTCCCAAAAGGCAGCCTGCTTACCATCGCTGCTTTGGTAGGTACTACGATAGTGCCTTACAACCTGTTTCTGCACGCCGCGCTGGTAAAAGAAAAATGGCAAGATCCCGCAGCCGTCAAAACCGTTCGAACAGACACCATCGTTTCAATAGCCGTGGGTGGTTTGATCTCTATGAGTATTCTTGTAGCTGCAGCCGGAAGCGGGCTCACAGACATTCGTTCTGCCTTGGATTTGGCTGAAGGTCTTACCCCTATTTATGGCCAAAGTGCCAAGTATTTCTTAGGCGTCGGCCTTTTTGCAGCCGGACTCACCTCCTCGGTCACCGCGCCTATAGCCGCGGCGTATGTGGCGCGAGGTTGTATGGGCTGGACCGGAAACCTACACGACAAAAGACTTAAAGCCGTCAGCCTCGGGGTAGTTGTTTTTGGTTTGGGTGTCGCTTCCCTGCAATTCGACCCCATATACATTATCACTTTTGCACAAGCTGCCAATGGCATTTTACTTCCTATCATTGCAGGATTTCTTTGGTGGGCCGTCAACAATACTGTGGCTATGGGCAAATTTAAAAATAAGATGTGGCAAAATATTTTGACCAGTATCATCATTTTTATAACTTTAGCCTTGGGATTAAGAATGTTGGCTAATGTTTTTGGATGGTTTTAAAAAAAATACATATCAACTGTGATTTAGGGGAAGGTTTTGGCAACGAAACTGCCATTATGCCGTATATTCAAGCTTGTAATATCGCCTGTGGTGGTCATGCGGGTGATTCGGAAACCATACAAAAAACCGTGGAACTGGCTGCTAAATTTGAGGTTGAAATTGGTGCGCATCCTGCTTATCCCGACAAAAAACACTTCGGACGGAAGTCGATGAACATGCCGCATGCCCAACTTATTGACAGTATCAAAGATCAGATAAAAAGCTTAAAAGACATCTTGGATGCGAAAGACATTCGCTTACAACACATAAAACCTCATGGTGCATTATACAACGATTTGTCTCAAAACAGGCTATTAGCTTCTGCATTTTTAAAAGCAATAGCCCATTGTAAAAATGAAGTTTTTTTATATGCCGCCTATGGTTCCTCTTTTTCCAAAATGGCGATGGATGCAGGTTTTCAAGTCAAAAAAGAAGCCTTTGCAGACCGAAATTATTTAGATGATTACCAATTAGTATCCAGAGAGATGCCAGATGCTGTGATTCATGAAGCTCCTAAAATAAGCGCCCATCTGGAAAACATGATGGTGCATCATAAAATCCGAACCCTTTCCGGTAAAGAAATTCCGGTATTTGCTGATACGTATTGCTTTCATTCGGATCATCCAATGGCCGCGCAAACCATACAAGATGTTGTAAAATCGCTTTCCGATGCATCCAACTGAGAGCAACTTTTCGCTTCGTTTTTTTCCGTACTCCGACAGTGCAATACTTATTGAATGGCCCGAAGAAATATCAGAAGCTATTTTACAAGACATACGCGCCTTCAAATTTAAGGTTGCCAAACAACAGCCCTGCGAATCCGTAATGGCCTATCGGTCTTTGCTACTTATCTACAAAAACAAAATCGATTTTAAAGAAACGGTCAAAACCCTCAAGCAACTTTACCAATCTCGTGAGTTTTTAAACATCAAACCAAAACAGTGGAAGATTCCGGTGCTTTACAACCATAAAGTGGGTTGGGATTTAGAGGCGTTTTGCGCACAAAAACAAATGAGCCAGACCGATTTGATTCGGCTACACACATCGGCAGTGTACCGGGTTTTTGCTATCGGGTTTTTGCCGGGTTTTATGTATCTCGGCGGTCTCGAGCAAAAATTATGGATGCCCAGACACAGCGAACCGAGACCAAAAGTTCCTAAAGGAAGCGTGGGCATTGGCGGACAACAGACCGGTGTGTACCCGCAGGAATCGCCGGGTGGATGGCATTTAATAGGAAACGCGCCTGTACAATTGTTTGATGCACACCGAAAAAAGCCATGCCCCATCAGCGTAGGCGACACCATCCGGTTTTCTTCAATCTCAGAAGAGGAACATGAATTGATTACCATACAGGTAAAATCGGGAATCTTTCAAATGGAAAATTTACAGGAACATGCTTAGAGTCATCCATCCCGGATTTTACACCACCATTCAAGATGCCGGTCGCTTTGGTTATCGGGATATCGGCGTGCCTGTTTCCGGATATATGGATGCGTTTGCTGCACGTTTTGCCAACGCTTTGTTGGGCAACCAACCGGAAGATGCCGTGATGGAAATTTCACTCAAAGGGCCAACGCTTATGTTTGGCATCAACACCCGGGTTGTTACTTATGGCGCGGAAGCCCACCTCAAACTAGATGGCGAAATCAGAGCCCACTGCATTCCGTTTCAAATAAAAGCCGGTCAAAGCCTAGAAATAGACACCATCGAAAAAGGTGCGCGGCTTTATTTGGCTGTGCAAGCCGGCTTTCAAACCGAAAAAATTTTAGGCAGCCGTTCCTTTTATCCGGAAATAACCCATACGGACAAACTTTATAAAAATCAGGAGTTGATGCTAAAAGAAACCGAGTTTTTGCCCTCCGGACATGCGCATGTAAAGCACGACGACAGCACACTCACGACAAATCTGTTAGAGGTTTTAAAAGGGCCCGAGTATGATTGCTTGACGACTGAAATGTGCAAAAAAATTACAGAACTTACTTTTCATGTAGGCCACGAAAACAACCGCATGGCGTATAAGTTGGAAGAAAAAATTTCCGAAAACAAAGTGGATATGTTGACTTCGCCCACTTTGCCCGGCACTGTTCAGCTGACACCTTCGGGCGGACTCATGATTTTGATGCGAGATGCACAAACCACAGGTGGCTATCCGCGCATATTGCAACTCACCGATACAGCCATCAATATATTGGCGCAGAAGAGAGAAGGCGACGGCATCCGCTTTTCATTGCTAAACTGATTAAAGATCGCGTTTTTCCAACAAACGATAAGATGCCCAAACAAAAAATGCGGTCCAAACCAAAACTATGGCAATTTGCCAAAGGTAGATTTGATGGTCTTTGACCAGCTCCTCGCCTACCTGATTGGCAAGCGTTTTCACCCCAGAAAGTCTCGAAAATGGTTCTTTGATTAGGTTGCTCATGGCAGTCATCGGGAAAAATTGTGAAATGGAGTCTGCCAACTTCGAATCGGATTGGGAGCGTATAAAAAGATACGCTATGCCTTCTGCAATCGACAGCAAAATCAAAAAGCCCAAGGCAAAGGCAGAACGCTTAACCCAGATGCCCAACAACAAACAAAGCGAAAAAAATCCGCACAGTTTGACAAAAAACGCTGCCAAATATTCCAAATCAGAAAAGATGATGGAAACCTCTGTGAAATCTGAAAATATCAAACCCAAAACCAAAGACACGATAAAAACAAAGATGGTAGATACACCTGCAAAAACAACGACTGTGTAAAACTTGGAAAGGATAAACTCTCTCTTGCTGAGACCATCTATCAAATTCTGTTTTAGGGTTCTGTAACTGTATTCATTGGCCATCATTGAAACGATGACGATAGCCAAAAACAGTTTGAGTAAGGCTGCTACCCAAGTGTTGAAATGCCAGATATACGGAAAGTTAAAAATCCCCTGGTCGGCGATTCTGAAATGAATCTGACCAATATCGAACTCAATAGACGCAATGAGCGCGATGGCTGTGAGCAAGATAAAGTAACTAATGGTTAGCAATCGGGACGCGCGATTGAGAAAAATCTTTTGAAATTCTATCTGAAGGAGTCTTTTCATCTGTTTATTTTTATTGTTTTCAAAGGTCAGATGGAACACCCTAAACAATCATGCTCCTGAGTGCAAAATTTGTACATGGGTGTTTCATGTGTTTATATTATTTGTTAGTCATACCTATCTGCACTCAGCACAGACGCGCAATGCCTTTAATTGTATTGTTCGGTTTAACAAAATCTCAGTATTTTAAGTATTTGCTTGCGCTTGGTTTTCAGTATCCTGTACCAATTGTAAAAATTGCTCTTCCAGGCTGAGTCTTTTAGCTGTCAGATGCGACAGGTGAATACCTCTTTCAAAAGCCAACTTGTTAAACAAGGCCGGTTCCATCGGTGCTGTCAGGAATGCCTTTATGTTGTCTTCGTTCTCTTCAATCTGCATAAAAGACTCACTTTCGTTCAATAGATTTTTCAAGGCTTCATGTTGCGGGCTCGCCAATTCAAAATACCCATAAGAAGCCGTCATATCGCGCACCGCTCCCGAATACAATTTTTTTCCTCGATGCAAAACCACTACATGAGAACACACTTTTTCCACCTCGTCGAGCAAGTGAGAAGCCAAAAGTATGGTGGTGCCGCTTTGGGCTATTTTTCGAATGATTTCACGAATTTGATGAATCCCCTGCGGATCCAGTCCGTTTGTGGGTTCATCTAAAATGAGGATTTCCGGATTGTTCAGCAAGGCCGACGCGATTGCCAAACGTTGTTTCATTCCCAAAGAAAAGGTTGAAAATTTGCTGTTTTTTCGTTCAATTAAACCTACCAACGTCAATTTTTCATCGATTCTATCAAAACCGACCCCTTTTATTTTACATACCAATTTCAGGTTTTGATGGGCAGTCATGTACGGATAAAAATTGGGGTGCTCGATGATGGCGCCTACTTTCTTCAAGGCTTCGTGGGTTGATAGATTTCCGTCAAACCAAGAAAACGCACCCGATGTTTTGTTGACTACCTGCAACACCATGCCCAAAGTGGTTGACTTGCCACTCCCATTAGGCCCTAAAATGCCATAGACATTTCCTTTTTGGATGCTGAAAGAGAGTTCGTCAACGGCTTTGAGTCGTCCGTAATTTTTAGTAAGTGCTTGTAGTGTAAGTATATTCTCCAAAGTTCAAATTTTAGTCTAAATTAAACGATTAACTTGAATATTTGTTACATTTTTGTTTAAATATCCAATTCCGGCATTTGTAATAAAATTGTATCTTTAAGAAATCATAAAATAAAACCCATGTCGGCGGAAGACAAAATGCTCATTTCAAAAAAAAAACCGAGTTATCCGGTAAGTGATGACCTTCGTGCTTATCTGCGCGAGTACAATCGGGAGACCAAAATTCCTGTTTTTTATGAAGATTTACTTCGTTTTTCCGGTTCCATAGTGGTCTATGACAAAGAAGGAGAAGACACGCTTTGGATACGTGTTTTCTATCAGGAATTTGAGCGCAAAGAGATAGACAGCAGCCTAAAAAAGATTTATTCGTTGCTTTATTCTGACGGCACTAACAAAATTTCGGAATTCTTGAGTATTGATGCCATTGATTACTGCACTTTTGGAAATTCGAAACCCTTTCGGGTAAAAATCAGAAACATACTAAACGACAATCATGTACATTTTTATGTAAAAAAAGCAGATGCATCTCGAATTTACGGATTGGAACTTGAGCACATACTTTCACCCAATCGCATTCATTTTTTGGTGCACGAAGACACCCTAGTAGAAGAACACATCACCGGTATTCCGGGTGACGAATTCATCAAAACACAGCTAAAAAACTGCGATGAACACGGCAAATCACTTCTTGCGAAAGAATTTGTCAAATTTAACGAGCGTTGCATGATGCGTTTGCTTGGCGATATGCGTTCATACAACTACGTAGTGGTCCCAATCCATGATTTTGACCACGTGGTTTATAAATTTAGAGCCATCGATTTTGACCAACAGTGTTACGAGGGTAAATTCAGACTGTATCGCCCTCAATTTTACAAAGAAAATGCCGCCTTGGTCAAGTTGGTTTCGGAGAGGCTACAAGACAGCTCGGTGGAGCAATACAAAAACGAAGAACGCGCATTGTTGGCTAAGCGAATCCTCAGTACCAATAAGAGAATCCGGACGTTGATTGCATGTATGGAAAAAGACACCATCTCCACGCCCGAAAAAATGAACCAACTGAAAATGGAAATTTACGAATTTACCCGAGATATTAAATTCAAAACTTGCCAGTCTATGGGCGAAGTGCTTCGCACTTCCTTAGAGTTTGTGAAACGCAATTACGAGAACGTCAGTGCCAAAGATTTGGAGCGATAGGTTGATCACAAAGTTTGTTCCGGACTATGGATATTGCAACCCAACTACAGGTGCACAAATTCGTTTTATTTGCGTGGATTTGAAGCAAAGTGGAGCGTTTCAATCGACCTGAAAGAAGCCAAAAAACTTTGGCGCGAAAAACGGTGACTTTTGAGCATCCGAAATGTTAAAATCAGACCTGAAAAAGGCCTGGTTTTACGATTTATCAAGAATGCAATCCTAACTCTTAAATATTGCATTATTGCTAATCGAAATCGATATATATTTATCATTACTGATATATTTTCATGATTTTAAGCTATTTTTTGTCATATTTTTAAAATCAAAAACCCGCTTTACATCTGTTAAAATCTTTATTACTGGTGTAACAAGAAGTAACTTTGCGCGTCATTTAAGCGTAACACAAAAACAATAACGCTAAAATATCAACATCATGAAAAAAATAGTTATCACCCTGATTTTGTTTGCCGGTGTGCAAACTTTCTCACAAGCCGAAATCAACAACCCTACTACGGGTAAAGATACCGTAAGTACCGGATTGGAAACTGTTAAAAACTTGGCTTACATAGAAGACGAAGAAAATGTAGAACTTGGATTTGACACAGCGCAGTATTTGCCAAAAGGTTTTAATCCGTATGTGTATTATCCACAAATGAGTGTCATTAAAGATATTACTTACATAGCTGTAGAAGAACAAGTAGAAATTGCCGATTCATCTACCGGAATACTATCAAATTCTGAAATGGATTTTCTACGGAATTTAAAATATATCGAAAAAGAAGAAGCTTTAACGCTGCCTTCCTTTTCAAAATAAAGTAAAAAGGTTTTCATTTTTTAGTTATTTGGTTTAGATAGGTTGATTAAGCCCCGGTGACATTCACTCGGGGCTTAGTTTTTTTAAGTATCCTATTTTCACCAAAAGGTTTTGACCTTGCTCAACAGGACAAATCACATTTGCTACTCATTCAAGAAACACCAGAAAATCACCCCAAAAAAGGATATCGATAGCTCTTTGGTGTTAAAAATGTTTCTTTAACGGTTCGGGGCGACACCCATCGGAGCAAGTTCAACACCGAACCCGCTTTGTCGTTGGTTCCGGAAGCCCTGGCACCGCCAAAAGGTTGCTGCCCGACTACAGCACCGGTCGGTTTGTCGTTTATATAGAAGTTTCCGGCTGCGTCGCGCAAAGCCTCAATGGCATGGGCTGTCACATATCTATCGCGGCAGAAAATAGCACCCGTAAGTGCGTATTCAGATGAGGTATTGACCAATTCCAATGTTTTGTCCCAATCTTTGTCGTCGTATAAATACAGGGTGACCACCGGACCGAAAAGTTCTGTACACATGGTTGTGTACTTTGGATTGGTTGTGAGCAAGACTGTGGGTTCTATAAAATATCCTTTTGATTTGTCATAACCGCCCCCGGCAATGATTTCTACTTCTTTGTCAGATTTTGCCTGCTCTATAAAGGAGACCAATTTATCAAACGAGCCTTGGTGTATGACGGCCGTGACAAAGTTTGACGGATCTTGGGGCGATCCCATTTTAACCGTTTTGAGTTCGGAAAGCAACAAATCTTTGGTTTCAGTCCATTTGCTTTTGGGCAAATAAACGCGCGAAGCTGCTGAGCATTTTTGACCTTGAAACTCAAAAGCCCCTCGGATGATACCCGCAACCACTTCAGCCGTATGTGATGTAGGATGTGCCAAAATAAAATCTTTGCCTCCGGTTTCGCCAACTATACGTGGGTAGTTTTTATACTTGTGGATGTTTGCGCCAATTTGTGCCCAAAGGCTTTTAAAAACTTGGGTGGAACCGGTAAAGTGAATGCCGGCAAAATCTTGGTGCTCCAAAATGATATCCGTAATCATTTTAGGATCGCCAAAAACGACATTGATGATACCATCGGGCAAACCGGCTTCTTTGAATATATCGATAATGACTTTGGCGGAATAGACTTGACTGTCGCTTGGTTTCCAGACCACTACATTACCCATCATGGCTGCGCTGGAAGGTAAATTCCCGGCTATGGCCGTAAAGTTAAACGGCGTGATGGCATACACAAACCCTTCGAGTGCTCTGTATTCGAGGCGGTTCCAAATACCTTCAGATGAAATAGGCTGGTCGGCATAAATATCTGTCATATAGGACACGTTAAACCTCAAAAAATCGGCAAGCTCGCAGGCGGCGTCAATTTCTGCCTGATGCACCGTTTTGGATTGCCCCAGCATGGTGGCGGCATTGATACGGTCGCGATAAGGGCCGGCTACCAAATCGGCTGCTTTCAGAAAAATGGAAGCGCGCTCTTGCCAAGGCAGATCTGACCATCTTTTTCTGTTGGACAACGCATTTTCAATCGCTTCGTGGATGTGCTCGGGTTGGGCCAAGTAATAATGACCTAGTATATGCCGGTGATCATGCGGTGGCGACATCGTCGCTTTTTGGCTTGTCTTAATTTCTTTAGCGCCAATATAAAGAGGTACTTCTATGGTTTCGCCATACATCTTCTCGTAGGTTGCCAAGAGCGATTGTCGCTCGGGACTTCCGGGAAGATAAGCTTTTACGGGTTCGTTAATGGGTGTGGGTACTTTAAAAATTCCGTTAGACATAAGATGTATTTTTTGTATTTTATTTGTTCCTCAAAGTTACAAAAAATTAAGGATTAAAATTTTTTTGCTAATATTGCCGAGGTATCGTTAACAAACCAAAATTTGAGAAACAATCTTACAAAGCAGTTTGTAAGTTATTTAATTAAAATCTGACTAAACTCGCCATGTGTACAGTTACTTATATACCCAAACAAGGACTTTCATTTATACTAACTTCTAACCGGGATGAAGCCGTTTCGAGAGAGACGCTTCCGCCTGATTTTTATAAAGAAAACGGTGTAGAAATGTTGTATCCAAAAGACAAACTTGCCGGTGGTACCTGGATAGGCCTTAGCGATAAAAACCGATTGGTTTGCTTGCTGAACGGTGCTTTTATCAATCATATACGAAAGCCGAAATACCGGATGAGTCGGGGGAAGATTGTGAGCAAACTTTTGCAAACAGATGATTTTTTGGGTTTTCTACAGCATTATGATTTGCACCAAGTTGAGCCTTTCACCGTGCTGACAATCGATTGGAACGACGACGAATTAAAATTTTACGAGTTGATTTGGGATGAAGAAAACAGGCACCTACGCAAATTAGATACCGCTGCTTTCCATATTTGGTCGTCATCTACCCTCTATGCTGAGTCTATGAAACAATGCCGACGCGAATGGTTTGATGAGTGGAAAGACAAAGGCGATTTTTCTCAAGACAGCATCATTGATTTCCACTTAAATGCCGGTTGTGGCGACAAAAATATTGATTTGCAAATAGACAGAGGCACCCTAAAAACAGTCAGTGTTTCATCTGTGTGCAAATCGCCCGACGAACTCACCATGTGCTACCGAGACTTAGTAGCAAACACACTTCACAAGAAAACATTTGAAACCATCAGCCTGTGAAGTCCGATGCTCTCATCATATCTTTAGCCTATCCGGACACTTTTGTTTGTGTGTCGCAAGAATTTATTTGCAAAGTTCTACCCATCATAGGCGTAGGCACCAAAGAATATCTAAAAGCCGGCCACGCAGCCTTGGTGCTTATTCGAAAAGAAGACGGCGAGGCTTTTTACTTCGATTTTGGTCGCTACATCACTCCTTTGGGCTGTGGTCGGGTGCGAAGTAGCCGAACCGATGCCGAACTCGTCATACCCATAAAGGCTGCTTTTGACGAAAATGAAAACCTGTCCAACCTCGAAGATTTTTTACTTTTTCTGGAATCAAATCCTGAAAAAACACATGGCAAGGGCAAACTAATCGCCTCTGTAAGCAACGACATTCATTTTGAAAGTGCTTGGCGCTATATACATGAGTTGCAAGCTTTGGGCAGTATTCCTTACGGCGGTTTTATAAGGAACGGCAGCAATTGCTCTCGTTTTGTTACAGACAGCCTCTACCATGCCACTACGCGCGAACCGGTGAAGAAAGGCTTGGAAAAAATTAAGCGTTTTACGCCCAGTCCGCTAGGAAATGTGGCTTACGGCTGTACAGATGGCAATATGTTTGAAGTGGAAAACGGCATCATCAGGGCCTATAACCGCAATACGACGCTACACAACCTCGAAAACTTTTTTGACCGCAACAATCCGGATTGGAATCCATTGAAAGTTGAAAGGAAAGCGCCGTATCCCGATGCACAGTACTTGGATGGTATCGGTAGCGGTGCGTGGTTTTTACTCACAGCTTTTGACGCATCCCAAAATTTATACCGCATCCGGCGGTTCAACGATGCCGGCGTACTCGATTTTGACGGTGTTTTTTCGGTGGACAAACCGGACTTTACCGCAGACAAATCTTTTACTTTTATCTACGATTCGCATTGTTTGTATTGCCATGTCGCTCAAGAAGGAAACACCTACCGTTTCGATTTTATCAGACAGACTGCTTTAGAAAACGCAATTAGTTTAACGCAAAAGGCGCGCTCAGCTTAAATGTGGGAATCACCACCCGAAATCTTTTGGTGGAGCTGAAATTGATCATATTGTAATAACCGCCCATAGCGCCAAAGGGCGATGCCAACAAACAACCAGAATTGTACACGTGTTTTTCGCCGGGTTTGATGACCGGTTTTTTCCCGATGACACCCTCGCCTTGCACAACTTCCACATCGTTCAGCGCATCTTTAACACGCCAAAAACGCGAGGTCAACTGTACCGAATCTTTGCCTTGATTTTCGATAGTAACCCGATATCCAAAAGCAAAATGAAGGCTGTAGTTTTTCAGGAAGGTACCTTCAAAGTAGGTATCTACTGAAATTTTTATGCCCTGTGTGACTTGGTGAACCATTCCTGACTTAACGGTTAATAAAAATCAAATATAATAAAATATAAGTCAGCCAACTGAAAATTAACATTTTGTAAATGCTTTTCTGTTTGACAAAATGAGTAAGTGGATTTTGCAGCCTATCCGTTGGACAGATTTTTTTGGCTTAAAAGTGAAGGCAGCGAACGTCAAGGGTGGGTTTAAAAAAAATTACCGACCTTATAACAAAACCCAAAACGTTTTAAAAACCTGTGGCGTTCCCTCATGAATAAGCCCTTTTTTTGTTTATTTTTACCGGATGTTAACGGTTAAAAACATTAGCTTCTCTTACAAGCAAGCCCCTGTAATTTCAAATATTAGTTTCGAAATGAAGCCCGGAGAAAATGTGGCATTGGTTGGCGAAAGCGGCTCGGGAAAAAGCACCTTATTGAAACTGATTTACGGCAACTACGACCTGGATTCCGGCAACATTTTTTGGAACCATCAGGAACTTTTCGGCCCCAAATACAACTTGGTTATAGGCTATGATTTTATAAAATACCTGAGTCAAGAATTCGATTTAATGCCTTTTACAACTGTCGCCGAAAACATTGGCAAATATTTGTCCCCTTTTCACCCGGAAAACAAACAAAGACGTATTGAAGAACTGATCCATGTTGTTGAGCTAGAAGAATTTACCGACACCAAGGTGAAGTGGTTAAGCGGGGGACAAAAACAGCGTGTGGCACTGGCCCAAGCCCTTGCAAAACAACCCGAATTGCTACTGCTCGACGAACCCTTTAGCCATATTGATAGTTTTAAAAAACAGGCTTTACGAAGAAAAGTATTTAGATTTTTAAAAGAACAAAACATCAGTTGTTTGGTGGCCACGCACGACAAAAACGATGTGCTTGGGTTTGCCGACCGGGTTTTGGTTTTACACGATCAAAAAATCATAGAAAACAGCAGTGTTGAACATCTCTATCAAAAACCAAAAAGCAGATGGGTTGCCGCATTTTTTGGCGAATACAATTACATAGAACCTTTTGGTATCGTATATGCACACCAGTTAAAAATTGTGGCACATTCCCCTTTGAAAGCTGTGGTAAAACAGTGTTATTTTAACGGTAAAAACTACCTCATAGAAGCCGATTTTAACGCAACACTCATTTATATTGAACATGCCGAACAGATAGACACAGGCACTGCCATCTGCTTTGAAAAAAAAATGTAGTCAAATTTTTCCACCAATATATCGTCCCGATGGGACTAAAAACAGCTCCGTTAGGAGCGAAATATCGGTAGAAAAATAGGTTTGCATTTTTTTAAGCCCCGTAGGGGCGACATATAAAAAAAATTCCATATTTATC
>JAVVDW010000014.1:0-86034 GCA_032251335.1 Flavobacteriaceae bacterium | reverse complement strand
GTGTTTAAGCTGATTTTTCCAACGTATTTATAAACGTCAACACCCTTCTTGGGCTTAAGTTCTTTAGTTAGATTTTCCAATATGCTTCGAATGCTTTTTTTTGTAGCACCTTGTTTTATTGTCATTACCATAATTTTCGGTTTAATATTACAAAGATAATGTTTGTAGTGTCTTATTCCTAAGAGTGACAAACTTAGTATTTGAAGCTTCAAAAGCAACTAAGTATTTGGCCACTAAGGCCGGTACCTTCTTCTCTTTTCTGAATCCGATAGCGCGGACTTGTAGTCCGTGCGATGCCCATCTGCATCATGACATTTATAATTTCTACGCACCTTTGCTTTCTTTCAAAAATAGTAAAAAATCTTTTTGTTATGAACCACGTGAAAGATTACTTCGTCAGTTCGCTTCGCTCGTGCCGCGCGGCAGCAGCGGTGAGCATGTTGCCGTTGTATTAGTCTTATTATCGCACGGACTACAAGTCCGCGCTATCGGGTTCTTTTCCTAACTATTTCAGGATTTCTACTTGTGTGTAAAACTCCAAAAACTATAATTTGTTTTTGTTCTTTGTCAACCAAATAGAAAATTGCATAAGGAAAACGGGTTACTAAAGATTGCCGTAACTCTTTATGTTTTCGTTGATAATGTTCAGGATATTGACCAATATAGTCGATTTCTTTATTGACTTCTGCCTTAAATTCTTGGGCCAATATTTCACTTTTTTCTTGATACCATTTTTTTGCCTTTAGTAAATCGCGATGTACAATGGGCAGTAATTTAATTTTATAAGGCATTACCAATCGTTTTTAACATCTTTCCAATCCAAAACATCTTTAGGATTGTTTTTATAGCTTTCTAACCGATTGTCTAATTCTTTTTTGTGTTCTGTAGAGATTTCTTGATGTTGTTCTTTTTCACGCTTTAAAACACGCTCTAAAGAATCGATAATGCTTACTCTGTCAATACTGAACAGTTCTTGTATAAAATGATATTTTCTTGCTTCTAAATCCATGATTTCTGTATCTTGGGTAGAACAAATGTACAATTTTTGTTCCATATTTCTGAGTTTAAGTTATAGGATGGAAGGTTACAGCCTTGATGCCCTTGTTGGCATCGGTGAGCATGTTGCCGTTGTATTAGTCTTATTATCGCACGGACTACAAGTCCGCGCTATCGGGATAATAATTTTCTAGTTGCACACAATACCTGAAATCTGTAATCTCAACAAAATTTTGAAAGATTTATATGAATTTGTGTACTAATTAGTTAACTTTGTTGCGTGATAAGAAAAGTAATAGCATACAATGAATATTTTGCTGACTTTTATAGGGCTCAAGACGAAAAAGTTCGAGAAAAAATAGGATATATTTTGGACTTGGTTCGATTTGAAAAACAAGTTCCAAAAAAATTCTTTAAGTATCTCGAAAACACAGACGGAATTTATGAAGTTCGTGTAATTACGACCTTTAAAAGTATAAGAATTCTGTGTTTTTTTGATGACGGAAATTTAATTGTGCTTGCAAACTGTTTTGTAAAGAAAACTCAAAAAACACCCGGAAAAGAAATTAAACTTGCGGAGAAATTGAAAAAGGAATATCTAAAAGATAAAAACAATTGATATGAAACACCCATGTAAAAAATTTTGCACACAGGAGCATGATTATCCTAAGGTGTTCCATGTGACCATTGAAAATCAATAAATATAAACACATGAAAAATATAACTGATTTTGAGGACATCCTCATTGAAACTTATGGAGAAAAAGGAACTAAAAAGCGCGACAAATATGACGCAGACTCACTTTCTTTTAGATTGGGTGTAATGTTAAAAGAAGCACGTAAAGAAGCTAATTTAACACAAGAAGAACTTGCCGAAAAAACTGGAACAAAAAAAAGCTACATATCACGGATTGAACGTGGATTAAGCGACATTCAGATATCAACTTATTACAAGCTGATTGAATTAGGACTTGGTAAACATCTGAATATAGAAATAGCTTAAAAAGTATTGTGGGCAATCCGATAGTCCGATAGCGAGGATTTGCAATCCGTGCAATGCCCAATCGAGCGGACTTGTGCCATAGTAAAAAATCAATCGGTCACCACCCTAAGTTCAACATAAGAAAATCAAACAGATTGGCAATCGATTTTTCTATTTTCTATCGATGCTAAACCGTCCTGCGCCAAAGGCGTACACCGTCAGAAAACCAAAGAAAAACAACAAACCGTGTTCTTTTCTCGCAAATGGATCGCTCAGGTGAACAATGAGTGCTGCTGTGAGCATGGTAAACATCGGGAGCACGGTGGCCCACTTTGTTTTATAACCCACGATGATAAAAATAGGTGCTACAAATTCGGCCAATATCGCCAACACCAAGGTCGGCAATTCGCCTATACCAATAGGATTGGCAAACTGAAAATCGCCCGATATCAAACGCGTGAGCTTGCCGTAGCCATGTGTCATCAACATAGCCGAAAAACTGATGCGAAGCAGGGCCAAAACGAGGTGCTGTGTGGTGTTCAAGTTCATGGTATTATATTTTAGTTAGACGTAAAATCCGTCAGGAAATCTGCAATCTTTCTATCGTTGGACAGGCGCGGAATTTTATTTTGTCCGCCGAGTTTTCCTTGAGATTTCATATAATTTCTAAAACCGTTTTCAGCAACAGATTTGATTACCAATCTTCTGAGGACTTTTCCTTGTATCAAATCGAAATAATAGCTGTTTTGTTGTTGCAGCGCAAGGTCTATTACTTCTGCAAACTTATCAAGGTCGGAGGGTTTGTTTTCAAATTCTATCAACCATTCATGAAAGGGCAAACCTGTTTCCGGACTAATCTGCGGGGCAACCGTAAACTCCGTAACGCGGGTTTCAGGAAAAGCTTGCATACCGGCTTTGAGTGCATGTTCCACTTCTTTAGCAATGACGTGCTCGCCAAAGGCGGAAATAAAGTGTTTGATCCGACCGGTTACGATCACCCTGTATGGGTTTGTACTCACAAACTGTATGGTATCGCCCAAATTATAGGCCCAAAGGCCGGCATTTGACGTGACGAGCATCACGTAATCAACCCCTGTTTTCACCTCTGCTATGGTCAATCTTTTTGGATTTTCACTAAAAAAAGTCGACGCCTCTACAAACTCATAAAAGATTCCGGAATTCAGCAACAGCAACATGCCTGACGAATGTTGGTCATCCTGATAGGCAAAAAAACCTTCGGAGGCAGGAAAAAGCTCTATACTATCTACTTTCTTACCTATAAGTCTTTCAAAATTAGCCCGATAAGGCTCAAAATTGACGCCTCCATAGATAAATAAATTGAAGTTAGGGAAAACCGCTGCCACCTTTTTACCGGTTCTACCCTGTATCCTTTCAAAATACATTTGCACCCAAGAAGGTATTCCGCTGATCACAGACATATTCTCGTGTAGTGTTTCATCCACAATCGCTTCCACTTTGGTTTCCCAATCTTCTATGCAATTGGTTTCCCAACTTGGCATTCTATTTTTTTGAAGATATTTCGGAACATAATGTGCCACGATACCGGAAAGTCTGCCAACCCGGATTCCGTTTTTCTCCTGCATCAACGGACTGCCTTGCAAAAAAATCATTTTTCCGTCCACAAAAGATGCATTTCCGGTTTGGGCAATGTAGTGCAAGATTGCATCTCGCGCTGCCTCTATATGAAAAGGCATGGACTCACGCGTAAGCGGAATGTATTTGACACCGGAAGTGGTCCCCGAAGTTTTGGCAAAATACAAAGGTTTGCCTTTCCAAAGAATATCACTTTCGCCTTTTACAACCCTATCTACCCAAGGCTTCAAGGATTCGTAATCGCGAATGGGCACCCGGCTCACAAAATCTTCATGATTGACAATGCTGTCAAAGTCGTGTGCTTTGCCAAATTGGGTAAGTCTGCCCACGGCAATGAGCTCCTTGAAGATGCTTTGTTGCGTCTCTACAGGACGACTTGCCCACTTTCGGGTTTTGTTGCGAATGTATTTAGCAAAATATGGTGCTATAAATGACTTTAATGACATGCAAACTTTATTTAAAATCGATAAAATTGAGTGGATTGACGGGAAATCCGTTCATCCATAGCTCGAAGTGTAGGTGCGGTCCGGTCGATAGCTCGCCCGTAGAACCGGCCAAAGCGACAACTTCACCGGATTTGACCATGTCTCCAATTTCTTTATTTAAAACCTTGTTGTGTTTATAAGCCGAAATAATCCCGCTACCGTGGTCAATGATCAAGGTGTTTCCGGTTTCGGGCGTCCATCCCGAAAAAATGACGGTGCCATCTGCGATTGACTTTACAGGTGCATTGTCCGGCACTATAATATCCACCGCGTAATGTTTGTTTTTGGGGTCATAACCCTCAGAAATAGATCCAACAGCGGGCGGGAATAGAACTTTGGTAATTTTGGATCGGCTATTTTCGAAAACATTGTATTTTTCCTCAGTAGCCACCAAATCGCGCAAGAGCGAATCCCGACTTGAAGGTGAAAAATCGATGTTTTCCGGGTCTTTGGCAATGGCATTAAAAATAGAATCTCTGTTGATCATCGCAATCTCCAAGTCGCCCGTCAGCACTTTTCTGACAGAATTTAACAGCAAACTATTGCTGTTGAGCACCGCTTGAAGTGAATCTGTTTTGACGACCAACTCGCTAGCCTGTCTTTTAAGCTGGGTGGACGAATAGCCCGGAATATACTCTCGCAGTGGCGTGAAAGCAATCAATACTGTGGTTCCGGCTATCAGTAAAATGGCTGAAAGACCTGTCAACACGAACAAATTCAATTTGGTCAATTTAAACGATAGGCGCTCTTCGAAAGTTTCCTCGTTTAGAATGACCAAGCGATACTTGTGCAGCAACCTTTGCTTTAATCTGCCCTTTTTGGTTTTCTTTTGACTTTTGCTCATAATGAAAAACAAATATAAAGATATCTGCGTCTTGGTGAACGAACAAAAAAGAATTTTAGTAAGCGTGTGGTTATTAATTTTTTCTTTTTACCTTTGTTTGACAATTTAAACAAAATGCATACACTTTCTCAAATCGTTTTGGCTATTGGCCCACAGCAGGTAATTTTGATTGTTGTGGTGTTGCTGTTGCTGTTCGGAGGTAAGAAAATCCCCGAACTGATGCGTGGACTTGGAAGCGGCATCAAAGAATTTAAAAACGCTTCTAAAGAAGAGAACAGCGACGTTTCTAAGACAGATAAAACTGAAAAGAAATAGTCGCCTAAAAATTTTTGATATTTCGACAGCCGCCTTTAAGCGGCTTTTTTTATAGAAATTTGGTTGATTTCAAGATAGATTCCAATTCGAATACGTTGTCTCGTTTTTCGTTGGAGGGTTTAAAAACAAATCCTTCCAATACAACCAAGCGGTTATTTTCGACATCGTCAATTAAATAGCTCACATAAGGGCCGGCCATAAAGTCGTTTTTAACTTCCCAAGTGCCTTTGGTTTCCCAGCATTTTCTTCCTGATATCATAGATTCGTTTAAAAAAGGTGCATAGGCTTCCTCTGTAATTAAATGTGAACCTTCCAACCTACCCGGAATGTGGGCAGCACCGATAGAGTCCCTTGTCCGAATGATAAAATCAAGCACTTCGCTGTCGTTATTGAAGCTGCGGTGGGGCAATTCATAGGCCAATAAATTCATATGACCTTGGGGAATATCTTTCCGAATCCAAAAAAAGTTGGGTGTGGATAAGGCAAATCGATAAGCAGTCGGAATGGGAACGTCAATTTTTAAATTTTCTTTGAGGCTTTCGTCTCCGTGAAGCGATTTGTGTATTCTGCGCATGGTTTCGGTGACTTCCCCTTCTTTAAAAATTTCACTGATTCGGTCTGCATTTTCTTGGATAAGCCTAACAATATCTGCATCTGTTTTGCCTTCCAAAACAGCAACCCTTTGTGGTTTTGCATACACGTCTTTATCGATGGCAAATCTGTTTTGAGTCCCTTTTTGAGCAATCAAAATCGTACGGCTCTTGGTTGCAAAACCCGAAAAAGTTTTGGTAGGCAAATGGCTTATCTCAAAAAGTGGTTCGTCTTGGGGTAAACCATCAACCGGTTTGGCCAGAGAATCGCGTACGGCATTTCCCACGCTGCCTTCCCACAATTCGTTATCCATAACCACCGTGAGGGCGTTGATGCGACCGTTAGAATCGGGTAAGACGCGCTGCGACACATTGTTTGTACCGCTTTCGCCACAAGAGACGATAAGCATTGCGCTTACAAAAAGAAATAAAAGCTTGTTCATCTGTTTGTATTTATTGTTTTTTGTCAAAAGTTTGACGGACTGATGTATTCTCAAAAAAAATCACTTTAATGTTGAAAGTTCACTTAAGGTATCTCTTATTTCACCGTTTAAACAAGTCTAACTCTTCAAAAGTTTAAGCTTCATTCCGGGTTTCAAATTGTTACTGCGAATACCGTTCCATTCTTTAATATTTTCTACCGAAACGCCCGGGAATTTTTGAGCTATGCTCCACAGAGAATCGCCATTTTTAACCGTATAAATCATTTCATTACCACTTGTTGAAGTTACTGTGGCTTGCGGCAGTTGTGCTTGACTTGTTTTAACCACGGTTGGGTTTTTAGGATAAATCGTCAAACGCTGTCCTATGCGCAAATTATTGTTTCTCAAACCATTCCACTGTTTGATTTGGTTGACAGACACGCCGTATCTTTCCGCTATTTTACCCAGAAAATCTCCGCTTCTTACCCTGTAAACCGTGGCAGCTTCCATCGCTTTAAAATCGGGAAGTGACGCTTTGCCTTTTGCCGCTTCTTGATCGAGATATGCATAGATGTCTTTTTCGTTGGTGACAAACAAACCTGCATGCGATTTAGGCAAACGTACCCAATAATTTTTACCTTCAACGTGCGGGATTATTTTGAGTTTGTATGATGGGTTTAAAAAATAGATATCTTGCTCTGGAATGGATAAAATCTGTGAAAGCTGTTTAAATGAGATGGATTTTTTTACTTGAATGGTATCTGTTTCAAACATTTTGATTTGCGACCTGCCTCTTTCAAAACCGTGTGCCTCTGCGTATTCAAAAATGTATAACGTGGCTAAAAAAGCGGGCAGATAACCTTGGGTTTCTCTGGGCAAAAACGGACGGATATTCCAATAGTTTTGATAGCCTCCAGAACGCCTGATGGCTTTGTTCACATTCCCCGGTCCTGAATTGTAGGCGGCCAAAACCAAATCCCAATCGCCAAAAATCTTATACAAATCGGACAGATATTTTGCGGCTGCCTGAGTAGATTTCAAAGGATTTGACCTATCGTCCACAAAAGAATTGAGTTCCAATCCGTACATCTTTCCTGTTTGAAACATAAATTGCCACAGACCGGTAGCGCCCACGCGTGATCGTGCCACCGGATTCAAAGCAGATTCCACTATGGCAAGATGCTTGATTTCCAACGGAACGTCGGCTGCGTCTAGCTGGGTTTCAAACATGGGATAATAATATTCACTGAGGTTGATGAGCCTTTGGAGCGATTTACGTCTTTTTTGGAGAAAGGTATGAATCACCTGCTCCAAAATGGGATTGTAGGCAATGTTAAACGGTGTCTTTGAATCCAACATGCGCAACCTAGCCTTCAAGGTGTCCGTAGGCAGATTTACTACGTAGGCTTCGTCAGGTGTATTCTCAAGTGCAACAACGGTGTGGATGCTGTCATACAGACTTTCGTCATACATTTTTCGAAGAAAAAGCGAATCGTACTTCAGCGCTACAGGATGGTCTTTAAGATGAAACGTTACCTTATTGGAAGTCGTATCGACTTCTTTTTTAAAAAAAGTAAAGGTGCTGTCGCTATCGAGCAGATGTACCGCAAACTCGTCCATTTGCAGAAGAGAATCCGATTTAATCGTATCTGTTACCTTAGGATGCTTCAGAAAATCTGTTCTTTTTTGTTGACCTGCGGCCACAAAGAACAATAACAAGGCGAAAGCGCTGGTCAGATACCGCATCTGTTTTTAAAAATTATAATTATAAAATGGACTTTTCCAAGAACTTGAAAGTTTATCAAATATTATTCCAAAATAGCAGCTACGCCCGGCAATGTTTTACCTTCAAGCATCTCCAGCATGGCACCACCTCCGGTGGACACATAACTCATTTTGGGTTCCAAGCCAAATTGCTTGACTGCAGCTACAGAGTCGCCGCCGCCAACCAGAGAAAACGCACCGGCTTTGGTGGCGCGTCCAATGGCTTCGCCCATAGAGATAGTTCCTTTGGCAAAGGTTTCCATTTCAAATACACCGATGGGACCATTCCATAAAATGGTTCTGGATTTTAAAATGACTTCTTCGAACAGGGAGAGCGTTTGTGGGCCGGCATCCAATCCTTGCCATCCATCCGGAATTTCATCCACTTTAAACACCTTGGTATGTGCATCATTGCTAAAAGTATCTGCGCCCAAAACATCTACGGGAAGATGGATTTGTACACCTTTTTCTGCTGCTTTTTTTAGGATGTCAAGCGCCAACTCTTGTTTGTCGTCTTCGCAAATAGAATCGCCAATCTTGCCTCCGTTGGCCTTTACAAAGGTGTAGGTCATGCCACCACCAATAATGAGGTGATCTACTTTGTCTAAAATATTTTCGATAATCGTAATTTTAGTGGATACCTTAGAGCCTCCCAAAATAGCCGTTACCGGTTTCTCACCGTCTTTAAAAACCTTGTTGATGCTCTCTATTTCTTTTGCCAACAGGAATCCGAAACATTTTTTTTGTGGAAAAAACTGGGCTACAATAGTTGTAGAGGCATGTGCGCGGTGCGCCGTTCCAAAAGCGTCATTTACGTAAATATCGCCCAATTGGGATAGCTTTTTGGCAAAAGCTAGGTCACCTTTTTCTTCTTCGCTGTAAAAACGTAAATTTTCGAGTAGCAAAACTTCACCCGGTTCCAAATTTGCTGCTGCGTGCTCAGCTTCTGTGCCTATACAGTCTGAGGCAAACTTGACACGAACACCCAGAATTTCTGAGGTTTTTGACACAATATGTCGCAACGAAAATTGATCTTGTTTGCCTTTGGGTCTGCCCAAATGGGACATCAAAATGGCACTGCCGCCATCTTCGAGAATTTTTACAATTGTGGACTTGGCAGCCTCTATTCTGTTGGTGTCGGTAATCTCAAAATCATCGTTTAAAGGGACATTGAAATCGACACGTATGAGGGCTTTTTGATTTTTAAAATTGAAGTCTTGAACTGTGTGCATGTTAAAAATTTTATATTAAATTGTTTTAAATCCGTTGTCGAAGAGTTTTTTTATTTCATCCACATTACTCTTAATGGTATTGTGAAAAACTTTTTGGATGAAATATTTAAACACGATGCCAAAGATGCTAAAATCTGCATAAACTTCAGCAGACAAATGACTTGTTTTATCATCGATAGCTTCTACCAAAAAATATATGTGCAGTGTTTTGACAAAAGGAATATCGTTCATTCTTTCGCCATAGACGAGCTGTTGGGGTTTTACGTGTTTCTTTATCGTCATCGGCACCAACTTTTTACCACCTTTGACAATACATTGGTGTTCCGTTCCCACCCTATTTAGCCGATCTTCTTGGTAATCTATTTTGCGAATGTTCTTATTCCAAAGGGTGCGGTATTTAAAATTGCTGATTAACTCATATAAGGTAAGACTGTCTGTAGGAATGACAGCCTCTCTAAAAACCAATTTGTGCTTGGGAATATCTACGGGAATTGGAGGCACATAGGGCACTTCTTGCTTGAGTGCTTCTAAAGGCACATATACGTATTCCATGCTGCCAAAATCGTAGTTGTCGCTTCCTGAAACAGCCAATTTCATGAAATCCGGAGCTTCATTTTCCTGAACATCCGCTATAACACTACGCGTGAAAAGTACGTATTCATCAGCCGGTATTTTATTTTTTAAAAGCCGGTGTACTTTGATGACATCGCTACCGTGCGGTTTTACAGATTTCTTGATTTTTATGAATTCAATATCTCCAATGTGTACTACGAATTTGAGACTGAGATTATCCGTTGAACTACAAGCCCCACAGTGACAAATCCGCTCGTATTCATATCTTTTTAGATGCGCTTGCAAGGCGATAAACATGGCGCGCACTTGAAGAAAAATCTGATCTAACGTTGGGATGTCGTCCACCGTGTACATAAACAAAGCATCTCCTTCTATCTCGGCCAACTTGAGCTTGAGCAGGTTATTATCCAGCAATTTTTCCATCAACTCTGCCATAATATGCTTGCTGTGGTTGATTTCGGTGTTGTGAACAAACTCCGAAAAACCACTAATGTCCGGTAGAAAAAAAAGCGCTTTGTTGCTCATAGAACGAAACGTCTAGAATTTTAACAAAAATATTCAATTCACCCCAAAACAGCGTTACATTTAGTGTTAATAATCTACTTGATTCATACTAAAATATCCATTTTCATAGGTGTCGTGAAATTGACACCCTGCATTTTGCGAAGCGCGTTTCCAAGCGTCGGCCGTGTTTTTATAGTTAGATCCATCAACCAAAACAAGCTGAGGTTGAAGAAGTTGCAATACACGTTGTGGATTCACTTTCGGATTTTTGCTTACCAACAACACATCGGGTTTTAGGCCTATCTCTTTGTAAAAATCACCCTCCAACAACAAAAAAACTTGATTGTTGAGTGAAAAAACATTGCCAAGCGGTTGCCCTTTTACCTCAGTGATGCATTCGTTTAGAGCAAAAGATATTAGATTTCGATCGGCTACAAGCGCAGTGGTTGAATCTTGATAAACCATCAACCGATGGCCTTGTCTTATGGCCAGTTGGGAAGTGCCGAATTTGTTAAAAACCAAAAAATCCGCTCGGTTTTGTGCCAACCTATAATTGGTGATATAAGCCAACTGTAGCAGCAATAGACTCAGGCCTGTACTGATGAGATACACATATTTTTTTTGATAGACTGTCAGTATCAGAAACAGCACGGCCAAGTAGGCGGCGATTAACATCCACTTGTCAAAATAAATATCCCCAAACAGAAACGATTCTTGAGATGCAACCCAAGTTATAAGGTCGTTCATCCACCCGATGGCTCGTCCGTAGCCTTCGTATAGTCCGTCAAATGAAACGCCTAAGGTTAGCAAAAGTAAGATCAAAATTCCGACGCCGAGTATCAATCCCAACAGTGGCAAAATCATCAGGTTAGACAATAGGAAAAGTCCCGGAAATTGATGAAAATAGAACAAACTCAGTGGCATCACTGCCAATTGAGCGGCCAAAGAAACTGTGAAAATTTGCCAAAAAAACTTGATGATTTTGAATTTGGGTTTCCACAAACTTTCCATAAAAGGTTGCAATAAAATGATGCCAATCACCGCGAGGTAGCTCAATTGAAAGCCCACTTCAAAAACATAATTGGGATTGTACAGAATCAAAAAAAACATGGAGATAAAAGTTGCAGCAATCGAATGTAATTTTCTATCAAAGTGAAGCGAGATGCCTATGATAGAAAACATGGTCACCGCGCGGGTCACAGAAGGCGAAAAACCGGCCAAGGCAGCGTACAGCCAAAGCAGTGATGTAGCGATTAGAAATTGGTAAACCTTTCCGTGGCGCAAAAAGGCCAAAGGAAACAAAACCAACAGCAAAATCTGTTGGATGAGTCCTACATGTAAACCCGAAATTGCCAAGAGATGGATAGCACCCGCCTTGGTGTAGTCCTGATTTAAGGCTTCAGGGATGTCCTGTCTTTGTCCCAACAGCAAAGCCTGCATCACAGCAACTTCATCTTTTTGCAAGTTTTGTTCTTGAAGTTTCTTTTGAAGCTGACTTCTGAATTGCTGAATGAATAAAATCGCGTTTTGAGGAATTTTTTCAATTGGTAAAAAATTGACACTGTCCGATTTTATTTGATACAGAATTTTTCTTTTTCTGAGAAAGCCGGCATAGTCAAACTGGTGTGGATTTTTAGCAGATTGCGGTTTTGTGATTTCACCGTAAAATCCGTATTTGACTCCAAATTGGAGCGCTATGGTATCCGCTAGTGGTTGGTTCAGTAAGATAGATCCGCTCGTTTTTTTGCTGTTGGCGGCAGTCACTTGCATAATGTATCGCTTTCCAAAAGCCGTCGGTTTTAGCACCTCATCTAATTGAAGTTCAAGTGCGTTGTGTGCCTGTACTACTTGATGGTGATAGTGTTCTTTTTTGTTTTCAGGTTTTTGTACCGTGTAAACAAATCCGCCGAAAACCAGAAAAAAAACCCACACAAAAAGGCCGAAAATCTTGATGAGATATGTATTCTCAATAAACCAAAACCGCAACAAAAGCTGCAAGAGCAACAGGATACTGAAAATAGCCAAGACCGGGAAAAGAAGTTGATTGGGTTCTAATTGAAACACGTCGGACAGAAAAATCCCCACGATCATGGCCAATGAAAACCCGGCAAATGTAAAGTCGGCTATTTGAAGGCTCCTTTTCACAGTTTATTACAATTGGTAGAATGCGCTTATTTTATCAACTATGGTCTGTGCCAGCTTCACTTTAGATTCCTCCGTCCAACCGGCTACGTGTGGTGTGAGTACTACATTGGGCGCTTGTAGTAAATAGACCAGTGGATCCGGCATCTTTGTGCTGTCAAAAAAATCTTCAAAAGAGGCCGCTTCGTATTCCAAAACATCCAAACCGGCACCGAGTACTTGACCACTTTTAAGCGCCGCGACCAAATCTTGCGTTACCACGCTTTTGCCACGCGCGGTATTGATTAACCAAAAAGGCTTTTGAAAACCCGCCAACCAATTTTTATCCACCATCTTCAACGTTTGTGGGGTCTGCGGAATGTGTAAGCTGACCACATCTGCCTGCCTTTGTAGTTCGTCAAAAGTTACCTGACGTGCATTCGTGTCGCCTATGTCAGGCAAAATATCCACACACAAAACCTCCACATCAAAGCCCCGAAGTTTTTTTGCAAAAGCTTTGCCGGTGTTTCCATAACCTATGATGCCCACCGTTTTCCCGTCGAGTTCGACGCCTCTGTTGGCTTCCCTGCGCCATGCTCCGGATTTTATTTCGAAGTGGGCCGTGTGAATCTTGTTAAACAAAGACAAAAGCAAACCCAGGGCGTGTTCGCCTACTGCATTGCGGTTGCCTTCAGGCGCATTAAAAAGTTGGATGCCTCTTTTTTTGGCGAAAGTTTCATCAATGTTTTCGAGACCGGCACCTACACGCCCAATAAATTTTAAACGGGTAGCAGCTTGCAGCAAGCTTTGATCGATAGGAATTCTGCTTCGGATGATGATGCCTTCATAATCGGCTATCTTTTTTTCAATAGCTGTTTTGTCTGAAGTGTAATCGGTGTGGTTTTCAAAACCCAACTTCGCCAAATCTTCTATAAGTAGAGGGTGGTTGGTGTCTAGATGAAGAATTTTAGGCATCGTTAAATATTTATCAAAGTGGAAGATACAAATTTTGGTAAAAACAAATCCCTCTCAATAAACATATAAAGAAGAAGTTGCTATGGATCCTTGTAAATTCATAGTCGGAAAACGCTAAAAAATCTTCCGTAAAAGCAAGTCAACATCAATCAAAACAATAGAGAAGACACCGGCCACAATAATAAATTTAAAAATATTATGCACCAGTACATATCCCCATTTGGCCTTAGTTTTCCATAAATAAAACAGTGCGAGGGCTATAAAAAAAATACTGGCGTAATAGTACAAGAACATATACCCGATAGGGAACGTATTGACAAGGGTTAAAATGACTATTGCTGTGATGATGCCAAAGAGTGAGATGATTTTTTTTGAAAAGGTTTCCCCGTATATCACCGGGATGGTTTTGTAATTCAGCAACAAATCGCCTTGAAGATTCTCAAGGTCTTTAACCATTTCGCGCATCAGCAGCATCAAAAACAGTATCGTAGCATGCGCAAAGACAACTTGTTGAAAATTTTTGTAATAAATAAAAACAGCGAAAAACGGCATGATGATTAAAATCGACGACACCAAATTGCCAAAAAAAGGAATCCGTTTCAGTCTTAAGGAATAAATCCAAATGGCAAATATGTATGCGGAAAAAAACAATACGGCTCTGAACGACACAAAAGCAGCAACAAAGACAGAGAGAAAATTAAGAATAAAATAGGCAAAAAGCCTACTTCTTTGACTTATGATTCTGTCGAAAAGTGTTCGGCGTGGTCGGTTGATTCGATCGCGTTCGGCATCGTAAAAACTGTTGATGATATAGCCCGATGCAATGGCAAGCGAAGAGGCAAAAATAATCCAAAAAAGCTGTGAATCCCACAAAACCGCTCGCACAGACAAATCGGGCGAAAAGATGTAAATGGCGGCCAGGTATTGTGCCAATACAATGACGGCAACATTGTAGCCACGGACTACAGCAAAGAGACCAAAAAGCTTGATAATGATACGCTTGTGTGGCTCATACCGCATGAAAAATTTTCATTAAAAGTTGTAAACCACTTCCAGTTTGTAGTTTTTCAATGCTTTCTGTGCGCGTTCGATATCTTCTGTGAAACCCAAGATATATCCGCCACCGCCCGAACCACATAATTTCAGATAATATGCATTGGTATCGATGCCTTTTTTCCAGATTTTGTGAAATTTCTCCGGAATCATCGGTTTAAAGTTTTCTAAAACGACGTGTGAAAGGCTTTTGATGTTCGAAAAAAGTGATTTGACATCGGCTTTTAAAAAGTCATCCACACAGGCATTGGTATAGTGGACAAATTCTTTTTGCAACATCTCGCTAAAAGCTTCTTGTTCCATGTTTTCCATAAAGATTTTAACCATGGGTGCCGTCTCACCTATAATTCCGGAATCCAGCAAAAACACGGCACCCTTTCCTGCTCTTTTTTGAGAAGGAATGCCGGTGGGTTCTATGTGGTCCTTAGAATTGATTAAAATCGGTAAACTCAAATAGCTGTTGAGGGGGTCAAGACCGGAACTTTTGCCGTGGAAAAAAGATTCCATGGCACCGAAAACACCTTTTAATTTCAACAACTTATCTCGTGTGAGATTTTCCAAAACCGTAATTTTGTCTTTTGCATATCTGTCGTAAACCGCAGCCACCAAAGCACCCGAACTGCCCACGCCGTAACCTTGCGGAATGCTGGAATCGAAATACATTCCTTCGTTGATGTCTTGCTGAAAAGCTGCCAAATCAAAGGTCACCAAATCCGGTTGCGTTTTTTGCATTTCGGCGAGATAGGTGCAAAACTTTTGAAGTGCCAAAGCAGATTTTTCGGATATTTCGGAGTGTTTTTCAGCTTTTTTCAACGCGCCTTTAAAAAA
Source organism: Flavobacteriaceae bacterium (assembly GCA_032251335.1). GTDB lineage: Bacteria > Bacteroidota > Bacteroidia > Flavobacteriales > Flavobacteriaceae > UM-FILTER-40-17. The sequence goes on along the minus strand of JAVVDW010000014.1, from coordinate 70,737 downwards.
GTTATAAGGTATCGAAAGACCTTTGGAATCTTTGATAATGCCATATTCGCCAAACAACAAAATCTTCGAATAAAATAGCGGTCCCTTCATAGCTGTTTATTTTTTCTTCCACAAAAGTAAACAATCTGATATATAAATTGTTAACTTAACTTATAATTTTTGCACCTTCACCTACAAAATCATCTATAAATTGATTGTTTTCACAGTGCATCAACAAAGAACTTTGAATGAATTCTCTAACTTTTTTGGCTACATGGTTCGGATAGAGCACGTGCACATTGGCACCGGCATCAAGCGTAAAACAAACAGGAATATCGGTTTGCGCTCTAAAAAGCCAAATCTTTTCAATCACTTTTAGCGTTTCGGGTTTCATCAGTAAAAAATAGGGCTCGGAAGTCATCATCATGGCGTGGAGACTGAGTGCTTCACTTTCCACAATGCGTATAAAATCTAAAATATTTCCGGTAATAAAAGCTTCTTTAATTTGATGCAAATGTAGATGTGCTTGCGCAAAACGCTGATTTGCAAAAGGATGTGCGTGCATCAAACCGTGTCCTACACTGCTCGACACTTGTTTCTCGCCTTTGTCGATCAACAAAATGGTATCTTGAAAATCTTGAAATATTTGATGTATTTGAAAACTTGGCAGCGTACCGTACAAATCAGAAGCATGGTCATCGGCTTGATTTGCTCCCCAAAGCACCACAGGCCCCTTCAAACTTCTACAAGCACTCCCCGAGCCCAATCGTGCCAAAAAGGAAACCTTTTTCCAAAACTCAACGTCGGGGTCGGTTTGTGTCAATCTGCGTTCAAAATCGCACAGGCACAAAGATAAAGCCGCCATGCCACTAGCCGATGAGGCAATCCCCGAACTGTGTGGAAAGGTGTTTTCGGTGAAAATATCCAAGTGATATTGGCTGAGCAGCGGAAGGTGTTTTTGGACACGCTCAAAAAACTGTGCTATTTTCGGTTTAAAAGCCTGGTTTATTTTTCCTTCAAAATAGACCTTAAAAGAAAATGGATGCTGGTTTTCTCGTTTTTCAAAATCAATACGGGTTCGGGTTTTGGCGTTCGAAAGTGTAAAACTCACCGAGGGATTTGCCGGAATCTGATTGGTTTTTTTTCCCCAATATTTCACCAAAGCGATATTGCTGGGCGCTTCGGCTTCAACACTTGCGCTGTCGATGGCTGTTAAATAGGGTTTGGCGGTGAAAAAAATTTCTTCCATGCGAGTACTTTGCGCAAAGGTAGTTTTTAGTTCGTTAGAAAAAAGCTCAATTGACGGTGTCTTTTTTCTTTTTACTTCCGAAAATATTGTTCAATAGGCTTTTGGCGGCCTCTTCCACAGGTTTCTTGGTGGCTGTAGAGTCTTTTTTCAGGGTGTCGGTTTGTTTTTGGTTGCCTCCCAACAGTCCGCCAAGTGCACCCGTCCCTTGGTTGATCAACTTTTGCTTTTGTTTATTCACAAGCTGTTGAGACAGGTTTTGTATGGCACTCTGCATATCGGTTTTGATGATGGGATTGCTAAAGCTACCGCCTATGTTGGCTGTAATGGGAACGGTCACATTTTGGGCATCTTGTCCGCTCAAATTGGCCAACAAGCTGCTCGCGCCGCTACCCAAATATTTGGCAGGGACGTTGAAGGTGGCGTTGTAACTCATGTTTTGATCGAAGCCGTGCGTTCCCGATACGTTGATGGCAATATCCTGATACATTAGTGTGAGGGGTTTTACTTCTACGGCACCGTCTTTAAATTCGAGTTGCGCTTTCAAATCGTTCAGATTAAGTTTTGTGAGATCCAAAAAATTTAAGTTGGAAGTCAGACCTGCCACTAAAGGATTGCTGTTGCTGTCGGGTTTAAATTTGGCTCCCAATAAATTGGCTAATAAATCGCCTGTAAGAGACTGCAGATTGACAGACATATCCGAATTTAAAGCCCCTTTCAGGTCAATGGTGGTGTTGAATTTGCCTTGAAGTGCCGCAGCAAGGGGTGTCAAATTTTGAAACAAGCTGAGCCCTTGAAAAGACTGTTCGATATCAAATTCATTCACACCCAAATTCATTTCAAATTTTGGTACGTTCGTTTGTGTAGATACATTCCCGTTGAAGGCTAGTTTTCCGCCAAATAGATTTGATGTCACCTGCTCGAAGCGCACGGTTTGGTCTTTTATGTAGGCTTTTCCGGTCACATTGCGCAAGGTAAGGTTATCATACAAAACGGTTTGCGCTTTAACGTTGAAAACCGCATCAATTTTTTTAGGAATCGTAAACGGGCTTTCTTCCTCTTTTTTGGATACGCCTTCGTCCTTTGTCTCTTTTTGGTTCGTTTCGGAGCCCGGTGGAGTGTCTGTTGTGCTGTTTTCGTCGTCCATAAAGTCAGAAGCTGCAAATTGATTGGAGGAAAGGTCGAAGCTGCCTTTGAGTACCTGATCAGAGAACAAATACCCAAATAAATTGTCCAAAGTTCCGGTTGCCGACAGGTCTGTTTGTCCGGTTTTGGCTTCGAGTTTGTTGAGCTTTACTTTGCTGGTATTAAAATCAAGGACAGCCGTCTTTATTTCAAAGGGTGATTTAAAGTCATCCGAGTTGTAAATAAAATTATCTATTGAAAAATTGCCGCTGGCTTTTACTTTTTGGTATTGTTCTTTTTCCAAGGAGCCCATGTCAAATTCACTTTTCAAATTTGCCTTTACGACACCTTGCAGGGGCGTGTCGAGTGTAAGTGGATAGGCCTGCGCAATTTTAGACAAATCTATTTGACCATCAATGTGCGATTTAATCATCGGATTTTCAATCAAATTGCTAAAGCGTCCGTTGGCACGAAACACATCTTGATCGATACGAAAGCAAAGCGTGTCCATTTGGATGTAGGTATCGTTGGTGATGCCTGTTTCGTTTTTGATAGCCATTTTGATGTAAATATCTTCCACGCCTTTGGGCAAATCAGGATATTTAAAAGATGCTTTTTCGGAGGAAACATAGATGTCCAGGTTTGGTATTCTTTCATCGGTTGACAAACCTTTAATAGAGCCGTTTACGACAAAATCGCCTTGTGTATCCACATTTTCGATGTCTTTGGCGTATGCTTCCGGAATGATTGCCAAAAAGTTTTTAAATGAAGAACTGGGTGTTTTAAAAGTAATATCTATTTGTTGGCCTTGGTCGAGCAGTTGAACATAGCCATCAAAATTGAGTGGCAACTGGTTGATGCGCAATTCATTTTGTTTGAAGGTGTATTTTTGGTTTTTCAGGTCCAGCTCCAAATCGGCTTGTAGGACAGTTTTGGTGTTGTTGAAATAGCGCGTACCGCCCATCTCATAAGAGATATTGGTTTGGGTTTGGGTAGAGAGCACGGTGTTATCGGCTGTCAAATCTCCGTTACCCTCGTGGTTGAATTGGTCGAGTTTTAAAAAAATCTTTGCTTTGTCATCGAGGTAGTAAATACGGCTGTCTGTGATTTTATAAGCATCGAGCGCCAGCGAGAAATCCGAAGACTTTTCTGTTGTGCCTTTGTCGGGCTGTGTTTGCGTTTCACTTTTCTTGGCAATGTCATAATTGGCCCTGTCGAGCGAATCTATTTTGATGTTGATAAAAGCCTTGTCGAGTTCAAAATCGTGTACAGAGACTTTGCCGCCTTTGATAATGTCCATCAAAGAAAGGCTGAGATAGATGTTTTGCGCAGCGAGCAAGGTGTCGCCTGCGAAGGGTTCGAAATTGATCACTTTCAGGTTTGTAATCGTCAAACTGGCGTCGGGGAAGCTGCGAATAAAACTCAAATTGACGTCTGTAAAATCTACTTGTGCATTCACATTATCGTTGAGTGCCTCTTTGAGGGCGTCTTTTATCTTGCCTTCAAATAGAAACGGAATGGCAATTAAAATGAGTATTATACCCAAAAAGGTGAAACCGGCGATTTTTATAATCTTCTTGAAATTCATACCTTAATTTTTGATGAAAATTACAAAAAATTAACCAACGTGCATGTTAAGATTTTGTTTAACATGCATGGCTTGTTGCGATAATAAGGAGTACGTACTTTCCGGTAAAGTACAAAAGTTAGCAAAAAAACGCAGACTTTCGGGTCCATCACTTGCCCCGAGATGGGCTGTACAAGGTGTTGGCAACTGGCTTTATTTCGTTTCGATTATTTTATCAGGGTCTTGTCTCGTGTCAAAAACATTCGCAATTTCGATACGCTTAAAGTCATCATTTATTAAATAAACTATTTTGTAATTCTTAAACACTAAATATCGAAATTCTTGTTCTCTATGTTTCAAACAGGTTTCAACTTGTCCAATTTCTGGTTGCTTTTCAATTCCAATAGTGGAGTCAACGATTCCATTAATTAATTTTTCAGCTACTCTTTTACTTGCTTTGGTTGAATAATAGCGGTAAATATCTTCAAGTTTGTTTTCCGCAAGTTCTAACCAATAAACTTCTAATTCCATTTTTGGATTTTAGCCTTTAAATCCGTTGCTTTTATCATTCGTCCATTTTTTGAATCTTCCATTGCCTGGTCAATTTCTGCATTATATTGCTCCATCGTCATTGGTTTGAAATTTTTTTCAATCAATTCAGCTTTTCTTTTACGCAATAATTTTTCAAGTCCGCTAACGATTTCTTCGTTTTGAAGTCTTAAAAATTCTTGAACAAATGATATTTTTCTTGCTTCTAAATCCATATCTTTTTGTCTTTTGATCAAAGATACTAAATTATCAATTCAGTCTTTATTTATTTTGGATTAACGCGTTTTCATAGCTTGGTGCTAACTAAACAATAGCTGTAATTATCTTCAAGTCAACTTTCGGCAAGTTCTATCCCATAAACTTCTAAATCTATTTCATTCCTTTTATAAAAGATATAGAATTGTCAATTTCTGTTCTTATTTTTTTTGTTTAATAGAATTTTTCAGCTTGTTGCAAATTAAATTGTATCGAGCGTAATCTCTTGATTTTCTTTGAGTTTAAATCGTTTTTTGAAGAGATAAACCCCGAGATAAAACAGTGGTGTATCGGTAAGTGCCACCAGTGCTTTGAAGGCAAAGCCGCTCAAAACCAAAGCGGTAAACTTGCTCCATTCAATTTTTCCGAAGGTACAAAGCAGCAACACCACCGTGAAAGTGTCTATAAATTGAGAAGAAATGGTAGAGAAATTGTTTCGCAACCACAGCATTTTTCCTTTAGTTACCCGTTTCCAAAAATGGAAAATTTGAATGTCGATGTATTGGGCCGTCAGGTAGGCCATCATAGATGCGAAAACAGCAATCGCCGTACCTCCAAATACCTTGGTAAAAAGGGCATCTCCAATGGGCGACCAAGCTGTAGCAGGCACCCAATCGGCCACATAGACAAACAACAGCGAGAAAAAAGAAGCAAAGATACCGGCTGTAACCACGCTTTGGGCCATTTTTTTTCCGTATATCTCAGATATTAAATCGGTGATGAGAAAGGTAAGCGGATAGGGCAAAATCCCCACGGAAACTTCAAAGGTGTAAAGTCCGAAAAAGTCAAAAGAAGTGAATTTTTGAAAAATCAGGTTGGAAACGACCAAAGAGGTTATAAAGATAGAAGCCATCACCAAAAAAATGCGATAGGCCAATTTGCGGTCTGTAAGATTCATATGCGGATGGGCAATTTGTTTTACGGCTAATCTACTAAATGTTTTTAAAAACCTTTGCCTTTAAGTGCTTGTGATTTGTTTATTTTGTCAAAATATTCACATTTTTAGAAATCAGTTTACAGAACGAAGCATTTTAATGAGCCAACAACACCGGATATTTTTGTCTTTGGGCAGCAATTTGGGCAACAAAAGTGAAAATTTGCAACATGCCTTAGAAGCACTTTACAAACGCGTAGGAGACCTTCGCAGTATTTCATCTGTCTATCAAACTCCCGCACAGGGTTTTGACAGTCACGATTTTTCGAATGCTTGTGTGGAAATTCACACGACTTTGACGCCCGAAAAACTGTTGCAAAATTGTTTGGAGATTGAATCCGATATGGGTAGAAAACGCAACCTGGAAAAGGGCTATGAAGCAAGAATCATAGACGTTGACATTTTGCTGTACGACCAGTTTAAAATAGAAACCGCCAACCTGGAAATTCCACACCCGGCGCTACATCGTCGCAATTTTGTAATGAAGCCGCTCGCCGAAATTGCAGCAGACATCTTGCATCCTGTCTTCCAAAAAAGGATAATCGATTTACTCGAAGAAGGTGATTTTCCCGATGCTATTCAAAAAACAGACATCGGCCTCACAAACCCAAAAAACAGGTTCAAATTTAACAAGCGAAACTACATAGCCATAGAAGGCAATATCGGTTCCGGAAAAACAACCTTAGCCAGCCAAATTGCGGAAGACTTTAATGCCAAATTAATATTGGAACGCTTTGCAGACAATCCGTTTTTACCCAAATTTTACGAAAAACCGGCACGTTATGCTTTTCCGTTGGAGCTGTCTTTTTTGGCCGATCGGTACCAACAATTTTCTGACGATGTTTCGCAGTTCGACTTGTTTAGCGATTTTCTTATTTCGGATTACGACATCTATAAATCGCTTATTTTTTCAAAAATAACCTTGGCCGAAGATGAGTTTTTACTCTATAAAAAGTTTTTTGAAATCATCTATAAAGATGCCGTAAAACCCGATTTATACGTTTTTTTATATCAAAATACCGCTCGGTTGCTCGATAACATTCGCAAGCGCGGACGCAGCTATGAACAGCGGATTGCGCCGGATTATTTAGATAAAATCAATACGGGTTACTTGGAATTTATCAAGACCTTGCCTACCGATAAAAGTTTACTGATAGATGTATCCGATATGGATTTTGTAGAAAACAGGAGCGCGTACTTGTATATTTTAGAAAAAATCAGCCGTGCCTAAGTATTGAGTTTTTTGAAGAGTTCCCAAATGACCATTCCGGCACTTACTGAAACGTTGAGCGAATGTTTACTGCCAAATTGCGGAATTTCAATGACCGCATCAGAAGCATCTACTACCTCTTGGCTCACACCGTGCACCTCGTGCCCGAAGACAAAAGCCATTGTACGAGCAGGAATCGGTTCAAAATCCTGCAACATCACACTGCCGACAGCCTGTTCCAAACTGGCAACATAAACACCTTGCGCTTGAAGTTTTTTTAGCAGTTCTAAAGTGTTGTTTGCATATTCCCAACATACGGTTTCTGTAGCGCCCAAAGCCGTTTTACGTATTTCTTTGTTGGGTGGCGTGCCCGTGATGCCGCAGAGGTATATCTTTTGAATAAGAAAAGCATCAGACGTTCTGAAAATGGCTCCCACATTGTGCAAACTGCGTACATTGTCCAAAACGATGACAATGGGCAATTTGTCTTCTTTTTTAAAGGCCTCTACATCTAATCTGTTCAGTTCGCTATTTTGTAATTTTCTCATAATTGCCATTTAATACTTGGCGAAAGTAATCGATTTTGAAGACTTTTAAGGTTGTGTAGAATTAACCCCAACAAAAAAATCACGGCCATCAGAAAGACGGCCGTGAAAACAAACAAACAAACTTATGAACAAAAAAATCTTCCGAATTTAGAGAACAACTACTGAGTTGTCTTCATAAGATACACCACTGTTGACGTATTTGTCAGCTTCGTTGTCGTTTATCCAACGCTCGCCGTCAACAAGGTAACGAAATTGATACTCACCATCAACCGGGAGGTCAACAGCGCCTTTGAAAGATCCGTCTTTCAATTTTTTCAATACCAATCCTTTCTTCTCTTTCCAGTCGTTGAAGTCTCCAACAACTGATACTTTTTTAGCCTCTCCGGCTAATTCTGCAGGTAAGTTAAAAGTAACTTTACAAACAGGCTTACTTTTCAAAAATTGCTTTTTCAATCCCATGATTATAATTTTTATTGAATTCCTTCAATTATACGGTGCAAACATATAATCTTAAGGCGATAATTTTATTTGTGTAATTTCCCAATATATGTATTATATTATCTCTTAAATTCGCTTAAAAAAGGTTTTTTCAATTAATATAGCAAACTTAAAGCACTGTTTTAAGTAGGTTTTTTTAATAATATACCACATTTATCGATAGTATTTTAACCTGAAAACGTTTGCGAAAAAGAAATTTTCAAAAAAGCTTTCATTCTTGGTGCTTCTTTTAATGATGACTTGAGTTCGATTAAAAAAACAGCCGTATTCTGTTATTTATATGCAATACACCATAAATGTCACCTTTAACGCAGTAGAGCGGTTTTCTAACTTTGAGCTCTTTTAAAAAAAAAGTTGCTATTGAACGGACAAAAAAAATGCATGCATCGGCTGTTTTTTGTTTAAATAATTCATCAAAATCTGATAAATAGAAATTTGAAGTCGGGCAAGCAATATAACGGCCACAAAAAAAAACCCTATCCGTTTAGAGATAGGGTCTTCCCCCAAATAATTAACTCCAATCACTGAGTAGTGAAATTGAAAACATTACACCACAAACGTATAAACATTCATCCGTAAGTAAGTACCTATATTTGGGTATTTTTACAAAAATATGCTCCATATCACGATGTTCAATTTTTTGAATTTAGATATTGCAGCGCATTATCATTAAAGTATCTTTGCGCAAATTTTCTTTGTCATGCATACCTCTATTAAAGATTTGATACACAACACACCTTTGCTAACCGAAGTCACGGCCAAAGGTTGGGTCAGAACGTTTAGAAGCAATCGTTTTATTGCATTGAACGATGGTTCTACCGCTCAAAATATTCAGTGTGTAGTCGATTTTGAGAAATTTTCGGAGAAGCTTTTAAAAAGAATAACAACCGGTGCTTGTCTCTCCATAAAAGGCATATTGGTTCAAAGTCAAGGCAAAGGACAAGCTGTTGAAATAGAAGTGGTGCAAATGGATGTTTTGGGTGATTCCGATCCGGAAAAATATCCCATTCAACCCAAGAAGCATTCTTTAGAATTTCTTAGAGAGAACGCCCACTTGCGCGTGCGCACCCAAACTTTTAGTGCGGTGATGCGCGTGCGGGCTGCTTTGGCATTTGCCGTACACGAATACTTTAGAAAAAACGGATTTTTCTACGTCAACACGCCTATTATTACCGGCTCTGATGCGGAAGGTGCAGGCGAAATGTTTCGCGTTTCTGTCCTGGATCCCAAAAATCCGCCATTGGATGATACAGGAAATGTAAACTACGACGAAGATTTTTTCGGTAAAGAAACCAACCTCACGGTTTCGGGCCAACTCGAAGCCGAAACCTATGCCATGGGTTTGAGCAAAGTCTATACTTTCGGGCCTACGTTTCGTGCAGAAAACTCAAACACGTCGCGCCACTTGGCCGAATTTTGGATGATAGAACCGGAAATGGCATTCTTTGAATTGGCAGACAATATGGATTTGGCTGAGGATTTCATCAAATATGTCGTGCAATACGCTGTTGACAACTGTGCTGATGACATCGATTTTCTCGAAAACAGACTGTTAGAAGAAGAGAAAACCAAACCGCAAGACGAACGCAGCGATTTGAGCCTGAAAGAAAAACTCAATTTCGTTATTGAAAATCAATTTAAACGGGTAAGCTACACAGAAGCCATCGATATTTTGAAAAATTCTAAACCAAACAAAAAGAAAAAATTCAAATACATCATCGAAGACTGGGGTGCCGATTTACAAAGCGAACACGAACGCTTTTTGGTAGAAAAACACTTTCAGTGTCCTGTGATATTGTTTGATTACCCCGCCAAGATTAAAGCTTTTTATATGCGGCTGAACGAGGATCAAAAAACAGTGCGCGCTATGGATATTTTATTTCCCGGTATAGGCGAAATCGTCGGTGGATCGCAACGCGAGGAAAGGCTCGAGGTCTTGCAACAAAAAATTGCAGATCTCGGTATCGATGAAAAAGAACTTTGGTGGTACTTAGATTTACGCCGCTACGGAACTTGTGTACACAGCGGTTTCGGACTCGGTTTTGAGCGTTTGGTACAATTTGTCACAGGTATGGGCAATATCCGTGACGTGATTCCATACCCGAGAACACCAAAAAATGCAGAATTCTAAGCGCTACAATTCAAATTTGATACCTTGTGCCAATGGCAATTCCGTGGTGTAATTGATGGTATTTGTTTGACGGCGCATGTAAATTTTCCAAGCGTCTGATCCACTTTCTCTGCCACCTCCGGTTTCTTTCTCTCCGCCAAAAGCACCGCCAATTTCTGCGCCGCTTGTACCAATATTTACGTTGGCAATACCACAGTCCGAACCCGAATGCGACAGAAAAGTTTCGGCTTCTCTCAAATTGTTCGTCATGATGGCCGATGAAAGCCCTTGTACCACACCATTCTGAATTTCGATAGCATTATCTACACTACCACTGTATTTGATGAGATAAAGAATAGGGCCAAATGTCTCACATTGAACCATTTCAAAATCGGGTTTTGCTTCTACAATTGCAGGCTTTACATAACAACCACTTTCAAAACCTTCGCCGGAAAGCACACCGCCTTCCACGATAACTTTTCCGCCTTCTGCCACCACTTTTTCCAGTGCAGACTGATAGTTTTCAACAGCTTGTTTGTCAATCAAGGGACCCACGTGGTTGGCTGCATCCAAAGGATTTCCAATGCGTAGTTGGCCATATGCTTTTTTCAAGGCATCCGTAACCGTGTCGTAAACCGCCTCGTGGATAATTAATCTACGGGTAGAGGTGCAACGCTGTCCACAAGTACCAACTGCTCCAAAGACGCTGCCAATGACCGTCATTTTCATGTCGGCATCGGGTGTGATGATAATGGCATTGTTCCCGCCCAGCTCCAAAAGCGATTTACCCAAACGCGATGCCACATTTTGGGCTACTTTTTTACCCATACGTGTAGAGCCGGTTGCTGAAATCAGTGGTATTCTGCCGTCATGGGTCATTTTTTCACCGATGCGGTAATCTCCGGTTACCAAGCAAGAGATGCCTTCGGGCAAATGATTGGCTTCGAGCACTTCTGCAATCAGTTTTTGGCATGCCACACCGCAAAGCGGCGTTTTTTCTGAAGGTTTCCAAACGCAAACATCTCCGCAAATCCAAGCCAACGCGGTGTTCCAACTCCAAACAGCTACGGGGAAATTAAACGCCGATATAATACCGACCACACCCAGCGGATGGTATTGTTCGTACATTCTATGTCCGGGACGTTCAGAGTGCATCGTTAAGCCATGAAGTTGTCTGGATAGTCCCACGGCAAAATCACAAATGTCTATCATTTCTTGAACCTCACCCAAGCCTTCTTGTAGTGATTTGCCCATTTCATAAGAAACCAACACGCCCAAATCGTGCTTGTGGACTCGCAATTTTTCTGCAAACTGGCGTACAATCTCTCCGCGAAAAGGTGCCGGTTTCATCTGCCATTCCTTAAAAGCACGGGTCGCGGCAGTCATCACTTCTTCGTATTGATCGGCTGTAGTTTGCGAAACTTGCGCTATCGGTTTTCCATCGACCGGCGATACGGACGTAAGATAACTGCCGGAATCCATCCAATGCGATCCGGTAGAAGTGCCCGAGTTGACGGCTTTGAGTTCTAAATTTTCCAAGGCTTTTTGTACCAATGTCAAGTGAGAAGTGCTCATATGTAACTTATGTTTGTTGATTTGTTATATTTTTACGAATATACGGATTTCATCAGGATGCGACAAACGAAACCTAGGCTAAAAATTGAGATAGAAAGCTTGTGTCAATTTTTTGTATGCGTCCGTGTATTGATGCCGGTTCGTTTCAATGGTTAAAGTATCGGTTGTTACTGGTTTTTCAACTTTTTCGAAAACCGTCAACATCCGCTTAAAAGGTGCATTTTCGTGACCTCGAACCTTTGTGCAATGTGTTACATAAAAACCGGCTTGCATCGCCTGATGACGCCACAAATCTTCATCTTCAAACGGAAAAATAAGTTGCAGACTGCCCTTAGGTTGAAGCCATTCAAAACACTTTTGAAAAAATACTGCAAGCGAAAAATGGGTTACAGATCTGGCCAAAGCCCTTCCCGCGTCGGGCGATGGATTTTGAGTCGGAAAAAATGGCGGGTTGCACACAATGAGGTCGTAATGGTGTTGCGCTTCAAAATCTTTGAAGTCTGTCCTTATCAAGCGAATTCTTTCTCCCCAAGCCGATTCTTGAAAGTTTTCGGCTGCTTGTGCGGCTGCTTGGCAGTCTATTTCCAACGCATCTATAGTAGCCACAGGAAAACGCTGTGCCAACATCAGGGCAATTAATCCGGAGCCTGTTCCAAGGTCAAGCACGCGCTTTGGTAGAAGGTCTTTTACCCAAGCGCCGAGCAAAACGCCATCGGTGCCCACTTTCATAGCACAACGATCGTGTCTGAGGTGGAATTTTTTAAAATAAAAAGTGTGGGAATCGGCACTCATGCATCGCCTAAATACAGTGCAATGAGTCCGTCCGGTGTAGTAACATGAAGTGTTTTTGCCGCTCTGTCCACTTCGCGAATGAAGGTATCCGTTATGGGAATAAGGATTTCTTTTTCACCTTTCATCACCTCGAGTAATGCCTGTGGCGATTGGTCGTTCACCGACTGAACAATGCCCACGTCACCATGAACTTTGTCAACAACGTGAAAACCGATGATTTCGTGGTAGTAAAATTTGTTTCCGCTAAGTTTAGGCAAAAACGCCAAAGGCAGATACAATTCGGAACCTATAAGTTTGTCTGCTTCGGCTTCATCTTGTATGTCTTCAAAAGCCAGTCTGAGCAAATCGGATTTGTGAAGTGAAGACTGTGTAATAAAAAAAGGAATCAGTTTGTTGCGGTAATCCACAAAAACTGATTCCAAGTTTTGATACAATTCGGGTTCGTCTGTGTCTAGTTTGACTAGGACTTCTCCTTTAAAGCTATATTTCGAAACGACTTTTCCGAGATAGAAACAGTCTTTCTTTTGCATGTGCTTTTGTTGATTAAGCTTCGGCCTCTTTAGAGGTTTCGTCTGTTGCCTCGGGCGTTTGTACTTCAGCAGCTTCTTCAACCGCTACTTCTTCTGCGGGAGTTTCTTCAACAGTTTCGGCGGCAGCTTTTCGCTTGTCGCTAGTTACTTTTTCAGCTGCTAATTTTTCTGCTCGGGCTTCTGCTTTAGACTTGCTGAGATTTTCTTTTTTAGAAGTAATCTTATTGTCTTTTTCTTGCAACCAAGCTTCAAATTTTGCCTGAACTTGCTCATCTGTCAATGCGCCTTTATTTTTACCTACTTCAAGGTGATGTTTGAGTAAAACTCCCTTATACGAAAGTATGGCTCTAGCTGTTTCAGTAGGAACGGCGCCGTTGTGAAGCCATTTTACCGAACCGTCGATATTGAGGTCTATGGTTGCAGGGTTGGTGTTGGGATTGTAAGTTCCTAATTTTTCAAGGTAGCGTCCGTCTCTTTTAGAACGCGCATCTGCGGCTACAATCCAGTAAAAAGGTTTGTTTTTTTTACCGTGTCTTTGTAATCTGATTTTAACTGGCATAGTGTTTAAATTTTGAGGTACACGACCTCGGTTATTAATGTGGGCGCAAAAGTAAGTTTTTTATTTGATATTCAAAGTTTTTTGCACAGAAAACTTTTGATGGTTAATAATTAATGTGAAACCGTCCCTCCAACTGGGCAAACGGGAGGTATAAACTACTTTAAAAATTCAGTAAAAACACCCCAAAAATCGCAACAATAAAATAGCAAGTAATGGTTAAAGCGCCTTGATAATCCTTGGCGATACGTTGCCCAAAGAGCAACATTAAGAGTGCCAAACAAGAGGTGACAGCACCCAAAAGTCCGTAACCTCGGTTCCCGAAGGCAATAATTTCGAACACACCCAAACCGCTGAGGATTCCTGCCAAAAATTCTACAATTAAAATAATCAATAACAACAAGCGAACCGATTTTCGCAAGGGTGTCTTCGCAAAATGTGTTTTGATAAAGTTGTAGTTGCCTGTCCAGTTTCGAAGTTTATCAAATCCGGATTGCAGAAAAGTGATAAGCAAAAACAACAGAATAAGAATTTCTGTGATATTCGAAGTAATATTATCTATCATGCCGACCGGTTTTTTTGATGCAACAAACGCGTGAGTTTAATGGATAAGTCCGTCAACACGATTTTAGCATTTCCATTCCGCTCTATGTGCAAAGAAGCTTCTTTGATCAATTCAAAGATGCTAAAAACATTTTCGGGATGAACAAAAGGCGAAAACTTGTTGATATCAAACTTGGCATCTTTAGACTCAAAAAAAACCAAACCCTTACAATTTTGATTCAATAAAATTGCCTGTCTGAATACTTCTAAACAGTATTTCAAAAAACTCTTTTGTGTTTCCCTTCCTTTTGAAGCTACTTCTTCAGCCCATTTGAGCAAGTCTAATATGGCTTTTTTATTGCCTTTGGCACTAAAGGCAAGCCGCACCCAACGGACAAAAAGTGCTTCAAAATAAATTTCTTCGTCTGATGGTGTCAGCAACTGTAGGGCTTTTTGAAAATCGCCTTCAGCTTTCCTGGCTATTTGTGAGGCTTCAAAATTTTTGAGGCCGTATTTATCAACCAAAGCCTTTTCAATGACCGCTTCAGACATTCTAGGTATCTCCACAAGCTGGCATCTGGATTGGATGGTTTGCAAAAGCTGTGTGGCATCTTGGGAAACCAGTATCAAAACCGTCCTTTCTGTGGGTTCCTCTATGAGTTTCAAGAGTTTATTGGCTGTTTCCGTATTCATTTTTTCAGCCATCCAAATCAGCATCACTTTATACCCGCCTTCAAAAGATTTTAAACTCAACTTTCTGATGATGTCCTGAGCCTCGTCCACGCCGATAAATCCTTGTTTGTTTTCGATGCCAATTTGCATAAACCAATCATACGCACTTCCGTAGGGCGTTTCGGTCACAAATTTTCGCCACGCAGGTAAAAACAAGTCAGACATGGGTTTGCTTTTTACATCTTGGTTGCTTGCCACCGGAAATACAAAATGCAAGTCCGGATGTGTGAGGTGTTCACTTTTTTGCAAGTTTTGCCGATAGGTTGCTGTGTCCGATTCTAAGTGGCTTAGCAAAAGATGTTGGGCATAGGCCAACGCCATTAAAAGTGTTCCGGAACCCGGATCTCCCGAAAAAATTTGAGCGTGCGGAATACGTCCGTTTTCCACACTGAACTGCAGGTGTTTTTTCAGGCTTTCATGACCGATTATTTCATCGTAAAACATGGTTCAAAGATAGTTTTTAATTTGTAAAAACTTGGCGACACATAGGTCTTGATAAAATCTGTATTTTACCTTAAGGAGCGCGCAGAGATGCGGAGATGGCATCACTTCAAAATCAAAATATCTTTCCGGGCTAAGGCGCACCAAAGAAACCAATTAATCGGCAAAAAACCTGTAAACCCTTTCGGGTGTCACACAATAATCCAAAGGGATATCTGTCAGTTGCTTGTCCTTAATGACATCCACAGGATCAAAAAAAGAAATGCCTATTTTAAGCGTATTTTTTTGGCATCTTGCCATAAATCTATCGTAAAAACCTTTTCCATATCCCACCCTGTAGCCTTGCAAATCAAAAGCCAATAGGGGCACAAAAATCACTTCTGTAAGTTGCGCATCAGCAGCGATTGCATCCACGGGTTCCGGAATTTGATAAGCTCCGGGTGCTAGCTGTGTGTTTGGTTCCAAATAGAAATGGCGCATTTCAAAGTTTGTAAAATCGGCCTTAGAAACCATCACTTTTTTGCCTTGTGTAAAAAGTGTTGAAATAATTTGATTGGTCTCAGGTTCGTTTTTTGTCGGAATGGGCAGATAGACGTGATAAAAGTTGTATTCCCAAATAGGTAGGTTTTTAAGCTGCTCAAAGATAGCCGCGTTTAGGATTTGCCTGTCATCGGCAGACAGCGACATTCTTTTTTCTGTGTACAGTTTTCTGAGTGCTTTTTTGTCCATCTCTTTAGGTTTGCCAATGTGTTGCGAGGTGATAAATGGCATCGCCTTGATAAACGATGGGCGAATGGTTGATGTTGATGACATAACCTTCAACCGGAGCTTTGATTTTTTTGGAAATACTGCCGTACGGATCAGTAATGTTGGCCAAAACTGTTCCCTTTTTTACTTTTTGACCAATCTCGATTTCATTGTGAAACAAACCCGAAACTTTGGCTCGAATCCATTGGGTTTCGTTGACAAAAACTGAATGTTGCGATGCCGGATTGGCCTTTACACGGGTACACAAAACCCCCAAATGATTGAGAACGCGTTTGATGCCTTCAATGGCATCGCGACTTACCTCTTTGTTGATGTCGTCAGACTTGCCGCCTTCAAACAGCAGCATAGGTTTGCCTAATTTGTCGCAACTGTTTCTAAAGGTCTTTGCCAAGTTTTTACTGTGCACGGTAAAAGGTGCGTTGAAAACTTTTGCCAATTCGAAAAGCGTGGTGTTTTCAAATTCGATGCGAATTTGTGGGGCGTTGAAGCGCTGTGCGCCACCGGTATGAAAATCTAAACAATAATCTACTTTCGGAAGAATTTCGGTCATAATCTCATAGGCAAATCGGGAAGCCAACGATCCGTTTTTTGAACCCGGAAACACCCGATTTAGGTCGCGGCCGTCGGGAAATGCCCGCGAGCGATTTACAAAACCAAAAACATTGACAATAGGAATGCAAACAATAGTGCCTTGCAACGGACAGTTGATTTTTTGGGCAACCAGTTGCCTAACGATGTCTATGCCATTGATTTCATCACCGTGTATGCCGGCTGTAATCAGTATGACGGGTCCCGGCTCCTCTGCACGCTCTACAATAATGGGGATACTCAGTTTAGTCGTCGTATGAAGCTTGGCGATTTCGAGATAAATGGTTTTGCTTTCGCCGGGCGCAATGTTTTCACCAAAAAGTTTAAATCCGTTGAGCTTAGCCATGTTTAGACGTTTCTTTCAATATAACGTATGATTTTTTTGGCTATATCTACACCGGTAGCTGCTTCAATGCCTTCCAGCCCAGGCGAAGAGTTGACTTCTAAAATCAAAGGACCGCGGTCTGAGCGCAACATATCTACACCGGCCACACCCAAACTCATAGCCCGTGCCGCTTTGATGGCGGTAACTTCTTCTTCATCTGTGAGTTCTATGATTTCTGCTGAGCCGCCTCGGTGAAGGTTGGAACGGAATTCGCCTTCTTTGCCTTGCCGTTTCATAGAGCCCACTACATGCCCATCTACCACAAATGCACGTATGTCGGCGCCGCCGGCTTCTTTGATAAATTCCTGCACAATGACGCGCGCTTGGAGTCCGTTAAAGGCTTCAATGACAGATTCTGCTGCATTTTGTGTTTCCGCCAGCACCACGCCTAAGCCTTGTGTACCTTCAAGCAACTTGATGACCACCGGTGCGCCACCCACATGTTCTATGATTTCTCTAACGTTTTTAGAATAGTTGGTAAAGACCGTTTTGGGCAAACCCAAACCGGCACGGCTGAGGATTTGCAAGCTTCTGAGTTTATCGCGCGACCGTACCAAGGCCTGTGACTCTACCGTGGTAAAAACATGCATCATTTCAAACTGCCTGACCACAGCCGTTCCGTAAAAAGTGACCGAAGCGCCTATACGCGGAATCACCGCCTGAAAGTTATCTAAATGACGTCCTTTGTAATAAATCTCAGGATTCTTTTTTTCAATAACGATATCGCACCTCAGTGGGTCTATAACTTCAACGTGGTGGCCTCGTTTTTGTGCTGCTTCCACCAACCTGTTGGTAGAATAGAGTCCTGCATTTCTCGATAAAATGGCTATGTTCATAAAATTGTTTTTGGATTTTTGGTACCGCTGAGATTTTGCTTGCTCGGATCTACTAAAAACTTATTAGACAGAAATTTTCTTCCAATTAAAACCGGATAACGCATACGCGTGCGTTTGGCAAGGGTCATCTGTATGCGATATTTTTTGCCAAAGAAACGCATTTGTGTCTTAATTTTATAACGATTTTGCAACTTTCCGTTGCTGCTTCTTACTTTGGCTATTTTAAAGCTTTTAAAATGGATTGGTGATGTGAGTTTGTCAAACCAAACGAGTAGTTCCCCCTCTTTTTCTTCAAGGTTTTTATAATGGATAGACGAGGTGTAAGCACCTGTATCTATTTTGACAGGAATATTGCTTAATCCCAATTCGGGAAAATCTGCTGTTTCCGACCGACCGATAATTTTATGTGTCATGATTCAACTTTCATGTTGAAAAGTAAGCATTTTTTTGGTTGTGATGTACTCGTTGTCTGTCATTTTTTTGCTCCCTAAGACGAGCATATTGGAAACAAAAACACCAAACGCGAAGTAGCCGGCTTATTCAATCGACACCTATTGGCGGATTCATCTCTGCTATTTTCAGACGGGCTTGCTACTTTATATGTTTTATCGATATATTTGGTTTTATAAAACCTAATTGCCAATTGCAACCAAAACTACTTTCTTTACGACTTGGCTGATTTTGCATCTGACGTTTACGCTGCCGATATAGACAGCGATGGTGACCTGGATGTACTCTCGGCTTCTTCAACAGATAGTAGAATTTCATGGTATGAGAATACTGCCACCCAGAGCCTCGAAGATTTTACCTCTGAAAACGGTTTTAGGCTCTTCCCCAACCCCGTGCAAAACCTGCTCAACATAGCTATAAACAACAGCTTGCTGATAGAAGCTTATGAGATTTACAACATCAACGGGCAAGCCGTTGGCACAGGACACAATCTGTCCCAAGAGGGTATCGATGTCTCCAATCTGGCAAGCGGCCTCTACATCCTCAAGCTACAAACCGACAAAGGCACGCGTTCCGAGAAATTTATTAAAATGTAAGCCGCTATGATGCTAAAAAAGAGATGGGGTTGCTTGCCGGTGATTGGTTTAATAGCCTTAGTCGTAATAGCAACAGCCCTGTTGTAAAGTCAGGGCTGTAGTTGTTTTGATGCGGGTTAGGTCATTTAGCAAAAGCATGATAGTTGGCTTCAGACTCAAAATAAGTCACCTCGCCATCAGCCTTTGTAAGCACGATGTAAGCCTCAGATTTGTCAACAGTCTTGCCGCTAAACGGGTCTGTTGCCATCCTTGAATTCGCTTCTTTATTTAGGCGATGGACACACATGTCGCAGCAGCCGTAATAGGTTTTGCCGTTGACAGGCACAGGTATCTGGGCTTTTCCCATGAAGGCATTGTTCACCATACAAACCAAGTCGTTGGGCACTTGCTCGCCTACCCGATAGGTCTTGGCCGGAACAAAAACATCTGCTGTTTTTGTGGTTTCAACTTGCGGTTGTTTGGATTCAATGGGAGTCGTAGATTTTTCTACATTTTCTTGATTTTTGGATGTCTGGTTGCAAGAAACCAAGGCAACACCTATCAGTAAGGTGTTCATCAAACGGATGGCATTTTTCATTTTTATAAAATTTAAAGATTACTGTAATTTGTGTGTATAAAATTTATTGAATGGTCTTGGTGACTTCGCCACAACCCAACATCTTGGCTCCGTAATACGGATTTTCAACATTTTTGGAAGCACTTATCCATTCTGCACCCTTGTTTTGGTTGGCCATCGGGCAATACTGCACGTAAAAGGTTTGCGCAAACGGCCCGAAATCGCTGGTCATTTCTATCATGATGTTGGAAAGTTCTATAAATACCGTTCGGGCTTCGTCGATACTCTTGGTTTGCAAAAATTGTGTGGTCTGCACCTGCATTCGCTTTTGATAATCCATCCATTTGTTGTGGCTGTCGCCCGTAAACAAACCCATGCTGGTTTCCGAAAAGGCTTTTTGCAACGCTTTGACCTGTTTGTCTGCTTCGGCAAAATTATCTTTAACCAAAGTGTTTTTGAGCAACAAATATTGATCGACCAATTTTTCTACCGCAGCCTTGGCTTCTTTAGATAAAGTAGTGGTTTTAGTAGTGGTTTCCCCGTTGGTTTGCTTAGCATCCATGTCCATCCCGCCATGGTTGTGCCCGGTCATCGCCGCACCGCCTTCGGGGCGCATCATGCTGGGTTTACCCGCCAATTGCGACGCTGCGTCAACCGTAAAAGTTCCGTAAGTGACAATTTCTTCACCGGCTTCCAAACCCGATTTTACTTCATAGCTATCGCCCAATGACGCGCCTAAAGTAACTTCGCGCAGGGCGAAATAAACTTTCTTGTCCGTCGCGGTTTTCACATACACCACCGAGCGTTCGCCCGTCCACATCACTGCCGATTTGGGTACAACCAACGATGGGGTTGAAGCAGCTTTTGTTTCGTTTTTGAGGATGCCGGTGGCAAACATTTCGGGCTTGAATTTTCCGCCGGTATTTTTTACCTCTATCCGCGCCAAGGCCACCCGTGTTTGTGGGTCTATCACCGGATCGATAAAGGCTACGGCTCCTTCAAATTTTTCTCCGGGAAGCGATGACAACGTATAACTGACTTTATCGCCCACCTTCACCCAAGCCAAATCACTTTCATAGACTTCAAACTGTACCCAAACGCTCGACAAATCGGCGATTTCATAGACCGGCGTCCCGCGCTGCACATAATCACCCAAATTCACTTTTTTCTCTACTGCAATGCCGTTGACATCGGACAAAATCGGGAAACGCTCTATGGGCTTGCCGTTTTCCAATATCCGGTTGATTTGCGCTTCGGTCAGCTTCCAGTTTTTGAGCTTGTTTTTAGCGGCATTGAACAATTCGGGTTGCGTGGCTTTGATTTTTTCGGCTTGCAAAAGTTCTTGTTGGGCGGTGACCAATTCGGGCGAATACACCGTGGCAAGTACTTTTCCGCGGGAGACAGGTTCGCCGGTAAAATTGACGTTCAATTGCTCAATGCGCCCAGGTATGTGCGATGATTGTACATATACTTTCCGTTCGTCGGCCTGCACTTTCCCGTTGAGGCGGATTTGGCGCGCACCCGACTGATTTTCGCTTCCGACTACGGAGGTCTGGATGTTGGCTAATTTCATGGCATCTTCGGTCATTTCCAAAGCCATTGGGTTTTCGTTGGTCTCGGCTTGTTCCATCGGTATCAAATCCATTCCGCAAATCGGGCATGGCCCGGGTTCATTTTTGTGAATGTGCGGGTGCATGGAGCAGGTCCACACCTGATTATCCGATGATCCGATGATCTGATGATTTGATACTTTGATACTTTGATGATTCGATGATTCAATCACTTGATGATCTGATGGTTTGATGAGCCAACCCAATAAAAGTCCCATAAAAAGGGTGATCCCGAAGAGCACATATTTGTTTTTAAAAAGCGTTTTCATGATTTGTTATTTTTAAGGGTTGAGGCAATAATTTTTGTGAGTAGCTTTTTTAAGCTTAGGATGGAGGTCAAAAGATGATCCGAATCCGGATAGTTTTTGCTTCTTTGACAAAGCAATAACCAGTATTCCGTTTCATCGGCCTCTTTAGCCGCAATGATACATTTAGCGATAAAATCTTTCCGGCCATGTACATTTTGTGCTTCGCGGACATTTGCCCCGATTGAAGTGCCGCTTTTCAGGAGTTGGCGGGCAATTACATATTTTCGTTTTTCTTCGAGCACCTCGCAATAATCTATAACGTTGAGCGCAAAATCAAAACTCAATTCTAATATCTCATTTCTTTTTTCCATGATTTTAAATTTTTATAATCACATCATCGAATCATCGAATCATCGAATCATCATATCATCATTCTTTTCCGATTAAATAATCCGCTTTGGCCCGGGCCACCTGATAGTTTTTAAAAGCGGTCGAAATTTCCATTTGATATCTTAACAACTGCTGTTGCATCCGCAAAATTTCTTCAAAATCTGCTGTTCCATTGCTATAAGCCGACAGCAACAACGCGATGGTTTGTTGCGTTTTGATGATTTGTTGCTGATACAATTCAATTTGTTTTTGCGCTCTCTCCAATTCAAACAAAGTGGTTTCCCAACTGCTCGATAATTGGTTTTCTGTTTCGGTTTTCATTTCCGAATAGGCCTTTTGAAGCAAATGGGCTTCCTGCTGCGCGGCTTTGTATTTTTTTCTGAAAACAGGAATTGAAATGCTTACCACCGGCATAAAAGCGTCTTGCCCGTTGTCTGAAAAAGTAGCGTCCGAACGCTCGCTGATGATGCTGTAATCGACACCCAACCCGATATTGGGTAAGCCGCTTTTAAGCGCAACTTTTTCCTGTGCTTCGGCAGCGCGCATTTTCCTGTCCCATAGTTGAAAATTCGGGTTGTCGGCAAAGTTTTGCTTCGACAACAAGAGTTCCCTGTCAAACAGCATCGGAATGGAATCGGGAATAGCCACGGCCAAACTATCGGGCCGGTTGAGCAAGCGGTTGAAACGCACTTCCAAAGGTTTTCGGGAGTCCTGAAAAATTTCAATGTCCACCCGATTGTCGTTTTGCATAATGTCCACCCGGATGACATCGGTCATCAGTGCCGTGCCGTTTTCAAATTTGCTCAAGGCCAAAGTGCGGAGCGATTCCAAAATCCGGCCATTTTCCATTTTGTGGTGAAGGTGGTGTTTTACTTCATAGAGTTCATAGTAGGCAGTTTTCACTTTGAAGAAGAGTTCATTTCTTCGATCCAAATAGGTTTGAAATTTAGCATCCGCCTCCAAGGCAGCCACTTCTTTTTTGGCTTTGAGCGTACCAAACCACGGAAAAGTCTGCATCAGTGAAAACCTGGCCTCCTGTGTGCCCACGCGGGTTTCAATCATCTGCCCGAGCGCGCTCATGCTCAGGGTCGGGTCGGGCAAACTGCTCACTTGCGGCAGGCGTTGCATCGCGGCTTCAAACTCCAAATAAGCCGCCTTCACCCCCGGATTGTTTTCCGCTGCAGTTTTTAAATAAGCCTCTAAGGATTGCGCCTGCCCCGAGAACATCATCAGGAAAAGGGACAAAACACGAATCACGTTTGTTGCTTTTACCATTTTAAATGATTTTAATATTGTCATTTTATAAAACTATCTTTTCTAATTTGTCTCATCAAACTGTCTCATCAAACTGTCTCATCGAGCTGTCTCATCGAGCGCAGTCGAAATGCGAGATGCGAGTTGCGAGATACTCATTTATTTTTCTTTACTAACTGCATGCTCCCGCCAAATCGCCTGAAAAACAGGCACTACAAACATCGTCATCACCTGCAGCAGCATCCCGCCAAAAGTAGGGATGGCCATGGGAATCATGATGTCCGAACCTTTTCCGGACGAGGTCAGCACCGGCAACAAAGCGATGATGGCCACGGCAGCAGTCATCATGGCCGGGCGCACCCGTTTTTTGCCTGCTTCCAACACAGCTGCGCGAACCTCCGGCACTGTTTGCGGATTGCGTTCTTCAAAAACCTGATGGATGTAGGTTCCCATAATCACGCCGTCATCGGTGGCAATGCCGAACAAGGCAATAAACCCAACCCAAACCGCCACACTCAGGTTGATGGTGTGCATTTGAAACAAATCACGCATATTGATACCCGCGATGTCAAAATTCATAAACCAGCCTTGCCCGTAAAGCCAAATCATTAGGAAACCGCCCGCAAAGGCGACAAAAACACCCGAAAAGTGAATGGCAGAAGCGGTGATGGTCTTGAATTGAAAATACAACAGCAGGAAGATGAGTATCAGGCTGATCGGGATCACGATTGCCAGGCGTTTGGTAGCCCTGATTTGATTCTCATAACTGCCGGAAAACTTATAGCTGATACCGGCAGGGACTTTCAACGCGCCCGATTGTACTTTTTGATCGATAAACCTTTGGGCTTCTTCTACCACATCCACTTCCGCGCGGTCTTCTTTCTTGTCAAACAGCACGTAGCCAACCAAAAAGGTTTCTTCGCTTTTGATCATTTGTGGGCCGCGCACGTAGTTAATTTTGACCAAATCGCCCAACGGAATTTGTGTGCCGGACGGTGTGGGAATCAGGATGTTTTTGATTTTCTCAGGGTTGTCGCGCAATTCCCTCGGGTAGCGAACACGCACCGGAAAGCGCTCCCTGCCTTCCACTGTAGTGGTGACAGGCATGCCGCCGATGGCCACTTCAATGGCTTGCTGCAACTGCTCCACACTCAATCCGTAGCGGGCAATGTTTTCCCGCTGAATGTCTAATTCCAAATAAGGTTTTCCCACAATGCGATCGGCGAAAACCGATTCTGTTTTGATGGAAGGAACTTGTTGCAAAATGGCTTCGAGCTCCATACCAAAGGCTTCAATCGTTTTGAGATCGGGTCCGTAAACCTTGATGCCCATAGGCGCGCGCATACCGGTTTGCAGCATGATAAGTCGCGTTTGGATGGGTTGCAATTTGGGTGCGGAAGTCACGCCAGGAAGTTTCGTGACACGCACGATTTCTTCCCAAATATCATCGGGGTTTTTGATTTGTGGCCGCCAATTCCTAAAATATTCCCCATTCTCTTTTCTAATCAAATCTTTTTGAGAAACCCCTTTTGCCAGGGCTTCTTCTTGCGAAACCGTTTCGCCAGATCTCAACACAAATTTTCCGTCCCTATCTGTTTTAAAAGTGATTCGATGCCCGTCTTCATCCACCATATATTCGGGTTTGTAATTGACGATGGTTTCATACATCGAAATCGGCGCCGGATCGAGCGCACTTTCAGTCCGCCCCAATTTTCCCACGGCCATTTCCACTTCGGGTATGTTGGCCAAAGCGCGATCTAAGGTTTGCAACACATCTTTGTTTTGCTCAATTCCCGCATGCGGCATGGAGGTGGGCATCAACAAAAAGCTGCCCTCGTTGAGCGGCGGCATAAATTCTTTGCCCGTGCCGGGAAAGGCATTGGCTAAACCCGACCACACCGAGGTCGTGCGGATGTTGATTCCCAACTTGTCAAAACCATAAGAAATCCACCCGAAAGTAGTGGCAAAACCCAGCCAAATAACAATCCCGAAGGTGACGAAAAAGCCGGGTATCAATAAGAATTTTTTCTTGTTCTCCAAACACCATTTCAGAATGGGTTCGTAGTAATGCACGATGGTCATCAAAACGCCCAATATCAGTGAAAGCAAAATCCCCACAAAAAGAAAATTGACGATGAGGTTGTTGCCGTGTCCCAAAGGCCGCCACTCTTCGGTAAGCAGAAAAACTGTCACGGCCAACACGATACCGAGGGTAATTTCGGTGGTGTATTTGCCAAACTTTTGAGGAAGTTTATCCCGAAAAATGTTTTTTAAACCGATTAAAGTCAATGCCAATGGCAACCACATACTGAAGTAAAAAGCAAAAACCACACCGGCCACGGCCAGGCTGATATTTCCTATTTTTTTGGTTTTTTCTTTTTTGGGACCGGCGGAGAAAAACCAATATGCCAGCGTAGGCAGCACGATGATCCCCAATATAAAAGAGGCTGAAAGGGCAAAAGTTTTGGTGAAAGCCAGCGGCCTGAACAATTTACCTTCCGCGTTTTCCATAAAAAATACCGGCAGGAAGCTGACCACCGTCGTCGCCAAAGCCGTGGTGATGGCAGAAGCCACTTCCGCTGTTGAGCTGTGGATCAGTTCAACCAAAGCCTTGCCTTTTTTACCTTTGTTTTCGGGCAATTCAAGGTGCCGGATGATGTTTTCGACAAACACGATCCCTACGTCCACCATCACGCCGATGGCGATGGCAATTCCTGAGAGCGCAACCACATTGGCATCGACACCGGTATAGCGCATCACCACAAAAGTCATCAGTACGGCAACCGGCAACAGACTCGATATCAAAACTGAAGCCCGCAG
This sequence comes from Flavobacteriaceae bacterium, assembly GCA_032251335.1. Lineage (GTDB taxonomy): Bacteria > Bacteroidota > Bacteroidia > Flavobacteriales > Flavobacteriaceae > UM-FILTER-40-17. The sequence continues at coordinate 45,046 of JAVVDW010000014.1, read as the reverse complement.
GTTGAGCACCAGCACGATGACGACCAAAATACTGATGAGTATCTCATGCGAAAGTGCGGTTTCCAACGTGCCGATGGTTTCGTGGATGAGTTGGGTCCGATCGTAAAAAGGAACGATGGTTACCCGGCTGACGGTTCCGTCTTTCAATACCTTGGTAGGCAATCCGGGCGCGAGTACTTTTATTTTTTCTTTTACCTGGTTGATGACTTCTAACGGATTGGCCCCGTAGCGGGCCACGACCACGCCACCTACCACCTCTGCCCCGCCTTTGTCTAACACCCCACGGCGCGGTGCCGGCCCTAGATTGACCACGCCGATGTCTTTGATCAAAATCGGAATGTTGTTGTTCACTGCTACCACTGCGTTTTCTATATCCGCAATCGATTTTATATAGCCCAAACCACGTACAAAATATTCCGCTTTGTTGATTTCCACAGTTTGTGCGCCAATGTCGCGGTTGGCATTTTTGACCGCCAAAGCCACTTTGTCCAAACCAATCCGGTAGGATTTCAAGGCTTCGGGATTGACATCAATTTGGTATTCCTGTACATAACCGCCTACCGAAGCCACTTCCGAAACGCCTTCCACGGCATTCAACCCGTATTTGACATAAAAATCCTGGATGGTACGCAGTTCGTGCAAATCCCATCCACCGGTGACATTGCCCAGCGAATCGCGGCCTTCTAAAGTGTACCAAAACACCTGACCCAAAGCGGTGGCATCTGGGCCTAAAGTGGGTTGCACATCGTTGGGGAGGAGGTTGGCCGGCAGCGAATTGAGTTTTTCGAGTACCCGTGACCGCGACCAGTAAAACTCCACCTCTTCATCAAAAATAATGTTGATCATCGAAAAGCCAAACACGGAGGAGCTTCGGATGGATTTTACGCCCGGGATGCCCAACAAAGAAGTGGTGAGCGGATAGGTAATCTGATCTTCTATATCCTGCGGAGAGCGACCGGGCCAATTGGTAAAAACGATTTGTTGGTTTTCGCCGATATCGGGAATGGCATCAACGGGAACGGGGTCTTTGGGAAGAAATCCGGTGTCCCAATTGAACGGGGCCGTCATCAACCCCCACGAAATAAACGACAGCAACAGCAGGGCGGTGACCAACCTGTTTTCCAGAAAATAGCGTATGACTTTTGAAAGCATTTTTTTGATTTTTTTGAATGAAAAAACTACTGAAAATGGTTAAAATTTCAGTTCATCGCGGCCAAAATACGGCCGGTTCATTCTAAAAAATCAAATGCGGAAAACCTGGTGAAGTATGGTAATTTCTTGTACAATCGGAGGCGGATAATAGTGAAATTCCTCCGGAACATTTTTTGAAGGATCAAAAAACAAATAATCAAAACTGTAAACAACTGCCGCCAAAAAGATCTGGTGGTCAATGGACAAGGCCTCCACGGCGGGATTTATCTGGTCTTGGCCTTGCACCAAAACCATGCGGTCGTTGCAGCAGGATTTTTTTGGGGTGTGGCAGGTGCTTTGCGGTGTTTCAGCTACGGCTTCCATACCACAACCTTCGGCATGTGTAAAAATGGCTATATCGGTGATTTCATCACCACAAAAATGTTGATGAATCGTAAAAGAGGTTGTTGATAGCATTACAATACATGCCATCAAAAGAGAAATCAATTTTGTGCTTTTCCGATACATAAGCGCAAAGTTACAACAAAAACGAATAGACAAAATGATAATTGTCAGGTTTTTATGATTTTCTTACCAATGCAGCTATATGTTTCGAGACAATATTCTTTGATATATCGATATTACGATGCTAATGCCAATTTTAAAAACTTGTGGGATGTTTTTGACCTACGATTAAAATATTGAAAATCAAGGAGGCTCTTTGAAGATAAAACAACCTATTCAACAGTCACCCAACATCACCCCGAACTGTCACCCAAAAACACTCCGAACTGTCACCCTGAATTTATTTCAGGGTCTTGCCGCTCGACTGCGCTCGGGGTGACATTCCCTTCAGTGAGATGCTGAAACGTGTTCAGCATTACAGGTCATTGTTTTTCAGTAAGATAGGCCAGAGGGTCAACCAACATCTATAAAACAACAAAACCCGCCAGGTGGCGGGTTTTTATCTGTGATCAACTAAAATTTATTGCTGAACAATCAGTTTTTTGCTGGTTGTTTTGCCGTCTTCTTCAATTTTCAAGATGTAAATCCCGTTGTTGAGTTGGCTCACATCGAGCGTAGTGCCGTTGAGTTGGGTACGCAACATTTCTTTGCCGAGTATGTCAAATATTGCGACGGTCTTGCTACCGTTTCGGGTCGAAACAATGTTGACGATACCGGTGCTCACTGGGTTTGGATAGACCTTGAAAGATGCTGTGCCGAATGAAAAATCTTTTTCGGACAATGTAAATCCGGAGACAGGGTCAATAAAAAATGGTATCACCTGAGCTATGCCGTTATTCTCGGAAACGAGTACGTCCATGGTTTGGGGCGTTGTCGGGATTAGTGACCCGTTGAGGCCCGATTCGGGGTATTGGGTGCGAAACCGCATGGTGTTTACCCCGTCTGTTATGTTGTAATTTGTGCTGCCGGCAAAAGTGGCCGAACCATCCCCTTCTACGAAGGTGACATTTTCCAAACGCACGATTTCGGATTCAAACGCATCGACATTCGTATTTAACATATCGATGGTAACAACCTGGTTATTAATTGAATTATCATTAGATGTTGCCGCGTTTGTGTTTTCAAACGGGACAAATTCCAAAACTCCTGCAAAGGTAGTCAGTGTCCCCTTGAACCCTGAAATTCCATCGCCTTGTTCGTACAGCGTTGTGACTGTTCCCGGCTGATCATCAACAAGGATTGCCCCGGTGGCATCCTGCAAGAATTTTTGGTTTCTGTTTGCAGCCTGAAAAGTAAGGATAGCTTCTCCGTTGAGTTGATAAAAGTTACTCGCTCCGGTAGGTTGTGCGCGCAGTGTGGCAATGTCCGGAATGCTAACGAAGTCTGCGATGGTAAAGTTAACAGTTGACGTAGCGGCAGGCGACAAACTTGCGCCGGCGTTGTCAACCAATTCCACAACAACGGTGTGCGGGCCTGAGGGAAGGCTCAGCGAGATGGGTGCTGTGTCGAACTTGTCAACCGGAGCACCGCCATCAACGGTATATTTGATAAACCCATCGCCTGTGGAAGGGGTTGCCACGGTAAAATTTTGAACTGAGAGGGTGACGTTGACATTAGCGGTGCCGGGAGGGAAAGTTGTGCCATCGGCGGGTGATAATATCGTGACAGATGGGTCGAGTGAAGCATTAAATGTCTGACCGTTATTTATCGTCCCGGGAGATTCCGCAACCGGGCCTGTCCAAGTAAAGTCGGAAGCCAACGAGCCTGTCCCGATGAGTTGGAGGGATTCGCCAATTGGCGATCCTGGCTCAATAACGCCTATATCTGTGGATGTTAGACCTGAAGCAGGACCTCCTACGGCAACAAAAGTTCCTTCATAGCTGAGAAATTGAACGTTTGTTCCATCGAAAAGGGCAATTCCATCGGGTGCGCCATTTTGTAAATTAGCTATTGGAAAAAACAAGGTGCCAAAACCGGATCCACCTTCATTGGGAATGGTATTTCCGATAAGATCGACTGTGGCATAAGACGTGCCTCCATTGCCGTTGTAAGCGACAAGTGACCAACCTGTCAAGTCTGTTCCGGCAGGCCCGGCAATTTCCACACCCTCTCCAACATCACCGCCTGCGTTGTCATAGTGTATCTCATTGATAAACACATTCACCCCCGCAGTTTGCCCGAAGAGTAATGTACCGGAAAGTAGAAAGAACAATAAGTAAATTTTTTTCATAATCATTAGGTTTGAAAGGTTAAAAAAATCACATTCAAACTTAAAGAATGATGGGGCAGCTTGCTTTGCAAAAAGATTATCAAAAGATTAAATTTCAATTATCTAATTACGAGTTTTTTGGTTTCGGTACGTCCGTCTTGTGCCACTTTTAAAATATACACACCGGCTTTGAGGTTTTCAATGTTGAGCCTTGTTCCGGAAATGGTCTGCTTGACAAGGAGTTTGCCCAACACGTCATATACATGTATGTCTTTGGGTGAAAGTGAAGCCGAACTGATGTTTACAAAACCATTGGTGGCGGGGTTTGGGAATACCGCAAAACTATTTTTAAATTTATCTTCCAAAGAGACTGTCGGTATTGGGGTTACAGAAGCCCAAGTTGTCCCAATCCGCAATTCGTCAAAAACAATGGTGGGTGTTTCGGTGGCAGAGGCTTGACGCAAGAAAAAGCGGCTCAAACTGGTGCGTGTCATGTTCAGGTTGGCTGTCCCGCTGGGCGTTGGAGGCGTATCCGTTGCTAAATCGTCCTTCACGGGATTGACCCAAATTCTGGCTTCCCCTATGGCCAAATCATACGCTATGACGACAAAAATATCTGTGTTGGTGTCAAAATTTGTTGACAGCCAAGTGTTATCATTTACCGCAGTTGCTTTGTTGATACCAATGTTAAATTGTGTTCCGGCTGTTCTGAGCCAAACCGTGCCCCCGAAAACGGTCGTACTTAGTCCAAAACCGGCAAAATAAACCCCGTTGGTGTCGGTAAGCGTTGACAAATCGGTTACACGGAAGATAAAAGAAGCATAGACCGTATTGCCCGATTGCGATTCGAATGGCATTTGCGGATTGATACCGGCTCCGGAGAAGGTGACCGAATTGGCGGTTGAGATGAGTAATCCCTCATAAGAAAGGCTTCCGGATTGGACGGTTACTTCGTCCCCCGACTTGGCATTTACCCAACCTCCCTGCCCGCCCAAGTTGCTACCCACGGCATAGTTAAACACCTCCGTAATCGGAAGTGCTTGTCCTGTTGCAGTAGGAACATAAAATAGAACGGAAAGTAAAGTGAAAAAGTAGAATTGCTTCATTTGCTTTTTTTTACGTATCAAATATATAAACTTATCAAACGCAAAACAATATTTTTTTCACAACAGCGTTACGAGCAACTTGAGTGCACTTTCTATTTCATTTTCAGTATTGAAGGCGTGTAGGCAGAAGCGAAGTCTTTCTTTTCCGGCGGCCACTGTGGGTGAAAGGATGGGGCGGACATCGAAGCCCGATTTTTCGAGTTGCAAACTCAGCATTTTTACGTGTTCGTTGCCCGGGGCAATACAGCAATGTACGGCTGAGTAGCTCTGAATAAAATGTTGTTCTAAGCCCAAATTCACCACACTTCGGTTGAAAATATCAATGTTTTGATGCAATTTGTCAAGTCCGATTCTATCTTGTAATTTTTCATAAGCCGCCGCAATGGTGGCCAATGCCGCTGGCGGAAGTGCTGTGGTGTATATAAAACTCCCGGCAAAATTGATGAGGTAATCTCTGAGCGATGCATTGCCCAAAACTGCTGCGCCGTGGCAACCCAAGGCTTTTCCGAAAGTCACCACACGGGCTGTAAGATGGTTTTCTATGGTTGTTTTCTTGTATATTTCTGTTAATTGCGTTAAAACCCCGGTAGCGTGCGCCTCATCTATGATAAGGTTCACCTCAAAGCGGTTGCAAATGGCTGCTAAGTTTTTCCAATCGGGCGAATCGCCGTCCATCGAAAATACGGCTTCGGTGATCACCCAAACGGAGGATGTGTTATTAGTTTTTTCGATTTTACGCGCCAAATCTTCAAAATCATTGTGCCTAAAACTGTATGATTTTGCCCTCGAGAGCCGCAAACCGTCACGGATGGAAGCGTGCACAAATGCATCGTAAAAAACGAGGTCGTTGCGCTGCGGAAGTGCAGAAAAAAGTCCGATGTTAGCGTCGTAACCCGAATTGAAAACCAGCGCGGTTTCGGTTTGATGATATGTAGCTATCTGTAGCTCAACTTTTTTAAAAAGCGGATGATGTCCGGTGAGCAAGCGCGATCCGGTTGACCCGTTAGACGGATGCCCTGAGTCTGCCAAAATTTGCTTGGCGCGAAGTGAAATGGCATCCAAGCGCGCGATTCCCAAATAATCGTTTGAAGAAAAATCTACTAAAGCCGTTTTTGTTTTTAGTGTTCTGAAAGTCCCAATCTCTTTTCGATTTTCAAGTTTTTTGAGCAGCGATTTGGGGATTGGTTTCATGTGTTTATTTTATTTATTTCGACTGCGCTCAATACAAGTGTTTTCATCGGGAACAAAAGTAATTTTTTAATAAGGACTCGCTGTCTGTTGGGGGCAAAAAACTTCCCAACGCAAAAACAATCCTCAGTCAGATGCGCACTAATAAACCTTCGGGTAGATAGGAAGGACGCGAATGTTAGCGGTTTTCAATCAACATCCAAGCATCAGAAAAGACCTGTGTGCGGATTTCTTCAAGAAATTCGAGCGCTGTTGATTTATCGGAAAAACTTTGAAATGCTACTTGGTGCAAACCGTATGTATTGGTGCCGAGCAAACGCGCTTGATAGCCTTTTTGAATGAGTTCTTCCATTCTTTTATGGGCGTTTTCTTCTTCGCGAAAAGCGCCAGCAATCACGTGGTACGGATAGCTTTTGGAAACTATTTGAATGGTAACAGGTGTATCTGAGACATTGAGCTGGAATGTAGCAGCTTGTATGCGTTCTTGCAGCATTTTATCGGCTTTTTGCTTTTCTGCCAAATTGTATTGCGACACCTGTTGGTTGTAATAATTGAATCCTAAAAAACCGCCAACACTTACAGCCACGGCCGCCACGGCTGCATATTTGTACCAAGTGGATGGCGTTTTTGTTTCTTGAATAGTTACAACTCGCTTAATGGGTTTTTTGACTAAGGGTTTTGAAACCACAGCACTCAAACCGAAAGATTCGGGAAGGAAATTGACATTTGCAGACGGCGCAAATTGCCATTTCCCTTGGTTGTCCACCGAGAAATCGCCTAATTTTTCGAGCGATAGAAACTTGTTTTGCTCCAAATGACGCTGCCAAGCTGTGACTTCTTTTTCTATAAAAGCTACAGATTTTTTGAGGCCATTTTTGGTTTCCTTATCAATGCGATGCGCCAAAACGCCGTCATTTTCTTGCAGGCGGATATTGAAGCCCACAGTCTTTTTGGGCGGGTAAAAAGTATGGGTATTTTTATCCAATTCCGCGGTCTGATAACGGGTGAGAAAGGCGCCAAAACCCGGGACGACTACACAATCGTGGGTGTAGAGTAAATCGCTGATGTAATTTTCTAAGTGCATAAGCACAAATTTAGCACAAAAACTATTTTTTGAAAATATGTGCCGTTGTTTTTATTAACATTTATTGAAAAGTTTTCTTTTATTTTTGAAACATGACAGAAAACGAGCTTTTATATAGATTGGCCTTGCAGCGCATCTCCAAAATTGGCGACATCACAGCCAAGAAACTCATTGCGCACTGCGGTAGTGCAGAGCAAGTATTTAAAGAAAAAAAGGACCGTTTGCTCAAAATAGATGGCATTGGCTTATCCATTTACAAAGAGTTGTCGTCGGGCAGTCATTTTTTGAAAGAAGCCGAAGCAGAAATGAAATTTATTGCTAATGAATCTATTTGTGTTCATACTTTTGACGAATTCGGCTATCCGGAGAAGCTCAAACATTGCATAGACGGCCCTGTATTGCTATTTACCAAGGGAAACATCAACCTGGATAAAAAAAGAATCGTCAGCATTGTTGGCACAAGGAACATAACGACCTATGGTATGGCGTTTTGTGAAACCTTGCTTGCAGAGCTGGTACCTTTTAATCCGGTTATCGTGAGCGGATTGGCCTATGGTGTGGACATACAGGCACACAAACACGCCGTTAAAAACAAACTGCAAACCATCGCTTGTTTGGCGCACGGATTAAACCAAATTTATCCCAAGATACATCAAAAATATGTCGCTGAAATTCTTGAAAACGGCGGATTGGTCACCGATTTTTGGAGCACTTCACAACCCGAACGGGAAAATTTTTTGCAGCGAAACCGTATCATCGCCGGGATGGCTGAGGCTACCATTGTAGTAGAATCTGCTGAAAAAGGCGGCAGTTTGGTTACGGCAGACATTGCCCATTCCTACAACAGAGATGTGTTTGCGGTACCGGGTAGGGTGACAGACAAATACAGCAGTGGCTGCAACCAACTGATTCGTTCTGAAAAAGCACATCTTATTAGCAGCGCTGCAGATTTGGTATATTGGCTCAATTGGGATTTGCCCGAATTGAAAGAAAGCAAACCCGTTCAAAAACAACTGTTTGTGCAACTCACCGATGAAGAGCAAAAATTGTTCGATTTTTTAAACAACCAAGGCCAACAACCCATAGACCTCATCGCACTGGGTTGTGAAATGCCCACGCACAAAGTAGCTACTTTGTTGCTCAATATGGAGCTGCAAGGTGTCATTCGCCCGCTTCCGGGCAAGGTCTTTGAGGTAATCTAGCAAAAATATCAGCGCCTATTCTTTAGCCTTTACCTTTTTGGCTTTTACAGCCGGCTTTTCAACCTTTGGTTTTTCAACTTTGGCTTTGGCTACTGTGACAAGTTGTTTTTCTTTTTTGCGCGGGCGAAGTTTGCCGTGCGAACCAATAACAATTTTACCTCTTCGGGTTTTTTTATCTCCTTTTCCCATTGTCAAAAAATTTTAAAGATTAAAGATTTACAAGGTAGGAAAAAAACAGATAGAAATCTAAAGGCTTTTTCGGTTACTACCGAATGGTATTCACAAACGCGCCAATTTTTTCAAGGCCGTTTTCCGCTACAAATTTGATAAACGCCGACCCGATGATGGCGCCTTTTGCATGCGCTGTGGCTTGCGCAAAAGTTTCGCGGTTGCTGATGCCAAAACCAACAATTTGTGGATTGCGGAGTTGCATGCCGGCAATGCGTTCAAAATATTGTTTTTGATCCGCTCCGAATGTGCCTTTGGCACCGGTCACGCTCGCACTGCTCACCATATAAATAAATCCGTCCGAAACCGAGTCGATAAACCGGATGCGCGCTTCGGAAGTCTGCGGGGTGATGAGAAAAATATTGGCTAAGCCATATTGTTCAAAAAGCGGTTTGTAATTTTCTTCATACACGTCCACCGGTAGATCGGGGATGATGAGCCCGTCGATGCCAATTTCCCGGCATTTTTGGCAAAAGCGTTCCACCCCGTACTGCATCATCGGGTTGAAATAACCCATAATGATGAGCGGAATGTGTACCGTTTTTCGGATGTCCTTGAGTTGCTCGAAGAGCGTGTCGGAAGTCATGCCGTTGTACAAAGCCCGGGTAGAGCTCGCCTGTATAGTGGGTCCGTCTGCCAAAGGGTCGCTGAACGGCAACCCGATTTCGACCATGTCCACCCCATTTTCCTGCAAGGCGTGCAGTATGGGAACCGTGTCGTTTAGGTTCGGAAAGCCTGCCGTGAAATAGATGGACAGCAGTTTCTTGTTTTCTTGTAATTTGAGTTTGATTCGGTTCATTTCTTTTTATCTTTTTTTTAGACCTCACAGGTTTTGAAAACCTGTGAGGTCTGGATTAAAACCTTTGCGGTTTGTTGTTATCGCGTTAGGGATAGCAGCAAGGCACCGTGTGCCGCGGATAGCCCGACCCCCGCCGTTGGCGGGGGGAACGCCCTAAAAGTTAAAATATTTGATATACGTATTCAAATCTTTGTCGCCCCGCCCCGACAGGTTGATGACGACCACATCGGTGGGTTTAAATTTTTTCTCATCTAACACGGCAAAGGCATGTGCCGATTCGATGGCCGGGATGATGCCTTCTGTTTTGGACAATTCGAGGCCCCACTGCATGGCCTGGTCGTCGGTGATGGATATAAATTCGGCGCGGCGGCTTCTAAATAGATGTGCGTGCATGGGGCCGACACCGGGATAGTCGAGTCCGGCGGAAATGGAATAGGGTTCGGTGATTTGTCCGTCCGGGGTCTGCATCAAAAGGGTTTTGCTGCCGTGGATGATGCCCGTTTTTCCCAAAACAGAAGTGGCCGCGCTCTCGCCCGTATCGATGCCTTTTCCGGCGGCTTCCACGGCTATCAGGTGTACGCGTTCGTCATCCAGAAAATGATAGAATGCGCCTGCGGCATTGCTACCACCGCCCACGCAGGCGATGACATAATCTGGAATGTCCCTGCCTTCGGTTTCGAGCAGTTGGTATTTGATTTCCTCGGAAATGACCGACTGAAACCGTGCGACCATGTCCGGGTAGGGATGCGGCCCAACGACCGAACCGATGATGTAATGCGTGTCCACCGGATTGTTGATCCAATCGCGGATGGCTTCATTGGTGGCGTCTTTAAGTGTGCGCGAACCCGATTTGGCGGGTCTGACTTCGGCACCGAGCATTTTCATCCGGGCTACGTTGGGCGCTTGCCTTTCGATGTCGATCTCACCCATATAGACGATGCATTGCAAGCCCATCAATGCACAAACAGTGGCAGTTGCCACACCGTGTTGTCCGGCCCCGGTCTCGGCGATGATGCGGGTTTTGCCGAGGCGTTGCGCCATGAGTATTTGCCCGATGGTGTTGTTGACTTTGTGGGCGCCGGTATGGCACAAATCTTCGCGCTTGAGGTAGATTTTGGTGTTGTATTTTTCCGACAGCCTTTTGGCAAAATAAAGGGGTGTGGGTCTGCCGACATAGTCGCGGAGCAATGCCCTAAACTCAGATTGAAAATCGGGTTGCAGCATGACGGACAGGTATTGTTCGCGCAATTCTGCTACATTGGGGTAAAGCATTTCGGGGATGTAGGCACCGCCAAATTCGCCGTAGTAGCCTTTTTCGTTGACGTGGTAACTCATAGGTGTAATTTTTTTAGTTTTTAATTTAGACCGCACAGGTTTTGAAAGCACTTCTTGTTCGAATTCTTTTCAGACCTCACAGGTTTTGAAAACCTGTGAGGTCTTTTAGTGAGGGATGCTAATGGTTTTAAAATAAATTATTCTTCAAATTGATACGATTGCTGCATTTCTTTTTCATGATGGCAATATTCAAAATTATCCAAGTCGAAAAACAAATCTTTTATGTTTTCAAATTTTACTAAATATGCGTCATTTTCAATATAACTTTTATAAGATGAATACTTATACTGGTTAAATGGTTCATCAAACCCATGGTGTAAAGGGTTGGTATGCACATAAATTATGAGTTTTTTTAAATATATTTCATCTTCAACTTTCTTACGGGAAAACCTGTCTTTAAAAAGACTCCCTTCTCGATTATACATTTTATTAATAGACTTTGAATAGGCGTTAAATAGATTCGATAGCAGTCGAGAGGGATTTTTAGAAGATTCGTTTATTTTTAGAACAAAATGAAAGTGATTGGGCATTAAACAATATGCGAATAATTCCATATCATTAAGCAAATATTTTTTTATCAAAGAAAGAAAATAAATATAGTTTTTAGGTTCTTTAAATATCGTTTCTCTGTTATTACCTTTATTAAAAATATGATAGAGATGTCCGGATTCTAAGGGCTGATATTTCATAATCTAAGGTTTAGTAGGCCTCACAGGTTTTGAGTTTGTTTTCTTTTCTTTGTTAAATTCTTTACAGACCTCACAGGTTTTGAAAACCTGTGAGGTCTCGTTTTGAAAACCTGTGAGGTCTTGACGATGGGTCTGTATTTATTTTAAAAGTTCTTTTTTAAAACTCTGTAGTTTTTCAATGTTTTTTAAGCCTGGTTCGGTTTCAAATTTACTGTTTATGTCAATCGCATAAACCGGCAAATCGGCTTCGCGTATTTTTTTCACTTGTTCCGCTTCATCCAATCCGATGCCGCCACTCAGGAAAAAGGGTTTTGGGCTTTTGTATTTTTTTAAAACTTCCCAATCGAAAGCATAACCGTTTCCGCCCGGCAACTTTCCTTTGGTGTCAAACAGATAGAAATCACAGACTTCTTCGTAGGGTTCTAATTGATGGAAATCGAAGGTTGCATCCACCGAAAAAACTTTGATGATTTCGACTTTTGAAGTTGCCAATTGCCGGCAATATTCCGGTGATTCTTTGCCATGCAGCTGAACAGCTTGCAGCTGGTGTTTTTCGATTTTTTCCCGCACATCATCAATTGGCGCATCGACAAAAACACCTGTTTTTTTTATGTTTTTGGGAAGTTCGGGCATGTTTCCGGTAAAAAAGCGCGGCGATTGTTCCCAAAAAATAAAACCCACATAGTCAGGCACCAATCCGGCGACCGCTTGGATGTTTTCGGGAAATTTAAGGCCGCATATTTTTAGTTTCATGGAAAATAAATTTCAGTATTCTTAATGGATACAATTTATAAATTCTTTCGCCGCGCCGCCCGGATTGTCCGTTTTCATAAAATTCTCGCCGATGAGAAAACCCTTAAACCCGAACGGTATCAATTCTTTGATTGAAGCAGGTTGGCTGATGCCACTTTCGGAAACTTTTATGAAATCATCAGGGATGTCTGCTGCCAATTGTTTACTGGTATCGATACTTACTTCAAAAGTTTTTAGGTTTCGGTTGTTCACCCCGATCAAATCCAAACACGGCATGACGGCTTTTTGGAGTTCTTCGCGGTTGTGCACTTCGAGCAATACTTCCAAACCGAGACTTTTGGAAAATTCGGACAACTGCTTGATTTCGGCGCGTGTTAAAACCGCGGCAATCAGCAAAATCAGATCGGCGCCGTGTGCTTTGGCTTCGAGGATTTGGTATTCATCCACGATAAATTCCTTGCGCAACAGCGGAATGTTGACGGAAGCCCTTGCTAAGATCAAATCGTCTAAGGAGCCGCCAAAATACTTGCCATCGGTGAGTACAGAGATTGCAGCCGCACCTGCCTTTTCATAGCCTTTTACCACTTCTTCCACCGAAAAATTTTGGTTGATGACCGCTTTGGACGGCGACCGGCGTTTGTGTTCGGCGATGATGTCAAAGGGCTTTTCTTTCAAATTTTCACACAGCGAAAGCACCGTTCTTTCAAACAAAACCGAACGTTCCAGTTGTGCTACCGGAATGACGGATTTTTTGAGCATGATTTCTCTGTTTTTGTCGGCTATTATTTTATCGAGGATGTTCATTTATTATAATTGAAAGATTTAAAAGATTTAAAGATTACAAGATTGAAAAAATACAACCTAAATAAAAATTAGTCTTTGATTTTAGAACTTAAATATTTTATAAAATTGGACAAGTTTTGAGATATTTCTATACTTATTTTATAACTTTCTTCGATTTCTGTTTGGGAACAAAAGCCAAGTTCCCAAGATAATATTAGCATACTTCTAACTTCTGCACAACTTCCTTTTGAGATTTTCAAATATCTAATGAGTTGCCTGTTGTTATTATATTCTGAACCTTCTGCGATGTTATTAGTTATTGAAATAACGGCTCTTTTTATTTGATCTTTAAAACTATATTCTCTTTCAAAAGCTTTATTTTCTAATAATTTAAAGACGATTTTTGCCAATAGAATTCCTTTTTGATAAACTTCAAATTCTTCAAATGATTTCGTCATAATCTTTTAATTTTTCAATCATTCAATCATTCAATTTGTTACTTGCTTAAATCTTGTAATTTATTCAAAGCTTCAAATCCTTTTCCAGACAATAAACTTTCTTTCGCCAATTCAAAACCTTCCATTGGCGTACATTTTGTAACCGTTGCGATGGCCATGGCGGCGTTGGCACAAACCACATTATTTTGGGCTTCCGTTCCTTTTCCTGACAACACGTCTAAAAATATTTTTGCCGAAGCCTCGACCGTTTCGCCACCTTTGATATCCGATTGTTGAAGCGGATTCAACCCGAAGTCTGCCGGACTGACCATAGTCTCGCTGGTCTTTGAAATGGCTTTGGCATTTCCGGTCAATGAAATTTCATCGTAGCCATCTAGTGCGTGGAGAATCGTGAAATTCTTCTCGGTATTTTGATACAAATAACCGTACATTCTTGCCAGTTCGAGGTTAAAAACACCCACCACCTGATTTTGCGGAAAAGCGGGATTGACCATCGGGCCGAGCATGTTGAAAAAAGTTTTTACGCCCAGTTCTTTGCGGATAGGTGCCACGTTTTTCATGGCCGGATGAAACAAGGGTGCATGCAGGATGCAAATCCCGGCCTCATCGATGCTTTTTTTCAAAAAATCGGCATTGTTGGTGAACTTGATTCCCAAAATTTCCATGACATTGCTCGAACCGGAGATGGACGAAACCCCGTAATTGCCGTGCTTGGCCACTTTGATGCCCGCTCCCGCCGTGACGAAGGCCGCTGTGGTGGAGATGTTGAAAGTGTCTTTTCCGTCACCGCCCGTGCCGCACAAATCGATGGTGTTGAAGTCCTTCAAATCGATGGCAATACAGAGTTCGAGGAGTGCATCGCGGAAACCTTCCAATTCTTCCACGGTGATACTTCGCATCATATAAACCGTCAGAAAAGAGGCGATTTGGCTGGTGTTGTACTGCCCGTTAGAAATGTTGACCAAGACCGTTTTGGCTTCCGCTTTGGAAAGCACTTCATGGTTGATTAATCGGTTTAATGTCTGTTTCATCTGTTTATATTATTTGTTTTTAATCGGTCAGATGTAATGCCCAATTTATCACTTTCGGTTTGCATTGAAATATTTGTAGTGGGCATTTCATAATTTATTTCTTTCCGTTTGTTGTTTCTTTTTGGAGCTTTGTAGGATTGCTTTACCACAAAAAGCACAAAGTAGGCGCGGAGTTTCACAAAGTGTTCGAATCGGCTAATATTTTTTCACTTTTTATCTTAATGTTTTTTACGCTATACTATATTCTTTAAAATCAACCCTTCACCCAATTCTCCAACATCTTCCCGCCCATCGGTGTTAAAATCGATTCGGGATGGAATTGCACACCCCTCACATCATACTTTCGGTGCCTGAGCGACATTACCTGTCCGTTGGCATCAAAAGAAGTGGCTTCCAACACTTCCGGCAACGGGTTGGCAACCACCCAGGAGTGGTATCTCCCGACTTCTATTTCTGTGGGAATGCCTGCAAACAAAGGTTCATCGGTAGCAGTGATTTGAATAGGTGTAGCTACACCGTGATACACTTTGTCTAAATTCTGTAAAGTTCCGCCAAAAACTTCACCGATGGCTTGCTGGCCCAAACACACGCCGAGGATGCTTTTTGCGGGCGCATATTTTTCGATAACCGCTTTCAGCAAACCGGCTTCATCGGGTATGCCGGGACCGGGCGACAGCAAAATTTTATCAAATTCGGCGACATCCGCCAACTCGAATTGGTCGTTTCTCCAAACAGTCACTTGGCAGCCCAGCCGCTCTAAGTGATGCACCAAATTGTAAACGAAACTGTCGTAATTGTCGATGACTAATATGTTTTTCATAAAAAAATTTCTTAAATATTTTCGGCCATTTCCAAGGCGTGGTTCAGTGCGCCCAATTTGTTGTAAACCTCCTGCATTTCGCTTTCTTCGTTGGAATCGGCGACAATTCCGGCGCCCGCCTGATAATATAGTTGGTGGTTTTTACTCATAAACGTGCGGATCATGATGGCGTGGTTAAAATTGCCTTCAAAGTCCATAAACCCGATGGCGCCGCCATAAAATCCGCGGTTGGTTTTTTCGTATTTGTCTATCAGTTGCATCGCCATGTGTTTGGGTGCGCCGCTCAAAGTGCCCGCCGGAAAAGTATCGGCAACGACCTGCATGGTGATGCTGCCCGGATGCAAATGCCCGGTTACCTTGGATACCAAGTGGATGACGTGCGAAAAATATTGTACCTCTCTATATTTCTCAACGGTAACGTCATGCCCGTTCCGGCTCAAATCGTTTCGCGCCAAATCGACCAGCATCACGTGTTCGCTGTTTTCTTTTTGGTCTTCGGAAAGTTGCTTGGCCAAGGCGGCATCTTGCTCATCATCGCCTGTCCTCTTAAAGGTGCCTGCTATCGGGTGTATTTCTGCCTTGCGGTCTTTGACCACCAATTGCGCCTCGGGCGAAGACCCGAAAATTTTGAAATCGCCGTAATCGAAAAAGAACAGGTAAGGCGACGGATTGATGCTCCGCAAAGCGCGGTACACGTTGAATTCGTCACCCTTAAAGGCTTGTTGAAAACGACGGGAAAGAACCAATTGGAACACGTCGCCGCGGTGGCAATGTTTTTTGGCAACGGCGACATTTTCTTTAAATTCGGCATCAGTCAGGTTGGAAACGGCTTCCGATTGTTTTAAAAAATGATAGCTCGGGATGTTTTTAGACTGCAACAACTGTTCGATTTGTGCAAGGTTGTTTTGCGCATCGAGCGAGTGGCAAAAAATATAGGCTTCGTTTTTGAAATGGTTGATGGCAATCACATTTTGATACACCGCATAATACAAATCAGGAACATCCAATTTTCCTGGTTTTTCAGTGATTTCAACTTGCTCAAAATACTGAACAGCATCGTAACTAATATAGCCGAAAAGCCCGTGGGTGATAAATTTGTAGCCATTTTTTTCGGATGAAAACCGCTTGGCAAAAGCATCAATCAAAGCCGGCAAATCGGTATTTGAATTGAGCTCAACTACCTCAGATGAGCCGTCGGGATATTGGCGATGCAGCTGTTTGTTTTTAACAGAAATCGATGCAACAGGATTGCAACAGATATACGAAAAACTGTTGTCGTTGGCGTGGTAATCCGAGCTTTCGAGCAACAAGCTGTTGGGGAAAACATCCCTGATTTTCAGATAAACACTCACCGGCGTGATGGTGTCGGCAAGAATTTTCTTAGTGTGTGTTTTGAATTTAAAATCGGCCATAGGTTTACATTTTTTATAAAACGAAAAAAGCCTGTCGTGATGACAAGCCTTTTATATGTTTTGAAACAAAGGTAGCTTAGCTCACGACGATTGACGTAAGTTTTTCCACCACCAGATGTTTTGTGTTGATTTCATAATGAATGGCAAATGTATAAAGAATGTTTTGGATTTTCCAAATAAAAATGGATGTCCGGTTAGAAATTTACCTTTAAACAATTATGCTGGAGAAGCTAAATAAAAATGAAGTGATTAGTTCTGATCTATTCTTGGTGGCGTTATCATAATATGTGCGCTGTGCGATCCGGGAAACATAATCCAGGGGCCGCCATCTACCATTGGACTCGTGGGCAATCCGGAACTTTCGGGTGTCGCCCAAGGAATATAGACTACCCAACGGTAAAAGGCATCGACGACTTTGTCTGTTTGCGGATCAAAACGGGCATCTTTACCGTAAAGCACATAGAGTGTGGCCGGTTGTTCCGGCATTTTTAGGGTGCCTGCCTTAGCCTCATTTTCTCTGATTTCAAAAATTTCATTAGACGTTTTTCCGGCTGCTTTGAGTTCGCGACCCCTTGCCATAAAATCGCTTAAAGATTTGTGATAACATGCGGCGTTGAAACCTTCATTAAAAGGGTTGTCTGTTAGGCAAATGAACTCATTTGTGCCGGCTTTTAGGGTAACTACGGCACCACTTTCTTCAAAACCCAATACGGTAGCAGCATCTCTTTTGTCTTCAGGTGCGGCTTGTAAAGCTATTTTGGTTTGGGTAGCTGCGTCGGGTATTTGAATTTGTGTAAAGCCCACAGCAAATGTTAAAAGACAGATAGCGATGATGGATGTTCTCATGGTTTTGAATATTAAATAGGAAAATTATTTCCCCTAAATATACAAAAAAAACGAACCCCTGAAAATCGTATTGATTTTCAGGGGTTTATTTAGCAATTTTTTTGGTGTTGTATTTGAAAATAAATCAGAATTCTACATCTACAACCAAGTCAAATTCATCATAGATAGCTTTATCGCCTATGTTGTCGATAAAACTGGCCGAACCGTAGCGCAAACCGTATTCTGTTCTATCAATTTTAAGTGTAGCTGTGGCTTTGCTACCATAGACAGAAAGCGGGAAAGAGATGGGTTTTGCCTGTCCTTTGATGGTTAGATTTGCTTCTACGTTGTAGGCATTTTTTCCGTTTGGTGTGGCTTTGGTAATTTCCAAAGTAGCTTCCGGATGGCTTTCTACACCGAAAAAGTCAGGTGATTTCAAATGTCCTTCTAATTTGGCTTTGTATTCACCGCTTAGGTCTTGACTTTCCAAGGTGGTAAGGTCAACCACAAAAGTGCCTCCGGTGAGTTTGTCACCATCAAAAATAAAGTTACCGGATTTTAAAGCCACGGTACCATAGTGCGAACCGGTTACTTTGTATCCTTTCCAGGTTACTTTACTTTTTTCTAAAATGACTTCTTTTTTTTCAACGTCGTTGAAAGCGACTGCTGCAACTGTGACAAGCGCGATTAACGCACCTTTAAACAAATTTTTCTTCATAACAATGAGAATTTAAATTAAACGAGGTTTTATAGTGTAACAAATAATTCTTCTTTAGGCTTGCGAACTTTGGCCAAATGCGCGGTAGCGTCTTCGTCAGAGCGGTATCCGACGGGTGCCACAACAGCGGCTGTAAGTCCTAGCGCTTTAAGGCCTAGTATCTCGTCATAGGCCGCAGGATCAAATCCTTCCATCGGGCATACATCAATTTTAAGCGCTGCGGCTGCAGTCAGCAAATTGCCAAGCACTATGTAGGTCTGTTTGGCATTCCAAAATGCTTTGGCTTCTGCGGGAACAGACTTGATGTTGGCTTTCATAAAATCGGCATAGGGTTTCAATTTTTCAACCGGAACGTTGCGTGTTTGGCTGGCATTGTTAATGTATGCATCTACATCTGCGTCGCCTATTTCCAATTGGTTGGCAAATACGAGCACTTGTGAAGCGTCCACTATTTGATTTTGATTCCAAGAAAATGGTAGTAATTTCTGTCTGATTTCAGGATTTTCTATAATAAAAATCTTATACGCCTGCAGGCCGTATGAAGATGCTGTGAGCTGAAGTGCCGTTTTTAAGGTTTCCAGCGTTTCTGTTGGTATTTTTTTGGATGCGTCAAATTTTTTGGTGGCATAGCGCCATTCGAGACTCTCGATAAGTGACTGAGAAACAGTTTGTGTGTCCATGAATTTTGATTTAATTTCTTTGAAGTTTTTCTAAGTATTGGTTTAAGGTTTCCAATTCATCTTTGCCCAGGCCACTCACAAAATCCTCTTCAAAGGATAAAATCAGCGGGTCAATTTCTTTTAATAAATCCAATCCTTTTAGAGTGATGGTAATTTCAACCTTTCGTCGGTTTTGCGGGCAAATATTACGATTGACCAATCCTTTTTTGAGCAGTTTTTCTACCAAACGGGTGGTGTTGCTCATCTTGGCGATCATGCGTTCCTGTATGGTACACATATTGGCCGCTACACCTCTTTGCCCCCGCAGGATTCGGAGCACGTTGAACTGTTCGCTGGAAATATCGAAAGGCTTTAGCAGTTCATTGACTTTGTCCGATGCGTTATTGGCAGTAATCAGCAAGTTGATTACCGTTCGTTTAGGCAGAGACATTTGTTTTGTTTGTAACATAATTGTATAAACAATATTTGTAGGTACAAATGTAAGAGTATAAATATAATGAACAACAAGGGATGCTTTAAATTTTTGTTAAAAGTTTGGCATGCTATACCCGAAAGGTTTTGGAAACCTTTCGGGTATAGCCGCGTTTAGGTTTAAATCGGGGTTAGAGGAATATTTTATAAGCCATCAATCTCCCCCGATGAGCTCTATAAAAACGCCATTTGGGTCTTGAATGAGTACAAAATTTTTACCGTTGGGAAGTTTCATAGGTGTTGCGCCAAGTGTTTTCACGCCGTGTTCTTCAAATCTTTTTAAGAAAGGGGCAACCGATTTTACGAGCAGGGTGGTATATTGCACACCCACATCGTCTTGGATCCTTTTTGGAAAGCCTTTGAGGTGAATGCTGTCAAACCGAATCAGTTTCCATTCGGGAGCAGTTGGTAAATCTTCCAATTTTAATGCGGTTACCGTAAAGGTAACACTGTCAGACAGGCCGGAATTTTTTCCGAAGGCCTCGTCAATTGCAAAAGTTCTACTGTCCACCATGCCGAGCACGTTTTTATAAAATGCTACCGATTCGTCCAAATCTTTAACCACAATGCCCAGTTGAAAAGACGGTGTTTCAAATTCGGAATTACTTACAACCGGATCTGTAGTTTCTTGTTTTTGGTTGCAAGCCATCAGCAAAAGTATGAGGAGCAGCATAGGAATTGTGGATCGGGTTGACCAAAGGTTCAAAATTTTCATGACGACGGTTTTTTAGGTTAGAATGCTTTTGTTTTTTATACAAATGAAGTATAAAGTTAAAGATAATTTAGCACAAAAACATGTTAAATCTTGACTATTCATTATTTACAGGCTAAAACTTTAACACATCTTATTTAAAAAAAAATGAGTGATTACAACGTTTGCGGGATGTATGCAACCGCCAACAATGATATTTGTCATACAAAACTGTGTTAAGGTGACGGAAATTTGTATAGTAAAACAGTAATTTACCCTTCTAAATTTTAAGTTATGTACGACGTAAAAATTTCTCCACTCGGGCTTATGAAAAGCAAAAGTGCCATTGACAATTGGGTTGATGGTTTGGCAAAACAAATGGGCGCAAAAACCATACATTGGTGTGATGGCTCCCAAGAAGAATACGACGGACTGTGCGAGCAATTGGTGCGAAAAGGTACCTTTATCAGACTCAATCAAGAAAAAAGACCCAACAGCTTTGCCTGTTTCAGCGATCCCAGCGATGTGGCTCGTGTAGAGGATAAAACCTTTATTTGTAGCCGCAGAAAAGAAGACGCCGGCCCTACCAACAACTGGATGTCTCCGGACGAAATGAAGCATATCCTCAACAACTTGCTTACCGATGCCATGGAAGGCCGTACCTTATATGTAATTCCCTTTTGTATGGGGCCGCTCGGTTCACCCTATGCCAGATATGGCGTGCAAGTGACAGATTCAGAATACGTAGTGGTGAACACACGCATTATGACACGTATGGGAAATGAAGTTTTGCCCTATCTGGAAAAAAATAACTACGTAAAATGTGTTCACACAGTAGGCGCACCCTTAAAACTAGGTCAAGAAGATGTCTTATGGCCTTGTAATCCAAACACCAAATACATTTCACATTTCCCCGATGAAAGATTAATCATTTCTTACGGAAGCGGTTATGGCGGCAATGCACTGATGGGTAAAAAATGTTTTGCCTTACGCATCGCCTCTGTAATGGGTAGAGAAGAAGGTTGGTTGGCAGAACATATGCTAATTATGGGTGTAGAATCACCTGAAGGTGAAAAAACTTACTTGGGTGCGGCATTTCCCAGTGCCTGTGGCAAAACAAATTTTGCGATGCTGATTCCTCCAAAAGAGATGTCAGGCTGGAAAGTAACCACCGTTGGTGACGACATCGCCTGGATTCACAAGGACAAATCTGGGCACTTGGTAGCCATCAATCCTGAGGCAGGATACTTTGGCGTTGCACCGGGCACAAATTACGACACCAACCCCAACGCGATGGAGTCTATCCGAGCCAACACCATTTTTACCAATGTAGCCATCACACCGGACGGAGATGTTTGGTGGGAAGGAATGACAAAAGAAATTCCTGAAGGTTTGATAGATTGGCACGGCAAACCGTGGAATCCGAATAGCGACAAACCGGCTGCGCATCCCAATGCGCGCTTCACTGCTCCAGCCTACCAAAATCCGGCTATTGACAAAAATTGGGAAAATCCCGATGGCGTTCATCTAGAAGGATTTGTTTTTGGCGGAAGAAGAACCACCACCGTTCCTTTAGTCTATCAATCTTTCAATTGGAATTTTGGTGTGTATTTGGCCACCACTATGGGTAGTGAAACAACCGCAGCCGCCTTTGGCGAGATTGGAAAAGTAAGACGAGATCCGTATGCCATGCTTCCTTTTATGGGCTATCACGTAGGAGATTATGTAAACAACTGGCTCGATTTTGGCCGAGACCTGCCCAACCCACCACGCATTTTTGGCGTCAACTGGTTTAGAAAAGACCAAGACGGAAAATTCCTTTGGCCGGGCTTTGGTGAAAACATGCGGGTGTTGAAATGGATCGTACAAAGAATAAAAGGTGAAGCAGCCGCAAAAGAAAGTCCCATCGGTTGGATGCCATGCCACAAAGATTTGGAATGGATGGGTTTGGACAACTTTACCAAAGAAGATTTTGCAAAAATCATGGAAGTTGACAGAGAACTTTGGAAAACAGAAGTCATGTCTCACGAAGAACTCTTCTCTAGGATGTACGATAAATTGCCAAAAGAATTTTTGTTTATGCGCGAGTTGCTGCTGTCTGCCCTCTGGCGCTCTCCCGAGCATTGGGGTTTGCAACCGGAGTAGCCCGAAGAGAAGTGAACTGCAAGTAGCAAAAACGGTCTGAGCCTGTTTTGAGTTTCAGGCCGTTTTTCACCTTATTTTTGTTGTCAACGCATATACAAATATCATGAATTGGTTTCTGGAATTATTTCAATCGCAAAGTATTGCCCAAACGGTGGTGATTTACGGACTTGTGATTTCTATAGGCATATGGCTGGGCAAACTCAAAATTTTTGGTGTTTCTCTGGGGGTAACCTGGGTATTATTTATAGGGATTATCGTTTCTGCCTTGGGTCTGACCGTTCACATAGAAACCGAGCACTTTTTAAAGGAATTCGGTCTTGTGCTCTTTGTTTATGCCATTGGCTTGTTGGTGGGACCGGGCTTTTTTGTTTCCTTAAAAAAATCGGGCTTGCCGGCCAACCTTATGGCAACCGCCATTGTGGGTCTGGGCATCTGTATCACTTTGTTTCTTTTCTATTTGAGCAACACCGATATTTTTGTGATGACCGGGATTATGAGTGGTGCTGTGACCAATACACCGGGTTTGGGAGCCGCACAAGCCAGCCTGAGTAGTTTGAACAGGCATGATGTAGATGCTTCCTTGATAACACTTGCTTATGCGGTGGCCTATCCTTTTGGGGTTTTCGGTATTATTGCTTCTTTTTTGATCTTAAAAAAAATATTTAAAATAGATATCGAAAGGGAAAACGAATTACACAGAAAACTCGCTTTTTTTAAAAAGAACAAAGTGGTTTCTATCCATTTGACGGTAGAAAACAAACAATTGGAAGGTCAAAAACTGAGTCAAATTTTTGATATGATAGAGGAACCCATAGTGGTATCCCGAATGATGCACAAAGGTGAAATTCTTACGCCCAGACCAACCCAAGAAGTCTCGGAAGGAGATACTTTGCTGGTGGTAACTCAAAAACACTTGGTGCAAAAACTCAAATTACTGATAGGCGATGAAAGTCATCTGAACCTAAAAGCCGAGCCCGAAAGCAATTTGGTTGGCAACCAAGTGGTGGTTACCCGCAAGGAGGTCACCCACAATAAAATTGGCAGCACTCCCGAGTTATATCAACACAGTTTTACCCTAGTGCGCGTCAAACGTGCCGGCATTGAAATGATTCCGCATGGCAATCTTCACCTACAACTGGGAGATGTTGTCCGGGTTGTAGGTACAGAAAGTGGCGTGGCAAAAATCACAAGTATTTTAGGGAATTCCCTTAAAAAACTGGAAACCCCCGATTTGGCTCCCATCTTTTTTGGCATTGTATTGGGCATTATCTTAGGCAGTATTCCCATAGCAGTCCCCAATATTCCCGTACCTGTTAAAATTGGTATGGCCGGCGGGCCGCTAATTGCCTCCCTATTGTTGAGTAGATATGGCAACAAACTGTATCTGAACAATTATACCACTTTTAGCGTCAACATGATGATGCGAGAATTGGGCATCGCACTCTTTTTGGCAAGTGTGGGATTGGGCAGTGGACACAACTTGCTACGCGCCTTTACCGAAAATTCGGGTTGGTATTGGATTTTCTTTGGCGTTATTATCACCATAGTACCTCTTTTGCTTGTGGGTTATATTGCAAAAAAGTATTTCAAAAAAACCTTCTTTGAAGTATGTGGCCTTCTAGCAGGCGCATCTACTGATCCACCGGCGCTCAATTTTGCCATTAAATTGGCGGGCAATGACATCCCATCTGCCACATATGCAACTGTATATCCGCTCACGATGATATTGCGAATCATAGGCGCGCAATTGCTAATTCTCATGTTTTCTTGAGGCATCAGAGGCATGAATTTTTTCCAACTGTAAAAGTGTTTTAGCGATTTCGTATCTTTGTACTCTAAAAAATTTGTCTTATGTATCCTCCAGAATTAGTAAAACCGATGCGCGATGATTTGTCGCAAGTAGGTTTCAAAGAATTATTCACTGCCGCAGACGTAGATAAAGCCATTGAAAGCAAAGGCACCACCCTGGTTGTGGTCAACTCTGTTTGTGGTTGTGCTGCTGCCAATGCACGCCCCGCCGCAAAAATGTCTGTTCAAAACAGCAAAAAACCCGACCATTTGGTCACTGTTTTTGCCGGTGTAGACCGCGAAGCCGTAGATGCCGCACGCCAACACATGGTGCCGTTTCCGCCATCATCACCTAGCATTGCCTTGTTTAAAGACGGTGAATTGGTGCACATGTTGGAGCGTCATCACATTGAAGGCCGTCCTGCCGAAATCATCGCAGACAATCTTGCGAACGCCTACGAAGAATTTTGCTAACAATTCGATGAAAAAACTTTAAAGTCGTTTTCGGGCAAGCTCGGAAACGGCTTTTTTTTATTGAATGATAGCGGTGATTTTTCCCAAAAAGGCGTTGGTGTCAAAATTTGGATACTCAGCCAATCCCATGCGGACAATCACCATATCTTTGGAAGGAACTACAAAAACATGCTGGCCTTGAAAACCGTTGGCGGAATACAAATCTGATGGCGCATTGGGGTAAGTTTTGCCCGCGTTCAACCAAAAGTGAGCGCCGTATTGACCGTCTGAATGCTCCGTTGGTTTCGTCACGTAATCGACCCATTCCGGTTCAAAAATTTGTTCACCGTTCCAACGGCCACGATGCAGATAAAGCAATCCGAATTTTGCCCAATCGCGTGGGGTTGCCCACGCATAGGAAGAGCCTACATAGTTGTTGGAAAGATCGGTTTCTATAACTGTGGAATACATCCCTATTTTATCGATAAAATCGGTGTACCAAAAATCCATGTATTGTTGTTTGGTTGCAAAATATTTTTTGAGATAACCCGACAGTAAATTTGAAGTACCGGAGGAATAGTTCCAATAAGAAGCGGGCGTATGGTTTTGTGCTTTTCGTATTTGTACTTGCGACATGTCTTTTTCTAAATACAGCATACGCGTCACATCGGACATGGTAAAATAGTTTTCGTCCCAAGCCAAACCGCTGCTCATGCGGAGCAGGTTGTCCAGCGTAATGTTTGACCGGTTGTCGTTTTGCCAAACTTCTATTTCAACCTTGTTGTGTACAGACAGTTTGCCTTGGCTTTGCAAAATACCATAGATGGTGGCGGTGAGACTTTTGGTCATAGACCAACCCAATATTTTTGAATTTTTATCGAAGCCCGGCGCGTATGCCTCGGCAATTATTTGATCTTTGTAGATGACCAAAACCACACGGGTCTTATTTTGGGGTTGAAAAGCATCTGCTACGGCATTTTCTAATTTTGAATAATCAATTTCGGGGAAAAGGGTGTCTTTTTGGGGCAATTCTCCGTACGGATATGGCAAATCAACATCAACATGTTTTCTGACAGGTTGTAGAAAAGACCTATTTTCATCTTCTTTGTTTATCAGCAAAACACTGCCCACACCGTCTCTGTAGATAGCTTCTCTTTTCATCAGTCCCCAAACACTTGCCTTGGTGTGTTTTGTTTCAAAATTCATTTGATCTTGAGCCAAACTCACCGGGAAAAAATTGTTGTCTGTACTGTCTGCAAAAGCAAAATTTCTATGTGCTAGAAAAACAGCCGAATTCATATTTTTAGCGGAATAGCCGGTCAGTATATTCAGCTTGGGATATTGATACACGATGGCGATGAGCAATCCGACAAGCAACACCAAGCCCAATCTTTTTAAAAAGCGTTTCATGTGTTTATTTTTATTGTTTTCAAAGGTCAGATGGAACACCCTAAACAATCATGCTCCTGTGTGCAAAATTTGTACATGGGTGTTTCATCTGTTTATATTATTTATTTTTATCGTTCAGATGGAACGCCCTAGGATAATCATACTCCTGTGTGCAAAATTTTTACATGGGCGTTTCATGTGTTTATTTTATTTGTTTTTATCTGTCACACGGAACGCCCTAGGATAATCATACTCCTGTGTGCAAAATTTTTACATGGGCGTTTCATCTCAGAATGAGTAGTTTTATCATCTCACGGGCTGCTGTTTCCGCTTTGGTTTTGATAAAATCGCGGGGTGTTTCATCGCCTATCTCATAAATGACCGCATCTGCCTGAAACTGTTTGTAGAACCAAGCTTTGGTAACGGGTTGCCCAAAAGGATCGGGATGGTCATCGGGTGTATAACCGGGTAGTGCAAGGTCTATGCTCTGCAACCAATAATCTTTAAACGGATACAAGGTTGAGTGGTGCTCGTCTGCAATGGTATAATACAAATCTTCTTGGGTGGAGTGAAAATCGAGTCCGAGAATGACCTTGTTTTTATCTCTGTTTGCGGAGTTTACAATAAAGTTGACCACTTGGTTCACTTCGGGCTGCCTGTAAAAAGCCCAATCTCTGTTGAGATCAACTCCACCTGCATTGTGACGCCAATGGCCCAAATCGACCCCATCCGGATTCACCATCGGGAAAACCAAGATGCGATACTTTTTGATAAAATCGGTAGCGAGTTTGTTGTTTTGCAAGAGCGCTTCAACAAAGGCTTGCATAGCCAAATAGCCGGTCACCTCGGGCGGGTGTTGCCTACTCAGTATGACAATTAAATCTTTGTCATTTGGTGATTCTTCATAAATGTCCAGCACCATCAAAGAGCGTCCGAGCTTACTCTTTCCGGCCAAATCCATATGAACGCGGGTGTCTGTTGCAAGCGCGGAAGCCCACGCTTTGGCGGCGGTGCTATTGTGCAATTCCTGAGCGGCAATCCACAAAGGTTTTTGATGAATACCTACCCGCAATTGGGCTATTTCCCCATTGTTGAAGAGGGTGAAATCGGTACTGTCTATCGGTTGCCAATGATGACCGTCTTGGCTAAGCTTGGGCCAATATCGGTGTTGGCTGGTCGGATAGCGGAGTTGAATAAAAATCGTGTCCGGCTTTTGGCTCCAAATGCGAAATGCATAATGTGGGCTGCTGTTGATGGGTTCGTTCTCGGGAAGTATGGAAGCGGCGTAGGTGGAGTCATTCACACGCTCAAAATTGTTGAGTCTTGCACCGTCAAACTCGTTGTCTGCAAAGACATTGTTTAGCGCGTAGATTTTTTTGGTTTGGGTTTGAATGGGTTTATCTCGCGTATCTTCGGGTTGTGGAAATTCAAAAGTCTTAAGTTTATGGATTCCGCAGGCTTGTAATAATAATAATGACAAGATAAAATAAATACAATGTGCGCTTTTCATTGGAAGAATGTTTGGTCTCAAAAAAAAATCCGCTCCCAATCAAGGAAGCGGATGTTAATATACAAGAAATTTAAGACTTAATTGTTAAAATTACCTTGAACGTCACCTTTACGTGTGGTGTAGTTAATCTTTAGCGCATCTACTTCGCGCAGCTGCTGTTTGATATCTCCAACCAATCCCATATTGGTTTCGCTATCCACTTTAAGTGCGGTTGTGAGGAAAGGGATAAGCTCTTCTCTTTTACTGGCGCGTTCGGCAAGGATAAACGCTTTGACATCACTCACATCTGCAAATTTATCATTGAGTTGAATTCTGGCCTCCGAGCCGTAAGTAGTTTTATACTGGTTACTGGGCTTGCCCGCGTAGATATAGATAATGAGATCTTTTTTATCTAATTTTTCTACTTGGTTAGCCATAGGAAGCTTGTTTTCAATCATCAGGGTGTTTTGGCGCATCACCGTGGCCACCATGAAGAAGAACAACAACATAAATACGATGTCCGGTAATGAGGCTGTAGAAATGCCAGGCGTTCCTTTGCCTTTGCCTTTTTTAAATCGTGACATGAATCCGTGTTTTAATTAAAATTAATTATTTTTTGTAGTGGCTTCTGATATAATCTGCGGATATTTTTTCTTGATATCCTCGATTTGTTCTTTCAGCTTGTCGTTTTTGCCTAAGTAAACTTTGTCAAACTCTGTCAGAATCTCTTCATAAGATTTTCCATAGGTACGTTCGGCATATTCATTTCTGAGTTCTGTATAAGCCGCCACGAGTTCATTTTGAACAGAAATATACATCTTGTATGATGTTTCTCTGTCGTTTTGAAGTGAAACAACTGCTTTACTTGGATTGTCAGAAGAAGATGGGTCGCGCATGCCTTGGCAGTAGCTACAAGCATCTTCACCGACACCACCCCCGTTATCGATAAACTTCTTTGTAGCTTCTTTTATGTCAGTCAAACCCATCAATTGGTCTTCAACCAACAACTGGTCTGTTCTGTTCACTATCACCTGAAAAATATTTTTTTGCTTGATAATTTCAGGTTCTTCTTCAGGGGGTTGCATGGGTGGCAAAAGTCGGCTAATACCCGAGTCCACCTCTATGGTTGTAGTTACCAGAAAGAATATCAAAAGCAGGAAGGCAATATCTGCCATCGAGCCCGCATTCACTTCCGGTGCATCTCTTTTTGCCATAATTTCTAGTTTTTAAGTGTTTTCTTGATTCCGAATAAAAACATGGAACCGATGGCAACAGCTGCGAGGATGTAGAAAATGATAAGACCTGCACCTACCCAGCGATCGCCATAAGCAGAGACAATCTGCTCGCCATTTTTCACAACCTCATTTCCTGAAGAAGCGAAAAAGCCGATCAGCACAACTGCTAAAAACAATCCGCTTGACAACAAGGCAGACTTAAGTGCTTCCTTGTGGGTAAATAGTTGTCTTAACACAAATACAACAACTAAAAAAATGATAATTGCCATTACAAAATAGGCAAGGTATATAAAAGGAGATACCAAACCACCTTGTAAATCTGAGCTTCCCGCGCTAATCGCCTCATCGCCCGTGCTGATTATCCGCCCGAGGAAGATAAAACTCAGCACTGCTACGACTACGATAAACAGGGTTGATAATTTATTATTTTTCATGAGTGTAAATTTTATGAGTTCTCAATTACTTTTTGTGAGCTACCAAGATGTCAATCAAGGTGATAGAAGCATCTTCCATATCATTCACAATGCTGTCTATTTTAGCCACGATGTAATTGTAGAAAATCTGAAGAATAATAGCAACAATCAAACCAAATACGGTTGTCAAAAGTGCCACTTTAATACCTCCTGCTACAAGAGATGGTTGCATGTCGCCCGCCGCTTCAATTTTATCGAATGCCTGAATCATACCAATTACCGTACCCATGAAACCAAGCATCGGTGCCAAGGCGATAAAGAGCGAAATCCAAGAAACATTTTTCTCAAGTTGTCCCATTTGAACACCGCCATAAGCAACAACAGCTTTTTCGGCAGCATCAATGCCTTCGTCCAAACGGTCGATACCTTGATAGTAGATAGAAGCAACAGGGCCTTTGGTGTTTCTGCAAACTTCTTTGGCTGCTTCGGCACCACCTGATGCTAAAGCATCTTCTACAGATTGTGCCAATTTTTTACTGTTTGTGGTAGCCAAGTTAAGAAAGATGATTCTTTCAATAGCTATCGCCAAACCGAGAATCAAACAGATCAATACAATCCCCATAAATCCGGGACCACCTTCAATAAAGCGCTTTTTTAATTCTTGGTGGAATCCTTCACTGGCAGCCGGAGTGGCATCTTGAAAAGCAACTGCATCATCAACAGCTACAATAGTGACGAGGTTGTCGGCAGGAGTTGAAACCGTAGTGGCATTAACAGTACTGAAGGCCATTACACCTGCAAGGGTCAAAATAGAAAATAATCTTTTCATTGCTCTAAGTCTTAAAAGTTTAAATTTAGTTTAAGGTTTTAATAGTTTCCAAATATAAAAAAATATTTTAAACAAAAAACTTGCAGAGAGGAAGGGATTCGAACCCTCGATACACTTGTGGTGTATACACACTTTCCAGGCGTGCGCCTTCGACCACTCGGCCACCTCTCTGCAGGCTTGTGAATTGTGAGCCAAATAACAAAAAAATTCTCGCTTCAAGAAATTATTTCCGTTAATTTTAAGAGATTTCTCCACAAAGAGAAGTTTCATATGTGATTTTGAATTCTTTATCTCCTAAATTTTTTGTCAACAAATACATCATCTTTGTGATAGCCGACTCCGTTGTCATGTCTTTTGCCGACAACAAACCGACATCTTTCAGCCGTTGGCTGGTTTCATATTGTCCCATACTCACCGAACCTCCCGAACATTGCGTGGCGTTCACAATCTTTAAGCCCTCCTTAATTTTAGCTTCCAAAACCTCCAGCAGCCAGTCTGCCGTAGGGGCGTTTCCGGCACCAAAGGTCTCTATCACCAATCCTTCCAAGGCCGGATTTTTTAAAAAATGACGCACATAGTCGGGTCGCATGCCGGGAAATATTTTTAACAACCCCACTTTGTCCGACAAGGCGTTGTGTGTTTTAAAAAGAAACCCGGCATTTCTTTTCCATAAATTTTCTTCAAATACTTTTAAGTGAACGCCCGATTCTGCTAGAGGCGGATAGTTGAGCGAGGCAAAAGCTTGAAAGTGTTCTGCGTTTATCTTGGTGGTTCGGTTGCCTCTGTACAATTTGTATTCAAAATACAAACCTACTTCTTGGATCAGGGCGCGGTCTCCCGCACGCAACGCAGCCAACTGTATGGCCGTTATCATGTTCTCTTTGGCATCTGTCCTCAAATCACCTATAGGGAGTTGCGAACCGGTCAAAATGACGGGTTTTGTCAAGTTTTCCAGCATAAAACTGAGTGCCGAGGCGGTGTATGACATGGTGTCTGAACCGTGCAAAATCACAAAACCATCAAATTTATCGTAGTTGGATGCAATGAGCAATCCCATTTTGTACCAGTGATCCGGATCCATATTTGAAGAATCTATCGGCGGATCAAAAGAAAAGGTTTCTATACTGCAATCTAGTAATTTAAGCTCGGGTATGTTCTCCAACAAGCTTCCAAAGTCAAAAGGCCTGAGCGTTTTCGTTTTGGCATGCCGCGTCATTCCGATCGTGCCACCGGTATATATTAGGAGGATGTGGGTTCTATTGCGCATTTGCTTTTTCCAAGACCAGTTTATTGATGACCGGATTGGCGTACATTAACAAAAAGCTATTGAGCATAACTTCATTTTGCATGTCAATTCGCTTTTCCAATCGGCGCTCAAATTGCCTTTTTTCTTTCTCGTCGTAGTGTGCCGAAAATCGATTTGTACGGTGATAGATATCATAGGCAATATAGTTGGATGGCCAAAGGTGGTAATACCTGTGAATGCTTTGATCTATAAAATCGGCCGTGAGTGCCAATTGTTTGTTGGGCAAACTTTCTTGAGCGGCTATCGCATCCCATTCTTGGTCAAAAACTTTTCCGGCTGCTATGTGAATTCGCTTTTTATTACCCAGCGCACCTTGAAGTATGGAATTGAAATCTTCGTTGTTTGTCTTTATATAAGGTTCGTCAAAATGCTTGGCCAAAAGCTCCGGCATTTTGAGCCTATCTGTGGGGTCGTATTCATAAGAAATGGCTACGGGTACCAATTTAAAACCGCTAAAATAATCAACGGGTGACTTCTCTCCTTTGGCAAGGGCCAACATTTTTAAAACCCCTTGTTGCGATTGGTCGTTTCCGTCTTTGGTCCTGCCCTCTCGTTGGGCAATCCAAACAGAACGTTTGTCTTGGGTAAGCAGCTGCTTGATGTATTCGGAGAGCATTTTAGAACTCTCTAACATCTCTTTGGGCGTGAGTTTTCGCTGCACTAAAAAATTGCGATTCAACCTGGACAATGCCATCAAAAAGGGTTTGTGTACCAAATTGTCTCCAATAGCCGAAGCTGTCATCAACAAATTTTTTTCGTAGAGTATGGCATTCAACAAGGAGGTGTCCAAGACTATATCCCGGTGGTTTGAGATAAATAAATAAGGTTGTCCGGGTGTGAGGTTTTCAAATCCGGAAGAAGTGAGCCCCTCCGAACTTTTGTCCAAAATCCTCATGACGGCAGGATAGATAATCTTGGTCTGAAAATCGCGAATGGAATGGCAAGCATCTAAAATCTGCAAAATTTCATCTGATGATTTATCGGGCAATGCAAAACCGAGCAAGGCCTTGATCATGGGATGTTTGCAGTGTTCTTGTAAGGCATCATGCACTTCGTGGTCATGATACGGCCGAATGTAGTCTATTGGGTTCAATGGGTTGGTATTCTGTAACAAATGAACAAATTTAAAAGAAATTTGAGACTAATATTATGTTAAAATCTAAATACCGCCTTGGCGTTTTGGGTGGTAATCTCTGCCACTTCCTTTGGCATCAGCCCATAGCAAGTGGCAACGCGTTCGCAAATTATTTTTAAATAGGCACTCTCATTGCGCTGTCCTCTGTGGGGCGCAGGTGCCAAATAGGGCGAATCTGTCTCAAGAACAATGTGTTCTATCGGGATTTGATGTAAAAACTGGTCTATTTTGCCGTTTTTAAAACTAACCACACCGCCAATTCCCAATTTCAATCCCAATGAAATAGCCATTTGCGCCTGTGCATAGCTGCCGGTAAAACAGTGGAAAATTCCCCACAAATCGTCCGACTTTTCGGATGCCATCACTTCAAAAACCTCATCAAAAGCATCCCGACAATGAATCACAATAGGCAAACCATGTGTTTTAGCCAATTGTATTTGATACCGAAAAGCCTCTTGCTGTTCTCTCAAAAAAGTTTTGTCCCAATAAAGGTCGATACCGGTTTCGCCCACGCCCACGCATTTGTCTGTTTCCAACATTTCGGATACGCGTTTCAATTCGTCCAAATAATTTGCTTTTACATGTGTAGGATGCAAGCCTGCCATTAAAAAAGTATTTTCAGGATATTTTTGATGCAAGTCTCGCATGGCCGGAATATAGGAAGCGTCTATTGCCGGTAAAAAAAATCTTTGCACCCCGGCTTCATATGCGCGGCGGATGGTCTCGTCCCGGTCTTGGTCAAAGGCTTCGCTGTACAGATGTGTATGTGTGTCTATTAAATTCAAACCGGTTTATCGTTGGTCTTGTAGTGAAAATACACGTTGCAAAACGGCCGTAGTTCGCGCTGCTGCGTTGTTTCTGATTGCTTTTTCTTCAAGCGAAATCATGGTATAAACACCTTCCAAAGCCTGAGTGGTTACATAATCTGTAAGATTGGGGTTTACGTCGGTGGTCAAGGGGATGTCGTTGTACCTGCTGATGATGTTGCTCCAAACCTGGTCTGCACCTACTCTTGCAAAAGAACTTTGTATGATGGGCTGAAACTTTTGGTACAAAGCCGTTTGGGTTTTGTCTATAAGGTAGTTGGTTGCCGCATTATCCGAGCCTAGCAGTATATTTCTGGCATCGGTAAAGGTCATCTCTTTTACAGCGTTGACAAAAATAGGTGTGGCTTCTTTAACGGCAGATTCCGCAGCCCGATTCATCAGCAGTAAGCCTTGGTCTGCCAAATTTCCCAATCCCACGCTTCGAAGCCCTTTATCCACTTTTTGTAATTCTTCCGGCAAAAGAATTTTGACCAATTCATTCTTGTAAAAACCGTCCTCGGCAATCAATTTAGACACTTGCCGCTGGATGCCCAAGTCGAGTGCCTGACGCAACCCGGCCGCAATGTCTGCATCTGTAACGGTAGTGCCGGGCAACTGGTTTATAACTTGTTGCATTTCTGCACAAGAGGTTAAAAACAGCACGGTGAAAACGATTGTAAATTTTTTCATCAAAAAACTGGGTTTGTGTTAATGTTGTTCGGGTCAAAAATAGAAAAAACATTAGTCTTATCTTTGCTTGTTAAAAACTTATATGTTGCAAAGCTTGCTCGAAAAGGGTTACACCCGTGTCCGATTGGTGATAACCAAGACCAATCATTTGGAAATTGTGGCCAAACTCAATCGCCTCTCGGCGCGTTTTTTGGTCGACACCGGCGCGTCTAATTCCTGTTTAGATTTCAGCGCCATCAAAAAATTTCACTTGATTTCCGAAGAAACGGAAAACAAAGCTGCCGGTGCCGGTGCGTTAGAAATGCCTACTAAAATCAGTAGAAAAAACCGACTCGAAATAGGATTGTGGACGCACAAAAAATCGAAGTGGATACTGTTTGACATGGTTCACGTGAACACCGCTTTGTCGCGCGAAGGTGCACAAACAGTTGACGGCATTATAGGCGCAGATATTTTGAAGAGAAGCAAGGCCGTTATCGATTACAAAAACCGATGGCTTTATCTTAAAAACTGAGGGGTACAAACAAAAAAAGCTTCCTTTACAGGAAAGCTTCTCATTGGTTTTACAACCTGAGCACAATGCTCAAACACAACAATGCAAAGATAACAATATTTTTTTAACATCTTTGGGTTTTTTTGTCAATATACAAACTTATTGGTTGTCAATAACTTCCAAATACCCGTTTTCCAAACACACCACTTGTTTATCTCTGCACAATTGTCTTATCTTTGCACCAAAGTTCAATAATTTATTAATGACCGTTATCAAGAAAGGCTGAGGGATTAGACCCATTGAAGCCTTAGCAACCCTACACCCGTAGAAGGTGCTACGTTCTACCGATTCATTTCGGGCAGATAACCCGAGAGAAGTTTACTTCCTCACCCTTTCTTGATGCTATACTTATATTAAAAATGACACTACACACGCTTTTGGCGGACCGTATTTTGGTGCTGGATGGTGCCATGGGCACGATGATTCAGCAATACAAATTTTCTGAAGAAGATTTTCGCGGCCAAAGATTCCGAGATTTTCCGATTTCCGTAAAAGGAAACAATGACTTGCTTTCGCTAACGCAGCCCGAGGCCATTTTCGACATCCATTGCAAATACTTGGAAGCAGGCGCCGACCTGATAGAAACCAACACCTTTTCTGCAACGACCATAGCCATGGCCGACTATCAAATGGAAAATTTGGCCTACGAACTCAATCTGGCATCTGCCAAATTGGCCAAGAAAGCGGC
This sequence comes from Flavobacteriaceae bacterium, assembly GCA_032251335.1. Classification (GTDB taxonomy): domain Bacteria; phylum Bacteroidota; class Bacteroidia; order Flavobacteriales; family Flavobacteriaceae; genus UM-FILTER-40-17. The sequence continues at coordinate 10,049 of JAVVDW010000014.1, read as the reverse complement.
GCAAAAATTCACAGCACGCACGCCCGAAAAACCTCGTTTCGTAGCCGGAGCCATCGGCCCTACCAACAAAACTGCCAGCATGTCGCCGGATGTGAACGACCCCGCCTATCGGGCTGTCACTTTTGACGAATTGGTCACAGCCTATAAAACTCAGGTTGAAGGCTTGCTAGATGGTGATGCCGATGTATTGCTCATAGAAACCATTTTTGATACGCTCAATGCCAAAGCAGCCATTTTTGCCGTTACAGCGGTAAAAAACGAAAGAAACGCAGACATCCCTTTGATGATTAGTGGCACCATAACAGATGCCTCGGGCCGAACCCTTTCCGGACAAACCGTTGAGGCCTTTCTGATATCCATATCGCATGTGCCTTTGCTGAGCGTGGGTTTTAACTGTGCCTTGGGTGCTGCCCAACTCAAGCCTTATGTAGAAAGACTTTCTCGAATTGCGGAACACTATGTTTCTGTGTATCCCAATGCCGGACTGCCCAACCATTTTGGCCACTACGACCAATCACCGGAAGAAATGCAGGCCTTGTTGCGCGAATATCTGAAAGACAACTTGGTCAACATCGTAGGGGGCTGTTGCGGTACTACACCCGAGCACATCCGATTGATTGCAGAAGAAGTCAAAAAATATCAACCCAGAAGCTTGAAAACACTCGCATAAAGAAATTTCTATGACAAATCCGGATTTTATAAAACCAGCCGATGACTTTGGAAAAAATGCAGAAGAAGAAGCCTGTCGCACAAAACGAACCCTAAAACTTTCCGGACTGGAGCCTTTTGAGTTGACCCCCGAAACCAATTTTGTCAATGTCGGCGAAAGAACCAATGTAACCGGCTCTCGAAAGTTTCTAAGGCTCATCCAAGACGGAAAATATCAAGAGGCGCTGGAAGTGGCGCGCGCGCAGGTAGAAGGAGGCGCACAAATTATAGACATCAACATGGACGAGGCCTTGCTCGACGGCGTGCAAACCATGACCACTTTTCTCAACCTCATTGCAGCCGAGCCCGATATTGCCCGAGTGCCTATTATGATAGACAGCTCTAAATGGGAAATCATAGAAGCCGGACTCAAAGTGATCCAAGGGAAAGGCATCGTGAATTCCATCAGCCTGAAAGAAGGCGAAAGCATCTTCGTAGAACGGGCAAAAAAAATTCGCCAATACGGAGCCGCCGTCGTCGTGATGGCCTTTGACGAAAAAGGACAAGCCGATACCTTGGAACGACGGATCGAAATATGTCGCCGTTCTTATGATATTTTAGTAAACAAAGCGCATTTTCCGCCCGAAGATATCATCTTTGATCCCAATATTTTCCCGGTGGCCACCGGTATGGAAGAACACAGGCGAAACGCCCTCGACTTCTTTATGGCTACCAAATGGATACGCGAAAATTTGCCCTACGCCAATGTCAGCGGCGGGGTGAGCAATGTGTCGTTTTCTTTTCGGGGAAACAACTTGGTTCGCGAAGCCATGCACGCCGCCTTTTTGTATCACGCCATAAAACACGGTATGACCATGGGCATCGTAAACCCTGAAATGTTGGAGGTGTATGATGAAATTCCCAAAGAGTTGCTCGAACTCGTAGAAGATGTCCTGTTGGACCGACGAGAAGACGCCACAGAAAGGCTGCTTGACTATGCAGATCGGGTAAAAGACACCGGCAAAAAAAGTGAAAAGGCTCAGCAAGAATGGCGACAGTTGCCCTTGCAAGAGCGCATTTCGCACGCCTTGATAAAGGGCCTGGACGAATTCATTGAAATCGATGTGGAAGAAGCGCGACAGTTGTCGGAAAAGCCTTTGGATGTCATTGAAATTTTTTTGATGAACGGCATGAATATCGTGGGCGATTTGTTTGGTGCCGGAAAAATGTTTTTGCCGCAAGTGGTCAAATCGGCTCGGGTGATGAAGAAGGCCGTCGCCTATTTGTTGCCTTACATAGAAGCAGAAAAAAAGAAATTTCCCGCAGAGGTAGGTGCGCGAAAAAATGCCGGACGCATCTTGATGGCTACCGTGAAAGGGGATGTTCACGACATTGGTAAAAACATAGTGGGCGTGGTATTGGGTTGTAACAATTTTGAAATTATTGACCTCGGCGTGATGGTGCCTTTGGAAAAAATCATAGAAACCGCCGTGCGCGAACAGGTAGATGCCATCGGACTCAGCGGATTGATTACCCCTTCGCTGGACGAAATGGTGTATGTGGCGCAAGCGCTGGAGAAACAAGGTTTGGAAATTCCGTTGATGATAGGCGGTGCCACTACGTCTCGCTTACACACTGCAGTGAAAATTGCCCCCGAGTACAGCCAAGCTGCAGTGCATGTTTTAGACGCCTCAAGAGCAGTATCCGTTGCCGGGAATTTGGTGAATAAGAAAAACTACACCCAATTTCGCGATCAAATCAAACAAGAATACACTGCGCTTTCTGAAGGCTATGCATCTCGAAAAAGCGAGAAGAAATACCACTCGCTGGAGCAAGCAAGAGCCAATAGATTGCGATTGGATTGGTCCGAATTTAGTCCTGTAAAACCAAACTTTTTGGGTGTAAAAACGCTTGAGCCGGACTTGGAAGCATTGGTTCCCTTTTTGGATTGGACTCCATATTTTCAGGCTTGGGAACTTCACGGCAGGTTTCCAAATATCTTAGAAGACAAAGTAGTTGGCGAGCAAGCGAAGGCTGTATATGAAGACGCCCAAAACATGTTGCGCAGCTGGATTGAAAACATATCGCTACAGCCTAAAGGTGTTTTCGGACTTTTCCCAGCTAACCAAGTGGACACAGACGATATTGCTTTATGTGACGCAAGCGGCAAACCCCTGGATAAGCTGGTTACACTGCGCCAACAAAGTGTAAAAACGGCAGGTGTGGCCAACTTGGCTTTGGCCGATTTTGTGGCACCGGAAGAAATCGGCAAGCAAGACTACGTAGGGCTATTCTGTGTAACAGCCGGATTTGAGACAGACGCCATAGCCGATGCCTATGCAAAAGATTTGGACGATTACCACGCCATCATGGCCAAAACGCTGTCTGACCGATTGGCGGAGGCTTTTGCTGAATATCTACATCACAAGGTGCGAACGGAATATTGGGGATATGCAAGTGGGGAAAAACTCAGCAGTGAAGAGCTCATCAAAGAAAAATATACCGGGATTCGTCCGGCACCGGGTTATCCTGCCTGTCCCGATCATACAGAGAAAAGAACCATTTGGAAAGTTTTGGAGGTCGAAAAAAACATCGGTGTCAAACTGACGGAAAATTTAGCTATGTGGCCGGCATCATCTGTTTCGGGGATGTATTTGGCGCATCCTAAGGCGAAATATTTTGGTTTGGGTAAAATTTTGCCTGATCAGGTGACGCATTTTGCACAACGAAAAAACATGGATATAGCGGAAGCGACCAAATGGTTGCGACCAAATTTATAAAGTTTTACAAAAAACTACACAGATTGAAAAACATATCATTTTTGCAGTTAGCAAACGCGTTAGGGATAGAAGCGGTAGCGCCCCGCCGTATGGCGGGGACTAAAGCAGATAGCCCGGTTTCAGCCAAATGCCTTGTGGCATTTGGCTGAAAAACGCCTAAAAAATTGTACAAATACATATTGTAATCTCAAGGCAAAACCAAGGAGAATTCTACTGATTAAAAAACATAAACGCATGAAAATAACCGATCACATACAGAAATCTGAAGGAAAAACGCTTTTCTCATTCGAGATTTTACCGCCGCTCAAGGGGCAAAACATACAGTCTATTTTTGAAAACATAGACCCGTTGATGGACTTTAAACCGCCGTTTATAGATGTGACTTATCACCGAGAGGAATACGACTATCACGAGTTGCCAAACGGCTTTCTGGAGAAACGGGTGACGCGAAAAAGACCGGGAACGGTGGGGATTTGTGCGGCGGTGCAAAACCGCTACGGCGTAGATGCCGTGCCGCATATTTTGTGTGGTGGGTTTACCAAAGAGGATACAGAAAATTTTTTGATTGATCTCGGTTTTTTGGGTATAGACAATGTGGTGGCGCTCAGAGGCGATGCGGTGAAAAGCGAAACTTATTTTAGGCCGGAAAAAAACGGGCATGTGTATGCCGAGGAATTGGTGAAGCAAATTGTGGCCATGAACCAAGGCAAATATTTAGACGATAATTTGAAAAACTCCGCACAAACCGATTTTTGCATTGGCGTGGCCGGATATCCGGAGAAACACATGGAAGCACCAAGTTTTGAAAGCGATTTGCACTTTTTGAAAAAGAAGATTAAAAACGGGGCACACTATATAGTGACGCAGATGTTTTTTGACAATAAAAAATTTTTTGAATTTGAGGCGAAGTGTCGGGCAGCCGGTATTGAGGTGCCCATTATTCCGGGGCTAAAACCTTTGGCTACCAAGAAACAACTCAACTTGATACCGCATCGTTTTAAGGTTGATTTGCCGGATGATTTGGTGATGGAAGTGGTGAAGTGCAAAGACGACAAAGCCGTGCGGCAAGTGGGCATAGAATGGTGTGTGGCGCAGAGCAAAGAGCTCGTTCGGAAAGCCGCACCGGTATTGCACTTCTACTCTATGGGCAAGTCTGACAATATTGCGGCTGTGGCTCGTGAAATTTTTTAAAACACATCGGGCTGTATCAAAAACAAAAAAACCGCCTCGTGTTGTAAGACGGCTTCTTCGCTAACGCACAAATAATTATTTAGTTTAGAAGTTGAAAAGTTGTTTTCTTGGTCAGTTTCTTGCCTGTGACCGAATGCATTTTTACCAAATAAATGCCACTAGATGCATTTGGCAAAAAGAGTTCTATGTTATTTTGGCTTGGCGAAAATGAATTTGATTCGTGAATTCTTCTACCCAAAAGATCATAAATTTGTACGGTTGCGATTTCGAAATCACTGGTGTTATTTACGATTTTGAGCTTTTGAGATTCCGGCTCGAAAAACAACTTTATGTTTTCAGATGCTTCTTCAAAATCTTCGGTAGAAAGCGTGCTATCCGTAAATTGAATTTCAAACCTATCGCGTATTTCTCCTACGGTAGAAATCTCAATATTCAGGGGTAGTTCGCGAAGGTTGACACGTTCTTGGGTTTGTTTGTCAAAAAAGTAGATGGGGACGTCTGTAGGTATGCCATTTGTTTGAAGAATTTTTAAGCTAGCCGTGCCAGTTGTATTTGCCGTGATTCCTAAGGGATATGTTTTTTGCAAGTTGAGTGCCCCCACGCCTTGGATGGCCAGTTTGTTTTCGTTTTGCACAAAATACATATCATTGAGCTGTTCGTCGAGGTTTCTGGCATCAAATCCTTTGTCGTATTCGTCTGTGGCCAATCCATCCAGAAAGCCTAACAGTAATTGTCTTTTAAAACCATCGGGGGTGGTGTATTCATAGCGGATAAAAGGAGGGATTTGCGAAGAACTGAACGAATCTTCTTGGTTGTCGTTGAAATGCGGGTCTTCGAAAACAGATAAGAGGTCGGGTTTGTTGGCTTCGAAATGAATGCTCGACTGCGGGTTGTCTTCTTTGATGAAAGATCTGTAACTGTTGTCAAAAGTAATGGTGCCGCCATCTGCATCGCCAAAAAGGAAAAAAGCTTGGCCTACGGGTAAAAATCTACCCGGAGTGATGGTGCCGGAGCCGGTTTGATTCACAGACGGATGCGAAAGCGCGGGTACGCAACCAATCAAATTGCAGACGCTGTATCCGCCTTGGTAATCCAGCAAATTGTGAGTCCCGCCACCCCAGTGTTCCCACATATATATAGTTCCGTCAACGGCAGTTAAGTTATTTATAATGAATGTTCGGTAGTCGAACGCTGATGGATACGGATTGCCGAAAAGCGTGAGCATAGTTCCCGAAATGGTATGTTGAATTTGACCGTTGTTGGGTTTACCTTGAAAAACGTAGTTTTGAAAACTTCCTGATGCACCCGAGCCTTTGTGAATATAACCAATACCGGGTTTGAGTAGGTCTGTAGGTGTAATTTTTATCCAGTTATTGATAAAGCCCGGTGAATTGTCAAATTTGAAGGTCCAAAATGTACTGATACTGATAGGCGTCGTCGGAGCACCGTCCAGGCCCGAAACCCAGTTGATGCTGAGTGGATTTGCCGGATTGGTACCATCTCTGAGTACGCCGTCTAGGCTGTAGTCGTTGTTGTTTGTACTGTTGTTTGGAAGCCCTACCGGCGATGACCAATAGTTGTATTTAAAAATATCCGTAGTGCCTTGTTGGTCTCTTTGCAAGATGCCGGCACTCGTGGGGTCTAAGTCCGAATCTTGGTTTTGTATCAGTTGCGACCGGCCTTCAAGGTCGATAGTACCGTCTAGTTTTAAATAATGGCTCACTTCTATTTTGGAGTCATTTTGAGCAGCTAATACATTGGCATCTACAAACAACCCCAATAGGGTTTTATTTCCGTTGGAATGTATGTCATGTGCGGTTCTGACAATATTCCAATCAACCGTCGTCAACCCGTCAACTATAGAAGTGTTGTTGGGAATCGGCATGATGTTTCCATTGCGCCAAGTGGCAGTATTGCTCCAGGCACCGCTGTTTGCCGATATGTATGGAAGCGGAGCTGTTTGGTTGAAAACCTGTACCTTGTTTGGGACTATAAGTCGCCCGCGTTGGTTGTTTTGAGAATCGTCATTGATATGTGTTCCAATAAATGAATTCATGGAATAATAAGCCGTAAGCCTGTTCCAATTTAGGCTTGCCAAGTCATTTTTGGTAACACTTCCGGGAATGATTTTTCCCAAGGTGCCACTGCCCGCTTGTTCTATTTCTTGATTCATGATGAAGCGAATCTCTTCAGGGCTCAAAGTCCTATCCCAAATTCTAATTTCCTCTAGATTGCCATTAAAAAAGTTTCGAATATCTGCTTGGGTTCTAAACTCGGCACCAATACTGAAAACATTTGAAAAAGCTGCCGGCGCATTTTTGGGCTCAGATTTGTCCAAAACACCGTCTATATAAAGCCGTGCCAAGGCACCGTCAAAAGTCACAGCCAAATGGTGCCACTCGTTGACGGGTATGTCTATGGAAGATTCGATAAAATTGCTACCACCGCCCGTCCAAGATGATTGGAATCTGCCATTGTCTCTTATCACCCACAGAAATCCATTGCCGCCATCTGTATTTGAAACAATGGTTTGGTCAGAAGAAGTGGCGTTGGGGCCGAGTGTGCGAATCCAACCCATTATAGTGAAATTGGTGTTCAAAACCGGAGCGTTGTCCGTTCTGACAAAATCATCGAAACCATCAAAAGTCAAATGTCGGGGTGTGACGGTTTCGTGCGCCACTCCAAAAGTGATGTACTTTACGCCGTCAAAATCAAACAAAACTTCCTGGTTGGCGCCATTTTGCGTCATAAAAACAGTTTCTATGTTGGTGGTAAAGTTGGGGTCGTCTGCTACAACCATCACAAAAGCATCATTACCTATGGGTGGAAAAACTGTTGAGACAGCCGTTGTGGGTACCGATACTTTTACGGTAGGCACATTTCCGCCGGTTTCAACCAATCGCCATTTGCGGTTGGGAACTTCGGTTGTGGTTGTCACAACATCCGGTCCAAAACTCAAAGATATAGGCGTTCCCGAATTGTTCATATCCAAACCGTTTGAACCCCAAACCAAGAAGGCGCGGTCCGTGTCAAAACTATTTGGATTGGCAGTGTTGGTAGGTAAAATATCACCTAGACCAATAGTCAAGACAGGTGAGTTGGTTCCGTTGTTTTGGCTTTTGGATTGTTTCTGATTGAGTTGGGAAGCATCATCCCTGCCAATTCCGGCTATATCAAAGTTAAATCCGGGAAATGAAGCATCCCAAATTATATTGCCGTTACTGTCCTGATAATTTTGGCTGATACCATTAACACCCAACGTAATTCCATATTTCACAGCCAAATAGCTTTCTATGCGAATACGTTCGGCTATGTCGTTTTTTCTGGAAGAATAGGTGACAACCTCTGCGATACGTCCGTTATAACTGCCATCAAAAACCTGGCTTCTTCCCAGCCAAAACCTGCGGTTGTTTTCGTTGGAAAACTGGGGCACACCCACTTCGGTATTGCCTATATTGAGCCCGTTTAGAAATAGTTCTTGGGTACCCGAGGTGTTGTTTCTGGCATTTACAATACCGATAGTGCTATAGGTATTGCCACTCACTTCGGCAATCCCATAGCCTCTTAGATTGGGGTTGGAGGGCGAGGGCGAGGGATTGGTACCGAGCGCATACGCAATCACTTCTCCGGAAAACCGTGCAGAATAGTTTCCGAAGCCAAATCCTGTGATATCTTCATCATAAGGGTTGCTGGAAACGCGCTGCGAAGTAAAGACGTCCATCGGAGGGTTTGTTCCGCTGCTGATGGGCGTATCGGGAATTACTACCGCAAAAAAATCATTGGTATGAAAGCCCGAAGTTCCGTAAAGAAATTGTCTGTTGGCGTTCAGATAGGTGGTTTCTTTTGGTGCCGTGGCCGTGTTGTTGGCAAATGATACAACAGGGTTGAAGTTGACGTTTTGCACGGCGTTGTTTCTGTATTGTGGTCTTGCTACATTGGGATTTGTGGCGTCGGTTACCTTGGCGTTGTTTCCAAGACCAAAATCAATCCAAGTGTTTACGTCTGAATTGTCCGTTTGCACAGTAACGCCATCTACCATATCGGCGCGCAACCACAAATCGAGGTTTGAAGCAATGCCACCCGGAGCCGTAGAGATGGTTTTGTAGTTGGTACCGAAAACGGTGATATAGTCAATAAAAAATTCTCTAAAATTACTGTTTACACTTGTGATGAGTCTAAATTGAGCATTATTGCCGAAAGTTGATGAAGTGGCCAAAAGCGTTGCGGTAATGTAATGATAACCTCCATTGAAATTTATGTCTCGTTCAGCTGTGCCATCACCTTTAGTAACCACGCGAACATCTTGCCATGCTGAAGTGTTATTGGGTCTGTATTGAATGGTGACCGTGTGGTTGGTTGAAGCATCATTGCTACGGATAAACATCTCAATATCAACCTTATCGAAACCACTAGTGTTGATTGTGGGAGATGTTGCCGTACTTCCATTAACGGCCATACTCAATTTAAAGCTGTTTTTGTATGCACCGCCGGTTGAGCGAAGTGTATTAATACCGACCAAAGCCCAGCTATCTACGTCTGATTCAAAATCAACTTGATGAATTTGAGTTGTTTGTGAATAAACTTGAATGGTCAATGAAAGAAAAAGGGCAATTGACAATTTGCAAGCCAAGTAAAAGTAATTCTTTTTCATACTATGGAGAATTTGGGGGATAAACAGCAAGCTACGCTTCTTAAAGTGCCTACGCAATGATAGAAACACCACCAAAGGCAGGTAAACAAGTATAGCTGCGCAAAGTGCACGCCACTATTGCGCAGAAACATTCAATAGACCAATAAGATGCAGGGATGTAAAGTTCTCTGATTCATCTTGGTAAAAATTTGGGCATAACAAATCTAACTATTTTTTTTAATTATTAAAATTCAGTAGTGTCCGATAAAAGAATTTAAAAGCGGGATTTCCTTAACTGGATTTCCCGCTTATTTTATATCTTGGTTTTTACCACAAAACTGAGATATGAACAAAAGTAAAAATTTTAGCGGTCAACCCATTATCAAACAAGTTTTAAATTTCATTTTGCCCAATGATGTTTATCGGACAGCCAAAAAGCACAACAGCGACAGATACACTAAAAAGTTCACTACATACGAGCACTTGGTTACTATGATTTTCACTGTTATCAGTGGTTGTAGCTCACTTCGTGAAGTATCGAGTATTATGCTTGCTTGTGAAGGTAAAATCAATCATTTGGGGTTAAAAGATTTTCCTAAACGCAGCACCTTGTCTGATGCTAACAAGAGAAGAAACTCGGCAGTATTTGCTGATATTTATCATTTGCTCTATAAACGTTACCATCGTTTTTTATCGGACAGCAGAACTTATGAACCCGCTGTAAAAGATCTTAAAATTGTTGATTCATCGACCATAACGCTCTTTAGCGACATTCTTAAAGGTGTAGGCAGGAATCCACT
>JAVVDW010000013.1:0-89001 GCA_032251335.1 Flavobacteriaceae bacterium | reverse complement strand
TTTTATTCCGTTGGAATTTGTACCCAAAATTAATCCGTGTAAATGAAAATGAGAATTTATAAGGAGCGACTAATTATTGATGTCAGTTGCGATGAAGGAATGGGATTCTATTTTGCAAAACCTACAACTTTTAAAAATCCAATTCTACATATTAATAGGGTAGACTATTATGCTGTTGATCATACGCCAAGTTATTTATGGGAAAGTGCTTCAAGGTCAATTTCTGCGGCACTAATTGTATATTTACCCACCATTTTAGAAGGTCGTAGAAGTTGGATGGAGAATGCTACAATTCAAAAAGCGATTAATGTCGAAGATGGTATAATAAGGAAAGAGTCGGTGTTAACTTTTCAAAAACGTAAACCAAATTATCCACATCATTTTATAAAGAGTTCATCACCTACAAAATAAGATTCTTTAAGACTTGCTACTAATTTTAGTTTTTGGTTCTTTTATCCCCGAATTTTATAAAACAAATTTATATTAGTGCGGTAAACCAAACATTGATGTATGGCAAGAATTTCATATAAAAACTGACAAAAGATTGGGGAATTATAATTTATTTTTAGCCTAACTAATAATTATCAACATCCAATACTATTTTTACAGCTCTAAAATCTCTTGTGGTTAACAATTTTTCCCTGAGTTTATAGATGTACTTTTTGCGGTCCTGCAAGGCAGTGTCCTTGAGCGTTTTCACCAAAAGTTGTTTGATGTGTTCATTTCTAATACGACCGATAACAGGCGTCTCCGGGCCAAGTACTTTTACGTTTGGCATCGTTTTGAGTCCGGCAGCCATCCACTCGGCGGCTTGTGCTGTCTTGTGGTAGTCTCTGTGCTTGAGCGTGATTTTTATAAGTTTTTGAAACGGCGGATATTCAAAATCTTTTCTTTGCTGAAGCTCTTTGGCAAACATACCATCAAAATCGGAACCGGCTACCTGCTGCAAAATTTCGTGTCCGGGACTGTAGGTTTGTATGATGACTTTTCCACGCAAATCGCCTCTACCCACACGGCCGGATAATTGTTGCAACAGTTGAAAACATCGTTCGTGCGCCCTGAAATCGGGTTGGTGAAGCAAATCATCTGCCTGCAATACGCCCACAAGACCCACTTGCTTAAAATTGAGCCCTTTTGAAATCATTTGTGTGCCAATTAAGACGTCAAAATCTCCCCCTTCAAAAGCCTTGATGATTTTGTCGAAGGCATTTTTACCACGTGTGGTGTCCGAATCCATCCGCCCGATTTTGAGATCGGGATACATTTTTTTTAAATCTTCCTCCACTTGCTCGGTACCAAACCCTTTTGTGTCTAGCTGAATGCTGCCGCAAGCAAAACAGTTGGTGGGCATAGCAGCAGCAAATCCGCAATAATGACAGCGCAGTTTATGATTTGCTTGATGATATGTGAGGCTCACATCGCAATTCGGACAGTAAGGCACATTTCCACAATCTTTACACTCTACTACGGGTGCAAAGCCGCGTCGATTTTTAAACAAGATGACTTTTTGTTTCTTAGACAAAGTGTTTTCCAGCTCTGTCAGCAATTCTTTGGAAAAGAATCCTTTCATTTGCTTGCGTTTGTATGCCTCGCGCAAGTCCACGAATCGTATTTCAGGCGGGTCAAATTCCCCAAAACGTTTGTCCAATCTTACAAACCCGTATTTGTTTTTTTGGGCGTTATAGAAACTCTCAAGGCTTGGTGTGGCTGTGCCTAGCAGTACTTTGGCACCTTGTGTTTTGGCTAAGTAAATGGCAGCGTCTCTGGCGTTGTACCGGGGGTTTGGCTCAAATTGTTTGTAAGAAGTTTCGTGTTCCTCATCAACCACCACCAATCCCAAGTTGGAAAACGGAAGCCAAATTGCCGAACGCGCACCAATGACTATACCGGCTTTGGTGGAGCCTTCCAATACTTTTTGCCAAACTTCTACACGCTCTTTTGCATTGTATTTGGAGTGATAAACAGCCACAGCATCTCCAAAATATCCTCTGAGTCTCATGACGATTTGGGTGGTGAGGGCAATTTCAGGCACCAAATAAAGTACTTGTTTTCCCAAGGAGATATACTTGCTGATGAGGTCCACGTAGAGTTCAGTTTTTCCGGATGAAGTGACGCCGTGTAGCAAGCAACAATCTTTTTCCAAAAAACTTTGCTGTACAGATTCTAAGGCATTTTTTTGATCAGCCGTCAACTTTTTTGGCGCAATCAGCGGCAAATGATCAAATATGACACGATCAACCTCCACTTTGCTCTCCAGGAGTATTTCTTTTTCAATCAATTTTTGCAAGGCTGAAGCATCTTTGCCTATTTTTTGAACCACATCTACTTTGCGTATGGGTTTCTTCAAAACTTGGTAAAGTGCCACAAAAGATAAAAATGCCTCCCTTTGTTTTGGCGCTCGACTCATTTTATCCAACAAATCACGTAAATCGTTTTCCACAGAAAATTGAGGGTGCAGCGACAAGTATTTTTCGGTTTTGGGTTTGTATCCTTCTTGTAAAACTTCTTCTACTTCTATCAGTTGTTTTTCCATCAGCCCCTTTACAACCGGCATTACATTCTTTTTATTGAGGATGCCGGAAATGTCTTTTAAAGATAAAATGGCTTGCATGTCAAAGGCCTCCATCAGTAAAAAAGCCTCATCGTTGAGCGTTGTGCTGTCATCAGCTTGGCGGTGACGTATAAATTTAGTTTCACTTTCTATGAGCAATATACCCGGCAGTGCAGCCCGCATCACTTCGCCTATAGTGCACAAATAATAGGAAGCAATCCATTCCCAAAAATCTATTTGTGCACCGGAAACGATGGGTTGGGTATCCAAAATTTGATAGATCTCTTTGGTTTCATAGGCCGGCGGATTTTGATGCACACCATAGACAAGTCCGGTTATAATTTTTGTTTTTCCAAACGGTACCGCCACACGCATGCCTTTTTTAAGAAACAACGCTTCGTCTCGATTGATTTCGTAGGTAAAAGGTTTTGGTAGCGATATGGGCAAAAGGATGTCGGCAAAGAAGGTCATAAATCAGGAAATTTGAGAGAGTGAAATACCTTCTTTTAATTTTTTTAATGTAGCATTAAGTTCAAAACCAAGCAGTAAAATATTGGCATTTAACCATATGTAAATCATCAAAATGAGCAGCGCACCAATAGAGCCGTAGAGTTCGTTGTATTGAGAAAAATTTTCTACATAAACACCAAAAAGATAGGTTGTGCCAATGATGAGAAGTGAGGTCAGCAACAAGCCAACCGAAAAAAACCGGGACCGATTACATTTGGCCGTTCCAAAATAATACAGTATGCCTACAGACAGTACAATCATGGTCAAATAGAAAAAAAACTTACCTATGGTAATCCAGAAAATGGCATCGGTAATGATTTCTTGTTCAATCAACAACCGGACAACCAACTCAAAAAATACGATACCTACTACAGTGATGAGCAGCATGATGCCAAGTATCAATGCGACGCCCAAAGACGAAAAATATTGTTTAAAAAAGGACCTGTTTACTTCCACGTGATAGGAATTTTCAAAGGCAGCAAAAATAGAATGTACACCGTTGGCAGATAAGAAAAGGGATAGAATTATCACAAATGACAGCAAACCTCCATGTCGGTTTTCCATAATATCGATAATGATGCCATTGAAAAAATCGGAGGTTTGTGGTGGTAACAGCTCGTCTATAAAGGCAACAACATCGGCTTGAAAATCCTCAATCGGGACATAAGGAATGAGATTGAGTACAAAGAGTAAAAAAGGAAAAATGGCCATAAAAAAACTAAAAGATACCGACCCTGCACGAGAGGTCAGCGCACCTTTTATGATGCCAACAATATAGAGTTCCAACACATTATACAGCGTCAAGCCTTCAAAACCCGGAATTTTAATCATATTTCCCAAATTTACCAAGGAACAAATAATGGGAATTTTAGCGAGTTTGCTCTCAATTTCTGATGGCATATTATAGCGCTTTTAAGCTTAAATCTAAATTGTTGACGGAGTGGGTGAGTGCACCCGAAGAAATATAGTCCACACCACAATCGGCATAGGATCTCAGGATTTGAAAAGTGATGCCGCCCGATGATTCGGTTTCGCAGCGCGATCCGATAAGTGCAACGGCTTTTTTGGTGTCAGGCACACTAAAATTATCAATCAGTATGCGTTGTATGCCACCTTCCTTCAAAATTTCTTGTATTTCTGTGAGGCTTCGTGCTTCTACTATGATGGGTAGTTTTTTTTGATTTTTTTCGAGGTATTCTTTGGCTAGTGAAATGGCTTTGGTAGCACCTCCGGCAAAATCGATGTGGTTGTCTTTGAGCATAATAGCGTCAAAAAGCCCAAACCGATGGTTGGTGCCGCCACCGATTTGTACCGCCCATTTTTCCAACAGCCGAATGCCGGGTGTGGTTTTTCGGGTGTCTAAAATTTTTGTTTTAGTGCCTTGCAACGCATCCGAATATTTTTTTGTTTTAGTGGCTATCGCACTCATCCGCTGCATCCCATTTAGTATGAGTCGTTCGGCTTTCAAGATAGCTTGCACGGAACCGTTCAGGTGAAAAGCCACATCGCCGGGTTTGACCGCTTCACCATCAGATATAAAAACATCCATCTGCAAAGAGGCGTCAACTTCTCTACAAACGGCTTGCGCAAAAGCAACACCGGCAAGCACGCCGCTATCCTTTACCAACAGTTTGGCGCTGCCTTTAGCCGTGCTCGGGATGCAGGCCAACGAACTGTGATCGCCGTCGCCGATATCTTCACGCAAGGCATTCTCAATGATGCGTTTAAGTTCCGATTCAAAAAAATATGACTGAATATACATCTTTCACTTTTACACAAAAATACGAAAATACCCGGCGTTCGTTCAAGTTATTTATATTTTAGCGGTATGAAACGCCGATGTATAATTATTGACCAACTAGCGTAAGACTATCATTGGGCGTTCCGTGCCTGTGCTGAGCGCAGTCGAAGCATGACCGTTGAAAACAAATAATTATAAACAGATGAAAATCACACTGATTTTAGTAGGAAAGACAACGGACAACAATCTCAGTGCACTTTTGGATATCTATTACAAAAGATTGCAACACTATATTCGTTTTGAAACCATCGTGATTCCGGATTTAAAAAACACTAAAAAGCAATCTGAAACGATTCAGAAAGAGCTGGAAGGGCAACAGATTTTGCACAAACTGCAAGCTTCAGATACGCTTGTTTTACTGGACGAAAACGGAAAAACTTTCACTTCTCCGGTCTTTTCAGAATGGTTGCAAAAACAAATGAATGCAGGCACCCGAAATTTGTGTTTTGTAGTAGGCGGTCCCTACGGATTTTCGGAAGCATTGTACCAACGCGCACAAGCAAAAATTTCACTTTCCAGAATGACTTTTTCACACCAAATGGTACGTTTGTTTTTTTCAGAACAACTCTATCGGGCTTTTACCATCCTCAACAACGAACCTTATCACCATGAATGAAAACTTGCCCAAACTGGTGTTTGCAACTCAAAATCCGAACAAAGCTGCAGAAATAAGTCGCTTGTTGGAAGGTTGTTTTGTTGTCAAAACATTGGCAGATTTAAACCACACAGAAGATATACCCGAAACCTCAGATACTTTTAGAGGAAATGCACACTTAAAAGCATCTTTTGTAAAAAACAAATTCGGTACGGATTGTTTTGCAGACGACAGTGGCTTGGAAGTGGAAGCACTTGGCGGCGCACCCGGTGTTTTTTCTGCACGCTTTGCCGGAGCGTCTAAAAATGATGCAGCAAATATGCAAAAACTGTTAGATGAAATAAATGCTGAGACCAATAGAAATGCGCAATTCAGAACCGTTATTTGTTTGATGATTGGCGAAGAAACTCATTTTTATGAAGGAATAATTCACGGTCAGATTACCCGAAAAGCAAGGGGCAAAAACGGATTTGGATACGATCCGGTCTTTATACCCGAGGGATACAACAAAACTTTTGCTGAAATGACTGCTGCTGAAAAAAGTAGCATTAGCCACAGGGGCATTGCCATCCGCGAAATGGCTAATTTTTTAAGAGAAAGATCCATTTAATAAGCCGAGATGCCCTCTTTGAGCCAATTTTCAAAAACTTGTGCGTCCACATAGCCAATCGGTGCGTTGAGCATATCGCCAACACTGTTTACCAAAACGTAATAGGGCTGTGCGTTGGTTTGATATCGTGTGATTTGAAATTCTGACCACTTGTTTCCGATGGTTTTGATTTTTTTACCTGTGGCAGCCGATACAAATTGCTCGTTTTGAGGCAGTGCACGTTGGTCGTCCACATAGAGCGATACGAGAACTATTTCTTCTTTTAAGCGTTTTAAAATGTGAGGCTCAGACCAAACGTAATCTTCCATTTTCCTACAGTTGACGCAGGCATGTCCGGTAAAGTCTATCATCAAGGGTTTATTTACCTTTTGTGCGTAGGCCATCGCCAAATCGTAATCTTTAAACAGTTTGATACCGTGCGGACCGAGAGACATCCCTTTTTCTGTGACTTCATCAGTCAGAACCGAACTTGTTCCAATTCCGGTTGGCGATTCACTATACGTAAGCGGCGGCGGAAACCCGCTGATGATTTTTAAAGGCGCGCCCCAAAGACCGGGAATCAGGTAAATCGTAAATGCCAGCGTTAGAAGTCCAAAGCCCAAGCGGCCGGTTGATATGCCGGTTGACGGACTGTCGTGTGAGAGTTTCATCGCGCCTAATAAATACAAGCTCAAAGCACCAAAAACCGCAATCCAAATGGCCAAAAAGACCTCTCTTTCTAAGTAGTGAAGTTGCAAAACCAAATCTGCATTTGACAAAAATTTGAATGCAAGTGCCAGTTCCAAAAAGCCCAGTGTGACTTTCACGGTTTGCATCCAACCTCCGGATTTTGGCAGTGATTGTAGCCAATTTGGGAACATGGCAAACAGCATAAAAGGCAAAGCCAAAGCGGAAGAAAAACCCAGCATGCCCACGGCCGGTGCCCAACCTCCTTGTGTGGCGGCTTGTACCAGTAGCGTGCCAACAATAGGGCCAGTGCAAGAGAAAGAAACAATGGCCAAGGCCAAGGCCATAAACAAAATACCGATGAGCCCGCGTTTGTCTGCTTGCCGATCGGCCATGTTGGCCCAAGAGCTAGGTAGAACAATCTCAAAAGCACCTAAAAAGGAAATGGCAAAAACAACCAAAAGCACAAAAAAGGCGAGGTTAAACCACACATTAGTAGAAATCACATTTAAAACGTCTGCGCCAAAAATAGCAGTGACCAAGGTGCCCAGTAACACATAAATAAACACGATGCTCAAGCCATAAAAAACAGCGTCTCGAATACTGGAAGCCCTGTTACCGGCATTTTGTTTGGTAAAATAGCTGACGGTTAACGGAATCATTGGAAACACACAAGGGGTAAGCAAGGCTGCAAAACCCGACAGAAATGCAATAATGAAAATAGACCACAAGCTGCTACTTGAAGAGGGCGTCGGTTTTTGGGTTGCTGTGTCTTTAATGCTACCTGATAGATTGTTGACAGGTAGTTGGTTTTGGAAAATTTGGTTGAGTCCGTTTGCGGTTTCTTCTGTTGCCTCGGCAATTATTTCTGAAGCCGGGCTTCCATCGAGGGGAATTTCATACGTTTCTGTGGTAGGAGGCAAGCAGCGTGTGTCGTCGCAGACCATATAGGTGAAATCTACCCGGATAGCCGACAAATAGGGATTGATCAATGCTATTTTTTGAGTAAATACAGCTTCAGTTTCAAAATACTTGATATCCATTTCAAACACGCCGTCGTAATTTTCAATCCCTTGGGGCTCTGAGGTTTCTCCCAAAAGTTTATAATTTTCTACTGCGTCTGTAAAGTCAAACTGTGTGGGAATAGGACCGCCGGGCGCAACGTGTTGCGAATACAAATGCCAATGCGGATCCAGATGGGCTTTTATTTGAATTTCATAGGTGTCTTCGGCTGTTTTCTGTGCTTTGGCAGACCAATCAATTGGATCTAAGATTTGAGAAAAACCAAGGAGGTTGAAAACCAAAAAAAAGATAGCTGTATAAAGATTTTTTTTCATTCTAAGCGGGCTCGTATGTAATTTGTATAACATGATTTAAGTTTTCATTCGCAGCAAAACGACGGTCGGCACGCATGCCAACAACCCAAACAATTTGTCCCTCATTGCAGAGTAGCCAAATGTTTTCTTTTTCAGGCAAACTGAGTTTTTCATCTTTAAAATATTTACTCAATTTTTTCTTTCCTTGCATTCCGGTGGGGTAAAAATAATCGCCTTTTTGCCATTTGCGAAGGATTAGTGGGAATTTTATAGTTTTCTTATCAATTATAATAGTATTCTCGCCCTTTTCACATTTCGAAGGATTGTAATTTATTTTTAAGCATATAGGATCATTGATAGCGGTCATGTGCTCGTCTATGGTAAACGCTAATTTTAATGCTTCTTCTTCTCGCTTTGTCAATATTAAAACACCTCTGTTTTTTGTCAATTGATGTGTTTCGGAAAGTACCACTTTTCCCGTTTGGGCTTGCAGCAAATGTTGCAAAGTCTCAAAATCTTTAAATCCGTAAGGTTTGAACAATCGGTACAAAAATAAAGGTAAAGGATTCAATTTCAGTAGGTTTTTCACGGGGATTTCAATATGCTTTTGAAGCGTGTGAAAGTGTTGGTTTTTAAATTTTTCGACTTCTGTTTCTAAAAGCTGTGTATGCAACCCAAGTTTATCTAAAGTGTTCAAAAAATTGTTTTCAAAAGTAGGATGCACCGACTTGAGGTGTGGAATAATTTGATGCCGAATTTTATTGCGCAGGTAGTCGTCTGTTTGGTTGCTGCTGTCTTCGCGCCATTTGAGATGATGGGTCTTGGCAAAATCTATAATTTCTGCTTTGCTAAAGCGAAGCATTGGTCGAACGATATATTCATTCTGCTCAGGAATGCCCAATAAGCCGTCCAAACCAGTTCCGCGGCTGAGGTTCATCAAAAAAGTTTCCAGGCTGTCGTCCAGATGATGCGCGGTGAGAACAAAATCAAAACCATGTGCTTTTCGAAGTGCATCAAACCATTGGTACCTGAGTGCACGTGCGGCTTCCTGTGTAGAAAGTTTGTGTTCTTTTTTATAAGAAATCGTATCAAAACGTTTACTAAAACAGGGAATATGGTGTTCTTTTGCGAAGGATGTTACGAAGGCTTCGTCTTGGTCAGATGCGTCGCCGCGCAAGCCAAAGTTGACATGAGCGATGCTAATATCGCAAGCGTGTATCAACAACAATTGAACAAGAGTCATGCTGTCAACGCCGCCACTGACGGCTACCAAAAGTTTTTTCTCCTTTAAAAAAGAAAAACGCCGTTCAAGTAGATGGTTGAATGCTTGTTGCATGCGGTGCAAATAGGAGTGTAAAAATACAAATATTCACACAGCTCCCGGCTACCCGGGTAAATATTTCAAAAAGGCGCAAAAGAAAAAAGCCACACCAAATCATGTTTCCATGTTTTTGATATGGCTTCCAAACTTTTCTTAGAGCCTTCCGAACAAATCCGGACATTGCTGCCAGTTGTGATCGTACGAACTTTCAGAATTGTTTGACCCGAATTTTTAGATTCGTGCAATGTCGTTTGCATCTTTCGATGTTTACTTTTCGCACAAATTTGAATTCAGGCTTCGCTTGATATCGCTGAGCTAACATACTCTAAAACCCAATTTAGCACCTAAGTGTTTATCGTGTTTTACACATGCGTGAAACGGTGTTTCACGTTGGGCGCATACTCGATGACAACCAAACGAGTCGGTTGTTTTTCCTCCGAAGGAGTTCGGTAAATTACTTTATCCGAAAAGACTGCTTTTTGAATTGCACTTACGTACAATCTTTTTTCAGAAATGCGCTTGCGCTTATCAAACTTTTAAAGAACGTTCTTGTTATCTGGCGAAGCTTTTTGGTTGCTTACACAACACTTGCTCCGTTTTGATATTTCAAAGATATGGCAAGATTGCTTCATTTTGACAGAACTGTTTTTTTAACTTTTCCGCCAATAATGAACATGGGTTATGAACAATTGTTAATAAAGAAAAAGTCCCGCGGTGGGCGGGACTTTAAGCAGAAAACTAATTCCTTTTTTCTTTGATACGGGCTTTTTTACCGGTAAGACCTCTAAAGTAGTAGATGCGTGAACGTCTGACCTTGCCGCGTTTGTTTATTTCAATTTTTTGGAGAGCAGGCATATTGAGTGGGAAAATTCTTTCCACACCAACGGTGCCCGACATTTTACGAATGGTAAAAGTTTTGGTAGCGCCACTTCCGTTTACCTGGATAACGACACCTTTAAAAAACTGCGTACGCGTTTTTTCACCTTCTTTAATTTCGTAATAAACGGTAATGGTATCACCTGCGTTGAAAGATGGAAAATCTTTCTTTTGGATGAGTTCGTCTTGTACGTATTGGATCAAGGGTTCCATAGAAAATTATTTTAAAAGTTTGATTCAAAGCAACATACACGCATTTCGTCAGAGGTTGGTTCAAAACGGTTGCAAATATACTGCATTTCCATTAGATTTTGCAAGCGTAAGATTCATTTTTCCGTTTGAATTTTGAAACATAATAAAATTAACTATTTGTTAACATTAAATATTTGCTTATAAGTGGGGGGGGGGGGGGGTAAGTTTGTGTTAAAATTTTATTAAAATGAAAAGAATTTATTACCTATTCGTTCTTCTGTTGTTCTTTGGTTGTGAACAAGATGCACTTAATCCATCTGTTGACAATCACATTAATCTTTCGCCAGTCGAGGTTGTTCAAAACAATTTTTCTTGGGAAAGTTTTAGTGATTCTTTAGGTCTTATGAAAGGCAATCTTATGGTTCAATGGCAAAATTACGAAGTTCATGCATTTGAATCCGTTGATTGGTATGAATTTAAAATGAACCGGCAAGTGGGGTATCAATCGGAAAATGGCATTGGCGGTAGGGAGAATTTTACTTTATTGGCCTTTGTCGATCAAAAAGGTGTGCCACATTATCGTTTGTCGCGCTTTGTAAGTTATACGGATGATGATAATCTGCAACCCGGTTATTTTGCGTTCAGCAATTTTACCGGAATTAATTATCTTTACGATATGAAAGGACAATTGGCATTGATGCGTTTCATCCGAGATGGTGAAGATGTGTCAACTGTGGTAGATATTGCTGAAAGCATAGACGGCTTGCCCGTAATCCCGCAACAATGTATGCAAAAAGCTCCTATTGGCGGTGCAGGTTGTACAGATTCACTTGACTGTATGTTAACTTTTAATCGTCAGGGGGGTGGCTCAAGCGGTGGATGTGGTGGAGGCGGTGGCGGTTGGGTATCGCTGACCACCTCTTATTACACCGATTGGTATATGAATCGCAGTAATGGCACTTGGGAGTATCAAAACACCCAATACGACGGCTCTTCTACGGAGTGGGTTTGGGTAGAACGCAGCGGTTTTGGCGGTACCAACGGCAGTTATGACAAAGATGCGTATAGGTATGGGGAGTCAGACTATTCGGGTAGCATTATACGATATCTAAAAGATAGACCGACCGAAAAACCCGATTATCAGTTGATAGTTGACAAAAAACAAATGCGAGAAGAACATCCCTGTGTTTTTGATGCCCTTATGGGCTTGACTCGTTTCGTAAACGACCCCTTGAAACCTGAGATATTTCAGGAGGCTACGTTCGTAGATTTGCTTAATTTACCGGATTTTGAACAACCGGCCACGCTTACGGAGTTTATCCTCTCTGTGTTTAATGCTTCCAGAGAATATGATTATGTAATACAAGTTGGTGATATAGGTGACCGAAATGCCATAACAACTCAGAAAAAGACTGCCATAAAAACAACCTATATCACAACCGTATCCGAAATATATGCAAAAAAAGCAACCAGACTTTCTATAGCAAGAACGTTGATTCATGAGTCTTTACACGCTTACTTTTTAAATATAGGGTATCCCGGCTCAGATTTTTTAACAAACCTTAATAATATTGCCATTGAAAAGGGATTTATAACTGAAGAAAATAACTTAAACCGTGCGCACCACGAATTTATGGTAGGGTATGTAACCGCCATGGCTGCGTCTTTGAAAAGATGGGACACCGCCAACGGCTCCGGCGGTACTTTGGGCGACGATTATTATACAGCCATGGCATTTGGAGGATTGTTCGTTTGGGACACGACAAAGAATCAATTCAATTTTGAAACAGATGCCTTTAAATCGCTTATCTCTAATGAAAATGACAGACTTTTCATCAAAGATATTGTTATAAATGAATCGGAGGGAAATGAAAATGCTAAAGGTCAAAAATGTTCAGAGTAACTCTCAGTATAATCAAACTTGTCAAAAAAATGAGTACTTTACATAAAAGTCAATTATACAAAAAAATATGTTTGGTTTGCTTGATTACTTGTTATGCACATAACCCGCTTCAAGCTCAAGTAACAGTAAAAATTGGTAAACCCTATTGCCAGTTTGTAAGCATTGATAACGGAAACTCATGTCTTACATTTAATGATGATGTGAATTTCACTTTTATTGAGCAAGGAGACCTGACCATTGGCGGGCGATATGCTTCAGGTACTTACATTATAAAAGACGGTAATCTAACGCTGAACTTTTCTCAGACCGAATTACCACTGACCGCGAAAACAGAGGTAAGGAAATGGATTAACGACAAGGACTCCATCAAAATTAAGTTCAAAATTATAAATCATGATGATTGGTGTGGCAAGCCGGAGTGTGTTCAATATTTAATTGATTCGGTTTACACTAAACCCAATAGAGATTGGGGCGCAGAGTTTATCTTTAAAAAAAGTGAAACCCCAATTAAAATTACTGTTTTTAGCTTATACACTTATACAAATGATTTTATATTTAACGGAACGGTGAATTCAGAAATTAAATTGGACGTCTATCATCACAAAGGTGAAGCTATCTATGATCAAATCGAAAACGCGAAGATTTTAAATATAGAAAACGATATGGTCACCGGGTTTGAGTTAGCTAATGGCACAAAATTTTTCTTAAGAGAATAATTCAAAATGAACAAGAAGGAAATTCTAATGCCAAAGGAGAGAAGTGTGAGTAATACTTTGATATTCTGTTTTTTATCTTTGTTTACATATACTACCATTCCTGCTATTGCTCAGTTTCATATCGATGGGGAGTATGATGTTAAACAATCGATTGGGATGTCTGTGGCAGAAGCCTATGTAAACTACAACTTTAATAAAGATGGTACTTTTGAATTTCATTCTGGAAGTCACAATTGCAACGGCGATTGTGTGTACGCGAACGGTACCTACCAAATTCAAGACTCCATAATTATTATTAATTACGCCACCGAACCAGTATTGGTTTCAAATGTGGAAAGAAGAGAGTGGGTCGAACAATCCGACTCCATAACGATCCGTTTTAAGGTTACCAATATCGATGAAATATGCGGTGTGCCTTGCGTGTTTTTTTGGAAAGAAGGTAAAATGTTCGAGCCTAACCGTGCGTATGGTGCCGAATACCGCTTTAAAAAACAAAAGGGAACTATGGTTTTTGAAGCCGCTTCCATAGGTTATTATACTGTTTACTTTGCATTTTCAGGAGAGGAAAGCACAGAGGTCCGTTTTAATTTACGTCTATACGAAGGCAGCGCAATGTCTGGCTTTACCAGAAAAGCCCGGGTAGTTGAATCCCGCAATGGTTTGGTAACGGCCATATTGTTTGAAAACGGTACCAAAATTTCCTTACAAGAGTAAAAAGTTTGCAACATTTTTGGTTTGCAGTATATTTGACCTAACAAGCTACCTTAAAAACAATAAGAATTCTTGCGCACCACGAATTTATGGCAGGGTATGTAACCGCCAACTGCTCCGGCGGTACTTTGGGCGATGATTATTATACAGCCCATACTTTTTCGGCTGGTGCATTGATAACGGTCGAATTATAACATCCCATAGTTTTAAAATTAAAGGTTTATGAATTATAAGATTATCTAAAGTAAACAAAATAATGATAGTAACGCTATGAAGCACTGGTATTATTTACATCTTACCATGGGGGTATAAATCTCATAAACCAATTATTGTTTGATTTTTCAAAATAATCATCCACATATTTTTGATATTCAGGAATCGGCAATTTATCCCAACCGCCATAAGGCACTTTTTTTATACTGTCTGGGACGGGGAGTTGCACAAAAAGCTCGCTATTTTTTGCCCACTTCTGGTTAAATATTACAAAATAACGGCCTCCTACTTTTCTTTTTTTCTTATCTCCACTATAGCCTGTAGTTTTAAATTTTTGACCTTTATAATAATATAAATACTCCATGTCAGATGCTTTACTATATGTTTTTCTGATAATAATGCCTATAGTATAACTGTCATTTTCAATTAAGTTTATATCCTGATATTTTTTAATGATAATAGAAGAAAATATTAATGTCAAGACAAAAGTAAATAGCCACTTCTCTCTATTACTTAAAGTTAAATTAATTAGCCGTTTCATGTTTAATCATAGTATTCATTAAATCAGCAAAGCCCGAGGGGGGGTATAATTTATACACATGTTTGCTTTCTTTCAAAAATAGTAAATATCTTCTATTCGGCTATAAACTACCCTAAATATCCAAAGCAGGGAGACTTCGGCGTGCCGAGCAGCCCATTTAAAGATTGCGTGCTTCTTTGATAAAAACAACCTTTAATATTCATTTTATCAAACAATGTGTGCTGTACTTTGTTAATTGTGCAATTCAATTGTCAGCGTTTACCTGTTTTTCATGAATACTTTTTAAATCTTTCATGAAAATGAGCTTAAATGTTACATTTTTTTAAATTTGCTTAGACAAGCAATTAAATTTAAACAAAATCTCATGGCTGTGCAACCTCATATAACAAACCAAATTTCTCTTAAACCTTATGGCATCCACCCTAAAAAGGTAATGTATCAACTAGATCCCGATCTGCTTCACCAAATGACTATTGATTTAAACATGGGGCGAGAGGCTGCCAATGGTGCATTGGCTATCAATACAGGAAAGTTTACTGGACGCTCACCCAAAGACCGATTTATAGTGGAAGATAACATCACCCGAAGTAAAGTTTGGTGGAGTGATATCAACCTTCCGTTTGATGCCGAGAAGTTTGATAGGCTCTACCATAAAATTACAAATTATTTTTCCGGCAAAGATCTGTTCGTCAGAGATGCAATCGCTTGTGCAGATCCAAATTATCGCACACAGATTCGTTTTATAACCGAATATCCGTGGAGCGCACTTTTTGTTTACAATATGTTTATAAGACCTGAAACTGCAAAAGGAGATGATTTTACACATGATTGGTTGGTAATAGACGCGCCCAGCTTTGAAGCAGACCCGGAAGTGGACGGAACACGTCAGGGCAATTTTGCCATTTTGAATTTTACCAAAAAAATAGCAATCGTAGGCGGAACGGGCTATACCGGCGAAATGAAAAAAGGCATTTTTTCGGCCCTAAATTTTGAACTTCCTGTGTTTCACAACACCTTGCCTATGCATTGTAGCGCCAACGTGGGCGCTGAGGGAGACACCGCGGTGTTTTTTGGATTGTCCGGCACGGGCAAGACTACTTTGTCTGCTGACCCAAATAGAAAGTTAATCGGCGACGACGAACACGGTTGGACGCCCGAAAACACCATATTCAATTTTGAAGGCGGTTGCTACGCCAAGGTAATAAACCTGACGGAGGAAAGCGAACCCGAAATTTTCAGAGCCATCAAGAAAGGTGCCATACTTGAAAACGTCATACTCAACGAGGCAGGAGAAGTGGACTATACCGATACTTCTATCACACAAAATACCCGCGTGAGCTATCCTTTGTATCACATAGATAACATTCAAGAGGGTTCTATTGGACACAATCCTAAAAATATTTTCTTTCTCACGGCAGATGCTTTCGGTGTTTTACCGCCCATTTCAAAACTCACACCCGGGCAAGCGGCCTATCACTTTATATCGGGCTACACAGCCAAGGTTGCCGGGACCGAAGAGGGCGTTAACGAACCTCAACCCAATTTTTCCGCTTGTTTTGGCGCGCCTTTTATGCCCTTACATCCTGCCGTATATGCAGAGATGCTGAGCGATAAAATAAAGCAAAACAACACCAACGTTTGGCTAATCAATACGGGCTGGGCGGGTGGCCCTTATGGGGTGGGCAAACGCATGAAATTGGCTTACACACGCGCCATGATTACCGCAGCCCTCAATGGTGATTTTCCGGAAGATGTAAACGAAGCTAACTATCATATTCACAGTATTTTTGGTGTGGCACAGCCCAAAAAATGCCCAGGCGTTCCAGACAGTGTGCTCAGCCAGAAAGAGACCTGGAATGACGATGCAGCCTACTACAAAAAAGCGCGAATTTTGGCAGATGCGTTTCGAAAAAACTTTGAAAAGTTCAAAGAATTTGCCAATGCGGAAATCATCGCCGGCGGCCCGACAGGTTAAACTTCCAGGATATTTTATACTTACTCGGTAGTGATACATTTTTTTTGATTAAATGCCAATCAAAAGACCCCAATCGGCTTTACAATGCCATTTCTTTTCATAACTTTGTAAAGGTGCGACATCACTCAAAAAGTGATACGCTTTTGAATGTCGCATCTAGCTAAAAGTGTTTCTAATGAGAAAATTTCAAATCATGACGTTTTCGGTTTTGATTGCGCTCTTCAGTGCATGCAAGCAAAAAACCGAAACCAAAACAGCAGAAAAACCTATGGATCTAAATGGAGGGAAAGTCGTTATATATCAAGTTTTTACGAGATTATTTGGGAATCAAAATACGAAAAACAAACCTTGGGGCACGATTGAAGAAAACGGCGTTGGAAAATTTAGCGACTTTACGAACACAGCCCTAGAAGAAATTAAAAAAATGGGTGTCACTCATGTTTGGTACACCGGCGTGCCCCATCATGCCGTCATCAGAGATTATACCCAATTTGGCATAGATAACGACGATCCGGACGTGGTCAAAGGTCGGGCAGGTTCACCTTATGCCGTGAAAGATTACTACAACGTCAATCCGGATTTGGCAGACAATCCTGCCAACAGGCTAGCCGAATTTGAAGCACTCGTTCAACGCACCCACAAGCACGGCATGAAAGTACTGATAGATATCGTTCCAAATCACGTTGCCAGGCACTACAAAAGCCTATCAAAACCGGCCGCAGAAGCAGATTTCGGAGAACATGACGATACGCGTCAAGAATATGCCCGCGACAACAATTTTTATTACATTCCAAATTCTCAGTTTGAAGTGCCCACAGCAGATTATTATCAACCACTCGGTGGCGAATCACACGCATTGGTTGATGGGAAGTTTACCGAAATTCCCGCCAAATGGACAGGAAACGGTTCGCGCGCACCCAAGCCGGACATCAACGATTGGTACGAAACGGTAAAAATAAATTACGGTATCCGTCCGGATGGTTCCAAAGATTTTCCCGCACTTCCTGAGGGTTTTGACACTGCTGATGTGGCTGAGCATTTCGCGTATTGGCAGGACAAAGATGTGCCGGACTCGTGGCACAAGTTTAAGAATATTGCGCTTTACTGGCTCGACAAAGGTGTAGATGGCTTTCGTTTTGATATGGCCGAAATGGTACCCGTAGAGTTTTGGAGCTATATGAACGCAGCCATCAAACACAAAAAACCGGATGCTTTTTTGCTGGCAGAAGTTTACAATCCGGCAGAATATCGAAATTATATTCGCTTGGGTAAAATGGATTATCTCTACGATAAAGTAGAATTGTACGACACCCTAAAATCCATTATACAAGGACGAAGCAGTACAGATTATATCACCGATATACAACACCGATTGGCAGATATTGAGCACCACATGTTGCACTTTTTGGAAAACCACGACGAGCAGCGAATTGCCAGCCCCGATTTTGCGGGTGACCCGCGCAAAGCGCTACCGGCCATGGTGGTTTCGGCGACAATAAGCACATCGCCTACCATGTTGTATTTTGGTCAGGAAGTTGGCGAACCCGGTGCAGAAAAGGCCGGATTTGGTGCACCAACCCGTACCAGTATTTTTGATTACATTGGTGTACCGCATCACCAAAGGTGGATGAACAAAGGTGCATTTGACGGCGGACAACTTTCGGACTCCGAAAAACAGTTGCGCAACTACTATGTTCGCCTGTTAAACTTCACAGCCCAAAGTACAGCCTTGATGGGACAATTTGAAGAAATCCATCGCTACAACCGCGAGCGTACTCAAAATTACAACGAGCGTCTGTACAGTTTTGCACGCTGGTCCGAAACCGAAAAACTCATCATTTTAAGCAATTTTGATGCTGAACAGACTTATGTTTTAGACTTGAAAATTCCGCAAAGTATTTTTCAAAAATGGAGTTTAGCAGACGGAACTTATACACTGCACGATCAGTTGGATTCATCCAAAGTATTTGCGTTGAAAATCTCAGACGGACAAGGTACTGTTTCATTGGAAGTTTTGCCATTAGGCTCATATGTTTTAAAAATAGTTGATTAATTTTTTATGCGTAAAAAGTCCGTTCAAAATCTGAAATTAATAGAAGAACACGCCGGTAGCCACCTCGAGAAGACTGCTGTGTTTTCTACCTCAGAAAAAATTGACATCAAACAGCTTTATACGACAACTGATTTTAAAAAATTAAAACACACTGGATTTGCCGCCGGATTTGCCCCTTTTCTCAGAGGACCCTATCCGAGTATGTATGTGCAACGTCCCTGGACAATTCGTCAATATGCCGGTTTTTCTACAGCGGAGGAAAGCAACGCTTTTTACAGAAAAAATTTGGCAGCCGGACAAAAAGGACTTTCCGTAGCTTTTGATTTGGCCACACACAGGGGTTACGACAGCGACCACGAAAGGGTAGTGGGCGATGTGGGCAAGGCCGGCGTGGCCATCGATACCGTTGAGGACATGAAAATTCTTTTCGATCAGATTCCTTTAGACGAAATGTCGGTATCTATGACCATGAATGGCGCCGTTTTGCCCATCATGGCTTTCTACATAGTGGCAGCAGAAGAACAAGGCGTATCTCCTGACAAACTATCCGGAACCATACAAAATGATATTTTAAAAGAATTTATGGTGCGCAACACCTACATTTATCCGCCCGCACCTTCCATGCGTATTGTTTCGGATATTTTTGCTTATACGGCCAAGCATATGCCAAAATTTAATTCCATCAGCGTGTCCGGATACCACATGCAAGAAGCCGGCGCCACAGCAGATATAGAACTGGCTTACACTTTGGCAGACGGTTTGGAATATATTAGAGCGGGCATAGCCGCCGGGCTTTCTGTCGATGATTTTGCCCCGCGAATTTCCTTCTTTTGGGCCATCGGAATGAATCATTTTATGGAAATTGCCAAGATGCGCGCGGCCCGTTTGCTTTGGGCCAAACTCATCAAAGGCTTCAAACCTAAATCGGACAAATCGCTGATGCTCCGCACCCATTGCCAAACCAGTGGATGGAGTCTTACGGAACAAGATCCTTTCAACAACGTGGCGCGCACCTGTATAGAAGCTGCTGCAGCGGCATTTGGCGGTACACAATCGCTACACACCAATGCATTGGATGAAGCCATTGCCTTGCCTACCGATTTTTCTGCGCGTATAGCTCGCAATACACAGTTGTTTCTTCAAGAAGAAACTTTTATTACCAAAACCGTTGATCCATGGGCAGGAAGTTATTTTGTGGAATCTCTTACTGCCGACATAGCCGATAAAGCCTGGACACTGATTCGTGAAATTGAAGAAATGGGCGGAATGACTAAGGCTTTGGAAGCCGGTATTCCAAAACTCCGCATAGAAGAGGCGGCCGCACGCAAACAGGCCAAAATAGACAGCGAAAAAGATATTATAGTTGGAGTAAACAAATACCAATCTGACGAAGAATCGACTATACAAATTTTGGAAGTTGACAACCAAGCGGTCAGAGAAGCCCAACTCAAACGATTGGCATCCGTAAAAGCGTCGAGAGATGAAAAGCTGGTCGTCAAACTTTTAGACGAATTGACAGCTGCAGCAGGATCAAATCGGGAAAATTTGTTAGCTTTGAGTGTAAAAGCGGCACGCGCTAGGGCAACTTTGGGTGAGATTTCCTACGCACTCGAAAAAGTGTACGGCAGACATCAGGCTCAAAATGAAACGGTCAGTGGCGTTTATAAAAGAGAAATGAAAGAAGATCCATCTTTTGAAAAGGCACGACAATTGTCAGATCGGTTTGCCGAACAAGAAGGCCGCCGACCTCGAATTATGATTGCCAAAATGGGACAAGACGGGCACGACCGAGGCGCCAAAGTGGTGGCGAGCAGTTATGCCGACTTGGGTTTTGATGTGGATGTGGGGCCTTTGTTTCAGACGCCTGCTGAAACTGCCAAACAAGCCGTGGAAAACGACGTGCATATACTCGGCGTGTCTTCGCTTGCGGCGGGTCATAAAACCTTAGTGCCTCAGGTGATTGAAGCCCTGAAAAAATATGGAAGAGAAGATATTATGGTGATTGTGGGCGGTGTTATTCCGCAACAAGACTACGCCTTTTTGTTTGATGCCGGTGTGGCAGCCGTTTTTGGCCCCGGTACCAAAATTAGTGAAGCAGCCATTGAAATATTAGAAGGTTTTATGGGTTGATGCTATCCGATAACTTTTAACTTGGCAAACCGCAATAAAATTTTCTTCAATCCACCAACTTCAAATTTGATTTCGGCTTTTTGATCGTTTCCTACGCCTTCTATTTGAACAACTTCCCCTTTGCCAAATCTTTCGTGCAATACCAAGTTGCCTACGGTCAGTTTGTTGTCAAACAAATTGTTTGTTTGCGGTTGCCCGATTTCGGGTTTTATTTTTCGCAACTTTCGCAATTGGTTTTCGTTTGGACCCTTTGGCGGCTCTCCGGAAACGGGCTTTTTAAGTCGTAGTTTCGACAAATCGGGCTCGCCAAAAATGTCGTTTTGAAAACTTCTGAAGGACGGATTTTTATCCAAATCTTGGTATTCTAAATATTGGCTGTCTATTTCTTCAATAAACCGGCTTGGCTCGGCATCTGTAAGTTTACCCCATCTGTAGCGCGATTGTGTAAAAGTGATCACGGCTTTTTTCTCGGCGCGTGTCAAGGCCACGTAAAACAACCTTCGCTCTTCTTCAAGTTCCGAACGCGTATTCATGCTCATGGCACTTGGAAACAAATCTTCTTCCATGCCCACCACATAAACGTAGGGGAATTCCAGACCTTTGGCCATGTGAACCGTCATCAGAGAAACGCGGTCTTCGTGTTCGCCACCTTTGTCGAGGTCTGATGCCAATGCCACATCTTCCAAAAACTCGGTAAGCGAACCCGTCATACCTTCAATTTCTTGTTGTCCTTCTATAAAGTCTTTGAGACCGTTGAGCAACTCTTCTATGTTTTCGATTCGCGAAATGCCTTCGGGCGTGCCGTCTTTTTTCAACTCTTGCAAGAGTCCGGTTTTTCGGACTACATGTGATGCCAAATCGAACGCATTGTAGGTTTGATTGAGCACTTGAAAGCTGAGAATCATGGTTGTAAAATCCTCCAAGCGTTGCCTTGTGCCCGAATTGATTTTAAGATCTATTTTGTCGAGATGTTGTATTACTTCAAAGATGGATCTCTTGTAGTGATTGGCCGCAACGGTCAACTTTTCGAGGGTTGAATTTCCAATACCTCTGGCCGGATAGTTGATGACGCGCATCAAAGCTTCCTCATCTTTAGGATTGATAATGAGCCTCAAATAGGCCAGTACGTCTTTAATCTCTTTTCTCTGGTAGAAAGAAAGTCCGCCAAAAATGCGATAGGGGATATTGTGTTTTCGCAGGGCATCTTCCAGCGATCTGGATTGGGCATTCGTCCGATACAACACGGCAAAATCTCGGTTTCGAAGCTGTAGTTGCATTTGGGTTTCAAAGATAGAATTTGCCACATACCGCCCTTCTTCACCATCTGTAAGCAGTCTTTTTACAAGGATTTTATCGCCTTCGTCATTGGCTGTCCAAATGGTTTTATCGAGCTTTTGTTTGTTTTTTTCAATCAGACTGTTAGCCGCTTCTACGATGTTTTTTGTAGAACGGTAATTTTGTTCCAATCTGTAAACCGCTACGTTTTCATAATCGCGCTGAAAATTGAAAATATTTTGAATATTTGCACCGCGAAATGCGTAAATACTTTGAGAATCATCGCCAACTACACAGATGTTCTGAAAGCGATCGGAAAGCATTTTCACAATCAAATATTGCGAATGGTTGGTATCCTGATACTCATCCACCAATATGTACCTAAAGCGGTTTTGATATTTCATTAAAACTTCGGGAAAACGAGACAGCAGCTCATTGGTGCGCAGCAGTAAATCATCAAAGTCCATGGCGCCGGCTTTGAAACACCGCTCCACGTAGTTGTGATAGATTTCGCCTAATCTAGGACGCTTTGCCATGGCATCCGCTTCTTGCAACTCAGGATTGTTGAGATAGGCTTTAACGGTAATCAAGTTGTTTTTGTATGCTGAAATTCTCTGAAAGACCTGTTTGGGTTTATACACATCTTTGTCCAGATTCATTTCTTTGATAATTGACGTAATGAGCCGAACGCTGTCTTGGGTGTCATAAATGGTAAAATTGGAAGGAAAACCAAGTTTATCTGCTTCAAACCGAAGAATTTTAGCAAAAATGGAGTGAAAAGTACCCATCCAAAGATTTTTGGCTTCTGAGGCGCCAACTAGTGTAGCAATGCGGTTTTTCATTTCGCGGGCAGCCTTGTTGGTGAAGGTGAGCGCAAGAATTGAAAAAGCATCTACCCCTCGATGCATCAAATAGGCAATGCGGTAGGTGAGTACCCGGGTTTTTCCGGAACCGGCACCGGCTATCACCATGAGTGGTCCGTCTTTATGAACCACCGGCTGCCGCTGTGCTTCGTTTAGGCTTGTTATGATATCTTCCAAGAGTGAACTAAAATTAAAGTGTGTGAAATTAATCATTACCCAAGTCTTTTTAAAAAGGATTTGTCATTTTTTATACACAGCAAATTTGTTTTACTATATTTAGACACGCTAAAAATCAAAATTATGCAAAAGACTTTTTTAATGATCTCATTTTGTTTGAGTTGCCTTATTGGTTTTTCTCAAACACAAACTGCCGGAGTTGCCGTGCCCGACTTTGGTAAATTTTACCGTGTTGACCAACCCGAATTTAAAACCGACAAAGCGCAAGTTTTTCGTGTTTTGTTTGACATGGTGGATGCGACTGCCGAAAAATCGCAAGTACATCCGTTTTTTAACACGGCCGCCCGATTCCTCAACATGCATACCGATGCCGGTATTCCGTTGTCTCAGCTCCATGTAGCACTGGTTGTACACGGTGGTGCATTTGATGCGGTGTTAAATGATGAGGCTTATATGGAGAAACACGGAATCAAAAATCCGAACACTGCCTTAATCCAACAACTGACAGCTGCCGGCGCACAAATTATTTTATGCGGGCAGACCGCAGCACATAGAGGTATCACTCCCGAGAAGAGAAACCCTGATGTTATGGTAGCTCTTTCTGCCATGACTGCCATTTTACAGTTACAAAACCAAGATTACAAAATGATTTTCTAAACCTTAAATATTTTTTAAAATGAAGAAATGTTTTTTATTACTATCGCTTTCATTTGGGATGGCTGCAGTAGCACAATCCACGGATAAAAAAATTGCGACCTATGCGGATGCCATCGAAAGCAAAGTTATAGATTGGCGACGCGACATCCATGAAAATCCGGAATTGTCTAACCGTGAGTTTAAAACAGCCGAAAAAATTGCAAAACACCTTGAAAGTCTTGGAATTGAGGTGCACACTGGCATTGCAAAGACTGGTGTGGTGGGCGTGCTGAAAGGGGACAAGCCCGGAAAAACCGTCGCCTTGCGCGCAGATATGGATGCCCTGCCGGTTACCGAACGTGTAGATTTGCCTTTCAAATCGAATGTTACAGCCATTTATAACGGCAAAGAAAGCGGTGTGATGCACGCTTGCGGTCACGATACGCACGTGGCCATGTTGATGGGTGCCGCTGAGATTTTAAGCAAGATGAAAAAAGACATAAAAGGCAATGTGGTATTCATATTTCAACCTGCGGAAGAAGGTGCACCTCCGGGTGAAGAAGGCGGAGCCAAATTAATGGTTAAAGAAGGGGTTTTAAAAACATTTAAGGTTGACGCCATTTTTGGCATCCATATCAGTTCCGGAACCCATGTGGGAAAAATCAACTACAAACCTGCCGGAGCCATGGCAGCCGCTCAGCGCTATGAAATCATTGTAAAAGGCAAACAGGCTCATGGTTCTACACCTTGGAATAGTGTAGATCCTATTATGGTGTCGGCGCAAATTATCAACGGTTTGCAAACTTTGGTCAGCCGCGAAGCCCAACTTACTAAAGAAGCTGCTGTTGTGTCTGTGGGTATGATAAATGCCGGTATTCGAAACAACATTATCCCCGAATCTGCACAGATAGTGGGCACCATCCGAACGCTTGACTACGACATGCAGAAAAAGCTCAACGATCGGATGAAAGAAATGGTGACTACCATTGCTAAAGCTTACCGTGCCGAAGCGACAGTTTCTATCAGCGATGGGGCATTGATTACCTACAACGACCCTGATTTGACAGCTAAAATGTTGCCGAGTTTAGAAAAAGTAGCCGGAAAAGAGCACGTAAATTTAGTACCGGCCATAACAGGTGCTGAAGATTTTTCTTTCTTCCAAAAAGAAGTGCCGGGTTTTTATTTTTTTGTAGGCGGCACGCCACTTAGTGTGAAAGAATCTGATGCGCCCTCGCACCATACGCCTGATTTTTTTATTGACGAAAGCGGTATGATTACCGGTGTGAAAGCTTACACCCAAGTAGCGGTGGACTATTTGAATTTGAAATAAAAGCGATAAAGTCGCACTAGGTTATACAAAAAAACCACCCGGTATTTGGGTGGTTTTTTTGATGTAGGTAAAATGCTACTTCTTTTCTTCGGTGGGCTTGTTTGCTTTGACGCTCATCTCCATAGAAATGGCAGATCGTTCAAACTTTGCTTTGCCTGCACCTATATCCAAAATCAAGGATTCTTCGTTGTCTCCAAAATCGAGCACTTTGGCGTGTAATCCGCTTTTGGTGACAATTCGATCACCTTTTTTGATACCGGATAAAAATTGTTTTTCTTGCTTTTGTCGCTTAATCTGCGGACGTATCATAAAAAAATACATCACGAAAAAAATTAAGATGAGCGGTAAAAAACTTTCAAGTCCTTGCATATTCTTTTAGTTAATAGGGTTGTTTTGGTAGGAAGCTGCTTTGTTTGGGTCCGGAGTGACAACAGCTTTTATTTTAAGCAATTCTTTGCCCTTTTCTGTATTGGCAAAAAGTGTGACTACTTTTTGCTGTAGATTGGGTTTGCCGCTAGAGTCGAAAGCCACTTGAATTTCTCCGGATTCTCCTGGAGCAATGGCTTCTTTAGGATAGCTGGGAACGGTACAGCCACAACTGCCCAATGCGCGTGCAATGATAAGTGGGCTTTTTCCTGTGTTGGTAAATTTAAAAGTAGTCTTTGCGATATCACCTTCGTTGATGGTGCCAAAATCGTGTTCGGTTTTGTCGAAAGTAAATTGTGGATATTCACCGGCTTTGGCAGTTTCTTGCTGTGCGGCGTTAAGGTTTTCTTGATTGATTTTTGAGGAGGCATTTTCTTTACAAGAAAGCGTAAAGACCAAAACCAAAAGGGAACTCAGCATAAAGATTTTCCTTTTCATAATAGATGTTTTATCGGATTAATAATTAGTTTCCAAAGATATAAAAAAATAAAATCATAGCAGACCGCGTCCACTCTTTTGAATGCGATTTTCTTTTTGGTACTTTTTTTCCAAAGTATCTAATAAACCGTTAAGGAAGATGCTGCTTTTTGGTGTGGCGTACTCTTTGGCAATTTCTATATATTCGTTGATGGTGACACGCGTGGGCACAGACGGGAATTTTAAAAATTCGCACAAAGCCATCCGAATGAGCACCGTATCTACTTCGGCTATGCGATCCTTGTCCCAATTGGGTGTGTGGCCTTCAATTTCCTTATCAAAATCGACGGCATTGAGCGCTACTTTTTCCAACAATTCCATAGCAAATTTACGGTCTTCGTCGTCTTTAAAAAGTTTGATAATCAACTTGTTTTCGGGCTTTGTAGGCGTGAGTGCTTTAATTTGACGCAACAAAAAAGTATTGACCAACGGCAAATCATCAATCCAAGTGAGGTTGTTGTCTTCTAAGAATTCGTATAATTTTTCATCGGGAGCAATCACTTCTGAATACAGTGTAGCAATAAATTCTTTGTCCATATTAAAACCCGTTTCTGTGCTTTGAATGTATTGCAGATAACAATCCGAAGCAATGACCTTGTCATAAATCAGGCGCACGTATTCTTCGTGCGATTTCCAGAAGTTTGATTTGAATGAGGACGTTCTTTCAGCTATAAGATCGCTGTTTCTAATTAAATTTAACACGGCGTTATTCAAAAACTTTTCACTGATAAATCGATCAGATTCAACAGGGATGTGTTTTTTCAGGGTTTTTTGATACTGATCTTCGTGCAAAACATGCAACTGATAAAGCAGGTCTATGAGCAGGTAGTACAAGATTTCCATGTCTTCCATGCTCTTGTTCAAAAATTTCTTTTGACTGTTGAGGTTGTCGGAACCTGACAAATGCATGGCATAAAGCGTTTGCATAACTTTTACGCGGAGCTGTCGTCTGTTGAGCATGAAAAAGAACTTTACAGTAGGTTAATTCGTCTGCAAAAGTAATTATTTTGCCCGTAAATTACCGTGTACAGTTTTTATATTTGGATTAAGTGAAGTGTTTTTTGATTGAGAAGTCGTTTTGGGCGGTGTTGAAATGATTTTTTGGTTATTGATTTTTAGACTTATGAGCGTTTTCTTAAAATTTACGTCAAACGAAGTGGCTTTATCCCTAGTCAAATTTCGTAGCTTTGCCGGGTCAAAGAAGCAGCATGAAAGCCTTAAAGCATCTCAATAAATATTTTTACAAATACAGAAACAAACTCATTATCGGTTTGTTTATTACCATACTTGCCAGGGTATTTTCGTTAGTGATGCCGGTGAGTATTGGTAAAATATTAGACGCAGTAGAAGATTATTCAAAAGGTCTGCTTACAGACACGGCTTTGGTAAAAAGTGAACTTTCCTGGAATATTTTTTTGATTTTAGCTGCTACCGCGCTTTCGGGTATTTTTACCTACGCCATGCGGCAATACATTATCAATGTGTCTCGCTATATTGAATTTGATTTGAAAAATGAGATTTTTCAACACTATGAAAAACTTTCACTGAATTTTTATAAAAAAAACAGAACAGGCGATTTGATGAGTCGCATTAGTGAAGACGTAGGGCAAGTGCGCATGTTTGCAGGTCCGGCATTGATGTACAGCATACAAACAGGCATACTCTTTGTCATCGTGGTGCCGCTTATGTTTTACAAAAATCCGATGCTTACTTTCTATACTTTGATTCCTTTGCCGATTTTGTCTTATTCTATTTATCAACTCAGTAGGAACATCCATAAAAAAAGTACAATTGTACAGCAATTTCTTTCCAAACTCTCTACTTTTTCTCAAGAAACTTTCTCCGGAATTTCGGTCATTAAGGCCTATGTGCTAGAAGAGCAAACGCACAAACAATCTGTGGTTTTGGCTGATGAGAGCCTACAAAAAAACCTCGATTTGGCCAAGGTACAAGCCTTGTTTTTTCCGTTAATGGTACTTTTAATTGGTATCAGCAACGTGGTTGTTATATGGTTGGGCGGTAAAATATATATAGACGGAAAAATTCAAAATATTGGTATGTTGGCAGAGTTTCTGATCTATGTCAACATGCTTACCTGGCCGGTTGCTACCGTGGGTTGGGTGTCATCTATAGTGCAGCGGGCAGAGGCCTCTCAAAAACGTATCAATGAGTTTTTGGAAGTAAAACCCGATATTGTGAGCCAAACAGATATTCCTGAAAATATTGTTGGAAAAATCGGTTTTAAAAACGTGACTTTTACCTACGACGACACCCATATTACAGCCTTAAAAAATATTAGTTTTGAAGTTCCTGCCGGAAAAACTCTAGCCATTTTGGGTAAAACAGGCTCCGGAAAATCCACCATACTCGATTTGATTTCGCGTACCTATGATGTATCAACCGGTGCGGTTTGCATAGATGACAAGAATGTAAAAGAAATGCATCTCGATTCCTTGAGAAAAAACATAGGCGCAGTGCCACAACACGCCTTTTTGTTTTCAGACACCATCAGAAACAACATACGCTTTGGAAACGTAGATGCAGACGATGCCGAAATAGAAGCCTATGCAAAATATGCGCACATACACCACAACATCCTCACTTTTAAAAATCAATACGAAACCGTGTTGGGCGAGCGTGGCATCACACTTTCCGGTGGTCAGAAACAGCGACTTTCCATAGCCAGAGCACTCATCAGAAAACCAAAAATTTTATTGTTGGACGATTGTCTTTCGGCAGTTGATACTGAGACCGAAGAGGAAATTCTCAACAACATCCTCAAAATAGCCTCCGGCATCACCACGGTGATCGTGAGTCATCGGGTTTCATCTGCCAAAAATGCTGACAAGATTATTGTGCTGGATGCGGGACAAATCATACAGGAAGGTTCACACAATGAGCTTGTTAAAACAGAGGGTTACTACAAAAACCTATACGAAAAGCAACTTTCTGAAAAAGATTCGTGATTTTTTTTGCAAAGCTTGACAAATTTTTTCACTTTTGATAGCTAAAAAATATTATTAACCATTAAGATGTAAGGATTATGAGTGAAAAAGATACCAGAGACAATGACAGAGAAGAAATTTTCTCCAGAGTACTCCGAGCCGGCAGAAGAACCTACTTTTTTGATGTCAGATCTACGCGCGCCGGGGACTACTACCTAACCTTGACAGAAAGCAAAAAGTTTACACACGATGATGGTTCGTTTCGCTATCAGAAACACAAAATTTACCTGTATAAAGAAGACTTTGAACCCTTTCAGGAAATTTTAAAAGAAATGACCGATTTTGTGTACAACGAAAAAGGTGAAGAGGTCATTAGTGAAAGGCATCAGAAAGATTTTAAACGCGAAGGTGAAGACCATGATGCAGAAACACTGGACGAAGTAACCGATGTTCCAAAAAACTTTACAGATATTAAATTTGAAGACATTTAATTTTTTGTTAAAACTTACCCAATTACAGAGCCATCTGATATCAATTCAGGTGGTTTTTTTATTTTTAACAAACTAAATACAACCCAATGAAACGCCCATGTAAAAATTTTGCACACAAGCGCATGATTATTTTGGGCGTTCCATGTGACCGCTTAATAACCATTAAAATAAACACATGAAAAAATTAACCTTACTCATCCTGCTTATTTGTTCAGTTTTTGCACAGGCACAAGTGCCCGATCTCAATTATTACCTGCCCCAAAACGTCACTTACAACCCCGAAATCCCCACACCCGAAAGTGTTTTGGGCTATCAAGTAGGTACTTGGCACGTTTCTCACGACCAACTTCTGATGTATATGCGAACTTTGGCGGCAAGTTCGGACCGCATTACCCTAGAAAACAGAGGCACAAATTACGAAGACCGCCCTTTGATTTTACTGACCATTACCGCGCCTAAAAACCATCAGAATATAGAACAAATCCGAACGCAGCACCTGCAACTCATAGATCCTGCCGGAAGCAACCTCAACCTTTCAGACATGCCGCTGGTGGTGTATCAGGGCTTTTCTATCCACGGGAATGAACCTAGTGGCGCCAATGCCGGCCTGTTGGTGGCCTACTATTTGGCAGCCGCACAAGGACCGGAAATAGACGATTTGCTCAACAATACGGTCATTCTGTTTGACCCCTCTTTCAACCCGGACGGGCTTCAGCGATTCTCCTATTGGGCAAACACCAACAAGGCAAAAAACGTAAATCCGGATCCCAATGACCGTGAATACAGAGAAGTATGGCCCGGCGGACGCACCAATCACTATTGGTTTGACATGAATAGAGATTGGCTTCCCGTGCAGTTGCCCGAATCTAAAATACGTATTAAAACTTTTAGGAGTTGGATGCCCAATGTTCTCACTGACCACCACGAGATGGGAACCAATGCCACTTTCTTCTTTCAACCCGGCATACCGTCGCGAACGCATCCGCTGACGCCAAAATCAAATCAGGAATTAACCGCAGAAATAGGAACCTTCCATGCTAAAGCCTTGGACAAAATCGGTTCTATGTACTATACAGAAGAGAGTTATGACGATTTTTATTACGGCAAAGGTTCGACCTATCCGGATGTTAATGGTGCTGTGGGCATTCTTTTTGAGCAAGCCAGCTCAAGAGGCCACGCGCAGGAGACCGCCAACGGATTGTTGACATTTCCTTTCACCATTCGCAATCAGTTTACCGCTGCCTTGTCCACTTTGGAAGCCGGAAAGAATATGCGGGTAAAGTTGCTCGAACACCAGCGTACTTTTTTTGCAGATAGCCGAAGCCTTGCCACAAAAGACAAAGTAAAAGCCATCGTTTTTGGCGACTCTAAAGATTATTCCAAAACGGCCGCGCTTGCAGAAGTGCTTTTGAGGCATAAAATAAAAGTACATGAAATTAACAATGATTTTAGTGCATCCGGCAAAAATTTCAAAAAAGGATATGCTTATGCTGTGCCAACCAATCAGAACAATTACAGGTTGATTCAAGGTATTTTTGAAGATAGAACCCAATTTGAAGACAGCTTGTTCTACGATATTTCTGCATGGTCTTTTGCACATGCTTTCAATATGGATAGGGCAGACGTGACTACCACAGCGCAGTTGGGTGCCGAGATAGCCGATGCACCGCCCCTGCAAGGTAAAGTTACTGCAAAAAGCAACTATGCCTACCTTATGGAATGGCATGAATACTATTCGCCCAAAGCGCTCAATGCACTTCTGGAAAAGCAACTCATCGTCAAAACGGCTTTGAAACAATTTACCCTAAACGGGAAAAGCTATGACTATGGCACTTTGATGATACAAACCCAAAACCAGCCTTTGAGCACAGATGCACTCTACGATTTTCTTCAGCAAACAGCCGCCGACAGCCACGTGGTTTTTGAAGGTGTCGGCACCGGGCTTACGCCTGTGGGCATTGATTTGGGAAGCCGGTTTTTTCAAAATGTTTCGCATAAAAAAGTGGCCTTATTGGTTGGAGACGGGGTGGACAGTTATGATGCCGGTGAAATCTGGCATTTGTTTGATCAACGTTATGACATGAAAATCACCAAGCTGGATACCCGAGATTTTGACCGCGCAAACCTTTGGGATTACACAACCTTG
This sequence comes from Flavobacteriaceae bacterium, assembly GCA_032251335.1. Lineage (GTDB taxonomy): Bacteria > Bacteroidota > Bacteroidia > Flavobacteriales > Flavobacteriaceae > UM-FILTER-40-17. Next base: position 57,555 of record JAVVDW010000013.1, on the reverse strand, counting down.
ATTGTAGCAAATTCTTTTGGTCGCATTTTCAGTGAAAATCAATCTAAAACTCTAGAAAGATGGGTGCGCGATGGAGGCACTTTAATTGCATATCAAAATACTTTGCGTTGGCTCAATTCTAGCAAATTGATGGAAATGGACTTTGTTTCGGAACCTTTGGTGGCAAAAACCATCAATTTTGAACAAAAAAACGATTACCGTGGCGCACAAGGTATTTTTGGTGCCATATTCGATGTACGTATCGATCGTTCACACCCCATTAATTTTGGATACAAAAACAACCGCATCCCAATGTTTAGAAACACGACCATTTTTTTGAAAGCAGATGAACAGAGTTACAACAATCCGCTGCAATACACAGCCAATCCTTTGATAAGCGGTTACATATCCAAGGAAAACGCCAAGCTCATCAAAAACACCGTTCCGGTCAAAATAAAAACGATGGGAAGCGGCACGATTATCGGTTTTACAGACAATACCAACTTTAGGGCTTTTTGGTATGGTACTAACAAACTCCTGATGAACGCCGTGTTTTTTGGGGATATGATGTAGTTACCTACTTTGAAAAAAATATCTGCCCCGACCTGAATAAAGGCTACATAATTTTAAACATTATTTATAATAACGACACAGTAAAACAATACACAAACCGTCAGTATGGCACTTTTGCTACTATATCTTTTTATTGCCTTATTCATCTCTTTCTTATGCTCTGTAATGGAGGCCGTATTATTATCGACGCCCATCTCTTTTCTAAGATCACAAGTTGAAAATGGAGACAAAAGGGCTGAAACAATGCTTGCGCTAAAAGAAGATGTTGACAAACCACTGTCAGCTATCCTTTCACTTAACACAGTAGCCCATACCGTAGGTGCCGCAGGAGTAGGTGCTCAAGCAACAATAGTGTTTGGTGAGGCCTATTTCGGTATTGTGTCTGCCGTTTTAACGATACTCATTTTAGTAGTCACAGAAATCATCCCAAAAACACTAGGTGCAAACTACAACAAAGAGCTGGTGAGTATCTCTTCTAAAATCATAAAGAGTATGATTTTCATTACATATCCTTTAGTATGGATTTCATCCATTTTGACAAAAATGTTGTCAAGAAGTAAAACCGAACTTACCACGAGCAGAGAAGAAATATCTGCTTTGGCAAGCATTGGTACACAGGAAGGTATTTTTGCAGACAAAGAAAACAAAATCATACAAAATCTTATAAAACTAAAAAGTCTTAAAATAAAGGAGGTTATGACACCCAGAATCGTTGTGGTGACGGCAAATGAGGACATGACTTTAGAGGACTTTTTGAAGAATAAAGAATTTTTACATTTTTCAAGAATCCCTATTTTTCAAGATAATAAAGACAATGTTACCGGCTATATCTTTAGAGAACTTGTTTTTGAAAAATTAGCTGAAGACCAATTTAATATGAAATTAAAAGACATCAAAAGAGATATTGTTCACTTCCCAGAAAACATGACCTTATTTGATGCTTGGGAAGAAATGCTACACAGAAAAGAACACATTTCGTTAATTGTGGATGAGTATGGTGGCATGGACGGCATTACAACACTTGAAGACATCATAGAATCACTTTTAGGTTTTGAAATAGTCGATGAAAAAGACAAGATAGAGGATATGCAACAATATGCGATAAAGCGATGGCAAGAAAAACAGAAAAAGTACGAGCTTTTGAAGAATTTAAAATAAGAATCTCGCCACAATACTTCTAACAATACCTCAAAAGCTTGACAAGCATAAAATGAGCAAGTTTCGGATTTTATAAGCACAAACTTCTTATCATTTTTGCCATAAAATTTGAAATAATGACCCAACAACAAATCAACTACAACCGAATTGCAGAGGCAATTACGTATATTAAACAAAATTTTAAAATACAACCCAACCTGGACGAAGTTGCAGAAAAAGTACATTTGAGTCCGTTTCATTTTCAACGACTTTTCAGCGATTGGGCAGGTACAAGTCCTAAGAAATTTTTGCAATACACAACAGTCGAATACGCCAAAAGACTTTTAAAAGAAAATCAAGCTACACTTTTTGAAACGGCATACCAAACAGGGCTTTCGGGCACAGGTCGTTTACACGATTTGTTCGTCAACATTGAAGGCATGACCCCAGCCGAATATAAAAACGGAGGAAAAAACTTATCTATAAATTACAGTTTTGCGGAAAGTCCATTTGGAAACATTTTGTTGGCTTCCACAGAAAAGGGAATTTGTTATATGGCTTTTTCCGAAGATACATCTGTTGCATTTCAACACATGCAAAGTCATTTTCCAAACGCGTGTTTTAAACAGCAGTTGGATGAATCGCAACAAAATGCACGCTGTATTTTTACGCTCGATTGGAATAGCTTAAACACGATAAAGCTTCATCTAAAAGGGACAGATTTTCAACTCAAGGTGTGGCAAACACTTTTAAATATTCCGATGGGCCAATTGACAACGTATGGCGCCATTGCAAATAAAATCAACAATCAAAAGGCTTCCAGAGCCGTCGGTACAGCCATAGGAAGCAATCCGGTTGCTTTTCTAATCCCTTGTCATCGGGTCATTCAATCAACCGGAATGTTTGGCGATTATAGGTGGGGCAACACAAGAAAAACAGCCATCATCGGTTGGGAAGGAACCAAAACCCATCTGCAAAGTATTTAACGGCTGTTCTATATGATTTTTACAGAAAACCTAATAGTAATATCGATTAAACTTTAGCAAAGAGGTGCTTTGCAAGCTTTTGTGCAGCAAAAATACCTCGTAAAAAGTGTCCTTTCTTTTGGTTCGTCGTCACCCTGAGCGAAGTCGAAGGGTTTTGGACAAGCAAAGAAAATGAACATAAATGATTGACGCGTTTGTTTTCAGTTAATAAGCTGTGATTTCTTTTTTTCTTATGCCAAACTCACATTATTTGACAAAATTCAGTTTTTGTAACCCTAAAATGCTTTTAAAGATTTCGGTTTACAGTTGTATCACATCTTTATAAAATTAATCAAAGTAGCTAAATGACTGTCCGTTTTCTATTTGCAACAAACTTTCATAAATCAGTTTGATGACGTTTTCCACATCATCTCTGTGCACCATTTCAACCGTGGTATGCATATAGCGCAAAGGCAGCGAAATAAGCGCAGATGGCACACCGCCGTTGCTGTAAGCAAACGCATCGGTGTCGGTGCCGGTAGCGCGTGAGGAAGCAAGACGCTGAAACGGAATTTTTTCGCGCTCGGCGGTTTCTATTATCAAATCGCGCACCTTGTGTTGCACAGCCGGCGCATAAGAAATCACCGGGCCTTTTCCTATTTCTGTTTCTCCTTCTCTTTTTTTCTCAATCATGGGCGTAGTGGTATCGTGACAAACATCTGTTACAATGGCCGCATGGGGCTTGATGGTATGCGTGATCATTTCGGCCCCGCGAAGGCCAATTTCTTCCTGCACGGAGTTGGTGATGTACAGCCCAAACGGCAATTTTTTTTGATTTTCGTGCAGCAATCTGGCCACTTCAGCTATCATAAAACCGCCCATTCTGTTGTCTAATGCCCGACAGACAAAATAGTTTTTGTTGAGCACAAAAAAGGTGTCCGGATAGGTAATCATACAGCCTACATGCACGCCGAGGGCTTCCACTTCTTTTTTGTTTTTACAACCCACGTCTATAAAAATATTATCCAAAGCGGGTGCTTCCTCTTTGCCGCGGTTTCGGGTGTGAATGGCCGGCCATCCGAAAATACCGGTGACCAAGCCCTTTTTGGTGTGTATATTTACTTTCTTTGAAGGGGCAATTTGGTGGTCGCTGCCGCCGTTTCTAATGACATAAATGAGTCCGTTATCTGTGATGTAATTCACATACCAAGAAATTTCATCAGCATGTCCTTCAATGACTACCTTAAATGCCGCATCCGGATTGATAATGCCCACGGCAGTTCCATAATTATCCGTGATAAAAGTATCCACATAAGGTTTCAGATAATCCATCCAAATTTTCTGACCGTTGTATTCCGCACCGGTGGGCGAAGCGTTATTGAGGTATTTTTCTAAAAATGTTAAAGATTTTTTATTGAGAATGCTCTTTTTGCTCATGGTTTTTAAAAATTTGAGCGAAGATAGACAACTCTGTAAGAATTAACAATTTGGTCTGTAAAATTTACTTAATTTTGTGATTCAAACTCTATGAAATGCGCACACTTATCGCGATTGCAATTTTGTTGGTCGGTAACTTGCTCACCGCGCAAGTAGCCCCTCGTCAGGATACACTTGTCCGCGATACCACTATGGTGCCGATGATTGCACTGCAAGAAGTGACGGTTTCTGAAAACAGAAGTGCAGCGCGTGCCAAACGCTTGGCGTATTTAACAAGAAAAGTCATCAAAGTATATCCGTATTCTAAGTTAGCGGCCGAAAGACTCATCGTTTTAAACGAACGCCTCGAGGCATTCGATTCCAAATACGAAAAGAAAAAATACATCCGTTTGGTGCAAAATTACATGGAAGACGAATTTGAAGCCGAACTAAAAAAAATGAGCCGAACAGATGGGCGCATACTCATGAAACTCATTCACCGCCAAACCGGGCAAACCACCTACGACCTTATAAAAGTTTACCGAAGTGGCTGGAATGCATTTTGGTACAACACTACGGCTGGCATGTTTGATTTGTCTTTGAAAATTGAATACCATCCCGAATCTGAAGAAGAAGATTTTATGATTGAAAGCATACTTCAAAAGTATTTTAGATACGGCATACTCAAACCTCAAAAACCGGCTTTTGAAATCAACTACGAAGATTTGGCCAAAAAATGGATGGCGTCTAATTGATGACACCAATTTTACACATTTTTTTTTATAGCTTGTAAATTCTGAGTGCGTTGATGCTGCACAAAACCATTGCAGCCAAACTGAGCAGTCCCAGCAATTGAAAGGAAACATTGGCGTCTAGCAAGGTGCCAAAAACCACAGGCCCCAAAGCCGTTGAAAAAATCATGACCGTGATAAAAAGACTCCGCACGCTTCCTAAGAATTTGGTTCCGTATATTTCTGCAAGCGCCGCATTTTTTACCGTATTGCTAAAACCGTTCGTCATGCCTATGCCTGCGAGAAACGCAGGGTAAACCCAAGCTTCGGAAACGCTTAAGAATAAAATTAAGCCCACCATAAAAGGCACTAAAGTGAAAGGATAAATAGACTTGGCAGAAAACCGATCGGTGAGCAAGCCGCCAACGATGGAACTGCTAGCACCGGCAAGTGCGTATGCCACAAAACTCGAAGCCATAAAGGCCTCGCTCCATCCGCGTGTCATGCCCAATTTGAGCTGAAAAAAAATAAAAGCTGTACCGATACTTGCCGAAGCAAAATTGTTTGGTGCCAAAATCCAAAACCCCTTTGTTTTTAGAAATTGCAAAGGCCGTGCTTTTTTAATCTCTTCGGGATCTTTGGAGATAGAAGGCAAGAGATGTTTTAACCTAGAGAAGTCACGATTTTTAAAAAGGAAAAACAAGGAAACAGGAATAAACATAAAAACCATCAGGGAGGCGATAAGCATACTCATACGCCAACCTACCAAAGCAATGAGGGTTACAAAGAGAATCGGAAAAACGGCTTCTCCGGCCGGATGTCCCAAAGCAGCCAGGCTGATAGCCTTTCCCCTGTCTGCGTCAAAAAATTTACCCATAGATGTCAGTGAAGTATGCGTCATCAAACCCTGGCCAAACAAACGCATGGTAAAGATGGCCAAAACCAGTACAGGTAAATAATAGGTCTGTGAGATAAAGATAAGCGATAGTGAAAGCCCGAGCATGACTCGAATGGTGAAACGCGGCAGGCGAACCATATCGATATATTTGCCCACCCATGAAAGTGTTGCGGCACTCAAAACCGTTGACAAGGCATACAAACCGCTAAAAAAGCCATCGGATATTTGAAAATATTGCTGTATGCTAGGCACAAAAAGCGAAATAAAAAACGTTTGTCCAAAACCAGAGAAGAAGGTCAGCAAAAACCCAAAAAGTAAAAGAGAAGTGTTCTGACGCGCAAAACGGAAAATTTGGAGCATCCTTTTTTTGGCAAAGATAACACAGTTGCTTTTAGGTTGTTCGATGCCTTGTTTTAAATGTAAATATTTGCATCGTATTTTTGTAAAAGTTTTTTTAGGCAAAAGATTTGCGAATTCAAACAAATGCACTAATTTTGCAAACCATTTTAAAAATCATTTTTTATGAACCATTATGAAACTGTTTTCATTTTGAATCCCGTTTTATCTGATACCCAGATAAAGGAAACAGTAGAGAAATTTGAAAGTTTTCTGACTTCACGCGGTGGCGAATTTGTCGCTAAAGAAGATTGGGGCCTCAAAAAATTCGCCTACCCGATTCAAAACAAAAAAAGTGGCTTTTACCACTTGTTCCAATTCCAAATCGCAGGAGAGCACATCTTGCCTCTAGAGGTTGAATTTAGACGCGACGAACGCATCATGCGTTTTTTGACGGTTAAACTAGACAAGCACGCTGTGGCTTGGGCAGAAAAAAGAAGGAAAAAATTACAAACCGCTAAAGCCTAATCATCATGTCAGAGACTACTGTAATCGAGCAACAAGCTTCCAGCAAAAAAGAGGGTGAAATTCGTTATTTGACCCCGCTAAACATAGAAACTGCTACCGTAAAAAAATATTGTCGTTTCAAAAGATCCGGTATTAAATATATAGACTACAAAGACCCGGATTTTCTATTGAGCTTTGTAAACGAACAAGGAAAAATTCTTCCCAGAAGACTTACTGGAACTTCTTTGAAATATCAAAGAAAAGTGGCACAAGCCGTTAAAAGAGCCCGTCACTTAGCCTTAGTTCCTTTTGAAACAGATTTATTAAAATAAAAACAAAGCCGACATGGAACTGATACTAAAACAAGACGTTGAAAACCTCGGTTTTAAGAATGATATCGTAAGTGTAAAGAACGGTTACGGACGCAACTTTTTGATTCCACAAGGGTTTGCCATTATGGCAACACCTTCTGCTAGAAAAGTGTTGACAGAAACCCTCAAGCAACAAGCTTTTAAAGAGCAAAAACTTATCGATCAAGCCAATAAAACCGCCGAAAGCCTAAAAACTTTAGAAATTAAATTGACTTCTAAAGCCGGAGGTTCCGGAAAATTATTTGGCTCTATCAACAATGCCGACATAGCCGAAGCGCTTGGCAAAAACGGACACGAAATAGAAAAAAAATACATTTCTATTCCCGGAGGAACTATCAAAACCACAGGGCAGCATACGGCTTCTATCCGACTGCACAGATCTGTAGTTGTCGAGTTTCCTTTCGAAGTCATCGCCGAGGCAATTAATTAACAAAAAACGTTAATAAAAACATAAAGCCATGCATTGCATGGCTTTTTTTTTGGCATATATTTGTTAGACGAAACACTAAATCTAACAAAGATGTTTAAAAAACTCCTCTATTCAGGGCTTTTGCTCTGTACCATCATTTCTTTTGCCCAAACCACAACCTCCAACATACGCGGTGTTGTGACGGATGACAACAACGAGCCGCTTCCCGGCGCAACAGTGGTGGCTATCCACGTTCCTACGGGTACCAATTACGGCACGGTAACTAACATAGACGGTCGAGTCAATTTGCTCAACCTACGTGTGGGTGGCCCTTACAAAATTACGGTATCCTATGTAGGATTTACAAACTTCGAGCGAACCGATGTTTTTCTTGACCTGGGTCAAACCTACAACCTGGAGGTTCAGATGGCTTCCGCTACGGAGCAACTTTCAGAGGTAGTTGTCACAGGTGGTAGAAATACCACTTTCAACAGCGACCGCACTGGACCCGAAACCAACATTGGCAGAAAAGAACTGTCCAGACTGCCAACCATTTCGCGTTCTGCACAAGATTTTTATCGGCTTGAGCCCACAGCTACAGGCAACTCCTTCGGGGGTAGAAATGACCAATTCAACAATTTTTCTTTGGACGGTTCTATTTTTAACAACCCGTTTGGGCTCGATGCAGCTACACCTGGCGGGCAAACCAATGCACAACCTATTTCTTTGGATGCGATAGAGCAAATCCAAGTTTCTTTAGCTCCCTACGATGTCACGCAAGCCGGTTTTACAGGTGCGGGTGTCAATGCTGTGACCAAAAGCGGTACGAACGAATTTCACGGGACAACCTATTTTTTCTATCGTGATGATAATTTTACAGGCGATGAGGTAGAGGGCGACAAAGTTTTTGTACCGGACTTGACACAAATTCAAACCGGTGTCAGTTTTGGTGGACCCATCATCAAAAACAAACTGTTTTTCTTTGCCAATTTTGAATTGGATGAAAGAGAAGATTTAGGGTCAAACTTCTTGGCAGCAAGGCCGGGTTTATCCGGCTCTAATATTTCCAGAGTAGAAGCGTCTGACCTCGAGTTGGTATCCTCATTGCTCGGCGGATTGGGCTACCAAACCGGCCCTTTTGAAAGATTTAAACACGATACAGAATCTACAAAAGGAATCCTGAAAATTGATTGGAACATCAATCAAAACCACCGTTTGGCGGTTATCTATAATTTTCTGGATGCTTCTCGTGATTTGCCGGCAAACCCGAACGCCATCGGAAGAAGAGGCCCGGATCAAATTACCCTGCAATTTCAAAATGCGGGTTATCAAATCAACAACGAAATCCAATCTTGGTTGGTGGAGTTAAACTCTAATTTCGGAAACAAATACACCAATAAATTCCAAGCCGGCTTCACCCGTTTCAACGATTTTAGAAATCCGTTTTCTGCTCCGGCACCCGTCATCAATATCAACAAAGACGGCACTCGGTATATTGTGGCCGGCCACGAGCCTTTCTCCATCAACAACCGATTGGAACAAAAAGTATGGCAAGCTACCAATAACTTCAACATCTTTTTAGGAAGTCATACCCTTACTGTTGGAACTACCTTTGAGAAATTTTCCTTCAACAATTCATTCAATTTAGGTGTACTGGATGCGCCTGGTTTTAAAGGAGGTACTTTTGGCAATGGTTTTGACAGCGTAGCAGAATTTCAACAAGCTGTGCAAGACGGAACAGTGGCTGCGGCTTTGGCTTTCGCACAAAATGTGAGCGATACCAACGACGCCAACAACTCATGGGCGCTTGCCGAAACCAACGTGGGTCAATGGGCGGCTTATGTGCAAGACGAATGGAACATAGCCGATAATTTTAAACTCACCTACGGACTTCGTTTTGATTTGCCACTTTATTTTGATACCAAAGATAAAATCAAAGAAAATATTGCGCGCAAAGGCGGTTTGCTTTCAGAAGGGGGCACCTACGACCCTACCATTCAGTACTTTGACGAAAAAGGAAATCCGGTTTTTCTCAACAGTCTAGATTTGCCTGCACAAAAAGCGCTTTGGTCACCACGAATCGGTTTCAACTGGGATGTCTTTAATGACAAAGTGTTTCAGATTCGCGGTGGAACGGGTATTTTTACGGGTCGTCTTCCATTTGTTTGGATTGGCAACCAAGTAGCCAACCCCGATTTCTTCTTCTTTACCACCACAGCACCTGATTTCGAATTTCCGCAAGTGTGGAGAAACAGCCTCGGGATTGACTACAAGTTTAAAAATGGTGTCGTAGCTACGACAGATCTTATTTTTACACGCGACATCAACGCGCAGATGGTGCGCAACTTCGGTGCAGGCATTCCTACCGGTCGCTTAGACGGTGTGGACAACCGTCCGGTTTACCTCAATTCTGACCGTTCACAGGTATTCGGCTCACCTACCAATGCGTATGTGTTTACCAATACAGGCGTGGGATATTCACTAAACTGGAGTATGAAGTTGCAAAAACAATTTGCCGGCGATTTCTTTGCCAGCGTTGCCTACAATTTTTTGGAAGCCAGAGATGCGAGCTCTATAGATGCTGAAATTTCTAGTGACGGTTTTGACAGAAACCCCGCATTGGGCAATGTGAACGTTGCCGTAAGCGGTCCGGCATTGTTTGGCGACCGTCATAGAATTGTCGGGCAGCTCAACAAGCGATGGACTTATGGAAAAGGCAAGTGGGCTACCACGGTTTCCAGCTTTTTTGAGTTTGCAGAAGGAGGCAGGTTTAGCTACACCTATTCAGGAGACATCAACAACGATGGTTCTTTTCTCAACGATTTGATTTATGTGCCCACCTCTGCCGAACTTCAATTGATGCAGTTTGAAGGTGATTTAACCACCCAAGCCGAACAAAGAGCCGCTTTTGATGCGTTTATTCAACAAGACGAATACCTTCGCGACCGTCGTGGTAGCTTTGCCGGGAGAAATCAAATCTTAAGCCCTTGGAGAGATCGCATCGATGTGAAGTTTTTACAAGATTACAATTTCAAACTCGTTGGCGGACAAATGAATACCATTCAAATTAGTTTGGATATTTTGAATTTCGGCAACCTTATAGACTCTGATTGGGGCGTACTGGAAGTGCCCTCCAACACCCAACCCATTGGTGTGCGGGTAGAAAACAACAGGCCTATTTTTAGTTTTGACCCTTCACAAAAGAAAACATTTACCAACCGTGTAGATTTGGAATCGCGTTGGCAAATGCAGTTGGGCGTAAGATATATTTTCTAAGCCTTAACCGAAAGATTACTAAAAAGCCCGCAACAGTGCGGGCTTTTTTTTAACTATACTTTTTAATGAGGTTTGATACAAGAAAATAAAAGGTTGAATTGTCAACAATGCAGCGTTCGATTTATCATTTACACATAAACGACTCTTTTGTTCCAGATACTCTAGCCGAACGCAGTCGAGGATTCATTTTAATCACTCATTTGCGCCCACAGATATTGCTTGCCATCCCAATAAATAAGACCGCTAGATGCTTCCAAGGCAATGATTTCAATACCGGTGTATGGCAAAACAAATTCCCTGTCGCCTTCAATTTCACCCTCATCAGAGATTATTAATTCATATGCTTTTTTGTGTCGGTAAAGCTTCCAAACATCCATCCACGAAAAATCATCAATCCGATTGTCAAATGTCTTCCCGGCACCCATGATAAAGTACTGGTTCGTTTCGCCGTGAATAATCAAAATACCTTTTAGCTGGCTGCTTTTTTCTTCAATGAGTAGGGCAATATCTAAAGAATTGTCGCCGTTAAAATCCGCCTCAAAATAAAATGGATTCACATAATTGGAAAGCAAATGCGATTTCGAAACAGCCTGTTTTTGAAAAACTTCAAAAGCCCAATCGGGGAGACTTTGCTCTAAAGTCCAATATGCATAAGCCTCCTGTGCCTTTGTTGAAAAAAGGGAGAACATGCCAAAAAGGGATATAAAAACTATTTTCTTCATCTCTGTAAACATACTTACTTATTTGCCGCCTCACTCATATCGAAGCGATTCTATAGGGTCTAGTTTAGAAGCTTTGACCGCAGGAAAAGAACCTGAAATAACCGCTACCACAAACGACACTATAATTGCCCAAGTCATGGCACCCCATGGCATGGCAAAATCCAAATCTGTTACGCGCGCAAAACCAATACCCACGGCCAAGCCCAATACGATACCGAAAAAACCGCCCAACTGACCAATAATAACCGTTTCAATAAAAAATTGTGAAGCAATCGTGCGGCGTTTGGCGCCCAAAGATTTCCGAATACCAATTTCACGCGTGCGTTCGGTCACAGAAACCAGCATAATGTTCATCAAAGCGATAGAGGACCCAAAAATGGTAATCAGGCTGATGATGATGGCCGCAATATTGAGCGCACTCGTAATGTTTAAAAAAGTGTTCAACAAATCATCGCTGCGTTCAATGCCAAAATTATTGCCTTCTACCGGATTTAGCTTCCGCACGTTTCTAAAAGTCTGTATCGCTAAGCCTTGCGCATTGTCATACAAATCTTTTTGAGGAATATTTACACTTACACTATAGTTCAAATTAGGTACAGAAAAAGTAGTCCGTGCCAGTTGAATCGGAATCATCACCCGCAAATCCTGATTGTTGCCAAACGAACCACCCTTGGATGCTAAAGTGCCTACCACTGTAAATTTCATGCCGCGCACGCTGATGATTTTTCCAACGGGATTCACGTTTTCAAAAAGCGCTTTCACCACATCCGAGCCCAACACGCACACATTGTTGTTGTTCGAAATATCAAAAGTGTTAAAATCCCTGCCATTATCCACTTCAAGCCCCGCATTCTTAAAAAAGTTCTCATCCACGCCCAATACCGCAATTTCCGGGTCGGTCTTTTGGCTCTCAAACTTCACTTCAGCTGTCCCCGTTGCCGTAAAAAATATAGAAACATCCGCACCGGGAAAATCATAAGTATCTTTAAAATCCTTTGCATCGCGATATGATATCACCGGGTTTACCTTCTCACGCTCACCACCACCGCGTCTGCGCACGGTTAATTCATACTGCCTGATGTTAAAAGTATTGGCACCCATCGACACAAAATCGCCCGAAATCGTATTCTCCAGTGCCTTTACACCGCTCAAAATCCCCACCAAAGCCGTAATGCCAATCGCAATAATCAACACGGTTAAGATGGTTCGCAACAACTGACCTTTGATAGAATCGACCGCAATCCGAACATTTTCACGAAACAGAGAAAACATATGACCTAATTTTTTGATAAAAATACGCAAAACACCACCATCACCACCATCCAATAGATAATTTTTTGGGCGTGTGCTATCAATTCTTTAAAAATAAGAATTGATAGCACCGGGCTGTCCGCTATAGGCCCCGTGTCGGCATTGGGCCGACACGGGGCGCTGCCGCTCCCATCCCTCACGCAAAAACACACTTCCGATTCAGCTTCATTTGCCGGTCAACTTTGTATATTTGCACAAATACAAAAGCTCTATGGCTCAAAAACCCAACACGCCCAAAGGCACCCGCGATTTTGACACCCTCGAATTGGCCAAACGCAACTATATCACCGACAAAATTAAAACCCAATTCAAACACTTTGGTTTTCAAGCCATAGAAACACCCGCCTTCGAAAATAACGACACCCTCTTAGGCAAATACGGCGACGAAGGCGATAGGCTCATCTTTAAAATTCTCAACTCAGGCGACTTTCTCGCCAAAGTGCCACAAGATATCCTACAAGCAAAAGACAGTGCCAAAGCAGCCGCCTATCTTACTGAAAAAGCACTTCGCTACGACCTCACCGTGCCTTTTGCCCGCTTTGTCGTTCAGCACCAAAACGACTTGGTTTTTCCGTTTAAGAGGTATCAAATACAACCGGTTTGGCGTGCAGACCGTCCGCAAAAAGGACGCTTTAGAGAATTTTACCAATGCGATGCAGACGTAGTGGGTTCCAAGTCGCTTTGGCAAGAAGTAGAATTTATCTTGCTTTACGATCGTGTTTTTAACAATCTCCAACTCCCAGGCGTGACCATTAAAATCAATCACAGAAAAATTCTTTCCGGCTTGGCTGTTTTAATGAATGCAGAAGACAAACTTATCGATTTTACGGTGGCTTTAGACAAGTTGGACAAAATCGGTAAAGAGGCCGTCATCCAAGAACTTTTAGACAGAGGCATTTCACAGCAAGCCATAGATAAATTGAATCCCGTTTTTGATATTTCCGGAAATTTCTCAGAAAAATTGACACAACTCGAATCGCTTTTTCAAGGCAATAGAATCGGATTGGAAGGCATACAAGAGTTAAAATTTATAGAGGCACAAGTGGCTGCACAAGGTTTAAGTGACTCCACCCTCCAACTCGATCTCACGCTTGCGCGCGGACTCAACTACTACACCGGAGCCATAATTGAAATAGCTGCACCGGCTTCAGTAGGTATCGGCTCTATCGGTGGCGGTGGTCGCTATGACGACCTTACCGGTGTTTTCGGACTTAAAAATATAAGCGGTGTGGGTATTTCATTTGGCTTGGATCGGATTTATATCGCCCTCGAAACCTTGGGACTTTTCCCTGATACTATCAGCGAAAGTACTCAAGTATTGTTTGTCAACTTTGGCGATACAGATGCAGCCTACGCCTTCGATGCGGTTCAAAAACTCAGAAAAAAAGGGGTAATAGCCGAGTTGTATCCGGATGCCACCAAGCCTCAAAAGCAACTTGCTTATGCAGACAAACGCCACATTCCTATGGTCGTTTTTGTAGGCGAAGCGGAACGTGAAAGTCAGGTTTTTACCCTGAAAAACATGAAAACCGGCGCACAACAAATCCTTACATTTGCCGAGTTAGCTGCTTTATTTGTAGATGAGGGCATCACATAATCCCAAATAACTTTCGACTGCGTATAACCGGACAATGCATTTGGAAAGATTATTTAAAACGATTCAACATCAAATCATTTCCGAACCTCGCTTAGACCTCTTATGGAAATCAATGCCCGATGCGGACATAATTTTCTGCCTGTGTATAATTTCCTTTAGCGTCCACTGAGATTTGGGAATATGTATTATCTGAAATTTCCAGCTTGAAAGTAAATACGCGGTTGGTGTCTATAACTTTCATCATGGCGGCTGAGCCATACTCAAGCGTTTCAATAAGTTGACCGTTGGTTACTTCGTAGTTGCCGTAGCCAAACCATTCATCTTCGTCTTTGGGTACGTAACGCGTCCACATCACTTTTCCGTTGCTGTAGATTTTGATCTGTTTGTATTCATCATTTGAGACAATAGAATCTGAAATCTTGTTGTCCTCATACAAATGAATGCTCCTCAACTGCCAGGGACCTTCCATTTTGTTTGTGTCATTTTCGCTGTCTTGCCAATCTACAAAAGCCATCAAAATAACACTGGTCATTGTGATAAGAAAGATTTTAGTTTTCATAACTGTTAGTTTTTAGTGAGTTTGAAGTGTTAAATCCACAATAAAGTTATGAATAAAAACAGAATTTCCAAATTTTAAATAATTTAAAATGAGGAGTTAATGTTTATTTGAGCTTTCTTTTGATAAAATCACAAATTTAAATTTCTAAATTTTCACCTTCTCCCAATTGCAGATTGATGGGTTTGTCGCGTAACAAGAATGCATAGTCGGCCATCTCAAAAGTTTTTTCGTCAAAAGCCGGATGTTGGTGCTTCTTTTCCTGCATGCGCAGTATGGCAGTTACATAGCGCCGAACTTCTTCCTTTGATTCCAAAATCAAACCGGGCACTTGGGCATTTTTTCCGTTTTTGTCTTTGGCAACCATGGTAAAGTAGGAAGAGTTGCAGTGTTTACAACTGCCCTCCAAAATGTTTTCAGCTTCAACCCTTATGCCCACCACCATAGAGGTGTTTCCTACATAATTGATCGATGCTTTCAGAGTCACCAATTCGCCGACATCTATAGGATTTAAAAAATCTACGCGTTCAACAGCTGCTGTGACACAGTATTTTTGAGAGTGCTTGGATGCGCAAGCAAAGGCAATTTGATCCATGAGCGACATAATATAGCCACCGTGAATTTTTCCGCTAAAATTGGAGTGGGAGGGAAGCATTAATTCGGTGAGCGTGATAGCAGCGTCTGACACACGTTTGTACACTTTTTCCATAAGTTTCTTTTTAGGTTAAGTCGTTAAAAAGTGTCAACACTTAACGATTCGGTTTTATCTTTTTTGCAAAAGAACGAGAAACGGACAAAAATCAATAAAATTCCGAACCAAAGCAAAATACTAGTCGCAAAGAGTGCTTCATAATAAGCAGGAAGCAGTCCATAACCCAAGTAAAACATAAATCCCTGCACAAACAGCCAAGTTTCGGATAAAACAAAGCCGACTATAAATAGATAAAATCCGAATGTGATAACCTTCTTTTCGGCGAGTTTTGAAAATACCTGAAAAATAAAATAGAACAAAAATCCGGAAATAAGACCAAGCATGGTCAGGTGAATAAATCCTATCACAAAATTTTTAATTTGAAAGGAGCGCAGTGCCCATTTCGGAAAAATCGAAAACAGCTGCAACACTATTTTAAGGATAAAACTCGTGGCTCCCAAAATCAAGGCAGCACGAATGATGTTGGAAGGCTTCGATGGAACAGAAAACTTTGTGGCTAAAAAGATTTTGATCGCAATAAACAAGGCTGCAAACTGACTGAACACGCCAATGGTATTTAAGAATCCCAAGCTGTTAGCATCCCAAAACCAACTGATGGGAAGCGCTAGCGTGAAAACTGTAGCCAAAATCAGGGAAATGAGAAACCCATTTACATTTCTTTTGAGGAAGACAATCCCTTTGTTCTCGCAGATTTTAATGAAAATTGCCAGCACGGCAAACAAAAACCAGCCGTTGAATTGAAGGTGCAAAAACGTCTGAATGGCGATATGGTAAGCTGCTGAGCCGTTGCCACCCGAAGCCATAATAGGCCCTAGTGACCAAACTCCGCCGGTGGAAATCAGCATCAAAATAAAAGCCGTTTTGAGAAACCGAGTAGCCATTTGACTACTTGGGCGAAGTTTTGGCCAAACTTTTAAGACAAATGCGTAACTGCAAAAAATATGAAGTGTCGAAAAAATGATGGAAAATACGGCGTAACCTTGAAATGGGAAACTACACATCATACCGATGACGGAAAATTGGGTGACCCAAAAGAGTTTTTTGAATTTTTTTAGATCTTCGGGTATAAACACACACACGATGCAAGCAAACAAAACCAAATAGACCCATCCCAGCATGGCTACGTGTGAATGTGCATGCGTCACAAAACGATATTGAAACGGTAGCGCAAACAAATACTGCGACCTCAGCAACAGGCCAAAGGACGCAGCTATGGCTAAATTAAACAAGGCAATGGAAATCCAGCTTCGGGGAAAAGTCATTTCAGACGTATTTAGCATACGAAAGTAATCAAACTTTTAGCAGCTGGTCAATTCAGCTTCCAAGGCAATGGCTTTAGGGAACAAAATGTTGTTTTCCAGATGGATGTGTTGGTGCAAATCGTCCTGAAATTCTTTTAGCATGGCATAACTTACCCTATAGGTATTACAAGCTTCCTCAGGGGGCTGATAATCGTTGGTGAGTTGTTCAATTTTTCGGAAACGTTCGCCTTCTGTATCGTGTTCTTGATGCATCATTTTAATGGGATTTTCTACGGAACCAAAAGGAGGTAGCTGTGGAGCCTTGTTTGCTGATTTGGCTTGCAGCATTTTTTTGATATAGGGAAATAAGATGATTTCTTCTTTTTTCATGTGCGCCGCCAAAGCAGCCGAGGCAGCATCAAACTCTGCTCTAACTTCAAGCAATTCCGTTCTGTGGTGCCCGTGGACCGTGGCTACCTTCTGAAGAAACTCCTTTAAAACAGGAATACACTCTTCAACATAGCGGTGGTGTTTTTTTTCGATATAGTCAATCAACAAATCTGCCGGCCAAGTTTGAAAATCTATACGCTCAGAATTTCCGGATTGCACTGCCTCATGTAGTTGCGTAAGCAAAGTTTGGCTGTCTATTTTTTTCTTTTCGCAGGCTTCGGCTATACTTCGGCCGCCGTTGCAGCAAAAGTCTATTTTGTGTTTTTTAAAAACCGTGGCGGTGCGGTAGTCCTTGGCTACCAATTCGCCAATCATGTCTTGTGCAGTAATATTCATGGTGTTTGTTTTAAATGAGATATAAATTGTTCAGGAAACGCGCTTTAAAAAAGTTTCCCCTTTGTGCAGACCATCCATTAAATCGGCCAAGGTAGTGCCTTGCAACATCGTACTCAGGTCGTTTCTAATGGTTAGAAATTGGTTGTGTACAGGACAGGGACACGTTGCATCACAAGAAGCTAAACCCAGGCCACAACCTCTAAAAATGGCATCTCCGTCTATGGCTTCTACGATGTCACCCAAATGTGTTTTGTGGATAGTTTCTTCCAAAACAAAAAAACCACCGCTGGGTCCTTTAGTGGATTCCACTATATTATTTTTGACCAGTTGCTGCAATATTTTAGCGGTAAAAGCTACCGGCGAGTCTATAGCCGAAGCAATTTCTTTGATGGAAATTTTATTTTCTATAGAAGCATGAGCTGCTATGTGAAGCGTGGCCCGTATGGCATACTCGCAAGCTTTGGAAAACATAGGTTGTAATTTTGATACAAAGATAAGAAAAAAATAATAAAGGACAAATTTGTCCGAAATTAAATTTTACACAGCGCAACTCATACAAAATCTGCTTTCGGGAACTGCGAGAAGTCTTTGTAGAGGAATGTTTTGGTTGCATTTGGCACAGGTGCCAAAATCGGGATCATCTATATTTTGCAGTGCCAATTCGAGTTTTTCCAATTTTTTTTCAGCTTTCTCCAAAGCAGCCTTGTTGATGCTGCCATTGTTGATGGCATCCATACGAGAAACGCGCCCTATGGCATCGTCAGGCGCCACGGGTTTGGATAAATCTCTGTAAAAATCTATCCTGCTTTTTGTTTTTTCGATAGCAATATGGAGTGCATCTTCAAAACGCCTTCTATCTTCTTCGTTCATCGGTTTTGTATAAAAAATATCTGCCAAAAGTGCCTGTTTTCTTTTGGATGCATTGACGTTGGAAAGCGGAAAGCATCAAACCGTTGTCAGTACTTTTTTAATTGCGCCATGCGGCGATGGCGTCTTTGTTGAGCTTTACATAATCTTTATTGCCGGCTTTTTCGGAGAGTTCGAGCGATTTTTGCGCAGTAGCAATTGCCCCTTTAAAATCGCCCAATTCCGCTTGGATTTGAGATTTTAGTCGAAAAACCCAGAATTGTTCAGAGGTGGCCAACTCGATTGATTTGTTTACCCAATCCAAAGCTTGTTTAAAGTCTTCGCCCGATTCAAAATAGTATTGTGCTGCCGCAAAATAATCTCCTGCAGACGGCCCGTTCATCACTTTATTGATGCTGGCCATGGCTTTTTCTTGGGTAGGCACTTCAAACTTCATTTTTGCATAGAATTCTTCCCAAATAAGGATGAGTGAGGCGCTGTTGCTGGTAAGGTCGCCAAAGGCAATGGTAAAGGTTTCTACCGGAACGGGAAATTCTTCCATGTCTGCCATTACCCTAAGGGCTACTTTTGATTCATCCCATTTGGCAGGGAGTCCGCCATTGTTAGTATCTGTATAAAAAATCAACTCCCAAAAAGCCGGATCCGGTTTTGAAAACAAGGCGTATGTGCCGGCAGCTAAGATTTTTCCGTCTATGGCCACATCGTCTGAAAAGGTAATTTTGGTATTGGCGTTGGCTCCTGTTCTCCATAGCTGTTCCCAAGGCACAAGGTCACCAAAGATTTTGCGTTCTCTCATGGAAGGTCTGGAATATTCCAGAGTAACCTTTGTGAGCCCAACCATTTGTTCAGTTTTGGAAAATGGGCTGGGTGCAGGTGTTTCGATTTGTGCAGAGACCGAAAGAAAGCTTAGTAAACCCAATACTGAGAGGCAGACGTAATTGAAGATTTTCATGGTTCTTGAATTTTGGTTTGTTTGTGTAAAAATATTTAAAAAATATCAATTTTGCAGGAAACACTGATAAATTGGCAAAAAACAAGCAAATAGAATTTTTTAACTTTTTTTTCCTGCTGAAAATTTTAAATAAAAGTAAATGATTAAAAAAAAAATGTAAATTTGCCTATCATCAAAAACTGAAAAACACAACAAAAATGAAAATTTTACGCCTTTTCTTATGGTTAGTCATCTTCGGGCTAGCCTATTTGGTTTACAATTCCGTTACCGGTCCGGTAGCATTTAACAAGGTAAAACAAGTGCGATATGCCAAAGTCATAGAAAACCTCAAAGACATACGTGTTGCACAATTGGCACACAGAACCGTCACCGGATATTTTGCACCTTCTTTTGACAGTTTAATTCAATTTATAGATACAGCTAAGTTTACCATTACCCAAAGAAGAGACTCCAGCATTGTAGATGAAGTGATGACCAAAAGATATGGGGTCACTACTTTGAAAGACATTGTTATAGTGGATACCTTGGGTTATGCATCTGTCAAAGACTCGCTCTTTAAAAATTCTGACCGCTACAAAACCATGGCCAACATTCCTATTGAAGGCGTCACTAAAAAATTCGATTTAAAAGCCGGTTTTTTACAGCAGAACAACATAAAAATTCCTGTTTTTGAAGTGAAAGCTGCTAAAAACGACATTCTATTTGATCAGGACGCCAATTTGTTAGTCCAAGAAAATCAAGTAGTTTCTGTTGACGGTGTTAACGGTACACACCTACGCGTGGGCTCGCTCACTGAGGTAAACACCAACGGAAACTGGCCCAAAAATTATGGCAGCAACGACGAGTAGCAAAATCTTACAGTCTCCTAAAAGTTTGTCCGTTCAAGTGAGTTTGACCGGACTTTCTTTTTTTGTTCACACATCGGATAGACAGTCTCAAATCATTCAAAAGGACATAAAAGTTTCACAGCCCTCCGAATTGCTCGATGCGCTTTCAGACTTTTTTACCGAAAAATCGATAACTTTAAAAGACTTTGATTCTTTGACGGTGATTCACAAAAACGACTGGTCTTCTTTTGTGCCAAAAGCCTTTTTTAAAGAAGCCCATTTGGCAGATTACCTCAAATTTAATGTAGCCTTAATGCCTACAGATTTTATATCCTACGACATCATCAACAACAACGACATGGTAAATGTCTATCTGCCTTTTGTAAATATCAATAACTTTTTTATTGATGTCTTTGGCACTTTTCAATACAAGCACCATGCAACAGTTTTGGTCGAAAACATTTTGAACAAAGAAGCAGGCATGCACCGAGAACAGGTCTATCTGCATTTTGACCATCATCAGTTTGAATGTGTGGCTGTCAAAAACGGCAAACTACAACTCTACAACCAATTTGCATACACCACAGCAGAAGACGTGCTGTATTTCACCTTATTTTGTCTGCAAAGAATCCATTTTAATGCCGATTACGGATTGATTCTCTTAGGAGATTTCAGTGGTAAAGATGAATTAATCGATTTGATAAAAGTATACTTGCCGGTTGATTCGGATACACTGAATAACAGAAAGATTGACACCGAAAACACCAAAAATTTTATCTTGATGCACGCCTAAATCATGAGAATTATATCTGGCACCCACAAGGGTCGAAAACTACAAATACCTAAAAATCTCCCGGTCAGACCGACTACAGATTTTGCGAAAGAAGCTCTTTTTAATTTGCTGAACAACCAAGTCTATTTCGATGAAATACACGTATTGGATCTGTGTACAGGTACCGGAAGTATTGCTTTTGAATTTGCCTCACGTGGCGTGCTGCACATAGATGCCGTGGATGCAGACAGAAAATGTGTTGCCTTTGTAAAAAACACAGCTGCCGCATTCGATTTTCCGATAATAGCGCAGCAGGCAGACTTGATTGGTTTTTTAGAAAAAACCTCTCAAAAGTGGGACGTCATTTTTGCCGATCCACCTTACGATATTGGTGATGAAGTGTATCAGAAGATTCCGAAAATTGTCTTCGAAAGAAAGCTGCTGAAACCGGAAGGTATTTTGATTATGGAGCACAGCAAACGCACAGACGTGAAAGCACTGCCAAACTATGTGAATTCCCGGAGCTACAGCAACAACGTGTTTAGTTTTTTTGAAATCGCCTCTGAGTGAGCGGTTTACTCAATCGAAAAATCTTTTTTCCGTTTAAAAATGATAACGGTAAATTAACCCAACATCTAAGATGCCATTTGGTTTTGAATAACTACTTTTGCAAAAAATTTGGATATGAGCATTAGTTGGAAAGAAATCGCGACCTCCGGTATGATTTTGTTTGCTGTGATTGACATCATTGGCAGCATTCCTATTATAATTGAACTTAGAAAAAAAGTCGGACACATTCAGTCTGAAAAAGCGACCCTCGTTGCTGCCATCATCATGATTCTTTTTATGTTTTTGGGCGAGGAAATCTTAAAATTTATAGGCATTGATGTAAATTCATTTGCGGTAGCGGGTTCATTTGTCTTGTTTTTTCTTTCGCTCGAAATGATTTTGGGCATCACGCTCTACAAAGACGAAGCTCCGGAAACGGCTTCCATAGTGCCGATAGCTTTTCCGCTTATCGCCGGTGCCGGTACCATGACGTCCATCCTGTCTTTGCGAGCCGAGTTTCAAGCCGTCAATATTGGCATTGCTATCCTAATCAATTCTGTTTTTGTGTATATTGTATTGAAATCTTCTGCCAAAATAGAACGCATGTTTGGCAAATCGGGTATCAACATTATCCGGAAAGTATTTGGCATTATTCTGATGGCAATTGCCGTCAAACTTTTTGCTGCCAATGTCAAGGACTTGTTTGCATAGGCTCGTTGTTGATTCACGACAAAGCTTTTTAAACTGTATTTATTGTAAACTATAATACCTAAATTTGCATAAAATTATCGAAATATGCGTGTAGTTTGGTATTTATTGGCTTTGTTGGCGTTGGTGCTTGCCGTTTTTAATTTGGCACAGATAGATTTAAACGATCCGTTTAGCAAGGATAGCACTATTGCTATGGGCAGTGCCATCGTTTCGCTTTGTGTGCTCGTCATCATTTTCATTTATCTGATTTCCAAATCGATAAAAGATAAAATGAAATCTTAGAATGTTAAAATTTTTCGCATACACGTTTCTAATTCTGACGGTTTTTCAAACTTTTGGCCAAAGCCATTCCCGGGCTGAAGTGCTTGGCGTGGAGGTTTCCGGTAAACCGAACAATTACCGTTTTTCAGTAAGCATCAAGAGTCCCGATTTGGGATGCAAGCAGTATGCCGATTGGTGGGAAGTGATTTCAGCTAACGGACAAACACTTTTTTATAGGCGCATTTTGATGCACAGCCACACCGATGAACAACCTTTTACCCGATTGGGTGGGCCTGTCAAAATAGATCAACATCAGAAGGTAATCATTCGGGTTCACATGAACAATTCCGGATACAGCACCGAGGTCTTTAGCGGTAGCGTGGCAACCGGTTTTGAGAAAACACAAACCAAGGCTGATTTTGCCCTCGATTTTGCCCAACGAAAACCCCTACCCAAAAATTGCGCCTTTTAACTTTTTTGGTTTATGCGATTTAGAAACAAATAGATAGTCAAACAACTGATTGATTATTTTTTTACTCCAATCCTTCGATGATTTTTGCGCCCGGTGGCGGATTGAAATAGCCGGTGGGGACACTATTTTCAAAGGAAACTTCGCTGAGTGTGATTTCTGTAATGTATTGGGTGGGTTGGTTGTCTTTGCCCAGCCAATATGTTTTGTAGGCCTCCGGAAAAACGATGCTATCAATCACTTGCTTACCGATCACATCCATAAATTTTTCGGGCATGTGCTCGCCTTTCTTAAAATATGCCGGATAGCTCACGATATACCTGATGACTCCGAGCGTATGGTCCGTTTTGTCGAAATACAATATGTAATAATCGTCGGGTGCATCTCCGGTTCCCGGATCAAAGGTCACTTTGACGACATCCCAAGTTTTATTTTTGAAGTTTTCATCGGGCAATTGTTCCAAGTTTACACCGGCGCCTTCCAACACAAAAGGGATGGCTGCAAAATAGTAGGGAGTGAGTGCCCAAAAGCGCGTGTTGTAAGGAATGGAAGTACTGTCTTTTTTAACCTCCCAAGCTACTTTTCCATTCCATCCGTACTGTAAGCTCGTATCCAAGGCTTCTTTGTGGCGTGCCAAATTGCGCCAAGTATCCACCACTTGATACGTATTTCTTGGAACGCCTTCACCTAGCGGTTGATAGTTGAAATGAAAAGACAGATAACCATTTTCATAGTATTTTTTGAGCCCGCCATGCGCTTCCATTGCCTGCCAAACTATTTTTCCCGCAGCTGTTTTTTGGAGTTTTTCGGAGGCTTTGTGCACCCGATTGTCTATCCAACTCTTGGGTACCATCTCGTCCGGTGCCTCTAGATTGGTCGCCACCTGAGGTTGTGTTTTTCCGTCGTTTTGGCGACAGGCATTCAACGTCAAAAGCGTAAAGAATATAAATAAAAATCTTATGGTGTTTGATACGTTGGTTTGTGTCGCTTTCATTGGTTTAGGTTTTGGTTAGAATAAAATAGCGGGTTTCCCACAAAGTTATAAAAACCTTTTACACAATAGTTTTTAACTTGTTAAATTTTAACAAGCTGCGAAAATCGTCAGATGTGAAATTGGAGGACTAACTGCAGGTTATGAATTTTTCCAGTATTGTGGATTTGTATGGGTGTCTTTTTGTTCCCAATATGCAGGCGTTACTTTGTGTCCGTCAAAGGTTTTAAGTTTGCGTCCATATATCCAAATAGTCGGATTGAACACCATATCGGTTACGGCCACAGTGTATAGTTGCGGATCTTCTTCTGTTTTTTTAACGACCTGATCTATGATCACTTCAAAACCGTTGTGTGTTAAAAGTTTTTCGAGAAAATCTTTCCGTGTTTCATCCACGTTTTTCTCCACAAAGGTCACACGGGTTTCCCCGATGCTTCCAAATGAATGTTTACCTTCTAGTGTCATAATTCTTAAATTCTAAATTCAAAATATCAAATTA
The DNA here is from genome assembly GCA_032251335.1 of Flavobacteriaceae bacterium. Lineage (GTDB taxonomy): Bacteria > Bacteroidota > Bacteroidia > Flavobacteriales > Flavobacteriaceae > UM-FILTER-40-17. The sequence goes on along the minus strand of JAVVDW010000013.1, from coordinate 33,134 downwards.
CCGTTAACTACAAAAGCTTGCTGCTCAATTCGTGTATATATTCATAAAGTGGACTGTATAAACCAAGCGATAAAATACCCAACACGGTGGCTATAAGTCCTATTTTCATGTAAAGCGAATTTTTGAAGTACGGTATGGCATCGGGATGGGTTCTCAAAAACATGGCCCTGATAACCAGGAGATAATAATAAAGCGAAACAGTCACGTTTGCCACTGCGATAAAGACCAACAGATAATAACCCTCGCTTGCGGCAGCTGTAAAGAGAAAAAACTTACCAAAAAAACCGGCTACCGGGGGGATGCCTGCCAGCGAAAACAATGCCAACATCATCACCAAACTCAAATTAGGGTTGGTCCGGTATAAGCCTTCATAATCAGACATATTTTCTTTGCCCGTCTTTTGCGAGATGGCTTGCACCACGCCAAAGGCTGCCAAGTTTGAAAAAATATAAATGGCAACAAAATAGACCAAGGTTGCGGCACCCAATTGCGTTCCTGTGATGAGTCCCAACAATATAAAACCTGCTTGTGCGATAGACGAAAATGCCAAAAATCGCTTCATGTTTTGTTGCCGCAAAGCGAATAAATTACCTAGTGTCATCGTCGCTACGGCTAATACATACATGATGTTTTCCCAAATATCAATTAGCGGTTTAAGTACCGTAAACAAAATAATCATCAGTATAAAAGCTGCGGCACCTTTTGAGATGACAGATAAATAAGAAGCCACACAGATGGGTGCACCTTCGTAAACATCTGCAGTCCAAAAATGAAAAGGAACGAGAGAAATTTTAAATCCCAAACCGGATAAAAACAGCACCAAAGCCAAAGCGGTCAGTGGGTTTTGTTCGATGTTGACAGCTACGACATCAAAATAAATGCTCCCCGAAACGGCATATAAAAGTGAGATGCCAAAGAGGGCAACACCCGAAGCCAAAGCCGCGGATAAAATAAACTTAACAGCAGCTTCACTCGAAATAAGTTTGTGGGTTTCGTAGGCTGCTAAAGCTGCAATGGGAAGTGTTGACAGCTCCAATCCGAGGTAGAACATCAAAAAATCACCGGCTGAAATCATAAAATACATCCCGAGCAAGGAGGTGAAAAGCAATACAAAAAATTCGGTACCTCTGTCTTGGCTAAATATTTTATTCTGAAGCCAATCTGCGGATTGAAACAGTAAAATCAGAACGCCAATATTCAATATGTTTTTGAAAAGATGTATTAAGCTTGTGTTGCGAAACATCCCGCCAAATTGGGTGCCTTCTGCCATTGGTAAAAATCCGACCAATGTGTGCACAGCAAAGAAGAACAAGGCCAAATGTATTATCGATTTTTTGCGGCTGGCAGGAACAAAGATTTCGGCAACTATCAATAAAAGGACAATAGATGTCAGTAATATTTCTTGGCGCATCAGTAAAAAGTTGACCGTATTCATGCGATTGTATTTTTGCTAAGTTGAAACATGCGATTCTTTAAAAAAATTAAATTGACTTTAGGTCAAATGTGCCAAAAAAGGCGTTAAACTGTCCAGTATGGCATTACTCAGCCACAAAGGTGCCACACCGATAATGACGATAGGGATTAGCAACAGCAAAATGCCTGTTCGTTCAAACCAAGTGGCTTTTTCGAGCTGCAAATACGCATCGTTTTTTACAGGTCCCATCAGCATCATCCCAACGACGCGCAATATGTAAACGGCTGTTACCACGATGGCTGAAACGGAGACGATGGTAGCAATTCTGTAAAACAGATTGTCGTGCTGAAAGGCACCCACAAAAATGTTCATTTCTGCAACAAATCCACTGAATCCGGGTAAACCCAAAGAGGCCAAACCGGCTATGACATAGATGACAGAGATAAAAGGAATTACTTTGAGCAAACCGCCCAGTTTGGTCACATCACGGGTATGTGTGCGTCCGTAAATCATTCCTATCAGTGCAAAGAAAAGTGCTGTCATGAATCCGTGCGATAGCGATTGCAGGATGGCACCATTCCAAGCGGTTTTGTTTAACATCAACAGGGCAAAAAGGACCATGCCCAAGTGGCTCACGGAAGAATAGGCATTAATGTATTTCAAATCGGTTTGTTTGATTGCGGCAAAAGCGCCGTAAATCACCCCGATTGCAGATAGAATAATGAAAAACCAAGACCAGTGCAAAGCACCCTCCGGCAACAAAAACAAAGCTACGCGAAATACCCCGTAGCCACCCAATTTCATCAACACACCTGCGTGCAACATAGAAACGGCTGTGGGCGCAGACGCATGCCCGTCCGGAGACCAAGTGTGAAAAGGAAACAAGGCACCAATGACGGCAAAACCTATAAATGTAAGCGGGAAAAACAGTTTCTGTGCTTCGAAAGGAATGTTTACTTCCGCTATTTGAAGCAAATTAAAAGTAAGCGCACCCCCATCGGCGTTTGAATTAAAATAGATGCCCAAAATACCGACGAGCAATACCGCAGAGGCTCCCATCAACATCAGGGTTAATTTCATGGCAGCATATTCTCGGGGACCGGAACCCCAAATGCCTATTAGAAGATACATCGGAATCACGGCCAATTCGTAAAAGACAAACATGGTGAACAGATCTGTAGAGATAAAAAAGCCGTAAACGCCTGCTGATAACACAACCAGAGAAATAAAAAATTCCTTAGGCAATTCTGGCATTTTCCACGAAATAAAAACCCCGGCCAATACAACGATGGACGTGAGTAAAATCAACACAACTGAAATGGCATCAACACCAATGCTGTAGTGAATATTGAAAGATTCAAACCAGACTACATCTTTGACAAACACAAATACCTCTTTGTTTATAGCCCTTTCTCTGAAGTAGGCAAACAACAGATTTAAGGCCATGCCGAGCTGAATCAAACTGCCCACCATGGCGATTGTGCGTGATTGACGCAAATCTTTAGCAAAAATAAGTGCCAAGATAGTCAGTGCGGGCAAGGCGACAAATAGTGTTAAAATATCCATAGCGTTAGTTTTTCAAAAAGTAAACGAATATAAGAGCCAACACAACGACTCCGGAAACAAAGGCAAAAGCGTAATCTTGTAGCCTGCCGGACTGTATTTTTTTGATTTTTTCAGAAAACCACACCGTTTTGTTACCGACGCCTTCCATGGTGCCATCGACATATTTTTTGTCAAAATAAGCAATAGGATAGGAAACGTTTTTAAACAGAATTTTTTTGGTGATAAATAAGTATAACTCATCAAAATAAAACTTGTGAAATGTCCATGTGTAGAATTGGCCGAAGGCATGCACGAACCGATCCGACAGGTCGTTTTCTTTCTTGTAGAAGAAATACGCAAGCCCGATGCCTACGAGTCCGACAGCTGTTGCTATGGCAGCCAAAGGATAGTTGAGGTGGCCTTCAAACCCGGCCTTATCTGCGGAGATAAATTCACTAAAAGGAATAAACCCAACCACGATACTCAAAAATGCCAAAATAACCAATGGCAGCGTCATAGATGCTGGCGACTCTTGTGGTGGGTGTTTGTATTGGGTTTCTTTTCCCCAGAAAATGCCAAAATAGATGCGAAAAATATAGAAAGCAGTCAATCCGGCTACCAACACGCCAACCAAATAGATGAGTTTGTTTTGTTCGAAGGCAGCCACTAAAATTTCATCTTTGCTCCAAAATCCGGCCAAAGGCGGCACACCGGATATGGCTAAGGCGGCTACTAAAAAGGTAATGTTGGTGAGGGGCATAAACTTGCGCAAGCCCCCCATATCCTTTAAATAATTGCTGTGAACAGCATGTATGACCGAGCCCGCGCCTAAAAATAGCAGCGCTTTAAACATGGCATGTGTAAACAAATGAAACATGGAAGCCGTATAACCGACACCCTCATGTCCCTCATAGCCGGAAACGCCCAATGCCAACATCATGTAGCCCAATTGCGACATGGTAGAAAACGCCAACACCCGTTTGATGTCGGTTTGTGTGACGGCAATCACGGCGGCAAAAAGCGCCGAAAATGCACCCACATAAGCCACCACCTGTAAAGCAAAACCATCTTCTACAAAGTAGTACATCGGAAATAGGCGGGCCACCAAAAACACACCCGCAACCACCATGGTAGCGGCATGTATCAAAGCAGATACCGGTGTGGGACCTTCCATGGCATCGGGCAGCCAAATATGCAGTGGAAACATGGCAGACTTGCCCGCACCACCTATAAATATGAGTATCAACGCCCAAGTGAGTATCGACAAACCCATAAAAGAGCCTGAAGTCCAGCTCAGTATGGCAGCACCATCGGGTTGGTTGAGTGTTTCAAAATCGTAAGTGCCGGTGTAGTATCCGATAATGAGAATGCCAATCAGGAATCCGAAATCGGCAAAACGGGTAACAATAAAGGCTTTTTTGGCAGCAGCCACCGCCGAAGGTTTGGTGTAATAATAACCGATCAAGAGAAAAGAGGAAACACCTACCAATTCCCAAAAAATGTAGATTTGAAATAGATTGGTAGCCAATACCAAACCAAACATCGAAAAGGTGAAAAGAGATAGGTATGCAAAAAATTTAGTGTAGCCCGAATCGCCCTTCATATAACCGCGACTGTAGATTTGAACCATCAGGGAGATGGTAGAAACCACAACCAGCATCATCACCGAGATGGGATCTATCAATACGCCCATATCGATGTGTAAGGTATCGGTAAAACGCATCCAAACAGTTTTTTGGCTGATGCTTTGGTAAACGCCGTCAATCTGACCATTCACAAGAAAGTATTGGTAAGCCGTATAAATAGATAAGCCAAACGACACCAACATACCCATAACACCAACATATCCTGAGACGGCCGGTTTGATTTTGTTGTAAAAGACGCCGAGTACCAAAAAGATGAGCAGCGGTATCATCGGGATTAAAAGAGCATGGGAAATATCCATTTTTTTTGTTTTTGTAGATACGAGTCTATTCCTGTTTCAGTTTTTTTAATATTTCATATTTTCCACATCGGCGACTTCCACAGAACTGATTTTTCTGTACAAGTTTATGATGATGGCAACGGCCAAGGCTGTTTCTGCGGCGGCCACCGCAATGATAAAAATCGAAAAAATAGCACCCTGTAACATTTCCGGATACAGGTATTGGTTAAAGAAAACAAAATTCAAAACCGATGCGTTTAAAATCAATTCGACAGATATCAGCATGGAAATGAGATTTTTTCTTGTTATAAAACCGTACACACCAATAAAAAATAGCAGGGTAGTGATGGTCAGTACTTCGTATAAACTTATATCGGTAATCATGATTTAGGTGTTTTTTCTTGAGGTTTCTTTCCAGCTTTTGCAATGACGATTCCTCCAATCATCACGGCCAAAAGCAGCACACTGATGACTTCAAAAGGAAGTATAAAACCACCGGCTTGGTAGTCCAGTAGCAAAGTGCCTACCTCGGCCACAGTGATGGTGTTTTGTGTAGGGACTGAGGCAAACGGATGTTGATAAATCGTGAACAGAAAAACAACTACGCCCGACAAGCAAAGTGCAGCCGTGAGTGCTTGCTTGGTTTTGCGCGCAACTTCCATTTCCATGTCTATATGATGGACGAGCATCACCGAAAAAATCATTAAAACCACAATGCCTCCTGCGTAAACGGTCAGTTGAACGGCGGCCAAGAAGTTGTAATCTACCATAAAATAAAGTCCGGCAATGGCACAGAGTACAAAGAGTAAATAAATGACTGATCGCAACATCTTTCTGCTACTGACAGCCGAAATGGCAAAAACCAATATGATTATTGACAACAAATAAAATAAGATTCGTTCCATAATTAATCTTCTATACCCGCTTTCACTTTGGAGCCGGGTTGGTTGAGTACTTTGGTGAGTTGTGTGCGGTCAAAAACCGAATTTTCAAAATTAGGTGCCCACACTATGGCATCTGTAGGGCAGGCTTCAATGCAGAGACCACACATGGTACACATACCCAAATGATAGATGTGTTGGTCTATTTTCTTTTTCTTTTTTCCGGTGGCTTCGTCTATGCCTCTGTCCCAGATGATTTCTATACTTCCGTTGGGGCAAGCCAGTTCGCATTTTTGACAACCGGTACATTGGTGTTCGTTGTTTTCATCATGTGGCATGACTACTTCCCCACGAAAACGCTCAAACATTTTCAATGTATCCCTATTGTCCGGATATTGTTGTGTGATGGCACCTTTGCGGGCATGCAAAAAATAATTACCCGTTACTTTCATACCGGTTAGCAGCGTGTTTAAACCTTTAAAAATTTCTGAAACATAACTCATGACGCATCAAAATTTAATTGTTAATCCCAACCAAATCAAGCCGGCCATAAAGACCAAATTAAACAGGTTGATGGGAAGCAAATATTTCCATTCCAAACGCAGCAGTTGATCTACCCGCAACCTTGGAAAAGTCCAGCGAAACCACATCATCAAAAAAACGAGCAAAAGTGTTTTGCCTAAAAACCAGAAAACCCCCAGCCACGGAATACTCTCTGTGATGCCGAAAGGAGAGAGCCATGCGCCAAAAAACACCGTGGTGCCAATGGCTGCGATGATAAACATATTGATAAACTCTGCCAGAAAAAAGTAAGCGAACTTCATACCCGAATATTCTGTGTGAAACCCAGCACCCAATTCAGATTCTGCTTCTACCAAGTCAAAAGGAGCCCGATTGGTTTCAGCCGTGCCGGCAATCATAAAAATCACAAAAGCAATGACAGCCGGAATGTGTCCTTGTACAATCAGCCAGCCATTTTTTTGCACAGCTACAATTTCTGAAAGTTGCAAGCTCTCGGTAAGCAGCACCATGGTGAGTAGTGATAATCCTACGGAGAGTTCGTAGCTGATGGTTTGCACACCGCTGCGCATGGCACCAATCAGTGCAAACTTATTGTTACTGCTCCAGCCACCAAGCAAGATCCCGATGACACCAATAGATGAAATCGCCGTCAAGAAGAAGATACCGATGTTGATGTCAAAAGCCTGAAATTCCTCAGAAAAAGGAAACACTGAGAGTGCCATCAAAGAAGTGACAATCACAAAATAAGGTGCCAAATTGTACAGAAACTTATCCGCTTTTTCCGTCCCTGTCAGTTCTTTTGAAACCAGTTTTAGGGCGTCGGCCATGGTTTGTAACAAACCCTGATAGCCTACCCGATTGGGGCCTAAACGCAATTGAAACCAGGCTGCGACGCGTCTCTCCAAAAGCACTAAGTACAGACCTGCCACAGCAAAAATCAAAAGGTAAACTACGGCAATGAGAATCATTTCTACTACGCCGGCTACGCCTGCCGGCATCAGTTCAAAAAGCCAGTCGTGTATGGTTTTCGTAATGCTAAATTTTAGAAACATAATAATTGTTTTATCGGTCTATATCCGGAATAACAAGGTCTAAGGTGGCCATGCTTGCCACCAAATCGCCAATTTTTCCGCCAACGGCAATGTGATTTAATAGCGAAAGGTTTGAAAATCCGGGAGAGCGAAACTTCATCCGATATGGATTTTTGGTTCCGGTGCTGATGATGTAAACACCCAACTCGCCCCGAGCTGTTTCTACCTTCTGATAAAATTCTCCTTTAGGCAATTTAATAACGGCATTAGTTGCCACTTTGTAATCGCCTTCCGGAATGTTGTCTATCAACTGTTCGATGATATTCATAGATTCCCACATTTCATCAATCCGAACCCTGTAGCGCGCAAAAGAATCACCTTCGGTTTGCAGGGCTTCTTTAAATGAAATTTTGTCATAGGCGCTGTATGGATGGTGTTTGCGAACATCGCAGGAATAGCCTGAACCTCGACCCACCGGACCCGATGCGCCAAAAGAAATAGCATCTTCCCTGCTCAGTATTCCCACACCTTTCATGCGGTTTTGAAAAATAATATTTCCGGTGAGCAGGCGATCATATTCGGGTAATTTGTTTCTGAAATGCGCGATAAATTCTTTGGTTCGCTTCACAAAATTTGGGTGGATGTCAAACATGAGCCCGCCCGGTATGTTGTAGTTCATAGTCAAACGTGCACCACAAGTTTCTTCAAAAATATCGTTGATCATTTCGCGGTCTCTAAAACCGTAAAAGTAGGTACTCAAAGCACCCAAGTCCATTCCGATAACACCCCACCAAAGGCAATGCGATGCAATACGTGTCAGCTCTCCTATGATGGTTCGGATGACTTTTACCCTATCCGGGATGTCGAGTTGCAATGCGTTTTCAACAGTAAGGCAAACGGCTTCATTGTTGATGTGAGAAGAGAGGTAATCCATCCGATCGGTAAGGTGCACAATTTGCTGATAGCTGTCACGCTCACACATTTTTTCAATAGAGCGATGGATGTAACCCAAGTCGGGTTCTACTTTTTTGATGATTTCTCCGTCCACGGTGAGCAACAGCCGCAAAACCCCATGAGTGGCCGGATGTTGTGGCCCCATATTGATGAAGTACTCCTGAGATTTCAATTCTTCGTATAACAATGTCTTTTCCATGACGCTTTATTTAATCACCATATTCACCTCGTCCGTATAATCTTTGCGAAGTGGGTATCCTTTCCAATCCTCTGTGAGGAAAAGTCTTTTTAGGTTGGGGTGGTCTTTAAAATGGATGCCAAAAAAGTCAAAAGCTTCTCGTTCGTGAAACTCAGCGGTTGCCCAAATATTTGATACCGAATCTAAGACGGGTGTTTCTCTGTCGGCTGTTTTTGTTCGAACCACAAGGATGTGGCGATGTTTTGTAGATTCGAGATGATATACGACTTCCATCGTACTTTCCCAATCTACGGCAGTCAGACAGAAAAGGTAATCAAAATAGGTTTCGTGATCAATTTTGAGTTTGCGCATAAATTCTTGAAGCTGATGCGGAGGCACATTGACATTCAGAAACTGATTGGTTTCTTCGCCAAAAGTCAGTTCGAATTCCCATGCTTCTAAATATTTTTGTAGTGCTTCTGTTTGCATTTTTTTGAATTTTAGGGATTAACAGCCCTCGTCAAAACCATCAATAGGGTTTATTTTTTCTTTCATGTTTTCTTTGCGAATCTTTTTCTGCAATAACAACATACCTTCTAGCAGGGCTTCAGGTCTGGGAGGACATCCCGGTACATACACATCTACCGGAATCACATGATCGGCACCTTTGACAACCGAGTATGAATTGTAGAAAAACGGTCCTCCGGAAATGGCACAAGCGCCCATGGCAATTACGTATTTTGGTTCTGCCATCTGGTCGTAGAGTCGCCTCAATACGGGCGCCATTTTATTGACGATGGTACCGGCTATTATAATCAAATCGGCTTGGCGTGGGGAAGGTCTGGCCACCTCGAAGCCAAAGCGTGAGTAATCGTGGCGCGCGGCTCCGGTTTGCATCATTTCAATAGCGCAGCAACTCGTTCCAAAATAGAGCGACCACAGCGAATTGGACCGACCCCAATTGATGATTTGGTCTAAGGATGTCACAATGACGTTGGCGCCATTGCCCGCAGGAATTACCTTTCCGGGAAAATCTTCCGGTATAGGTTCTTTTCTGCCCTCGGCTTCTGCTTGGCTGAGGTATCGTATTTTTTCGTCTAGTCCCATTGTAGTGCTTCTTTTTTCCATGCGTATAACAATCCAAGACCCAAAATGAGTAGGAAGATGATGATTTCGACCAGGGCCACACTGCCGATGCTTTTGTACACCACAGCCCAAGGCACTAAGAAGGCAATTTCAACATCAAAAATCAAAAAGAGTATGGCAAACAAATAATAGCCAACTTTAAATTGTACCCAAGTTGGGCCAATGGTGGTCATGCCACTTTCGTAGGGTTCTCGTTTTTGAGGATTATCCGACTTGTGCGAAATTAAATTCGACAAAAAATTGGCGCCTGCCACCAGTGTGACACCGGCCAAGAGAAATACGATAATTGCTTCTGAGCCCATGATAGTGTTTATTTTACTTCGTATGTTTCGCCCGAAAAGAACAGGTCGTCTGTCTTTTTAAAATTTGAATTTGCCTTCACTTGGGCTGTCAATGCTTCTTCGCGTTCGCCCAAGGTGACATCTTCAAAACTTCGAATGATTCCGGTAACCAAAGGATATTTGAGTCTGGCCAACATTTGGTGAAGCGTAGGGTCTTTCTCATTGGCTTTGTGAACCAAAATATCGGATGCTGTGATGCCGTTTTCGCCCAAGGTTACCACTTCGAGTTTAAGGCCGTTTAGTATCAAACCTTTATCTTTGTTTTTTCCGAAAATCATCGGTTTGCCGTCTTCTACAAACAATTGCTTGTCTTCTCGCACGTCTTTATCCGTGTATTTTGCATAACAATTGTCATTAAAAATCACACAATTTTGCAGGACTTCAATCAATGATGTGCCTTTAAATTTTTCTGCTTTGATAAAAACCTCGGTCATCTCTTTGGGCTGATTCCCTGCAATTCGTGCAAAAAATCTGGCTTGTGCGCCTATGGCCAGTTCGCCGGGTTCAAAAGGTGGCTGAGTATTGCCGTAGGGCGATGATTTGGTCTTTTGACCCACAAGCGAGGTGGGCGAAAACTGTCCTTTGGTAAGTCCGTATATTTCATTGTTAAACAAAACAATGTTGAGGTCAATGTTGCGACGGAGCACATGGATAAAGTGATTACCGCCAATCGCCATGGCATCGCCATCTCCGGTGACTACCCAAACGCTCAGTTCAGGATTGGCCAGTTTGACCCCTGTGGCAATGGCTGGTGCACGCCCGTGTATGCTGTGCATTCCATAGGTGTTCATGTAGTAAGGAAATCTGGAGGAACATCCAATGCCCGAAATAAACACAACATTTTCCCTTTTGACACCCATTTCCGGTAAGGCTTTTTGCATGGCGCGAAGAATTACATAATCGTCGCAACCCGGACACCAACGTACCTCTTGGTCGCTTGCAAAGTCTTTAAAAGTATATTTTTGTGTGGCAGTATTTTCCATGGTTATAGTTGGTTTTTAAACTGTTGAATGAGTTCGTCGTTTGAGAAAGGAAGGCCCTGAATTTTGTTGAATTGGGCAATGTTGAGGTTCTCAAAATTGACTTTCAGTACTTTTACAAATTGTCCGTTATTGAGTTCGCACACCAAGATTTTTTTGAAACGCCTCAATACATTTTCTGTGTTTTTAGGCATCGGATTGATGTAGTTAAAATGTGCAAAGCCGATGTTTTTGTATCCGTTTTCGTGAATTTGTTTTACAGCGGTGTGCAAACCGCCGTAAGTGCCACCCCATCCCACTACGAGCAAATCGCCGCTTTCGGCAAATTCTGTGGTCAAATCGGGTATGTTGTCTTGTACCCGTCTTATTTTTTCGGCGCGGATTAGAACCATGTCTTGATGGTTTTCAGGGTCATAGGAAACGTTTCCGGTGACCTTGTCTTTTTCCAGTCCGCCCACTCTGTGTTCTAGGTTCGGCGTACCGGGTATAGCCCAATTTCGTGCAAGTGTGTCTTCAAATCTGTCATAGGGATGCCAATCTTCAGAGGCATGTTTGACAAGATTTGTGTTGATATTTGGCATTTCACTGACAGATCTCACTTTCCACGGAGCCGATCCGTTAGCTATATAGCCATCGGTAAGTAAGATGACAGGTGTCATATGTTCGAGTGCCAGTCTGCACGCTTCATAAGCAAAGTTGAAACAGTTGGCAGGTGTACTGGCTGCAATCACGATTACGGGGCTTTCGCCGTTTCTTCCGTAAAGTGCTTGAAGCAAATCTGACTGTTCAGTTTTTGTAGGCAATCCTGTAGAGGGGCCACCCCGTTGTACATTTACAATGACCAACGGAAGCTCCAGCATCATGGCCAAGCCCACGGCTTCACCTTTGAGGGCAAGCCCCGGACCCGATGTGGTGGTGATGGCCAAATCACCGGCAAACGCCGCACCAATGGCCGAACTGATGCCGGCAATTTCATCTTCTGCTTGGAATGCTTTCACACCAAAATGTTTGTGTTTTACGAGTTCGTGCAGTATATCTGTGGCGGGCGTAATAGGGTAGGAGCCTAGAAAGAGTTCTAGCCCCGACTTTTCGGCGGCAGCCAGAAATCCCCAAGCTGTGGCTGTGTTGCCCATGATAATTCTGTAGATACCCGGATTCATCTTCGCAGGTGCAATAGCATAGGCGTTGGGTATCAGTTCAAGCGTTTCAGCATAGTAGTAACCGGCATTTAAAACCTTGGTGTTGGCTTCAATTATATTTGGTTTGCTTTTAAACTTTTTATTTAAAAAAGCAATTGTGTGTTCGGTATCTCGGTGATACATCCAGTAAACCATACCAAGGGCAAACATGTTTTTGCTCCGGGTGATGGTTTTGTTGTCCAATCCTTCCACTTCTTTTAACGATTCTTTGGTGAGCGATGTCATAGAGACTTCTATTACCCTGTAGTTTTCAAGACTGCCGTCTGTAAGTGGATTTTCTTTATACTGCGCTTTTTCTAAACTTTTTTTATCGAAGGCATCTGTGTCAACAATGATGGTATGACCGGGTTTAACGGCATACAAATTTGTTTTGAGTGCTGCCGGATTCATCGCTACCAACAAATCAACCTGATCGCCGGGCGTGCTGACCTCCACGCTACCGATGTGAACCTGAAATCCGGAAACACCATACAAGCTTCCTTGAGGTGCTCTAATTTCTGATGGATAATTTGGAAAAGTAGCTACATCGTTGCCAAACATAGCCGAGGTGTCCGAAAATTGCGTGCCGGTGAGTTGCATTCCATCGCCGGAGTCACCGACAAATCTGATGACGACAGCCTCCAATACTTCGGGCTGCAGCTTTTCTTTAGTTGAAATCATAAGATAGGTTCTTTAAAGGGCAAAATCTTCGTTTTGCATTATTCGAAATAATACGTCAAATTTATTTTCATTCTAAAGAGTGAAATATGATTTTTGTCATATTTCATCAAATAATTCCAAATTAATTTTGAAAATGTAAAATCAATAAATTAAAAAGTTATGGCAATTGTAATAACCGAAGACTGTATAAATTGTGATGCTTGTGTGGCAGAATGTCCCAACAATGCAATTTACGAACCTGATCAAAATTGGTCCTATTCAGAAAAGACAGCTTTGTCAGGCAGCGTTGTCACTCCGGATGGATTGACGCTCGATGCGGATGCGGAAAATGAACCCCTATCGGATGAATTTTATTTTATTGTCACAAGTAAATGCACAGAGTGTAAAGGCTTTCACGACGAACCACAATGCGCAAAGGTGTGCCCGGTAGATTGTTGTGTGCCTGATGAAAATCATCCTGAAACTGAGGCAGAACTTCTTAAAAAGAAAGCTTGGCTACACGGAGAATAAGTTTTGTAATTGAGGTTTTATAGCAGATTGTTTATTTTTTTTGATGTTAAAAAAAACCGTCTTCGAAAGGTTTGATGACGGTTTTTTGTATTCATAAACATTAAAAAAAAAAACAGGCCTGTAAGCCGGATTCTGTCCGCTGGAAAATTCCAACGGCCTTATCATTTATCTCCGATGGCAGTTGCCTGCCACCTCTAGCTGCCTACCCTCCGGCTCGGGCGCACAACCCTCAAGCACCGGTTTATTTGGCATTGCACCGCATAGAGTTTACCTGATTTCACTACAGCCGAACTGTACATTCTTTCTGTTGCACTGGTCCTGACCGCCAAAGACGGACGACGGGTGTTACCCGCTATGCTGTGCTGTGGTGTCCGGACTTTCCTCCACGCATTTGCGTGGCGATAAGGCGGCCTGTCGCTTACAAAGGTACGCCATTTTGTAATTGTTGATAAAAAATAATCTAATTGACAAGTTTGGCTTTCTGCCAAAACCGATTTTATTAAATTTGCTGAAAAGCATCTCATGGAACATTTTGTTGTTTCGGCTCGAAAATACAGACCTGTCGATTTTGAAGATGTCGTCGGGCAAAAAGCCATCACGCAAACGCTGCTCAATGCCATAGCACGCAATCACTTGGCTCAGGCACTTTTGTTTACGGGGCCGCGTGGTGTAGGCAAAACCACTTGTGCCCGTATTTTGGCAAAAAAAATTAACACCACAGCACAAACACTTCCTGAAGAAGACTTTGCCTTTAATATCTTCGAACTCGATGCAGCGTCTAACAATTCAGTAGATGATATTCGTAACCTCATCGATCAGGTAAGGATACCGCCGCAAACGGGTAAATACAAGGTCTATATTATTGATGAGGTGCATATGCTTTCGCAATCTGCCTTTAATGCCTTCCTGAAAACCTTGGAAGAACCGCCGGCACACGCCATTTTTATCTTGGCAACTACCGAAAAACACAAAATCCTGCCGACGATCCTTTCCCGATGTCAAATTTTTGATTTCAAAAGAATCACAGTTAAAGACACCAAAGAGCACTTGGCACATATTGCCAAACAGGAAGGCGTGGAAGCAGAGGATGATGCGCTGCACATCATCGCACAAAAAGCAGACGGTGCCTTACGCGATGCTTTGAGCACTTTTGACCGGGTGGTGACTTTCTGCGGCAAAAAACTTACCCGAAAAGCGGTAGCGGACAATTTAAGTGTGCTAGACTTTGAAGTTTTTTTTGATGTGACAGATGCAATACTCCAGAGTGATATTCCAAAACTTTTGATGCAGTTTGACGCCGTACTGGCCAACGGATTTGACGGCCAACATTTTTTGAGCGGATTGGCTGCCCATTTACGCGATTTGATGGTTGCTAAAAATAATCAAACCTTAGCGCTTCTTGAAGTAGGTGAAGATATGCGAGACCGATATTTAAACCAAAGCCGCAACTATGATGGGGTTTTCTTGATTAATGCCTTGGATGAGGTCAACCAAACCTTGATTCAATACAAACAAAGCATACACCAACGCTTGTCTGTGGAACTGCTACTTATGAAATTGGCCCAGACTTTCGATAAGACTGAAAAAAAAAATCCGATAGTTAACCAAGAAACCGAACGCAAAGCACAACCAATTCAGCCTGCAAAGCCAAATGATAACCATCCGATGCCATCCCCCGATGGGCTTGAGAATTCGACAGAGCATACAAAACCCGAAGCGGAATCCGTTCTAGAACCCGAAGTGCAAATAAAGCAAGTATCGACTAAAACACCACAAGCCAAGCGCGTTTCAGCACTTTCTGTTAAAAGCATTGATTTTCAAAAAAAGGTAAACGAAGAAGCCCAAGCACAAAAAAAGGAAATGGTAGAAATGCCACAAAAACCTTTTACTGAGCAAGCGCTGCAAGAAAAGTGGATATCGCTTGCCGAACATTTAAAATCCAAAGGTTCGTTTAATATTGCTTCTATCTTATTGTGCAACAAGCCATCGCTCAAGAATGGTGAAATTGTGTTTGCTTTTCCCAATAAAACCATGGAAAATGATTTTCAGGCAAATAAAGCAGAAATTGTGGGTTATCTTTCTGAAAAATTAGAAAACTATGATCTGAAGTTTCATTTTTTGATAGACGAAACAGCACCGTCGCAACGGGCTTATACCCAAAAAGAAAAGCTGGAATTGCTAATGAGAGACAATGCGGCTATATTGGATTTGATAAAATCTTTAGAATTAGATATTTAACATATATTTATGCCAATCATTAAAAAGCTGTTAAATCATTGAAAATTCAATGCAATTTCTTAAATTTGTACGACAAAAATACAAAACCTAAAAAAAAAACACACAATGAAAAATGCTCTTTTGTACGTTTCGGCTGTAGCACTCCTTTTCGCTTCTTGCGGCGTGCCCAAACAACAATTTGAAGATCTTCAAGCGCGCTATCAAAAATCACAAGATGATTTGAATTCCGCAACACTAAAATTAAACACTTGTTTGGAGGAGAAAGCACAATCTACTGCCCAAGTAAAAACTTTGCAGGATCAGGTTGCTTTTTTGAAAGACCAAAACAATACTTTGACAAATCTTACCTCTAAAGGCGCAACCAATTTGGAGAAAACATTGGAAAGCATCCGGGAAAAAGACCTAAAGATAAACCGTATGCAAGATGCGCTTACCAAGCGCGACTCCATGACTTTGGCTTTGGTAACCAGTCTCAAGGGTGCATTGGGTGATTTGAACGATCAAGACATAGAAATAAATGTAGAAAAAGGCGTAGTGTACGTTTCCATATCTGACAAGCTATTGTTTAGCAGTGGCAGTTATAACGTTACGGCACGAGCCAAAGCCGTTTTGGGTAAAGTAGCCAAAGTGGTCAATGCAAAACCCGAACTTGAGTTTATGGTAGAAGGCCATACAGATAATGTGCCAATCAAAAACGAAGTATTGCTTGACAACTGGGATTTGAGCGTAAAACGCGCTACTTCCGTGGTTCGTGTCCTTCAAAACGATTTTGGTGTTAATCCAAGCAGAATGGTTGCTGCCGGTAGAAGTTATTACGTGCCTTTGGCCAGCAACGACACTGCTGAAGACAGAGCCAGAAACCGCAGAACGCGTATTGTAGTGCTTCCAAAGTTGGATCAGTTCTATACTTTGATAGAAGAAGGTATGAAACAATAAGTGAAATTAACAATAATAATAAAGAGCCTCCGCAAGGGGGCTTTTTTTGTTTATGTATATTTGTTATTTATTGAATAATTTTCCGATACATTATATAAATGTCGCAAGCACAAAATCTGACCGCATCTTTACTAAAAAACTTCGATTTTGAACCCACAAAAGGACAGCAGCTTTGTTTTTATATGTTGGCTAAATTTCTGACCGATCCGCAAACGGCAGATGTTTTTGTATTAAAAGGTTTTGCCGGTACGGGTAAAACCACCATGCTGAATACTTTGATCAAATCGCTCAAGGGCACACCCTATCGCTTTGTGCAAATGGCACCTACGGGCAGAGCGGCCAAAGTGATGAAAAGGGCTACACATGAAGAGGCAACTACTATTCATAAAAAAATATACTATCCAAAAAGCGATAAAAAAGGCGGCGTTTCTTTTACGCTTCAAGAGAACAAACACAAGCAAACCCTTTTTTTGGTAGATGAAGCTTCTATGATTTCGGATGAAGTTTCCGATGCTAAATTTTTTGAAAACGGCTCGTTGTTAGAAGACTTACTTTTTTATGTGGCGGCAGGCGAGGCCTGCAAATTAATTTTCATTGGAGATACGGCACAATTGCCACCGGTTAAACAATTATTGAGTCCGGCACTCAACGAAAAACAACTCTCCGGCAGGTTTATCCAAGAAGTGATGCACATAGAACTAGACGAAGTGATGCGACAGGTTAAAGACTCCGGCATACTCTACAATGCCACTGTATTGAGAAATTATTTACAAGCAAACACCGTTGCGCAAATACAACTAAAAACTTCTGGTTTTGAAGATGTGATTCGCCTGGTGGACGGATACGAAATTCAGGAAGCACTCAACAGCGCTTTCTCTCAAAGCGGGCGAGAAGAAACCACCGTAATTGTCCGATCAAACAAGAGGGCGAATCTCTACAACCAACAAATCAGAGAACGTATATTTTTTAAAGAGAGTGAACTCTCAGAAGGTGATTTTTTGATGGTGGTCAAAAACAATTATTTTTGGTTAGAGAAAGACGCTGCGGCCGGATTTATTGCCAATGGAGATATGATAGAAGTTGTAAAACTTATCAGGATTGAAGAACTCTACGGATTTAAGTTTGCCAAAGTAAAAGTACGCATGGTTGATTATGAAGACCAAGCTGCCTTTGAATGTGTCTTACTACTCGATACACTCACTTCAGAAGGGCCTTCGCTCACCTATGAAGAATCAAACAGGCTGTATCAGGAAGTTTCTAAAGACTTTGCATCCGAGCGAAGCAAGTATAAACAATTTTTAAAAATCAAAACCAATCCGTATTTCAATGCTTTGCAAGTCAAGTTTTCCTACGCCATCACCTGTCACAAATCGCAAGGCGGACAATGGAAAAATGTGTTTGTAGAACATCCTTACTTGCCCAACGGTTATGATGAAGATGCGCTTCGTTGGCTTTACACGGCTTTTACACGTGCGAGTGAAAAATTGTATCTCATCGGTTTTAAAGACGATTGTTTTGAATAGGAAATGTAAGCATCATAATTTCAAATAACCACTACATACTATTATGTCAACTTTTAAATTTCATTGATTAGTACAAAGACCTTACTTTACAAATGGAAGTTTGTAAGCAAAAAAACCATCCCTTGGAGAGATGGTTTTTTAAACAAAGCAAATTACATAAAAATCAAACAGTGTTTTTAAAATCGGGCTACTATCCCCAAAGACATGCCGAAGGGATGACCGGGTCTTAAGCCGGCAGGTCTTCTGGCCACAACAAATTCTTCGTCGAGCAAATTGATGATGTTTGCTCTCAAAGAGATGTTTTTGTTGAGGTGATAGGCTGAAGCAAAATCAACGATAGTGTGCCCGCTCACTCTTTGGTTTGCGGGTATAGTTCCGCTTCCTGCAAATGTTCTAAAGGTGTCGGAATATTTGGCACTCAGGCTGATGTTGAATTTTTCGTGTTCCAATCCGATGGAGGCGTTAAATTGGGATGGCGTTATATAGGGTACTTCATCGCCATCGTTGACCACGCCGAAGATGTCTTCTGCGCTGTCAAAACTACCTTTAAACTCGGCATCGTTATAAGTAAAACTGAATCCGAGCGGGATGCTGTATTTAGACTTGGCATAGTGAAGCAAATTGTAGTTTAGCAACAATTCTATACCTTTAACTTCTACTTCGCCGGCGTTGAACTGGTCTAGAGAGCCTGTGCCACCCGAAGCAGCCAAATCACTACCCAAAAGGTTGCTATAATCGTTAAAAAAACCAACAACTTCTCCAGTCAAGCCCTTCCAGGAAAAGCGAGTGCCAAGTTCGTAGTTTATACTCTTTTCAGGATCTTGTCCGGGTGTGTTGGTGGGTGGAGAAAAGCCTCTGTGAACCCCGCCAAATGCAGAAAAAGATTCGTTGAATTTGTAGCTGACACCAATACCGGGTATCCATTGGTCTATATTGTTAACCCTCCTGGATAGATTTTCTCCGGTTCTTGAAGTGTCATTTTTGCCATAGTCTTCACGTTCCAAGGAGATGTTTTCGTATCGAATACCGGGTGTTATGGTCAGTTTGTCATAGGTTAATTTGTATTGTATAAAAGCCGAAAAGGCTGTAGCTGCACTAACGCGATTGGCGTCGGTACCGGGTGTTCCTGCCTGAGTCAGCTGCATGCGGCCATCTTCCACTTTAAAGGCATCAACCCATTGGAAACGATCTTCTTCGTCGTAGTGATAACGTGCGCCTACTTCAAACTGGTGTGTGGCCCAATCATTCCAAAAATAGTTGAAGTTGGTTTGGATACCTCTTGCCTTGTAGCGTCTGTTATTGGCTTTTACAGCCAATACATCGTCATCGGAATCTTGTTCGCCTTTTACAATGGCCATAAGCTCCGGAAAATCATTCGGATTGTCGAGTAAATTAGCAATACCAATTTTATTTCCATCCTCCAACACATAATCGAGTTTGAACCAGTTACGTTCAAAAACATTGATATAAGCAGAAGTTGTGATATTAAAATTTTTAAGAGGTTCTATGTAGTGTGTTAAAGCATATTGTTGATGTTCTGTTTCCATCACGTCTTCTTGGGAACCTACATATCTTCTGAATGGATTGCTTTCAAAATCTTCCTCGGTTAACCCCAAATAAGTTTCGTTTGAGGTTTCATCCGAATATTGAATTTTAAATAAGAGGTTTTGATAAATTTTCGCGTCTGCCCTCGAGCTGTAGCTCAGTTTTGCTACGTAATCATTCTTATCAAAACCGGTGTGGTCATCACTGTTATCGATGTCTTTGAAACCATCCGAATTTTGATTTAAAAATTCTGTCATGTACCCAAATTGCCCCTCAGTACCGCTTACGCGCGCATGCACTTTATTGGTATGGAAATTACCCGCACTGGCATCTAAGTATCCTGAGAATTCCTTGGTAATAGGTGAGGAAATTAGGTTGATGGCACCACCGGTAGTGTATGGGCCATACTGTATTTGGCTACTGCCTTTAAGAATTTCGGTGCTGTTCATCCTGCCTACATTAGGGAAATAGTAAGCTGCGGGGGCCGAGTAGGGTGCCGGTGCTATGAGCACGCCGTCTTCCATAACGGTTATTTTGGCACTGCGCTCTGCAGATGTACCTCTCAGACTGATATTGGGGCGCAAACCAAATCCGTCCTCTTCGTAGAGGTTGACCCCGGGTACGTTTCTCAATACCCGATTGATGTCTGTATAACCAAATTTTTTGATTTCAGTCTGATCTATAAAATAGGCGCTACCGGTTCTGTTTTTGGCAGCAAATTTACTGCCGAGCATGGCCTGCGAAAATACGACAACTTCCTTAAGTTTGCGAATGGAGTCCTGCTTTTGAATGGTATCTGTTTGTTGACTTAAAACGTGTATAACACAGCTAAGCGATAAGATAAAAGTGGTTAAAGTTCTCATGTGCTTATTTAGATTGAATAATAATAAGGCAAAGATAAAGCAGTCTGTGAAAACTTCAAAATTTATTTATACTAAATTTAAATAAAATTTACGTAAAAATATAAAAGATTGTGATACAATTGTTTATAATATTAAGTCAAGCTTTCAATACGTTACAAAAGCAATAAAAAGGACAAATAGCGTAGATATTCCGGCCTGAATAGACAGTAAAATCAAGAGCAAAATCATCTTGGTAATTGTGATGAAGAATTTTTGCTCATAGAATTTTCTAAGGCTTAAAAATAGATAAACGGGAAAAATAAGACCCAGCAGCCAGTTCAAATCTATACCGGTAAATTCCTTGATTAATAGCAAAATTAAAAGCCAAATTGAAAAATAAGAAGCTGTGTAAAACACAAAAACCAAATGTTCGGCAAAAGTTTTTTTCTTTCTGTAGTATAACAACCAAAATGCAAGCCCAAAAAAGGGCAGCGTTAGAAAGAGAATGAGTGGCATATTGCTTTTCAGATAGTCTAGAAATGCGTATCGACTGTCCTTCTCTTTCATGCCGTTGATTTTTCTGGCGCGGTCGTATAAAAATAAATTACTTCTGTTGTTTGCATGTCCCAAACTGTCAAGTCCTTGTGCATCTGATAGCAAATCGTTGGAGGGTTTATCAATAAAATTTTGGTACATTTCTAGTCGGTGAATCGCAGACATAAACAACCCGAATTGAGACAGTTCTTCTTCGGTATATTTTTTGGTTTCAGGTATTTTTGCCGTATCTACATTCACAGAAAATGCGACATTCTCCGGAGCCTTTATTTCTTTGTTGGCAAGTCCCTTCGGGTTTGTATCGTTTGCAGTATCTTGGAAGGTATTGAATTTGTCAAACAATCCCGACAAAAGAAAATAGATTAAAGTCACACTTAAATAAAACCTAAACGGATTGG
Organism: Flavobacteriaceae bacterium; assembly: GCA_032251335.1. Taxonomy (GTDB): domain Bacteria; phylum Bacteroidota; class Bacteroidia; order Flavobacteriales; family Flavobacteriaceae; genus UM-FILTER-40-17. The sequence continues at coordinate 11,812 of JAVVDW010000013.1, read as the reverse complement.
CATAAAATGCCTTTTTTCCCGCTGTAAATTCTTTAGCCGCCCTACCCGGTTTTGTAAAAAGTGACCTGATGGTGTAGGGAATTTTGGATTCTATTGAATACAGATTTGCAACAAAATCAGCAATAAAATCATTCAGAGCCAGGCGTTTCAAATCGTTTTTTTGACCGCAATACGGACAAAAATTATCTGTGTCTGACAGTGGATGACCACAGCAGGCGCATGCGTCAGATTTGTAGATGGGTTTTGGTTTTTTCAAAAGGTATTTATTAAGGTAAATTCAAATATAGAAAATAACCCAAAAAAAGCGCATCCGCTCGCCAATTTTGAGCTTAGCAAATTTCGATTTATTTAACACATAAATACGTATCTTTGCCAGAAAATTGCTTAACAAGGGTGCATATTCCCCATAGGCTATGCACCAAAAGAAACAAAATGTATGAAAATTGAATCCTTAGATGAAATCGGCGAAAATCACATCGCCACTTCTGCTGAGACGCCGTTAAGAAAAGATGCTTTCGAACTTTCAGACAAAGAAAAAATCGAATTAATAAAAGAAGATGTTACCAGAATCCTCACCACTTTGGGTATGGATTTGAACGATGACAGCCTTCGCGGCACACCCAACCGTGTCGCCAAAATGTTTGTAAATGAAATCTTTTCAGGCCTGAACCCCGATAAAAAGCCAAGCACTTCAACCTTTGAAAACAGCTACAAATATGGCGAAATGTTGGTGGAAAAAAACATCACAGTTTATTCTACTTGCGAACACCATTTGCTGCCCATAGTTGGCAAAGCGCATGTGGCTTACATTTCTTCCGGACGCGTAGTAGGTTTGTCTAAAATGAATCGCATCGTCGATTATTTTGCCAAACGACCTCAGGTACAAGAGCGCCTGACTATGCAAATTGTTCAGGAATTGCAAAAAGCATTAGGCACAAAAGATGTAGCATGTGTCATAGACGCCAAACACCTCTGTGTGAACTCCAGAGGTATCCGCGATATTGAAAGCAGCACAGTAACCGCAGAGTACGGTGGCAAGTTCAAAGAAGAACAAGCCCGCAAAGAGTTTTTGAATTATATATCGCTCGATTCAAAAATATAAATTTCAAATACCGCTCACGCTTTTATACCAATGACCCAAACCGCATCCCAATCTCTTTACATTTACAATTCGCTTAGTGGCGAAAAGGAATTGTTCAAGCCCATTCACCAAGATCGGGTAGGTATGTATGTTTGCGGCCCAACGGTTTACAGCAACGTGCATTTGGGAAACTGTCGCACCTTTGTGTCATTCGATTTGGTTTTCAGGTATTTAAAGCACTTAGGTTACAAGGTTCGCTATGTGCGCAACATCACCGATGCCGGACATCTTGAAAACGATGCCGACGAAGGTGAAGATCGCATTGCCAAAAAAGCGCGACTCGAATCTCTCGAGCCCATGGAAATTGTACAGCGCTACACGGTAGATTTTCACGAAACCCTGGCCAAGTTCAATAACCTTCCCCCAAGTATCGAGCCTACGGCTACCGGGCATATTATTGAGCAGATAGAAATTATAAAAAAAATAATAGACGCGGGTTTTGCTTACGAAGTCAACGGCTCTATTTATTTTGATGTGTTAAAGTTTAACCAGTCGCATGATTACGGCAAACTCAGCGGACGCCAGTTGGAAGACATGATTGCGAACTCACGCGAACTTACCGGACAGTCCGAAAAGAAAAATCCACAAGATTTTGCCCTGTGGAAAAAAGCAGAACCCAAGCACATTATGCGATGGCCATCGCCTTGGAGCTTAGGCTTTCCGGGTTGGCATTTGGAATGTACGGCCATGAGCACCAAGTATTTGGGTCAGCAATTCGATATACATGGTGGCGGGATGGATTTGAAGTTTCCACATCACGAATGTGAAATCGCCCAATCTGAAGCCAGTACCGGTAAAAATCCTGTCAATTACTGGATGCACGCCAATATGTTGACCCTTAATGGGAAAAAAATGGCAAAATCCACCGGTAATAATATTTTGCCGCATGAAATATTTAGCGGTAACAATGCCATCCTCAGCAAAAGCTTCCACCCAACGGTGGTGCGTTTCTTTATGCTGATGGCACACTATCGCAGCGTACTCGATTTTTCAAACGATGCGTTGGTAGCCGCCGAAAAAGGCTTTATGCGCTTGATGGCTGCCTGCCAAATGCTATCAAAAATTGATTCTAAAGAAACTTCGTCTTGGGATGTTGCAGCTTGGCGACAAGCATCCTACGACGCCATGAACGACGATTTCAACAGCCCCATTCTGATTGCGCAGTTGTTTGAAGCCGTCAAGTACATTCACCGATTGGCTGATGGCACCGAAAGCCTGAATGCCGAGGATTTACAGCTTCTCAAAGAAAGCCTTCACGCATTTTTGTTCGATGTGCTTGGCCTAGAAAACGTGGTGCAAACAGATTCCGGTAACAAACTGGCCAAAACCGTAGAATTGTTGATTGCCATACGCAACGAAGCACGTACCAACCGTGACTTTGCTACCTCGGACAGAATACGAGATGCTTTAAAAGACAACGGCATTATCCTGAAAGACGGCAAGGATGGTACCGCATATGTTTTGGAATAATTTCGGTGATGACACTTCTCAAAAAAATCTTAATCGCACCTTTTATTTTCCTGATAAGAATTTATCAAGTGATGATTTCTCCCTACACACCCTCTGCCTGTCGGTTTCAGCCCACTTGTTCACATTACACCGTTGAAGCCCTGAAAAAACACGGTTTGTGGCATGGAACTATCCTAGCTGTCAAGCGCATCAGCAGTTGTCATCCTTGGGGAAAATCCGGATATGATCCTGTGCCCGAGAAAAAATCCGAAAATTGAAAGGTGATTCCACTCAGGGTGATTATCTTTGACCTTTAACCCAAACTACCTATGCATTTTCAAAGTATTTATTGGAGCCCCGGCGACGGATTTGAAATTGGTTCTTTTACACTGCGTTTCTACAGCTTAATGTTTGTCGTCGCTTTTACACTTGGCTGGTTTTTGATGAAAAAAATCTATGAGCGCGAAGGTCTTAGCCTCGAAAAACTCGACAAAATATTTATCTATACCGTTATTGCGACCCTTATTGGCGCACGTTTGGGACATTTTTTGTTCTACGAACCCGAAGAGTTTATCCGCAATCCACTTGGGATTATTCTGCCGATCGAATTTAATCCTATTCGCTTAGTTGGTTTTCGGGGTTTGGCAAGTCACGGCGCAGCAATCGGTATTTTTGTAGCCATGTATTTATACAGTAAAAAAGTCATTCAAAAACCCCTATTTTGGATTTTAGACAGGGTGGTGATTCCCATTTCCAGTGGTGCTATTTTTGTGCGACTCGGTAATTTTTTCAATTCTGAAATCATAGGAAAACCGGTTGATGAAGCCTATCCGCTTGGAGTTGTTTTTAAAAATTTAGGAGAGAATTTTCCGCGACATCCCGCCCAACTTTACGAAGCTTTTGGTTATATTTTCGTCTTTGCCATATTGTATTACCTCTATTGGAAAACAGACGCGCGCAACAAACCCGGCATGTTGTTTGGTGCCTTTTTAGTCTTACTTTGGTCTGTGCGATTTGTAGTGGAATTTGTCAAAGAAAGCCAAGGAGGCTTTGAATCTGTACTTGGTGTATTTTCAACTGGCCAATGGTTGAGTATTCCATTTGTGATCATTGGTATATTTTTGATCTTTAGAACACGCAAATCGATTTAGAATTATAATGAAAAAGACGTTTTTATATTTGAGTCTATCGATGATTACACTCATTGGTTGTAAAGAAAAATCTACAGACAAGTCCATAACGGTCACGCCCCAATTCAGACAAGACGGTGTGTTGTGGTTGTTGGATGCAGAAACGTCAGACACCTTGCAAACCTTGCGAATAGAGATCGCCGATGACGAATTTGAAGTGCAAACGGGTCTGATGTACAGGCCTTCCATGGATCCGGACCAAGCCATGCTTTTTGTTTTCCAAAACGAAGATTTTCATTCTTTTTATATGAAAAACACGCTGATTCCTTTGGATATTATCTTTGTAGATGCACAAAATCGAATTGTCAACATTCACAAAAATGCCCAGCCCATGAATGAAGCGAGTTTGCCTTCAGAGAAGCCCGTTCAATATGTGTTAGAAGTCAATGGCGGCATGAGCGATGCTTGGGGTTTACAGCCCGGCGATATACTCAGTTGGCAACCGCAATAATCTTTATTGTTTTTTGAGAAGATTTTCCAAAGCTTCGTCCAGATTATTAAACTTAAAATGATAACCTGTACGCATAATTTTTTTGGCATCGGCACGAATACTGGAAAGTACCAAACTTGCCATTTCCCCTAAAATCAATTTGAGCACAAACCCGGGTACAGGCGGCAAGAAAATTTTTCTATCCAAATATTTGGCTATGGCATAAGTCATTTGTTTGTTAGTCACCGGATTTGGCGCCACACCGTTATAGACACCTTCCTTACGGTCTTCGGTCAGCTTGATAAAAATACCCGCCAAATCTTCAATATGAATCCACGACATCCATTGGTTACCACTGCCTAGAACGGCACCCAATCCTATAGAAATAGGTTTGGCCATTTGTGCCAAAGCACCACCGTTTTCAGACAATACAATGCCGATTCGGATTTTGGAAACCAACAAGCCCAGCTGAGCGAATCGATCTACTTCTGTTTCCCATCGCTCTACAACCGTACCTAAAAAGGAAGTGTCACTGGCATTGTCATCATTTTCTCTATATGTTTTAAAAGCATCGTCCGGATACAACCCAATGGCTGATGCAGAAATGATATGTTTGATTTGGTGCTGCGGATGGTTTTTTAGTAAGTGTATCAACATTTGAGTGGTGATTAGCCTACTATGTAGAATTTCTTCTTTGTAGCTGTCCGTCCATCTTTTAGAGACTGATGCACCTGCCAGATGAATGATAGCAGATACGCCTTTTATGCAATCTGCATCGATAAATCCGCTGTTAGGATCCCAAAAAAAACCTTTGTAGTTCTCTGTAGTCACAAGTTTATCTTGGGCGGTACTCAGATAGTAAACCTCCCAATTTTTTTCCCAACATTTTTCTACAATTTCCCGACCTACCAGACCTGTGGCTCCGGTGATTAAAACGCGCATATTGTCTGAGTATTAAACGGCAAATTTACCGCTAATGCATTGATTTTTCACGGGTTTTGTAAAGGTTTTAACAGTTTAAAATCGGATTTTGGTCGCGCGCAACATTTCACGCTTTCCGGGGGGTCCGGGTAGATTTTCTGTTTGAAAACCAACGGATTGCATGGCTCTTCGAACATCGCCTTTTGCAGCGTAGGTGACCAACACACCACCGGGCTTGAGTGCCTTATACATTTTTTCAAAAATGTCTTCCGTCCATAGTTCGGGTTGCACACGGGCCGCAAAAGCATCAAAATAAATCAGGTGAAAATGGGCTTCAAAATCAATATCTTCAAAATACATCTGAAGTTTTTGTAAAGAAAATGTTGGAGATACCCGGTGCATTTCGTTCCAACTGCTGTCATGAATTTTTTGAAATGATAAAGCAGCTAGGGGTTGAGCCAGTTGTTGTCCATAATTCAGTTGGTTTGCAATTGCAGTCGATACAGGAAAAGCCTCCACGGAAACATATGAAAGATTTTGAGAACACTTTTCCGATTCAATCAGCGTAACCAGTGCGTTGAGCCCGGTGCCAAATCCCATTTCTAAAATATGAAGGGTTTCGGTTTTGGGATGATTTTTGCATAGGTTATGCAAGCCGTTTCTAATGAAAACGTGATAGGCTTCTTGTATGGCACCGTGGCGAGAGTGGTAGGTTTCTTCCCATTGGGGCAAGTACAAACTCGATGAGCCGTCTGCTGTGGTGATGATCTCGGTTTTGGGTGTTTCGGTCAGTTTCTTTGCTTTTTTCTGTATGTCCATGGCGCTATAGGGTTGGTCATTATCCAAAGTCCTTTCTTTGTTATGCGGGCTTGGTTTTCCAATTCTTGTAAGACCGCAGAATCGGAATATTGAGTGTAGTGCCAAGCAAAACCGTTCTTCAGCAGTTCCTCGTTCAGGATTTTATCGTCATAATAAACAATGCCGACCTTTCTTCCGTAGCGGTCGGTGTCTGTAACTTCTACTTGTATCGATTTTTTAAAAATTTGTCTGCTCGAAAATTGCTTTGCTTTTTGATAAAAATCCTGCCCGCGTTCCGGGCAGTCCACGTAAGCCAACCTGACTCGGATAATTTCATTGTCTTCCAATTTCAGTTTAAAAGAATCACCATCCGAAATACCGACAACCCACCCGCTGATTGTGTTTTCACTTGTGGGTGTGCGGGACTGAATTTCTTTTTCGCCTATTTCTTTACAGGAGAGGAAGATATTGGAAACCAGAAATAAAGCCCAAAAATATTTTTTAATTGCCATTTAACCAGCGTTCGATTTATCTTTTAAACATAAATAGCTCATGAACTCAGCATTGTCAGGCCGAGCGCAGTCGAGGCCTCATTTAAAAGACCTCAGAGCCAAAAAACCTCTCGACTGCGCTCGAGGAGACATTTACTTTTTTTGTAAATTACATATAATTCACAGAATACTTTTGTTTTTTTATTGAATTCAGCATTTAGTTTTTACTAAAAACCGGGCTGCTTGATGGTGAAATTTTCCTTCGCTTTGGCCGCATCCACCATATCTTTGACTTCCTTGAGCAGGCGTTTGGCATCGTAGATGATACCGTCTTTGATGGTGTATTTCACACCGCCCACGCGGACAACTTCGTTATTTTCGGTCAGGCGAATGGCACCTGTGCCGTACAAAACTTTAAAATTGGCCAAGGGATTTTCTTCTACGATTACAAAATCGGCCAATTTCCCGACTTCCACACTCCCTATTTTATCTGCTACGCCCAAGGCTTCCGCACCGTTGAGGGTTGCCGACCGGATCACTTCCAACGGATGAAACCCGGCTTCGCGCAAGAGTTCGAGTTCGCGGATGTAGGCAAAACCATAGAGTTGGAAGATAAACCCGGAGTCGGAGCCTGCGGTCACCCTGCCGCCCCGGTTTTTATATTCGTTGACAAAGGTCATCCAAAGCTTGTAGTTTTCTTTCCAATTCACTTCTTGCTCCGTTCCCCAATCGTGCCAGTAAGAGCCGTGCGAAATCTTGCTGGGCTGGTAAAACCGCCACAGCGAAGGTAGGGTGTAATCTTCGTGCCACTCGGCGCGGCGCGCCCGTTGAAAATCGCGGTTGGCTTCATAGATATTGAAAGTTGGGTCGATAGTGAAGTCTAAGGAAATCAATTCGTTCATCACTGCGTTCCATTTTTCGGAATAGGGTTTGGCGGCTTGTTTCCATAGTTTTCCGGCTTCTTCGAAGCGGTTTTGTTCGTTTTGATAGTTGTAGTCCGGCGGATAGTTTTGAACCGTCCGGTCTTCAAAAAGTGCTTCCGGCAAGCCGTACCAATGTTCCATAGAGGTTAGCCCGGCGCGGGCAGAATGCAGCACGTTCCAACCGGCCACGTCCATTTGTGCGTGGTGCATGGCCGAGCGTTTGCCGAGTTTTTTGTTTTCTTCAAGCGAGGCTTGCATAATGTCGGGAGCAGCACCGAAAAACTTGATGCCGTCTGCGCCTTTGGCAGCGTTTTGACGCACCCAATCGAGAGCCTGAGCCACGGAGTTGACACCACCTTTGCTTCCTTGCCCAAATCCGGTATAGGCGAATACACGCGGTGCCACAATCTCATTTTTCTCGCTTTGTTTTTTGAGTTTCAGGGCAAAATCCAACCCGCGCCCACTGGGTTCGCGCACGGTGGTTACGCCATGTGCCATCCATAGGCGGAAGACATAATCGGGTTCGGCACCTTGCGACACGCCGCCTATGTGGCCGTGCATATCGACAAAGCCCGGCAAAAGATACATGCCTTCGGCATTGAGTTCATGTCCGCCGGGTTTGAGTTTGGGCCTGCGTTCCGGGTTGATGGGAACGCCCGGATAACCCACCGTTTGCACGGCGGTAATAAGGCTGTTTTCTACTACTATGTCCACCGGCCCGATGGGTGGCGCGCCGTTTCCGTTGATGAGCGTGACGCCACGGATGATGAGTTGGTTGAACGGGCCTTCGCCTTTGTAGTCTGATGTTTGTGCGAAAACGAATGACAAATTGGCTAGGAAGATAATCAGGTTGGCGAGAATACGGGATTTTGACATCATGGTTTTGAAGGTGATTTGAAGTTTGTTATTGCGAAAGGGATAGGAGCGGCAGCCCCCGTTTCCGAGACTTCGGAAACGGGACTACAGCGGATAGCCCGACCCCCGCCACCGGCGGGGGATTCGCCCAAAAAATAGGGATTATTTATCATCGGGTTTGCCGAGTGTGATTTCTTTTTCGATGTAGCCGCCGCGGGTCGATAGCACTTTGAGTTTGCCTTTGGCACCGCTGATGCCGTTGAGTTTGACCGTAAAGCTCGCGGTTTTTTGTTCGCCGGGTTGGGTGTAGCCGAGATAGATGGTTTTGTCGAAGGTGGCGGGGTTGGCAATTTGCACTTTGGCGGTGTCGCCGCCTTTGGTCAGTTTTTTGTCAAAGCTGAGTTGGAGGCGGTCTTCCTGCACGATTTTGACCAGTTGTGCTTGTCGCAGAGCGACGGGTAAATTGCCTGTATTTGAGAAAGCTACGTTGATGGTGTAGGTGTCGCCTTTTTGTTTGATATCGACTTTACCGAGGGTAATTTGGGGCAGTTCGAAGGCCATGGCCAGGTTGAAAAGGGCTTGTTTTTTGGCCCAATTTTCGAGTTGCCACGGCGGGCCGTTTTGTCCGAAAAATTTGGGATGAAAACCGCCAATTTCGACTTCCCCGAGGGTGGGGTGCGTAAAAGGTTCCCATTCTCTGAAACCCTTGCCTTTGTTGGCTTCATCGTCCCAGCGAATGGCATCGTAATCGTCGTATTCGCCGTTGTTGTCGTAGTCTTTCATGGCGCCGTTGTTCCACAGCTCGTCGCCATACCAAATGCTTCCAAAATAGAAATAACCAAAGTCGGGACCGTGGCCGAAAAGGGGAGACGGTTTAGATGGGTCGCCGGTAAAGCGGTTGGTTTTGTAGCGGGTCATATAGGTTTCATAGACGTCGCCGGCCCAGGGATATCCCGTGATGCTGAGGCCGAGTTCGTCATATTTTTTGTAGAAAGCCAAGTCTTCGGGGTACATGCGTTCTTCGCTTTTGGAGGTGGAAGGCGGGCGAAGGTGCATGGGCACGCGGGTGTCCATGGAATTGACGACGGAAATATTGGGATGTGACAGCATCCAAAGTACCGTTGTGCGGGTTTCTGCTTCGCTGAGCGGGAATTCTCCGGCACCGTTTTGGGTAAAGCCCCGATTGGTGAGGTCGCCACCGTTATCGGGTCGCCAGTTTTCGGGATAATTGCGGTGGAGGTCGAGCCCACCGATGCCGTCTTCGTTGTATTTGCCGTCGCCGTCGTTATCGATGCCTTCGGTTTGCACAATCCATTCACCGCCATATTGTACACGTTCCATCAAGCGGCCTTGGGGATCGCGCGGATCGATGCGGTGGGTGCCTTCTTCGCCCTCTTTGGCACGACGCCTGATTTGGTAAATGATGCCGTCTCCGTCGAGGTCTTCGGCTTCGTCTTCATCGAGCAGACCGTCGCCATCATTGTCTTTTGGGCGCACGGTGCTGCGGTTGGCTATGGCCGTATTGAGGTAGAGGTTGGAACCATCGGGGCTGTTTTGCGGCCGCAGGTAGATGGTTTTGGTGTCGATGAGTTGTGTGATTTTTGGGTCTTTGCCGTAGTTTTCGATCAGGTGTTGGGTGAGCCAGAGGATGGATTCGCTGCTGGTAATTTCGCCGCTGTGCCGGCCACCTTCAAAATAGGCAGCAGGTTTGTCTGTGTCTTTGCCGGTTTTTTTGTTGGTGAGGGTCATTTGCAGTATGGGACGGCCTTCGAAACTTTTGCCGACTTCGTACAAATCGACTATATCCGGATAGGTTTCTGACCAGTGTTTGTACCAATGGTACATAACATCTACGGTGTGGTAGGTATCAAAAGTGAGTTTTTCTCCGGCTTCGTATTGCACCTCGGGGTGGCGGTGTTGTTTAAAAAAACTGATGCCGTGCCGTTCGCCTTTGATGGTGTAGAAAGCGGTGTCTTTGTCAGACTCCGGCCATGTTTCTATATGCAACGGACGATAGCCTTGCCCGAAAACCAGCAAGGATGAAAAGAGACTGAAACAAGAAAATAAGATTCGCATAAGGTTATGATTTGGTTTGTGTGTTGGTTTTAAACATGTTTTCAAAAACCCAGGCGGGGCCAATCAGCAGGAATTGCAGGTCTTTGAGAAAAGAGGGTTTTTTGCCTTCGAGTTTGTGGCCGTAGAATTGGCCTATCCAAGCGATGACGAAAACAATCAGTGAAAATAAGGCTAATGAAATGTATTGTCCGACGAGGTGATTGGTCCATACACAAAGCGATGCAAAAAGCAAGACTTTGATTGTGGTGATAACTGACAGGCGCAGGTAAAAAAGCAAGACAAAAAGTAAGGTGACGGTGGCCCAATTTTCGATCAACGGATTGTCAAAGGGTAAAATATTTTCGAGATATCCGGTCGGGATGCTCATCAGCAAGCCGATGATAGAGAAGAAAATGGCCGGTACACAGAGGTAGTGAATCTTTTTATTGGTTGGGTTTTGATGGCTAAGGGCGTATTCATCAAACCATTGGTCGAGGGTTTTCATGGCGAAGTCGGTTTGTTTGGCTTAAAGATAGCAAAAAAGCTTTGAAAGGAACAAACTTACAATAGGGTACAATGTTAGGATGGTTAATGATGAGTGGTTAATGGTTAATGAAAAGCTCGAAAATAACGAATAACAAATAACGAATAACCCTTGAATCCGTCACCTTTAGCGATTATCCTGAATTTATTTCGGGGTCTTTCTTCTGTTGTGTGAAGATGCTGAAACGAGTTCAGCATGACAGGTCGGTAGGTTCAGCATGACAGTTTATAGAGTTTGTGGGATTTAATGATACGATGATGTGATGATACGATGAATTAGAACGTTGAATAAGTAACGAGCAACAAATAACATATAGCCCATATTGCCTATTGGCCTATGGTTTTTGGCTTTAAAACAAATAACGTATAACTAATAACCCTAATGCCTATTGCCTAATGCCTTTTCTTTATATACTGCCTTGTCATTTCGATTTTACTAGACTTGTACTTGTAGGGACGATTTAGGGTTGGGCTTAGAAGGCGTGGAGGAAAGCTTGGCTACGCTGAACATTACGGTTTGCTGCGGTAGCGAGGAGCTTGAATGGTTTATCCTTTTTCTTGTGTTTTAGAGCCTAATAAAAAAATCTATTTTTTTCTTTCTCTTACCAACCCTCGACTTCCTTAAATGATACAGTAGTTTAATCCAATCAGGAGTTTGGTTGTGGTTTATTTTGTTAAAATTTGTTAACAATTGACAAAACCAAAACCATGAAAAAAAACATCTTCTTGATTCTTATGTTTATCTCAATTGGTATGTCGGGTCAAGTAAACCCGGACGGAACGGTTAAAACGCCGCCCGATGTTCGACAGCCTGAAACGCCCCAACAAAATCAAACCCGTCGCACCACCAATAGCAGTATCGGGATTGGCATTGACATAGGTGGCATCATTCGCTCCATTAGAAACAAAAAGAATTGCAACCAATTAAAAATCATTTTTCCTCCAAAAAAAGCCAAGTTTACGGCCAAAGTAAGAGCGGGTGCCGATGGTAAACTTTATGAGACACAGGACAATCC
>JAVVDW010000012.1:32811-93076 GCA_032251335.1 Flavobacteriaceae bacterium | reverse complement strand
GAATTAAAAAATTCATTTTTAGATTCATAACAATCCCTGCAAAATGGATAAAAAACTCCAGACAATATAAACTGAGAATTTATGGTGATGTTCATTTTAAAACTTAATTAAATACACCCACCGCTCTTTAAAATACTGAACAAAAAAAGAAAGCGTAAGAACTTTAATGGGAAAACTATGCTTTATCCAATCTAAAAACTGAAATAAAATTACTCATGTCTAGAATTTTAGCGTAGAAATCATCATTATATATGAATTTGTAAATAGATTTGCTAGACCCACGGATTTAAGGTTGTAGTCCGTGCCCCCTGGTATTTATTAGTTGGCTGTAATGCAAGAAAAAAATTGCGAAAATTTTGTAAATTTGAATTTAAATAGAAAATTATGAAATCTGTAAACATCCAAATATCGGACTTTGAATACAATCAATTAGGACTGAATAAAAGTACATTGTCTTTTTCTGAACTGATTGAAATAATTGGAAAGAAAATAACAAAACAAACTCTGGAAAAAAGCATTCAGTTAGCTAATAAATATGGACTTTCCAAAATGACAATGGAAGAAATTGATGACGAAATAAAAGCGTACAGGAATGCAAAAAATAATTCTTGATACCAACGTAATTGTATCTTCCCTAATTCAAAAAAATTATCCCTATTTAATCGTTGACCATTGTATCGATGGAAACGCAATTATTTGTGTTTCAAACCCAATTATTCAAGAATATTTAGAAGTTCTAAGCCGACCAAAATTTTCAAAATTTGCGGACTTTAAAACAAATGCGGATTTTCTAATTGCTAGATTAAGCGAAATTTCAGAAATCTACGAACCGAAAGAAAAACTGAAAATTATCAAAGATGAACCCGACAACAGACTTTTAGAATTAGCTGACATTTCAAAAGCTGACTTTATAATTACTGGAAATACCAACGATTTCAAAATGAAAATCTATAACAAAACGAGAATTGTAACACCGAAAGAATATTGGGAAGAATTAAAATAGCGAAAACAAAGCACTACTGGCAACACCGTGTATAGCTCAGTGCGGGGCAAGTGAATGACTCGAAAGTTTGCGATTTTATGCTAACTTTACGACTTACTCGAAAGTACTCGCTGTTTTATCCGCAACGAGCCATACACGAAGAACGTTTTAAAAATTAATTCGATAACATCAAAAATGAATCCGTTAGATACTGAGATAAACAGGTTCTTAGAGAGAATTTCCTTGTACGAATCTTTGAATTATCAGACTAAATCCCATTTAATTGTAAGAAAAAAACAGATAGAAAAACACCTTTCTGACTCTCCGAATTCAAGAGCTCCATTTATCGGTACCTCGTTGGTTTTTGGAGACCTAACAGGCAGATCTGATAATGGGTGGAAAATCAATTATCACTCTGGTTTTCAAAACAGCGTAAGAAGAGATGAAATGCTTTCAAGCATAGACAAGTTAATTAGTAGAAATGGAATGAACTATTTAGCAAATTCCTACGAAGTCTTAGAATCATTCCTATTAGATATTATTGGCCAATTTTTAAATAGCTTCCCCAAATATGATAAGTATCTAAAGGATAAAAATGATCTAGTCGATAGAAAAGAATTTTTAAGAAGGTATTATAGATCTAAGAACAATAAAGATTTGTTTAAGTTACTGAGGAAGTTAGATCCAGATTTCCAAAGATCAGAAAAAAATAACAACTCTGGTCGTAATTTAAAAGATTGGTATTTTGTTGTTTCTAATGTTCGACATTCAATTGTGCATTCCCTGTTCAAGATAGATTCAAAAAACGTGATCTTCAGTTCAGATCAAATGGAGATTTTAACGCAAAATTTTACCTACATCCGGAGTGAAAATTTTATTGAATTACGCATGTCTTTTGAGGAATGTAAAAAACAAATCAATTTTATTGCAGAATTTGGTTTTTTGGTTTTCAAGTCATTATGTATTCTGGAAAATTTAGATTGGAAGGTTTTAAACAACATGCATAAATAACCCCGATAGCGCGGACTTGTAGTCCGCGCCTTGGTTACCGAAGCACTCCCGATAGCTACCGAAATCACATCCCGCGCCTCTTTTGGCGCAACATTTGTCTGCCTTTCCCACGCGAATAGGTTGCGAGAGCCTCTTAAATGTTAAAGAAAATGTGGCTTAAAGCAAGCCAATCTAAACGGTGAAGGCTGCATTGGCCGTGCTTATTCGGGTAAATCAAAATAAGACTATTTGGCTACATCTTCAGAGGGTTTGACACCTAAGTTCTTAACCATTCTTTTCAAGATAGCCCATTGTTTAAGCGCATCTCTTGCCTCCACAGCGGGATAACCCAACATGGTTTTTCCGGCGGGTACATCGGCAGTCACACCCGATCCGGCACCAATTATGGCGCCATCGCCTATAGTTGTGTGGTCTTTGATAGATGCGCTTCCGCCTATAACCACACCATTACCCAAGGTCACCGAGCCCGCCAAACCGCTGTTGCCGGCCATGATGCAAAATTTTCCGAGTTTGCTGTTGTGCCCTATTTGTACCAAGTTGTCAATTTTACATCCGTCGCCCAAAACTGTTGCGCTGAACTTTCCCCGATCTACACAAGAATTGGCACCTATCTCCACGTCATTCCCGATGATAACATTGCCAATTTGCGGAATCTTAACCAAGCCGCGTTTGGGGTCGGGGCGAAAACCAAAACCGTCTGCACCTATGGTTGCATTGGGATGTAAAATACAATTGGCACCCACATGACATCGCTCTCGAATAACGGTTCCCGACCACAAAATGGTGTTGTCGCCTATGCTACACGCATCGAGTATGGTAACGTTCGGGTAGATGGTGATGTTTTTGCCGAGCAATACATTTGCACCAACATAACTTCCCGCACCTATTCTCGTGCCATAGCCTATAGTAACGGTTTCGTCAACCACGGCAGTCGGATGAATATCCGTATTTAGCGTGGGCGCGGGCGGCGCAAACAAATCGAGAATTTGAGACATTGCCAAATCGGCATTTTTGACTTTTATAAAAGCCCGATTTTCCCCGGGTTCTATCGAAATATCTTCGTTGACAACAGCCACACAAGCTTTGGAATGTGCCCAATATTTCTCATATTTTTTATTACCGATAAAGGATATTTCGGTTTGGCTTGCCACATCCAAATGCTCGGGCGTGGTGATGTTTTGAGATGTATTGCCGATGATTTCCCCTTGTAGGACATCGTTTATTTCTTGTAGAGAGTAAGTTTTCATAACGTATATATTTGCTTTATTAACCATTAAAGTCAATTAGCATTTACATATCTAGCTTAACTTTTGTCCGCAAGGTAGTCTATTCGTTTTGATTTAGGTGTGTAAAATCCGTAAAACATTTATTTTTAGATATTTATTTCATAAGTTGACATCAAATAATCTGAAAAAAAGCCTCTGGTTTATACAACAAAATGATGCACCAACGGGCAGATTAAAAATGCACTCAAACTTTTCGAAGGGAAATTTGCATCACGCTGCCTTTGCCTATTTCTGTTTTTTTGATGCGCAACTGTCCTTGGTGGTAGTCTTCAATAATGCGTTTGGCCAAAGAAAGCCCCAAACCCCAACCGCGTGTTTTGGTCGTAAAACCGGGTTTAAACATCTGTTTCTGTATGTGCTTGGGAATGCCGCTTCCGGTATCGGAAATTTGCACGTGCACCCAGTGGGTTTCTTCTTCTATGTTAAGCGAAATACGGCCCTTGCCGCGCATGGCATCTATACCGTTTTTTACCAAGTTTTCTATCGTCCAGTTGTAGAGTTCGGTGTTGAGTTTCACACAGATTGGTTTATCCGGTATAGCCGATTCAAACCGAATCAATTTGGAAGAACGCGAAGACACATAACCAAAGGCTTTTTGGGTTTCGGCTACCAAATCTTTTTCCTGTAGCGCAGGCATTGAGCCTACCTTGGAAAACCGATCGGTGATGATGTTGAGCCTGTCCAAATCTTTTTTGATTTCCTCTAACATGTTTTCCGGCACGTTTTCCTGCTTCAAAATTTCTACCCAACCCACTAGCGACGACAAAGGCGTCCCAATTTGATGCGCCGTCTCTTTGGCCATGCCCGCCCAAAGCAAGTTTTGCTCTGCGTTTTTGTCTGCGCTGTAGTACAGAAAAATCACCGTACCAAACAAGACCACAATCAAAATGATGGCAAAAGGAAAATATTTGATATTCTGCAACATCGCAGAGTCGCCGTAATAGAGATACGCAAACACCTCGTTGTTGTGGCGCACCACTATTGGCTCGTTAGACTGTCCGTATTGGCGCGCCAAAGCCTTGAGTTTTTCGGCACTGTCTGCGTCTTCCCGGTCAATATTTCGGTAATCGATAATCTCGCCGTCCGGATCGGTCAGTATCATAGGTGTGCTGTTGTTACTGCTCAGCACCTGCACCGTCAAATCGCCCAAATCTTCATTCAAATTAGTGCTTCTCAAAAAAGCCTCTTCCGCAAAAGCCCAATTGTTCATCTTGATGCGTTCCTCTTCTTTAAATCGCTGAAAAAACATATACGTATTGATGAGCAACAAACTCACAATCACAAAAGAAATGAGCAGTAAAAACCAACGAAATGTAAGCCTGTGTACGCGCAAGGGAAATAGATTCTGAATAAAAAGCTAAATTACAGAAATTATATCTAGCAAAGACTTGACCATTTCAATTCCTGAAACATAAATAGTACCTTTGAAAAAAATCGGCCTATGACCCGCTCTTTTCTCCCATCCGAACTCGACAATTCGCGCCTCTACGCCTACCTGTCAAGTGCCGTAGCGCCACGTCCCATAGCTTTTGCCAGCACCGTAGATGCCCACGGCAATCCCAATCTGTCTCCCTTCAGTTTTTTCAATGTCTTTAGCGCCAGTCCGCCCATACTCGTTTTTTCACCCGTCAACCGCGGACAAGACGGCTCTCAAAAAGACACGCTGCTCAACGTGCAAGAAGTCCCCGAAGTGGTCATCAACGTGGTCAACTACCAGATGGTACACCAAATGTCGCTCAGCAGCACAGCCTACCCCAAAGGCGTCAACGAATTCGTAAAATCCGGATTTTCTGCCCAGCCGTCAGACCTCGTAAAACCCTTTCGCGTGGCCCAATCGCCCGTACAGTTTGAATGCAAAGTAACCCAAATACTACCACTCGGCCAAGGCGGCGGTGCCGGCAACTTGGTCATCTGCGAAGTGGTCAAAATCCACATAAAAGAAAACCTCATAGACGCCAACGGACACCTCATACACCAACAACTAGACTTGGTTTCACGCATGGGCGCCAACTGGTATTGCCGTGCATCCCAAGCCATGTTCGAAGTTCCCAAACCCTTGGCGGCAATGGGCATCGGCGTCGATCAACTCCCCGAAGAAATACGCCATAGTCGCATACTCACAGGAAACGACCTAGGTAAACTGGCCACCGTCGAAAAAATACCCGACGCCGTTTCTGCCAAACAATTTGTATCTTCGCTCAAAGGTTTTCCACAAGCGGCGAACACAGAAAACAGGCACCGGCTCGCCCAAGAATACCTAGACAAAAACGATATAGAAAACGCCTGGAAAATATTATTAGCAAACTAAAATTATGGAAGTTACCGGAAAAATCAGAGTTTTGGGAGACACCAAAGAAGTGGGCTCCAACGGATTTAAAAAAAGAGAATTGGTTGTCACCACAGACGAGCAATACCCCCAGCACATCCTCATCGAGTTTGTGCAGGACAAATGCAGCTTGCTCGACAATTACCAAGTGGGTCAAGACGTACGCGTCAGTATCAACCTACGCGGTCGCGATTGGACAAGCCCACAAGGCGAAGTAAAATATTTCAACTCCATCACCGGATGGCGTATCGAAGCCTTGCAACCCGAAGCCCACAATGCACCACCGGAAATGCCGCCTCTGCCCGACAGTTTTGAAAAAGCCGGTTCTGCTACAGATTTCAATCCCGAAGATAACGACGACCTGCCTTTTTAAATAAAAGATATGGGCGTGTCCCCCGCCAAATGCCTTAGGCATTTGGCGGGGTCGGGCTGTCCGCTGTAGTCCCCGCCATTTGGCGGGGCGCTGCCGCTCCCATCCCTCACGCTGCATTCCGCTGATTCTTATTTTTACCACCTTTAGAATCCAGTAAAACGATGCCAAAAAACCCAAACAAGACCGAAAAATCAGCCATCAGATACATCGAAAACTTGTTTGGCAAGTGGTTGCCGTCGCCTTTTACCATCGCCGTACTCCTCACTTTTCTCACATTTATCTTGGCTTGGGTGTTCACCAAACCCGCCGCAGATAACAACCAAGGGTTTCAATTGCTCAAATTTTGGGAAAGCGGAATTTGGAATACAGGTTTGTTGGTCTTTGCCTATCAAATGATGCTCATTTTGGTGCTGGGCCACGTCTTGGTACTCAGCAAGCCTGCACACCAATTCTTGCAAAACCTGAGCCGCTATGGCAGCACCACCAAACGCGCCGTTATATTGGTCAGCATCACCACCATGTTGGTCGCTTTTTTCAATTGGGGTCTGGGCCTTATTTTTGGTGCCATACTGACCCGAAAAATTGGCGAAAACGCTGCCGAAAACCAACAGCCAATCAACTATCCGCTGGTGGGTGCCGCCGGCTATGTGGGGCTTATGGTTTGGCATGGCGGGATGAGCGGGAGTGCGCCGCTCAAAATAGCAGAACCCGGCCATTTGGCAGATTTGGTGGATTCCATCAACCCCACATTGGCAGCCGTATTGCCAAATGCCATCTCTACACAACTAACCATTTTTAGTACACCCAACCTACTCGTTTTCGGACTTTTGCTTTGTGTTGTTCCGCTCACTTTGGCATGGTTATCTCGCAAAGCAACATCTACTAAAATACCTGTGAAACCAACGGTTTTTACCTCAAAAAAAACAGCCTCAACCAAAGGTGCCGATTGGCTCGAACAAACCACCTGGGCGTCAAAATTTTTTGGCCTCTTAATTGTATTGGCCTGGTGGGTTCAATACCAATCAGACCTGACACAGTTGCATTTGACGCCAAACATGCTCAATTTTTTGATGTTGGGATGTGCCCTGTTGCTCCACAAAAACATCCGAGATTTTCTAAAAGCACTGGATGAAGCCGTACGGGGCGTGTCGGGGATCCTGATTCAATTTCCGCTCTACTTTGGCATCATGGGTATTATGAGCGGGAGCGGATTGGTGCAACAATTTTCCGATTTTTTCGTGTCTATTTCCAACGCACATACCTTGCCAGTTTACACTTTTTTTAGTGCCGGTCTGGTCAATGTCTTTGTGCCCAGTGGGGGCGGACAATGGGCCATACAAGGCCCGGTGATTCTGGATGCTGCCAGCCAACTAAACGTTCCGCTTCCCACGGCTGTGATGGCACTCGCCTATGGCGATCAAATCACCAATATGTTGCAGCCCTTTTGGGCGTTGCCTTTGCTGAGCATTACCCGTTTGAAAGCCAAAGAAATATTGCCCTACACTGTGGTTTTGATGCTTGTGGGTACACTTGTGTACTTGGCAGGCTTGATTTTTTTGTACTGATATGGATGCTTACCACTTTCTTTCAGATGACTTTTATTTTCCACCGGCGCAGGCAGCTTCGCCGGATGGAATTTTGGCTATTGGAGGTGATTTGTCACCCGAGCGCTTGCTTTTGGCTTACCGCAGTGGTATTTTTCCATGGTACAACCGCCACGAACCCATTATCTGGTGGCATCCACCCAAACGGATGGTACTTTTTCCCGATGCATTAAAAATACCCAAGAGTCTTCGATCTTTTTTGCGCAAACACCCTTTTAAAATAACTGTAAACCAAGCGTTTCGCGAAGTGATGGAAGCTTGCGCAGCGGTACCAAGGCAAGGACAAGTCGACACTTGGATACAACCGGAAATGATAGACGCTTATGAAAAACTGCATCGTTTAGGGCATGCGGTGTCTGTTGAAGTTTGGCAAGGCGGAAACCTGGTTGGCGGTTTATATGGAGTAGATTTGGGCAGGGTTTTTTGTGGCGAAAGCATGTTTTCCAAGGTTTCCAATGCGTCCAAAGTTGCCTTTGTGTACTGGGTGACAGAACTGTGCTCTAGAAACTACCAACTTATAGATTGCCAGGTATATACTGATTATTTGGCCTCTTTTGGCGCTGAAGAAATCAGTCGTGCCGATTTTATGAGGGTTTTGGAAACCCCTTAGGTGATTTTAAAATGAATAGGATTCTGGATTATTTATCAAAAAACCTGAGGCTTCTGCTGTTTAAATTCTCTTTAAATCTTACATCCTGTAAATCCAAAGCGCCGGATTTTGTACTTGACTGTCTTGAAAAATACTGAACTTCAACAGCGTTTCTCCGGTGGTTTTATCTGTGTAAACTTCTCCTATTTCTTGATAAATAGTGACTTTATCACCCTTTTTCACAAACACTTTAGAGAGGTTGTTATAGACGGATATGTAATTGCCGTGCTGTACCAAAACCGTTTTATTTGCACCTTTGATGATTTGTACTTCCAGCACTACTCCTTGGAAAATAGCACGGGCTTTGGCACCTTCTTCTGTGGCAATGCGCACACCATTGCTGTTGATATAAACATTTTTTACATACGGATGGGGTTGTTTTCCATAGCCCATCACCACCAATCCTTTTTCAATAGGCCAAGGCAAGTTGCCTTTGTTTGACAGAAAATTATCCGCTACAATTTTAGCCTCGGGCGTCAGATTGAATTTGGCACTTACAGCACTTCCGCTACTTTTGTTCGCTGAGGCAATCGCCGCGTCAACCAACGATTGAATTTGCTTGTCGATACGGGCAATTTCTGTTTGTTTTTTCTTAATCTGCGAAGCAAAAGTTCGCTCCTTTTTACGCAAATCGCCGATTAGAATTTTTTGAATGCGCTTTTGCTCTTCTATTTTTTCCTGTTCCTTTTTATGCTCCGCCAACAGTACTTCTTGCGCCTTGAGTTGTATGCCCAAGGTGTCGTTTAAGATTTGCAAAGACGCTGTTTTTAACCCAATCTCTTCGCCCTGCACACGTCGGTGTTGGGTGTATTGCTTCATGTATTGCAAGCGCTTGTAGGCTTGTAAAAAATTATCCGACGACAGCAAAAACATCAAACGACTCTGTTCAGATTTGCTTTTGTAAGATTTTACAATCATATCGGCATAGTCTGCTTTGAGAACGTCCAACGCCTTGTTCAACTTGCTGATTTCGTTGCGGTTGTTTCGGATTTTTCTATTGAGCAAACCGGCTTGTTGGCTGATGACAGCGATGAGTTTTTCTTGAGATTTAATTTTTAAATCGAGGTCTTCTATCTGTTGCAAAACGCTGCGCGATTGCTTTTTGTTGGAACTCAACAAACGGTTGGTTTGCTGTATTTCGGCCATGATTTCTTGTCGTCTTTGCTCCAATTTTTGCTGTTCACTCTGGGCAAAACCATACAGGCTTGTCAGCAACAAGAATCCGAAAGTAAGGGTAGAAAACAGAATATTTCGTTTCATTCAGAGAAGACAAGTTCTTTATATCCGGATGGAATTTTAAAAGGCAAATTTAATGCTTGGTTGATTTTGACATCTCTATATTCAATGTCGATATTAATTTTTTTTGGATTTTCATAAGCCAAGAGATGGAGATTTTCGGGCAAGACAACACCGGCTACCGTTTGATAGGATTTATAGTTTGCTTTTAGATAATTGTCGTCACTTTCTCTGCTGATTTGCTGTGCCACTGTTTTGAAGTTGTCCGGACGTAGGAGTATCATGGCCGTAAAATCTTCAAAAAAACGGGTAGCATCTAACCGATATAGGTTTTTTTCTACACGGCTATTCAGGCCGTTCATCTGGCGCAAGTCTGTTAAAGGTTCGCCCAACAGCAGATTTTGTAACTGGTCGAAGTTGAGCGGTGCGCCCAACCATTTACTGAGCAGTTCAAAATTTCCGTCAAAGTAGGTCTTGTCTAATTTTTCGTAATACTGCACACTGCCGGGTGTTATTTTGGCGCGTGCCATGGAAATGCCAAGCACGGAAGCATTCATCCAAATAAGGCTGTCTTTTTCCATGCGAATGGTCACTATTAGGTTTTGCATACGCTGGTCATCCTCGTATCTCACTTTCAACCTAGATTCCAGGGTGTTAAACTGACTTTTGCGCTGATCTATTTCACCAAACAGCTCGCTGTCTTTTAGTTTTTTTACGTTTTTAAAACTGAGTGCATCTGCGCCTGATTTACAAGCATTGAAGAGCATTACCAAAACAATGGGTAACAGGATGCGATACACTGATGTAAGGTTTTGAGTCACGGATTTGGAATGTTTTTCAATTTTGCACGATAAAAAGCTTCTCTTTCTGTATTACCTAACAATTTATATGCCGAAGCCAGTTTTTGATAAAATTCGTTTTGAAGAATGTTGTCGTCAAAGATAAAGTCGATGCCGCCCAAAAGCATTTCTACGGCGCTGTCCGGTTTGTTCAGCGCGATAAGCGCCTTGCCACTTTCGAGGTAAAAAACGGGTTGCGCCGGATAAAGACCCAATGCCTGTTGAGAGAGATCCAGCGCCAAAGCATGGCTCTGTTGCCTATTGAGCAGCGTTACCTTAGCGGAAATGCCATCAAAATTAGTGGCATCTGCGGCTAGGATTTTGTCGGAAAGCACAAGTGCAAGTGTGTTTTTTTGAAGTTTTAATACGTATTTTAAACCGGCGGTCAATATAGAAGTCGCTTGTACTTTTGAAGTCAGAAAATTGCTTAACGTCAGATCTGAACCCAAATTTACTTGTTGGGCAGTGGCTTCTGTCAGGGTTTTAACCATCAACTTTTCAAGCGCAGCATTGTTCTGTATGTCTTCTTTTAATAAGAATGGAAAAGCTTGCTTGGCTGCTAAGGAATCTTTTTGGAAAATAAAAAAAGGCAAAGCATACATTTTTGCTGTGTCTGACGGAGCATTTTGAAGCCAATCAGCCGTTATGTTTTGATATTCTTCCCATTTTTCCTCAAGCATCACGTCTTCAACATTTTTTTGATATGCGGTATGGTTAAACGCAGAAGTATCAGATCTAGTCAATTGCCTGTTGAGCCTGTCTATAAGTTCTTGAAGGATGGCAACCCGATCCGAATCGCCTTTTTTAAGGCGCATGGCATTGAGGGTTTCGGAGGCTTTTTCAGGGTTTTCTGCCTGCAGATATAGCCGAATCAGCGTTTCGTGATAGTCACGACCCAGCGCGATCAATTTCTCGGAATACACAATGCTCTTAGGTAAGTTTTCAGACATTTTGTAGAAGTCGAAAAGTGCCTCGTTGTACCATATGTTGTCCGGTTGCATTTTCTGTGCTTTTAAAAATGCTTTTTCTGCTTCGTTTAGGTTTTTGAGTTTCAAATGGTTTTTTCCCATTTCAAAGTACAAGACGGCCTCGTTTTTATTGAGCTCTTCACATTGGTAGAGCAGCACCAACGCACGGCTGTAGTTTTCAATGTTGCTTTGCTTTAACGCTTCAAAAAAGCAATCTTGGAAAGCATCTGCGTATTCACCCAAACCGTCATCAGGGTCTTGACCGTGTACCCAGTTGTAGGTCAGCATCAAAAGCAACAGCATTTTTGTTATAAACCTCATGCGTGTAGTGGCTTGATGTGTTTTTATTTCACGCCTGTACTGCCAAAACCGCCACTGCCACGTGTGGTTTCACTCAGGTCCGAAACCCGAATAAAACCGGCTTGTTCGTGTTTGGCTATGACCAATTGTGCAATCCGATCGCCGTCTTCAACGACAAAATCTGACGAAGAGAGGTTCACCAATATCACGCCAATTTCGCCTCTGTAGTCGGCATCTATGGTGCCGGGCGTGTTGAGTACCGTAATCCCAAACTTGGCTGCCAACCCGCTTCTGGGCCTTACTTGTGCTTCATATCCAATCGGCAATTCTATGAAAAGTCCGGTTTTTACGATATGCCGTTCCAGGGGTCTAAATGTGACAGGTGCATCGAGATTTGCTCGTAAATCTACGCCCGCAGATGCCGGCGTTTCATAAGCAGGATCCGGATGTTTCGATTTGTTGACCAGTCTGATTGGTAGTGTGTTCATGGTGTAAAATTAACGGAAAATCTTTAGAATTCCTATGTTTTGGACTTAGTCGTGGTCGTTAGGAGAAGCTTTTTAAGGGGGTGTTGTTCTAGTTTCCAAACAAAAAATAAAAACACAACCAAGAGCAACCCACCTACCCAGACTTTATGGTCGAATATATAAAAAGAAAGTATGGTGAAAATACCGCTGAGGAAGAGGTATAATCCGGACTTTTTAAAATGATAGGGAATAATCATGTATTTTCTTCCCAAATATAGCGAAAGGAGCATCATGCTGCCGTATGCCGCAAAAGTCGCAATAGCCGATCCCATATAACTCATGCTAGGAATCAGCCAAAAGTTAATACCTAAGGTTACCACGGCACCAAACACAGAAATGCCGGCACCTACTAAGGTTTTGTCGGTCACCTTATACGCAACGGACAAGTTGTGGTAAATACCCAAAAACAGGTTGGCAAAGAGCAACAAAGGCACCACTTTCATGGCTTCCCAATAAGCGCTGTCTCTGATGAGGATTGTTTTTAAAAAATCGGAAAAGACGACCACTGCCAATACGACTATGCTGCCAAAGACCGTAAAATAGTGTGTGATGGTTGCATAAGTTTCCGGGGCGTTGGCATCTTTGGCCTTGCTAAAAAAGAAGGGTTCTATGCCTAGCCTAAAGGCCGTTGCGAAAAGCGTGACAAACATAGCGAGTTTGTAACAGGCGGCATAGGCACCTACGGCTTGTGCTGCGATGTCTTTGGGCAATAAGCGGGCGAGTAGGATTCTGTCAAAAGTTTCATTGACTGCAAAGGCTAAGCCGGCAATGAGAATAGGGTAGGCGTATCGGAGCATTTGTTTGAGCAAAACACCGTCAAAGCCCTTGGCTAAAACGCCAAAGGTTTGCATAAGCCACAGCAATGTGAAACTACTTGCGATCAGGTTTGCCGTAAAAATCGCAATTATCGGATCGTCAAAAACAACCGAAAAGCCTATCAAATGGGTGATTTGGTAAGCAGGAAACAACCAGAGAAACAATATGTTTAAGGTTAAGTTGAGCAATACATTTGAAATTTTAATCCAAGTGTATTGCACCGCTTTTTGACGAATACGCAAAGTGGCAAATGGTACGACAACAAGTGCATCGAGCACCAATATACCAATGGCCAACTTTAAATATTCACTGTTGATGTGTGTGATTTGGGCAATGTCTTCCGCAAAAAATAAGCCGACAAATAAAAAAAACAAACTGGAAAAAATCAGTGAATACAGTGCTGTGGCGATTACTTTTTTGTTCTCGTTTTCTTTGTGAAAAAATCTAAAAACGGCTGTTTCCATACCATATGAAAGCACGACATTAAAAAGCACCATCCATGAAAACACGATGGAAATGACGCCATACACACTCACTTTGAGCAAACTTGTATATAAAGGAACAAGCAAAAAACTCATCATGCGCGGCAACACGGTGGCAAGACCGTACACGAAGGTTTGACCGATAAGTTTGCGAGCGGTATTCAAGGAAGCGAGTTAAACATGGCTAAAGTTAAGCGAATGCCCAAAGATAACAAAGCCTATGCTAGTTTCGCATTCTCGGATCGGGGTTCTTAGGTTTTTCAAAAATTCCGGAGATTTTACTCATCTTTTTCTGACCATCAACCGTATAAAAAATCATGGCTTCATCAGCGGCAAGTTCGTATTGCGGTTGTTTTTTGGGCGATTCGTTTCCGTATTCCTGAGTCACATCTTTGTGAAGGATAAAAGATTCTCTAGGTCGGAGGTCATTTTTTAGATGGGCGACAAAGAGCAAGGGCTCTTGTTTGTTTTGTTCCCAAACGGCTTGATTGTTGTTGAAATACACAGCGGTGAGAACTACATTTTCAGGAAGCGGCTCGGCGGTTTTTAAAAATAGGTTGTATCCGGATCCGGCGCCTTCTATACCGCCCACCCATGTTTGATAATATACCGTATCTATTTTAAAGGGTAAAGCCTGCTGCGCCGACAGCGGTTTGGCGCATCCTTGATGGAGTATGATAAAAATCATTGCAACTGTGACCATGAGAATATGATTTTTGTATAGAGTCATCGAGATATTTATAAAACAAAAAACCTGCCAAAAGACAGGTTTAGTATCAATATAATTTTCACACTTATCCGTTGAGCGCTTCTGCACCACTTACGATTTCTAAGATTTCGTTGGTGATGGCTGCTTGGCGGGCTTTGTTGTAGGTAATTTTTAGTTGTGACCTGAGTTCTGAAGCATTGTCCGTCGCCTTGTGCATGGCCGTCATGCGTGCGCCGTGTTCGGATGCAAAAGAATCTCTTAAAGCTTTGTATAGTTGTGTCTTTAGAGATTTTGGGATTAAAGACGCCAGTATTTCCTCTTTTTCGGGTTCGAATATATAATCTACTTCTGTTTTGGCATCAGTCGCAATGGGTAATATGGGTAAAAATTGCTCTGTCAGTACTTCCTGATTAGCGGCATTTTTAAAACTGTTGTAGATGAGTACAATTTTGTCGTAAGTACCGTTGCTGAACAACTGCATCAATTCTTCCGCAATTAAAGCGGTATTGTCAAAAGTCAGGCTGTCGAAGATAGTTGTTTGTACACCGACTGGTTTTTGTACTTTTTTCAAACTATCTGTACCGCGTTTGCCGATGGTGTAGAAATCGGTTTCTACGCCTTGCCAATCTTGTTGTAAGTTTTTGGCTTTCTTAATCACGTTTGAATTGAAAGCCCCACAAAGACCTCTGTTGGAAGTAATTGCCACTACCAATGCGCGTTTTACAGGTCGGTTGTCGGCATAGACACCCAAATTACTGTCCTGAGATGAGGCGCTCAAGTTTTGCATCAACTCTGTCAATTTTCGCGAATAGGGGCGCATAGCCGTAATGGCGTCCTGTGCTTTTTTGAGCTTGGCCGCCGATACCATTTTCATGGCAGAGGTTATCTGCATGGTAGAGGATACCGAGGCGATTCTGTTTCGTATTTCCTTTAAATTGGCCATTGTTTTGTTGGACTAAACAGTGGTTAAAAAATTATTTTTTATAACTGCCGGCAATCTCTTTGGCAACCTGTGTCAAAGTGTCGGTAATTTCGTCTGTCAACTGTCCGGCTTTTAGCTTATCCAACACATCGCGATGTTTGGCATTGAGCACTTCCAGATAGCTGCGTTCAAATTCTTTTACTTTATCAACCGGCACATCACGAAGCAAGTTTTTGGTGCCTGCAAAAATGATGGCTACCTGATCTTCCACGGTGAAAGGATCGTTGAGTGATTGTTTCAAAATCTCAACGTTGCGTCTTCCTTTTTCAATAACGTTCAATGTGGCAGCATCCAAGTCGGAACCAAATTTGGCGAAGGCTTCTAATTCGCGGAATTGCGCCTGATCCAGTTTTAGTGTTCCTGCAATTTTTTTCATGGACTTGATTTGTGCGTTACCACCCACACGCGATACGGAAATACCTACGTTGATGGCAGGGCGCACACCAGAGTTGAACAAATCCGACTCTAGGAATATTTGACCGTCTGTAATGGAGATAACGTTGGTCGGGATATAGGCCGACACGTCTCCGGCTTGTGTTTCAATGATGGGAAGTGCCGTCAAAGAGCCACCACCTTTTACGATAGGTTTTAATACATCGGGCAAATCGTTCATGTTTTTGGCAATAGCATCGTTGTTGATAATCTTAGCAGCGCGTTCCAGCAAACGAGAGTGCAAATAAAACACGTCGCCCGGATAGGCTTCACGTCCGGGAGGACGACGCAACAACAAAGACACCTCTCGGTAAGCAACTGCTTGCTTAGAAAGGTCGTCATACACAATCAATGCCGGACGGCCTGAATCGCGGAAAAATTCACCGATAGAAGCACCGGCAAATGGTGCGTACACTTGCATTGGTGCAGGATCTGAAGCGTTTGCAGCTACGATGGTGGTATAGGCCATGGCGCCTTTGTCTTCGAGTGTTTTGGCGATACCGGCCACTGTTGATGCTTTTTGTCCGATAGCGACATAGATACAATATACCGGTTTGCCTGCATCGTAAAATTCTTTTTGGTTGATGATGGTATCGATACAAACTGTCGTTTTGCCGGTTTGGCGGTCACCAATAACCAATTCACGTTGGCCACGTCCTACGGGGATCATGGCATCAACTGCTTTTACACCTGTTTGTAGGGGTTCGTTTACCGGTTGGCGAAAAATTACACCCGGGGCTTTTCGCTCTAGTGGCATTTCATATAGCTTGCCTTCAATAGCACCTTTGCCGTCTATGGGGTTTCCGAGCGTGTCCACCACGCGGCCTACAATGCCTTCGCCTACTTTAATAGAAGCAATGCGCTGGGTGCGTTTAACGGTTGAACCTTCTTTAATATGTGTATAGGGTCCGAGCAATACCACACCTACGTTGTCTTCTTCCAAGTTCAATACAATGCCTTCCAATCCTTGATCAAAGGAAACCAATTCGCCGTATTGTACGTTGGACAAACCATATACGCGGGCAATACCGTCACCTATTTGTAATACCGAGCCTACCTCGTCTAAGGTTGCAGCGGCTTCAAAATTGGAAATTTGTTTTTTGATGATTGCTGAAACTTCAGCGGGTTTTATTTCTGCCATGATACTGTATGTTAAAAGGCTTATATTTTAATTGACTAATTCTGTTCGTAATTTTTCAAACTGGTTAAGCACGCTTGCGTTGTATTCGCTGTCGCCTACGCGTAGCACAAAACCACCTATGATTTTGGGATCTATGCTTTCTTTGAGTTTGCCTTCTTTGCCGGAGAGGGTTTTCACTTTCATCAAAATTTTTGTGCGCAAGGCGTCAGTAAGTGGAATGGCGGAAACCACTTCGGCCTGTACAAATCCGTTTTCAGAATCTAGTAGGTCTAGATATTGTTGCATGATGTTTTCCAACAAATTGAAACGAAGGTTAGAGGCCAAAACACCAAACAGACTCGATGTCACGTTTTGTACGTCTGTAAAAACGTTTTCCAAGATTTGCTTTTTGTCTTCAGTGTTTATCAAAGGCGATTGCAGCAGGTTTTTTAAGTCTTTGCTGCCTTGCAAAGTTTTGATGATATAAACGGCATCCTCAGAAACCTTTGTTGTTATTTTTGCTTCTTTGGCTAGACTTAGTAATGCATTTGCATAGCGAATGGACGCCCTGTTTCCTGTTTGCATAGCTTAGTTTATTTGAGACTCTTTAAGCAGGCTTTCAATCAATTTTTCTTGATTTTTGTCTTTGGCCAAGTCTGCGGTGACTACTTTCTGGGCAATTTCTAAAGACAGGCTCGACACTTGTTTTTTGATTTCGGTAAGCGCGGCTTGTTTTTCGGCTTCGATGGCTTGTTGGGCTTGTAGCATCAATTTATCGGCTTGGCTCTTGGCTTCTTCTTTGGCTTCGGCTACGATGTTGTTTTTCATCTCACGCGCTTCTTTCAAAATGGTTTCGCGTTGCGCCCGCGCTTCTTTCAAGATTCGCTCGTTGTCTGCCTGAAGGTTTTGCATTTCTTTGCGTGCATCTTCAGCAGATTTTAGTGCATTTTTGATACCTTCTTCGCGCTCATTTACGGCATTGAGAATCGGTTTCCAAGCAAATTTTTTGAGCAGAACAATCAGCAATATAAAGATGATTAATTGCCAAAAAAACAATCCGAACGAAAATTCTTCAATTAATTTTTCCATGAGTTATATAATGTCTTTATCGTATCTAATTTTTAATAAAACCGCCTTCACAACCAACCGTTGCAAGGCGGTTTTTTTTAGGACTATCCTACTGCGAAAAGCGCAGCAAAACCAATACCTTCAATCAAAGCAGCTGCAATCAACATAGCTGTTTGAATTTTTCCGTAAGCCTCAGGCTGACGTGCAATAGCATCCATTGCTGAACCACCAATGCGACCGATACCGATACCGGCACCAATGACTACCAAACCTGCACCTACCATTACTGGAATTTCCATAATATATAATTAAAAATTGAACATTCGTATTAATGTGCCGCTTCGTGGTCGTGCTCTTCCACAGCAAAACCGAAATACAAAGCAGACAACATG
Source organism: Flavobacteriaceae bacterium (assembly GCA_032251335.1). Lineage (GTDB taxonomy): Bacteria > Bacteroidota > Bacteroidia > Flavobacteriales > Flavobacteriaceae > UM-FILTER-40-17. The sequence goes on along the minus strand of JAVVDW010000012.1, from coordinate 74,974 downwards.
GTAAATATATAAGCTTGCAACAAGGCAACTAATATTTCAATCAGTGAAATGGCAAAGGCGAGTCCGAAAGATAGCGAACTTCCCAACCAATTTTTGAAAATAAAAATCAAACCAATCAAACTCATCAAAACGATGTGTCCGGCAGAAATGTTTGCGTAGAGACGAATCATCAACGAAAACGGTTTGATGATGACACCCAATAATTCGATAGGTGCTAAAATGATTTTCATAGGTAAAGGCACACCGGGCATCCAAAAAATGTGTCCCCAATAATTTTTATTGGCAGTCACGTTGGTGATGATAAAAGTGAGCAAAGCCAAAGCAAAAGTTACAGCAATATTTCCTGTGACATTAATGCCCAGTGGCGTAAGACCGAACATATTTAAAAACCAAATAAAGAAGAAAATGGTGAGCAAGTAACTCATGTATTTCCGGTAGTGTTTTTCGCCAATGTTGGGAATGGCAATTTCATCGCGTATATACAAAATAATGGGTTCAAAAAACCTGCCCACGCCTGTTGCGATGCCACTGTTGTTTGCATAAGATTTTGCCAAACTGCTAAACAACCAAAACATGAGCAAAGCGGTCATCAAAATACTAACCACACTTTTGGTAACAGAAAAATCGAGCGGTTTGGCATTGGTCGGATGGTGGTTTTCATCGTAGTTTATCGTGCCTTGTGCGTCGGTTTTGTATATTTTATTGTGGTATAATTTGTAGTAGTTTCCGTCCACTTCTGCTAAGGTTTCACCGTGGTGAAATTTGGAAGCCGAAAAAACTTTCAGCCCGTTGTCCCAAAGAATGACAGGAAGCGGAATGGCATAGTGGGTTTCTTCATCTGAAAGAAAGGTAAAATAATGAGAATCTTGCAGGTGATGCTGTATATCGGCCCTGATTTCTGCCCTTAAATCCTTGTGTGCAGCGGTGGCTTCGTGGTTTTCAGGCTCTTGGCCAAAGGACAAACAAGAAAGTAACGCGAAAACGCCGATGATAAGCTTTTTTGAAATTGTGTCGATCATACCAAAAATAATTGTCGAAACCCCATTTTTAAATCGGCGCAAAGGTAAGTGTTTTATCAAAAACAAAAAACAAATTTTTTTTGTTTAAAATGAGCCTACAGTCGATTTAAAATCTTTGATGCTGAATAGGTTTCGTAAATCAGACAACAAACATACGGAATAAAAAAAGTGGAAAACTCTACAGCAACTACATTTCCATCTGCCTTATAAACCGGGTAAAAGATGATAAAAAACACGGCAAACTTGAGGAAACTGCCTGCCATAAACATAAATCCGAGTGCGCTTTTATGCCTGGTTTTGTATCGGTCGATAATCCAAAAAATGATAGCGGCCAACAAAAAATTGACCCAATACGCATGCACAAGTAGGTTTGCAAACAATGGTTTTTTCAAAAAATGTAAAGTCAACAGGTGACATGTCGAAACTAAGGTCAGCAGCAAAAGTAGGTTTCTAATAAAACGCAAAGTGGTTTTGGGCATGACTTCCTAAAGGTTTTGAACGCACATCCGATTTATAAATCGAGTTTTTTCAGTTGTTTAATCAGCGTAAAAATAGAGAGAAAAACACCGAGCAATGTAAAAATAACCACAAAAACTTTTTCGTAGTGGTAGTAGGCATCCAATTTTTTGCCCAGCCAAACACAGATGTAGATGGTGAGTCCCATTTGCGAGGCCAGACCGATAAGTACGAGCGGACGGTTAGACGGCTTTTTCGGCAACTTTTGGCTGCTCATTAGATATGGCTTTTAGGCTGCCTTTCATTTTGCAAGTTGCATCGATGGCAGCACCGGGTTCAACAGCCAGTTTGCCAACTATTAATTCGCCCGATACCGAGGCCGAAGGTTTCAGGCTCAAAAGCCCGTTGACGAGCAGATCACCCGAAAATTTTCCTTCAAAATCGGCATTGGCGCACTCCACTTTACCTTTGACAAATCCGGCTTTTCCTATCACCAATTTGCCTGAAGTTTTAATAGTGCCTTCCAACTTGCCATCTATTCTAATGTCGCCTTCGGAGACAAAATCGCCTGTGATTTTTGAAGATTCGCTAATCGTGTTGGGCTTGCTGAGTGTGGGTAAAATACCTTGCTTTTTTTTGGGTTCGTTAAACATATGTTGGTTTTATTTGGGGTTCAATTGATAATCAGGAAAGCAAATATAGTATATTCATCTAAAAATCAACAAATTTGACATGGCTAATTTTTGATAGACGCCTTCATCTCTTCTGTTTTTAACAGATAGTCGTCAAGATTTTTGTGAATTTGTATGATTCGGTAGTTTTCAGAATTGACCACAATCCCGTCTAAACGCAATTTAAAATCTTTGTTTACCCGCAACAATTCTAAGAATCCTTCTGCCCGCGATGCATCCGGAAATCCGTGAATGACCAAAAATATTTTGTCGCGGCTGTAAAGGTCTTCCGATAGAAACAAATAATCGTATTGCAAAGTATCAATGGCTTTTTCTACAATTTCCCTTTCGCGCTGCATCTTCAAAGAATCGACAAAAGTGTATGGCACCAACACTTTCCAATACAACGAAGTGCTTTCCAAGTCAAAAGAAGCGGCTTCAAGATCTTTTAAGTCTGAGTTAAGCAGTTCGGCAGCCAATTTTCCCTCAGCACTGTTGGCGTAGTCCACAGACAACTCTTCCATGCTTTTTCTGTAGGCTTCAAAGCCGTCGAGTCGCGCCAAGCCTCTCGCTTTGAGCAAGGCCAATTTGGGCACAATTTCATCTCCGTTAAAAGTCAGCACCGCTTCATCCAAAAGTTTTTCTGCGTCGGCAAATTGTTGGTTGCGATACAATTCATAAATTCGATTGTACACAGCTTCGGGACTTTCGGCGTCTTCCGCCAAAGCTGCTTCCGGATTTTGCAACAATTGTGCAAACCTGGAATTTGCATGATTGGTCAAAATATCTGTTTTAACGGCTATGGATTTTGGAGAATCTGTCAGTTCATATAATTGGTATAAATTGTATTTGGCAGGCAAAATCAATTTTTCTTCGGGTTGGTTTGTCAATAAAATCTCGAGTTTTTCGATGGCCACAGCATAGGCCTTGAAACGTTCTTTGTATATCAATCCCAACTGATAATAGGCATCGTTTCGCTGACGCGAAAGGCTGTCTATCACCGCGGGATCTCTGGGAATGCGGTTTAGGTAATAGGCCAACTGATAAATGGAATCTTTAAATTGTTCGTCAGGATTTTCGGCGACCACAGCACTGCTCGTTTGCGGCAAGGCCGAACTGCGATCTTGCCAGCGCCAATTGTCCGAAAGGTTTCTGTTGCCCCATTTTCTTCTAAATTCCATGCGCTGTGCACCCATCACGGAAGGATCATAAAACTGAAATGCCCCGAGGCTCGGTTTCTGATTTTGATTCTCCAAGCCCAAAAAACTTTCCCGATCCAAGGCAAGGGCTTCTTGCTCGGCAGCTTCTTTTTGGGCAGCCAACACACGTGCTTTGAGGGTGTCTATCACGGTTTGAAAAATGCTTTCCCGATCGGCAACACTCAAGCCAACCAAATTGAGAATACTGTCGTTTTTAGCAGCGGTGTTCTCATAGGCGATGACATCTTGTAGGTTGTCGCGCTTTCTTTTGAGGCGAAAATGTGCCAACGAGGTCTTGTTCATATTGACCAGGGTACTGTCGTAATATTGCCCGGCTGCATAGTATTCCGTTTTGTCGAAATAGATGTCGCCTAAGGTTTGATAAGTCCGTGCTTTGAGTTCCTTGTCGGGCGTTTGTTCACGTAAAGCTTTGTTGTAGAAGGTTTCTGCCAGTGCTATGTCGTTGCGTCGGTTGTGAAACTGCCCAATTTGATAATAAATCTTGTCTAAATACGGACGGCTCTCTCTGTTTTCGGCCAGTTCCATCAAAGCTTCCAATTCTTCTTGGTCGTTGCCGTCTGTATAGGCAAAGTGTTCGGCCATTTTGATTTGCGCATGAGCCCAATACATTCGAGGTGCTTTTCGTTTCATCCGCAAGATTTCGCGAAATGCCATATCCGAACTGTCGATGGTGTTGAGACTTTCGTACAGCTGTCCTAAGATGAATAAATAGCGCGCTTTGTTTGTTTGATTTTTGGTGGTAAAGGCAGCTTCTTTCAAATACGCAATAGCGGTATCATTTTTCTTTTCGTTTATGTAGGCTTGTGCCATAAATGCATGAAGATCTGCATATTCTTCTCTTTCCAGCGGCTCGGTCTTGAGCAAACGATCGAGGTTTTTGATAGCGATTTGCTCGTTTTCGAGGCGAATGTTCACTTTTTCGCGCCAAATTTTTGCCGTGTTGATTTTATCGCTATTGGGATATTTGTACAATACATAGTTGAAGGCTTCGAGTGCCGGAATAAATCGTTGGTCAAAATATCGCGCCTTGCCGAGTAGCAAAAAAGCCTCGTCCATCTGCGGATTGCGCTCCAAGCCGGAGATGTTCATCGAGTGTTTTTGAATCGCCTTCGTAGCTTTTTCCTCTGCAATTTCAAAATTTTTATCCTTGGCACGACGTCCGGGAAAGACAATCTGTTCTTCTTCCACAGCGAGCCGTTCTACGGGTAAAATTTCCCAAAAATTGTCTTCGTAACTGTTTATCAGCGCATCTCTACCTTCCTCAAAGGCCAAGTTGCCGTTGTAGAGCACGTTGTATTTTGTGGTGAGCGCGTGAAAATTTCGGTTGATAAACTTGTCTTTTTTGGTGGAACAAGCCCCCACGACAAGCAGCAAAGCAAGTAAGATATAGGAATAAAGAAATTTCAAACTACAGCGTGTTGGGTGATTAGAAACTAACTGAAATTGCGCGAAAATATTTTAATCGGTTGTAAAAATAGCGGAATTCCTGAAAATATGGCCATTTGTCGCGTTAAAACAAATTCGCAGTATAGGACAACAGATTCAAATTTAGTAAAGCCGATTGCCCTGAATATTGAATAAAAACTTACGCTGATAAATAGCAGACAAAATTCCAAACCAAACTTCTTAAACACTTTCGTCTTTAAACGCCTGAAGACCTGTCACGTCGTGGCCTGTAATGAGCAAATGGATGTCGTGTGTGCCTTCGTAGGTGATGACAGATTCCAAATTCATCATGTGGCGCATGATGGAATACTCGCCGGTGATGCCCATGCCACCTAATATTTGTCGGGCTTCGCGGGCAATCTCTATCGCCATATTGACATTGTTTCGCTTGGCCATTGATATTTGAGCCGTAGTGGCTTTACCTTCGTTTCTAAGCACGCCGAGTCGCCATGCCAGCAGTTGTGCCTTGGTGATTTCTGTAATCATTTCGGCCAATTTTTTTTGTTGCAGTTGGGTGGCGGCTATGGGTTTTCCAAATTGCACACGTTCTTTAGCATAGCGCAATGCGGTGTCATAGCAATCCATCGCGGCACCAATGGCACCCCAGGCAATGCCATATCGTGCAGAGTCCAGACAATTGAGCGGTGCACCAAGACCGCTTTTGCCCGGTAAAATATTTTCTTTGGGTATTTTGACGTTGTCAAAAATCAATTCGCCGGTGGCGGAAGCGCGCAACGACCACTTGTTGTGCGTTTCAGGTGTGGAAAATCCTTCCATGCCGCGCTCAACGATAAGTCCGTGAATGCGTCCCTTTTCATCTTTGGCCCACACCACCGCTACATCTGCAAATGGCGCATTGGAGATCCACATTTTGGCTCCGTTTAGCAGAAAATGATCGCCTTTGTCTTTAAAATTCGTGGTCATGCCGCCCGGATTGGAGCCGTGGTCGGGTTCGGTAAGTCCGAAACAACCCAACATGTCACCGGATGCCAGTTTGGGTAAATATTTTTGTCGCTGTGCTTCTGATCCAAATTTCCAAATGGGATACATCACCAAGGAAGACTGCACCGAAGCGGTTGAGCGGATGCCCGAATCACCACGTTCTATTTCCTGCATCATCAAGCCGTATGAAATTTGATCTAGGCCGGCACCACCGTATTCTTGCGGAATATACGGACCAAAACCGCCGATTTCTGCCAAACCTTTGACCAATTGTTGCGGAAAAGCCGCCCGCTGGGCATAGTCTTCAATAATGGGTGATACCTCGCGTTTTACCCAGTCGCGCGTGGCTTGCCGTACCAGCAAATGTTCTTCGGATAGGAGTTCATCAATTTGATAATAATCGGGCGATTGAAAAAGATCGGGCTTCATGGTGAATAATTTCTAACAAAAATACATCAAGAAGTTATAGTTATCAAAGTGTTTGGGGTAAATTTCTGAACCAATATTAATTTGTGGTCGTAACACGAGAGTTCAAAACAAATTTTTAGACAACCTACACATCAAAATGTTGCCTATTCATTTTTGCGACTTTTATATTTTTATCTTAGCAAAACCAACTTAAATGAATTTATGATTGAAATTGAAAGAAAATTTTTGGTCCGTTCAGATGCTTATAAAAAGGAAGCATCTCGGTCTTACGACATTCAACAAGGTTTTTTGAACACAGACCCCGAGCGAACGGTGCGCATTCGCTTGGCTGATAGCAAAGGTATTTTGACTGTAAAAGGATTGACGGACGACTCCGGACTCAAGCGGTTCGAATGGGAAAAAGAAATCGACCGTGAAGAAGCGATGGCACTTTTAGCATTGTGTGAACCCGGAAAGGTAGAAAAACGCAGGTACGAAGTGGCTGTGGGGAGACATATCTATGAAGTGGATGAATTTTTTGGTAGCAACCAAGGCTTGGTGGTTGCCGAAATTGAACTCGCCGACGCGGATGAAGTGTTTGAAAAGCCGGATTGGTTAGGCGAAGAAGTCACCGGAGATATCAGGTATTACAACGCACAACTTGCTAAGAAACCTTTTCAGGACTGGTAAACAAACTATTTTTTGTCGAGCTCCAACACCCGTCGTATCACCGGGTCTTCCTTGTTGAGCAAGATGGCTTTATATTCATTTCCAAAGAGTTGACCGGCCAGGTTGGCGGTCAAATAGACTTTTAATTTGTCTTTAAAGGATTGGTATTGCAAACGCAAGCCTCGTTCGGTATAGCTGTTGATAAACTTATTTACCAAACTGTCCGGAAAAACGTTTTCTCTGTCAAAATCTTTAAAAGTGAGCGCAGAAAAAGTTTCTCGGTTTTCATCGATAGACTCAAAAATAAAGAAATTGAAATTGCCGTTCAGTTCCAAATAACGAAGCGCTTCACTGCCCTGAATGGTATCTGTGGGAACAAACACATCGGGAATAATGCCGCCGCCGCCATAAACTATTTTACCTTTTGGGGTTTTGAATTTGAGAGAATCATCTACTTTGATGCTGTCTTTGTCAATAAATTCCCCGTTTTCGTAACGGTTGTAAAAATCGTCATAGTAGGCGTTGACACCATTTTCATAGGGACGTTGTATAGATCGACCGGTGGGTGTGTAGTAGCGCGCAATGGTAAGGCGAACGGCGCTTCCGTCACCCAGTGCCATTTCACGCTGCACCAATCCTTTGCCGAACGAACGCCTGCCTACGATGGTGCCAATATCGTTGTCTTGCAAAGCACCTGCCACAATCTCGCTGGCCGAAGCCGAATTTTCATCGATAAGCACGTAAAGCGGTTTGTTTTCAAACCTACCTTTGGCAGTAGCGATGCCTTTGGTTTCTTTTCCGCTTTTGTTTTTGGTAGTCAGCATAGGCGTGTCTTTTGGAAGAAATTCGTCGAGAATTTTTTCGGCTATACCCACATAGCCGCCGGGATTTCCGCGAAGATCGAGTACCAATTCTTTGGCGTTGAGTGCGATGAGCGAATCGAGTGCTGTTGTAAATTCCTGATAAGTACTTTCTGCAAAGCGGTTGATTTTGATGTATCCCAATTCGGGTGTCAACATATAAGAGGCGTCAACACTTTTGATGGGAATATGGTCTCGGGAAATCTTGAATTTGAGAAGTTCTTTTTCACCGCGTCTGTACACTTCCAAATCAACTTCTGAGTTTACTTCACCTTTGAGTAAGTTGACCAAAGTGTCAGTAGTGACATCTGCGCCAAAGAGTTTGCGATTGCCAGCAAACAAAATTCTATCGCCGGCTTTGATACCTACTTTTTGTGAGGGGCTTCCGGGAACTGGGTTGATGACGGCGAGGCTGTCTTTATAAAAATAAAAATTGACTCCAATGCCTACAAAATCGCCTTTCATGTTTTCGGCAGTAGCGGCCATTTCGCTTTTGGGAATATAGACAGAATGCGGATCGAGTTTGGCTAAAATTGAGTTGACCGTGAGATCGACGATGCTGTCTGTGTTTACATTATCCACATATTCTTTATCTATATAATCTATGAGTCTGGAAAGTTTTTCCTTCCCTGAATTTTTAGACAAAAACGCGGGTTTGGCATTAAAGCTCAACAAACTTCCCAATACAATACCAAAGGCAATGAGCAAGGCATACATAAAGGGTTTTAAGTAATCTTTCATTTTTTATACTTTTAAGAGACAGAAATGTCTAAAGGCAGGTGTTGTAAATCTACACCGGCTTTTTTGAGAAATTCAATACCGGAAGTGTCCTTGTATGCATCCGCATACACCAACCGGACGATACCGGCCTGGTGAATCAGTTTGCTGCATTCTTTGCAGGGCGACATTGTGATATACAAGGTGGCACCACGACAAGACTGCGTAGAAGCGGCAACTTTTAAAATGGCATTGGCCTCGGCGTGCAAAACATACCATTTGGTGTAGCCGTCTTCGTCTTCACAGAAATTTTCAAAACCTGAAGGCGTTCCATTGTAGCCATCCGAAATAATCATTCGATCTTTGACAATAATGGCACCTACTTGGCGGCGTTCACAATAGGAGAGTTTGCCCCATTCATAAGCCATGCGCAAATAAGCCCTGTCGTATTTTAATTGTTTCTCCTCTTGCATAAACATCGAGTTACATAGACCGTTGATTTGCTAAAATAATCGCTTAGTTTGGGTTGCACAAAGGTATGCAAGTTAATTATTTACCAAAACTTTGTGTCTATCAGCAGCAACAATGCAATTCCGATGACCATGGAAGATGTGACCAGCACCCAATCTCGTTTGGAAAAGCGGAAAATCGTTTGGAATAAAAAACTCAAAAACAACACGATGATGACAATGAGCAATTGCGCCGCTTCGATGCCCAATGCAAACTCGAGCAAGGGCAACAATTTGTCTCCGGATCCTACAACGGTTTTAAAATAAGTCGAAAAACCCAAGCCGTGTATCAACCCAAAAAACAAAGCCGCAAAGAACAACAGTCCCACGCGTTCATTTTTGGAAACTTTTCCTGCAGTAAAAAGGTTGTACAACGCGCTGATGAGAATGGTAAGCGGTATCAGAAATTCGACCAAACTTTTGTTGATGCTGACCACGCCATATACAGACAAGACCAAAGAAAAAGTATGGCCTAGGGTAAACATAGTTACCAAAAGCAACACCCGCTTCCAGTCTTTAAAAACATAAGGAACTGTGAGTATAACCAAAAATAGCAAGTGGTCGTATGCATTGATGTCCAACACGTGGAAAAGTCCTAGCTTGAAATAGAATATGAGTTGATCCATAAAATAATTGAGTCCGTTAGATGATTGTTAAAACCGCTACGAATGTAAGATAAATTTAAAATACGCAAACCGTTAATTTCTATTTTTCACGATTTCAGCAAGGCGGTAATTTCCTTTTCGAGTAATGTGCCTATGTCGTCACTATTGCCTACAAAAACGGCCGTAATTACCCCTTTTTGATTGACCACTATATGGGTCGGATAGCTGTTGATATGCAGCGCTTGTGTAAATTTTAAAGCATCTGGAACAATTTGGTAATCAAAAGCCTGACTTTCTAAAAATTTGGAAATAGCTGTTTTTTTGTCAAAAGCCGGTGCGATAAATACGACTTGATTGCTGTCAAAACTTGCTGCGAGTTTATTCAAAATAGGCATCTCAGCTACACAGGGTTTGCAGGCTATAAACCAAAAATTATACACCTGAATTTTACCTTTTTGGGTGTCAGTGTTAAATAGATTGCCATCAAGTGTTTCCGCGCTGAACGATGGAAACGGTTTTCCAATCTGTGAATTGGCATAGGCTGTTTTTTCCGCTTGCATACTTTCTATATCCGCTTGGGTCATTGGAGCCAACACTATAATTTTGTCGCCGTTCTTAAGCGTTTGTTCAGACATACTGTAAGTGCCTTTGGTAATCTGGGCAACCTCTTGTTCGGAAAGCACTTTTCCGGATGCATCTTTATAAATAGTTTGTGGTTTCTGCTGGCTGTAACTCATGGTTGAAATACAAATCAGTGCGATGGTCAATATGTGTAGCGCGGATTTCATGGGCAGGTTTATGTACTTTGTTTACTGTCTATAAATGGAATATACTTTTCAAATTTAAGAATTTTTTAAATCAACTGTAACAACTCATTCCTTTTAAATACTTATCTATGCAATCTTAACATGGTTTTATGCTCAGACAATTCATCTTTTTGGAATGGCGTGCCTTTTTTCGTTCGGCCTCTTTTGCCTCTAAGCTCGCCTTCAAAATAATTGCCGTATTAGGTTTTCTCTACTTCGCCTTTATTTTCTCTGCAGCCGGAATAGGCTTGTTCTACGGGCTCAAAAAATCTGGCAACGAACCGCTACTGATGGTCAACACCTTTTTGTTTTACTATTGGGCAGCCGATTTGGTTTTTCGCTTTTTGCTTCAAAACATGCCGGTGACCAACATCCGACCGTTGCTCTACCTGCCGATGAAGAAAGCACAAGTAGTCCATTTTTCGTTGGGCAAAACGGCCGTTTCTTTCTTTAACCTTATTCACGCCTTCTTTTTTATTCCCTTCTCGGTGGTTTTGTGGTACAACGGCTATGATTTTATAGGCATTTTGCAATGGCATTTGGGTATTCTTATGCTGATTTTTGCTTCCAATTTCATCAACCTGTTGGCCAACAGTAAACTTTGGTTAACCATATTGCTTGGCGCGCTAACCCTGGGTTTGGGCGCATTGCACTACTATCAAATTTTTGATGTCACGCAATACACCAAAATCTATTTTGAAAACCTGTTTCACGGTGTCTATGCTTTTCCGTTGACAGTGCTCTTGCTTGTCTTGGCCTATGCGGCTGCTTATACTTTTTTCAGAAAAAATATGTATTTAGATGCCGGGCTTTCCGTAAAGCATCAGGAAGCAGACGGACGCGAATACACATTTTTAAACCGATTTGGCACCTTGGGCACCTTTTTGAAAAATGATTTGCGCCTTATTCTGAGAAACAAGCGCTCTAAAACCACCATCATGGTCAGCGTAATGTTTTTGTTTTACGGCTTGCTCTTTTTCACCAATTCGATAGAAGCTTATGAAAACCCAATGTGGAAAATCTTTGCCGGCATGTTCGTTTCCGGCGGTTTTTTATTCACCTTTGGGCAGTTTGTGCCCAGTTGGGACAGCTCCTATTATCCGCTCATGATGAGTCAAAACATCAAGTACCGCGAGTATCTTACTTCAAAATGGTGGTTGGTCGTCATCGCTACTATTTTCTCTACCGTGTTGGCTACTTTTTATCTCTATTTTGGATGGGAAGCCTACTTGGCTGTGCTCACCGGTGCGGTGTACAACATCGGCGTTAATGCACACTTGGTTTTGTGGGGTGGTGCCTATATCAAGCAACCTATCGATTTGGCATCGGGCAAACAAGCTTTTGGCAACAAACAGGCCTTCAACAGCAAGACCATGTTGCTTTCCATCCCCAAATTAATCTTGCCCTTAGTGATTTTTGCAGCCGGTTATTATACCATAAGCCCTATGGCGGGCTACCTGTTTGTCATCTTGTTCGGTATATCAGGCTTGGCTTTTCGTGACAAGGTTTTTGCCATCATTGAGAAAGTGTACAAAACAGAAAAATACAAAACTTTAGCTGCCTACAAAGAGAAAGGCTAACGCTATATTCAACAAAAATATCAATCCTACAGCTATGATTTCAGCCCATAACCTCACCAAAACTTACAACGGTGTCACCGTTTTAAATTTACCCCAACTCGACATTCCCAAGGGAGAAAGCTTCGGACTGGTGGGCAACAACGGTGCCGGAAAAACCACTTTTTTCAGTCTGTTGCTCGATTTGATTCAACCCACAACCGGCCATGTCAAAAACAACCATATTGTGGTTAACGAAAGTGAAGCATGGAAACCTTTTACATCCGCTTTTATTGATGAATCTTTTTTGATAGGATACCTCACGGCAGAAGAGTATTTCTACTTTATCGGTGAGCTGCGCGGACAAAGCAAGGCGGACATAGATGCATTTTTGGCACCTTTCGAAGATTTTTTTAACGGCGAAGTTACCGGACGAAAAAAATACCTGCGCGATTTGTCCAAAGGCAACCAAAAGAAAGCAGGAATCGTAGCCGCACTCATCGGTAAGCCCGAAGTCATTATACTAGATGAGCCTTTTGCCAACTTAGATCCGACGACTCAAATTCGGCTTAAGCGCATTGTCAAAGAAATTTCAGCACAACAAGAAACCACCATACTTATCTCAAGCCACGATTTGCAACATACAGTAGAGGTTTCTAACAGAATTGTCGCGCTCGACAAAGGAGAAATTGTCAAAGACATACAAACTTCACCGGAGACATTGAAAGAGTTGGAAGCGTTTTTCGCAACCTAACCGTTGACCGCTTCTATGTGTTGTACGTGTTCGCCCATCATTTGGCGAAACATGTTTTCAATCCCGTTTTTTAATGTGTAAGTAGAAGATGGGCATCCGCTGCAAGCGCCTTGCAACAAGACCGTTACCGTTTTGGTATGTGCGCTGTAACCTTCAAAACGAATATGACCTCCATCGCCTGCTACAGCGGGTTTCACGTATTCATCAAGTATTTTTTTGATGGCGACCACCGTTTCGTCTTCGTCGCCGACAACCGCTTCGCTTTCGACCTCCAAACCGGCAGAAACCAATCCGGTTATCTCCGTGTTTTGCTGCAATTCTTTGAGGATAAATTCTCGAACTTCTTGCACCTTTTCTTCCCAAACTGCTGTCTCTGTTTTGGTCACAGACAAGTAGTTTTCACTCACAAAAAGTTCTTTTACATACGAGAATTCAAAGAGTTTGGCAATTAAAGTACCGGGAGTTGCCTGGTCGGCAGACTTAAATTCAAAGGTGCCTTCAGCCAAAATTTTATTGGCTACAAAACGCATGGCTGCCGGATTTGGTGTGTTTTCCGCATACACCGTCACGGCACTCAATTTGGGTTTTTCCGGACTCGATTCGATGACGATACCACCACCGTTCAGATAGGTTTCCAATTGTTCGCGTATATCGTCTTGCACTTCTTGCCACTGCACCATCGGATGCCTGGCTACGGCAATAAAAGATGGCGTGACGTACACCGCTTTTACAAAGGGAATAAAAAACAATTCTTGAGCCAAAGGCGATATTTTGGCTTCGTCGATGTTGTTAAATTCATGGCTGCTCTGGTCGGTCAGAAAGTGATTGCTCACAAATTTTATAATTTCCGGATGGGTAGTTTCCCTAATTTCGAGTTTAAATTTTGACATGACTCATTTTTTTACAAAAATAATTATTTGATGGTGGATAGCACTATTTTTAACGGACTCTTTGCACAGAAAAATTTAAGCTTTGAAATGGCACTCAAATTACCCAAAAAACTTATCTTAGAACCCTTTTTAAAACCACACGACCCGATGCGATGTCGACTGAGCCGGATTTTATTTATTTTGTGTAGTTTGCTTGCACTTACAAGTCAATCGCAAGACGGTGTTCCGGTTTTGTACGATTACCTGACAGACAATATCTACCTGTTGCATCCTGCGCAAGCCGGTATGGGTTTTTCGGGTAAAATCAGGCTTACGGCAGGCCGCCAATGGGTGAGCGAGGGCGACGCACCCAACTTGCAAACAGTCAGTGCCCATGCCAGATTTGGCGAAAAAACCGGTTTGGGTGTCATCGCTTTTAACGACGAAAACGGATTTAGTTCTCAAAAAGGACTGCAACTCACCTATGCCTATCACCTCAATTTTGGACGCGATGAAATAGACCTCAACATGCTTTCCTTTGGGTTGAATTTGGGATTCTTTGAAGCCGAACTCGATGAAACCGCTTTTGATCCGCGTATTTTTGACCCTATTATCGCCGGAACCGTCCAAAGCGATGGTTTTTTTAATGTGGATGTGGGTTTGTCTTATCACTTTTGGGAATTCTATTCCTATGTTACCGTCAAAAATCTGCTCAACAGGGATCGTCAAATTTTCACGGAAGGTTTGGAATCGAGAAACCAACGTTCCTATTTGCTGAGTTTGGGATACGAATTTTCAAATTTCAGGCGGCGAACATATTGGGAGCCGTCCGTTTTGTTTCAATTTAAAGAAGAAACCGAAGAAAGTAGTGTGGATGTTAACCTAAAGGCTTATAGGCTGATGTCATTTGGGCAGGTTTGGGCAGGCGTTTCGGCCCGGAGAAGTTTAGACAGTGCCGATTTTATCACCAATGGAGGCGGTGTGGACAATCAAAACCTAAACTATTTTGCTGGCTTGGTTGGTATCAATTACAAAGATTTTATGTTTGGCTATACCTATATCAAACAAATCGGCGATATTCAATTTTCCAACAGCGCTTTCCATCAAATCACGATTGGGTTTGAATTCATGAAACGAGAACGTCCCTATGTGTGTCATTGTGCCAGTTGGCATTAATACTATGTTATATGAGGACTCAAATAAAACCTCACAGGTTTATAAAACCTGTGAGGTTTAATTAAGATTTACTTTAATTTTTAATCGAATGCTAATAAAAACGGTAAACGGAAAAACGCCAAGTTTCGGCAGCGATTGTTTTATAGCCGAAAACGCCACTATTGTAGGCGACGTGAATATGGGTGATGCATGCAGCGTTTGGTTTAACGCGGTTATCCGGGGCGATGTGCATTACATCAAAATGGGAAACCGGGTGAATGTGCAAGACGGTGCGGTTATCCATTGCACCTATCAACGCTTTCCAACCCATATTGGCAATAACGTATCTATCGGGCACAATGCCATCGTGCACGGTTGCACTTTGCACGACAATGTGCTGGTTGGCATGGGCGCCATCGTGATGGACGGTTGCGTGGTGGAAAGCAACAGCATCGTGGCGGCGGGCGCGGTGGTCACACAGCACACGCGAATCGAATCGGGAAGCATTTATGCCGGCATTCCCGCCAAAAAAATCAAAGACATCAGCCCCGAGCTGCAAGCAGGGGAGATTAACCGGATTGCGGAAAATTATGTGAAATATGCGGGATGGTTTAAGGATGAAAAGTAGTCTAAAAACCCAAACAACTTGTCATGCTGAACTTGTTTCAGTCTAAACCTCACAGGTTTTCAAAACCTGTGAGGTTTTTAATTTAATAAACACTTAAAGTTTCACTTCTAATTACTTCCCATTTGTCATTGTACCTTCTCACAAAAAGCATATTGTCAGACCCACAATCATTACCACAATTAAATGAAGCGAAAATAATTCCTTTATTTTTTTGCTGGTTTAAATAACATCTTGAAAAGAATAATGTACCCACATAAACTGTTTCATCAGTTTTTTTTGCGTAATCAGGATTTTCATCCTCAAGTTCTTTAAGAGAGCGCAGTTTAAAACGCCAGACTTCATTTATTTTGTTAACATTTAGATGCTTAGTGCTCTTATTTGTTATGCCTTTGCTTTCTATTAATTCAGACAGAATATTATCGTAGCCAATAAGAAATGTTTTTTTCTTAACAAGTTGAAAAAAATGGTCATGGTAAAATTGAATATCAGATTCGAAATTAACAGGCAAAGTAAATTTATCATAGATACCCACTATGAGTTCTTTATCTTTTGGGTAGGAAGTATCTTGAAGATCATTTAAGTAATCTTTTCGTTCTAAAGAATCACTCAATATCATTTTAAACATATCAATTGGGACATCGTAGTAATTGGTATCAATAACTGACAAGAATATATCGCCAATCACCTCCTCATCGTAATCTTTGTTACAACTTACAAACATTGAGAAAATTATCAGTTGAATGATGTGCCGATGTAAACCTTTCATATCATCAATTAATTGAAATAATCAAATATTCGGGATGGTTTAAGGATGAAAAGTAGTCTAAAAACCCAAACAACTTGTCATGCTGAACTTGTTTCAGCATCTCACTGAAAGCAATGTCACCCCGAGCGCAGTCGAGGGGCAAAACCCTGAAACAAGTTCAGTCTAAACCTCACAGGTTATCAAAACCTGTGAGGTTTTTTATTATTTCAATTTTTATAAACCTTCCCGTCTTTCATCACAAACACTACATTTTCTAAGGTTTTGACGTTTTGTGTCGGGTCTTCATCCGTCGCGATGATGTCTGCCAATTTCCCAGCTTCGATGTTGCCGATGTTTTCCGTTTGGTTGAGCAAAAAAGCGGGTGTTACCGTAGCCGACTGAATGGCTTCCATCGCGGGCATGCCGGCGGCGACCATGTAGCCGAATTCTTGTGCGTTGATGCCGTGCGGAAAAACACCGGCATCTGTACCGAAGGCAATTTTCACCCCTTTTTTATAGGCTTTGGCAAAAGTCTGTTGCATTTTGCTTTCCATTTCCAACGCTTTGGGAACAATAATGGCCGGGAAGTAGCCGGGGATACGCGCATTTTTGCCTACTTCTTTGCCGGCAATGATGGTGGGAACCAAATACACATCGTGTTTGACCATCAAGTCCATAGTTGCTTCGCTCATCAGTGTGCCGTGCTCGATGGTTTTCACACCGCCCAAAATGGCGCGTTGCATCCCTTCGTCACCATGTGCATGGGCAGCCACATACATGCCGTAATCTTTGGCGGTTTCGGTGATGGTTTTTATTTCTTCGACCGTAAACTGTGGGTTTTGTCCGCTTTTGGCAACACTGAGCACTCCGCCGGTAGCGGTTATTTTTATCCAATCTGCGCCATTTTTGTAGCGTTGGCGTACGGCTTTTCTGGCATCTTCCACACTGTTGACTACGCCGTCTTTTGGTCCCGGGTCGCCCATCAACTCACTTTTGGTGCCATTGGTCGGGTCGGCGTGGCCGCCGGTAGTTGCCAATGATTTTTCCGCCGTGAAAATACGCGAGCCATCAACATAACCTTTGTTGATGGCATTGCGAAGCGACACATTGACCCCCGAACCGCCCATGTCGCGCACGGTGGTAAAACCCGCCATAAGCGTGGTTTTCAGGAAAGTGGTGGCGCGCAAGGCTACATCGGCATCATTCAGGGTAAAACGTTCCAAGTACCGATTGGGATTGGTCTCGCCTTCCACATGCACGTGCATGTCAATTAAGCCGGGCAGAACAGTTTTGTCCCTTAAATCGATTACCCGGTCTGTTTGATTGACCGGTTCCAGATAGCCATCGGCTATTTTGGCGATCCTGTCACCCGAAACGACTATGGTTTTTTCTTTGAGCACTTTGCCGTTTTTGGTATCGATGAGTTTGCCGCAGTGCAAATACAAATCCTGACTTTGCATGTAGAAAGCCGTGAGTGTCAAAAAAAGGCATAAAAGTTTTCGCATGTTTATTTGGTTTTAAGGTTTGGTAGATGGTTACATTCTTTTCAGGTTTCCGATTAAAGCAGTTTAACGCGTGGTTTAAAAATACCTAATATTGGGTATTGCAAGCTATGAAAAAAATCAATCTATTTGTACATTATCATAAATAGTGTTAAATATCATGTTATATCTATTTTTTTAACGTAATTATTATTATGTTGTTGATTATTTTTTTAAAAATTTAAGCTGTTTGTCTTTTTTTTATTTAACTTTGTAAACAGTTAAATATCAGGTTTTTTTAATTTAAAAATTCTTTATATAGAAATATTTTTAAAATTTTATTGATTATGAAGTGTACACGGCTTTTTTGATAAAAGTTGGTGATTGGTTGAGCTTATTTAACGTTTATGCGCCCCTTTATGGAATTAAAATTACTAACTAAGTTTGTTTCCATTTTCTTTTTGTTGATGTTTTTCCCTGTTTTACTTTCAGCCCAAGTGGTGATTAAAAACCAGGGGTTTGATGCTGCTGCGGGTGATAATTGGAATTATACACCTAACGGATTTGGAGGAGGTCCTGCTATTGACCGCGCGACAGTCACAACTGTCAATACCCGTAGTGTGAGCGCACCAAATTCGCTCCGCTTTGGAGGTTCAAATAGTAAAAATGCAGATCCCAATATCGAATTAGACAACCAATCTTTGGCGGGTATATCTAATGTACAATTATCCGTTGCTTACTCCTCAGACGGTTCTCCTGATGTAGATGATGATTTGTGGTTAGACCTGTCTTTTGATGGAGGTCTTACTTATAACTTGGCCAACTCATTCAAATTAATAGACGGTAGAAATGACACGTCAGACAATGTGCCATTTGGCTCTACCGTTGTCAACATAACGCAAGCTGCCAATCCTTTTGTGGTCAATATTTCAACCAATTTCCCTGCTGCCACACAAATCAAGGTTCGTATTCGTTTTGATGAAACTAATAATGATAACCGAAGTGATTTTTATTATATAGATAATATCCAACTCGCTGGTGCACAGAGTGCAGAAATAGATGTCCAAGGTTTCAACAACAGCATCCCCGACGGATCAACAACGCCATCTGCTACCAACGGTACCGATTTTGGTTCTACTCAAATTAATTTGGGTATAGTTAGCAGAATTTTTACCATACTAAATCTTGGCAGTAACACCTTAAATCTAAACGGCACGCCTTTGGTAAGCATAACAGGTAGTACTGACTTCACTGTAACTTCCCAGCCTACTACAACCGCAATATCCGGAGGTAGCAGCACTACTTTTACCGTTGAGTTTGCACCTACGTCGGTTGGTGCAAAAAGTGCGATTATTTCAATCAACAATGATGACTCCAATGAAAACCCTTACAATTTTACTGTCGGCGGAGCCGGCCTACAAACTTTTATAGACACAGACGGGGACGGTGTCACCAATGATATAGACATAGACGATGATAACGATGGCATACCCGATACAATTGAACAAGACAATTGTGCCGCCAATCCTGTTTCTAATATTGTTGAAGAGGTGTTTATCAATGAGACTTTTGGTTCCGGTACCGGGCGAACCCAGATAAACGCAAACATCCCTTCGGCTTCCACTACCTATTGCTACGAAGACGGCTTGGCAGGTGGTTGTTTAGCAGGAAATTTAGGCACCGACTTAAACGACGGCGAATACACCGTTTTCAATTCTGCACAAATAGCCTCTTGGGCCCCGACTTATTGGTATAAGGGAGGCGACCACACCGGGGATGCCAACGGTAAAATGGCACTTTTTAATGCCGCGATTGAACCCGGAGAATTTTACCGGGCGACCATCACAGGCGCTTTTCCAAACCTCCCGATTACGTATGATTTTTGGGCAATCAATTTGGACAGGGCTGATGCGCCGGGTATCGTGGACAGGCTTAGACCCAATGTTTTGGTTGAGTTCAGGGATTTGTCCGGCAATCTTATCACCGCTATTACCACCGGCGATATTGCCCCGAGCTCGGTGGGTAGCAACCAGCCTACCGATTGGCACAACTTTACGGCCAACATCACCTTGGGAAACATCACCGAATTTGTGGTGATTTTCATCAACAACACGCCGGGTGGCTTGGGCAACGACTTAGCATTGGATGACATTGTCATCAAACAAACTTTTTGTAACTCAGACAACGACATCACACCGGATGTTTTTGACCTCGATGCAGACAACGATGGTATTCCCGACATTGTAGAAGTGGGCTTTGGCCAGCTCAGTGGCGGCAAGGCCACGATGGACTTGGATGCACTCGGCCCTTGGGCTGATGCCAACGGAAATGGTTTGCACAATTCCATCGACCCTTTTGTGGCAGGCTTCAACATCATCAGTACCGATGGCGACGGCATCCTCGACCAATTCGATTTGGACAGCGACAACGATGGCTTGTTTGACGTGGACGAGGCCGGATACGGCGATGGCGACGTCAACGGCGACGGCATGGGGGATGGGGGCGAGTCCGACAACGACGGCATCTTGGATATTTTTGACTTTTTTGTGGGCTTTGGCAACCTCGGCCAGCCTTTGCCGATTAACTCTGATGGCGACACGTTTGTGAGCACGCTCGGCAGCATCCCGCTCTACGATTATATGGAAGTTGACTCCGACAACGATGGCGTTTTTGACCTTGCCAACGAGCTCCACAGTGCTTTAGATGCCAATAATGACGGGATTATAGATGGATCGATAGATTTAGATCGCGATGGCATCTTGGATGCTTTTGACACGAGTACGTTGGTATTCGGTTCGCCGCGCGACTTGAACGAACCGCTATACATTGAATTTGACGGACGCAATGACTATATGGAAGATGCAGCTGTTATCACCGGCCCGGATGTTACTTTGATGGCATGGGTCAAGTTGGACCCTGCAAATAACGGCGGGGCAATTTTCTACCAAAACAACATCAAATTGATAATTACGGCTTCCAAAGAAGTCAGGGCAACTGTCGGCGGTGTTTCCGTAACTTCAGCTGTCCAAAACTCCGCACGATGGATTCATCTTGCTGCAACATACGAAGGCGCTACCAACCTCTTGAAACTCTATTTGAACGGTACATTTTTAGGCCAGGCCACAGGAGCGGGTTTGGGTGCGGCATCTCCTTTGTTGGTGGGCAAAGACAATACAACCGTAAGCAACCCGAAATACTTCAAAGGATCGATAGACGAAGCACGCGTTTTCAATGTAGCATTGACCACCGCGCAAATTCAAAAAATGGTTTACCAAGAACTCTTCATCAACGGCTCAAACCTACAAGGAACCATCATCCCAATAGATATTCCCGGGTTGACGGCGGCCAACTTGATCCGCTACTACCGGATGGATACTTACAAAGACGATATCGCCGATGATTTGACAACCCCGACAGTTGATTTGGGCACAGGCGCAAAAATATTCAACGTTAAAACCATCCGCAGACAAACAGCGCCTATGCCTTTTATCACCAAACAAAGTGGTAGTCTGGGTGTGGCTGTTGACGATGCAACCAATGGTGTTTTGGGTACAGATGCGACTGCGAACGACTGGTCTATCGTAGATGCCCGGCACGACATCAACATGACGGCATCAGACGGCGATTTGGGTTTGATTGTCCGTCCGGGGATCACCATCACGGTTGACAACGACTCCGAATTGAAAAACGATTGGTATTTGAAACTCGACGGTTCGATAGACCTATTGGGTGAATCACAATTGGTACAAACCGACATTAGCCAACTCGATGTGACCAGCGCGGGCAGCATCAAACGCAGACAACAAGGTACGGCCGATAAATATACCTACAACTATTTTTCGATGCCCGTGAGCCAAATGAGTACAGCTTCCAACAACTTGGGCAATGCACTCTCCGGCATGTTGAAAACGGCTGCCGGCAACGTGCAATATTCGTTTACTATCAATCCGCCATCGCCTCAAACCACTCCGGTTACAATGGCTTCTAGATGGTTTTATATTTTTGACAACCAAGGGGAAGGCGACATTACAAATTGGGCTCAAGTAGCACCAACCGATAATGTGAAGGCCGGTTTGGGCTTTACGATGAAAGGGCCGGGTACGGGAGCGGTATCAGATTTGTACGAATACATTTTTGAAGGCAAGCCCAACAGCGGTGATATTTCGGTGGTCGTAACAACAGGCAATCAAGTGTTGGTCGGCAATCCATATAGCTCTGCCTTGGATGCCAATAAGTTTATAGATGACAACATCGGCATTTCCTCGCCCGCCAATAATTCGATAAATGGGACATTGTATTTTTGGGAGCATTTTGGTGGAGGTAGTCATTTGTTGAAAGAATATGAAGGCGGTTATGCTAGTTATACCAAATCGGGAGGGGTTTTGGCGTTGCAACACCCGGATTTGTATAACCCGTTAAGCCCGGGCGGCAGTAAAGAGCCCACTCAGTATATTCCGGTAGGGCAAGGATTTTTTGTCACGGCAGATGCCGATGGTGGCAACGTGGTTTTCAAAAACTCCCAACGCACTTTTGCAACAGAAGGCTCCGGAAGTTCTGTATTCACGAAAGCGCCCGATGGAAGAAAAATAACGGCTTTGGGCTTGGGCACACAAGCTACCCAATCCCAAACGGCGCAAACTGTGGTTGAAAACCCGAACGAACCATTGGTCCGCAAAGCTGGCCAACAAGCCGTTGCCGACACTTTAAGTAGGGTTTGGTTGAACTTCACCACACCCACCGGGTTTAGAAGGCAGGTTTTGGTTGCCTATACAGACAAAGCCACTGCAGGGGAAGACCCTGGCTATGATGCCTTGTTGATAGACAAAGGACCCAACGACTTGTATTGGAAAATAAACGATAAGGATTACGTCATTCAGGCCGTTCCGCCTTTTGATGAGCAAACAGTCATCCCGATGGAAACAACCATCACTAATCCCGGACAAGTGAAAATTGAAATTGATAAAGCCGAAAATATCCTTGACAACCAGCCGGTTTACCTGCGGGTGTGGAATGGGACAACCTTCACGTATCACAATTTGAAAGACGGGTCATTCACCGAAAACCTGGCCGCAGGTGTTTTTGCGGACAGGTATCAAATTACTTTTGGCAACAATGAAACCCTTTCCACAGACGACAACAGCCTGCCCGACGATGGAAGGATTTTGTTTGTCAACAACACCAACGAATTGATTATCAACAACCCGAAAGGCGAAATGATAGGTACTGTCAGCGGCTACAACATGCTGGGGCAATTGGTCTATCAAACAGAAGTTGGCACAACCCAAAGCGCAGTTTCCTTGCAGGTAAGCCTGACCAGGGGTGTTTATATTTTTAATATTGAAATTGAAAACCAGCAGATTGCCAAAAAAATCATTAAAAATTGAAAAATAATTTAACCAACTAACCCAAAAATCATGTACATTATTATGAAACAATCTTTACTCACAATTACTTTTTTATGTTGCTCCATTTTTGCCTTTGGACAGGAAACAACCAATGCTGCCGATTGGGCAGTTACTAAAATCACCGGGAACAATGCCATAGAAAGACCTTACGAGATGATCTATGGTCCCGACCACAGGCTTTGGATTACCGAACGTAGGGATAATGTTTCCGGCATTACCGGAGGCAGAAGAATTGTTCGAATCGATACCACCGGTGCCAACAAAACCACTATGATCAATTTTGGCAACAAAGTACATACCACTGCCGGCCAAGACGGTGTTTTGGGGATTGTTGCCCATCCGGATTTGTACGCCAACCCGGCTACAACAACCAACAATTATGTGTATGTTTCTTATACCTATTCTATTGACGGTACCGATTCGGGCAGGCGGCTTCGCATAGCCCGTTTGGTTTATAATAATAACAATGGCACGTTGACCGAAGACACCTCTTTGAATGCCAACGGTACTATTTTGGAAGGACTCCCGGCCAGCAATGACCATAACTCGGGTAAATTGGCCATCGGCCCCGATTTAAAATTGTACTATACCATCGGCGACCAGGGGAATAACCAGTTTTCGCGCATTTGCTTGCCCATATTGGCCAGGCAACTTCCCGCTTTTCAGGATGATTTCAACAACTATCCCGGAAAGTTGTTACGCATGAATTTGGATGGGACAGTACCAAGTGACAACCCAACTTTGGGAGGTGTCAAAAGCCGTGTTTACAACTATGGGCACAGGAATATGCAAGGTTTGGCCATCTCATCGGCAGGCATTATTTATTCGACCGAGCACGGCGACAAAGTGGATGATGAGCTCAACGTGATGGAAGCCGCCAAAGATTATGGCTGGCCCCAAATAGCCGGCTTTTACGACAACCAAGGCTATGCTTTTACCAACAATTCTCTTACTACCAATTGCGGTGGCTCCCTCTCAACAGCCCAGGCTACCAATACTGAATTTGAGTCTTTCCCCTCAAATCCGCCCACCGATTTTGTACCGCCCATCAGCACGATGTTTACAGACAGTGCTACCATTCCTACCACCCCAAATTCAGAATGGCCAACAATCGCGCCTGCCGGATTAGCCCTGTATGAACCATTAGGAGACAGAAAAATATTTGGTTGGGGAGATGTCAACGTGCTTATACCTGCCTTAAAATTTAATACCATTTATCGCGGGAATCTTTCTACAGATGGTTTGAGCATTGACGGAGGAACCAACAATTTAATTGCTTGGCATAGTTCTACAGATCGTTTCAGGCAAGTGGTTGCTGCACCAAACGGGGTTTCTTTTTATATAGTAACGGATAACAATTCAACCGCAAATCCGGGTTCCATCACCAAAATATTGTATATAGGACAGCTAGAACCTACCATGTCTGTATCCAATCTTGCTAAAGAAAGAGATGAAATAAAACTGTTTCCCAACCCCGCAAAAAGCAATTTCAGCCTACGCTTTAGCGGCAGTACCTTTACCCAAGCCAGCCTTCAGATCGTAGATATCAGCGGTCGCATCGTAAAATCTTTTGACCAAGTTCAATCTAACCAAGCCATAGACATCAGCAGTTTGCGTAACGGATTGTATCTTGTAAACATCACAGATCAAAACCAAAGAAAAGCCGTCAAAAAACTGGTGGTGGTCAATTAATTATTAAAATATATCTGCTAATTAAAGGGTGCATCTCAAAACAGATGTACCTTTTTTTATATGCAAAAAAATCAAACAAAAAGGGCTTTTAGCTCTGTGGCATCAGCAGCTTTCATTTTCCCGGCGAGCACCAGGCTGAGTTGTTTGCGGCGCAAAGCACCGTCATAGCGTTGCTTTTCCAGTTCGGTTTCGGGTTCTATGGGCGGGACTTCCACCGGGCTGCCCGTTTCGTCCACAGCCACAAAAGTATAAATGGCTTCGTTGGCCTTGGTGCGCTTGCCGGAGATTCGGTCTTCAATCCAAACATCTAAATAAATTTCCATAGATGTTTTAAAAGCCCTGGAAACTTTGCCTTCTACTGTGACGACTGTGCCTAGCGGAATGGCCTTGTTAAAAGCGACGTGATTCACAGAGGCAGTGACCACAATGCGCCTGCTGTGACGCCCGGCAGTGATGCTGGCTGCTCTGTCCATACGGGCCAGTAATTCGCCTCCAAATAAGTTGTTGAGCGGATTGGTTTCGCTGGGCAAAACAAGATCGGTAAGCGTAGTGAGCGACTCAGAAGGTTTTTTGGCTTGCATGTTTTTTTTTGCAAAGATAAATCAGCCGGAGGGAAGTTGGCAAGGAAGACACTATATTTTTAAAACACATCGGACACCTCTAGCTATACTTTTCTAGTACTTCTCGATGTGTTACCATTCAAACTAAAAACTTCAAAAACCGGGTTGAGACCATGCGCAGTCGAGGTCTCCTTTTTATATTTCAAATCAATTCTGTCCTAAATAATTTGATATGTTCTTTTTTCCATTGCCAAAAAAGAACCAAAAAACGCTAGGCTGACGATAAAAACATAAGAAAATACTACGGAATCCCCAACCACAGATAAAAAATAACTCATTCCGCCCAAGGCGGAACTCAAACAAATTTTTATCTTTTTCCCTTTCTGCTTCCTTGATTTTCTATATTTTTCTCGTAGGCCAATTTCAAACCCCTAGACGATAGTATTTGGTTTTAAGCCAATAAAATTCAATCATCTATTTTGTTTTGATTGCTATTAATTTCAAAATACATAAAAACCTCTCGACTGCGCTCGAGGAGACATTAGTTTTATGAGTAAATTACAGATAACAAGCAGCACATCTATTTTTAGTCGACTCCAGGTTCATAAACATTTTCACTTCCATAAATGTGATATAGATTGGGGTGTTTATTTGAATCAGACCTTTAAAACTTTCTCGATAAAGCCCATCACCGTTTTAGTTGCACCGATTTTTTCTTCCACATATGCACGGTTGTGTTTTCCCTGCGCTTCTCTGGCACTTTTTTGTCGGATTAATTTTTGAACAACGGCATCAAATGTGGCTTGGTCATATATGCTTATAACACCGCCTCTTTCTACGAGTGCTGTGGCTTCGGCGAACTTGGAATATTCCTTTCCGATGACAACGGGAATGCCGAAAACAGCAGGTTCCAACACATTGTGCAAACCTGTGGCCATACCGCCGCCGACATAAGCCACATCTGCGTAGGCGTAAATTTTGGTCAGCAAACCTATAGTATCGACCACTAAAATTGTATTTTTTTGAAAATCTGTGTCCGGGTTAATTTCACTGTATAGGAGTTTGCCGTCCGGGAGTTTATCCCAGAGTGGTTTGATGTTTTCGGGCTTCACATTGTGCGGTGCAAACACATAAACGACTTCATCAGTTGGGTGGTGTTTCAAATAGGAAAGCCACAAGGCTTCGTCTTCCGGCCATGTACTGCCTGCAACAACACAAAGCCTGTTTCCTTTAAAACTTTCCATAAAAGAAAGTCGGTTGTCTCGTTCCAAAATTTCGCTTACCCTATCGAAACGGGTGTCACCGGCAAGCGTGACATTTTCTATATGAATACTTTTGAGCAAGGCTACCGAAGCCGCGTTTTGCACAAAAAAGTGATCAAAAACCTTGAGAGACCGACGCATCCAACCACCCCAAGGTTTGAAGAATACCTGCGATGGTCTAAAAATGGCAGACACACTCAGCACGCGAATTCGTTGTTTTTCCATTTCGAAAAGCAAAGCAGGCCAAAACTCATATTTGATAAAAATAGCCAATTCCGGGTGGACTATTTTTAGAAATTTTTGAGCGTTTGGCAAAGTGTCAAACGGCAAATAAACCACGACGTCTGCGGGGGTTTTATCTTTGACCACCTCATAGCCTGATGGCGAAAAAAAACTGAGGAGCAACTTGTGATCGGCATATTGCTTTTTAATTTTTTTCAGTAAGGGCAAACCTTGCTCGTATTCACCCAAAGATGCTACATGCATCCAAATGACGCGGTCTGTGGCTTTGATGTTTTTAGACAACAGGCCGAAAGTTTGTTTCCGACCCTGAACAAACAGCGCCAATTTGTCATTAAAAACAGCCGCAAAGCGGATGCAGAGAAAACCCAGCTCGGCCAGCAAATTGTATAAATAAATCATGTTTACCAAATCTTAGGCTAAAATAACATGCTTTATGCAATAAATATGAGACGTCCTCCGTAAATTTGCAAGAATTAAGCCGTAAAACCACAAGTCATGCGAAAATTACAAATGGTAGATCTCAAAAGCCAATACGAACCCCTCAAAGCCAAAATTCAAGCTTCCATAGATGAGGTTTTTGAGTCTGCAGCCTTTATAAACGGTCCGGAAGTACAGCATTTTCAAAAAGAATTGGAAACGTATTTGGGCGTGAAACACG
This sequence comes from Flavobacteriaceae bacterium, assembly GCA_032251335.1. Classification (GTDB taxonomy): domain Bacteria; phylum Bacteroidota; class Bacteroidia; order Flavobacteriales; family Flavobacteriaceae; genus UM-FILTER-40-17. The sequence continues at coordinate 47,638 of JAVVDW010000012.1, read as the reverse complement.
TGATTCCATGCGCCAATGGCACCGATGCTTTGCAGATAGCGATGATGGGATTAGACTTGAAAGAAGGCGACGAGGTCATCACGGCAGATTTTACCTTTGCGGCTACCGTGGAAGTGATAGCCCTCTTAAAATTCACACCGGTTTTGGTAGATGTGGATCCGGATACGTTTAACATTTCTATAGAAGCTATCAAAAAAGCCATCACGCCCAAAACCAAAGCCATAGTTCCGGTGCATCTATTTGGTCAATGTGCCCAAATGGACGCCATCATGGAGATTGCCAAAAAGCATGATTTATACGTCATAGAGGACAACGCACAAGCCATAGGTGCAAATTACACCTCAGCCAATGGCAGCAAACAAAAAGCCGGCACGATCGGACATGTAGGTGCAACATCCTTTTTCCCATCTAAAAACCTGGGTTGCTACGGCGACGGCGGCGCCATTTTTACCAATGATGACAAACTCGCACACATACTTCGCGGGATTGTCAACCACGGCATGTATGAAAGATACCACCACGATGTAGTAGGTGTCAATTCCCGGCTCGATTCTATACAGGCGGCTATTTTACGCGCCAAACTTCCGCATTTAGACGCCTATAACCGTGCGCGCCAAAAGGCAGCGGCAGCTTACAACCGTGCTTTTGCTGCTTGCAAAGACCTGGTTACACCCGTTACGGTTTCCGAAAGTTGTGACAAGTCAAACGGACTTTGCCAAAACTGTGATTGCCATGTGTTTCATCAATACACTTTGCGCGTACAAAACAACCGTCGTGATGATTTGGCCAAACACCTACAAGAAAAAGGCATTCCTTTTGGAATTTATTACCCGATTCCCTTGCATGTACAAAAAGCCTATGCAGATGCACGTTATAACGATGCAGATTTTCCGGTGACCAATCAATTGTCGAAAGAAGTGATTTCGCTGCCCATGCACAGTGAGTTAGATAGGGAGCAAATTGACTATATCACACAAACTGTCTTAGATTTTTTGCAATAAACGATGACAGCTGCCCAAGAAAAAATCATTCAAAATACCATAAGCTTTGTCAAAAAGCAACTCGCAGATGCGGAAGGCGGTCATGATTGGTTTCACGTTGAGCGGGTTTATAAACTTTCGAAAGCTTTGGCTGTATTGGAGAAAGCAGATCTGTTTGTAGTAGCTTTAGGCGCGTTGCTTCACGATGTGGCCGATGCTAAATTTCACAATGGAGACGAATCTATCGGCCCTAAAAAAGCCCGTCAGTTTTTGGAAGCTGAAGGTGTAGAAGAAGCCGTGATTCAGGCAGTAATTCATATTGTAAAATACATATCATATAAAGGTGGCCATACCAAAGCCCCTTATCGCACACCGGAACTCAATGTGGTGCAAGATGCCGATAGGCTGGATGCTTTGGGTGCTATTGGTATTGCGCGTTGTTTCAATTATGGTGGTTTCAAAAACCGACCACTTTACAATCCGGATGTGAAGCCCAATTTGGAAATGGACAAAGAAACCTACCAAAAAGGCAGTGCGCCCTATCTTTGAATCATTTTTATGAAAAACTACTGCTACTCAAAGATTTGATGCATACAGAAGCCGGTAAAAAAGCAGCAGAATCTCGGCATCGTTTTCTGGAAAATTACTTGAAGCAGTTTCTAAAAGAATGGGACGGTCAGTTGCACTAATCTTTTTAGGTTGCAGCCTTTTTTCCGGAGGCATGTTTAAAAAAAACAAAAGACTGATCGTCATGCGGTAACCACGCTGCTTTGAAAAACTCATAGTGTTTGGCCGGATAAGTTGAGGCAAAGAACCGATAAAATAAAGTCATTTCAGGCACAGAGACCCTGTGTGTGGACGTGGTTCATTGTAAAGCAAACATTACGGAATCGTTATAAAGTTGTAAAAAATGTATGAAACTTCAATAAGTATTATCTTTACCCAACAATCGAGCCAAATTTGAAGGTTAACACAAAGGTAAAGTGCGATTTGAAAAAAAATGTCTTGTGCGGTTTACAGGCAAATTTAAATGATAAGTTTGGTATATTTTCTTTGAATAAACAACTAAAATACAGATAGATGAAGAAAAAAGACATCAAAATCTTGTTGGTCGATGACGAACCGGATATTTTAGAAATTGTGGGCGTCAACCTTTCCGCAGAAGGCTACAATGTTATCACAGCGGCCAACGGTGTGGAAGCCATCAAAAAAGCCAAAAAATATTTGCCGCACCTCATCATACTCGATGTGATGATGCCGGAGATGGATGGTATAGAAGCTTGCGAGCGTATTCGGGAAATTTCGGATCTCAAAAACACCATCATCACGTTTTTTACAGCCAGGGGCGAAGACTACTCTATGGTGGCCGGATATGATGCCGGGGCAGACGACTACATCACCAAACCCATCAAGCCCAAAGTATTGGTGAGCAAAGTAAAAGGCTTGCTCCGCAGGCTCAAGGAAACCGAAGAAACTGCCGAAGATTCGGTGGTGACAATCGGCAATTTGATTATCAACCGAGAGGAGTACAAAATTGAAATGAATGGCATCGAAATGATTTTGCCGCGTAAAGAATTTGAATTGCTATCTTTGTTGTGTTCAAAACCCGGAAAGGTGTTTAAACGTGAAGAAATTCTCGACAAAGTTTGGGGCAATGAAGTGGTTGTAGGCGGCCGTACCATCGACGTACACATCCGTAAACTTCGCGAAAAAATTGGAGAGGATATGTTCAAAACCGTTAAAGGCATCGGGTATAAGTTTATAGGATAAAATGGCCATCAAATTTCGGCGTACATATCGGTTTGCGTTTCGTACATCGCTGTATATTACCCTGATTTTATCCGCGTCTTCACTGTTATTCCAGTTCTATCTAGTCCAATTTTCGCTTGCCTACACTATTGCACAAGGTTGTATCGTGTTTTTGGCCTCATTTTTTGTCATCCAATTTCGCGTCGAGAAATTTATTTACAAGCGCATCAAAAAAATTTACGACCAAGTTTCCCTTTTGGAATCTACCAGCATAGACAGCCAGCCCATCACTACCGACATGGCAACTTTGACCAAGGAGGTTTCCAAATTTGCCACCGATAAGAAGCTGGAGATTGAAGCTTTGAAGATTCGGGAGAACTACCGCAAAGACTTTATCGGCAATATTTCTCACGAGCTCAAAACGCCGCTTTTTACCGTGCAAGGCTACATCCTCACCTTGCTCAGTGGAAATGTTAAAGAAAAAAAGACCGTACAGAAATACCTGAAAAGAGCCAACTTGGGCGTAGAGCGACTCATCTATATTGTCAACGATTTAGACATGATTACCAAACTTGAAACAGGTAACCTCAACCTCTATAAAGAATCTTTTGACATTGTAGAGCTCATTCAGAATGTGATGGAACTCTTGGAGATGAAAGCCGTCAAAAGTCAAATCACGCTCACTTTTGATACTACTTATAGCGAACCCATTATGGTGTATGCCGATATGGAACGCATCAAGCAAGTGGTGACCAACTTGATAGTCAATTCCATCAAATACGGCAAAAAAGACGGAACCACTGAAATCAGCATAGAGTCTTTGACGCAACACAAAATTTTAGTTCGGGTGACAGACAATGGAGAAGGTATTAAAAAAGAGCATATTCCGCGTTTGTTTGAACGCTTTTACAGGGTAGATCAAAGCGGTTCCAGAGAAGAAGGCGGATCCGGATTGGGATTGTCTATCGTGAAGCACATCGTAGAAGCGCACGGCGAAAAAATATATGTAGAAAGTGAATTTGGCGTGGGCTCAGAATTTTCATTTACCCTCGAAAAGGTGAAAAAGAGCGCCAAAGTCTTCCGATCGTCCGCCGCCGCGGAATCCGCTGAATAAATCGAGTTTAGCCAGATTTTCCATCGAAAACCGCTCTTGGGTTTCCATAGGTGCAATGCCTTTAAAATTGAGTCTTTTGGCAAGGTATTCTTGTTCGTACTGCCCGGGTGTAGGAATAAAAAAAGCTTTTTTCTCCAATCTGGCCAAATCCATAATGGTGGTGTATCCGCTTCTAGACAGCACTTTGTCGCTGGCATTGATGGCCGTTTCCAATTCGGAAGAAGTCATAAAATTATAGACCGTAGTATTGAGAGCCGTAAAAATCTCCTGCTCGTCTTCTACCTTTCCGCGTACAAACAAAACCTTACCCGGATAGTGTTTTACCTGGTTAAAAAGCTTGTCTTCCAGCATGGTACGCTGTGGTTCCGGACCGGAAAGAATAACCATCAAATCGTAGATTTTATGACTGTCATTTTTCTCAAATCTACTGAGGGGTCCTATATATTTGACCTTCAAACGGCTTTTTTTCAAATGACCCAATTTGCCCGAAAGATTGTCCGCAGCTTCAAAATCGGGCACCCAACATTCGTTGAAATTTTGAATAAAAAAATGGTGCATTTTACTGGTCAAATAGGTAGTATTTCCGGTCAAAACATTGAGTTGATGTGTGATAAAAATAGAAGGAACCCTTTTGTCATAAGCACCCAAGCGGTTGTCGGAAATAATTCCGGCAATCTCGCCTTTGTCAACCATTTTTTTTACAAATTTGTGCTCCCGTACCACGGCATTGATCATGTTTGGAATTTCCGTGATGAGTTTCCACTTAAAATTCTTACCGTTTTTGGCATATTCAATGTTATATGATGCCATTTCATGCGATTCCATTTCCGGAAATTCTTTTCGCAGCAAAGCAAGTGCCTGTCCGTCCGATGCCAACACAGGCTCGAACTGATTTTTTTGCAAGGCTTTAATGATGGGAATACATCTAGTAGCGTGTCCCAATCCCCAATTGAGAGGCGCGACAAGAATTTTTCGGGGGCGCGTCATAATAGTAAAATATAATTACAAACTTAAGCATGTTCGCCAAAGTGTATATTTCCTTAATTTTACCAAAATTTTAAATTACACCGTGGGCAGTAAAAACAAACGCAAGCGATTTAAAGAAAACGAAACATTCAGCCATGTGATTCAGCCTTCACGTGAAGATTTGTTAACAAACGATTTTGCACTCAAAGGCCAATGGCACAACCGGTTTTTTGGAAATTCGGGCGATTTGGTACTCGAATTGGGTTGTGGCAAAGGGGAATACAGCGTGGCGATGGCCGAAATGTTTCCCATGAAAAACTTCGTGGGGGTTGATATCAAAGGTGCGCGGTTTTGGCGTGGCGCCAAAACCGCGCAAGAGAAAAGCTTGTCTAATGTTTGTTTTTTGAGAACCCAAATCGAACTGATAGACAAAGCTTTTGCGCCGGGTGAGGTTTCAGAAATTTGGATCACTTTTCCCGATCCGCAAATCAAGTACAAACGCACCAAGCACCGCATGACCAACCCCGATTTTTTGGAAAAATACAGAAGCGTGCTCAAGCCCGGCGGTTTGATTCATCTGAAAACCGATAGCGAGTTTATGCACGGCTACACCTTAGGATTGCTTCAAGGTTTGGGACACGAAATTTGCTATGCGCATCATCACGTGTACAACAATCCCGAAAGTCCGAGCTTGGTGACCCAGGTGCAAACTTTCTACGAAAAACAATATTTGGCGCAAGAGAAGCCAATCACATACATTTGTTTTAAATTGCGTCCATGACAAATCTACTCGGTCATTTGTTGCTGGGCATTGCGCTCGCCCTTGCAGGAGTCATTCCACCTGGATTGCTCAATATGAATGCTGCAAAAATCACCATGCGCGATGGTCGTATTCGCGGACTCGTCTTTGCCATAGGCGCTTCCTTTGTGGTGAGCGTTCAAGCTTCGGTAGGCTTGTTTTTTGCAAAATTCCTATCCCGAAAGACAGATGTCGTGCTCTATTTGGAGCGCTTTGGTTTGCTTATATTTATACTTTTATCAGTCTATTTTTTTGTGCAGGCGTTCCGTCGCCCCAAGATGGATATGAACAAAAAAAGAAGTAAGCGCAACTTGTTTTGGTATGGGGTCATTTTGTCTGCTTTAAACGTCTTTCCCATTCCTTTTTATGCCTTTGTCAGCGTCTATTTTGCTTCTGAATATTGGTTTACCTTCGAAAAACCATACACCATCGGCTTTGTGGTTGGCACTTCACTCGGCACTTTTCTGATGCTGTATCTTTATACCTATTTTGCCGGACGCATCACTTTGACCGGCGACAAATTTGTAAAAAAAATGAATCTTTCCATCGGATTGATTACAGCTTTGATTGCTCTTTTTACGCTTTATAAAGTCTTACAAAATCTATGACACAAGCGGGATTTTTTGAAAGGGTTTACGAAGTGGTCAAACAAATTCCATTTGGGCGCGCCACGTCTTACGGCGCGATAGCACGCTTTTTAGGCACCGGAAAATCCGCCCGCATGGTAGGTTGGGCTATGAATGCCGCCCACAACTTACCCGATGTACCCGCCCACAGAGTGGTCAACCGCAAAGGTGTCTTGACGGGTAAACACCATTTTCCGGGTTCGCAACTCATGCAGCAACTTTTAGAATCTGAAGGCCTTGAGGTGCAGCATGATCAAATTGTAGATTTTGAACAGATTTTTTGGGATCCCAACGATATGCTAAAGTGAGTTGGTGGCAATTTGAGCCAAATTCACAGCTGAAAGAAAATAACAAAAACAATTGGTTTTTATTTTTATTGTTCCATTATTCGTTAACTTTGTGGAATGGAAATAATAAGGGAAATTGTTTTTTATAAAGACTACTTTGATGATTTTTTTGAACCCTTAACAGAAAAAGTAAAGAGCAAAATTGACGAAGTGCTGTTTATGATGACAATTCTTGAACGTGTTCCGACCAAATTTTTTAAAAGTATTGAGGGAATAAAAGGACTTTTTGAAATTCGAATTGAGTATGAAAGTAACATTTATAGAATATTTTGCTGTTTTGACAAAGGAAATTTAGTTGTTCTGTTTAATGGATTTCAGAAGAAAAGCCAAAAAACACCAACCAATGAATTGAACAAAGCAAAAAAAATAATGGAGGAATATTTTAACGAACAAAAAGAATTAAAAAATGGAAACAAAAAATAAAAATATTAAAACCTTCGCCCAACATCTTAACAAAAGATACGGAGAAACAGGCACCAAAGAAAGAACTGACTTTGAAATTAAAGCCAAATCTTTTGCAATTGGAGAACTAATAAAAGAAGAGAGAAAATTAGCAAAAATGACACAAGAACAGCTTGCAAATAAAATTGGAGCAAAGAAAAGCTTTATATCACGTATTGAAAACGGACATAGCGACATCCAACTTTCCACACTTTATAAACTTATCGAATTTGGACTTGGGCGAAAGATAAATTTCACAATTCAATAAAAAATGCCACCAACAGCACCTACACTTAAGTGGGAGTTCAATGCTTCAATGAAAGTGAAGTGCTAAACCAAAGTTCGGTAATTTTAATGAATTTCCGAGCTAAAAATACCTACCTGCGTGTAGCTGCAAAACAATGTCTAAAACCAAAACTTATTTAAAAAAAATAGCTGTTAATGATATGTCATTTACAAAAAATGTAAATGTCTCCTCGAGCGCAGTCGAGTGGTTTTTTTGGCTTTGAGCCTTTAAAATGAGACCTCTACGGGGCTCGGCCAAACGGGCTTGCGTTGATGAGCCGTTGGTGGAGGATACGTCAAAATCAGCCAAAAAAAAACCGACCCTTGTGTTTTGACAGGTCGGTTTTTAGAGATATAGTGTTTCAAAACTATTTGCGGACGACAAACTTCTGGGTTTTGCTGATGCCTTCTCCTTTCACAGAAAGGATATACACCCCGTTGCTGAAACCGTTGAGCAATAGGCGGTTGTTGTTGCCAAAGTTTAAATCCATTTTTTGGCTGAGCATTTCCTGGCCGCTGAGGTTGTAAATTTTTACCTGGGCCTCACCCAAATTGTTGTTGGCAATCAGGTTGATTTCTGTACTGGCCAAGGTGGGAAAAATTTTGAGCTGAGAACGGACAAAGTTTTTGTCATCTAGGCTTAAAGTAGGTTCAGAGAAAGTCCCTGTAAACATCCCCCGGCCGTGAGTAGTTGCCAAAACCGTGGCTGTGGGCGGGGTGGGTGGGTTAGAGACAATTTCAGGATCTAAGATCAGGTCCAAATCTACTACAGACACATCGCTCATGCCGTTTTGAGACTGTTCCCATACGGGAGGAATGGTGTCCAAAAAATTCTGGGTACGCCACACACCCAACATGGTGCCTACAATCACTTCCTGAAAACCTATAAGGTTGCCGGTAACGGGATCTGTATTCTCAAAAGGCACTTGCAATACCGCCCTTACGGGTATATCGGGCAGGTTGCCTTCTTTGTTTTGCCAAGTGGTGCCTCCGTCGTTGGTGTACCAAAGGCTGGGCACGCCAAAGTTGTGCATGGTGACCAATATTTCGTTTTCGCTTTGGCCAAATTCTATATCGGAGATACTGCCGACAAAGCCGGGACCTGTAATTTCAGACCAGCCTAAGGCCGAGGTTATGGATCTTTGTGCTTGGGTCACCTTCAGCAAACGGCTGTTGAGCAACCCAATAAACAGGGTTGTTGAAGAGGTTGTAAAAGGAGAAACTTTTAAAGCGGTGATGGATGCATCTATGGTGATGCCATCTCTATCACTACCTGTAAAAGTAGCCGCTTCTATATTTACAGCTCCGGTCTTTAAATTAGAGTAGCGACCCAATCTATTGGTTGTGCTGTTGCTGGCATCTGTATATAAGATATCCAGGTTTTCGTCTAAAGCGGCTGTGTTGATAAAGCTACCATTGTTACCCTCATCTACTATAGTGTAGCCTGGAGAATTATTTGTTACAGGCCACGCTAAAAAGACGTGAGAGTTACCCGGAAAAGAACTGATCATATAATCGCCGTCTTTGTCTATTTCGGTAAAGGCACCGTCGCCACCAAACTCAATCACAAATGGGTTGATGCCGGCTCCTGAGGCTCTGGAAAACTGCGTGCCGTTGTCTTGCGTTCCGCCTACGATATCATCGGCTGAGGGGTTGGTAAGCCGGGCAATGTCGCCGTAGTAAAACTGGGTAACGGCATAGCCGACATTGTGCGTGGCAATGGCATTGGGATTGGAATCTGCCGTAGAGAGGCTGTTTGCAAACGAAACACCGCCATCATGACCTAAAACTGCTTGGTTGGGATTGCCCGGCCTGAACGTAAAGCCGTGTTGGTCGGCGTGTACAACAGGCACGCTCAGCGTTCCCAGGTTCGGATTGTTTGACCATTTAGAAATCTGCGTCCAATTGAAGTTATTTGTTCCGTTAAAAACCCCTCTAAACAAATCTATCCCGCCTACGTACACCAAGTTATGATTGGTAGGATCGGCTTCTATGACCAAGTCGTAGAAGGCCTGCCCTCGGGTAAAATCGTTGGCCGGAATGCCGTTGTCTGCATCGTCCGGCAGTGTAGCGGCAGCCGTAAAAGTGCTGCCGTTGGTGGAAGAAAAAATTCTTACGGGGGCTGCTGCGGTTGTTCCTTGTGTTAAGGCATATACACGGTTGGGATCGGAGGCGGACACTTCTATTTCCACGCGGTTGGAATTGGTCAGGGTGGTTACCTCAGTCCAGTTGAGACCGTCGGTAGAGTTAAATATTTTTCCGCCACCGGTGATGCCAAAACCGGGTGTACTGATCATGCCCATCCAAAGTTTGTTGTCGGGGCCAATTTCAAAGTCGTTGGGGGTAAAGTAGAAAGTGAAGGCTCCACTGAAAACTGAAAAACTCAGGTTAGCCGACTCGTTTCGTGTCCAAGTAGCTCCGCCATCGGCACTTCTGTATAAACCCGCCGATTGGGAGCCTGTAAACTGATCCGGGTTGCCGGCATCTGCGATTCTGCTTGCCCCAAACACATGGCTACCGACGGCTACGTAAACTTCGCTGTTGCCACCGTTGTTTCTTACAATAATATCGTTTATATAGAAAATCCCGGATAAAACATCTGCACTTGCAGGTATGTTGTTACCGGGGTCGTTCGGTGAAAGTGGGATGTTTACTTTATTCCAATTTTCACCCCCATTGGTGCTTTTATAGACGCCGTTGCCCACAGCGGCGCCAAAGGTGTATTGCTCGCCGGTACCTAAATACATAATTTGAGGGTTGTTGGGGTCTATGGCAAAGCTCGACACATTGAGGTGTCCGGGCACAGTGGTTACCTGATTCCACGGTGAGCTCGCGTTGGTGATGTCTTCATTTTTCCAAAGGCCACCGCTTACACCACCGGCAAACACACGGCTGTTGATTGGGGGTATGGTATCGTTGGGGTCAAAAACCACTACACGCGTGCGCCCGCCTATGTTGTTGGGGCCGCGTTCTACCCAAGGGTTGTCGGTGAGATCGCCCGGAGCTCTTTGAGGTCTCACGGCTCTAGGGTCGTTGCGGTTGGCATAGCGTTCTTCCTGCAAGCGGTTGATGTTTTCCCAAGTGGGTCGGCCCAAAGCGGGGTTCATGCTCATCTCCCACAGCCTTTCGTAATAAGGATTGGGCGGCAAACCGCGGTTTTTACGGTCTTTTTTGCTGAGGTGTTGGGTTTCTTTAAAGGGGCTGTTCTTTAAAAATTCGGCATGCTTGGCTCTAAGCAGCGCAACTTCTGTGGGGACTTCTACTTTTTGCGGGCTTGGTTTCCAAAGGAGGGAAACCGTCACAAGAATGGCAATTATGCCTACTGCCCATACGTATTTCTTTTTCATAGACTGGGTTTGTTTATTTTTAACAAAAATATCTAAAAATATCTAAAATCTGAAAAAATTTGCGAGCTAGCCGTTTAGTTTTTGGTTCAAATCCATGGCTTGGCTGTCGGTAAGCAGCGCTACATGACTACAAATCTGCATCAGCTGGGTGTATAAATCGTGGTGGGCGACTTCCAAAACTTGTGTGGGCAAGGTCTGCAATACCAGTTTGTCGAAAGTGTTTTCTTTCCCTTGTAATTTGTTGACTGCCGCGTTTGTATAGGTTTCCAACAGGCCATTGATGGCGCGAAAACCCATCAATTCTTTTTCCAATACTTCCTTACTTCTATAGATGTTTTGAACACTTATTTTGATGATGTCTTCTATTTGCACTTTGAATTTGGATTTTTCCAACAATGAGGTGTTAAAACTACCCGAAAGGATTTCCGTTTCGTGCTGCATAAACATTTGTGCAGCTTCATTGACGAGTGTGTTGATGGAAATGGCACGCAAATAGGCAATGCGATCTTCGAGATACGGCATTTTGCTGTATTTATCGGTATTGATGTTTTCGGCTACGATTTTCACCAAAAACTCCAAGGCAAATTCTTCGGGGATAAGGCCAAGGTTGATGCCATCTTCAAAATCGATAAGGGTGTAGCAGATGTCGTCTGCGGCTTCCACCAAATATACCAGCGGATGTCGGGCATAGGTGTCAGATTTCCCGATTTTTTCCAAACCCAATTCGGCAACCAAATCATCAAAGAATGCTTTTTCGGATTGGAAATAGCCATATTTTTTATGTGCGATGTGCGCAGAAGGTTTTACAGGCACCGAAGCTTTCGGATATTTGATAAAGGAGCCTAAAGTGGCGTAGGAAAGCCTTAAACCGCCTTTTTCTTGATGAAAACGGTTTAGGATTCTGTAGCCGTTGGCATTGCCTTCAAAATGGGTTAAGTCGTGCCATTGCGCTGCGTTGAGTTGCGCTGCGTAAGCCTTGCCCGAGCCGTGCGTAAAAAAATGGCCGATGGCTTTTTCGCCCGAATGTCCAAAAGGCGGGTTGCCAATGTCATGCGCCAGTGCTGCGGCAGCGGTAATGCTCCCAAAATCGTTGGCTGCGTATCCTTGGATGGCTTGTAGCGAAGGGTGCTTTTTTAAAACGGCTTGGCCCACCATGCGGCCGAGCGAACGCGCCACCACAGAAACTTCCAAACTGTGCGTAAGGCGGGTGTGCACAAAATTGGTTTTGGAAAAAGGAACCACCTGGGTTTTGTCTTGCAACAACCTGAAGGGTGTTGAAAAAATAATCCGATCGTAATCTACGTCAAAACCGGGGCGCAAAGCGTCTTGTTCGCTGCGCAGTCTTTTGTGTTTGTCGCCAAAGCGTTTGAGCGAGAGGAGTTGTTCCCAATGCATATCATAAAAATTTGGTGTCAAATTACATCAAAATAATGATAAATCGACCCGATTTTCTGCTTAACATACGCTTAACACGCATAACGTTTAACTAATCTTTTGTTCAAACAGGTTTAATCTGATAGTAACACAGACTTTACGCGCTTGCCCTTTCTTTGCCCCAGATAAAAATAACAAAATGTCGGTGTGAAAATTTTCAATAAATGCTGATGTGTTGTTACAAATAAAAATTAAAATTCAGATGAAAAATACATTCCTATACCTTTTTATTTTAGTTGGTTTCGCAACTTTTGCACAAAATGCCACGCTTAAGGGACAATTGACAGATAAAGATGCAGACAACCAACCTTTGCCTTTTGCGAATGTACAGATAAAAGGTACAACTACGGGGACTACAACGGATTTGGATGGACTTTTTTCTTTCGAATTGGCACCGGGTACCTACACCATTGTTTTTAGTTTTATTGGTTACGAAACCATAGAGGTGCCGGATATTCAGCTAAAAGCCGGTGAAATAGTTACAATCAATCAGGCATTGGGTGCCGGGGCATTTCAGTTGGAGGCAGTGGAAGTTACGACTACCGTTACCCGTGAATCTGAATCGGCTATCTTGACAGAACAGAAGAATGCTACCATTATGCAGACTAAAATAGGTTCTGTAGAGTTGTCTCGAAAGGGCGTGGGTGATGTGGCTACAGGACTTACAAAAGCAACAGGAATTTCCCGCGAGAGCGGGAAATTTTACATTAGGGGCTTAGCGGATCGCTACAACAATGCCTATTTGAATGGTTTGCCGCTTCCTTCTTTGGATCCGAAATTGAAGTTGATAGACCTCGAAATTTTTTCTACGAACATTGTTGAAAATCTCGGAATTTACAAAACCTATTCGCCTCATCTCTACGGAGATTTTGCGGGTGCAAGCATCGATATAGACACTAAGGACAATCCGGGTAAAGGATATTTTGAAATTGAAATTGGATCGAGTGTAAACACAACTGCACATTTCAATGATTTCTTTTTATTGAATGGAAGTAAGTACGATTTTTTTGGTGTAGAAGACGGCTCACGCAGACCGCCCTCTTTGTTGAAAGCTTTTAGGGCTATTCCCGATTTGATCTACGACAGCCGTTTGGTGCCCATTTGGCAATTTGACACCTCGTATAACCCCAGTGAAAGGTTTGGAGACCCCAACCTCAACTTAGCCATCAATGCCGGCAAGCGATTTAAGTTGGGTGATGAGGCGCGATTGGATGTCATTGTCAACGGCGATTTCTCCCAACAGCACAAAGCCTCTTTAGAGGGTTTGGATGTAGCACTCAATGCACAGGGCGAAACCTTGCAGTCATCATTCTTTGGCGATGATTTCAAAAAATATGAGTTTAGTACAAACGCTACTTTGCTGGGTAGTTTTGTTTTGAGAACAGATGTTCACAATAAATTGGCCTACACCGTATTGTTGGTCAACGACACCACAGATGAAATGCGTGAAATTTCGGGTGTAGCTGGAGAAAACACAGACAATATTTTTAAAGTAAGAAGAGGTACTTTTTCGCAAAATACACTACAAACGCATCAGTTTACCGGGCAACACTTTTTTGACCAAAGAAAATTTGAATTTAACTACGGAGGCTCTTACAGTAGGGCAACAGGCAATGTGCCCGAGCGCCGGCAGTTGTTTTTTACAGAATTGCCGGACGGCAGAACTTTGTTTTCCAAAGTAGGTGCCAACAACAACTCAGACAACCATCGGTTTTTTCAAAATTTAGATGAAAACGATTATTCAGCCAGGGTGTCGTTGGATATCAATTTCGGCAAAAATGAAGATGACGTATATCGCCACAAATTCACTTTGGGACTCAATGTAAGAGACAAGTCGAGAGATTTTAGCGCGCAACAAATCAATATCTTTTTCGATGAACTGAGCACCACCCCTGTTGATTTTTTCAATCCGGATGCCTTGCTCTCCAGAGAGAACTTTGAACGAAAAATATTCCACGTAGAAGAGTTTATCAGACCGACCAATTCCTACAAAGCCGATTTGAGAAATCACGCCTCTTTTGCAAACATAGAATTCCAATTTTCAGACAGACTTACAGTGAATGCCGGTCTTCGAGTTGAAGATTACAGACAACGCGTGTTTTTTGCTCCCGAAGGTTTAGTGGGTGTGACGGAAGTAGAAACCATTGATGAAGAATTCTACCTTCCCAGCCTCAGTGTCAAATATATTTTGAACGAAAAAAGTAACCTGCGCTTTGCGGCCAGCCAAACAGTTACTTTACCTCTTTTTACTGAAGTGGCACCCTTTCTCGATGAAGAAATTAACGAATCCACTTTAGGAAATGTATTGTTGGAACAATCCGACAATTTTAATGTAGATTTTAAATGGGAGTATTTCCCGGACAGGTCTGAAATCATATCAGCAACAGCGTTTTTTAAATATTTGGATTCGCCCATCGAAAAAGTTCGGGTAGCATCTGTAAACAATAATGTCTCTTTTGTCAACTCTAACGAAGCACTCGTAGCGGGTATAGAAGTTGAGTATCGTCAAAAGCTCAGCAAATTATTGGGTGGTTCGGAATATAGCCTTTGGAATGATTTGTACTTTGGCTTCAATGCAACGGCCATGTTTACGGAAGTGGACATTGACCCGGAGGTAACCATTGGCAACGGAGCCAGCATAGCACCTACCAACTTAACCAGAAAACTACAAGGTGCCTCACCGTTTCTTTTAAATGCAGACATCAACTACGTAAAACAATTTGGAAGGCACAACCTCAG
>JAVVDW010000012.1:0-32762 GCA_032251335.1 Flavobacteriaceae bacterium | reverse complement strand
GGAAACGAAGTAGATGATGTTTACGAAAAAGGGTTTGCTATGCTCAATTTTACACTCAGAGACGAAATTGGCGACCATTTTGTGGTAAAGTTGGCCGGAAGAAACCTCTTAAATCCGGATATAGAACGCTATCAAGACCAGAGAAGCATAGGCAGAGAAATAACGGTAAGCAAATTTGACCTAGGGGCAGACATAAGCCTTGGCATTATCTATAAATTTTAATTGACAACTACTTATAAATTGAACTTTTAACTTAATTAAATTACATTCAGAATGAAAACTACTAAATTGTTTTTAGGATTGATATTGGCTACTTCGATAGTATTTCAATCTTGCACAGAAAATGATGAGTCTATAGACAGCATCGTTATCGAAGGAGACACCATCAACAACAATGGTGGTGATACAGGAGGAGGAGATACACCACCACCTGCAAACGAAATTATAGAATTACAAGGCAACATCACTTCAGACTTGACCTTGGTATCTTCCAACACTTACGAACTTATCGGCGGTGTAACCGTTGTAGATGGTGTCACACTTACCATTCAAGCGGGTACCAGAATTATTGCCGGTAACCAAGGCGGCGTTTTTTCTTTCTTGTTGATTGCCCAAGGGGCCAAAATAATAGCCGAAGGTACTGCATCGCAACCCATTGTTTTTACTTCAAACAAAACCACACCAAACGCAGGCGATTGGGGCGGACTCATCGTAGCCGGCAAGGCACCTATCAACAGAGGTCTTACAGCTACTTCAGAGGTGGCAAATGCCATCTACGGCGGTACAGATGCAGCAGACAACTCCGGTATTTTGAGGTTTATTCGTCTTGAGTTTACAGGCGGTAAAATCAATGCAGATTCAGAATTTAACGGACTTTCGCTTTATGGTGTAGGTAACCAAACAGTCGTAGAAAACATTCAAGTTTTTCAAGGTCTAGACGATGGATTTGAATTTTTCGGAGGAACAGTAAATGCACGTTTTTTAGTTTCTGTTGGCGCACAAGACGACAGTTTTGACTGGACTGACGGATGGGTTGGTAAAGGCCAATTTTGGGTAGCTTTACAATCATCACTAGAAGGAGACAGAGGTATAGAAGCCGATAATTTGAGTGCAAATAGAGTGGCAGAGCCTTTCTCAAATCCTTTGTTGTCAAACATTACTATAGTAGGTGTTGAAGATGGCGATGGTGGCAACCAAGGCATATTGCTCCGCGAAGGTACCAAAGCACAAATCTACAATGGCATTGTGAAAGGTTTTGCTTCACGCGGATTGCGTATCCAAAATACGGAAACTGTAGCCAATTTTAATAACGGAGACATTGTTATTGTAAGTAATATCATTGATAATGTAAATCCTTTTGTGTTGGAAAGTGCAGATGCTACGGCCACTTTTGTAACGCCTGAGCTTAAAAACACTACCGGACCTATTACCCTTTCACAATCTGTGATCGGCGTCTCTACAGAAAACTTTACAGATCCAACAACTTTGGACGGCTGGTTTCAAGCGGCTCCATTTATAGGTGCTGTTTCTCCCAATAACAACTGGATGGCCGGTTGGGTAAGATTCTAAATTTGATTTTTGTTGTATAGGATAAATCCCGGATATTGTTCGGGATTTGTCTTTTTTACGCAAATGCAACAAAAGGATTTGTCTTTTGAGTTAATGTTTTAGTAACATTTACTTAACATATCATTACTTGTTAAGATTGAACTTTGAAATTCTTGTTTTAATGCAACATCATGGTCATAAAATCCAGACGTAAATCGCAAAAAAAATTTTATCTCAACCTCTTAGAAGCGTTGGCAAGGGAAAAAGTATTCCTGTCGGTTATTCTAGTAGGAACTATCTTTGCTGCTATTTTGACCGGTTACGGGCAATCTGCCATGTGGCTCGGTTTTCTTTTTGCTGCCTATGCAGCTGTTGCCAATGACAGCATTCAATCTTTAGGCACATTTATAGAAAGTAACGGCGATAAAAAATGGTGGATGTTGTGGCTATATGTGGGTGCAATTTTTTTGATAACCGTCAGCTTTAGCTGGTTTTATTTTGATGGAGATGTCACCTACCAGCGCCTGTTAAATCCGGACGGTACCAGCAAATATCCGCATCCTGAAAATTTTAGTTTTTTTCAAATCATTGCGCCACTGGTGTTGTTGATACTCACCCGCTTGCGCATGCCGGTTTCAACCACTTTCCTGTTGCTGAGCGTTTTTAGCGCAGACTCTTCGGGGATTACTTCCATGGTGGGCAAAAGCGTATCGGGTTACATATTGGCTTTTGTATTGTCATTTGTCGTTTGGTATTTTAGTTATGACATCATCAGCCGGTTTTTTAAAAAGCGAAAGTTCCATCCCGCATGGACGGTAATTCAATGGGTAGTCAGTGGTTCGCTTTGGTCTGTTTGGATCATGCAAGACGGTGCCAACATCGCGGTTTTTCTTCCGCGTCAGCAGTCCGGATTCCAGTTTTTTATTTTTGCAGCTACTATTTTTGTAGGACTAGGACTTTTGTTTTACCTCAGGGGCGATAAAATCCAGCAAGTAGTCAGCGAAAAAATACGCATTTCAGATGTCCGTGCGGCTACTTTGATAGATTTTACGTACGTCATTTTGTTGATATATAAACTCTTTATCAGCACGGTGCCTATGAGTACCACTTGGGTGTTTTTGGGCGTCATAGGCGGCCGTGAGATCGCCGTCAGCCTTTCCAGAAAGAAAAAGGGGAAAAGACATAAGAATAAGGCTTTCAAACTCATTTTAAAAGACTTTTCCTATGCCATGATTGGGCTTATCATTTCCGTGGCACTAGCTTCGGCAGCCAATAAATCTATCCGAACGGAGATTGTCAGATATTTTTCTGAATTGTTTTAATCACTTTAGTGCGGAATGATGGATGTTGCATTGGTTTATACGCTGGTTATTATCTTGTTTTTTGCGATTACCGATTTGGTGGTGGGCGTGAGCAACGACGCCATCAATTTTCTCAATTCTGCCGTCGGTTCAAAAGTTACCTCATTCAGGAATATTCTCATCATTGTCAGTATCGGTATTTGTATCGGTGCCGTTTTTTCCAACGACATGATGGAAGTGGCACGCAAAGGCATATTTAATCCGGAGGCTTTCTACTTCGACGAGATTATGGTCATTTTTGTAGCGGTCATGGTGGTGGATGTTATTATGCTCAATTTTTTTAATTCCATCGGTATCCCCACCTCCACAACGGTTTCTATTGTTTTTGAATTGCTCGGTGCCGCTGTTGGGATAGGGATGGTCAAAAGTTTTAAAAGCGGTGGCAGTCTTTTCAATTTGTATCCGTATATCAATTCAGACAAGGCATTGCTCATTATTTTAGGTATTTTTTTCTCCATCGTTATTGCTTTTGTGGTGGGTGCTTTGGTGCAATATATCACGCGCATTTTTTTTACATTTCACTTTGAGCAAAAGCCACCTTTAATGGCCGGAATTTTTGGCGGATTGGCGATGACTTCTATCGTGTATTTTCTCATTTTTAAAGGACTCAATAGCCTTTCGGGTTTTACCCAAAACAATGTTTTTATTTCTCAAAATTTACTGTTATTGGTTTTAGGCGCATGGATGTTCTTTACGCTGCTATCTACTTTTTTGGCCGGTTATTTTAAAGTAAATATCTATAAAATTGTAGTATTAACGGGCACTTTTTCACTCGCCATCGCTTTTGCCGGAAATGATTTGGTAAACTTCATTGGTGTGCCTTTGGCAGCCTATCAGGCATTTATGCTTTGGAATGACTCCGGAATGCCCTTGCAAAATTTTTCTATGGGTGCACTCTCAGAGGGTGTCTTTACCAACACTTGGATACTTGTTTTGGCAGGATTCATAATGGTTGGCACGCTTTGGTTTTCCAAAAAAGCACGCTATGTATTGAAAACTTCCGTCGATTTATCCAGCCAGTCCGATACCGAAGAACGCTTCAAGGCTAATTATCTTTCCCGATATATCGTTCGTGTTGGTATAGACATTTCTGCTACGTTCAGAAACGTCATGTCGCAGCGTTCCGTAGAAATCATAGACCAACGTTTTAAATTGCCCAAAGTCAATTTGGCTAAAGCCAAAGCCAAGGAATTACCCGCTTTCGATTTGATTCGCGCTTCTGTTAACTTGGTTGTGGCCAGTTTGCTGATATCGATGGCTACAGACCGACAGCTTCCTTTGTCCACCACCTATATCACTTTTATGGTGGCTATGGGTACTTCCATGGCAGATCGGGCTTGGGGCAGAGACAGTGCGGTTTTTCGTGTGTCCGGCGTGTTGAAAGTCTTGGGTGGTTTTTTTGTAACCGCTATGGTTTCTTTTACAGCTGCAGGCTTGTTAGCGCTCAGTATATATTTTATAGGATTTCAGGCCGTTGTGGTCTTATCCGTAATCACTTTTGCAGTTCTGTTGAGAAGTTTTATAAAACACCGTAGTTTTTTAAAATCCAAACAACTGGAAGAAAAATTGCGCATCACCGAGAGCAAAAATATCAAAGGCGTGATTGAAGAAAGTACAGGAAACGTTGTCAGGGTTTTAGAACGCAGCCACGAAATCTTTTCACTGACGGTAAGAGGACTTTCGCTCAATGATGTGAAGGAACTCAAACTGGCGCAGAAAAATGCGGAAAAACTCAAGGAAGATATAGAACGGCTTAGAAACGACACCTTTTTCCTGATTCAAAATTTAGAAGAGTCTTCTGTTGGGGTCAGTCGGGTTTACATCTTGATATTGGAACATTTGCAGAATATATCACGCTCTTTAGACTTTATTTCTGCCAAAGGGTTGGATCATGTACAAAACAATCACAAAAGTCTTCGGTTTAACCAGATAAAAGAACTCAAAGAACTGGAAAACCAATTGAAAAGTCTATTTGATGATGTTTCAAATATTTTTGATAAAAAAGCATTTAGCCGTATCAGCGTTATTTTTGAAGAACAAGTGGATTTGTTGGAATCTGTTTCACAAAAAATTGACCGCCAAGTGGCGCGCACCCGAAAAGAAGATGCCAATCCGAAAAACTCTATGCTGTTTTTTAGTATGCTGCTGGAGACCAAAGAACTCATGAAAACAGTGTTAGATCTGATTGCACTCTATTACAAAGAAGACAGGGTGGCCAGGGAAGCCACTTCCAAAGAATACTAATAACCCAACCTGCTGCGCACGCGTTTGAGAACGCTCTCAGCCACGGCTTCAGCCCTTTCTGCTCCTATGGCCAAGGCTTTGTCTATCAGGTGGCGGTGGCTCATATAATCGGTAAATTTTCTTCTGGCTTCACCAAACCGCTCAAGGATGAGTTCGTAGAGTGCTTGTTTGGCATGGCCGTAACCAAAACCACCTTGTATGTATTGTTGGCGCATGCGCGCTGTTTGGCTTTCATCCGCCAGTAATTTATACAGTGCAAAAACGTTACAAGTATCCGGATTTTTGGGTGCTTCCATAGGCGTGCTGTCTGTTTGGATACCCATTATTTGTTTTCGCAAAGCCTTGTCTGTCAAAAATATATTGATGAGGTTGTCTCTGGATTTACTCATTTTTTCGCCATCAGTTCCGGGCACATACATGCTCTGGTCTTGCAGTTTGGCTTGCGGCAACACAAAGGTTTCACCCATTTGATGGTTGAAACGCGCGGCTACATCCCGGGTAATCTCCAAATGCTGTAATTGGTCTTTTCCCACCGGTACAATCTCTGCGTCGTACAACAAAATATCTGCGGCCATCAGCATGGGATAATCAAACAAACCGGTATTTACATCTTCGAGTCTGTCTGCTTTGTCTTTAAAAGAATGCGCCAATGTCAGTCTTTGGTAAGGGAAAAAGCAATTCAGATACCAAGTCAGCTCCGTTACTTGCGGCACATCGCTCTGTCTGTAAAAAACCGTTTCGCTGGGGTTGAGTCCGCAGGCCAGCCAGGCCGCGGCGGTGGCATAAGTGTTGTTGCGAAGCGTTTCGGCATCTTTTATTTGCGTCAGTGAATGTAAATCGGCTATAAAAAGAAAGGAGTCGTTTCCGGGCTGCTTGGCCATATCAATAGCCGGTAAGATGGCGCCCAACAAATTGCCCAAATGGGGCGTGCCCGTGCTTTGTATGCCTGTAAGAATTCTGGCCATGCGCTGTTTTTGAAGGCAAAGATAAGCTTACTTTGGTAAACCGCCGAGCGAAGTTTAAAAATCCAAACAGCTTTTTCCTACGCCCATTTTAATAAACATACAGTAGGCTTTGCCCATTGTTTTGCAGTGCCAAAGTAACCCTGTCTGTGTTGCTTTGCTGAAATACGGAAAGGTCAAAACTCACTTCTTTGCTTACGATGGCTTCACAAAGTTCGTTGCTGCTTAATGATAAGCGCACGCCCACCAAAGGCGGGAAGACCGTAGCATCGCTAGGCTGGCCTATCAGGTTAAAAACAAAAGTATCGCCGTTACAACCGCTCGAAGTAAAAAGGATGTTTAGGCAGTCGCCTTCTATTGCGGCACTTTCAATATTTAGTGGCATAGCCGGTGCCGTTTCAAAGCGTTCGGGATCTAAGATTGCTTTGGTATCACAAGGTGTTGACCCCTCGTCATCGCTTGTGCATGAAAGCGTTGCTATTGCCAGAATCGACAAGCAAATCAGTTTGAATGTCTTCATAATCACGAAATGTAAGTGATACAAAGTTCGGTTAATTTTTAAAGAAAAACATGATGATTATCAGTTTTTGGTAAAACTTTCCAGGGAAGGTTTTGTCATTAAATTAAAGCTTCGCTAAACTTGGCTTCACATACTTTGTTTATATTTGATAAAAAAAATGAGACTTCTTTTTATTTTACTGCTAGTACCTTCGGTGTTTTTTGCGCAACAAGACCATACGCACCGCCTCAGTCGCGTGCTCAATTTTCCGGACATTCCGGGCTACAAAACACTCAAAACAGATCTTCACCAACACACCGTTTTTTCTGATGGAAGCGTTTGGCCCGACATACGGGTGATGGAAGCGCTCATGGACGGGTTGGATGTCATTTCGCTTACCGAACATTTGGAATACCAACCACACCAAGCAGACATGCCGCATCCCGATCGCAACCGTTCCTATCAAATCGCACTAGAAGAGGCAAAAGATCACGATTTAATAATTATTCATGGCGCTGAAGTAACCCGCAAGATGCCACCGGGTCACAACAATGCGGTTTTTATAGAAGATGCCAATCTGCTGATGATTAAAGACTCTTTAAAAGTTTTTGAAGAGGCCAATCGCCAAGGAGGTTTTGTCTTTTGGAACCACCCACATTGGGAAGCACAGCGGAAAGATGGTGTGGCGCGTTTGGAACCATTTCACCGAGAATTGATAGCTAAAAATCTGCTACACGGCATCGAAGTCATCAACGACCTCACCATTTCAGATGAGGCCTTGCAAATTGCCCTAAATCACAACCTGACCATTATGGGCACGAGTGATGTTCACGGATTGGTTGACTGGCGTTACGGCATTCAAAAGGGTGGACACAGACCCATCACACTTGTTTTTGCAACAGAACGCAAACCGGAAGCTGTGCGCGAAGCGCTTTTCAACCGGCAAACCGTTGCTTTTTTTGGCCAAACACTCGTAGGCAGACAAAATTTTCTCAACCCACTCCTACAGTATAGCATAAACTTTAAAGAGGCTGCCTATCAAGGAGACACGCATATCGTAACCATAAAAATTATCAACGACACAGGAATCGATTTTACCTTGCTCAACAAGTCGAAATATACCTTTCACAACGCTTCGGATCTGTTGATTGTCAAAACCGGAGAAACGATGTTACAAGTCAAAACCCTCAAAAAACTTTCAGAAATCGCCTTGCAGTTTGAAGTGCTCAACGGCGTGTATGCACCGGGGAAACACCCAACACTTACGTGGCAAATCAAAATTGACTAACTTAGCCGGGCTCAAAAAAAGCGAATTGGCTAGTTATGAAATGGATACAAAAAGCGTTTGTCCTATTATATCGAATTTGGTTCTACATATGGGTGATGCTCCCCATATTGGTGATGTTTCCACTACTCATTTTGATGACACTGTCGGAAAAAACCTACAGACAGTTCTTTTATTTGGCTAGGATTTGGGCAAAATGCATTTTGTTTGGCATGGGTTTTCCGGTAAAAAAAATAGGAGACACCACTTACGACAAGCACCAAAGCTATATGTTGGTGGCCAACCATACCTCTATGATCGATATCATGCTGATGCTGGCCGTAGTGAGGCAACCCTTTGTTTTTGTCGGTAAAAAAGAGTTGGCCAACATTCCCATCTTCGGATTTTTTTACAAACGCACCTGTATTTTGGTGGACAGAAGCAGCCCGCGCAGCCGAAAATACGCCTTTGAAGAAGCTCATAGGCGTTTGAGAGACGGCACTAGTATTTGTATTTTTCCAGAGGGTAAAGTTCCCGACGACATGAATATTGTGCTCGATGAATTCAAGGAAGGAGCTTTTCGCTTGGCCATTGAACATCAAATCCCGATTCGCATCATCACTTTTTTAGATAATAAAAAAAGATTCTCCTACGATTTTTTTTCCGGCGGTCCGGGTTTGCTGCGGGTACATTTTGTGGGAACCTTACCCACCCAAGGCTTCGACATGAACCAAAGGCTTGCATTGCGCAAACAGGTGTGGAACAGTATGCACGAGGTTTTGGCAGCAAGTGCACAAAAGAGAAAAGTATAAATTTAAACAGTAAGACCCAACTATCCGGCAGGTGCCGTAACGTCTACTACTCTTTCAATGAAAGTAGGCTCCCCTTGTGCGTTGTTGCCGGCAAAAAACTTAAAGACGATTGTTCCGGGAGTGTCGGGGGTAATTTCAAAAGTAACTTGTTCTGTGAAATTGGAAAGTGGCGTACAGCTGTTGTCGGTTACAGCAAACACTACGGCAACAATCCTTTCTTGGGGTGTAGCGCTAAAATCGAGACGCTGAAAACTGTGGCATGTTGAAGGAACCCGAAAACTAACGACAAATGTGGTCGTTTGCCCAACCACCACTTCCGCAGGGATTTCAACGGCGGTTATAGCACCCAATTCTTCAAACTCAATAAAATTATCGCTGTCGCCTGAGCAGCCCATCAGCAATACGAACACAGATAATAAAATGTACTTCATCACATTTTTTTTAGGTTAAAATCAACGAAAGAACATCCGCCCACTTTATAAATGAGAGGAGGGCATGCCTTAAGCGCCGCACTATGCCGGGGAAAGCCTATTGGCTAAACCATACCTACTCTGGCAGCACTTCAAATTCAAAGGTAATAAAATTTGCATCACCTGCATCGGGGTTTCTCAAAAACGCTATGTGCAAAGGTCCGGGGTTTTGAGGTATCCACTCAAAATCTATTTGTCGTGGGGCCTCATCTACCGGCTGGCAGTTGGTGCCAAAAACACCGGCCACCAAGCCGACCCTGAGTTGCGCATCCGTTTGGGCAGTATCAAATCTTAAAAAACCATGACAATCCGTAGGCCGGTCATAACGCAGGATAAAAACAGCTTTTTCTCCAACCCTTAATGATTCTGGCGCAATCACTTCGCTGATTCCAATCAAATCCGGCCTGAGAGAACCATCGTCATCAGACTGGCAAGCCAAAAGAAAAAGGCATACCGGCAATACTAAATACAAGCTCCAAAAGTGATTTTTAAACCACAGCTTTTCCATATGCAATTTATTTTTTTGCACTTTGTTTTAATGCCATTGCCCAAAAATTTACGGGTCTAATAAATTTAAGGCTTGAATATTGATGCAATTTAATTAATTTTGAATTATCAAACTCAATTTTAACTTTTTAAGACACTATGACAGACCTCAGCAGTTCCGAATGGAAAGAAAAAATAAGTCAGGACAAAAACGCACTTATTTTGGATGTTCGCACCCCCGAAGAAATTGAAGAAGGCTATATTCCCAACGCGCTCCACATAGATATTATGGATCCGGAAGCCTTTATGGAAGGTATTGAAGACCTCGATCCAAACAAAAATCTCTACGTATATTGCCGTTCCGGTCGTCGAAGTGCACAAGCCTGCATGATACTCGAGCAACAAGGTTTCGAAAATACCTTTAACCTGATTGGCGGTATTTTGGAATGGGATGGTGATGTGGTACAAGATTAATTGAGGAATATCCACCGTCAGAAGAATCCTGTTTTTAAGACATGGCATCCAACGGCTTAAAACAAATATAAAGAATTGAATACAACCCTACGTCCATACATTATTTTACTGTTGTTTGTTGTTTTTATGGGGTGCAAGCAAGAAAGCAATCTACAAAAAGCAGGCATTCAACTCGTTTCTCCTGCCGAGATGCAAAACCTCCTTCAGATGGAAAACGTGCAACTCATCGATGTGCGTACACCGGTCGAATATACAGAAGGCCACTTGCCCAACGCCCAAAACGTAAATTTCTTCG
This sequence comes from Flavobacteriaceae bacterium, assembly GCA_032251335.1. Classification (GTDB taxonomy): domain Bacteria; phylum Bacteroidota; class Bacteroidia; order Flavobacteriales; family Flavobacteriaceae; genus UM-FILTER-40-17. The sequence continues at coordinate 22,347 of JAVVDW010000012.1, read as the reverse complement.
ATGACGATTTTGAAAAACAACTGGAAAAATTAGATAAAAATCAGCCTGTTTGTGTCTATTGCAAATCCGGTGGCAGAAGCTCCAAGGCAGCAAAAATACTCAGAGAGAAAGGTTTTAAAGCCGTTTACAACCTCGATGGAGGCATTATAAAATGGCAAAAAGAAGGCTTGGAAGTTGACGAATCCGAATCGGATGGCATTCCTAAAGGCGAATAAATTCTTTCAAAAATACTTCTTAGGAACTCACGTTTTTTATCACATAAGTTACCACGCCCCATACAATTAGTTCTTGCCCTTCTGTTACAGGTATGGCCGGATAATCCGGATTTTCGGGCATTAAAAACACCGCCTTTTCAGACACTTTTAAACGCTTCACCGTAAAGGCACCATCCAAGTAGCAAACGGCAATTTGGTTGTCTTTGGGTTCCAGGCTGCGGTCTATGACCAACAAGTCGCCGTCGTCCAGTCCGGCACCGGTCATAGATTGGCCTCGTACCCGGGCGTAAAAGGTCGCTTCTTTGTTTTTTACCAAGGCAGCATCCAGGCTGATGCTTTCTTGCCTGAAATCGTCAGCCGGCGAGGGAAATCCGGCCGAAATGCCATTGGCAATAAAAGGCTGCCCAAAAGAAATGTCTTCTGATGGGACAAAAAATTCCAAAACATTTTTCGGATGTAATTTTTTTAAAGTCATGATACTTTCAAAATGTCGCTGATCTGTGTGGTGTATTTTGGTGAAAGGCGCTCTTGCTTCATTTTCCAAGTGCGCCGAAGGTCTTGTATGCCCAGTTTGACTTTTGGTTCGCCGTATTTTCTATTGAGCCGGTCGATGGCTTGCATCAAGGGGAGGTGTGTTGCCGGTTCGTTTTCAAAAGCGTTGAGCTGCCTCCCCGTGTCGGGCTGAATGCCCATAAGCACCACACCCGCTTTTTTGTAGGCGATGCTAGAGTCAAAAAGTTGCACCAATCCTTTTTGTACATATTGATTGATAACCAACGAAGAAGAGGTTTCAAAAGGCAAACAAAGGGTTGTGCCTAAATAGATATTTTGTGGGTCTCTTCCGTGCCGGTTGTTGCGGATAAAAACATGTATATATCGGCAGCTGCTCTTTTGGCGGCGTAATTTTTCGGCGCAGCTCACTGCAAAAGTTGCCATGCGCTCTTTAAGGTCGTCAAAAGCAGTCAGTGTGCCTTCAAAGCTACGCGTGGTGGCAATAGATTTTTTGTCGGGTACGATGGCTTCCCAAGGCAAAACGGCTTGTCCTTGCAATTCTTGTTTGAGTCGCAAACCCACCACCGACATGTTTTTCCTGACCCACTCGTCGGGCAAGTTTACAAAATCGAAAGCGGTATTTATTTTTTTTGCCCGCAAGCGTGCTGCATGCCGGTAGCCAATGCCCCACACATCTTCTATGGCCGTCCAGCGAAGGGCTTTTTCGCGTTTGAGCGGGGTGTCAATTACGTAAACGCCTCCCGTTTTTTCGGCAAATTTTTTCGCGATTTTATTTGCCACTTTTGCCAAGGCTTTGGTAGGTGCTAGCCCAATGCTTACAGGAATTCCTGTCCATTTTTTCACGGTGTGACACATGGTTCGCGCCAGTGTTTCGGCGGTTTCACCTTTGGGTTGTAGCTTTATAAAAGCTTCGTCTATGCTATAGACCTCCACTTCAGGTGTAAATCGGCTCAGGATGCGCATGACGCGGTGGCTCATGTCGCCGTAGAGTGCATAGTTCGATGAAAAAACGCGGATACCGAGTGTGTCAAATTGTTTTTTGTATTGAAAAGCCGGTGCGCCCATTGGGATGCCGAGTGCTTTGGCTTCGTTGCTGCGCGCAATCACGCAGCCGTCATTGTTGGAGAGTACCACAATGGGACAATCACGCAAATCGGGTCGGAAAACCCGTTCGCAGGAAGCGTAAAAATTGTTGCAATCTACCAAGCCAATCATAGGACAAAGCTACGAGAAATTGTCGAAATGTATCGGTAAATTTTGGCACCCCAATGAAAACACCTGCCGCTTTTTTCTTACTTAAACCCAGTCTTTTGGTTGCTTCAGAATGGCCAACAGTTTGTCTTCTTCACTGCCTGTTTCCGGTTGGTGGTCATAGACCCATTGGACTTTGGGCGGCAGACTCATCAAAATACTTTCGATACGGCCATTGGTCTTTAGTCCAAACAAGGTTCCCTTGTCGTGAACGAGGTTAAACTCCACATAGCGACCTCTTCGAATCTCTTGCCAGTTTCGTTGTTGCGGCGTGTAGGGCATGTCTTTTCTACGATTGATGATGGGTAAGTAGGCATCCAAGAAACTGTTGCCAACTTCGGTAACAAACGCATACCAATGGTGCATACTAAAATCTTCTTTGGCACGGCAGTAATCAAAAAACAATCCACCTATGCCGCGCGCTTCTCCTCTGTGTGCATTAAAAAAATAGGTGTCACATTGTTTTTTGAATTGGGCATAGAAATCGGTGTGGTGCTTGTTGCAGGCAGTTTGGCAAATTTTGTGAAAGTGCCGGACGTCATCCTCAAACAAGTAGTAGGGCGTCAAATCTTGTCCGCCACCAAACCACTGGTCTATGATTTGACCGGTTTTGTCATACATTTCAAAATAGCGCCAGTTGGCGTGGACAGTGGGTGCCATCGGGTTTTGGGGATGCAAAACCAGGCTGAGTCCGCAGGCAAAAAAATCGACGTCACCTACTTTGAAGTAAGCTTGCATGGCCTTGGGCAAAGCACCGTGAACGGCAGAAATATTGACACCGCCTTTTTCGAACACTGCGCCATTTTCAATCACACGGGTGCGACCACCACCGCCTTCTGCACGTTGCCATTCGTCTTGGCGGAAACGGGCCTTTCCTTCTATTTCCTCAAGTGCTGCGGTGATTTGGTCTTGCAGTTGGCAGATATAAGCGTAAAAAAGATCTTTCATCTGTTTATATTATTTGTTTTTATCGGTCAGATGGAACACCCTAACTCATCATGCCGCTGTGTGCAAAATTTTTACATGGGTGTTTCATGTGTTTATTTTATTTGTTTTTATATGTCACACGGAACGCCCTAGGATAATCATACTCCTGTGTGTCAATAATTTTACATAGGCGTTTCATGTGTTTATTCAATTTTAAAAAGTAAGGGGCGGCTTGGCGCAGCATCGTTCTCTACGGGCATGGTTTGTATGTTTAGCAAGTACAGACCGTCTGCAACGGTATTGGGCACATAAATCAATTCGGTGATGGTGTCATTTGTACACGCATCTTTGTTGAGGTTTTGCGTGTCTGTCACTCGCCAAAAAGCTTTGTGAGCCAGTAGTTTACCACTGTCTTTTTCTTTGTCCACGCTCGGCAAATCAACCAACAAATGCTTTATGCCCAGTTTGCGGAGGTATTCGGCTGCTTTGTAGTGCAAGTAAGGCGGATTGGTGCCGGAATAGTTGTGCGTTTTTTTGGAAATAGGATTGGGCAAGGTACGGATAATTACGGCCTCTGTGTTTTTGTAGGTAAGTTGTTGTCTCAATTGGCTTTCTGAAATGACAGCGTCGTCCTGATCTTTTTGTGGTTTGATGCTCACCAATTCGGCAGTAAAATAAAGGGAAGACAACACGATTTGATTGAGGCTGTAGGTTTGTTGGGTGATGTGCCCCAAGCACTCTGTATGGGTTGTTTGCGCATGTGGATTGAGTCGAATCTCATTAAAATTGACGGTGGCTCCGGTGGCAACCCTGCCGGTCCACGCACCTTCTTGCACAGGGCTTATGGTGGCGTTTTTTTGTCCCCAAGCACGCGGTCCTTTGTCATGGGTAATGGGAATTGACAAATCGATGGCCTTGGTAAGGTCAATAGTAAAAGGGCCGTTTGGATGTTGAATAGTTGCTTTCATCAATTTGCATTGCTTTTGGGAGCCAACATAAATAAATCGCTCGCCAATCCGTCGGCCAAAAATTTCCCCTTTTGTGTAGTGTGCAACACGGCATGATTAGCATCTATTCGCAAAAAACCATTTTTGATATGAGAAGCGGCTTGTTGTTCCAGATAGTTGCGAAAGTGCAAACCAAAATCGGCTTCAATCTTCGCCAAAGATACGCCCCAAATAGTACGCAGACCTGTCATCACGGTTTCGTTAAACCGATCGGTTTGGGTCAGGGTTTCTTTTTCGGATGGCAAATGGTTTTTTTGTAAACTATGGATATATAAACTGTTATTAGCCACATTCCAACTTCTACATTGCCCGTCATAACTGTGTGCAGATGGACCGATTCCGATATATTTTTTACCGAGCCAATAAGCCGTGTTGTTTTTGGAAAAATAGCCTTCTTTGCCAAAGTTGGAAAGTTCGTAATGGACAAAATGTGCCTCGTTCAGCACTTTAGTCAGTATTTCAAAATGGCGGTGAGCCACCTCATCGTCTGGCGCCTGTACAATCCCTTTTTTGATAAAACTGTGCAAAGCAGTTTTGGGCTCTACAGTGAGCGCATAACAAGACAGATGAGGTACATCAAAAGACAGAGCGGTCTCTATGTTTTCGAGCCACTGTGCTTCCGTCATGTCCGGAATGCCATAAATCAAATCGATAGAGATGTTATCGAAGAGTTTTTTGGCATTTTGCAGACAACTTTTGGCTTCTGCCGCGCTGTGTGCCCTATTCATTAGTTTTAAATCACGGTCAAAAAAAGATTGGATACCAATACTCAACCGATTGATGCCCATTTTTTTATAATCTTCAAAGAGGCTTGCTTCCGTCAAATCATCAGGATTGGCTTCGAGGGTGATTTCTGGATTTTTAATCACCTGATAATGAGCATATACGTTTTTGATAATGGCTTGCAATTCGGATGCACTCAAAACTGAGGGTGTGCCGCCGCCGAAATAGATGGTTTCTATATTTTGACCTACGGCCTCATCTTTTCTTAAAGCCAATTCTTTTTTGAGGGCTTCTAAGAGCTTGTCTTTGTGCTTCAAAGAAGTTGAAAAGTGAAAGTCACAATAGTGGCAGGCCTGTTTGCAAAATGGGATATGAATGTAGATACCGGACATCCGGGCTTGAGATTTTTTTCAAAGATATTTATTAATTGATTAACGCACCCGTTCTCGTTAATTTTTTGAGAATCCTGGTTCGGTTGATCGTTTTTGTAGCGGCTACGATACGAACATGAATCATTTTGCGAAATCCACTTTTACATTTGTCGGTCTTTTGGCTCTTTATAAATGATTTTGGTTCCTAATAAATTTATTAACTTCGCGCAAATTCTTAAAAGCAATTCATGATTCTTTCCATGACCGGCTATGGCCGTTGCGTCAAACAACTTCCCGATAAAATTGTGACGGTTGAAATAAAATCGCTCAACAGTAAAAGTTTTGATCTTAACCTTCGCATGCCCGGCTACTATCGCGATAGAGAATTGGACATTCGCAACATTTTGTCTCAACGTTTAGAGCGCGGAAAGATTGACTTGTCCATACAATTGGAAAGCACGGCCAACACGGCACCTGCCATGCTCAACGAAAAAGTGGTGCGCGACTATTTGAAGCAGCTGAAAGCCATCGTGGATGGAGACGAAACCGAACTTTTAAAAATGGCGGTTCGCATGCCCGATGCGCTATTGGCAAAACCCGAGCAGGCCGATGAAAACGAGTGGCAAGAAATTTTTAGTGCCCTGCAAGAGGCCGCTACACAGCTTTTTGCTTTTAGAAAAACCGAGGGAAAGGTTTTACATAAAGATTTTGCCTTGCGCATTCAAAACATACAAAGCTTGCTTAAAGGCGTAGAAGCACAAGATGCAGAACGGCTTGAGGTGGTGAAACTGCGTCTCAGAAAAGCTGTTGACAGCCTTGAGGCGGAAGTAGATGAGAATCGGTTTGAGCAGGAATTGATCTATTACCTCGAAAAATTTGACATTACCGAAGAAAAAGTGCGGTTGAAAAACCATTTGGACTATTTTTCAGAAAACTTAGAGTCGCCCGAGTCAAACGGTAAAAAGTTAGGGTTTATCTCACAGGAAATCGGACGAGAAATCAACACGATAGGCTCTAAGGCCAACCATGCAGCTACCCAGCAGTTGGTGGTGCAGATGAAAGATGAATTGGAGAAGCTAAAAGAGCAATTGCTCAATATTTTGTAAAACAATATGGCGTTCACCCAAGGAAAATTGATTGTTTTTTCGGCTCCTTCCGGTTCGGGCAAGACTACTTTGGTACGTCATTTATTGGGGAAACAGGAGCTTGCCTTGGCATTCTCAGTATCTGCCACGTCTCGGGAAAAGCGAAAAGGCGAAACAGATGGAAAAGATTATTATTTTATTTCATCGGAAGATTTTAAACAAAAAATTAAAGAAGCCGCCTTTGTTGAGCATGAAGAGGTTTATGCAGGGATGTTCTACGGCACGTTAAAGCGTGAGTTAGAGCGGCTTTGGGCAGCCGGGAAAAACATCATTTTTGATATAGACGTTGAGGGTGGCCTCAACATCAAAGCACAGTATCCGGATCGGACGTTGGCTGTATTTGTACAACCACCTTCTGTGGAAGAACTTGAAAAAAGACTTCGAAACAGACAAAGTGAAACGGAAGACAAAATTCAAATGAGAATAGACAAAGCCACAAGAGAACTCACCTATGCCAATCGTTTTGATGTGGTTATTGAAAACAACGAACTCGAAACGGCCAAAGCACAAGCTTACCGGCTGGTTCAGGAATTTTTAAACCGTTAGTCATGCGCGTGGGTTTGTTTTTTGGCACCTTCAATCCCGTTCATCAGGGTCATTTGATTATAGGGAATTATCTGGTTGAAAATACCGACTTGGAGCAGGTTTGGTTTGTGGTGACGCCACACAATCCGCATAAAAAGAAAAGTACTTTGCTCGACGATTATCAGCGCTTAGAAATGGTGCATCGTGCGTTGGAGTCTTATCCAAAATTGCGTCCCAGCGATGTTGAATTCAGAATGGCGCAACCCAATTACACAGTTCAAACTTTATTGACCCTAGAAGAGAAGTATCCGGAACATGAATTTTCTTTGATTATGGGAGAAGACAACTTGGTTAGTTTTCACAAATGGAAAAATTATACCTATATATTAGAACACCATCACATATACGTTTATCCCAGACTGACAAATAGCAAAGGAGAACCCTCGACAGTGCAGCATCCCAACATTAAAATGACAGACGCACCCATTGTAAATATTTCCGCGACTTTTATCAGAGATCAGATCAAATCCGGAAAAAGTGTGCGTGCGCTCATGCCGGCTGAGGCTTGGCAATATTTAGATGAAATGAATTTTTACAAGTAGCCACAGATATTTTGTAAATTTGTCTAAACACAAAATTATGTACGGAAAAATAAAAGATTACCTCCAGGACGAATTAGCCACCATAAAAAAGGATGGGCTTTACAAGAAAGAAAGAATTATTGCTTCTCCGCAAGACGCCGTCATCCAATTGGCAGACGGCACAGAGGTTGTCAATTTTTGCGCCAACAACTATTTAGGCCTTTCTTCACACCCTGAAGTTGTACAGGCAGCCAAAGATACTTTGGACACGCATGGTTTTGGCATGTCTTCGGTTCGTTTTATCTGCGGCACGCAAGACATTCACAAAAAACTCGAACAAAAAATAGCAGATTTTTATCAGACGGAAGATACCATCTTATACGCAGCCGCTTTTGATGCCAACGGAGGTGTTTTCGAACCCCTTTTTGATGAAAAAGACGCGATTATTTCCGATGCGTTGAATCACGCCTCTATTATTGATGGTGTAAGGCTTTGCAAAGCAGCTCGGTATCGTTATCAGAACAATGACATGCAGGACTTGGAGGCGCAGCTCGTCAAGGCGAATGAAGCGGGACACAGATTTAAAATCATTGTCACAGATGGGGTGTTTTCTATGGACGGTATTGTAGCTTCGCTAGACAAGATATGCGATTTGGCAGATAAGTATGATGCTTTGGTCATGGTGGACGAATGTCACGCCGCCGGGTTTATCGGCGCTACGGGTCGAGGTACGCCGGAGGCCAAGGGTGTGATGGGCAAAATAGACATCATTACCGGTACGCTCGGAAAAGCTTTGGGTGGTGCCATGGGCGGTTATACTACCGGGAAAAAAGAAATCATCGAGATGTTGCGACAGCGATCTAGGCCTTATTTGTTTTCAAACTCTTTGGCACCCTCTATAGTTGGCGCATCCTTAAAAGTTTTTGAACTCATTGAAAAATCAACCGATTTGCACGATAAGCTTGAAAAAAACACCCAATACTTTAAAGCCGGACTCCAAAAATTAGGTTTTGACATTATAGATGGTGATGCAGCTATAGTCCCTGTGATGCTTTACGATGCTGCCTTGTCACAAAAAATGGCAGAAGCCTTGTTAGAAGAAGGTATTTATGTGATCGGTTTCTACTTTCCGGTGGTCCCGAAAGGCAAAGCACGTATAAGGGTTCAATTATCGGCAGCGCACTCACGCGCACACCTAGACAAAGCACTTAAAGCCTTTGAAAACGTTGGTAAAAACATGAAAATAATCTATTGATTGAAAAAAAAGCCGTGAAAAGGCGTTAAATCCAAAAAAATTATTAATTTTATTTTTGTTAATATACTTTAACAACTTACATTTGCCCTATTATTTAGAAAATTTTAAAAATTTGAATATGAAACATCTTACTAAACTTTTAATTGCATTTTTGCTGACCGTAGTAGTTGGCACGACTTACGCCCAAGATAAGAACTATCCTTGGTCGATAGGAATCGGTGTGAATGCTGTCGATTTTTCTAGTACAGGCGCTGATGGAATGGGCGACTTATTTGCACAACCATTTAATGCAAAAGACAACTGGAACTTCGTAGGTTCTCTGTCTTACATTAATGTGAAGCGTTACATAGCAGATAACATTTCATTTGGGGTAAATTTGTCCTTCAACTCAATTGATGCCATTGCTATTTTGGATCAAAATGTTCTTTTGGAACCCAATGATTTGTCTTACTATTCTGTGGATGGTGCGTTTACATACAGTCTTGCAAAACTTATCGGATCTAAAGTATTTGAACCACAAATCAACGTAGGTGCCGGTTACTACTGGATTGATAACGAAGGCTGGGCTTCTTTTAACCCGGGTGCAGGCTTAAATATATGGATTACAGAAAAATTGGGTGTCAACTTGACGAGTACTTTCAAATATGATATAGGTTCTGGTTCTACCATCAATCAATCCAACATAGCTAGCCCAATAGAGGACGGTATTTCTCACTGGCAACATCAATTAGGTCTTGTGCTTCGCTTTGGTGGTACAGATACTGACGGTGACGGTGTATTTGACAAAGATGATGCGTGTCCTGAGGTGCCGGGTCTAGAAATGTTTAAAGGTTGTCCGGATTCAGACGGTGACGGTATCGAAGACAGCAAAGATGCTTGTCCTAATACTGCAGGTTTGGCCGAATTTAATGGTTGTCCAGATACCGACGGTGATGGTATCGCCGATAAAGATGATGCTTGCCCTACCGTAGCTGGTTTGAAAGCACTAAACGGCTGTCCAGATGCAGATGGCGATGGCGTAACCGATAAAGATGACGCTTGTCCTAACCAAGCCGGTCCTAAAGAAAACAGAGGTTGTCCTTGGCCGGATTCAGACAATGACGGTGTGCTTGACAAAGATGACAGATGTCCTAATGTAGCCGGAACTGTTGCAAACTATGGCTGTCCTGAAATTACAGAATCTATCAGACAAACTTTGAATGATTATGCCAAAACTATCCTTTTCGATACCGGTAAATCATCTATCAAAGCGGAATCAGCAGATGTTCTTAAAAACATATCAGCAATTATGAGCGACTACTCATATGCCAAATTTAATGTAGAAGGTCATACAGATAGCGTAGGCAGTGAAAAATTGAACCAAAAACTTTCTCAAGAAAGAGCACAATCGGTAGTAGATTGGTTGGTTTCAAACGGTATAGACGGCTCCAGATTGCAAGCAACCGGTTACGGTGAGTCTAGACCATTAGAGTCTAACAACACAAGTGCCGGAAGAGCTAAAAACAGAAGAGTAGAAATCAATCTTCAAAAATAGCCACAGCGTCTCACATATTTTATACAAAAAGCGTCGGGTTTTCCTGGCGCTTTTTTTATTTTGCATAGCCTAACTTCATTCTATGATAACGCAACACCCAACAGAAAAGTTTATCCATAAAGTCTCGCGCAAGGTCATAGAGAAATACGAAGACGGTCGTCAGATTTGGGTGATTTGGCCCAACAAGCGATCGGGCGTGATTTTCAGAGATACCTATATAAACCTTTCCCGCAAACCGGGTTTTGTGCCTAAAATATTGAGCATTCAAGAATTTTTTGAAGCGGTAGCACAAATTGATTTGATCCCGCAAACAGCACTTCACTGTCTTTTTTACGAGGTTTATCTGGAAAATACACCTAGCGAAAGCCAAGAATCTTTTGAAAATTTTATTACTTGGGCGTCTACTCTGTTAAGCGACTTTGAAGAAATAGATGCACAGTTGGCAGATGCGAGTCAGGTGTTTTCCTATTTGCAACAAATAAAAGCCATAGATCATTGGGCCAAACAAGTGCAACCCGCTCAGCGCATCGCTAATGATTATTTGTCTCACTGGAATTTATTCGGCATCTATTATCATAAGTTACAGCACAAACTTATCGACCAAAAAAAGGCATATGCCGGACTGATTTCTCGTATTGCTACCCAAAACATCGACGATTTTATAGAGAAGTCAAACCAAAGTTTTGTTTTCGCCGGATTTAGTGCGCTTAAAGCGAGCGAAGAATTTTGCCTCAGTAAGATGCTGGCGTCAGAAAAAGTAAGTATATGCTGGGATTTTGACACCTTTTTTTTAGAGAATACCTATCATGAAGCCGGGCATCATCCCAGAAATATTTTACGTCACAAGGTTTTGTCAACTTCAACATCCGGTTGGATTTCAAATCATTTTGAAACAGCCAAAGATATTTCGTTTATTGGCGTGAACGGCCAAATAGGTCAAGCAAAACAGTTAGGCCATATTTTAGATACATTGGCTAAAAACCAGTATCCGCTCTCTGAGGTTGCGGTAGTGTTGGCCGACGAAAACTTGCTGCAACCTGTTTTGGATGCCTTGCCAAAGGCGTTTAATGTTGCCAATATTACTATGGGAATACCGCTAAAAACTTGTGCCCTCGCTCATTTTTTCAAAGCCGTTTTTGAGTTTAAGATCGCCTTACGTGAAACTGATAAATCCCTCCATATTCAACAACTCACAGAAATTTGTACGTTGTTATTTTCTCTATTGAAAGATGCGCGTATAAAAGAATTTCTAGCAGCTATCACCCACACACCTAAAACATATTTCACGCCTGACGATCTTCGGAATTTAGAGGAATCATTTTCCAATATTTCCATGTTAAATGCCATTTTAACTACTTCAGCTGCCTGCACATTAATCGAAGAGATGAAACTATTGGTTCAAATTTTTAAGAATGACTATGGCGACCTGTTAACCAAAGATGCTTTATTGGGCGAGCAACTGTTTCGTTTTTTCGAAATTTTCAACGAAATTGACCATTACAGCCGCCAATACACTTTTTTGAACCACGCCAAAACGCAACTTCGTTTTTTTAAAGAATACGTCAATGCAGACCGCATTTCATTTCGCGGTGAACCCACAGACGGGTTGCAAATCATGGGTTTGCTAGAGTCCAGAAACCTCGATTTTGAAACCGTCATCGTATTATCCGCCAATGAAGGCATGCTTCCCAAAAAATCAAAAAAAGTGAGCATGTTGCCCTTTGAAGTTCGAACGGCTTTTAAATTACCGGACCAGCGAGATTCTGATGCCGTTTTTGCATACCATTTTTATCGATTAATTTCAAAAGCCCAAAACGTGTATTTGTTGTACAATACAGATGAAGAAAATTTCGGTCTTGGCGAACCTAGCCGATATTTATCGCAATTGGAGCTTGATAGCCCCCACAAAGTTTCCAAAAAAATATTGACGAATCAAACACCCGACCTTCAGTTGCTCAATAAATCTATCGCTAAGAATGAAAATATGATGGATTTTCTTATGGAGAAAGCCCAAAGTGGATTTTCGCCTTCTTTTTTGAGCAGCTATATCTACGACCCGATGCAGTTCTACAAGCAGGCTGTTTTGGGCATTGAAGAAGCATGGGTTGCGGAAGAAACCATAGCCGACCGCACACTCGGTAATATTGTACACGATACGCTGGAAGCGCTTTACAAGCCTACCATCGGAAAACCCCTGACTGTGGCAATACTTGTCGAACTTTCAGCACAAGTAACCGAAATACTGAAAGCGGCTTTCGACAAACACTATCCGGGTGGCGACTTGCAAACCGGAAAAAATGTAATCATCTATAAAGTTGCTCAAAAATACATCACAAAATTACTAGAACTCGATAGAGAAACCATCGAAAATGGCGCCGATTTGGTAGTAATAGCTTTGGAAAAATCCATCAAAATTCCTTTGTCAATTCCGGCATTGTCCGTACCTGTTTTTCTGAAAGGGAAAGTTGACAGAATGGATACGCTCAACGGCCAACTGCGCATTATCGATTATAAAACAGGAAAGGTAAGCCCCGAAAATATGCATGTAAAGGACATGCAAAACCTTACGGAAGATTACAAATGGAGCAAGGCTTTTCAAGTGTTGTGTTATGCATTCATGCATCAAAAAGAACAACAAATCCAAGACTTTCAATGTATGACGGGCGTCATATCATTCAAAAATTTGAAAGACAAATTCATGACATGTAAGGTTGCAGGCGCCACCCATGACTACTTGGTTGACAATCAGGTTTTGCAGGATTTTGAAAATGTATTACATTCACTGATCAAAGAAATTTTAGACATCAACACACCTTTTACAGAAAAAACGACAGATGATACAGACGATACGGAACCTCAGCCTTGAGGGCGCAGATGGAAAAACCATTTTGATGGATGTTTTCTACAAGAAAAACAACCAACCCAAGCCAGTTGTAATTTTCAGCCACGGCTACAAAGGTTTTAAAGACTGGGGATGTTGGGACTTGGCGGCTGAGCAGTTTGCGGAGAACGATTGTTTTTTTGTGAAATTTAATTTTTCACACAACGGAACCACACCGGAAAATCCACTCGAATTTGGCGATTTGGAAGCTTTTGGACACAATAATTTCACCAAAGAACTTTTCGATTTGGAAAAAGTAATTAATTGGGTATTCGATGCGGATGCATTTCTGCAAGATAAAAACCCCGACGCGTTGACGCTCATTGGACACAGTCGCGGTGGTGGTGTGTGCGCACTTAAGGCCGGCGAAGACCCACGTGTTTCCAAACTCATCACTTGGGCAGGTGTCAGCGATTTTGGCAGTCGATTTCCAACCGGAGAAAAACTTGAAAAGTGGAAAGAAAAGGGCGTGATGTTTATAGAAAATGCACGCACCAAACAACAGATGCCTCATTATTATCAGTTTTATCAAGATTTTCAAAACCACAGCGAGCGTCTTTTTGTAGAGGCAGCCGTCAAACGATTCAACAAGCCACAATTGGTTTTGCATGGTGCGGCGGATCCTGTAGTTTCCGCAGAAGAAGCCAAAAAAATACACAGTTGGAATCCCAAGAGCAAACTGCTTTTGATTTCGGATGCAGACCACGTTTTTGGCGGTAAACACCCATATCCTGAAACGACATTACCTACGCACTTTCAAATTTTAACACAAGAGAGTATCCGTTTTATACAGACAGGTTAAATACCTTCAACATGAGATTAAGATACTGAAATACAGTTTTTTAGGATCGTAAGTTTCTGCTGTTTCTCTTTTCGAGGATTGTTAAATTACTTTCATTAAAAGTTAAAATTCTAAATATTAACATTTTACAGGAAAGTTTTAATTTTTTACATCGACTGTTTTTCTGTTGCCGAGGGTAATTTGATTTCAGATTGATTGGGTATAAAATACCTAATGACAAACTGACAATTTGAATATCAAAAAAAAGATTAGGTAGATGCTCGATATGGTATTTGACAAACAATCATATATAAAAAGATGAAAACCACATTAATTTTTATTTCGGTATTTTTTGGCTATCAGGTGATGGCTCAAGACGCCCTGTTAAATCTTGACAAAAAGGGCTACATGGCAGACAGATATGATGTGGTTGCCTATTTTTCGGATAAGGCAATCAAGGGGAAAGAAAAACACGAAGTATCATACAAGGGTGCAAAATATCTGTTTGACAGCGAGGAAAACAAAAACACATTTTTGGCCAATCCCGATAAATACACACCTGAATACGGTGGTTACTGTGCCTACGCCATGGCTAAAACCGGCGAAAAAGTAGGAGTTAACCCCAGGGCTTTTGAAGTGCGAAACGGGAAATTATACTTGTTTTACAAGACCCCTTTTTCAGATACTTATGAAGATTGGTTGACAGAAAACCCCAAGGCGCTCATTCATAGAGCTAATAGGAATTGGCACACGTTGGTGGCAAATTAAAGAAAGAGAGTTAGTTTTTTTCATATATTGTTAGTTAGTTTGGTTGAAGCCCCGTAGTTGCGAAGCTGCGGGGTTTTATGGTGTTGAAAAAAACTAAGCCGTTATTTTCACTAAAAAATAATTCTTCTTTCCTCTTTGTAATAAAAGGTATTTGTGTGCAATTAAGTCTGATGCATGCACGATAAAATCTTCATCAACCTTTTCTTGGTTCAACGAGATGCTGTTTTCTTTTAAAGCACGGCGCGCTTCGTTATTAGATTTTAAAAAGTGCGTTTTTTCTGTGAGAAGATCCACGATGGAGAGTCCGTGTTCTAAGTCAGATAGGCGGATTGACGCTTGAGGAACACCCTCAAAAACTTCCAACAAGGTAGTTTCTTCGAGTTTTTTTAGAAAACCGGCTGTGTTCTTGCCAAAAAGAATTTGACTGGCTTGTTCGGCTTTTTCCAAAGCCTCCGAGCCATGTACCATGGTGGTGATTTCCTCTGCAAGCTTTCGTTGCAACCCACGTAAATGTGGTGCCTCTTTGTGGTTTTGGACAAGTTCCTCTATTTCGGATTGGGTGAGCAACGTAAAAATTTTAATGTATTTTTCGGCGTCTTCGTCTGAGGTGTTCATCCAGTATTGATAAAACCTAAAAGGGGAAGTTTTCTGTGGGTCGAGCCAGACGTTCCCACCCTCAGTTTTTCCAAATTTGGTACCATCAGCTTTGGTAATCAACGGGCAAGTAAGTGCATAAGCCTTTCCTGATGCAATCCTGCGGATGAGCTCTGTGCCTGTGGTGATGTTGCCCCATTGGTCGCTACCGCCCATTTGCAGGGTACAATTGTGGGTGCGGTACAGATGTAAAAAATCATATCCCTGCACCAATTGGTAACTGAATTCGGTAAACGACATGCCTTCTGCCTGGTCGCTGTCTATTCGTTTTTTGACCGAATCTTTGGCCATCATATAATTGACGGTGATGTGTTTGCCGACATCGCGGATGAATTCCAAAAAGCTCATAGGCTTCATCCAATCGTAGTTGTTCACCAAAAGCGCGGCATTTGCCTCAGTGCTGTCAAAATCCAGAAAACGGCGCAGTTGATTTTTGAGGCAGTCTTCGTTGTGGCGCAAGGTTTTTTCATCCAATAAGTTGCGTTCGGATGATTTTCCGGACGGATCGCCGATCATGCCGGTCGCGCCGCCCACCAAGGCAATGGGTCGATGGCCACAAAGTTGAAAATGTTTGAGCATCATCACGCCCACCAAATGGCCGATATGCAACGAATCTGCTGTCGGGTCGATGCCCACGTAGGCGCTTTGCATTCCGTTTTGTAGGTGTTCCTCCACACCCGGCATGGCGTCGTGCAGCATGCCCCTCCATTGGAGTTCCCGGTAAAAATTTTTCTTCATTGCTACTTAAAATACTGTCGGCAAAGATACCATAATTGAAAGATTTTGGAAGCATTGAGCGCGGAAATGACAAAGTAAGGGATTGGAAAAAGAAAGCGGGAGGGTTTTTTGAAACCAGGCTTACGAATTCTTGTAGCTGACCCATGTAACTGAGACCTTACAGGTTTTCAATTACAAGACCTCACAGGTATTTAAAACCTGTGAGGTCTTTACGATAGAAATCGGGTTAACCACGCGAAAGGATTAGCTACGCTGAATCTTCGATTTAGCTACGCTGGACCTAAAGATTTGGCGAGGGAGCGGGCTATAAAAAATTTCTTCAACCCTTTGTAAATTTTATTTATCTTTATAATTCATTAAATCATACAATTATGGCAACAGATAAATGGTACGATGCTAGAAGTTTAGTGGAAATGTTATTGTTTTTTTGCTTTCCTGTTGGTTTGTATGCGCTCATTAAAAATCAGACTATTTCCTCCGTTTATATTAAAGCTTTGTATGGTCTGGTAGGCTTAATCTCATTTACAGTCCTAATTGCATTCATTTTTAGTGGGTTAAAATCAAGTATGATTTAATGTACGTATCGAATTCCCCAAGACCATTACGCAAAAAAAAGATAAGCCCTTGTTTAACGACGAAAGCAATCTGTTTTATACGCGACTAAACCCTAACTTTTTAGCCCGGTTTTTGTTACTCGTATTGGCTCAAATCTCATCTTATGGGTTTACCTAAACGCATACCGCTCCTCTTTTTTGTGTTGCCCGTCTTTGTATTGTGGCTGCGACCGGCTTTTGCCCAACAAAACCTCTCCGGGCAGGTCACCACTCTGGGTAAACCCTTGGCGGGGGTAAATGTACGGGTGCTTGACACTCCCACAGGCACGGTGACCGATGCTCAAGGCCGCTACCAAATTCAGGCACATAGCGGACAAATATTGCGCTTTAGCTTTGTTGGCTATCAAACCGTGGAAGTAGTGGTGGACGAGATGAACCAAACCCTCAACATCAGCCTGTACGAAGCAGTAAACAATCTTGAGGAAGTAACCGTGCAAAAAGAAAGAGCCACTGAACCGGGTGTAACTCCTATGGGCAAGCCCGCGAAAATGGAAACCAACTTTGGCATCGTAGATGTGGAAAGGGCGGGGTATGCAATAAATTATGTTTCCGGTGAGAAATTAAATTATGCACATGAGTTTGTTCATAGAGCACTAGTGGGTAAAATTCCTAATTACAAGCTTATTGATGATATCCCACCTAAAGTTGTTCTTAGAGGGAAAAATTCCATCAACTTGGATAATTCGGCTATCTGGGAAATTGACGGGGTAATTTACACCGATAATCCACCTCTTATTAATGTATCTGATGTCAAAGAAGTTTATGTCATCCAAGGCTTAGCCGGTACAGTAAAATACGGAACTTTAGGTGCCGGCGGCGTTATTGTAGTTAAAACAAAACTGGGAGACATTAAAAGCAACTCCAACCATAACACAAAAAAGACAGATAATTATACTAACAAGGATTACTACCAAAACGATGCCCTTCCTTACAACCAATACACCGAATATGAACCTTTTTATCTAAAGAGCTTAGATTCCCTGGTCACCGCCGAACACATCTATCATGCCTATACCGAATCGGGCGACAACCTCAAGGCCGATGCCTATTATGGCTTGGCCGTGACGCAAAAGCTGTATCAAGAATTTGGTGCAAACACATACGCCAAAAAAATCACGGAAACTGTTCGGGACCGCCATGCCGATAACCCGGAAGTGCTCAAATCGCTGGCGTATTTGCTGCAAACGGAGGGACAATACGAACAGTCCTTGCCCATCTACAGAAAACTCTTGGCGTTGCGCCCTGACTATGCCCAATCGTACCGCGATTTGGCCAACGGCCTTGTCGAAACGAATGGCTACCGGCAAGCTTGGAAAACCTATATGCAATATCTGAACAAAACAGGGAAACTTACCGAAGCAGGTATAGACAAGGTGGTTTTTGATGAAATGCAAAACCTCTTTACCTTGCACCGCCACGAGCTTCCACACAAGGCACGTATGGAAAAGTTTGATGTAAAAGAAGTGCAACAAGACCTGCGTTTGGTTTTTGAGTGGAATGTGGCTGATGCAGAGTTTGAACTGGAATTTGTAAACCCCAACCGTCAGGTCTTTAGCTTTAACCACACTTACCGCGACAATAACCCCTTGCTGATAGCAGAGAAGAAACAAGGCTACAGCACCGAATCGTTTTTTATAGAAAGCCTACAGGGCAATTGGCAGGTAAACCTTACCTACCACGGCAACGGAAAGTACGATCCAACTTATCTAAAAATGACCACCTTTTACAATTGGGGCAGTGCCACCCAAAGACAAGAAACACTAACCTTCCGGCTTTTGCAAACCGGCATGAAGTTTAATTTAATAAAGGTATCACAAACGAGCCTGGCATCTAACAAGTAGCCTTTAAACATTCAAAATCGTTCGGATAAACAGAATCTTTAAAGAAGTTTTCAATATTTCCTGTCGCGTAGCCCATTTCCCCTTCAATTAAAAAAATCTATTTTATATTCAAAATCACATTTTTTTTGCTGCTTAAAAAATCATTAGAGGTTAGAGAAGAAGCCTTTAGGATCGCTTTATGAACGTTTAATTTTTGTTAAAAAAGTAAAGGGTAATTTTTTGTCCCCACAGGGGTGTTTACTTTGTTGGCGATAAGTTATAAATATGTTGAAAAAGAAAAGTTGGGAGGTTTTACTGACCAACTAAAAACCCGGCCTCATAGTATAGGTCGCTAAAAATATTCTTGCAAGGATAGACAGAAACCCGAATGTCTCTAAACGATTGGGAAAAATAAACTTAAATCTTTTAATTATGTTACGAAATCTAAATTTAGACAGATTTGAAATTTTGTCTAAAACTGCTCAAAAGACAGTTAGAGGAGGTTATTGCCTGCCTGATGGTACGGTTTGGTGCCCATCGGGGTCAGTAGCTGATGGCTGTCGTTGCATAGGGATTAAATAATATCAATTGTTAATTGCTATCTGGTGATAACCCAATAGATAATTCACACAAAAGAGATAAAATTTTTCTTTCTAACGGGTTTTTTTGTTTAATTTTAATTACTTTTTTGATACACTAAATCGATAGATATGAATCATTTAAAAATAGTTTTAATCATAATTTTTATTTGCGGTTTTAGTGATTTGTACAGCCAAGACAAAACTTCAGACGGGGCGAACCCCGCAGAGGCAACCCTTCTTTGGGATGTTTCACAATCGATGTCAAACAGGAATATACAGGCAGAATTGACGTATTTAAACGATTACTTTTCAAAATTCCGGCAGGGAAACGTTACTTTGATTAAATTTAACTACCGGGAAACCTTTCGCAAGACCTATCAAATTGCAAATTCGGATTGGGAAGAAATTTCGCAGGAGCTTATCCATTCAATTTATGACGGCGCGACTTCTTTCGGTTGGATGAAACAAGAAAATTTTTCTGGCCCTACCCTTGTTTTTTCGGATGCAGGCGAAACTTGGCAGGCTTCCGGCTTGCCAAAAAACACCAATCTAATCTGGGTCAACCTGACAGAAAAACCAAAAAATATAACCGAAAACAGCGTTGTCGAATACAAAGGTTTTGTCTATTCCGAAAAAGGCCCGGTTGAGGGCGTTTCGATCCGCCTGAAAGACACAGAAAGAGGCGTAGCGACCGACTCAAGCGGGTTTTACAGGATTGCCGCGAAAAAAGGCGACATCTTGGTTTTTAGCCATGTGGGAAGCCAGGAAAAGGCCATCAGGCTGGCCGATGATACCCAGGTTGACCTGCTGCTCGAAAAAGGCACCATCTCGCTAAAAGAAGTGACGGTGACCGAAAAAAAGAGAAATGAAGAAACGGTCACCACGGGTTATGGGCAGGAAAACAAAGAAAAAATAGGCTATGCCGTGACCACGATAAAAGCAGATGACATCTCAGCCGTGGAAACCAACATAAGTTCAGCCCTGGCAGGAAAAGTTGCCGGTATGAACGCGGCTGTTGACAACGGACCCGATATGAGCCGGGTAGTGATCCGAGGAATCAAATCAATCAATTTGTCGAGCAGCCCGCTGATTGTCATTGACGGTGTGCCGCAACAACGCACAAATGAAGGTTCGTTTACTTTTGGAGTAGCGGAAACTATTACAGACACAAGACACTTAGACCCCGCGAACATTGCCGAAATTACGGTTCTGAGAGGTTTGGCCGCCACGAACCGTTATGGCAGTGAAGGAGGCAACGGTGTCATCCTGATCACGACCAAGACCAATTCTTTTAACAACCCAAACGGGCAATCCAAAAAATCAAAGAAAAAAGCGCCCGAATTTGTGGAATACGAAGCAGAAACACCGTTTTATCTGTCCGATTTGCAAGTTTTGGAAAGCGAAGAAATCCGCTATGAAAAGTATTTGACTTACAGGGAATTATTCGGCAATTCAACGGATTTTTACATCAATGTTTACAAAGTTTTTAAAGCTAAAAATTCTACCCTTGCTTTTGACATATTGAGCAATGTCGCCGAACTGTTTGGGGACAATCTCTCTGCATTGAACGCCATGGCTTATGTGCTTGAGGAAGCGAATGATTATGAATCGGCTTTGAAGGTTTATGAGAAAATCAAAGAAATTCACCCAGACCAATCTCAATCGTTGCTCAACATCGCAAACATTCAATATTTAAACAAGAATTACAAAGAAGCGTTCAATCGGTACCTATCCATCCGCAACAACAAAACCTGGGACAGTTATGCTTTGAAAAAACAATTGATGAACAGCCTGAACAGTTCGGTCAGTAAAGATAAAGCTCTGTACAACGATGGCAATACGCCGGGCTTCACCAAAAACGGCGTCTCGGTCCCCATTCGTATTGTCCTTGAATGGAGCCAATATGACACAGCCTTTGAACTTCAATTTGTCGATCCGGCAAACAATTACATCAACATCGGATATACCAAAGACTCGGAGCAATATATCGAAAACATGAAGAACAATTACTACACGATAGAATCGGTCATTGAGGAAGGCTCCCCCAAAGGGCTTTGGTTGGCCAATCTCAAACTGCTTGAAGAAACGTCAACACCGGTGTATTTTAAAATTCAAATTTTTAAGAATTTCGGCACACCTGATGAAACCTTCGAAACCAAAGTGGTTACAATCAGTCAGCCCAATGTGAACTTCAATTTTTTAAAACTCGTTTTTTAGTTAATTCAACAAAATATAAAATTTATTTGAGTAATATAACTAAGAGCTTCCCCCACTACCGCCAACCCGACTTCAAAGACTATATCTGAGTTGTAATAACGTAGTATTTTTTTACGGATTGTAAGGCATTAACATTTTTCTAGACTTTTAAAATGTTTACTGCCCCTTTTTTTAACCGTAAATTATAAGCCATGACTTACAAAGAAAGACAAGAGAAAACTACCTATTTACTAGAACTCATTGAAAAGGGATGTGTTTTGTCGCTCAATCAAATCGCACAAAAATTCAATTGCAGCAGAAGAACCGTCAAGCGTATGATTGCAGACCTGAAGGAACAAGGCCATACTATAAACTACTGCCGAAAAACGTATAAATTTTTGTTAAAAAAGTAAAGGGCCATTTTTTGTCCCCTTGGGATGTTTACTTTGTTATTGATAATTATCAAAAAACAAAAAGGCGGAAGCCGAAAAGCCTTAAAAAAACATTTATTAATCATTTAAATTTTTGTATCATGAAAAAAGAATTTAAAGGGAAATTAAACCTAAACAAGGAGAAAATTTCTCGAATTGAAAGCGCCAAAATTAAAGGTGGAACTGGAACATTGCAAGAGGTTGTTCTGTATTTACTTGCGATGTTTGTGGCGACCCGAACTTCACCAGAGACGGCGCATCAGCCTGCAAGTGTAAGTAATTTAAAAAATTTCAGGCTAACATAGTAAAAGCAAATAATGTTAGCCTGTTTTTTAATTTTATTCAAAAATAAAACCATCAGCTATGGCATCTCGATATCAGGCAAATTGTGGAATATGTCTTGCGTTACTGCTGTCAACGTTTTTTTTATCTTTTGGGGTATATGCTCAAGGAAACTTGAAAGAATTTCAAAAAATATCCGGTTACGTCCGTTTTGAGAACAGACCCTTTGCCGGTGTAAACGTTCAGGTTCTGAATACTTCACGGGGGATGGTTACGGATGAACGCGGTTTTTATGAGGTAGAATCCAAGAAAGGCGAAACACTTCGGTTTTCCTATGTTGGGTTCAGAAATATTGAGATCGTGATTGAAGATGTTACCGACATACTCAATGTAGATATGTATAAGGAAGTCAATGAATTGGAGGAAGTTACCGTGGAAAATCGAAGGATCGCCGAACCGGGTGTAACCCCTATGGAAAAGCCCGCGAAAATGGAAACCAACTTTGGCATCGTAGATGTGGAAAGGGCGGGGTATGCAATAAATTATGTTTCCGG
>JAVVDW010000011.1:0-94851 GCA_032251335.1 Flavobacteriaceae bacterium | reverse complement strand
CTAAATAAGTATAAAGATTTAATCATTTTCTATTTCATTTGAGTGGTTTTAAATGGTTGCCAACTAGTTAACACCACCAAAAACCCACAACTTTCCCCTCCCATTATCCGCATTTGGAATAGCCGCAACTTTTGCAGGTGAGGCAACCTTCTTGATACACCAGCGAGGGCTCGCTACACTTTTCACAAGTGTTTTCTGAAGGGATGGTGCCATCCGGGATATAACTCTTCAGCGCGCGCGCCAAACCGTTTTTCCAGGTGTTGAGCGTGGCATCGCTCAGGTGCAGGTTGTTCACCAAGTCCACCACATAGGGCAGGGGCATGCCGTGGCGCAACACACCCGAAATAAGCTTGGCATAGTTCCAGTATTCTTCGTTAAAGGTGCGCGACAGGCCTTCAATAGTGGTCTTATAGCCGGCGGTGTCTTCGTGCTGAAAGTCGTAGCGCGAGCGACCGTCAGCCGTTTTGGTTTTGATGACCCAACCCTTGTTGATGTGCGAAAGTATGGAAAAAGATTCCCGAGCCGGCCCCGTAAAAATCTCGTAAGGACGCCCTTCAAAAAGCCCCACTACAGCAATCCATTTTTCGCCTTCGTTGTTAAATTGTATAATGTCGGCTTCCAATTTTTGCGGACGCTTGGGCGCGTTGGTTTCTGCAAAACCCGGTTCCTTTTCAGCTTCTTTGTTAGACACCAACACACCGCTACGCGAACCATCGCGGTAAACAGTGATGCCTTTGCAGCCCGTTTTCCAGCCGGTCATGTAAATATCGCTCACCATTTGTTCGTCCACGTCTTCGGGTACGTTTACCGTCACGCTGATGGAGTGGTCCACCCATTTCTGCACGGCGCCCTGCAAGCGTACTTTTTCTACCCAGTCCACATCGTTGGCCGTGGCCTTGTGGTAGGGCGATTGGGCTATGATTTTATCGAGTTCTTCTTGCGGCAAGGCAGCCACTTCATCGCTGTTGTAGCCATTGGCATTGAGCCAAGTGATAAACTTATGGTGGAAAACGTGAAATTCTTCCCACGAATCGCCTACCTCATCCACAAAACTCACCGTGACATTTTTGTCGTTCGGGTTTACCTTTCTGCGGCGCTTGTAGGCCACCATAAATACCGGCTCAATACCCGAAGTGGTTTGGGTCATGAGGCTGGTGGTGCCGGTGGGCGCAATGGTGAGCAGCGCAATATTGCGTCGGCCAAATTGCTTCATCTCCGCATAGAGTTGTTCGTCGTGTTTCTGGATGCGTTGGATCATCGGGTTGTTGGCTTCGCGTGTGGCGTCGTAAACGGGGAATGCGCCACGGTCTTTGGCCATTTCTACAGACGAACGATAAGCATTGAGCGCCAAAGTGCGATGTACCAAAACCGAAAAGTCTGTGGCTTCTTTGGTGCCGTATCGGTAGCCTAAAGCAGCCAGCATATCGCCTTCGGCGGTAATGCCCACACCGGTGCGGCGACCCTGCTCGGCTTTGTTTTTGATTTTGTGCCAAAGTTCAAATTCGGTTCTTTTTACAGATTCCAATTCGGGGTCTTTGGCAATTTTGTCTATGATTTTATCCACTTTTTCCAACTCCAAATCTACAATGTCATCCATCATGCGTTGCGCCATGCCCACGTGTTTTTTAAATTTTGAAAAATTGAAAGTGGCACTTTCGGTAAACGGATTTTCTATATAACTGTACAGATTGATGGCGAGCAGGCGGCAACTGTCATAAGGACACAGCGGAATTTCCCCGCAGGGGTTGGTGGAAACGGTTTTAAAACCCAAGTCGGCATAGCAATCGGGTACAGATTCATTGATGATGGTATCCCAAAATAAGACACCCGGCTCGGCCGATTTCCACGCATTGTGTATGATTTTATCCCAAAGTTTTTTGGCGTCGATGCTTTGTTTGTATTTAGGATTGTCGCTGTCTATGGGAAATTGCTGTTGGTATGCCGTGCCCGCTTCCACGGCTTTCATAAATTCGTGATCTATTTTTACAGACACATTGGCACCGGTTACCTTGGTGCCGTCCATTTTGGCATCGATAAAATGTTCGGCATCCGGATGTTTTATCGACACAGAGAGCATCAAAGCGCCCCTGCGGCCGTCTTGAGCTACTTCGCGGGTTGAATTAGAATACCGCTCCATAAACGGCACGATACCGGTTGAAGTGAGCGCACTGTTCATTACAGGACTGCCTTTGGGACGAATGTGAGACAAATCGTGGCCCACACCACCGCGGCGTTTCATGAGTTGTACTTGTTCCTCATCAATTTTCAACACTCCGCCGTAAGAGTCCGACACGCCGTCATTGCCAATGACAAAGCAATTGGATAATGAAGCAATTTGATAGTCGTTGCCTATGCCGGTCATAGGCCCGCCCTGTGGTACGATGTAGGTAAAATCTTTGAGCACCTCATAGAGGTCTTCTTCCGAATACGGATTGGGATATTTCTTTTCTATGCGTGCAATTTCGCGTGCAATTCGCCGGTGCATTTGGTCGGGGTTAGACTCGTAGATGTTTCCGGCCGAATCCTTGAGTGCATACTTGTTAAGCCATACGGTAGCCGCCAAAGTATCGCCCTTAAAATAGTTTGTGGCATCTGCCAATGCTTCGTCAAAAGTATAGACTTTTGATTTTGTAATGTTTTCAAAATCAGATTTTTGTGGGGTTTCTGTTTCGTTGTTTTCCAAGTCAAAAATCGATAAGGATGCCTCTCTTTCCATAGTAGTCTGTTTTTTTAGTATAAAATATGGCTGTTTGTGTGTGAATCTTTCCCTTGCAAGTTAATCACCGAATGTTGAAATTTCAATCAAAACAAAAGGAATATTTTTCAACAATCACAACGCATAGAAATGCCCCAATTGGGCGAGTTATTAACAAAAAATTTACATTCGAAAGGCTTACGAATAGGTTTTCGTTGTGATAAATGTTCTGAAATGGAAACCAATTTGAGCCGACAAACCCTTTTTTACGACAACGATTGATGTTTTAGATCAACCTTCTTTTTTTGACTCAAGCAAGCCTTTTTCTCTGCGGCACCGTTCGCTGCAATACACAACTTCGAGCCAATTTCTTTCCCATTTTTTACGCCACGTAAACGGGCGTTTACAAACCGGGCAGGTTTTATAAGAAAGTCGTGTTTTGTGATGTGTCATATAACAACGATTGCACTTCTTGATGCGGTCGTGCATAAGCAAACCGATCCATGAGTTTTGGCACGGCATAGCCGTCTAAACCATTCACACAGGCCACATTTGCCTTGTCCAGTTGCAGCCAGCCGTCGGGATGCAACAAATCGGCATCCACATATATTTTTTCGATGGCGGCGATGATGTGAATGGTGCCGTTTTCCTTGATGGGATATTCGTTGAGATACTTGCAGTAGAGTTTTACAGGACTTGCTTTTACAAACGGAACCGGTAAGCCATCCATAAAAACGGCTTCCATGTCGGTTTTGTCAAATTCAGATTCGTGGGGTTCGTACTTTGCCGATGACTGGTGTGCCGGTCTGATGAGTTTGTCCGTGATGTGGTTGACCGAAAAATGACCGGTTTCTCGTATGTTTTTGTAGGTGTCCCGAGGCACCGTAGTCGGACGCAAAATAAAACCCAGCAGAGCCGGTAGGCTGCCCAAGTGTGTTACCGAACTAAAGACAGCCACATTGAGTTGGCCATCCGTTGAACAAGTGCCCAGTAAATTGGCAGATTTGTATCCGGTGCAACTGTTCACCAAATTTAACCGATATATCTTGTCGAGGTTTTGGAGTTGGTCTTTGTCAAAAGTGCGCATGATTTTTTTTACAAAGATAATATTGTTTAAGTAAAATAATAAAACATTAAACAAATTATCTTTTCAAGCTGAAGTGTCCCCGCACATTTCGGCCGTCTGCAAATTCAATGCTGTACCAATAGTCTGTGGACGGCATGGGCGTTCCGCGATACGTGCCATCCCAACCGGCACTGTTGGCGGGCAAATCTTTGAGCAGTTTTCCCAATCTGTCGAAAATAAATATTTTCATACCGGCTCTCAGCGCTTCAGGCACGCCACCCACTTGCCATCGGTCGTTGAAACCATCGCCGTTTGGCGTAAAGAATTTGGGCACACCAAATACAGCGACTTCTTGGCTTACGATGCCGCACCCATTTTTATCGCGCACAAAAACGGTGTGAAATCCAGATAAAACACGGGTAAACAGGTTTGCATCCTGATAGGGACCATCGATAAAGTCTAAAGCAAATTCGTAGTCTCCCGGCCCGGAAACATGGACTTCTATGGTGTTGTTATCCGAATTTTCAACCACTGCGATGTCTGTTATGGTAGCCCGGGCAGATCCTGAAACGTTGATGGTTCTGCGCGTTGCACATCCAAATGCGTTAAAAACATCTACCGTAAAAATACCGCTTTGGTTTATTCGAATGTTAGGCGTCGTTTCTCCGGTTGACCACAGGTATTCAAAATTGTCAAATTGCGAGGCCGGCACACCGGGCGACAAGAGAAGCGATGTGTTGCCGTCCACACATAAAATCAGGTTTTCTTCTGTGTCAATTTGCGGAAGGGGCCTCACAAAAATGTCGAGCATGCCAATGGCAAAACAATTTGTTCCGTCGTTTACCCGTGCAAAAAGCGTCTGCATACCCGGGATGTTGTTGGTGTAGAAAGTGGGTAAACTGTTTTGTTCGAGTAATGCATCGTCCGGATTTTCATAATATCGGACAGAAAGTCCGGCGGGCAGTCCGGCGAGGAATTGCCCGTCAGCCAAAGACAAGTTAAAAGTAGCAAAAGCCGTTTCAGAACAGGCGTCCAATTGGGCCGATGGAATTTCGTTGAAAGTGGTTTGCAAGGTCAGTTCGGCAATAGAAACGCAACCAAATGGGCTTTGAATGCGTGCAAACAACTGTTGATTGGCTTCGGTGTTCGAAAAATTTTCGGGATTTGGTATGGGATTTACGTTATTTTGAGCATCCGCCAAACTGAGGAAAAAATCGGTGACGCTTAGGTTTTGATTTTCCCCAGTGAGGTCTGCAACGGCTTGGTTGAGGTTAAAAAGCGTGCGTCCATCGGTATCTACATCGCATTGAAGGAGAACGGCATTTTGTACAGTTGGTGGCGGGACGAATGTTACCAAAACACTTCCTTCAGATAGGCATCCGCCACCGGCATCAACGGCTACGCTATATTCGCCCGCCGTACTTACAGTCAGTGTTTGTCCTGTTTCGCCGACGAGCATATTGCCATTTAAAAACCATTGAAAAGTACTGCCTACAACACCTATGGAAGCGTCAAGTGTAAGGGTTTCGCCTTCGCAAACGGCATTGCCGTTGGCAAGCGTTCTGTCCGGACCCAAATCGGTTTCTATGGAAAAACTGCCACCGGCGATAAAGATTGCAGAATCAAACAGTGCATTGGTTTCGTCGGCTATCACCAATTTGATGCGATAGGTAACATTGGGTATCACGTCGGCAGAGGCTGTTAGAACAGCGGTTTGACCATTGAAATTGATGGGAGAAACCACGCCGTTTAGCCTGCCAAAAAACGCCTCGTTTTCTGCGGGGCATCCAAAAGCACCCGGAAAATCGGGATGAACTGTGGTCACCTTCACCGGGATGTTGGTGTTGGGCACAACCGCCAAATTCTGAAAAGGCTCATCCACCCCGACGCGTTTTAGCAGAAACGCAAAACCGTCAGAAAAGTCGCATGGACGCGGACTGTTGTATTCTTCCGAAGCAAACAAATAGTCAAAACTGATGCGATTGGCCACCGGTGTAAAATCGAATTCGAGTAGGGTAGCATTGGTGGTGTTTCGCACGCCTAAAGCGGTTTCCAAATCGGGGTCACCCACCCAGCCGGATGCGGTTTCGCTCAGCACACTATCGTTAGGCCCCACCGCGGAAGTGGCCTTGCCGGTGCTCAATACAATGCCGTTTTCGAATGGAAAATCAGATCCGTTTCTTTCAAAAAATCCGTAACTCAAACTACCGTCGCCAAAATCGCCACTCACAGCTTGCACATTAGACACCGAGGCGCAGTTGGAATTGACCAACACATCTTCAATTAAAGTTGTAGGTGATACATTTTGATTGACAGTGATGTTTTGGGCCGTCAGATAGAAGCAAGAAAAACACAACAGCGGCAACACAATGCCACATAGGCGATGGGGTAATTTTTGTCGGAACACTTGCCTCAATATAGATTAAAAAAATCAGTTTTTTTCACCATCCAGCAATTCGTAGCCGTAGTCCAAACCCTTTTCGGTAATGGGCACACCCTCAACCATCCATTGGGGTTGTGGGGCACCTTTGAGGTAATGGTCAAAAAACTGCATCATCCGTATAGACAAATCCATGCGGTTTTTCATTTTAGTCAGGTTGTGGGCTTCCTTGTTGTAAACCAACAGCCATACCGGTTTGTGCAATCGCCGCAAGCCCATAAAAAATTCGATTCCCTGATAATACGGAACGGCACCATCGGCATCGTTGTGCATCATCAAAAGCGGGGTGTTCACATTGGGAGCACTGAAAAGCGGTGAGTTTTCTATATACAAATCGAAACCGTCCCAAAGATTTTTGCCAATTCTGGTTTGGGTTTTTTCGTATTGAAAAGCACGGTTGAGTCCGGACTGCCAACGAATACCACCATATGCAGAAGTCATGTTGGATACAGGCGCACCTGCCATGGCTGCGGCAAACTTATCGGTTTTGGTAATCAAATAGGCGGTTTGATAGCCACCCCAACTTTGCCCTTGTAGCGCCATTTTACTGCTGTCCACATAAGGGAGTTTTTCTAATGCTTCCACGCCCGATACGATACAGTTATAAGCACTCTGACCCGGATATCCGTCTTTATAAACAATGTCCGGTACAAAAACCAAGTAGCCATTGCTCGTCAGGTAGCTCATGTTTACGGTAGAGCGGCTTGGCGAGGGTGTGATATAACTGTGAAGCGTTTCTGAGCGTTTTTCATAGAAATACACCACCATCGGGTATTTTTTGTTGGGGTCAAAATTGGCAGGTTTGTAGAGTAAACCTTCTAGGGGCACACCATCGTAGGCATTCCACTTGACCAATTCAACAGATCCCCAAGCGTAGTCTTTTTGTTGCGGATTGGCATCGGTTAAAATCTTAGCGGTTTTAAAAGTTTTGTCTGTCAGGATGACGTTCGGATAAGTTTGGAAATTGTGTTTTCGATATACAAAGACCTCTTTTTCTTTGGCTTTTTGAATGCCTTGGATGCCAAAGTTATCGAAAGCGATTAATTTTTCTAGCTTGAGATTTTTCAGGTCGATGCTATAAATGCCATCGCCTTTGGTTTTTTCGTCAAAAGCGGTAAGTAGCAATTTTCGTCCCATTTGGGTGGCAAATTCTCTTTTTTCCGGATCCAGATGCAGGGTTCTGAAAACGGTTTTGCTGTCTCTGCCAGTTTGGGTCAGGTTTACAGGTTTTTCTTTTCCATGGATATCGAGCATCCAGATGTCGTACTTGTCATAAACCAAAGCCTGTCCGTCGGCTGTCCATCCGCCAAATCCGTGAGCCGGTGGCGCAGCCGGATGGTCGTCGTCTTCGTCGAAAAGCGGTGTGGGGATGGTGGCAGTAAGATTTTGGGTGGTACCGTTTTCCAGGTTGACCACAAACCATTGTCTATTGATGTGGTCGTAATAAACGGCTTTGTTTTCTGTTGGATGCAATTCGGGTCGTCCGGCGATGCTGTCCAGCATTTTTTTGCGATTGCCACTTGGTGTGTGAACAGCGTAGTAATCGCTGAGCCATGGAAAATCCCAAGAACGAGATACATCGTAGGCGCGCGAATCGCTTCCTAGTATGTAGGTTTTTTCCCGGTCTCTGTCAAATGTCAAATCATCCATTTCCGGCAGATTTAATTGGACTATTTGCTGAGTAGCCAAATCAAAATAGAAGGCGTAGGCTTTTTCTGTGAGTTGTTTTTTGCGCGCTTGTTGTTCCGGCTGTATCATTTTGTCTGTCCACACCCACACGTCCACTTCTGCTTTTTCGTCTTTGAGCATCGTGGTGTCCACGGTCAATTCTTTATGTGGTTTGGCGTAGAAATAGAGGCGTTGGTCGTGCTTTGAAAACTCGGGAGATTGATACATAGAAATGCGCCAATTTTTGGGAAGCAGTTCGTAATCCTGACCAATGATGGTTTGTGTGTTTCCCTGTTTCCAAAGTGTGAGTTCGTAGCGGAGCGAATCATTTTTAATAGAGTCTTTAGCGGCCAAATAAGCTACAGCAGAGCCAGATTTGTCGGCGGCGAGGTGTTTGTAGGAAACCTTGCCTGTGTCGATGGGAATTTCTGTGTAATTTTTAAAATCGTATGCGAACACACCGCCGTTTGTTTTTTTCTTTTCAGGTTTTTTTGAGAAGAAAAAGCCTGGTTTTTCCTCGGAAAATTCGTAATCGGCTGTGCGAAATAGGCTGTCTTTTCGATTGTTTTTCAAATCGATAATAATGATATAATCATCTTCCGATGCCGGATGCTTCTTTTTGGTAGCCATGCTGTCTTTAGGTTTCTTTTTGTCGGCGGGCTCTTTTATTTTTTGTATGGCCACCCATCCTTCATATTTTTTCGGCGTTTTGAAGTTTTTAACGTTGGGCAGCGAATCGATTAGCTCTCTGCGCTGAACGTCAAATATAAAAAAGGCATCTTTTTGCTGTTTGTCTTTTTTTACCTTGTCTTTTTTTTCCTGTCTTTGCACTTCATAATCGGGTTTTCGTTTAAAAAAAACGTAATTTTCATCATAGCTTACCACGGCCTGATAGCCATTGTGAAAACGGTCTTTATAACCGGTTGTGGTGTTGTGAATTTCAAGATAGCCATCACCCCAATCTGTGGCGGTCTTTACTTCTACAAGCAACACTTTGCCGTTACGAGACAGCTCTGTTTTAGATATGTTTTTCCAAGCGTGGTAGTCCTCGTGCGTGAGCGGTTTTGGGTTTTGTGCCCATGTGAGGGTCGAAAATAACAATAGAAATGTGATAGGTTTTAACAAGTTCATATTAGTTGTTTTTTAATTTTTCTATAAGTTGTTGGTCGTTTGTTTGTTTGAGTTTGGTGAGTGCATCTACATGTTCGTTGGGTACGGCGATAGACAACACATAATGTGCGATTTTCCAACCCGCGTCCGTTTGTATAAGCACCCCCGATCCGCGGCAAATCCCCATTTGTGTGCTTAAAAGTTCATCAAACCAGGCCGTATTTTCCGCTGCATTAAAAAAAATATGACGCTCGAGTTTCGAAAAAGACCAAGCTTTGCCTCGGTCAAAATAAGGCTTAGCAAAGTCTCTAAAAGCTTGTCCCTTCCAGTTTTCGGTAGCATCTGTTCCAATAAAAACAGCCTCTGAGGTCATTAAATTGGTATAGGTTTCAAAATCGGCTTCTGAGGCGGCTTGATGCCATTGTGTTAACAAATTATCGAGGTGTTGGACATTGCGCTCTTGGGCTGTTAGGTGAACCGAAAAAATAAGAGATAAGAGTAAGCGTAAAATGGATTTCATGAACGTCGAATTTATGTGTCTAAAATACTACAATATTTAATACACACAGAAACCGCTTCGATTTTTTCTCTTTCGTGCTTTTCTCATTTAGACAATGCTTCATAGGAAAGGTATGGTTTGAAATTTTATAACAAAAAGTTAGTTTTTAAAAAGACAGGAAGACTTATCTTTGCCAGAAAACAATCAGATATGAACGATTTACAACCCATTATAGAAAAAGCTTGGAACGACCGCAGTTTATTAAGCCAGGTTGAAACCCTTTCCGCCATCAGGGAAGTCATCAATTTGCTCGATTCGGGTCAGTTGCGCGTAGCTGAACCCACCCAAAACGGCTGGCAGGTAAACGAATGGGTAAAAAAAGCCGTAGTGCTTTATTTTCCGATCCAAAAAATGGAAACTTTTGAAGTGGGCATTTTCGAATATCACGATAAAATCCCGCTCAAAAGAGGCTATGCCGATAAAGGAATCAGGGTGGTGCCGCACGCGGTGGCACGCCACGGAGCCTATATTTCAAAAGGGGTTATTTTGATGCCAAGTTATGTGAACATCGGTGCCTATGTAGATCAAGGTACAATGGTGGATACTTGGGCAACGGTAGGCAGTTGTGCGCAAATCGGGAAAAATGTACATCTTAGTGGCGGCGTGGGCATCGGTGGTGTTTTGGAGCCGTTGCAAGCCGCTCCGGTCATCATAGAAGATGGCGCGTTTATTGGTTCGCGCTGCATTGTAGTAGAGGGCGTTCGTGTAGAAAAAGAAGCGGTTTTGGGTGCCAATGTGTGCCTGACGGCATCTACCAAAATTATTGATGTGACAGGGAACGAACCTGTTGAAATGAAAGGGATTGTTCCGGCGCGGTCGGTGGTCATCCCCGGGAGCTATACCAAATCTTTCGCAGCAGGGGATTTTCAGGTGCCTTGCGCACTCATCATTGGCAAAAGAAAACCTTCTACTGATTTAAAAACGTCTTTAAACGACGCACTCAGGGAGTACGATGTAGCGGTTTAGCATTTTAGCTTTAATTATTTTGTAGCTGTTTAGATTATTCTATCTTTGGGGCATCAGCACCTTAAGTAAATCTTAAGAATTGAAATGCCTATTAGCCGTTTCATCAAGCCAGCCAATTTGAATCAAAAGGCATAATTTTTCATAGCGTTTTGTATCAACACGGCTGATTTAAGGTGTTGGTTTTGATTTAATTAGTAGCAATAATTAGAAGCACATGAAAATCATTATTCTCGCAGCCGGAATAGGTTCTCGCCTAGGAAATCCTGCACCCAAACCGCTCACGGTTCTTCAAAACGGCAAAAGCATTATGGAAATGCAAACCGCGCATTTGTCCAAATATTTCAATCCGGACAACATTATGGTGGTAGTCGGTTTTAAAAAGGATTTGATTATGGAAAGTTTTCCCGAACTGGCTTACGTTTACAATACATTTTTTGATACGACCAATACTTCCAAAAGTTTGTTGCACGCCCTGAAAAAAAATAAAAATCAAAAAGTTTTGTGGATAAATGGCGATGTTGTTTTCGATGAAAATTTATTGGCTGTATTGAAACCCTATATCAAAAAGAAGCAGTCGTTTGTGGTGGTAAACACGGCAAAAGTGGGAGAGGAAGAGGTAAAATATACCTTGAAAGACGGCTACATCAATAAACTGTCAAAATCAGTACAAAATGCTTTGGGCGAGGCCGTAGGCATCAATTTCATTGCCAAAAAAGACATCAAAACGCTCATCAAGTGGTTGGAGAAATGTGATGATCAGGATTATTTTGAAAAAGGGATCGAATTGGCCATTGAAAATGACGGACTTAAGATTGTGCCGGTGGACATCTCTCAGTTTAATTGCGTGGAAATTGACTTTCAAGAAGATTTGGACAACGCCAACAGCCTATTCCATACAAAATGAGGCATATTTTATTCTGCAAAAACCCGTATGCGTTTGATGTGCTGAACCCGATCAAAGAGGTTTTGAAAGCGCAGAATGAAGATTTTTTGTGGTATGTGTACCCCAAAATCGCCGACAAATTTCCCTTTCAAGGCGAGCCTTTTACCTCAAAAATGGAAGATTTAAAAGCCTATCGGGG
Organism: Flavobacteriaceae bacterium; assembly: GCA_032251335.1. Taxonomy (GTDB): domain Bacteria; phylum Bacteroidota; class Bacteroidia; order Flavobacteriales; family Flavobacteriaceae; genus UM-FILTER-40-17. Next base: position 83,265 of record JAVVDW010000011.1, on the reverse strand, counting down.
CGACGCAATTTTCGTGCCGGGCAACGAAGTGCCACATTATTTGCGCGGGGTGAAAGTGCAAGTTTTTCATGGCTTGGCGGGTGAAAAGAAAAGCCATTTTAAAATCCGCCATTATTTTGATTTGTATCTGACGCAGGGCTCCTATTTCACAAACAGGTTTTTAAAGCTAAAAGAAAAATACAAAGATTTTGAAGTCATCGAAACCGGCTGGTCAAAATTTGATATCTATTGGAGCAACCCCAAAAAATATCAACCCGTCAAAGAAGCGCTGCTCAAAAAATACCAAGCCGAAAAAATACTCCTGTACGCGCCCACTTTTTCGCCTTCACTCACTTCTGCGCCTTTTCTGAAAGAAGAAATAAAGCGTTTGGCCGAAAATAAAAACTATCTAATTCTTATCAAATTTCACGATTTGATGGGTAAAGAACTCATAGAAGATTATATAAAACTGGCCGAAAGTATAGACAATGTGCGCTTTGAATCGGAGCGAAATATCACCAAATACCTGATGATGGCCGATTTGCTCATCAGCGACACATCCTCCGTCATCTACGAATTTCTCTTGTTAGACAAGCCGGTGCTTACTTTTAAAAACATATCAGCGCAAATCTTGTGGGACAACCGTTTGACGTATGACAGGCTGGCTGAAAGTGTGGCTGAAAATTTGCAAAAAGATGCCTTTAAACCGCAGCGAAAAATCATATCCGATACCTATCATCCCTACAAAGACGGACATTCGGCTCAGCGGATGGTAGATGCCGTGCGGTTTTACATCAAAGAATTTGGTGTTCCCGAGCGCAGAAAACTATCGCTTTTCAGAAAATTTAAAATTTATAAGGAATTTGGTTTTTAATCCTTCAGATCACCTCTGACAATAGACTTGTCGTTTTCAAAAGTGTTCCAGATGGGTTCCGGTTTTTTCCAATTTCCATAACGGTGGGCTAAATAATCTGCAATAGGACTAGGCGTGGGAAAATCGATTCCTTTAAAATGGATGGTTTCTTCTTTTTCGTAGAAAGATACCGGACAGGATTTAAGAATACCATCACCAACTAACCAATATAAATTTTGGCCCAATTGGTATTTGATAAAAACATCCAGTGCAACCTTACCTTTTAGTAAACCCAGCCATTTCTTTTTTCTGATTTTAAGGATGCGGATATCACCTTTTTTAAAAAACGGCTTTTGGTCGGTTTTAAAATATCGCACCCTGAGCCGAAACCCGTTTTGATTTAAAACTTTGTCAAGTTTTTTCATTTCAGGCAGGTGCACGCGTTGCATACTGAAATCCACATCATTGTCCCAAGGCAACAAATGACCGTCTCTATGGATGCCCAAAAGCGTTCCGCCTTCCAAAGCATAGGGAAATTTCAGTTGATTTAAAATCTGGCTGACCTCACAAATCAACATTTCGGCTTCTATTAAGTTTTTGCCGGTAAGTTTAATATTGTAAGCCATTTATTGTAAGAGTTTTACCATTCTTTTTTTGCATAAACCACAAGTGTTTGGAAGATTTTTGATCTGACACAAAAATTAATATTTGATTAAAGTAACATTCTCGCAAGACTTTCCAGGTAGGGTAGTCGTTTTTAAGGCTGTTAAATTACTGAAAAATTGAGATGCATTAAATGCCAAAACTTTTCTAATTATTTCCTTTAATATTTAAATCCTCTAATTTTTATCCATTCGTGAATTCTGTAAAAAAACGCGTAGCCTTCCTTTATTTCGAAGAAATTCATCACATCCCACATTTTTTAGGTTTAGCATCTGAGTTGTCCAAAAATTCGGATTTTAAAATAGATATCTTGACCTATAGATACAAGCATGAAGTTCTGTTTTATTTTTTAGACCTACTCGAAGCTAAAAATATAAGTGTTATACAATTGGAGAAGCCCTTGGCAAGAAAAATTATCGACTACTTCACAGGAAGGAAAAAACCAAGTTCCGTATTCTTCTTTAGAACCTACAAAAAAATACTATTGAGTTACGATGCTGTAGTTTTTACTGAGAAAAACCACAAATATCTTTTTAAGGCCAGAAAAAAGGCTCAAAAACCCTTTTTTATTTTTACGGGCCACGGTCCGGCCGGTCGCGATTATTCCTACATACCTGAATTAAAACTTTTTGATTTACACCTTTTGCACGGCCCGCTTTATAAAGAAAATTTAGAGAAGCTCGGTATATTGGCCAAAAGTTCCGAAATCATTGGCTATCCCAAATTTGACTTGATAAATTTTAATAATAAAAAGACGCTGTTTAAGGATGATAAGCCCATAGTGATATACAATCCACATTTCAATAGATTGACGTCTTCCTGGTACAAACACGGCTTGGAAGTCTTAGAATATTTCTATCAATCCAAAGAATTTAACCTGATTTTTGCCCCGCATATTTATCTTTTCAACCGAAAAGGGTTCCTCAAACCTGCTGATATTCCCCAAAAATATTTTGAAGCCGAAAACATCTTTATCGACTTGGGGAGCGTAAGCAGTTCGGATATGTCCTATGCTTTAGCAGCTGATATTTATTTGGGCGATGTGTCCAGCCAAGTTTTTGAGTTTGTCATCATGCCGCGGCCTTGCGTGTTTATAAATAGTCATCTCACGGCTTGGCAAGACGATCTGAGCTACCGTTTTTGGCAGATGGGATTGGTTATTGACGGGGTCGGGCAACTTCACGAAGCGTTGCAAACCGAGACGGAAACACTAACCGCTTTCAAAGAAAAACAAAGCGCATTTTTAGAGGAAAATTTTTTGATAGATTCTAAGGAAACTGCCAGCCAAAAAGGCGCAAAAGCAATCGATAATTTTTTAAAAGCCAAGTTACCTTAAGATTTGATTAAAGATTTAAGGTTGAATTTTACGATACGACCAAAAGGAAAATTTTTAAGGTGCATTATCGCTTTCTTATCCATATTTCTTACGTCTATGGCATTCCCATCGGAAAACCTTTAGAAACCGAAATTCTTCGCAGGGGTTATGAGGTAAAGTGGTTTGCAGAAGAAAAAGAAACCCTGGCACATCTATCGGGCTCGGAAGTTGTTTTGCCGGGCGTAAAGGAGGTCATACAGTACAATCCGCATATCGTTTTGTGTGCGAGCAATACTGTCCCCGATTTTTTCCCGGGTATCAAAGTGCAGGTGTTTCACGGTTTTTCTGTCGGCAAAAGGGCTGAAAATGTAGGACATTTTCGCATCCGCGGCTTGTTTGATTTGTATTGTACACAAGGGCCTTCCACCACGGGTAAATTTGAAGAATTGGCCAAAGAACAAGGTCATTTTGGAGTAGTAGAAACAGGATGGCCAAAAGTGGATACGTTGTTTCCGCTTGAAAAAACAGACAAAAATGAAAAACCGGTGGTGTTGGTTTCATCCACTTTCACGCCCCGGTTGAGTTTGGCACACTCCAAAGATGTTTTCAATGAAATAAAAAGGCTTTCGTCATCCGGTAAATACCAATGGATGGTGGTTTTGCACCCGAAAATGGACAAAGCTATCGTCAGAAAATTTAAAAATATCCAAAGCGAACATCTCAGCTTTCACGACACAGTCGATTTGATTCCCTTATTTAAAAAGGCAGATATCATGTTGGCAGATACCACTTCTGCCATTTATGAATTTTTGTTACAGGAAAAACCGGTGGTGACCTACCGAAACAACCGTCCGGGAAATCATCTTTACAACATCATCAACCCTGAAGAAATAGGGATGGCAATAGAAAGTGTCTTGCAAAATCCCGATGATTTGATTCTTAAAATCAAAGGTTTTATAGCAGAAATGCACCCTTACACCGATGGAAAATCGAGTGAGCGGATAGTTGACACCTGCGTTGACTTTTATGAAAACAAAGAAAAGTATGTCAGCGGAAGAAAACCGCTAAACATCATAAGGAAAATGCAGGCCAGATTGAAGCATCATTATTATAGGCTTTGAAATTCGTTGAAATCAGTGAAGCTGACTTGAAAGTTGGCTACAAGCTGAAAAAAATCTGACTCAAAAAAATATTAATTTGTATATTTGATAAAAATCATAGGAATGGATATTCACACTAGAAAAATAGAATTTATTCAAGAGTTTTTAAAAGTTCAAAGCGAAGAAGTCATTATTCGTCTTGAAAAAATTTTACTGAAAGAAAATAAAACTTCTAAAAATGAAGATTTCAAACCGATGACCATTGAAGAATTTAATGAAAGAATAGACAAATCAATGGATGATTCTAAAAATGGAAGATTAACCAAAGCAAGTGACTTAAAAGCCAAAATAGAGAAATGGGTTTAGAAGTTTATTGGACTGAATCTTCTGAAAAGGAACTTGAAAAAATATTTGATTACTATAATAGAAAAGCAAGCTATAGAATTGCTAAGAAACTAATTGACGGTATTTTTAATGAAGCACTAAAACTTAAGCGACAACCCGAAATGGGACAAGTCGAGGAATTGCTAAAAAACAGAAAACAACAATTTAGATATTTAATTTACAAAAACTATAAAATAATTTACTGGATTAATAATTCTGAGAATAGGATTGAGATAAATGATGTTTTTGACACACGACAAAATCCACTTAAAATGAAAAGAACGGAATAAAGACAGTTGCTAACAAAAGTTCTAAGCAACTGTTTCTTAGGTGTTTAAATTAAATAAAAGTTAATAAAATATAGGTTAGTGCTAAACTGAAAAGCTAGCGCATAAAAATCCACAACGGCTCATAGCCACGGCACGTTGCCTAAGTTGTACATGAATCCACCGACGCTTCCTCCGGCCGAATCGCATCCAAAGGTTCAAACTTCCGGATGCCGTAAGGAGTGACTTTGATGTGTTTGTTGCGGGTGTATTTCCGGATTTTTTTGTTCAGTTTGATGGATGCTTTCGTTTTATAAGCGCGTTCGTGGTCGAGGTGCAGGCAAATGGCACTGTACCTGATTTGTTTGCCTTTGATGCCCAAATTTTTGAGTCGTTCGCCCATTTCCCTGTCCTGCCCGCCATATTGCATGCGCTCGTCAAAGCCGTTGACTGCCAGGATGTCTTCCCGCCAACCCGAAGCATTGTGCCCGTTCCAGGTAGCCTTGGAGGTTGTAAAACTGTTCAGGAATTCTTCTTTGATGCCATCCGCATTCAATTTGTTGTTTTTAAAAGAAGTTCCCAAGCCATTTTTAAGCAGCCATTTCAGTTCAAAACAACGTCCCGATTCAATATCTTCTTTCGATATTAATTTTGAAACAGACATGGGCAGTTTGTAATATCCACCGGAAAGAAACCGGCTTTTTTTCCTTTTTTTGAGATGCTTGGCCACAAAATCTTTCCTGACGATGCAGTCGCCGTCGCTCATGATAATATAATCGGTGCGGCAGGCCAAAATGGCTTTGTTCAATATTTTTGATTTTTGAAAACCCTCGTCTTCCTGCCAAACATGGATGACCGGAAAATTTGCCTGCGCTTTGAAGCTTGCGATGAGTTTGGCAGTTTCTTCACCGGAGCCATCGTCGGCAATGATAAGTTCAAACGAACTTTCGGTTTGCCCGGCATAGCTCCAAAGTACCTTTTCGAGCCATTCCGGTGCATTGTAAGTACTGATAATAACAGATGTTTTCATGGGTTTATAATTATTTATTTTCAGCGGTCATGCTTCGGCTGCGCTCAGCACAGGCATGGAACGCCCTAGGATAATCATACGGCTGTGTGCAAATTTTTTCCATGGGCGTTTCATCATAATTTGGTTTAGTTTAATGCGAATCTACTTCGTAATGTTTAACTTTGTGCGGGCTTAACTCAAATTTGATGAAAACACAAAATATGCCTAAAATATCCGCCCTGCTCATCACTTACAATGAGATTTTACACATTAGGGAAGTGTTGAAAAACCTGTCTTTTGCAGACGAAATCATCGTGGTGGACTCTTTTAGTACAGATGGTACGGTGGAGGCCATAAAAGATTTTCCGCAAGTACAACTGTTTCAAAATCCCTTTGTGGATTTTACCTCTCAACGCACTTTTGCTTTGACAAAGGCAAGTTACGATTGGATACTTTTTATCGATGCAGACGAGCGGTTACCGGCCGCTGCCATAGCCGAATTAAAAGCGGAAATACAAAAACCCGATGCGCACGATGCTTATTTGATGCGTAGAAAAATATATTTTAAAGGCAGACGTCTCCGTTTTGGCGGGCGGATGACCGACAAAATCCACCGTCTTTTTCAAAAGGGTAAAGCCCGCTACAAACCCGGCCGGCTCGTACACGAAAAGCTGGAAGTAAACGGGAGCACAGGCTTGCTCAAAAACGCGTTAATTCACTATCCTTACCAAAGTTTTGCACACTACGAAGCCAAACGCATTCACTATGCCAAGCTCAAAGCGCGCGAACTCAAAGCACAAGGTAAAAAACCCAACGCTGTTTGGTATTTTTTAAAAGCGGTTTACAAATTTGTTCGCCACTATTTTTTAAAACTCGGTATTTTTGATGGTTTGTCAGGCTTGGTTTTGGCTTACTTTACAGCCAAGTATGTTTATATGAGGTATGTGTATTTTAAGCAACTCGATTAAAGGGTGCAATAGGCTAGTTTTAAAGCAATGTCAATGTTGTTTAAATTTAAGAGAAACCGAAACAAAGAAGAAGATTAATCAAAAAAATGGACAGCCAGGATTGATCTTAAATTGTATTTTTACTAAAGGATAAAAATAGGATGCAAGAAAGGAAAAATGTTAAAATAACTGCATTACTTATCGTCTATAATGAGGTTTCGCACATACGGGAAGTGCTTGAAAACGTTTCTTTTGCTGACGAAATCATCGTGGTCGATTCTTTCAGCACAGATGGTACGGTAGATATTATTAGAGATTTTCCAAAAGTGAATCTTTTTCAAAATCCTTTTGAAAATTTTACAGACCAACGAAATTTTGCTATTTCTAAAGCCAGTAACAATTGGATTTTATTTATTGATGCAGATGAGCGCTTACCCCAAAAAACAATAGACGAAATAAAGACTGAAGTTTGCAAGCCCGATGCGCACGCAGCTTATTTTATACGGAGGCAAATTTATTTTCAGAAAAAAAGGTTGCGGTTTGGTGGCAGAAACAAGGATAAAATTGAAAGACTTTTTCAAAAAGACAAAGCACTATACAAAAAGGGCAGACTGGTACATGAAAAATTAGATGTGCAAGGGACTGTTGGCATTTTAAAAAATGAAATGCTTCATTATCCTTACAAGAATTTTAGCCACATAGAACAAAAGAGGAAACATTATGCCCAACTGAAAGCCCAAGAAATCTATCAAAGCGGTGAAACCACGTATGCTGTATGGTTTGCTCTAAAGGGTGTTTATAAATTTGTCAGGCAATATGTTTTAAGGCTTGGTTTTTTGGATGGCGTTTGTGGATTGGTCTTGGCCATTCTCAACGCCAAATACGTATATATGCGCCATGTGTATGTTGTCCGTATAAAAACGAATTTATAAAAAAAGGCCTTTTTCAAAATAGAAAAAAGCCTTTTTGCGATAGATCAAATCAATAATCCTTAGGAAAAGGTCTATTTAATAGCCACCAATTCCAACTCAAAAGTAAGGTCTTTGCCGGCCAACGGATGGTTGGCATCAAGCAAAACGGTTTCTTCTTTAACTTCTTTTACTACCAATTGAAACTCACGTCCGTCCGGCGCGCGTGAAACCAAAGGCAAGCCCACGGCGAGTTCTATTTCAGCCGGAATATCGGCTTTGGGTACTTCTTGTATCAATTCTTCCAACACCGGACCGTAAGCTTCTTCGGCAGGAATGTGGATGGTTTTTTGTTCCTTGACGCTCATGTTGAGCACGCCTTGCTCGAATCCGGGGATGATTTGCCCCGAACCCAATGTAAACTCTAAAGGTTCGCGATCAAAGGAATTGTCAAAAACTTCTCCGTTGCCGAGTGTTCCTTTATAATGAACTTGTACGGTGTCTTTTTCTTTTACTTGTGACATAAATGTAAATGATTAATAGCCAATAAATTATTTAAACAATAAGTTGCGAAGGTAAAATTTATCTAAAGAAACACAAGGAAAAGTACCCGACTTAGCGTTTCCTTAACATTATCATGAGTTCGGCATAAGAAAACAAACGCATCAATTATTTATGTTCATTTTCTTTGCTTGTCCAAAGAAAATAAACCAAAAGAAAGGACACTTTTACGAGGTATTTTTGCTGCGCAAAACCACAAATAAAATTCTAAATTTTCTCCAAGGCTTCAAAAATTTTTAACGAATTTTATTTGTTATACTGCGTAAAAGCTTACAAAGCTCCGCTTTGCTTAAGTTTAATCGAGATTACGTTTTCTCTAAAAAATTATATAGAACTGACGTTAACATTACAAACGTTGGTCTCTAGGCCTGTTTTTTTCGTATTTGATTTCGCTGAGCACCGATGATTTTATCCCGATAAAAAAGAACCAAGATTGGCGTGCACCCAAGGGCGTCCAATTGAAATTGATCCGCCAGGTCCTTAAATCTCTTTCAAAACGCAATTGGGTAAACGTAAAGCCATTGTTGATAAAATCGTAACCGGTAGAAGCACCAATCCGCCAACCCGGTGTCAAATCTATATTCCCGGACACCATCAGCGAGTTGTTCGTCACTTCGTTTTGCCGACGGGCATTGTTGTAACTAAAAGAATGTGCCAGCCTCAAATCCCAAGGCATGTTGGCCATATAGAGTTTGGTTTCCTTTTCCTCTTCTTCGCCGTCTTCTTCTTCGCGCAAGCGGTTATCCGAAAAATCATCCGAAACACCAAACAAATCATCGTCGCGCGAATTGTTTTGAGAACCGTCTTGCACCCGATTTTCACGAGGTTTAAAATCCTTACTCGAAAAGGCGTAATCCATGGTAATATTCGCGCTCGTAAGTCGGAACAAACTACCGCCGTTGTTGATGTTGAGCGTGTTGAATTTATTGTTGTTATTGTCCAACGCATACGGATCCAATACCATACCGAAATTGACACCCAAAGTGTTGTTGAACAATTGTGTGCCTCCGCGCACACTCAACGGACTCAACTTTAAGGAATCGGCTTCAAAATTGTATCCGGTAGAAAAATTCAGGCTGCTCAACAAGGTGATTTTTTTAGGCTCGGTTTTGGTCGTGTCTCGGTCTCGCACCTTGGCTTCAAAAGTATTGGCAAGTGAAAAGCCCATAAAACTGGACGCCTGGTTGCTCGGCGCACCAAAAATACCGCCTTCAAAACGCGTAAATTCGTTGTTTATCAAAGGAAGCGGATTGCCACTGGTATCGGTTTCGGGCAGCTCAAATTCCTCAAAAAACTGATCGAAAGCCGGCCGGTAAGAGTAACTCACAGAAGGGCGCATCACGTGTCGGATGGCTTGGATGCGTTTGTCTTCACCAAAATTAAACGTTCCGTAGATGGTGGTACCCACGCTGGTAGAAAAGTCATAAGTGCGGTAAGTATCAAAACCGTCCACTTCAATAGTCTCTACGCGATTGGTGAGCGTGTCAAATTTTTTGTCGATAGTGTTGAGCGTCCACACCTCATTGTAGTTGGTGCCCATAGAAACACTAAAATATTTAAACACTTTAAAATTGGTCGCTATCGGAATGGTGTGTTGAGCAGCTACCTTGGCATCGTCAAACATTTCTTTTCTCAAGAACAAAGAATCAAAGGTTTGGATGCGATTTTCTGCCCTGAGGTTGTATTGAAAGTTAATGTTTTGCAATGCGCCCCTTTTGACACCCACGCGAGGTGCAAAAGGAAATATTCGTTCAACGCTGCCCTGAAAGGTAGGCAAAGTCATATTGACCACATCCGTATTGGTGTTTTGCGAATGGGTCACAGTCATCGACATGTTGATGCTTGGCGGTCCGGGAAATGTTCGGGAATACGAAATGGAAGAACTGAGTGTGTTTGACAGAAAATTGCTTGTATTCAACTGGTTGATACTTTCCCTAAAGAAGTCACTCGAAGCAATATTGACCGATGCCGAAAACGATGAATTCGGACTCGATTTGGGGTCGCGGGTGTGCGACCACCTAAAATTTCGGTTGGTGGATTTGGAAAAATCAGACAGACCGCGTTCGCTGGTGATTAGGTTTTCATTTCTGAAACTGATATTTCCTCTGTATTTGTAACGCGCTGCATATTGCGATTCAAACCGCAAGGCCCAACTGCCGTTGGTAAAAAAATCGCCTACGATGGCCAAGTCATAGTAGTCGGACAGTGCAAAATAATAACCGCCGTTCTGCAAAAAGAATCCCCTTCTGGCGTCGTCACCAAAAGTGGGAACAATCACACCCGACACCGATTTTTTACTGCTCAACGGAAAAAAACCAAACGGAATGCCGATAGGTGTAGGGATATCGGCTATATACATATTGGTGACGCCTACAACCGCCTTTTGTCCGGGTACCACCTTGAGGCGTCGCGCCAAAAAATAATATTCCGGGTCATCCAAATCGGTTGAGGTGGTCAGTTTGGCATTTCGTATGTAAATCACCGAGTCATTTACCCGTTTGCTGATAGGGCTGATAATGTTAATCTCTCCTTGTTTGGTGCGCGAGTTAAAAATGAGTGCCTTGCCCGATTTGTAATTGTAAATAATAGAATCGGGTTCTACGGCATTTGTACCCTGCTTAAAAAAAGGATATTGTACATAGTTGCCCGCCGTGTCTTTTAGCCGTCCGGCATACACCAGATTTTTTTCGTAATCAATGACGATTTGTCCCGCTTTCAGCTCTACGTCCGTGTAGTACACTTCGGCTTCGTTGTAGAGAAAAACGCGTTTTTTCTTTTGGTCTAAACGCCTGTAATCCTTCGCTTTATAAGTAATGTTGGCATCTAAGATTTGATTCTTTTTTACCGTGTCCTTCCGGATAGAATCCACCTCGGTGGTATCCACGCGTACCGTATCTAAAATCACACCTTGCAGCACCTCGGGTTTTGGCATTTGTATGCTGTCTGAACGCACGGATAAGGTATCTTTCTCGGCAGGAATGTTTTGCGGTTCTTTTGTGGGAATTGGGAACTCCTGTGCATGCGCCATCCAAGAGAAAAGCACGCATATAGTTGTTAGTGAATATATGTGAAACAAATTTGTCCGCAATTCTTTTAGTACTAAATTTGTAAAATTATGGCTCAATATTTGAAGCCGCAAACTTACGCATATTTTTTCGGTATAAAATGCGTTATACCTATACAGAACAAACGAAAACAAATTTTTAAATTGTATGCATAACCGGTTTTTTGGGTCTTTACTTTTTTTCTGCCTTCTCAGTTTTTTATCACCATGGGCAATTGCACAGTCACAAACCCCTTTTGTCGTTGTTTTGGATGCGGGCCACGGCGGTAAAGATCCGGGCAACTTGGGCAACGGTTACAAAGAGAAAGACATTGCGCTGAATATTGTTTTAGAAGTAGGGGCAACACTCGAAAAGTTACCAAACGTCAAAGTGATTTACACCCGCAAAACAGATGACTTTGTAGAACTCATAGACCGCGCCAATATAGCCAACAAAGCCAAAGCAGATTTGTTTGTGTCGGTACATTGCAACGCCCACAGCAGCCAGGCACAAGGCACAGAAACTTTTGTATTGGGAATTGCCCAGTCCAAAGAAAATTTTGAAGTTGCCAAAAAGGAAAACTCAGTCATCTTTTTGGAGGACAATTACGAGGTGAATTACGAAGGCTTCGATCCGAACGCACCCGAAACGGTGATTGGTCTTACGCTTGTTCAAGAAGAATATTTGGATCAAAGCATCTTGTTGGCATCTAAAATACAGGACCAATTTACCAATAGTTTCAAAAGAGTCAACAGAGGTGTCAAACAAGCTAATTTATTGGTCAACAGGCTCACTTTTATGCCAAGTGTGTTGGTGGAAGTCGGGTTTTTGACCAATAGGGCAGAGGGAGCTTACTTGCACTCGGCACGTGGACAAAACGAAATGTCTGAGGCTATTACAAAATCCATCATCGAATATCGTAACCAACTACTGGGCATGGTTGGCGAAGATTTATCTTACGAAAAATCACATGATGAAACACCCCAAACGGTTGCTGTAAACTACGAAAAGCGAGCCGATTTGGTTTTTAAAGTGCAGCTCTTTGCCAGTTCAAAAAAGCTCTCACTGCGCGCCAAAAACTTCAACAAGCTCGAACCCGTAACTTCGGAAAGAACAGGGAAGTTGTACCGCTATCTCTATGGCGAAACCACTGACTACAACCAAACGGAACAATTGCTGCGAAACGCCAAAAAAGCAGGCTATAAAGATGCTTATTTGGTAGCCTATTTTCAAAACAACCGAATCACGATAGATGAGGCTTTGCAAAAACTCAAACAAAATTGATTGAAAATAGTTGGCAACTTATGTTTTTTTAAGGTTACTAACGACATCAATAAAGGAAGTTGTATTGACCTTAAAGTTCACTACTTTTCATAGGCAAAAGTGACAGCATCCCTTTGCAAAACGCAAACCGTGTAAAAACCAAAGCGCGGCAGTTATTTAACAACTTCGTAAGTTTGGGTTTTCTTTTATGTCGATGAGTTTGGTATCTTTGCCGGTGTAAATTTTTTTAATCATTCAATCGAAATCTTATGCGAACCAAAATAGTTGCCGGAAACTGGAAAATGAACAAAAACGTATCAGAATCCAAATCCTTAACCCTAGATATTATTGCCAACCTCAATGCACAAAGCCAAACCCGCGTGATTGTTTCGCCACCGGCTACCAATTTAGCTACTGTGGCCGATACAGCCCAAGGGTCTAAGGTGGAGGTGGCTGCACAAAATATGCACCAAGCAACATCCGGCGCTTACACCGGCGAAATTTCTGCCGATATGATTAAAAGTACAGGTGTCGAAATTGTCATTTTAGGCCATTCCGAACGACGCGAATATTTTCACGAAGACGATGCCCTGCTCGCCGAAAAAGTAAATACAGCCTTGGCCGCAAAACTCGAAATCATCTTTTGTTTTGGCGAAAAATTGGAAGAACGCAAAGCCGGAAAACATTTTGAAGTGGTAAAATCTCAGTTGTCCAACGCCCTTTTTCACCTCCATACCGACGCTTGGAAGTCTATCATATTGGCCTACGAACCGGTTTGGGCCATAGGCACAGGCGAAACAGCTTCGCCCGAACAAGCCCAAGAAATGCACGCCTTTATCAGACAGACTTTGACCGAAAAATATGGTGCATCCGTGGCCGAAGACGTCAGCATCCTTTACGGAGGCAGTGTGAAACCTGAAAATGCAGTCGAAATTTTCTCAAAACCCGATGTTGACGGCGGGCTTATTGGAGGCGCATCGCTCAAAGCCGCTGATTTTCTAGCCATTGTAAACGCCGCTTAACATGCCGGCAAACTATGTAGCGGTTCGTTTTACGGTGACACCCAAAGAACCCGGCGCGGAGATCTTATTGGCTTATTTAAGCGAACTCCCTTTTGAAAGTTTTGAAGATGATGAAACCGGCATCAATGCCTATATGCCCGAGCCCTTATGGGATGAAGCAAAACTGAAACAATTGGAAATTTTTCAACGGGATGATTTTCAAATAGCATATCAATTTGAAACCATACCAACCGTCAATTGGAACGAAGATTGGGAAAAGAATTTTGACCCTATTTCCATCGATGAGTTGCTGCACATTCGGGCGCCGTTTCACCCCAAATCCAATGCTACTTATGAGATTGTCATCATGCCTAAAATGTCTTTTGGCACCGGGCATCACGAAACAACGCACATGGTTTCGCAGTTGCTACTCGCCGAAGATTTTACCGGAAAAACCGTTTTAGACATGGGAAGCGGTACCGCTATTTTGGCTATTTTGACCGAAATGCGTGGCGCCGCAGCAGTAGATGCCATAGATATTGACCCTTGGTGTTATGAAAATGCCTTGGAAAACATTGCGTTGAACCAGTGTAAAAACATTAAGGTTTGGGAAGGCGACGCCGCCTTACTGGGCAACAAACAATACGACACCATCATCGCAAACATCAACAGAAATATCTTGTTGCAAGACATGCAAACCTATGCCTCGGTATTAAAATCGGGCGGTAAACTGTTTTTGAGCGGTTTTTATGACAATGATTTGGAGGCCATCAAAAGTTGTTGCGAAGCATCACATATTTTTTATGAAAAACACCTTACGCGAAACCACTGGGTGGGTGTTGCTTTTCAAAAGTTGTAAATAAAGGTCTGATTTTTTAAGTTTGTATAAAAAATTGATATGAGTACCCACGAAAAAGTATTGCCCGAATTTTCAGAAGAAACGGATGTACTTTCTCTGAATGAAATCATCCTGTACAACGACGATGTCAACACCTTTGATTATGTCATCGAAACCCTTATGGACGTTTGTGAACACACCCAAGAGCAAGCACATCAATGTTCGCTGATCGTGCATTACAAAGGAAAATGCTGTGTAAAAACAGGCACACTCACCGAATTGGAACCTCGTTGCCAACAATTGCTCGATGCCGGGCTGTCTGCTGTGTTGGTTTGACATCTTCCAAAATTTCCTGAAGCCTATTTCTGTAAAAGAGGTTATCTTTGTGCAACCATAACCCTTAGTCATGTCCGAACAGACTTCCAAACGCTATGCACAAAGAGGCGTTTCTGCCCAGAAAGAAGATGTCCACAACGCTATTAAAAATATAGACAAAGGTCTTTTTCCCAAAAGTTTTTGCAAAATAATTCCGGATTATCTCACCGATGATGACCGATATTGCATAGTGATGCATGCAGACGGTGCGGGTACCAAATCGGCTTTGGCCTATGCCTATTGGAAAGAAACCGGAGACTTGAGTGTTTGGAAAGGCATTGCACAAGACGCTTTGGTCATGAATCTGGACGATTTACTTTGCGTGGGTGCCACACAAAACATCCTCTTGTCATCTACCATCGGCAGAAACAAAAACCTGATACCGGGCGAAGTGATTGCTGCCATTATTGAAGGTACCGAAGAACTGGTGGGAAAACTTCGCCAACACGACGTTGAGTTATTTACCACAGGTGGCGAAACGGCTGACGTGGGCGATTTGGTCCGAACCATCATTGTCGATTCTACGGTCACCGCGAGGATGAAAAGAGCAGAGGTTATAGACAATGCCCATATTCAACCGGGTGATGTTATTGTGGGGTTGGCTTCGTTTGGTCGGGCAACCTATGAAGATACCTACAATGGTGGCATGGGCAGCAACGGACTCACCTCGGCACGTCACGATGTTTTTTCAAAATATTTGGCGCAAAAATATCCCGAAACCTTTGATGCGGCTTTGCCGGACGCCTTAGTTTATAGCGGCAGTAAAAAACTGACAGACACCGTTTCGGGTAGCCCTGTTGATGCCGGTAAGTTGGTGCTTTCGCCTACGCGTACCTATGCGCCCATCATCAAAAAAGTATTGACGGAAATAGGTTGTGCAAACATACACGGCATGGTACATTGCAGTGGAGGCGCACAAACCAAAATACTTCACTTTGTGGATAAGCTACATATCATCAAAGACCAATTGTTTGAAACACCGCCTTTGTTTAAACTCATACAGCAAGAATCTCAAACCGATTGGAAAGAAATGTATCAGGTATTCAATATGGGACACCGTATGGAATTGTACGTTTCTGCTGAATTTGCCCAAGCGATAATCGATATTTCCCATGAATTTGACGTTCCGGCACAAATAGTCGGACGTGTAGAAGCATCGAATCGGAAAAAGTTAACCATCAAAAGTACGCACGGTACTTATATTTACACTTAATTCATAAATTATGCAACTCAATACCTACATAGACCACACCATACTTAAACCCACAGCCACCCCAGCAGACATCGAACAGCTTTGCCAGGAAGCCATTGCGCATCGTTTTTACGCCGTTTGTGTAAATGGTTGTTGGGTAGAATTAGCTAAAAATTTATTGTCTAAAAGCGATGTGAAATTGGCGGCCGTTGTGGGCTTTCCATTGGGTGCCATGCATACGGATGCCAAAGTTTTTGAAGCGCTTAAAGCCGTTTCGGACGGTGCCGACGAAATTGATATGGTCATCAATATAGCCTGGGCCAAACAGGCAGATTGGCAGGCCGTAACCCAAGAAATAAACACCATCAAAAAAGCTATTGGTGAAAAAGTTTTGAAAGTCATTATAGAAACCTGCTACCTGACCGATGCGGAAATTATAAGCGCAGCAAAAGCCTGCTTAGAAGCCAAAGCTGATTTCGTGAAAACGTCCACAGGTTTTGGTACCGGAGGCGCCACTTTAGAAGACGTGAAACGCATCAAAGAAACCATAGGGAATCGCGCAAAGATAAAGGCGTCCGGAGGCATTAAAGACAAAGAAACCGCACTCAAGTTTTTGAGTTTGGGCGTCAGCCGACTCGGCACGTCATCCGGGGTAGATTTGGTGCAGTAAGGCAAATAGACTTCTTTTGTAAACCGAGTTCTTTTAAGCATAATTCTCATCGGTTTATGATATTTTTTAATTTTTAATTTTAAAATATTGTATATCAAGCTATATTTGTTTTTCTAAACAACTATGCGATGCTTTTAAGAACTACTTTCTCAGCCCTGTTTGTTTTTACAATTTTTTTTGTTGCTCACGCACAAGAATCTCAACCCGAACTGTACAAGCGGGTTAAAATCAATGGCAGTGGTGCCGCTTTTGTAAACAAACTTGCCGAAACAGGCGTTGACCTCCGTTGTGGCGCTGTTTTTTCAGATACAGACGTACAGTTGGAACTCTCATCACACGAACTCGCTGCTCTGGAAGCCGCCGGCTTGGGCTACCAAGTACTCATCGACGATTTAACCGCTTTCTATTCAGAAAGAGCCCAAAGGATGTTGCCGCTCGCCAAGCGAAACTTAGAAATTGAAAAGCAATTTACCCGTTTGCAAAGGGCTCAAACGACTCAGGGGGCTTCCGCTGTACAAGCTGTCGATAGAAAAATCACCGAAGCGTTACTCAACAACGTGGCACAACCCGAAACCTTAGTGCAAGAAATTGATTGGGCGGTTCCCCAAAATTTCAGCCTCGGGTCTATGGGCGGCATGCTTACTGTGTCCGAATTGGAAGCAGAACTCGACAAAATGCGCGCTTTGTTTCCTAATTTGATTACTGCAAAAGCACCCCTTTCTACAACAGAAACCACTTGGCAAGGGCGAAATGTTTGGTATGTGAAAATATCCGACAATCCAGACACGGACGAGAACGAACCCGAAACCTTAATCACCAGTGCCATCCATGCCAGAGAGTCTGCCAGTCTGATGAACAATATGTTTTTTATGTGGTATCTTTTAGAAAATTATGCCACCGATCCTTTTGTGAAAAACATCGTGGACAACAGCGAGATGTACTTTATCCCCATGGTCAATCCCGACGGGGTTGCTCGAAACCAAGCCATCAGTGCCACAGGCGGTGGGATGCAGCGAAAAAACCTGAGAAACGTGTGTGCTTTCGATTCCAATTCGCAAGGCACCGACCTTAACCGCAATTTTGATTATTGGTATGCATTTCCGGGTGGATCTTCTACCAATACCTGTTTTGATTCCTACAGGGGGCCTAACGCTTTTTCGGAGCCGGAATCGCGTATGCTGCGCGACTTTGTGCTAGCCCGGCAGTTTAAAACCGTGCAAATGCATCATTCCTTTGCCAATTCTATTCCGCATCCGTATGGGGGCAACCCTACGGCGGTTACAGGCCGGGAAGCCGAATACCACAAGTTTCACGAGGACATGACCCAATACAACCGTTACATCTTCGGTGCTACGGTTTTCCCGCCCGCTGCCGGTATTGTTGACGATTGGATGTTGGGTGGCGCACCCGACAACAACGGGCGCACCGGCTCGGGTCAAGCCATCTTAGGCACCACACCCGAAAGTGGTGCGCGAGATGGAAGCGAAGGCAGCTTTTGGCCCGATCCGGCTCTTCTGGATGACATAGCCAAACGAGCCATGCGCATCAACTTTATCAATGTGCTGTACGCGATGAAATTTGCCGTATTGCACGATTTGACGCCTACACATGTTTCCACGCAAACGGTCGATTTAAAATTTGGTATCGAGAGATTGGGACAAACCCCCGGCAATTTTACACTGACTGTCACGCCCGTGTCCTTAGACAAAATTGTTTCGATTACCCAACCGGCAACCCAAACCGGTATGGCGGTTTTGGAACAAAGAAATGTTTCTGCAAGTATGCAATTGGCGGCAAATGTTATCCCAGGCGACACTATACAATTTGTGGTAAAACTCAGCAACGAAGACCACGACCTTTATGAAGCAGACATCATCAAAATATTTGGTGCCAACCGCTTGTTTTTTGACGACGCAGAATCCGGGAACACCAACAATTGGGCTTCCCCAGGTGGCTCGTGGGTAATCACTACAGCCGACAAGTTTAACGGAAACCGCGCTTTTAGCGACGCCATCACACTTGCCTACGGCACCAATCTCTCAAAAAATTTACGCCTCAACACCTCGTTAAATTTGACGCCCGATCCCAGACATGAATTGGTGAGTGCCATGGTGCAGTTTTATACCCGGTGGGATTTGGAACGCAATTTTGACTTTGTCGAATTTCAAGCATCCACAGACGGCAGCACTTGGGTGCCTGTACAAGGTATATACAACAAGCCGGCCACCATTTTTAACTCGAACGACCACGCCGGTAAAAGCACCACCAACGAACAGTTTCAGCCCAACAACGGCACACTGCTTTATGATGGTGACCGTATGGGCAAATGGGTTTTGGAGCAATTTCTTATCAACACTTCGCACAACAGTTTTCTGTTTAACCAGCCCAACGTGCAGTTTAGATTTGTGTTAAGATCGGAAGGGTCTAATCTAGGTGAAAACTATCCGACCCAATTTGACGGTTTCTTTTTTGATGATTTTCAAGTTTTTAAAGATCAAAAACCAACCATGTCAAATGACGATTTTATCGCCGCGCAAGGCCTGAAAATTTTTCCAAATCCATTTGTCGAAGAAATTCAAATCAAATGGGCTCAGGCCCAAGGTGAGGCTTTTACCGCCAATTTATACGACTTGCAAGGCCGTTTGGTTTTTTCAAAAGCATTTGAAGCACAAGATGGCGTGATAAACCTTCAAGACCAATTTTTATCCAGAGGGCTTTATCTCCTTAAATTAAAAAACGAAAACGGCTTGGAAACCACCCAAAAGTTGGTGAAAATGTAATAGAATATTCTATTGCTAAAAAGGGTCTGTTGTAGTTACAATAGACCCTTTTTAGTATGGTAAATTTACACTTAATCGATTAATTATCACGGTTTATCGAAAATTTTTCACTGGCGTTTTAACATTCTTTAGTTTTACTAAAAATATGTTCCATGCCCCTCATTAAGAACATGATGTGCTCCCAAGTTTGTGGCTTAACTACAACCCAAACCGATGACCCCGGCGGCAATCGGGAAACGCCCCTTGGCTTTACAAAGCATGCCAGATTTTTCTTTTTGCGACACAATCATGTTTTCTCGCCAAACCCTACCATCCGATTTATATTAAAATATTTGATATGAATAAACTTTACACACTATTAATTTTGTTATTAACTTATCAGCTTGCAAACGCACAGACCGTTCAGCTTCACCAAGTTGATTTTGAAAGCGCCCTCGACAGTTGGACGCTATCAGGAACCAATACGTCTCGGACTGCGGGAAGTGCATACAAAAACGGTAATAAACTAAATTTTGCAGTTAATGGGAGCACGGCTGTTTCTCCTATTGTATCCACTTTTGGTTTTGATAAAATAGACATTGACTTCTTCGTCAGGAGTAATGATGCCCGAACCAACAGTACCGTCACGCTTCAATATCGCGATAACCCATTAGCTTCCTGGCAAAATGTGCGGGTTGTTACCAAAGGTAACGGCGTATTGGTTGGGGATGATACCAGAGATATTAATGACAACTTTAACTACAGTTACATATCGGCAACTTTATTATCGAGCAACTTTATCTTTTCCATTACCTCTCAGTTTAGGCTAATCTCCAGTAACAACGACGATTCTAGAGAATTTTTCGTGGATTATATAACCATATACGGAACAAACTTCAAAAATATTACAACAGCCCCAGGCGGCATTGTGTCGGGGCTTGATTTGTGGCTTCGATCAGACAAATTAGATGGGACAACCGTAGTAGCAGACAATACAGATGTGAACACTTGGGTCGATTTCGGAAAAGGCAACAACGCCAAAATCTCTGACGTAACAAACCCCAGTCTCTCTCGGCCTAAATTTAAAAATAATGCCATCGACAATTTCAACTTCAACCCGATGGTTTCTTTTGTAAACAATACAGCCACGGCACCAAAAGAATTGAGCTTTCTGAATACGAATCGTCAGTTTTTGTACGGCTCGTCTGGCTTTCATACCCATGATTTTTTTATTGTAGTCATCGCAGACACACCTATCAACAGTGCTACAAACCCACCTATGGATGTTTTTACTTCACAGAGAAGCATCAGCAATACTTATGACGAAGATGTAACAGGAATTGGCTTTGGAAATTATTCAGCACGATATGACAATGAGGTGATTGCTTATGCATTAGGCACGAATCCAACGGATCAGACAAACGACAATCTAAAAGGCTACGGTATGGCAGAAGTGAGTGGTAATACTTATACAAAGATAGGTATTATTAATGCCAGAAACAGTTTAGCCGGTACACAGGAGCTTTTTGTTAATGGCGTAAACATTGGAAACAGAGAAGTAGGCGTGCCACAATTTGGAAACGAGAACAACCGCCGTTTTTGGTTAGGAAGGAGTCAGGCATTTGACGGAAGTTTTAATGGACGAATCGCCGAGGTAATCACCTATAGTTCCAGAAAAGATGATGCTTCGGAAAGAAGGCGAATAGAAAGTTATTTGGGCATTAAATACGGAATTACTCTTGGGGTAAACGGTGTTAGTCAGGATTACTTAGATTCTCAAGACAACAAAATATGGGACATCTCGGCCGGCAGTGGCGGTTTTAATTTCGATGTGGCCGGTATTGGCCGCGATGATGCTTCCCAACTCAATCAGAAACAATCCAAAAGCCAAAACAACGGTGCCAACCCACCGGTACTCACCATGGGGCTGGGCGATATAGCCGCTACCAACACTGCCAATGCCAACAGTTTTCCTACCAACCGTAGCTTTCTGGTTTGGGGATCCAACGGGCAAAACATGAACAATTCGGGTGCGCCCATCACGCTGAGCTTTGGCCCCATGACGGTAAACACCGTAACCGACGTGTCTAACCGCAAATGGTTGGTGGTAGAAACCGGTGGCAATGTGCCTACCGTAAAAGTACAAGTCCCCACAGCGGCACTCACCAACTTTACGCCTTTGGTGGGCAACGATGCCTACGTAATGGTGGTAGCCGACGATGAAAACTTCACCAACGGCATAGAAACCGTGTTTTTACGCACCAACGGTGCCAATCAGGAAGCCTTATTCGATTTTGACGGCACCAAGTTTATCGCCTTTGGCGTGGCCCACGAAACCGTAGCACCACGGCATCTTACTTTTGATGGCAGCGACGATTTTGTGCGAACAGACCTTTCACCTGAATTGGGCAACAGCTTTACCGTAGCCGGTTGGATTCTTAACCGGGGAAACAATTCGCCCGCAACCGATCAAGCCGTTTTCTCTAAGTATAACGGCAGTTCTGGTTTTAGCTTATTTTACCGGACCAACAACCGCTTGCGTATGGAATGGACAGATGCCGGCTCCGGAGGTAATACCATTGCTGCCAACACTGCGTTCAACCCCAACCAATGGCATCATTTTGCCATCGTGTACAATGGTGGTACGGCACGGCTGTATATAGACGGCGTTGAAGATGTCGTCCAAACAGGCCTTAACGCACCGGCCGCCACCAATCATGTGTTTGCGATAGGTGCCCAGTTTCGTTCGCAAACCGATATCCGCAACCACTTTAATGGTAATATTGATGAGTTAAGGTTTTGGAACACCGCGTTAAGCGTGAATCAAATCCGTTTTGTGATGAACCAAGAAATCTTGCAAGACGGCTCCGGAACTCGGGGTGTTGTCATTCCCAATACGGTCACCAAAAACGATATAGCTGCGGTCAATTGGAGCAACCTCACGGCTTATTATACCTTCAATTCTTACATTGGCACCCACGTAAACGACGACTCTCAAAACGACCAACGCGGACGTCTGATTGTGCCGGACAGGGTAGAAGTACACCTGCAAACCGCTCCCTTACCCTACGAAAGTGTGGGCGGCGGTGCCTGGAGCAGCAATGCTATTTGGCGCAGTGGGGCACAGATGCAAGTGCCTAATGATTTGTCGATAGTAGATGGAAGCCCCATTGACTGGAACATCGTAAGAACGAGCCACAACATTACTTCGGTAGGCAACAAAACCTTGCTGGGGCTGTTTGTAGATAGCAATCAATTGAACATCAACAACAACACCAAGCTGGAAATCACCCACTATCTAAAATTGGACGGAAAGATAGACCTTACAGGCAAATCACAGCTCGTTCAAACCCTCGATTCCGACTTAGACCCTACCAGCGCGGGCGTTTTGGAACGCGACCAACAAGGCACAGCCGATATATATAACTACAATTATTGGTCTTCGCCCGTGGGAACGCCCAACAACACTACAAACAACAACAATTATTCAATCAACTCCGTAGTGAGAGACGGGAACAATCCGGCCAGTCCGATAAACCTTTCTTTTACAGGTGGTTTTGATGGTGCAGCAGGCCCTCCTGCTACTTTAAGCACCCGCTGGATGTACCGTTTTGACAATGCCGGCAACGACATCAACAACTGGATTCCCATCGGCAGTACCGGTTCGGTTCAAGCCGGTAAAGGCTACATACACAAGGGTTCCGGTTCGGGCTTGGGTTATCAAAACTACACCTTTGTAGGTAAACCGCACAACGGTCGTATTCAATACAGCATCTCGGGTGGTATGCTCACACTCTTGGGCAATCCTTATGCATCAGCCCTCGATTCCGAAACATTTATCAACGATAACATCGGTAGCACCAATGCATCTGTTTACTTTTGGGAACATTGGGGTGGGGGTACGCATCGCTTGTTGGATTATCAAGGCGGGTATGCCGTGTTAAATTTGTCAGGAGGGGTTCCGGCTTTTTCTCATCCGGATGTGAATCAAACCGGAGCAGGGACTGTTACGCCCGGGCGTTATATTCCTGTGGGTCAAGGGTTTTTTGTGATTGCCAATGCCTCGGGGGGCACACTGACTTTTAATAACAACCAACGCGCCTTTATCAGAGAAGATGATACAGATGTTGACGGAAATCTTTCAAATAACTTGGTTAAGGCTAACAAACCCAAAGACATATTGGTTTCGCTGGAAACACACTTTACAAACAATTCTCAAGATATTGTAGCATCTAATGAATTCAAGCGCATCAGACTATCATATACGACCGCTCAAGGCTTTAAAAGACAGATTTTACTCACTTTTACCCAAAACCAAGCCAACGATGAGTTCAACAACGGCTACGATGCCTTAAATTTGGATGGTCAACCGGAGGATATGTATTTTGTTGTGGATGACCAAAAACTCATCATCCAAGGCGTAGGCTCATTTGACGAAAATAAAAGTTACCCCTTGGGCGTGAAAAATGCGTCTTTCGGTAAGGTTAAAATAGGCTTGCAAGCGACAGAAAACTTAAGTGAAGAGGTATCCATATTAATTTTCGACAAAGAAACAGGACTTGCACACAACCTGAGAGACGCCGATTTTGAAGTAGAACTTACGCAAATAGGAGAAATCAACGATCGTTTTCGCATCCAATTCACAGACCAAACCCTCTCTGTTGATGATTTTGTGTTGACTTCAGATGAACTAAAAGTATTTCATACGCCTCAAGATCACGTTTTACACGTACAGAATACCCGCCAAGATTTGAGCATAACGAATATCAAACTCTTTGATTTGTTGGGCAGGTCAATTCTCAACACAGATACCGAAGCGCGCGACCAATCGCGTATAGAAATCAAGCTTCCGGCCATGAGCACTGGGGTATATTTGGTGAAACTTTCCGGAGATGGCGGATCTGCCGTCACTCGAAAATTGGTAATTGAATAAATGCTGTTAAATTCAGTTTTAACGGCATTTTATTCTAAAAAGAGTACATCCGAATAGCTTGTAATTTGACAAAGTTCAATATAGAAACCGTACTATTTTTTGTTTCCCTATATTTACAAAGTCAAAGGGAATAATTCATGCAGTTTCTTGTCGCTTCCGATTCTTTTAAAGACGCATTGTCAGCCTGCAAAGTTTGTGATGCCGTTGAAAAAGGCATCAGACAAGTATATCCGAAAGCAGCGGTCGTAAAAAAACCAATGGCGGACGGCGGTGAAGGAACTTTGGATGTCATAGCTACTTGTGAAAACGCGCAAAGCGTAGCGGTGCAAACGGTTGATTCTTTAGGAAGGCCCATCACAGCCACATATTTTATATTAAACAAGAACGAAGCTTTTATAGAACTAGCGTGTGCGTCGGGTTTGGAACTGCTTTTGGCCGGCGAGCGCAATCCTTTATTGACAAATACCTTTGGAACGGGTAAATTGATGCAAGATGCTTTTGAAAAAGGCATACGAAAATTTACACTCGCTATTGGTGGCAGTGCGACAAACGATATGGGAAGCGGACTTCTGCAAGCCATCGGATTTCAATTTTTCGATAACCGACAGCAACAATTATCGCCAAACGGAGGCAATCTAAACCGCGTAGTCCACATCGATGATTCAACCGTACATCCCGATTGGTATCAGTGTGAATTCAGCATCGCCTGCGATGTAAACAATCCGCTTTTGGGCGAAAACGGTGCGACTCACACTTACGGCCCACAGAAGGGCGCATCGCCCGATGCACTGAAAATCCTCGAAAAAAATCTCACACATTTTGCGGAAGTGCTTCAAACAATCAATCCAAAATTGAATGTACAACAGCCCGGATTTGGTGCCGCAGGAGGAGTTGCGGTTGGCTTGTCCACTTTTTTTAAGGCGCAGCTTCAATCGGGATTTACGTGTTTGGCCAATTTGGTTGACTTAGAATCTGCCATCCGTCAAGCAGATTATGTGTTTACAGGTGAAGGCAGTATCGATGCACAAACATTGGCCGGTAAAACGCCCTTTGGCGTGGCACAAATGGCAAAAAAACACCACAAGCCGGTCATTTGCCTTTGTGGCAGGAAAGGGGAAGGTTATGAAAATCTCTACAACCACGGCGTTACAGCCGTTTTTTCGATACTCGACGAGGTCACCTCGCTCGATAAAGCTCTGGTGCGGACTGAGGAATTGATAGAGGACACAACCATCAATGTTTTACGACTGCTAACTTTAAATACAAAAAGATGATAGCTGCTTTTGGTATCCTGCTTTTGGCGATTGCTTTTATCATTGTGGCTACCACGCGCTTTCGCTTGCATCCCTTTATGGCGTTGTTGTTTACGGCTTACGGAGTTGGGATTTTGGCAGGCATGCCTCTAACTGAAATTACACCGACTATTTTGTCCAAATTTGGCAGCACCCTGGGCAGTATTGGCATTATCATTATAGCGGGTACCATCATCGGGGTGATGCTCGAAAAATCGGGTGCTACTTTGGTTATATCAAAAGCAATTCTCGATAAGCTTTCTGCCAAACGGCCAAATTTAGCCCTCAGTGTAATCGGTTTTTTAGTGTCGATTCCTGTTTTTTGCGATGCCGCTTTTGTGATTTTATCTTCGCTTAATAAAACACTTTCTGTAAGGACGAAAACCTCTGTGGTTTCGCTTTCCATCGCTTTGGCTACGGGCCTTTTTGCGCCCCATGTGTTGGTGCCACCTACACCCGGGCCCATCGCCGCTGCGGCCAATTTACAAATAGACAACCTGTTTTTGGTCATTTTTGTCGGGTTGTTGGTCGCCGTTCCGGTGGTATTGGTCGGCTATTTGTTCTCGCTGTTTTTGGCAAAGAAATACCCTTATAGCGAAAGTGCGATTGAAATGACAAAAGTCCTTGAAAAAACTGTCGATGTACAACCCAAATTAACAACCGCGCTGCTTCCTATTTTTATACCGATATTGTTGATGGCGCTCGGCACTTTTTCAAATGTTTTGTTAGATTCAGATGTTGTATGGTTGAGAAACATACTTGGTTTTTTAGGCAATCCAACGACAGCTTTACTGATAGGGATGTTGTTTTCGCTGCGTTTGTTGCCTTTTACGGACGAGAAAAAATCGAATACCTACATTACAGAGGGGTTGAAAAATGCCGCGATGATTTTAATGATTACCGGCGCAGGTGGCGCATTGGGCGGGGTGATTGCTTATATGCCGATGGGTATGTATTTGGAAAACTTGCAACTCACCAGCTTGGGTCTTTTGTTGCCATTCCTGATTGCGGCCGTATTAAAAACGGCTCAAGGTTCTTCTACGGTTTCAATCATCACCACTACGGCCATTGTTTTTGAAATGCTTCCGGCCCTGGGTTTAGATTCGGAATCGGGCAAAGTCTTAACAGTGATGGCTGTCGGTTGTGGCGCTATGACCGTATCACATGCCAATGACAGTTATTTTTGGGTGGTCTCCCAACTGTCCGGTCTCCATATTAATACAGCATACAAAACGCTTACCATAGCCAGTCTTCTGCAAGGTATTACAGGCATCCTGACCGTTTTGGCACTCAGTTTGTTCGTCTGAATTATTGCCCGGTAATGTTGAAAACTTCTTCTATGGAAATCATATTTCCGGCACTACTCACCCCTTCAATGACAAGTTTAATGGCTTCTTGGCGGTTTCTTGCAATCACAAAACGGACTTCACCGGTTGGGTCGGTTTGCAATTGTGGTATCCAATCCAATACACCGAATTTGACAAATTCGCCACTGTCAAAAACTTTGTATTTGGGTGCTTCGTATTTTTTGGAAGGCGAAAAGCCATTGACAATTTTAACCGTTTGCTGATTGCTATAAGGCGAGGAAAATCCGGAAAAGTCGGCACCTTCTCTCATAAAAATATTGATGACGCCACCGCCACCCGTACGTAAATCACTACCGCCTCTAGCGCCATAGCCCAAACCCGAATGGTTGATGTAAATTTCGGCTACTTCGTATAGTGGCATACGATTGAGAATTGAAAAATCGATGATTTGAACGTTGTTGATAAAGATGGTAGGTATGCCACCGCCCGATTTTTGACTTCTAATCGTTGGCGTTCCGGGCGTATTGTTGAGCGAAACCCAGTAACCCTTTGTTCGCAAAAAATCAAAGACATAAAAATTGAGTTTTACATCTTCCGGGTCTATCACATATCTTTGGGTTTCAACGGAGCTGCCGATTTGTCCCGGAATATTTGTTTTGCTCTTAGGCGTTTCGGCGGAAACTTCGGTTTCGTTGAGCGCAATGATATCAGGTATTTCATCAATTTTGATGGCTATTTTATCGCCGTTTGTTTTCGGTTCAAGGGTTTGTTTTGCAAAATCAACCGCATAGGGAAATTTTTGAAGTGTATGTTCCGTATTGGGCAATATGTTTATGTTGTCCACATCGGGTCTGATCATAAAGTCGTTACGGTTTGTCAAACCCAAATTGAGCTCCGTATTTTTTTCCAAATAATTGTGATAAGAAACAAAACTTCCATCGGGGTTGATGTCAAGTTTTTGTTGAAATCCGAGATTCTCCGTAAAGAGAATCAATGCATATTTTTCTGCTTTTTTGGCACTGATATCCAGCTTACCGGAAATCGTCAACCCTTTTTCAAAATCGTAATCCATCGCCGGCTGTGTGCCGTATAATGCTTGCCAGGTTTTGGCACCACTTATTTGTGTCAACAGAAACAAATCAAAGCCGTAGTTGTCTATACGATTGCCGTCTATTAGGCGCGGATTCATATTTCTTTCACCCTCAGAAGCATAAGTCCTCAGAAAATTTTGTTTGAGAAACGATAATTTATCGGCATCAGCAACGGTGTTTGCGGGTAGGGCAGAAGCACTAAATACAAACGTCTCATCCGGCGCATAGGTTTTGAGTGAAAAATACAAGGAGTCTGCCGTAAATCGATCTAAAGAGACGGCAGCTGTGGGCAGATAACCTGCGGGGCGGTTCATAAATTTTCTTTCCAATAGAATGTTGTCGTTATCCAATAAGTACAGCGTATTCACACCATGCGGCAAATCATTTTTTTCGAGAAAAATAGCAGCTTTGCCTTCTTCAAATGCGATTTTTTTGGTGAAAATGTATCCGTCTTTTACAATGGCCAATTGATAAGGATTTGTGGCTTTTTCAGCCATATTATGAGACTGAAAAACAATCCCGATTTTATCTGAGAGCAAGGTGTTGAGTTGCATTTGTATGCCGGAAGATTGGGCATCGGGCAAGGCTTGTGTCAAGTGAAAATCACCTTCTATATAGAATTTTGCCGTATAGGTTTCTTGTTTGTCTAACCAAAATTGAAATTCACCCAAGCCTTCCTTGTTTCCCTGAAAAGTATTGACGACTTGCTGCTTGCTGTTGACCAATTCTCCTTTTTGGAAGCTCACCGGCAATCCGTTCAAGTCGGTTAGAGCATAGACAATTCTGTTTTGAGCATCTGCGAGCAAAGGCGCATTGCCTTCGGTATTGAGTTTGAGGTAGTAGTCTTCCGGATGGTATGTTTTATGTGCAGCAGCGTGGTCGTTTCTGGCAATACGGATGTTTTGTGTAAACACATGGCCTTTGTCAAAATTCAAACTCCAATTGGTAAAAATATGTAAGACGTATTCCTGTGCTGTAAAATTTTCATCAATGGCCAATTGTCCGTTGGCGATGCCGTTGTCTGTAAAAAAAACATCACCGGACACCAGTTTGCCTTCCAAATCGTATAAACCTGCGTAAACATTAGAAGATAGGAGCGAGGCATGGTCAAACCTAGGGTCTAGCAAATGCGCTTGAAACCAGATTGATTCGCCGGGAAGAAAAACCGTTTTGTTGAGATGCACCACCACTTTTTCCCGTGGTTGCTTGTAGAAATTGGTGTAAATTTTTTCAACCTCGGAATCTTGTGCGTGTAAAGATGCGCTTACAAATAAGATACCGAAAAACAGCAAAGCGGATTTAAAGAATGTAGATTCCATGGCTATAAGGTTTTAAGATTACAAAGACGCTATTTTCTCAGACATTCACTGAGGCATTTGTAAATGTAAAGAAAAAAACACAAACGATTTTCAATCAGTCGATTAATTCATTTTACCTTACTATTCACAAGCATTTTAACAAGTGTCATCTTTAGCGGTAATAATTTTTAGCCTCAAAACATGCAAAAAAGACATTATCAATGCGTAATTTTACATCATCAATTTATTTCTTATAAAATGGCACGCACTCCATCCAACATGTTGGCTTTGGGTACAAAAGCACCCGACTTTACCCTCAAAGATTTAAACTCAAACCAAACCCTGTCTTTTTCAGATATACGTGGCGATAAAGGCACTGTGGTTGTTTTTATGTGCAATCACTGCCCTTTTGTGATACACATGATAGAAGAATTGGTTCGCGTTGAAAATGACTACCACGTGCAAGGCATTGGCTTTGTGGGGATCAACAGCAATGATGTGGAAAATTATCCGGAAGATGCACCGGAAAATATGACAAAATTTGCCGCAAAGTACAAAATGGATTTTCCGTATCTGTTCGATGAAACCCAGGAAGTTGCCAAAGCCTATGATGCCGCTTGTACACCCGATATTTACCTGTTTGACAGTCGCGATCAGTTGGTTTACCGCGGACAGTTAGACGATGCGCGTCCGGGCAATCACATACCACTCAACGGTGCCGATTTGCGCATTGCCCTCGATGCCCTTTTGTACAACAGAAAATATCCGGATCCACAAAAACCGAGTATCGGCTGTAATATCAAATGGAAGCATTAACAGACAACAATTTGAATGTGTTGGCATGCGAAGCAAGGCATATAGATTTACTTGTAGATATTGCCAACAAAGCCTACAGCGACAATTACCTTCACATTTGGGATGACGGCGGCGCGCTTTATCTGGAGAAAAACTTTTCAAAGCCCGTACTCGCTTCCGAATTGGCAGATAAGAACAACTGCTTTTTCTTGGTGCAAAATCGCGAAAAATTTGTAGGTTTCGCAAAAATTGTTCTGTGCAAATCCTTCGGTGACTATACAGCAGATGAATCCCTATACGTACAACGTTTATATCTCAGAAAAGCCTATTGCGGATTGGGCATAGGTGCCAAATTGATGATGCAATTTCATCAAAAAGCAAAGGCTTTACACAAAAAAGTAGTTTGGTTGCAAGCCATGCCCAGCACACCATCGGTCAGGTTCTATGAAAAACTCGGATACACTATAACGCACAAGGGCTACATTCCTTTTCCGCATATCAAAGCGGCTTATCGGGATTTGTATGATATGGTTTACAAACTGGAATAGTGCGTGTTAAAGCATTGTGGCAGATTGAAACATCACAGTTCTCTAAAGTTTTGTTTAAGATGATTAGATTCAATTAATAAAATTATGATAACATTTAAGTTTTAAATAACTTTGCAGGCTGTAACTAATTCATTACGAATGAAAGATTTATTCGATAAAATTTATAAAGACAAAGGGCCGTTGGGAAGATGGGCATCTCAGGCTGAGGGTTATTATGTTTTCCCGAAAATAGAAGGTCCGATCTCCAATAAGATGAAATTCAGGGGAAAAGATGTCATTACTTGGAGTATCAACGACTATTTAGGCCTGGCAAATCACCCCGAAATCAGACAAATAGATGCAGATGCCGCAGCCGAATGGGGAGCTGCCTATCCGATGGGTGCTCGTATGATGTCCGGCCACACCACCCTGCATGAGAACCTACAAAACGAGCTGGCTTCATTCGTCAATAAAGAAGCGGCTTATGTGGTCAATTTCGGCTATCAGGGTATGGTTTCTGCCATCGACGCCTTGGTGAACAAAAACGACGTCATCGTGTATGATATAGACGCGCATGCCTGTATAATCGATGGTGTTCGGCTACACATGGGTAAGCGTTTTACCTACCAACACAACGATGTAGAAAGCCTTGAAAAAAACATAGAACGCGCCGTTAAAATTTGCGAAGTCACCGGTGGCGGTATTTTGGTGATTTCTGAAGGTGTTTTTGGTATGCGTGGCGAACAAGGCAAGCTCAAGGAAATAGCCGCTCTAAAAAAGAAATACAACTTCCGCTTTTTGGTAGATGATGCACACGGTTTTGGTACTTTGGGTAGAACCGGAGCCGGAGCAGGCGAGGAGCAAGGCGTACAAGAAGATATAGATGTGTATTTTGCCACTTTTGCCAAATCTTTGGCAAGCATCGGTGGGTTTTTTGCTGCCGATAAAGACATCATCGATTACTTAAAATACAATATGCGTTCGCAAATGTTTGCCAAATCACTTCCTATGCAGTTTGTGGTAGGTGCACGCAAGCGTTTGGAGATGTTGCGAACCATGCCCGAACTGAAAGAAAAACTGTGGGAGAATGTGAATGCGCTTCAAAATGGTTTGCGCGAAAAGGGATTTGATATAGGAAACACCAACTCATGTGTGACACCGGTTTACCTCAACGGTAGCATACCCGAGGCTATGGCCTTGGTGAACGACTTGAGAGAAAACTTCGGCATTTTCTGTTCCATAGTCGTTTATCCGGTGATTCCTAAGGGTTTGATTTTGTTGAGACTCATCCCGACTGCAGCGCATGACTTTGAAGATATTTCCGAAACCCTCAAAGCTTTCTCAGCCATTCGAGAACGTTTGCAAAATGGTGTTTATAAAAGATTATCGGCCGGTGTGACAGCAGAATAAAACACAATCCAAACAAATTGAAAAAGCCGATATTTTGAATGTCGGTTTTTTTTTGTGATTTTGTTTTAATAGCCTTAAAATAATCCAAAAAAATTGCTTTTCTCATGTTAAAAGCGGTTATTTGAAAAGTATATTAATGCGGAGTTTTATAACGTTATTCTATGATAGATTTTAAACAAAAGATGTTAAGAGACAATGCTTTATCTGGAAAGCACATCGTAGTCACCGGTGGCGGTAGCGGACTCGGCAAATCGATGACCCGCTATTTTTTAGAATTGGGTGCCAAAGTAGCCATCACTTCCCGCGACTTGGATAAATTAAAAACCACAGCGGCCGAATTGGAAAAGGAAACAGGCGGTGTTTGTTTGCCCTTACAATGTGATGTTCGAGATTATACGCAAGTAGAAAATATGTTGCACGAAGCAGTCAAAGCTTTTGGTGAGGTAAATGTTTTGCTCAACAACGCAGCGGGAAACTTTATAGCACCTACAGAAAGGTTGTCTGCCAACGCTTTTGACACCATTATCGATATTGTTTTAAAAGGTACCAAAAATTGTACATTGGCCTTCGGTAAGCATTGGATTGCCCAAAAGCAAACCCAAACAGTCGTGCTCAATATTGTAACCACTTACGCCTGGACGGGCTCGGCTTATGTAGTGCCAAGCGCTACTGCAAAAGCCGGCGTGTTGGCCATGACCAGATCACTTGCCGTGGAGTGGGCAAAATACGGTATGCGCTTCAATGCCATTGCACCCGGACCTTTTCCTACCAAAGGCGCCTGGGACAGATTGTTGCCGGGGGATTTGAAAGAAAAAATAGACATGGCCAAAAAAGTACCACTCAACCGTGTGGGCGACCACCAGGAATTAGCCAACTTAGCCGCCTACTTAGTATCAGATTTTTCGGCTTATATAAATGGAGAAGTTGTGACTATAGACGGTGGTGAATGGCTCAAAGGCGCAGGCCAATTCAATTTATTGGATCAAATCCCCGAAGCACTTTGGGATCAGTTGGAAGCCATGATAAGGGCTAAAAAAAACAATTAATTTTGCGTTGGGAAAATAGGAATTAGAAGCTTGTACAACTTCATTTATCAAACCGTAAAAAGACCTTTTCATTTCCCCGTAAATAATTGTATTTTTACACACTAAACTTTTATACCTGACTATGGGAAAAGTAATTGCAGTTGCCAATCAAAAAGGCGGCGTGGGTAAAACCACAACAACCGTCAACTTAGCAGCTTCACTCGGTGTTCTCGAAAAAAAAGTGCTACTGATAGATGCTGATCCGCAGGCAAATGCTACTTCGGGTCTCGGTATCGATTTGGAAAAAGTACAGGCAGGTTCTTATCAATTGTTGGAACACGCCGTGAGTGCTGCGGAAACCATCTTGCAGACTTCGGCGCCTTTTGTCGATATCATACCGGCGCATATAGATTTGGTTGCTGCAGAAATTGAACTCGTTGACAAGGACAACAGAGAATACATGTTGCGCGAAGCCATTAAGCCCATTATCGACCAATACGATTATATACTCATTGATTGTGCACCCTCTTTAGGGTTGATAACACTCAATGCACTCACGGCAGCCCATTCCGTGATTATTCCGATTCAATGCGAATACTTCGCGTTGGAAGGATTGGGTAAATTGCTCAACACCATCAAAAGTGTGCAACGCTTACACAATCCAAAACTCGACATAGAAGGCATGTTGCTCACCATGTACGACTCGCGTTTGCGCCTTTCTAACCAAGTAGTTGAAGAAGTGCAAAAGCATTTTCAAGGTATGGTCTTCGAAACCATCATACAGCGAAATGTCAAACTCAGCGAAGCGCCCAGCTACGGAGAAAGTATAATTTCTTACGATGCAGGTAGCAAAGGTGCTACAAATTACTTAAGTTTGGCTCACGAAATCATACAAAAACACAAACTAGCATAATGGCAAAAGCGACCAAAAAGCAAGCACTCGGAAGAGGTCTTTCTGCCCTGCTGAAAGACCCCGACAACGATATTCGCTCCGCCCAAGATCGCCATGCAGATAAAGTAGTGGGGAATATTCTTGAGATTGAACTTTCTTCCATCGAAATGAATCCTTTTCAGCCACGTTCCAATTTCAATGAAGAAAACCTTCGTGAGTTGGCTACTTCTATCAAAGAACTAGGCGTTATTCAACCCATCACCGTTCGCAAAACAGGTTTTAACCAATACCAATTGGTGTCCGGTGAGCGCCGGATCAGGGCTTCCAAATTGGCCGGTCTTACACATGTACCCGCCTATGTTCGCATTGCCAATGACCAGGAATCCTTGGAAATGGCTTTGGTGGAAAACATCCAACGTCAAGATTTAGACCCTATCGAAATTGCCCTTTCCTACCAGCGGTTGATAGATGAAATTCAACTGACACAAGAACAACTCAGCGAACGGGTCGGCAAAAAACGATCTACCATTACCAATTATTTACGCTTGTTAAAACTCGATCCCATCATACAAACCGGTATGCGTGACGGTTTTCTCAGTATGGGACACGGTCGTGCTATTATCAATATAGAAGATCGAAAATCGCAATTGGCTATTTACGAGCGCATCCTGTCTCAAAACTTGTCGGTCCGGCAAACCGAAGCGTTGGTGCGTAATTTTCACGAAAATAAAGACGCCCAAAAAGCATCTGCCCATACTACGCCCGAATTTGTTCAAAAGGCAACACCTGCCTTCAACGATTTTTTTAAAACAAAGGTGAAAATTCAATTTAGCAAGGACGGTAAAGGAAAAATCTTGATTCCTTTTGATTCGGAAGAGGATTTTAAACGCTTGAAAAAAATCATCAAAGGTGAAGCCTAGGTTTTATTTTTTTATCTGTACAGCGTGTTGCTGTTTGTCGCTAACAGGCTTGGCTCAAGAAAAGACACCTCAAAAAAACGACACCGTTTCGCAACCCGAAAGCGAGGTGAAAATAACGGCAAAAGAACGCAGAGAAAAAAGACGCGCAGAGAAAGACCTCTATTATTTGAATGATACGCTGGCCATCAATATTGAAGATATCGATCCCAATTCACCCGCGCGTGCCGCTTTTTATTCGGCTATTTTGCCAGGCTTGGGTCAGGCATACAACAAGGCATATTGGAAAATTCCTATCGTTTACGGCGCATTGGGAACGAGTTTGTATTTCTATTTTACCAACAACGACGATTTCAACCGCTATCGAGATGCACTCAAGAGGCGACTGGCCGGATTTAACGATGATGAATTTCAAGGGATTATTCTCAACCAAACCACTTTGGAACGCGCCCAAAGAGAATTTAGGCGCAACCGCGATTTGTCTTTGCTCATGACGGTGCTTCTCTACGGATTAAATATTGTAGAAGCCAATGTGCATGCCCATTTAAAACAATTTAACATCAGAAACAACCTCACCCTGCGCCCCATGATGCAGCACGATATATATACAGGCACGGTACAAACAGGGTTAACCTTGAGTTTAAATTTTTAACTTTATGAAGATTGCATTGGTGGGTTACGGAAAAATGGGTAAAACCATTGATGCTGTTGCAACCCAAAGAGGTCACGAAGTTGTGGCAAAAATAGACGGACCGGTAACAGTTGACATATTGAAAAACGCCGATGTAGCCATAGAATTTAGTGTGCCGGCAGCTGCCGTTTCCAACCTAAAAACTTGTTTCCAAGCCGGTGTCCCCGTGGTGAGTGGCACTACGGGTTGGTTGGCACAATTTGAAGAGGTATGCCAAGCGTGCAAAGAGGCGCGTTCAGGGTTTATTTATGCTTCAAATTTTAGTTTGGGTGTCAACCTGTTTTTTCAACTCAATGAATATTTAGCGAAATTGATGCAACCTTTCCGACAATACCATGCAGGCATCGAAGAAATTCACCACATTCATAAACTAGATGCGCCCAGCGGTACCGCTATTACTTTAGCTGAAGGTGTTATGGCATACAGCCATTACCGGAAATGGACTCTCGACACAGGGGATGATAACACTTTAAAAATTGATACCAAACGAATAGGTGAAGTACCCGGCACGCACACCGTCAGTTTCGACGCACCCGAAGACCGTATATCGATAACCCACGAGGCTCACGGACGCGAAGGTTTTGCCCTCGGTGCTGTGATGGCAGCCGAATGGCTTTGTGGAAAAACCGGTATCTTTACCATGAAAGATGTGTTAGATGTAAAACCATTTTAATTACCCTATTATGAATATTCAACAATGGTTTATCCTTTTCCTGATAGCCCAATTGATCCATGGCCTAGGCACTTGGAAAATGTATATTGCAGCCGGACGTAAGCCCTGGGAGGCGTTTGTTCCGGTTTACAATGCCTATGTTCTCACCAAAATCATCAATCGTTCGTGGTGGTGGGTGCTGTTGCTGTTTGTACCCATGATAAACGTCATCATGTTTGGGGTGGTTTGGGTAGAAACCGCCCGCTCTTTCGGAAAATATACCAAGACACATACATTTTTAAGCTTGATTACGCTCGGTTTTTATTTGTACTATCTCAATTATGCAACAGACCTTAAGTACGTAGAGAACAGGTCTCTAAAAGCGAGAACAGCTACGGGCGATTTAATCAGCGCAATTGTTTTTGCGGTGGTTGCTGCCACGCTTATTCATACGTATGTGATGCAACCTTTCACCATTCCAACTTCCTCACTCGAAAAAACCCTTTTGGTGGGCGATTTTCTGCTGGTGAGCAAAATGCATTACGGTGCGCGCACACCCACAACAGCCGTTTCGTTTCCGATGGTTCATGATACGATTCCTTTTTTCAAAATCAAATCATATTTGAGTTGGCCTCAGTTGCCCTATTTTCGCTTGCCCGGTTTCCAAGAGATTAAGCGCAACGACATAGTGGTGTTTAACTGGCCGGTTGATACCGTCAGGTTTTTTAGGGATTATTCAAACATACATGTGTATAAGCCACTGGACAAAAAATCTAATTACGTAAAAAGAGCCGTTGGTATTCCCGGCGATTCACTGTCTGTTAGAGACGGTTATGTGTATATAAACGGACAAAAAGAACAACTGCCCGAAAGAGCGCGTTTACAATTCAGCTATGTGATTGAAACCAACGGACAACCCTTGGGTTCCAATTTTTTTGAACGCTACGAAATCAGCGATGGAGCAAGCCGTATCGGACAAAATCAAATTCAAATACACGCTTTGACAGAAGCATACGCCGCGCAACTGAAATCGCATCCGGCGATTGCCAACATCACCAGATTGGTAGCTGATTCCACACTCACAGAATCTTCTATTTTTCCCAATAACGGCAAATTTAACTGGAATCGAGATCAATTGGGAACTGTGTATATTCCCAAGGCCGGAGATAAAATTCAGTTAAACCGACGCAATTTTTCCATCTACCGATACGCCATAGAAGCTTATGAAAACAACACTTTGACATGGCAAGACGGACAGGCCTTTCTCAATGGCAAACCGGCTTCTTCCTATACTTTTAAGCAAGATTACTACTGGATGATGGGCGACAATCGGCACAACTCTGAAGACAGCAGATATTGGGGTTTTGTGCCTTTTGATCACGTGGTGGGCAAACCCGTTTTTGTATGGATGAGCATAGAGGGCATTACGCAAGGATTTTCTAACTGGAAGCCACGCTGGAATCGATTTTTTACCACGGTTAGCGGTTCCGGCGAACCGGTATCTTATTTTAAATATTTTTTGATTGGCATCGGTCTTTGGTTTGTGATATCCAAGCTGATTCGCAGAAAGCAGAAAAAAGCTTAAGTTGAAAAAAGTTTATTTACACCCTGTGTATTTTGGCGATGTGGCGCATTTTGTTGCCCTAAAACAATCCACGGAAATCGTTTGGGAGGTAAATGACAACTATCAAAAGCAAACACTCCGCAATCGGATGTATATTTATGGTGCCAACGGCAGGTTGATGTTGAATATTCCCATTAAACACGGAAAAGGAATCCGACAAAAATCGGAAGCCGTGCTGCTCGAAAATAATTTCGAATGGCAAACCAACCATTGGCGATCTATCTGTGCCGCCTACCGATCGTCGCCTTACTTTGAATATTACGAAGACGACTTTTATCCGCTTTTTCACACCGAATACGAACGATTGATGGATTGGAATTTGGTCTGTATGAATTTGGTAATGAAGTTGTTGAAATGGGAGACACGCTTTTCAAAAACGCTTGTTTATGCACCCGAACTGTCTGATGATATTTTAGATATAAGACCTTTGGCGGCTTCAAAGAAACACAATTTTACGTTCGAATCTTACACCCAAGTTTTTCAAGACAAACCACACATCGGCAATTTATGTATTTTGGATTTGCTGTTTAATTTAGGACCCGAAACAAACCCTTATCTCGACAGACAATACGCTTCTATAAACGCATTTTTTTGACAGGGGTTAGTAACTTTTTAGTACCCGAATCCTGTCTTGCTTTTTTTGGAGCGCATCGTAAATACGCGTTCTGAGCCTTGATGCGTCTAGATTTCGGGGATCCATTTTATAGGCTATATCGATTTCCATAGCTGCTTTTTCCAAATTTTTCTTTTTAAAATATAGCGATGCCCAAACCACATGTGGCTTTGGTACCTGTAGATCTTTGAAAAATATTGCTAGCGAATCTGCTTTCCTAAACGCCGTTTCGTAATTACCCAGATTGGCTTCCAACTCGGCTGCATAACCCATCAAAAACGGATTTAAACGCTGCTGTGGTGTGGTGATTTTTGCCAAAGTGTCCAAGGCGGCCCGATCTCCGTAAAGCGAATGAATAATCTCAACATATTCCGCTTTTATGTGAATTTCGTCCGGATATTTTTTAATGATATGTCCCAAATTTTCCTCTGCAAGTTGCAAAGCCTTTTGCAAAGAGTCTTTTGCATTCGGATGGTTTTGCGCTCGCAGGTTGGTGAAGTTTACCAAACTTTGATAAACATCCAACAACATGCGTTCGTCGCCAGCAACGGTCAGCTTTTTGTTTTCCACTTCTTTGTAGAGTTGCAGCCGTTCCTCAGTGTCCAAAATCAGCCGAGCATACACACTTTTAGCCATTAAAAAATCAGGATCGTGAATCATGGCTTTCTGATAAGATTTTTCGGCTTTTCCATAGAAACCTTCGTCCATAATTTGTTGCCAACCTGTGCGATACCTGTAAATAGCCTCTGTGGAATGGGAGTGATAGGGAAATTTTTGGGTTTTTGAAGTTTTTTCACAGCCGTAAAACACAGACAATAGTAAAATAAAAAATACTAAATGACTTTTTGATTGATGGTCCATCTCATTATTTTTTAGGTCTTTTAAATCATCCGGTTTCTAGTGCTAGGTACAATCATAATTTGTTAGTCAGACTCATTTACTTGATAGCCTTCCTGTCCGGCCGATTCATTCAGCAACATTTAAAAGCCTCAATTTAATATTATCGCTTTAAGGTAAAATGTCCCCTTGCCGTGCGTCCGTTTGCAAATTCAATACGATACCAATAGTCTGTAGATGGCATCTGTTGGTTTCGGTAGGTGCCATCCCAACCCACTCCGTTGGGTGCCAAATCTTTTAATAACTTCCCAAAGCGATCAAAAATAAAAATTTTGGTTCCGGCGCGCAGCTCAGGTGGTAAACCTCTAACCTGCCAAGTGTCGTTGAATCCATCACCGTTGGGTGTGAAAAATTTGGGAATACCAAGTACGGCAATTTCCTCTGAAACAATGCCGCAACCGTTTTTATCTCTAACAAAAACTGTGTGAAATCCGGACAAAACATTTTCAAAAACAGCACTGTCTTGATAGGGACCTTCTTCAAAATCTAAGGCGAATTCGTAATCACCAATACCCGAAACAAAAACCTCAATCCGATTGTTGTCGGTTAAATCTTCTATGGCAATGTCAGTGATGTTAGCCACATCCGATCCGTCTAAGGTGAAATTTCGGACTGCAGTGCAACCAAACACATTGGTCACAATCACACTGAATGAGCCCGCTTGGGAAACGCGTATGGAAGGCGTGGTTTCTCCGGTATTCCACAAATAGGTAAAATTGCCCACTTGTGCCGGATTCACGCCTGCGTTTAATACAGTGGGTGCGTTGGCATTTAGACAAATGATGCGGGTTTCATCCGGAGGTAAAACGGGTAAGGGTCTTACTTGTAGCGTAATTTCTGCAATATCTACACAATTGTTTAAGCTGCTGACACGTGCGTAAACGATTTGTGTATTAGGTAAAACATTGCGATACTGTTGCGGTAACGGATTGTTTTGAATCAAAGCATCTTCTTGGGTGAGGTAATATGAAATAGAAAGACCGGAAACCAAACCATTTAGTACGGTAGCATCGGCCTGCGACAAATCGAACTGGGCAAAACCGTCTGCGTTGCCATCCTCATCGCAAACCTCCAATTGTGCATCACTTGCCATATCAGCTGAAATTTCGAGTCGTACTTCCCGCACTGCGAAACAGCCCGATGCGTTGGCTTCCACACGTGCGTAAACAACTTGAGGCGCACTTGTGTTCTCAAAGATGAGGTTGCCCACAGGGTTTACATTGTTTGTGGCGTCGTCTGCACTGTTGTGGAATGTAACGCCAATGCCACTTTGTCCGTTTAGAATATCTGCAATCGACAACGATAAATCGAAAAGCGTTTGTCCGTCGGCGTCGGGGTCACATTGCACCAAAGTTGCATCTTGTGTCTGCGACAGCGAAATCACTTGAAGTGCTGCTTCGCCCTCCAAAGGGCAAGTACCATCTTGCAAATCAATGCTGACCCTGTAAATACCTTGGTCTGAAGCCTGCACGTTGTTGAGGGTTAATGAAGGACCGGTTTCCGGAAGGATTACATC
This sequence comes from Flavobacteriaceae bacterium, assembly GCA_032251335.1. Lineage (GTDB taxonomy): Bacteria > Bacteroidota > Bacteroidia > Flavobacteriales > Flavobacteriaceae > UM-FILTER-40-17. The sequence continues at coordinate 42,658 of JAVVDW010000011.1, read as the reverse complement.
GTCTTTTGACCAAGTATAAACAGCACCTGCGATGGTGTCGGCACTAAAAGTAAAGGATGCCCCTTCGCAAAGCGGAAGGTTTTGGCTGCTTTGCCCGTTTCGAATAATATCAATTCGGTTGCTGAAAAAAGATTGAACAAAAGGTGGCAGTCCAATTTGTGAAAGGTGTTGGTTGTTGTTGCCGATATCGAGAAAAATACCATCGGTGATGAAATTTATAGCTGCAGCAGGGGCATTCGGATTTTCTATGATACTTAGGTATTTCCCCGATTGAAAATCGTCAAAATTGAGTTGGGAGACATAAATTTTGTTGTCCAAACCAATCTGCAGTGAAGGTGCTTCGAAAACCGTTGACATATTTATGGTTGCCTGCGAAGCTCTAATGTCCGGACTCAAAAGATTGTATTGAAAAATAAGTGCCGGACCTTCACCTGCAAAACCCAAATTCAGGGAAGCGTACATTTTTGTGCCGTCTGGCGAAAACTCGATGCCGTAGGGAGAATCCCCTTCATATAGTGTGATAGGATTTGAAACCAAGCCGGTATCATTGTCAAAATCGTACAAATAAATGCCACCGGGTCCGTCACCGCCTCTTTCTGTGGCAAAGCCGAAATGCGCGATACCCAATTTGTCTCCATCTGGAGATGCTTTTAAATAACCCAAGGCATTTCTTCGGTAACCGCTCAATGGGTTTACAGGCGGCAATTGAGAAACTACCGGCACATCATCTACACCATTTTCGCCTACTTTGAAAGCGTAAAATCGATCTACAAAATGTGAGATAATCCAAATAGATTTACAATCTGCCGCCCTGACGGCCGTGATTTTTTCTGCACTTTTAAAGGCCGATTCGGTGGCATCGTTTGTATCGTAAGTAACGAGAGAAATGTTCTTTTGCCCCGATACAATCGCGCCATTTCCGCCTGATAAGCGCATGTCAACCACGCTGTAATTTAATCCGTGATTTATATCATCGCCTTGCGGATCAGCAGTTTGCGGGTTTCCATCGGCATTGAGGTGGTGCGGTTCGTCCACCGTAAAAATATAATAGATATTTGGATCATTGGGCTTTGGCAGTATGATGGCAGATTGTGTACTTGAAAAATCACCGTTTAAACCGCTGCCGTTGGCCATCACCTGATGGTTTCTGTTGAAAACAGTCACGCCATCGGTATAAAACAACAAGTTTCCGGAGCGATCCGAAATGGAAGCACAGCCTTCAAGCGTGACGAGCCTACCGTCTGTTACAGCAGATACGGTTCCGGAAATAGGATCAAATCGAATGCCGGCGTTGCGACCAAAATACCAATTGGCAGTTTCTAATTGCGCTTGGGCCAATTGAAAAAAAACAAAACAGAGTATGCTGATGTTTCTCTTTGTAAATAGCTGATAGTCAGTTTTGTATTTTAAAAATGATGCTTTCAAACAAGGGTGATTAATTTCCGTTTAAATATTGTATAACTTCTTCTTTGAGGAATCGCAGCGCCACGTAGGAGGGAGGTTCCACATTGGAAAGTTTGTATAAGAGGAGCTCGCGCATATCTTTCCCACTGGTTTCTTTGTCTTCTGTCAATGCATTTCTGAGTTGGTTGATGGTCGTGTTTTTAGCGGTTCGAATCAAACTCCAACAAGTATCGCTAATGTAGATTTGCTGCGCCAAGTTGTGTTCAAATTCTTGCTCAATTTGCTGCGTAAGCAGTTGGAGATAATCGGAAGAATTGTTGGATTCCGAATGTGTCCTTGCGATGAGTTTTGCCGGTACGATGCGTTCCAGATATAGCGTCATGCGTTCGTAGGCTTGAAGGCGAAGCGGGCGCACTTCCTTAGCCGTATGTTGAAGGTAATCTAAACGCATTTTCTTGTTTTGATTTTCAAAAAACCGCTGGGTAAAATAAAAAACCAAAAAGCCTAAAAACAGCGTTGGAATCAGAATTAAAATCAGCAGTCGAAGCGTGATATCATCCATTTAAATTAAGTTTAATAAAATAGCAGCGTAAATATACTCAATGCGTGGAATTGGAAAACCTATTTTAGGTTAAAATACTAAAAATGGCTCCGAAATCACAATCTTATTCTTAAATTTGAATGTCAAAAAATTGCATTTATGTCAACTACTTACAAGCTCTTGGTCAACCAATCTCACAGCATTTTACTCAATTCCCAAGACGTTCAAAATTTGGACGTAAGTAAAAACCACCTTCTTTTCAATTCCGAATCCATAGATATTGAATGGCTAGAACGAGATTTTAACCAAAAGACTTACCGCTTCAAATTGAATGGAGAAACTTTTGAAGTACAAATTCAAGATGCTTTGGATTTATTGATTGAAAATTTGGGTCTTGGCGTGGCTTCAGCACACGAAGCGAGTGATGTAATCGCGCCTATGCCGGGCAGAATTGTACTAGTTTCCGTATCCGAAGGACAGCAAGTCAAACAAGGTGATCCGCTGCTGACACTCGAAGCCATGAAAATGGAAAATACGCTTGTAGCCAAAGGGGATGGCGTGGTTAAAGACATCAAAGTAAGCATCGGAGATACGGTGAGTAAGTTGCAATTGCTTATAGAGATGGCTTGATGGTCTCTTAATACGGATCAGTCAAAAAAATCAGCGAGTGAAGCTATATCATAAAAAAATCAGCAAATGAATAAAATATTAGTGGCCAACAGAGGTGAAATTGCCATTCGGGTCATGCGAACAGCTAAAAAGTTAGGCATCAAAACGGTAGCTGTTTTTTCTACGGCAGACAGAGATGCGCCGCACGTCAGGTTTGCAGATCAGGCCGTTTGTATTGGCAATCCGCCATCTTCCGAGTCGTATTTGTGTATGGAAAAAATTATAGACGCTGCCAAGCAAACCGGCGCGGATGCCATTCATCCCGGTTATGGTTTTTTGAGTGAAAACGCTGCTTTTTCGGAAATGGTCGAAAAAAACGGACTCATCTTTATTGGTCCCAAACCGAAAGCCATCCGAATGATGGGCAGCAAGCTAGCCGCTAAAGAAGCGGTCAAAAAATACAACATTCCCATGGTTCCGGGCACAGACACAGCCGTAGATAACATTCAATATGCTCGCGAGATTGCCACCAAAATAGGCTTTCCGATTTTGATAAAAGCCTCAGCCGGTGGCGGAGGAAAAGGCATGCGAATCGTTGAAAAAGCCTCAGATTTTGTATCGCAAATGGAACGCGCGGTTAGCGAAGCAAAGGCTTCTTTTGGCGATGGTTCGGTTTTTATCGAAAAATATGTTTCCTCTCCCAGGCACATAGAAGTTCAGGTGTTGGCAGACAGCCACGGGAATGTGGTACATCTTTTTGAAAGAGAATGCAGCGTGCAACGAAGACACCAAAAGGTATTGGAGGAAGCACCTTCAGCCATCCTAACTCCGGATTTGCGCAAGCAAATGGGCGAAGCGGCCGTGCAGGTAGCTAAGTCTTGTGACTATTTAGGGGCCGGTACGGTCGAATTCCTAATGGACGACCAACGCAATTTTTATTTTCTGGAAATGAACACCCGTTTACAAGTAGAACATCCCGTCACGGAATGGATTACGGGTTTAGACCTGGTGGCTTTGCAAATAGACATCGCCGAAGGCAAAGCATTGCCTTTTAAGCAAGATGACATCACCTTAAACGGGCATGCGCTCGAACTCCGGGTGTACGCCGAGGATCCGTTGGAAGATTTTATGCCCAGCATTGGGGTTTTGGAGCGTTATAAACTACCCACCGGTAAAAATATTAGGGTGGATAACGGTTTTGAGGAAGGCATGGAAGTGCCTATTTATTACGATCCCATGCTGTCTAAGCTGGTTACCTACGGGAAAACCCGCAGAGAAGCCATCACAAAAATGATAGAGGCCATCGATCAATACGAAGTCAAAGGCGTTAAAACCACATTGCCTTTCGGAAAATTTGTCTGTGAGCACCCGGCCTTTGTGTCAGGAAATTTTGATACGCATTTTGTCAAAAAATACTTTCAGCCGGAGATGTTATTGGCCGAACAAGAAAGACGTGCCCAAATAGCTGCACAGCTTGCGCTAAAAGCATTTTTGGATGATCAAAAAATACTCCGAGTCCATCAATCATAACATGCGAATTTTCTCAATGATAAACCTTTTTCTATGTCAGATAATTTAAAAAAATTAGAAGCCCGTAAAGCATTGGCGCTTTTGGGTGGCGGTGAAAAACGCATCGCCAAGCAACATGAAAAGAAGAAACTTACAGCGCGCGAGCGCATTCAATATCTGTTGGATGAAAATTCTTTTGAAGAAATAGGGATGTTGGTTACACACCGTTGCACGGATTTCGGTATGGAAGACGAAATTTATTTTGGAGACGGCGTTGTCACCGGCTATGGCACCATACACGGCCGATTGGTTTATGTGTATGCCCAAGATTTCACCGTTTTTGGCGGTTCACTCTCTGAGACCCATGCAGAGAAAATCTGTAAGATCATGGATTTGGCGGTTCAAAACGGAGCACCCCTCATTGGGCTGAACGATTCCGGTGGCGCGCGCATCCAAGAGGGCGTAAAATCACTTGGTGGCTATGCAGATATTTTTTACAGAAATGTACAGGTCAGCGGCGTAATTCCGCAACTCTCTGCCATTATGGGGCCTTGTGCCGGTGGTGCGGTCTATTCACCTGCCATGACCGATTTTACCATTATGGTAGAACAGACAAGTTATATGTTTGTCACCGGCCCAAATGTGGTTAAAACGGTCACCAACGAAGATGTGAGTTCGGAAGACTTGGGGGGTGCACAAACCCACGCAACCAAGTCGGGTGTTACGCACCTTACGGCCTTGAACGATGTAGATTGTTTGGAAAAAATAAAAACGCTGTTGTCGTTCATCCCACAAAACAACCGAGAAAAAACGCCTGATATTTCCTATAATTTGTCTGATGAATACAGGTATGAACTTGATAATATCATACCGGACAGCAGCAACCTACCCTACGACATGAAAGAGGTTATCACCGGCCTGACGGACGCAGATTCCTTCTTTGAAATTCACGAAAATTACGGCGATAATATTTTGGTTGGTTTTGCCCGTTTGGCGGGAAAAAGTATCGGTATTGTTGCCAACCAACCCATGTCGTTAGCCGGCGTGTTGGACGTCAATAGCTCTAAAAAAGCCGCCCGATTTGTTCGATTTTGCGACTGTTTCAACATCCCACTTCTGGTATTGGTAGATGTACCGGGTTTCTTGCCGGGCACAGACCAGGAATGGAACGGCATTATCTTGCACGGAGCCAAACTGCTCTATGCTTTTAGCGAGGCCACCGTGCCACGTGTAACACTCATCACCAGAAAGGCCTACGGCGGCGCTTATGATGTGATGAACTCAAAACACATAGGCGCAGACTACAATTTTGCGTGGCCCACAGCCGAAATTGCCGTGATGGGCGCCAAGGGTGCCAGCGAAATTATTTTTAGGAATGAAATTTCAAAAGCAGACAATCCGGCGGAAAAACTACAAGAAAAAGAAGCCGAATACGCAGAAAAATTTGCCAATCCTTTCCGGGCTGCACGCAGGGGTTTTATAGATGAAGTGATTTTGCCAAACGAATCTAGACGCAAACTCATCAAAGCCTTTAAAACCCTCGAAAATAAAAAGGTAAATAGATTGGACAAAAAACACGGAAACATACCGCTGTAAGTTGAATCTGTTTGGATGTAATTTTTGGGTTTGTCAACTGACCGATGGTTGGTCAGATATTAAAACCTACAAGTCGAAACGATAGCTTGCACCGGCCATAAACTGTATGCCTTGCACTTCAAAATTGGCAAAGCGCTCATAATCTTGCCCTGTCAGGTTGTTGATGCGACCAAAAAAAGACCAACGGCTGTCGTATTTGTAGTCGCCTCTGAGGTTGATGTCCAAATAGCTGTCCAAGTTTACCGGTACCGCATTTGGAAAACTTGGATCTGCGGTGGTGAATGCATCCATGCGTTCGCCCACAAAGAAAATATCGACGCCCAATTTCCACTGCTTGTTCAAAGCATACTGTCCTGTAAAAGTGATTTTTACTTCGGGCAAATTCCACGGTTCAGCCTCCGAATCTTGTGAATAATCAAAGACTTCCGCCAGCAAAGACAGTGAAGTTTTCTGAAAGTCGGCATGCAAACTGCCCGACAGCTTTAGGGTTTCCAAATCGTCGTAAACTACCTGAAAGGAATTGCCAAATTGATAACCTTCCGTCGGGTTTGTCGTCTGTTTCGGATTCAATTTGTAAAAAGCATAATTGGTTTGGTCGGCGTAGGAAGCTTTTAATTCGTAGCGCAAAAATGAAATAAACTTGCCCGAAACACCCGCGTATATGTCAAAATTGGTATCCGTAGGTCGAACTGTCAGCGTGGGTGAAACAAAGAAATTGTTTTGTGCAAAATTATAATAGGTATTTTGTGTCAATTTACCTTTAAAGCCGCCAAAAGCCCAAAACAAATCGCCTGCCGGACGATACGTCAAATCGATGTTGGGGTAAATGTTGACATTGGTGTCACTGTTTTCAGTGTCAAAACTGCCTACCAAACCGATGCCAACATCAGCCGTAAAGTCGTTTTTGTCGTAACGGTAGCTTGGCCAAATACCTATATTCAGTGTGTTGTAAGACAAGTCGGTACTGCCGTCGAAATTTTGGTCAAAACTGCCGTTTACCAGGTCTATATCCAAGAGCCATTTGAGGTTGTAATCGCTGAGGCGCAGGTCAAAATTTGTAGAAGCTTTCAGTTGGTGTTCAGCGCTGCTAAAGTCATCAAAAAAACCTTGGTAAGCCGCATAAATATTGTGAATCCGTGCACGCTCAAAAGTAACTTCACCACCCAAATTGATGCCGAAATAGGTTTGAGATTCGTCTATGCCGGAAAGTGTTTCCGGGGAAATTTCCACATTGGGTAAGCCATACCAATTGTAGTTTTGATGCTGCAATTTTACAAAGCCTGAATAGGTTCGGTCTTGAGATTCGCTGAGAAAGTCGGCGCCCAATTGGGTGTCGTAGTAATCGTCGTCTAAGCGGATGCCACTGATGCCGCCCTGAGATGATTTGTGGTTTAGGTAGTAAGACAAACTTTGCGATCGGTTGAGTTCCCAACTGCCGTAAAAATCTGCCTCTACATTGGCAAAACTTCCTGCGCCAAAAGCGGCATAGTGACTAAACAGTTTTTCGCGCGCGGCCCTAGGCGGAGGCGAAGGTTTTGTCTTTGCAGGTATAAAAGTTGACACAACCGCAAAGGTTTTAAAATGGTATTGAATGGGGATTTTGCTGGATGTGAGCGAATCCATTCGAGCCTGTTGGCGAATTCTGACAGCTTCGCGTAAGGCGGGTTCGTACGATTTTTCAACCTGAACGATTTCGGTTTCTATTTTTTTGATGTCTTTTTCTTGTGCAAATAGCTGCATTTGCCAAGTCGTAATGATTAATATTGTTGCACAAACAATTGCCTTTTGAGTCATAATGGGGCTTTAATTTTTTTCGTTTTCTAAAGATGAATTTCTGGAACTTTCTTTGGCTTTAATCGCGTTTAGTAATGTTTTGGCTTGCTCGACTTCCTCCGGAAAATCAGAAAAGTTTTGGATGACGTTTTCGAGTATAAAGGTTGCTTGAAAAGCATCGTTTAACGCTTCAAAATTTTGAGCCATCAAAAGGAGTCCTTTAACTCCGTATTTTTTGTAACCGGGATAATCTTTGGCCAATCTTTGAATAATGGTGTTCGATGCTTCAAATTCTTTTTCTTTGTTTTTGTAAAAAGCCGCTACGTACAAAGCTTCCGCAGCAATACTTCCGTTGGCATCTTTGCGCAAGGCTTCAAACCGTTTTTTGGCATTTTCGTCGTCCCCTGTATTAAAAGCGTGCCGGGCCAAAAGTAGGTTGGCATCCTGCACGGCGAGCTTATCAGATTTGGGATTATGCGTCACTTTTTGTGCATAGGCTACCGCATTTTCGGTTTGGTTTAGGTTTTGAAAGCTGCGCATCAGATTGGCTTCTGCAAAACTGATGTTTTCATCAGTTTGCGCTAAAGATTCCAGCTTTTGCAACAACGGTATGACCGTAGTCCATTGTTCTTTTTCCAGATAAATTTGAGACAAACGTGACAAAGCACCTTCTGTGTAGTCGTGCCTAGATTCTGAAAGCGACATAAAATAGGGGAGGGCTTTTGCAAAGTCTTTTTGAGAGAAGTAATACTCTCCAAGCAAATTTTGTACCCTTAAGCTGTGAAATCCGCTAGGGTATTTTTTGAGATAATCTTCAAAATCTTTGATGGCATTTTGGGTCTTTCCCTCAGCGTATTTTTTGTTTGCAGATTCAAACAATATATTTTGGATATCGATGTCGGATACTTCTGCAAAAGAGAGACTTTTTACCCAATTGGCATAATCTGCCCCGCGGCCCAACTCTACATAAGCCAATCGCGCACCGGAAAGGGCTTGTTGTGCTTCGGGCGTGTTTGGAAAATCTGCGGCTATGCGTTGGTAAGCCTTGATGGCTTCTTCATTTTGTTGGTTGTTGAAAAAGATAAGACCTTGTTTGAGCAAGGCTTTGGGTACAAAACTGCTCATGCTGTAATGTTGGATGAGTTGGTTGTAGGTTTGCATGGCTAAAAGGTCTTGTTTGGTATTTAGCTGCAGGTTTCCCAACTCGTATAAAGTATCGTCGCGCAGGGTTGACTTGGGGTATTGCGCAATTAATTTTTCCAGCGATTCTCTTTTTGATTCGGTTCGGTTCAAAAGTCCGTAACTTAGTGCTTTGTGAAATTCTGCCAAATCGGCATCCGCAATTTGCATAGCAATGGCTTGGTTGTAGCTTTCCAAAGCCGGCCAAAATTGGGCCAAGGCAAAATGACTGTCTCCCATACGAAGATAGGCATCACCTTTGAGGTCTGAACGAGCGCCTGAATGCGCTACATGGTTTTGAAAAGCGCTGATGGCACTTGTGTAATCTTTGATTTGATATAGTGCATAACCCAAATTGTAATGAGCGCTCGCCAACAAATCTGTTTGGGTGGCAGCGGGAAGCTTCACAAAATCAGAAAAGCCTTGTGCAGACTCGGCATATCGGCCTTGTTGATAATCTACATCTGCTTTCCAATAGGTAGCTTTGGCTGTAGTTGGTGCATCTGCTTTTTGGTTGAGTGACTCGTTGAAAAGTACATAAGCCTCGGCTGTTTTTTGTTCGGTCAACAACTCCATAGCACGTATATAAAGTACTTTTTGAAAAACGGCAGGGTTTTGTCCCGACTTGTTTTTTCGCATAAACCCGAGTGCGGCTTCATAATTTTTAGAAGAAATATACGAATCCACCAACAATTTCTCTATTTCCCTTTTTTCCGGATTGTTGGGAAATCGATTGATAAAGTTCGACAGAATTTCAGGCACATTTTGGATGAGATTGCCGATTTCGTAACTCAATTTGGCATGACTCAGTGCGGCAGCCTCCTGTATTTTAGGATCAAAATTCATATTGGCCGACGATTGAAAAGCGTTCCGCGCTTCTTGTTTTTTGTTCAGTTTGAGATAGGCTTGTGCCAAGTGATAATACGCATTTTGCGCAACGGCATTTTTATCTCCTATAATTTTATTGAACTGTGCAACAGCATTTTCGTAATCATCTGTCATGAAATACGCATAGCCCAATTGGTACCAATCTGTATTGCTGTATCGCTTGTTTTTGCCCTGATAATTTTTAAGGTAAGGAATGGCCTCAGCATAGTTTTTAAGATTGAAATAACTTTCGCCGACTATTTTGGATAATTCGGACCTGTCTATCCCACGTGCGTTTTCCAAAGCTTTGATACCGAGGTCTATGGCTTTTTGAAAATTGCCCAATTTGAAGTTCATATCCGCTTCAAAATACGAGAGCTTGTCTTGATATTCAGGGGAATTCTGTACTTGTGAAAAATAGGATGAAGCTTGGTTGTAGTCATCGTTTTGATAGGCGATATAACCTATATAATATTTGGCCTGCTGCGCATATTGATCGGATTGCTGTAGCTGTTTAAAATAAGTATCTGCTTTTTTAAAGTTGTTAGCGGTAAAGTTGGCATATCCCGCTTTAAAAAAATAGGTCTCTTTCTGCACTGCCGGCACATCATTTTCGTCTGTCTTGTTGAACCATTTCAACGCATAGCTGTATTGACCGTTGTCAAAATAATAGTTGGCCGCATCCAAAAACGCCGTTTTTTGTCGCGGGCTTTGCGGGTATTTATCTACAAAGGCCTCTAGCAATTCTCCGGCATTCTGCTTGTCGAGCCGAACGGCACAATTGGCAATATAGTAAGCCGCATCAGCTGCGATAGCTTCAGTAGGTGCATGTCTGCCAACATTTTCAAAAAGAGAACGCGCGGCAGCATATTGGGCATTATCAAAAAGAAATTTGGCTTTGTCAAAATCCTTTAATTCATAGTGCTGGTAGTGCGAAGTTTGGCTGTGGCACAAATGAATAGATACCAAAAAAAAGAGCACAACAGGCAATAAATAGCTTTTCATAGCGTAGGTTTAGGCTTTTCAAAAATACAGTCTTAGTTATACAGTTAACGAAAAACAATCGCTATAATTATGTTAAAAAAATAATAGTTTTTTGTGCTTAACTCAGCAGATACTCTACTCGAAAAACAATTTTTCAAAAACCTGCTGCTAAGGCATAAATTTTTATATTTACCCATTCAAAACAAACTACATGCAATTACAATTGGGCAAGAAGCTTTATTTTGCATCGGACAACCATTTGGGCGCACCCGACAGAAAGGAAAGTTTGCCGAGGGAGAAACTTTTTGTTCAGTGGCTCGATGATATTAAAAAAGATGCGCAAGTCATTTTTCTGTTAGGCGATTTATTTGATTTTTGGTTTGAATATAAGAAGGTAGTGCCCAAAGGTTTTGTCCGTGTTTTAGGTAAATTGGCCGAACTTCGCGATGCGGGAATTGAGATCCACTACTTTGTGGGAAATCACGACCTTTGGATGCATGGTTACTTTGAGGAAGAGCTTCAGATTCCGGTATATCATCAACCGCGTGCTTTTGTTTTCAATAATCAAAAATTTTGGATTGGTCACGGCGATGGCTTGGGCCCCGGTGACAAGGGCTTCAAACGTATGAAAAAAGTGTTTACCAATTCCTTCTCAAAGTGGCTTTTCAGGTGGTTACACCCGGATTTGGGTGTGCGTTTGGCACAACATCTCTCTGTCAAAAACAAATTAATTTCCGGACAAGAAGATGTGCACTTTCTCGGCAAAGAAAACGAATGGCTTGCACAGTATGCCCTTAGAAAACTTGAAAAAGAACCTTTTGATTACTTTATTTTCGGACACCGGCACCTGCCCATAGATATGCAACTGACACCCGAGGCACGATACATCAACCTTGGCGATTGGATTTCGCAATACACCTATGCGGTTTTTGACGGTAAAGATTTACAACTTGATGTTTACGGCAATAACAAAACTGAAATTTATCATTAAAACAATGAATCGCATTTATATTTTTCTAATCTTCATTTTGGGCATTACTTCATGTAAATCAGGCTACGGGCCAAAAATTTCTCACGAAATGACCTATAAACAATTCACCGACAAACAGCATTTTTTCGAAAGTGAAGATGGAAAAATAGCATACATTGACCAAGGGAATGGTCCCGTCATCGTCTTGTTGCACGGCGTTCCTACTTCGTCATGGCTCTACAGAAAAATGATAGATTCCATTGCCAATGCAGGCTATCGCGTCATTGCGCCCGATATGTTGGGTTTTGGCAACAGTGATTCACCCGCCGGATACGATTTGTATCATCCCAACGAGCACGCCAAACGCTTGCTCGCCTTGATGGATCATTTAAAAGTTTCACATTGGACACAGGTTTTTCACGATGCCGGCGGCCTTTGGACTTGGGAGCTCATGCAAGTAGCACCCGAACGCATAGATAATTTGATTGTGCTCAACACCATTATTTATCCGCCCGGTTTTCAGCCGCCTATCCGATTTAAACGCGGCTTTTTTGCCAAGTTGGCCATGTCGCTATACAGCAATGGCATCACAACCAATAAGATGCTTACGGCACTTTTCAACGATGGCCTCATGGAAAACAACATGACAAAAGTTTCTTATCAAGGCTATAAAAAACCACTCTTACGCGGACAAACCAATGCCATGTACAACTTTTTTTCATCTACCTGCAACAACCTGCCGGATTATTCGGAAACCATCAAAAAAATTGAGAAACCCACCCTGCTGATTTGGGGAAAATACGATAAGTTTTTGGTCATAGAAGAAATGCGCGACCAAGTCATCAAAGATTTGAAAATCGATGCGGCAAACGTTCACATGCTCGAAGCCAAACACTTTATTCAGGAAGAAAAACCGGAAGTCATCAACGAATTAATTTTGAATTTTTTAAAAGCGAGTTAATCTAGCTTTCCAACTTTTTGTCACGGCTGCGTCTCGAATGTGTATTTTCTGAAATCACTTTGTATCAATAAATCACTATTGGTTGATAAAAGCTGACAAATTTATCTTGGTTAAGGTAATTGAAAAACTTATTTTTGGCACATCTTTATAATCAACTTACATGTCTTCTATACCCGAAATGGAAAAATTGGTCTCTCAAGTTAGGAGAGACATTGTCAGAATGGTGCACAAAGTCAACTCCGGACATCCGGGTGGCTCTTTAGGCTGTACAGAATTTTTTGTAGCACTTTACCAAAAAATTCTCCATCGCAAATCCGATTTTGAGATGGATGGAAGGGATGAAGACCTGTTCTTTTTGTCTAATGGTCATATTTCACCGGTTTTTTACAGTGTTTTGGCGCGTTCCGGCTATTTTCCGGTTGAAGAGCTCAATACATTTCGATTGATAAATTCTCGCTTGCAAGGGCATCCCACCACACATGAAAGTTTGCCGGGTGTGCGCATTGCTTCAGGTTCGCTCGGACAGGGTTTGTCTGTAGCCATTGGTGCTGCTTTGGCCAAAAAACTCAACAAAGATTCTCATTTGGTGTATTCGCTTCACGGAGATGGCGAATTGCAAGAAGGACAAAACTGGGAAGCCATCATGTATGCTGCGGCAAACCAGGTGGACAACCTGATTGCCACAGTAGATTTCAATGGACAGCAGATAGACGGACCCACGGAAAAAGTGTTGTCGCTCGGCAATTTAAAAGCAAAATTTGAAGCTTTTGGTTGGACGGTTTTGGAAATCGAAAATGGAAATGACATTTCTGCTATTTTGGATGGCATGGCAGCGGCCAAATCTGTAACAGGAAAAGGAAAACCGGTATGTGTATTGTTGCACACGGTGATGGGCCATGGCGTCGATTTTATGATGCACACCCACGCATGGCACGGCAAAGCGCCAAACGATGCACAGTTAGAAGTAGCTTTGGCTCAAAACCCCGAAACTATTGGAGATTACTAAGAACCTTAAGCAGCAACAAATGAAACGCCCATGTAAAAAAATTGCACACAGGAGCATGATTATCCTAGGGCGTTCCATGTGACCGCTGAAAATAAATAATTATAAACACATGAAACACCCATGTAAAAAAATTGCACACAGGAGCATGATTATTTAGGGTGTTCCATCTGACCTATAAAAACAAATAATATAAACAGATGAAAACATACATAGATAGCGGAAAAAAAGATACACGCTCCGGTTTTGGTGCCGGTTTGGAAGAATTGGGAAAAAAGAATCCGAATGTGGTAGCCCTTTGCGCCGATTTGATAGGTTCTTTAAAGATGGACAATTTTATAAAAAATCACCCGGAAAGATTCTTTCAAATTGGAATCGCTGAAGCCAATATGATGGGCATAGCGGCCGGGCTTACTATTGGCGGAAAAATACCCTTCACGGGCACTTTTGCCAATTTTTCGACGGGTAGGGTGTATGATCAAATCCGTCAATCGATTGCTTACTCCGGTAAAAATGTAAAAATATGCGCCTCACATGCCGGTCTTACTTTAGGTGAAGACGGCGCCACGCATCAAATACTAGAAGACATTGGTTTGATGAAAATGTTGCCCGGCATGGTCGTGATCAATCCTTGCGATTACAACCAAACGAAGGCTGCTACCATTGCCATTGCTGACTATGACGGCCCTGTCTATTTACGGTTTGGACGTCCGGCAGTTGCCAATTTTACCCCGGAAGATCAGGTATTTGAAATAGGAAAAGCCATACAGTTAATTGAAGGCACGGATGTCACCATTTTAGCCACCGGACATTTGGTGTGGGAAAGCCTACAAGCAGCCAAAACACTTCACGAAAAAGGCATTACTGCCGAAGTGATTAACATACACACCATAAAACCGTTAGACGCAGGGGCTATTTTGAAATCTGTTCGCAAGACCGGTTGTGTGGTCACTGCTGAAGAACACAACATCATAGGTGGTTTGGGAGAAAGCGTCGCACGCGTGTTGGTTACCCATCAGCCTGTTCCTCAAGAATTTGTAGGTACCAACGATACTTTTGGTGAGTCTGGAACACCTGCGCAGTTGATGGAAAAATACGGACTCAACGCTGAGGCCATAGTGGCTGCAGCCGAAAAAGTTATAAGTAGAAAAGGCGCTTAGTTTTGAAATTTAAATGATGAAGATGCTGAAATACCGAGGTAAACTCGGCACAGGCGAGTTCAGCATGACAATATGAACTGTCACCCTGAACTAGCTTCAGGGCCTTGCTCCCCTCGACTCCGCTCGGGGTGACATTCCATTGAGTGAAGATGCTGAAATAAATTCAGCATGACAGGTCGGTGGGGTTCAGCATGACAAGTTGGTGGGTTCAGCAGGACAGTTTGTGGGGTTCATCACGACGGGTTGTTTTAATCAAGAAAAAATAATGTATAACCAATAACGTATAACCAATAACGTATAACAGTTAACCCTAATGCCTAATGGTTATTGGCTAATGGCTAATGTCTATTGGCTCTTGAATAATAAACGTATAACCAATAACTAATGAAACTCTATGTTGACACCATTTCACTTAGCGGTTCCTGTAAATGATTTAGACAAAGCACGCACTTTTTATGGCGAACTTTTGGGTTGCCCCGAAGGGCGAAGTAGTGAACACTGGATTGACTTCGATTTTTTCGGCCATCAGTTTGTGGTACATTTAAAAACTTCTGAGGAGAATTCTAAGATCATTCACAATGCAGTTGACGGTCACAATGTGCCGGTGCCACATTTTGGCGTGGTGTTGGCGTGGGATGTCTGGCATGCGTTGGCAGATAAACTCAAACGCCATAACATTTCTTTTGCCATTGCACCCTACATTCGATTTAAAGGGCAGGTAGGCGAGCAGGCTACCATGTTTTTTTACGATCCTGCGGGAAATGCTTTGGAATTTAAAGCGTTTAAAGATTTCGGACAATTGTTTGCCAAATAGCTTTTATTTATGGAACAAATTCACTTTCCGCTTACCTTCAGCTTTCATATAGGTACTTTACACAACGATTTTACGACTACTGACAGCCATGGCCAAACCTTGGCTTATGTGCGACAAAAGCTATTAAAATTTGTAGAGGAAGTCAACGTGTATGATAGCAAAGACAAGCGAAAACAAATATATCAACTCAAAGCCGATCGCTGGATTGATTTTAATGCTGTATATAGTTTTTTAGATAACGATGGGCAGTTGCTAGGGAGCTTAGGAAAAAAAGGCTGGAACTCTATTTGGAAAGCCCATTACGAAATTTTTGACTCCCAAAAAAAACACTTGTTCACCATCCGAGAGGTCAGCCCGTGGATAAAAGTAATGGATTATATTTTTTCTGAAATACCCATTTTGGGTTTGTTCAGCGGTTATTTTTTTAATCCTACCTATAGTTTGACCGATAACCAAGGCAAAACCATCGTTAAATTGCAAAAACAAGCCTCGTTTTGGGGCAGAAAATTTACAGCATCTAAAGAGATTGCATTTGGTGAAGACCACAACGAAAAAATTCTTTTAGGCCTGATGATGTTACTGATATTAGAACGTCGAAGAGGTTAATAAAAAAAAGCCCGCTTTTGGCGGACTTTAAGAACAAGATTAGGTTAATCTTTAAAAAGTTAGTGGCAGTTCTACGCGGGTGGTTCCCCAACCCATGACCAAGTGTACAGTTCCTTTTGATGCACCGGGCTTAAAGTTCATTGAGAACACTTCAACTGAAGAAGCACCAGTGGAAGAAGGCACATTTACGCGCAACACGTCTTTGCTTTCGTCATACTCGTAGGCTCCCCACACATTTAATTTGCTATTTAAAATAATCGTCCATTCGTTTTTTCCGGGAATACTGTGCAATACATAAGTACCGGCTTTCAGGTCTTTACCGGACACTTTTACATCTTTGTAAAAGGTAACTTCTGTAGCCTCGTTCGCACCGGTTCTCCAAATCTCACCCAAAGGCGCCAAAGAACCTTCTGCATCTGAAAAAACAGGGCGACCCTTCAAAGAAGGTCTTCCGTAAACAACTTTTGCCAAAGGAGGAGCACCACGCTCATTTCGAAGCAACAAAATATCAGCCGGACTCTTATCTAAACCTGGGAATTCTGCATTGGCTTGGGCAAATGCTGCACCACTAAATGCTAAAAACATAAAAATAGCTAAACTGCGTAAAAACAATGATTTCATAACTTGTTATTTGATTTGTGTTGATGTAAAACTAAAAAAAAATGTCAAAACAAAACCCGGGGCAAGCCTAAATAAATGTTAAATAAGCTTTTCAAACTTTGAGATTGTAAATTATTTTGGAAAAAAATAATATAATTGTTTCAAATGTATATAAAAAATGAAAATATAGTATCATACGTAAATCAAATAGAGTATATATGTTTAATAATGTTATATAATATATCACTTTTGCTTTATAATTATCAAAAACAAATATCATGTGTGGAATATTAGCCATTATCGGAAAAGGAAAGTCACCTGAGAAGGTACAAGCGCTTAGTAGTAGAATGTGTCACAGAGGTCCGGACGAGCGAGACCTTCACATCACAGAAAAAGGACATTTTTTAAGCCACGAGAGGTTGTCTATCGTGGATCTTCACACAGGCAAGCAGCCCATTCAAGGGTCTGATACGGCATGGATGGTGCACAACGGTGAGATATATAACCACCAAGAATTGCGCAACAGCATCCTTAAATCGCATCAATTTAGAACTACCTCAGACTCGGAAGTGATTGTCCATTTGTATGAAAAATTTGGTTACGACTTTGTAGATATGCTTGATGGTGTCTTTGCATTTGTAGTAATTGACGGCGACGATTTTATAGCCGGCCGTGATCCTATAGGTGTAAAACCGCTTTATTACGGCAAAGACCAAGAAGGTGCTATGTATTTTGCTTCCGAAATGAAATCTTTGGCTGACCAATGTGTGGAATTTGCAGCTTTTCCGCCCGGGCACTATTACACACCCAAAACCGGATTTGTGAGGTATTATGAACCGGAGTGGTTTTCAAGTGAAAATGCAACAGCTGCTTTAAATTTAGATTTGCTGCGCGACAGCCTTATTGAAGCCACTCGCAAAAGGTTGATGGCAGATGTGCCTTTGGGGGTTTTGCTTTCCGGGGGTTTAGATTCTTCTTTGACCTCATCTATAGCCGCAAGACTTTTGGAAGGCACCGGACAAAAACTTCACTCCTTTTCTATCGGCCTAGACCCCACAGCCCCGGATTTGATAGCAGCGAGAACAGTGGCCGATTTTTTAGGGACAGAACACCACGAATTGTATTTTAGTGTACAAGAAGGAATTCAGATTTTGGAAAAATTGGTCTGGCATTTAGAAACCTATGATGTAACCTCGATCAGGGCTAGCACACCCATGTATTTTTTATCAAAAGCCATATCAGAACTAGGTATCAAAGTGGTTTTATCGGGCGAAGGTGCCGATGAAATTTTTGGTGGATACCTATACTTCAGAAACGCACCCGATGCAGAAGCTTTTCAAAAAGAAACCGTTCGTAGGGTGCAACGCCTATCCACTGCCGACTGTCTAAGAGCCGATAAATCTACCATGGCACACGGTTTGGAAGCCCGAGTCCCTTTTCTGGACAAAGCATTTCTCAATGTTGCCATGCTGACACAACCGCACGAAAAAGAACCTAAAACCTACAATGGCATTGAAAAATATATTTTGCGTAAAGCTTTTGATACGCCGGAGCGCCCCTTTTTGCCCGATGCCGTTTTGTGGAGACAAAAAGAACAATTTTCTGACGGGGTGGGCTACAACTGGATAGACGAATTAATCGCTTATTGCGAATCTCAAGTCAGCGATGCCGATTTTGCATTGGCTGCCGAGAAGTATCCAATCAACACTCCTATGACTAAGGAAGCCTTTTTTTACAGAGAAATATTCCACAAACACTATCCGCAAACGCAAGCCGCTTTGACTGTAAAACGCTGGATACCAAAGTGGCAAACCAATACAGATCCGTCCGGAAGGGCCAATGCGGCACACGTAAATGCAGACATTTCTATCGCACAGAAAAAAAAATTAGAAAAAATTGTAAGTTGAAAAAAAAACTATCGACTATTTGTGTGCATAAATAGTTGTTTAGTTAGTTTAGTATTGTTAGAAAGCGCTACATTCTCCATGTAGCGCTTTACTTTTATTAGCTGTTTGCAGGTCTTAAGAAAATATTTAATTAAATAAAAATTTAGAAAGACGACTAAATTAATTCAATTTTTTAGTTACTTCTTCTTACCGAGTACCAATGATTTACTAAATATTCTTAATGAATTCTCAAAATAATTTGTTTA
Source organism: Flavobacteriaceae bacterium (assembly GCA_032251335.1). Taxonomy (GTDB): domain Bacteria; phylum Bacteroidota; class Bacteroidia; order Flavobacteriales; family Flavobacteriaceae; genus UM-FILTER-40-17. Next base: position 23,930 of record JAVVDW010000011.1, on the reverse strand, counting down.
GTAAGGAATCCTTACTATATTTGTGTCAGCAATAATGCAAATCACAATTTAAAACAGTAATCAAATGGCAAAATCAATTTTCTATCACGCAGGATGTCCAGTGTGTGTGAGTGCGGAGCACGACATCGTTAACCTAATTGGTGTTGACAACGTAGAACGTGTTCACATTGGTGAAAACCGTAACCGAATTGCAGAAGCGGAAAAAGCGGGTGTCAAATCTGTTCCAGCTTTGCTAACACCAAACGAAAATGTATTGCACATCAATTTTGGAGCATCTATGGCTGAGGTAAAAGGCTAAAAAATTTCTCATTAAAAGTTAGGAGTCCTAATTTACGTTAAGACTTCTAACTTAATTTTAACTATTAAAATTCAAAAAAATGAAGCAATTATTTATTCTTCTCGGACTTTCGTTTTTCGCAGTTCAAATCTATGCTTGCGAAAAATGTGAAAGCTACAACAATGACGATTTACAAATTAAAAGTGTGAGCGTAAAACACTCGGTTGACATTGCGGCTACCATTTGGGAAATTACCGTAAAAGGAACAGCTGGAAAAACAACGCCAACACCAGCAGGACAACTAAATGGAGCACCTGTTTTGGGTTACGTATTCCCAACTTCCTTGAAACCAACGGATGTTGGATTTAGTGATACTGAAGGCATAGTAGCTCTTGCCCTTACTTCCCATCCCGACTTTGACGACACACCACTTTGGGATGAAAACACTGACCGAAATTTTGCCAATGACGGCATTATTTGGCATTCGCATTGGGTAATCTTAACCAAAGACAAACGTGTGGAAGGTGGTTTGGCAGTAAAACAATTCGACCCGAAAGACACAAGCGTGGTTTTACCACCAACCAATCCCGGAATGCCAATGTATATGGACTCACCAGGCTTTCAAGTCATCACAAAAGAAAATACAATAAAAGTGGTTGTTCCCGATTATCGAATGAACCACAAAACGGATTTTTCTTATGATGGAGTTGCAGCCTATATGCAAGTAAATACAGACGGTGGCAGAGACAAACCCATGCTTGGTGTTTATAAAGTTTATTCAGTAGCTAGTGGCGATTTGACGCTACCCTATAAAGTAAAGTAATATTTTTTTGCCCTGTAAAGTTAGGATTCCTATCTTTGCAGGGCTTTATTTGTTATCAAAAAAAATACAGAAATGAAAGTAGCTGTTTGGGACACCTATGTAACAAAAAAAGACGGTAGCGTGATGCACTTTGACATAATCGCTCCTGAAGAAATTAAAGACACTACCGTAATTTACGGTTATGGTAGAGATTACTTAAAAACCAAAGGACAAGACGGACAACCCTTAACATCAAAAGAATGTAGCTTTTGCCACATTGAAACCGTGAGACCTCAGTGGGAAACAGAAATCAAACAAAAAGGATATTTTATCTTAGAAATGGAAAATTGCCAATGAAGTCAGACATCACAAACCGAAAGGATATAGAGTTATTGGTAAATACTTTTTACGGTAAAGTAAGAAACAATGCTGTTTTGGGTTATATTTTTGATGATGTAGCCAAAGTGAATTGGGAAACCCATCTTCCAAAAATGTATTCCTTTTGGGCTAGTATCTTGTTAGGGGAACACAGCTTTTCGGGTAATCCTATGCAAAAACACATAGCGTTGAGCAAACTAACAGAAATGACCGATAAAGAATTTTCAGAATGGCTTCGTTTATTTACGGAAACCCTAGATGAACTTTTTTTGGGCGAGAAAGCAAATGAAGCAAAATCAAGAGCCGATAATATTGCCCGATTAATGTTACACAATATCCAAACTGTATGAAGCATTCATCTTTTAATCTAAACGATCAAAACCAAAAAATTGAAAGCCGCATTGTGGTGGCTTTGGAACGAATTTCGGAAGCGTTTAGAGTCTTGCTATGGAATGAAAGTAAAGAAATCTCATTAAGCCCTATTCAAATTCAAATCTTAATTTTTATTCACTTTCATACGTCAGAAAAATGCAAAGTGGGGTATTTGGCAGACGAGTTTAATATGACAAAAGCCACTATTAGCGACAGCGTAAGGGTTTTACTTGCCAAAGATTTAGTTGTAAAAAAAACGGACCCTATTGACACAAGAAGCTATTCCCTTTCGCTTACTGATGAAGGGGAAAAAATTGCTATAAAAGCATCATTCTTTGCTTCTTCCATAGAACAACCCATTGAAAAACTAACACAAGAACAAAAAGAAATAATGCTTAATGGGCTACTGAAATTGATTTACGACTTAAACAGATTAGGCATCATTACCATTCAAAGAATGTGTTTTACATGCTCGTTTTACAATGTCAAAAACGGAACTCATTATTGCAATTTACTCAAAACAAAACTTGCCCAATCTGAAATCCGATTGGACTGTCCTGAACACCAAATCAGTGCGTAATACTAAAGTAAGACCCTTACAAAACTTCGATAAGTGAAAAGTAGGCTAAATGTCTAAAACACAAATCTCAAACAACTAAAGATTAAAAGTGTTTGGTTTCTATCAAAACACCATCATCGTAATAATACCAAGTGCCTACGCGCTTGTCTTCTTTGTATTGCCCTTCAATAATGATTTTTCCCTCTTTAAAATAAACAGCTTTTCCGTCTAAAAGTCCGTCTTTGTAGTGCAATTCGGAGAGTTTGTCGCCTTCTTCGTCAAAAGTTTCCGTTTTTCCTTGCAGCAAGTTGTTCTCAAAATATGAAATTTCAGTAGGTTTTCCATTTGGGAAAAAGATTTTGCGCACGCCGGTCAATTGATTGTCTTGATAGGTTTCAATCATCAAAGTGTCATTGGTGTTTTTATGATAATATACCCAAAGCCCTATTTTCAAACTATCCAGCATTTTTCCGCGACTCACGATGGCACCGTTTTCCGGCAAAAAATAACTGACTATGGCGATACGGTTGGTATCGTTGAACTGACGAGTGAGGTAAGGATGTTTGTTCTTCTTGAGATCAAAATATTCGAACAGCCCCACTTCTTTGCCGTGGTGAAACTGACCACGGTAGCGAATTTGATTTGATTTCTCATAATTTTTTTGCCACTTCCCATGGCGTTTTCCTTCAGCATCCACTTTGTTGATGGCCTGACCGAATGCTGAAAAGCTTAGCAAGGTTAAAAAAAAAGGAATCAAGCGTAGGTTCATAATATTACTTTATTGTAGGAACGTTTAAACAAATCAAATCTTATAAAAGAATTATGAAAATTTAACTATTAAATTTAGTTATTTTTGATTTCTAAAAATTATCAAATCACATGAACAAACTTAGCATTTTATTGGCGTTTGGGATTGCTTTTTCTTGCAATTCGTCCAAAGAAGCAAACCAAGCCGTTGTCACACAGCAAATCGAACCCAAAAGTGTTGAAGATTTTGCCGCTACCATTACTTCTGAGGACCTCAAAACACATCTTTACATTTACGCATCTGATGAATTTGAAGGACGCGAAACGGGCAAACCCGGTCAAAAAAAAGCTGTAAACTACCTGCGCTCGCATTATCAAAAGTTTAATATCCCACATCCCGAATCACTCCAAACCTACTTTCAACCCGTACCTTTGGTACTCAACAAACTTCCCGAAGCGAGTTTTCATACAGAAAACCAAAGCTTTGTATTGGGCGAAGATTTTGTTCCGGTGGGTGCCTCTCAAGATTTGAGTTTGAACAATGCCGAATTGGTTTTTGCCGGTTACGGAATTGAATCTCCTGCATATAGCGACTACACCGGGCTGGATGTCAAGGGCAAAATCGTATTGGTCAGGGCTGGCGAACCCAAACTTGCAGATGGCACCTATGTAGTGAGTGGCACCAAAGAACCCTCAGAATGGTCCAATTTCAGACCGGCCAACAGGGCGCGCATGGAAGTTGCCAAACAAAAAGGAGCTTTGGGCATCTTGGTCATGGATAAAAACTATTGGCCTCGGCTTTCTTCCAGATTTCAATACACCAAAAGATTGGCCGCCACCGGAGGAGGAAGCATCAGCCTAACCGGCAATGTGGATTCTTTTTTCAATTGGTATCTGAGTGAAAATGCAGCCAAAGCTATTTTTAGTGATATCGAAAAGGCATCTGCAAGTGCAAAAGTTGTTGAAAATGCAAACATCTCGCTTACTAATGATACAGAGACGGTGGATTCTGAAAATGTGATTGCCTATGTTAAAGGTACAGAATTTCCGGACGAATACGTGGTCATCAGCTCGCACCTCGATCATATCGGCATAGCGCCCGATGGTCAAATAAACAACGGTGCAGACGATGACGGTTCCGGCACCGTAGCCGTTTTAGAAATAGCCGAAGCATTTTCAAAAGCAGTGGCATCCGGATACAGGCCCAAGCGCTCCGTAGTTTTTCTGAATGTAACCGGAGAAGAAAAAGGTTTATTGGGTTCTGAGTATTACAGCCAAAATCCGGTATTTCCCATGGAAAATACGGTGGCTGACTTGAATATCGATATGATAGGCCGAACAGACCCCAAAAGGTCCGGATCGGACAATTATGTGTATTTGATAGGTTCAGACAAGTTGAGCTCAGAACTCCATCAATTGTCTGAAGAAGTGAACAAAAAGTATGTGAATATAGAGTTAGACTACACTTACAACGACGAAAACGACCCCAATCAATTCTACTATCGGTCAGACCACTACAATTTTGCCAAACACAATGTGCCCATTATTTTTTATTTCAACGGCACACATGAAGACTATCACAAGGTGAGCGATACACCCGACAAGATTCGTTACGACTTGTTGGAAACCCGAGCCAGACTTGTTTTTCATACCGCTTGGGAAATTGCAAATCGCGACAAAAGATTGGTGGTTGACAAACCGGCTCCTTAATGAATTTTCTGTACTCAAATTACAAATTTGTTAAAAAATCACCAACGAAAATTTTAATTTATTAACGAAATCGTTTGAAGTTGTTGTCAACTCATAAATATAATAGAACCTTTTTTATTAAGTCAAAATTCTTTGGTAGTTTTACACTCCAAAATAAAAAAATAGATGAGTAGTTCTATACAAAAAATAGGTGTAATGACCTCAGGAGGCGATTCTCCCGGCATGAATGCAGCAGTGCGAGCCGTAGTGCGCTCGTGCGCTTTTCACAACATTATTTGTGCCGGTATCTACAGAGGATATCAAGGAATGATTGAAGGTGACTATGAAATCATGGGGCCTAGAAGTGTAAATAATATTATAAACAAAGGCGGAACCATATTGATGTCTGCACGCTCAAAAGACTTCAGAACGGAAGAGGGCAGAAAACGCGCTTATGAAAACTTGCGCAAAGAGAATATAGATGCCTTGGTGCTTATCGGTGGCGATGGTACATTTACGGGCGGACTCATTTTTAATCAAGAATTCGGTTTTCCCCTGATTGGTATTCCGGGTACTATAGATAACGATATTTATGGTACCAACTATACTTTGGGCTACGACACGGCGCTCAATACAGTGGTGGAAGCCATCGATAAAATTCGCGATACTGCCAGTTCTCACAGCCGTTTGTTTTTTGTAGAGGTGATGGGACGCGATGCGGGCCATATTGCACTGAATGCTGGCGTAGGTGCAGGTGCAGAAGAAATTTTGATACCCGAGGAAGACCTCGGTTTGGAAAGACTCGTCGAATCGCTCGAACGCAGCCGCAGAAATGGAAAAACATCGAGCATCGTGGTGGTTGCAGAAGGTGATAAAATCGGGAAAAACGTCTTTGAGTTAAAAGATTATGTCGAAGAACATTTGCCCTTCTATGATGTCAGGGTTTCTGTACTGGGCCATATTCAACGCGGCGGAACACCTTCTTGTTTTGACAGGGTGCTGGCCAGCCGCATGGGCGTCAAGGCTGTAGAATCTTTACTGGAAGGGAAAACCAACTATATGGTAGGTATCCGCGATGCCAAAATGAGTTTGACACCTTTGGAAGAAGCTGTAAAAGGCAGGTCTAAAATTAACCACGAACTTTTGCGCGTTTCCAACATTGTCTCAATATAAAAAAAATAAATTATCAACCGAGCAAAATTGCTCAATATCTTAAATGTAATTATTATGTCAACATTAAAAATTGGAATTAACGGTTTTGGTAGAATAGGAAGATTGGCTTTCCGTGCCATTGCAAAAAGCGATAACATTGAAGTTGTCGGAATTAACGACCTTTTAGAAGTAGATCATCTGGCTTATTTGCTAAAATATGACTCTGTACACGGAAAATTTGACGGTACAGTTGAAGTAAAAGATGGCCATCTGGTTGTAAACGGTAAAACAGTCAGAATTACTGCAGAGCGAAATCCTGCCGACCTAAAATGGGATGCGGTTGGTGCCACAGTGGTTTTGGAATGTACCGGTATTTTTACTACGCTAGATTCCGCAGATGCCCACTTAAAAGCCGGCGCCAAAAAAGTAGTGATTTCTGCTCCTTCCAAAGACGCGCCTATGTTTGTGATGGGTGTCAACCACAAATCACTAAAGGCCGATCAGAACATCATTTCCAACGCTTCTTGTACAACAAACTGTTTGGCACCCGTTGCCAAAGTGCTCAATGACAATTTCGGAATTGAAGAAGCTTTAATGACCACCGTTCACGCCACTACGGCAACACAATTGACAGTTGATGGACCTTCTCGAAAAGATTTTAGAGGTGGTAGGGCTGCATTGCTAAACATTATTCCGGCCAGTACAGGTGCCGCTGTAGCCGTGACCAAGGTCATTCCCGAACTGAAAGGAAAACTTACAGGGATGGCATTTCGCGTACCTACTGCAGATGTTTCTGTAGTTGATTTAACGGTTCGCTTGGCCAAATCTACCTCTTATGAAGAAATCAAAAAAGCCTTTAAAGCCGCTTCTGAGGGTGAATTGAAAGGTATTTTAGGATATACTGAAGACTTGGTTGTGTCGCAAGATTTTGTGTCCGATGCACGCACCAGTATTTTTGATGCAGATGCAGGTATCGAATTGAACGACAGGTTCTTCAAAATTGTTTCATGGTATGACAACGAAGCCGGCTATTCCAACAAGCTGGTTGACCTTGCTGTTTACGCGGCCGCGCTTTAAAAATGTAAAAGCTTGTCTCACACCTTGTGCGGCAAGCTTTTTTTAATTTCAAGATAACTTACACGAAACCCACCCCACCAAAATGATACTAATTGTAGATAGCGGTTCCACCAAGACCGATTGGATAGCTCTTAATGAAGAGGGAAAACAGCTTTTTCAAACACAAACGCTCGGGTTGAACCCGGCTGTGTTGTCTAGCGAGATTATAAAAGAACGCATCATAAATAATTTTGAACTTTACCAAAACAGAGATAAAGTTTCCAAAGTTTTCTTTTACGGTGCAGGTTGTGGTACGCCCAAACCCAGTTTAATGCTGAAAGAAGTTTTTGAGGATTATTTCAAGAATGCCGATATTGATGTGAAAGAGGATACCTACGCGGCCATTTATTCTTCTACGATACCTGGAGAAAAAAGTATCGTATGTATTTTAGGCACCGGGTCAAACTGCACTTACTTTGATGGTAAAGACATAGAACAACGGGTTGTTTCCTTAGGCTATATCATCATGGACGATTGTAGCGGAAACTATTTTGGACGCCAATTGCTGCGGGACTATTATTTTAACAAAATTCCCAAGGAAATGGCCGACAAGTTGTCCAACACTTACGATTTAACGGCAGATTACATCAAACGCAACCTATACAAAGAACCCAACCCGAATACTTATTTAGCTACGTTTGCCAAGTTTTTAATTCAGAACAAAAACCAGGAATACTGCCAAGATCTTATCAAAAAAGGCATGCGCTTGTTTTTAAACAACCAAGTGATGCAATATAAAGATGCACAAGAGGTGCCTATCCACTTCATTGGCTCAATCGCTTTCTATCTGCAGGACGAATTGAAAGAAGTATTGGCTGAAATGGGATTAAAATGTGGCAATATCTCACGACGTCCGATAGAAGGATTGGTTAAATACCACATGGAGTTGGCAACGAAAGCAGCCTGATATTAGTGAATGGCAATCAGCGAAATTTCCACATTCACACCCTTAGGAAGACCCTTTACAGCAACCGTTTCTCTTGCAGGAGCGGTTTTTTCGTTAAAATAGGTGCCATATACTTCGTTCACTTTGGCAAAATGCGCCATGTCACTCAAAAAAATGGAGGTTTTTACAACGCACTCAAACGGAACTTCTGCCACACGCAAAATGCTGGCAAGATTTTCCATCACCTGTTTGGTTTCGGCTTCGATAGAGTCTAACACCAGTTCATTGTTTTCCGGATTTATGGCAATTTGGCCGGATACAAATAAAAAGTGGTCTTTTCGCACAGCCTGGTTGTAAGGGCCAATAGGCATAGGTGCTGTAGAAGTTTTGATGATGGTTTTCATAATATATTATTGATTAATGAATCGATTTCGACTCCGCACGGTTCTAAAAATTAAACCCAATGGGTAAAATGATTTGGCTTGATAAATTTTCATATCAAAGTCAAGCCTAAAGATACTAAAAAAATAAAAAGTTTCCGTTCAGCGGTTTCTCCTTTTCGTTTTAATCGATAAAACAAGCTAGATCTGCTGTGTTTTAACAAAAAAAACAGCCGTTTATGTCCAAATAAACGGCTGTTTGAAAAGAGATGCATTGAAAATTATTTGAGCAAAGCTTCAATTTGTGCGGCTAGTTCTGTCCCAATGCGATCTTGGGCTTCGTTGGTTGCTGCACCTATATGCGGGGTTAGCGATATTTTATTGTGCATCAAAATTTTAACTTCGGGTTTGGGTTCATTTTCAAACACGTCCAAACCAGCAAAAGCGAGCTTGCCGGAATCAAGGGCTTCTATCAAAGCAACCTCATCTACGACACCACCACGAGAAGCGTTGACAACTGCCACGCCATCTTTCATTTGATCCAGTTCATTTTTTCCGATGACGTATTCTTTCTGAGCCGGTACGTGTAAAGTGATAAAATCTGCTGCCGCAAGCACCGATTCAAAACTTTGTGTTTTAATTTGAAAATCAAGCGATTGGCCATCGAAGAAATCGAGTGAAATGGTGCCTTCTTTTACAAATGGATCCGATGCAACTACGTTCATGCCCAACCCAATACCCAATTTAGCAACGGCTTGGCCAATTCGACCAAAACCTACGATACCTAAGGTTTTTCCGCTGAGTTCTACCCCTTCGGCATATGCTTTTTTCAGTTCATTAAATTTGGAATCGCCTTCCAGAGGCATGTTTCGGTTTGCATTGTACAAAAAGCGCGCACCGGAAAACAAATGCGCAAATACCAACTCTGCTACCGATGCAGAGGAGGCAGCGGGGGTGTTGATGACGTGGATGCCTTTACTTTTGGCATAATTTACGTCAATATTATCCATACCCACACCGCCACGTCCAATGAGTTTTAAACTCGGGCAGGCGTCTATGATGTCTTTGCGAACCTTGGTGGCACTGCGAACCAAAATGGCTGCAACTTGGTGTTCGTTGACGTAATTGATAATTTGTTCTTGTGCAACTTTGGTGGTAATGACTTCAAAACCGGCTTTTTCCAATGCTTGATGTCCACTTTCGGAAATACCGTCGTTTACTAAGATTTTCATGTGTTTATTTTTATTGTTTTTCAATGGTCACACGGAACGCCCTAGGATAATCATATTCCTGTGTGTGAATATTTTTACATGCGCGTTTCATATGTTTATTCTTATTGTATTTTTCGAAAATACGCTTCAAGCGCTGCCTTAATTTATGCTTTTTTTTCGAATGTTTGCATAGCTTCAACCAAAACCTGAACACTTTCGAGCGGTAAGGCATTGTACATGGAAGCGCGATAACCTCCTACAGATCGGTGGCCATTGAGGCCGTTGATGCCTGCGGCTTTCCACAAACCGTCGAAAACTTCTCCGGAAACACCGTCGGCCAAATTGAAGGTCACGTTCATATTTGAACGATCATCAGGTGACGCATAACCTTTAAAAAGTGGGTTTCGATCTATTTCGGCGTAAAGCAGTTCAGCTTTGGCGTTGTTGATTTTTTCAATGGCAGAAATTCCGCCCAAATTTTTCAACCACCGAAGCGTCAACATAGAAACATAGACGGCAAAAACGGCCGGCGTGTTAAACATACTTTCTTTAGCAATGTGTGTTTCATAATCTAAAATTGCCGGGATGGCGCGTCCGGTTTTGCCCAATAGGGCTTTTTTAACAACCACCAAAGTAGTTCCGGCTGGTCCCATGTTTTTTTGGGCTCCGGCGTAGATTAAATCAAATTTTGAAAAGTCGAGTACCCGTGAAAAAATATCTGAACTCATATCACAAACAACCGGTACGGGGCTGTTTTGAAAATTTTTCATTTGCGTGCCGTAAATCGTATTGTTGCTGGTGCAGTGAAAATAATCTGCATCCGATGGAATATTAAATCCTTTGGGAATGTGGCGGTATCCATTTTCTTTAGATGAAGCAACCACTTCTACATTTCCAATATATTTGGCTTCCTTAATGGCATTGGACGACCAAGTGCCGGTGTCTAAGTAAGCAGCTTTGCTTTTGAGCAGGTTATAAGGTGCCATCAAAAATTGCAGGCTTGCGCCGCCTTGTAAAAAAAGGACTTCGTAGCCTTTGTTTTCTAAATGTAAAAGTTCTAAAACGAGTGCTTGCGCTTCTTCCATCACAGCAACAATGTCTTTACTTCTGTGAGAAACTTCTAAAATAGAAAGGTTCAAGTTATTGAAATTCAGCACAGAGGCGGCTGCTTGTTCAAAAACTTCTTGGGGTAGGATACAAGGACCGGCGCTGTAGTTGTGTTTTTTCATAATTGAAAAAAATTTACTGGGTTTAAAATCTACGCAAAGGTGCTAAATATCATTAAAATTCTTGTTAGGAAAACAATAATTTTTTATTTGTGATATTTGGATAGAAAGGCCAAAGTGTCTACGCCATCTGCATATTCGTGTAATGCGGGTTTTTGTGTCTGTCCAAAAGGTACCTCGCCTTTCCAGAAATTTTTTGAGACCACACATTGTAGTTGTGAAGATTGATTTTGCAATTGAGCACTCAGTATATTTTTATCGGTATAATTTTCGAAAAACACCACACCCAACGGAGACGAAAGTGATGCTGAAGCTTTGAGCAGCAACAAATCGTTGTCTAAAAATGTATCCTGATTCATCAAATACAAAGCCTTGTGGTAGTTGTAGTTGTTGTTGTATTTGTGATGATCTATCAGTGTTTTGTAGGCATCCGAAGCTTTAAAAAACATATCAAAATCATAGTCTTCCGGCACGTAGAGTTTTGAAACGTTTCTACAACCCAAACCAAAGTATCTGAAAATATCCTCACAAAGTCCTGTGAGCGCTTCTTCCGATTCTGATTCGTCTAAAACAGCAATCGAACTTCGATTTTTGCGAATGATATGGGGCTTATTTTTAAAGTAATACTCAAAATATCGGGCCGTATTGTTGCTGCCCGTAGCAATGACCAAATCGAAGTCTTTTAATATGCCCTCAGTCAGGCTGATTTTGTCTGCCAACGATGGTTCTATTTCAATAAGTTGCCGTATCATAAACCCGGTCAAAACCGAATCTTTTGACGACAATTTTACATTTGCACGGTAGCCGGCAAGCAACACACACAACAAATCGTGAAAACCGACCAAAGGCAAGTTTCCGGCCATCACAATACCAACCGTTTGATCTGTTTCCGAAAATGGTGCGTATTTTTGCAAGCAGTTTTCAATTGCGGTTTCTTCCAACAAATTTGCCCAATGCCGAAGCGCATAAAGCGAATTTTCAGTGGTAAACCAACTGTTGTGTCTGTAGGTGAGTTCCAATAAATTTTGAAGCTCCGTTTGCTCAGGACTTTTTATGATCCGTCGGAGATTTTCTCCCAACCGTATAAAAGCTTTTTTTGCCTTTTCAGACATAATTGTATTTGTTTATGATGTGTATAGGTTATACTTTTGCACTGCAAAGGTATGACATCTCAAATATAAAATCATGGCAATAATTATAACAGACGAATGCATTAATTGTGGTGCGTGCGAACCGGAATGTCCCAATACAGCCATTTACGAAGCCGCTGATGATTGGCGGTATGCAGACGGAACCAAACTAAAAGGGAACGTGGTGTTGCCCGATGGCAAAGCCGTAGATGCCGATACACCCCAACAACCGATTTCGGATGAAATTTACTATATCGTTCCCGATAAATGTACAGAGTGCAAAGGTTTTCACGACGAACCCCAATGCGCCGCCGTTTGCCCGGTTGACTGTTGTGTACCGGACGACAACCACGTGGAAACAGAAGAAGTATTGCTTTCTAAGCAACGGTTTATGCATCCGGAGTAGTCGGTTGCAATTTGTTTTTTAATTTATTTCTCAGACCCATAAGTCCGAAAACAGGGCCCATCGCCAATATTGCGTAAGTAAACGGGCTTTCAAATTCTTGTAATAGCCACATCATGAGTTGAATACTCGCAATGGTAATGGCAAATCCTGCGCTGTTTACAAGGGTCAAACCGGTTCCTTTCAACTTAGGTTCAGCATTGTTTGCCACCAAACTTGAAAACAATGGAGAATCTGCAATGACAACCATACCCCAAAAAAACAAAAATCCGAGAAGGAGGACTTGGTTGTCGTAGAGAAAAACAAAGGGAAACAAGAGGCAACACAAACCCGAAAGCATCAGGCAAATGGCTGCAATGCGCTGTGTGTCATATTTTTGAGACAGAAGTCCGCCGATAATGCACGCAGGTGTGCCTATGGCAATAATTAAAAATGAATACAGCGGAACCGAAATATGGCTTGACGCATGTAATGCATTGTATGCGCTGAGCATAACCGGCACAAACGCCCAAAATGTGTAAAGCTCCCACATATGTCCAAAATAACCGAATGCAGCTCGCCTAAAGCCTTGATTCTTGAATACTTCCAAAAAAGCACCGAGTTTTACAGCACTGCCTTTTTGACGATACGGGCCGTCACTTACAGTCAAGCCAATAAGTAAACCACCCAAAAGGGAAAGTGCAGCCGTGCCATAGGCAATATAATGCCATGAAAAATGGGCTGCGTTTGCCTTCAAAAAATGTGGAAACGCAGTACCTAGCACCAAAGCGCCTACCAAAAACCCAAGCGATTTGCCCAAACCGTCTTTAAAGTAATCTGCCGCTATTTTCATCCCAACAGGATAAATGCCTGCCAGAAAAAAGCCCACGCAAAAACGCGACAATAACAAAACGGCAGCAGCGCCGGATTCCCAAGTAACGACAAGATTGAACAGCGCTGCAGCAACAGCGCAAACCATAAAAACCTTGGAAGGTGAAAACCGATCTGCAAGGGTCAGCACGGCAAAGGTGAGCGTGCCTACTATAAAACCAAACTGCACACTGCTGGTCAGATAACCGAGAAAAGCTGGGCTAAGGTTATGGGTTGCCAGGATTTCCGGCATGATGGCATTTACGGCAAACCAAACCGATGTACACGCAAATTGCGAAAAAACAATGGTGGGTAATATGCGTTTGGCTATGTTGGGCAAGCTGTAAAATTTGATCTCAAAATAACAAGAAATTTCAGATACATCGCCTATTTTTGAGTATAAACTTTAAAATTTGAAAATCATGGGGGTGTTTCTTTTTTTAATCGCATTGGTTTTAAGTGTGTTAACCCTGCCTTTCGGAATGGTGTACACACTTTTAAAATGCCTGTTCAGTTTCAGATTTAAACACTTATGGAAACTGACCAACCGTTATTTTTTAAAATTGGCGGTGTCTATAGACCAGTTGGGCAATGTGGCCATGCAAGAACTGTTCAACGATTTGCTCATCACTGACAAAACCTATCCGTTTGGCCACGAAGATGAAACCATATCCAGTGTGATTGGCAAAAATTTAAAATACGGCAAACTCAGTAAAATTGGGCTTTTTCTCAATGCCATACTCGATTTTTTAGATCCAAATCATTCGCTCAACTCCATAGAACAACTCGAAAAAAAATTAGAAAAAACTAAAAATGGCAAGGCCGTATAAGGCGAATCTTAAAAACCGAAAGAGGGTCAACAAGGCAAAATCGCGAAAGCGATAGCCTATGGCACCTATAATTATACAAATAGGAGAGAATGGCAGTGGCAACAGTGCAGCCGCTATGATGAGTAAACCTCCCCAACGGCGTGCATTGCGAAGCGGTACGGGATATTTTTCCGCTAGCATAGATTTTACTTTCGGGATTTTATAAATCCAAAACCCGATAGAGTAGGCTACAAGACCACCCAAATAAGACAACACACCCAAAAAGGTTAAGATCAGATAAGGCTTATCCTGAAACTCAGCCCATCCAATAAAAATATCGGGCGGGATGATACCCAAAGTGGCTTCCGAAATAAAAAAAATAAGCAAAATACCCTCAGCTGCATAGTCTTGGGTCACAAAAGAAAAATAAGCCTTCACGTCAAAAACAAACCGATTGAGCACCACCAAACTCACAATGATAAACAACAACGGCCAGATATACTTTTGTAATTGTTCTCTTACAAATTTGTAAAATCCGGTATAACTGTAATATTGATGTAGCTGCTTAATCCCTTTTTTTTTCTTCTTTTTCTTCACTTTTTCTACGTCCATATATCCACTTCTTTAAGACCTCAAATTTAGTTTTAACAAACCTAATTTTTGACGCTACCTTTGTTATTATAACATAAATTTAGCATGTGCCAATACAGGCTTGTAAACCATTTATTTACATTTGCTAAAAAGCCATTTTTAAGCTTTTTTAGTGTGCGAAACACAATTGATAAATGCTTTTTTACAATCTCAAAATAGACTGATTTCTTTATGAACAATACTTGTACGCTTTGCCACAAACAAACTGAAATATATTCGCAGCAAGGTGCGTTGGAACAGTCGCTGCATTATTGTCCAAATTGCAAACTCATTTTTGTGGCTTCAGATTTTTGGCCTACCGCAGATACCGAACGCGATCGCTATTTGCAACACAACAATTCGCCGGAGGAACCCGGTTATCTGTCTTTTTTGAATCGGGCTGTGGCGCCAACTTTACCTTTTTTGCATCCAAAAATGACTGCCCTCGATTTTGGCTGTGGTCCCGGACCCGCTATAGAATTTTTGCTTAAAGCGCAAGACATTTCTTGCGTGAATTACGATCCAATTTTCTTTCCCGAATGGCCTCGCGAAACCTTTGATGCTATTTTTGCTACGGAATGCATAGAACATTTTCACAAACCCGAAGCCTCGTTCCGTTTGATGCTGTCTTTACTAAAACCCGGTGGCATCCTCACGCTGATGACACATCCTTATGAAGATGATACAGATTTTAGCAAGTGGTATTACACCAAGGATGAAACACACGTTTCTTTTTACCACAAAAAAACCTTCGATTTTATCGCTGTCTATTTCAATCTTGAGCTGCTCGTAGTTCCCGAAAAAAGGGTCTATATTTTTAGAAAAAAATAGCGCGTTGCCAAAGTTTTGAAAACCATTTTTTTGATTCTTTGAGTGCAGTCATATTTTGAGGTCATCAAATGAAGCCTCGGCTGCGCTTGACCTGATAAATTAAAAAGTTAGTTTGCCATCTATCCATCCGTCCATATTCCTGATAGCATCAAGCAGCTAGAAGTCTTTTTTAATGGCTTCCAAAAAAGTTTCGATTTTACGCCTCACTTCGCCGGTTGGTTCTTGAAAGTGGTTGTTCATAAAGCTGAAAATTAGCGTTTTGCCACTGTCTGTAAGCAGGTAACCACTCAAACAATAGTTGTTGGACAAGGTTCCGGATTTGGCATACACATAGGGTTGGTAGCCTCCGGAATACAAGTTTTCCAAAGTACCCGAAACCCCACCGGACGGAAACCACGTAAAGCGTTTTTCTTGAGGATACTTTTTATAGAGTTCGTTTAAAACAAACACCACAGATTCGGGCGTGAAAAGGTTGTAGCGCGACAGGCCCGAACCATCTACCCAACGGGGTTTTTGTGACAAATTGGCCAAGGCGTTTTTGAGCATATAAACCCTTGCGGTCTCACCGTTGAGCGTGTCAGAAAGCATCCCCGACGCCATGAGCAGTAATTGTTCTGCTAAAAAATTATCGCTCATGTGCATCATTCTTTTGTAGAGGCTATCGGCGGCGATGCTGTATAAAACGTTGTCAAGTTTGTGGTTTGTTTCACGCGCCACGCTAATTTCTTTAGATAAAACCGCATTGAGCAGTTTTCTTGTGAGACTATTTCCGGTAACAAAAGGAATTTCAATGGTGTCTTTGGGAGCTTCCGGCAGGTTGAAAAGGTTTAAATTTTGAAGTCTTCGGTAGGGAAATGCTTTGTTCTGTACGATAGATGATGAAAAATATTCCGGAACCATTTGAAGTGAATCTACCGTTGGGATGACCTGTACCACATTTCCGTACAGAGGAAGGGCATTTCGTTCGGGGGCGTAATAGCTGTCATAGTCTTCCCACGCCCACCCAAAGCCCAAAGGTGTATCGGCTAAGGAGCGAGGCAACCAAACCACGTTTTGATGGTTTTCTAAAAAACGGATTGCCGTGCTGTCTTTAAAATAGGGATGAAGCCAAACAGGGTCTGCCGTAGATTCAAAAAACAAACTGTCGTTTTGTAGGGTATATCGCAGCGTCGGGATTTGTTCGGGCAACAAGGTGAGTGCTGTGTATAGCGTAAAAATCTTAGTGTTGCTGGCCGGTATAAAATATTTGTGGCTGTTGTATGTAAACAGCGTATCACCACTCTGCGGGTCGTACACCATAAGTCCGGTAAACTGGTTTCGGAAAAGTCCGTTTTGAACTTCGCGCTCAAAACTTTTTTGAAAGGCTTTTTTCCCGGACACGGCACAGCCTGTCAGAAATAATAATGCGATATAGAGGACAGCTCGTTTCATTGCCTTGCTGTAGTTTTAAAAATAAGAAGCCAATCGTCGAAAACAGTCAAAATATGATTGTTGCCTTTTTCCATTCCACTGTATTATGATGAAGTGCTATTTTTACCCTGTGTTTTCTGGCCTCTTCAAATGGACAAACCTCAGTTGTTTTCTTCCAAAACCACATTTTGATAAGCACCCAAATCCGGGGCGGTTGTTCTGTTTACACCCAATAGATCTATAGGTGCACGTGCGGCTCCGGCCGCACTTCCAAGACCGATGAGTTCAGATTCGGAAGTAATGCGCAAATCGCTGTTTCGGTCATCTACGAACGAAGATTGCAGGTTCAAAAAGACGTTTTCATAAAGCGAGTTGTTGTTGAAGTCGAACAGTGGATTGTTGGCCACACGGGCCGGATTTTCAAAGCGAACAAGGCTGTTGACGAATTGAAAGTTAAAAGCTGCTGCCGTTGAAGCATCAAAATCTAACTCATTAGCTGCATTGCCGTCTATGATGCAATTTTCAAAGCGTGCCATGGTCAAATCCTGCGTCAATTCGCTGCCATCTGCCAATTGAAACGTATTGGTCAAAACCACTGCGGGAAATTGGCGTTGGTTCAGGTTTAAAAAATTGGCAAAAGTAGAGTGTATAAAATCGTACCGGCCGCCAAAAGACAAAAACAGGGAAATTTGTCCGCTGTTGTCTATCACCACATTGCTGCCTTCAATATGGCTTCCGCGTCCCAATAACCCCACCGATCCACTGTTGTAAATTTGGGTATTGTCTATTTGTAAGGTAGGTGTTCCCGGATCTTCGTTAGATTCCACCAACAAGCCCACCGTACTGTTTTTGATGGTGGCGTGTTTGATTTGGTGTCCTTTGCTTCCGGCTGTCAGCCAAATGGTACTCCATTGGCCGGGTATGTCCGAAAAGAAATTCTGCAGACGGTCGCCTTGAAAAATTACTTCGTTTTCCAATTCGGGGGTGCTGCTCGGTGCACCGTTCACCAAAAGTGTGCTGCCATTGGTAGCTATCAGGCCCGAGTTGGCATGAAAGTGAATCCGCGCACCGGCATCTATAGTCAGGGTTTTGTCAACCGGAATGGCCGCAAATCCGAAAATCACATAAGGTTTTTGGTTGGTGAAGTTTCGTTCGTCGTCTTCCAAGAAAAAACCTTCAATGCGCAGTTCGTTGCCTTCCGCGTCCAAGCCCAACAGTAAGGTTTCTTTAGTGCCGTCTTGCAGGTGTTCGGGAAATAGAAAAATGGCATCGCGCACCAGCGAAACCAAGGTCACCTTTTGTTCGTTGCTTCCGGAGTCGAAGAGAATTTCGTCGGTGACCAAAAATTCGTTTTCAGATTGTGTAAAAGCGTTGATATCCAAAGTGGTTTCCACAAATACAAAGAGGCTGTCGCGTTCCAAAATAACCACATCTTCAAAAAATTTGCCCGCATCGCCACCCACATTGAGCCTAAAGGATGATTCCGCGCCACCGGCAAGCCTGATGGTGGGAATGCGAATGTCTGAGCCACTGCGGTTAAACACTTTAAGCCGAAAAGTAGCGGAACCAATATTGGTAAAAACCGTATCCAAATAGACGGTGTCCCGGCTAAACTCGAGGCGGCCACTGCTCAGTGTGGTGTCAAAATCGCGCCGACAACCTACATTTGCTATCAGCATGACACCTAAACAGAGGAGACAAATTTTTTGGAACATATTTTTTTTTGTAAAAATAAGGTTTTTGAGTAAAGATAAAAGCGATTTTTAGGGAATGTACAAGGCCTGTGTTTTCAAAATTCATAAATCAAAACAATAGTAGATAAATTGATTTGAAAATAATAGCGTCCAAAACAATTTAGATGATTGTTAGTTAAACATCAATTTTATTGCCAAAAAAGAACATATCAAACTATTAAGGAAAAGATTGATTTGAAAACATTTTTCTTACAACTTCTTCAGCAAACCCTCCACAGCGAGTTCGTATCCGTCCAGTCCAAAACCTAAAACAACCCCCACAGCATGCGCCGAGATATAAGACACGTGCCTAAACGCATCGCGGGCAAAAGTGTTTGAAATATGCACCTCTACCACCTTGGCCGGCACCGCTTTTACGGCATCGCCTATACCTATGGAAGTATGTGTGTAAGCCGCAGCATTTAAAACAATGCCATCGTGTGTGAAACCAAATTTTTGGATAGCATCGATGAGTTCGCCTTCAATGTTGGATTGAAAATAATCAAAAGAAACTGTCGGAAATTTTGCTGTCAAAGCGTTCAAATAATCTTCAAAACCAAGCTTGCCGTAAACTTCGGGTTCGCGCCTGCCAAGTAGATTTAGGTTGGGACCATTGATAATAACAAGTCTGTGATGGTGCATATATTGAAAAAATATGTTAAATTTGTGTTGTAAAAATAACCAATTTACACCATAAAGCCGCCGTCTCCCCCAAATTTTTTACCCGATGAAATGGTTAGATACTTTAAAAGATTATGAAAATTACCTCACGCTCGAAAGAAATCTTTCGAGGCATTCCGTGGTCAATTACAGCTTAGACGTTAAAAAACTCATCAAATATTTAGACAGCAAGGGCATAGATGTGGCGCCGGATAAAATAGAAGCCGATTTGCTGAATCAGTTTATTTACGAAGTATCTAGCAAACTGAACCCGCGCTCACAATCTCGTTTGATATCCGGTCTGCGTGGTTTTTTCGACTATTTAATTTTTGAAAACTACCGGGCTACCAATCCGCTTGAACTGATAGAAAGTCCTAAAACCGGCCGCAAGCTGCCCGATACACTTTCTCTGAATGATATAGACAGCATGGTGGCATCCATAGACCTGACCCACCCACAAAGCGGGCGAAATCGCGCCATTATCGAAACCCTTTACGGTTGCGGATTGCGGGTGTCTGAACTGACGGCGCTCAAAATTTCCGATTTGTTTTTTAAAGAAGGGTTCGTAAAAGTAACGGGCAAAGGCAACAAACAAAGGCTGGTGCCTATTGCATCGCACACACAAAATATCATCACGTATTACCTCAAGTTTGAGCGTAACCACATGAAGATAAAACCCGGACATGACGATGTATTGTTTCTCAATCGAAACGGATCAACGCTCACACGGGCGATGGTTTTTACCATCGTCAAAAGGTTGGCAGAAAGTATCGGGTTGAAAAAAAATATAAGTCCGCATACGCTTCGCCATTCTTTTGCCACGCACCTGCTGGAAAACGGTGCCGATTTGCGGTCTATTCAGATGTTGCTCGGGCACGAAAGCATCACCACCACAGAGGTATATTTGCATGTGGACACTTCGCATTTGGCTGATGTGCTCAATCAATTTCACCCGCGTCAACAACTGACTTTTTAATCTTTTGAGCATTTTTGGTTTTATAAAATTTGATGGCTTTTTACGTATGGTTTTTTCGTATTTTTAAGCCGAGCAGGAAAGCTATGGTGAAGCCTTTACTAACTTTTATTGTATTCTTTTTTTGTATTGGCGGTGTTGGTGCGCAAGAAACTTTGGCAGCCGGTGGCTTTAGCTTAAAAATTGAATGGATTATCGGTAATCAAAACCAATTGATACGTGCGGGTGCATACGCTTTTGGTACAGTCAATGTTGGAAATGCAGGCTTGGAATCGGGTGCCCACTACAGTGTGTATCTGTTTACCAAACGCCACGGTTACGCTTCCTTCAATGTAGGCCACCAATATGAGTTTTTTGGGATGATGGGCTGGGGGAACAACAACAATCTTCTGGGTTCTACGGTTGCCATGCAACCCACTTTGGCTATCTACAATCCGGAAGGTTTGGGTGGTTTTGGTGGCATAGGTTTCGGATTTAACAAAGATTTTATGCCCGGTGAGTTGCGAAAGTTCAACAGCCGCCGTGGAAATTTAATCCTTCGATACAGCAACAGCCAATACAGTTTTCATCTGAATTTTTCCAACGATTTGCATGCGGGTCTTTTCAATGGCGAAGGCACCGACTTGGGCGCTACCGGAAGTTTGTTTGTAGGAGCTTCCGAAATCAGAGGAAATGAACTGCGTCGCCTGGGAGTGGGTTTTGATGTGTTTACACCACAAGCCGATTATTTGAAATTGCCTCGAAATCCGCAAAATTCAGACGATGGTTGGCGCAATGTGTGGCAAAACAAAAAACCTTTGGAAGCGCTTTTTCACGCCAATCTTTTTGCAGATGTTCGGTTTCAAAATCAGGCGTGGGCTTGGTCGGGTAGGTTGGGGGTGGACAGCCCCAAACTGGGTGCATATGTGCAAAACAGCATCCACGACAGCTTTGGTTTGTATCCGCGATTTTCTTGGCCGGTGCAACAGAAAGACCGTCTTTACTTTGAGTTTTCGGGTGCTTTAAATGCCACAGTGACCAACGATTTTAACCACTTACAAGAATGAAAAAATTTGTTTTTTATCTGTTGGTTTTCAATATGTTGGCGTCTTGTACTACCTACAAAACTTACTATGCCGAAACGAGAGAAAGTCTTGCAGCCGCGGCTGTAAAAAATACCTATCGTTTGGATTTGTCTTTTCAAGAGTTGGAGCAGTTGCCAGAAAATATTATTGAATATAAAGAAATTAGGGCTGTGAAACTCTCCGGCAATGTGGGTATGGATATGGAAGATGCCGTATTCAAATTGGCCGCACTGCCCAACCTTCGGGTGCTGATTTTAGACAGTATGCAACTCAGGTTTTTGCCGGAAAATTTTCAAAAATTGAAAAAGATTGAACACCTGTCACTGGTCAATAACCCGGAGCTGGACTGGGGAAAAACTTTTGAGCAACTTGCCGATTTTCGACTTGAATTTATGAACCTCTCCCACAACCAAATCACAGAACTACCGGATCAGATTTCGCAAATTAAAGCTTTGCGCGATTTGAAATTATCTCACAACACACTCGATCTGTCTCAAACATTTTTTGCGCTGTCCGAACTGCCTAAGTTGCGCTCATTGTGGCTCGATTTTAACGAAATAGCGCTTTTGCCCGATGAGGTGGCAACGCTTTCGCAACTGCAATACTTATATTTGGATGGCAATAAATTGTCTGCATTACCCGAAGCTATGCGGCGCTTGGAGCGGTTGTTGGTCATGCATGCCGCACAAAACCAATTTACCGAATTGCCGGGTGTGCTCACCCGAATGCCTCGACTGTTGTTTGTGATTTTTTCAAACAATCCGATTGCTGAAATTCCACCGATATTTCACAACAAACAATATGCTTTATTGGCGTTGGTCATGGACGGAAACGAACTGGATACACGCGAAAAGCAATTCTATAAACGGATGTTCAGGCGGTTTTTTATCTTCTCGGCGGAATAATAACCTGCGTTTTTTAAAGCGTTTTTTCAAAGACAAAATCATCCATCACAAATCCTTTACCGATGGGGATAACCTCTTCTTTCACAAGCTCAAATCCCAATTTTTCATAGAATTTTGCAGCCGTATTGTATTTGTTTACATTGAGAATCAAAGCGGAATCTCCCATATTTTGTGCTTCCTTTGCTGCAAAATCTATCATTTTGGCGCCCAAACCCTTGCCTTGTAATTTGGGCAGTAAATAGATTTTGTGAATTTTGGTTTTTCCTTGGTGGTGCACATCGTGCTCGAGCGACATAAAACCGCAAGCTTCCTCTTCTACCATCAGCAGAAAAAAACGATGGTCAAAAGTGCGCATTTGTTTCTCCAGCGAAGCCTCAGCATACATCAGCCCGAGCATGTAGGCAATTTGGCTTTCCGACAGTATGTCTTTAAATGTTGGTGGCCAAATGGCATTTGCCAATTGTTGGATGGTGGGTATGTCTTGGGTTGTGGCCGGACGCATGGTTTCCATGCTACTTTTTAAGACCAATTTCGGCCAAACGTTGGTTGAGATATGCCCCCGCGCTGATGTCATCAAATGCCTTGGGATGTTGGTCGTCTATACATTCGGGCAGGCAATTGAGTGGCATTTCGCTTCTCGGATGCATAAAAAATGGAATGGAGTAGCGGGAGGTGTGCCACATTTCCCGCGGCGGATTCACCACTTGGTGTATGGTTGATTTGAGTTTGCCGTTGGTCAGTCTTTGGAGCATATCACCTACATTGATAACGAGTTCGTCGGGTTGGGCAATGGCGTCTATCCATTGGCCATCGTGGCGCAACACCTGTAAGCCGGGCGCAGAAGCCCCCATGAGTAAAGTGATTAGGTTAATGTCGCCATGTGCGCCGGCACGAACCGCGTTTTTGGGTTCGTGTTGGATGGGCGGATAGTGAATGGGACGCAGGATGCTGTTTCCGTTTTTCACCCAATTGTCGAAGTAAAATTCGTCGAGTCCGATATGGATGGCCAAAGCCCGCAATACATAAATTCCGGTTTTTTCCAGCATTTTATAAGCACGCATACCGGTTTGGTTGAATTGGGGCAATTCTTTCACTATTAAATTCCCCGGATAGCTTTCTTGGAGGTTGGCATCGGCATCGGGTACTTGTCCGAAGTGCCAAAATTCTTTAAGATCGCCTTCGGGTTTGTCTTTGGCGTGTTCTTTTCCAAAAGACACATAGCCGCGCTGTCCGGCAAGTTCCTCTCTTTCGTAGCCTCGTTTGATATCGGTAGGCAGGGCAAAAAAAGCAGCCACTTCTTTATATAGATCTGCCACGAGTGCATCGTCCAGAAAGTGATTTCTTAAGGCCACAAAGCCGATTTCTTCGTAGGCTTTGCCAATTTCTTCCACAAACTTTTGCTTGCGATGGGAATCTGTTGAGATAAAGTCGGCTAAATCGACACTAGGAATGTTGTTCATATCATTTGTTTGGTTCGGCAAATATAAATTTTTTCGTTAAATGTTGTTGGTTGTACGTTTATTGTTCAATAGGCAATAGGCATTAGCCAATAGGCAATAGCCAAGAGGCATTAGGCATTAGGGTTAATTGTTATACGTTATTGGTTATATGTTATACGTTATTGGTTTGTCTGACCCGTCCTGAATAAAGGCTACATAATTCTAACTATTATGTACAAAAATGACAAAGTAATCAGACGGTATTCAGAATCTTTTAAACTGAAAATTTTAGACGAACT
>JAVVDW010000010.1:0-114142 GCA_032251335.1 Flavobacteriaceae bacterium | reverse complement strand
CTTGCAAATATAAACAAGCTTTTTTGAATATATTTTACTGAAAAACAGGTTATTATATATAATTTAAGGAGCGACTAAGTAAAATATCTCATAACAAAAAACAGCCCTTTTGAGGCTGAATTTGTCGGGGTGACTGGACTCGAACCAGCGACCTCACGCCCCCCAGACGTGTACGCTAACCAACTGCGCTACACCCCGATTTGAAAAATCAAAAAAACCACTTCATCTGTACTGAAGTGGTTCTCTCAATGTTGCTCCCCCTCTTGGGCTCGAACCAAGGACCCTCTGATTAACAGTCAGATGCTCTAACCAACTGAGCTAAGGAGGAGTGTTTTGCTTTTTAGCGGTTGCAAATATAATTTATTTTTTAATGTTCCAAAACGGAATATCAAATTTATTTTTGAAAAAATGCCCGATAAATATCATTCCCATTGGCATACAATACCAGTGATATCAATAAGACAAAACCTACTACTTGTGCGTACTCCAACACCTTTTCGTTCGGTTTGCGCCCGCTTACCATTTCGTAAAGCAGAAACACCACGTGGCCGCCGTCCAGAGCCGGTATGGGCAATATATTCATAAAAGCAAGAATGATGGAAATAAAAGCGGTACTCATCCAAAAGGCTTGCCAGTCCCACCTTGGTGGAAACATATTGCCTATGGCACCAAAACCACCCAATTCGGACGCGCCTTTTTTAGTGAAAATGTATTTGAACTGACCCACATAATCTTTTAGCGTATTAATACCAAAAGAAATTCCCGCCGGAATGCTCTCTGCAAGGCCATACGTTTTGTGGTTTCTCTCGATGACAGACATATCTAGAAGATTGCCTACCCCAATTTTGCCGTTTGCGTCGGGTTTTATAGCCAACTGAAGCGTATCGCGGTTTCTCAACACTGTAAATACTATGTCTTCATCGTTTGCACTACTTTCTTTAATCTGCGTTTTCACTTCATCCCAAAAACTGACTTTTTGCTTATTCACAGACAAAATTTTATCGGTTACCAACAATCCTGCTTTTTCAGCCGGACTGTCGGTTGTGATAGAGTCAAATTGAATGGGCATTCTGGGAACAAAAGCGCTCAGCTCGCCCGATTTAAACAATTGTTCGCCTAGGTCATCAGGAAGTTGAATGGTTTCTGTATTGCCTGATGTATGCTCTACGGTCACGGTTTTCGGACTTCGCAAAAAGAGTAAACCGTTGATGCGCATCACGTCATCAGGGATTTTGCCATCTATGGAAACAATTTTATCGCCATCCTGAAAGCCTAGCTTTTCGAGTGTTTCACTGGTGATTTCAAACCCATATTTGACATCGTCTTTGGTAGAATAATCCGATCCCCAAGTGAATAGAATAAGTATGTATATTAAAATACCCAAAAGCAAGTTGACGGTGACACCACCTACCATGATGATGAGGCGTTGCCAAGCCGGTTTGGAACGAAATTCCCAAGGCTGGGGTGGTTGTGCCATTTGTTCTTTGTCCATGCTCTCGTCTATCATTCCGGATATTTTTACATAACCGCCAAGTGGCAACCAACCAATACCATAAACCGTTTCGCCTATTTTCTTTTTGAACAAAGAAAACTTGACGTCAAAAAAGAGGTAAAATTTTTCTACGCGGGTTTTAAAAATTTTAGCCGGAATAAAGTGCCCAAGCTCGTGCAACACTATTAATATGGATAAACTCAAGATGAGTTGGATCGCTTTAATAATAAAATCGTTCATTGTCAGTTAGTTCTCAATTTTTGAAATGCAAATGTAAGTCTTACAAACGGATTTTTGAAAACGATTTTATGAGCTTTAGCAATGTTTTAAGTTTTTTTAGCAAAAGGAAATGGGTAAATTTGCCAAAAACAGTCAGATGCTTCATTTCTTCGCCAAGTTTAAGCTTTTGTTTGCCGTTTTGGCCGTGTTGTCTGTGTTTATTTTGTGGGCTATCTACAGCCTGATGAAACCGGAGGTGAGGCTGCCCGTTTATCAACCCGCTGAGGTGAATTTTGAACTGGTGGACAGCAGCATACAACACGTCAAAAGGTATCACAAAATTGACGACTTTAAACTGCTCAACCAAAACGGCGATACCATCACGCAGGCAGACTATGCAGGACGTATTTATATAGCTGATTTTTTCTTCACCACCTGTCCTTCCATCTGCCCAAAAATGACAGCAAATATGCTAGTGTTGCAACACAAACTGGCCGATCAAAAAGACGTTTTATTACTCTCCCATACCGTGACACCCGAAATAGACAGTGTAGCGGTTTTAAAAGCCTATGCCACCAAGCACGGGGTAGATGAAAACCGATGGAATTTGGTCACCGGTTCCAAAAAAGAAATTTACAGACTGGCTCGAAAATCCTATTTGGCAGCCAAAACAGATGGCGACGGTGGCCTGCTCGACATGATACATACCGAGAATTTTGTATTGGTGGACAAGGAACGCCGCATCAGAGGATTTTATGACGGTACCAAACCCGAAGAAGTTGACAAGATTCTAGCAGATATCAAAATCTTGAGACAAGAATATCCTTGAGAATTTTTAAGTTATTTTTTTGAACGAATTTTCCAAATAATTTGTAATTTCGCACATATTAAATTCAATCTAAATAAAAATTGCTGATGACCCTGTCGGATTTAAAAAGAGGAGAACGCGGCGTAATCAAGAGTTTTCAATTGGAAATGATTCCGCTCAAGCTTATAGAGATGGGGTGTCTGCCGGGCAGTGAAGTAGAAATGATTCATTTTGCGCCTTTTTCAGATCCTATGTATATAAATATCAACGGTACCCATTTGGCCATTCGCAAAGAAACGGCTGTGTGTATAGAAGTCACACAAATTTATTGATTCCATATGGCCGAATCCGTCATCAAAGTAGCACTCATTGGGAATCCCAATACCGGAAAAACTTCTGTGTTTAATCGCCTCACGGGACTCAATCAAAAAGTAGGTAATTATCCCGGCATCACGGTTGAGAAAAAAACGGGCATGGCTGTTTTGGATGAAAAAACAAAGGCCAGTATTTTAGATTTGCCCGGAACTTACAGTCTCAACGCGAGTTCAATGGACGAAAGCGTGGTGATTGAACTGTTGCTCAACAAAAACGACCCCGATTTCCCCGATGTGGTTGTAGTGGTTTCGGATGTTGAAAGTTTAAAGCGAAACCTACTGCTGTTTACCCAAATCAAAGACCTAGAAATCCCGACGATTTTGGTAGTAAATATGGCCGATCAAATGAAGCGTCGCGCCATCAGCTTAGATGTGGCCTTGCTCGAGGAAAAACTCAACACCCGCGTAGTATTGGTCAGTACCCGAAAAAACACAGGCATAGACCAACTCAAAGCATCTATTTTAGATTACAAATCACTACCAACCGTTCCGTGCATCAATGCCTCTGTGATAGATCCGGAGTATTTTGCCAAACTCAAAAAGGCTTTTCCCAAACAACTCTTGTATAAATTGTGGCTGGTCATCACACAAGATGTCAATTTTGCCAATGTCAACAGAAAAGAAATTGAGGATGTGTCTTTTGAGACCAAAAACACCAACGAACTTAAAAAATTGCAGCATAAGGAGACCGTTTTTAGGTATCAATTTATCAATGGTGTGCTCAAAGAAACCTATAGTGTTGATGTGAATTCGGCCAAGGATCTTAGATCTCGGCTCGATCGCATTTTAATGCACAAAGTTTGGGGCTATGTGATTTTCCTTTTTATTCTGCTCACCATTTTTCAAGCCATTTTTGATTGGTCCTCCGTGCCAATGGATTATATAGACCAACTCTTTGCTTCGATTAGCAATGTTGTAAAAACGAGTCTTCCGCCAGGCGATTTTACCAATCTGATAGCCGAAGGCATTATTCCCGGTTTGGGCGGCATCCTTATTTTTATCCCACAAATTGCCTTTTTGTTTTTCTTTATTGCCATCTTGGAGGAAAGCGGCTATATGAGCCGTGTGGTTTTTCTGATGGACAGAATTATGCGTCGCTATGGCTTAAGCGGCAAAAGCGTCGTCCCGCTGATTTCCGGAACTGCCTGTGCCATTCCAGCTATTTTGGCCACACGCAACATTGAAAATTGGCGCGAACGATTGATTACCATCTTAGTGACACCTTTTGTGACTTGTTCTGCCCGTTTGCCCGTTTACTTGATTATTATTTCCCTAGTGATTCCGGACGAACGCTTTTTGGGGATGAGCTATCAGGGTTTGGCTTTACTGTTTTTATATCTTTTGGGATTTTTCATGGCTATTTTTTCAGCACGGTTGCTCAATTCATTTTTGAAGATTTCCAGCAAGACGTATTTTGTGATAGAAATGCCCGGTTATAAAATGCCACTATGGCAAAATGTGGGGCTGACCGTGGTTGAAAAGACCAAAACCTTTGTGACGGAGGCCGGAAAAATTATACTGTCTATTTCCATCATTTTGTGGGTGTTGGCGTCTTACGGACCCGGCGATAGTTTTAGCAATGCAGAAGAAAACATCAAAGCAAGTGTGGAAGCGATGCAATTGTCTGAAGCCGAAATAGACCAGTTAATCTCTACAGAGAAATTGGAGAATTCTTATATCGGAATACTTGGCAAAACCATAGAGCCGGCACTCAAACCTTTAGGATACGATTGGAAAATAGGCATAGCCATTATTAGTTCGTTCGCTGCACGTGAGGTTTTTGTGGGTACGCTGGCCACTATTTATTCGGTGGGAAACGAAGATGAGGTAGATACCATTAAAAACCGCATGAAAATGGAAGTCTTTCCCAAAACCAATATGCCTGTATATAACCTGGCATCAGGCATTTCATTGCTACTTTTTTATGCTTTTGCCATGCAATGCATGAGCACATTGGCCGTTGTAAAGAAAGAGACAAACGGCTGGAAGTGGCCTATGATTCAGCTCTCCGTGATGAGTACTTTTGCCTACGTAGTCGCTTTGATAGCCTTTCAATTAATCAAGTAATTTAAACAGTCGTTTTTCGACGAAGAACAAATGCAACAAGTTTTAGTCTTATTAATATTTTGTTTGGCCGTTGGGTTTTTGATCAGAAAATTTTTTTGGCCTAAATCGGCATCCAAAAAATCTTGTGGATCAGATGATTGCCACTGCGGATAAACTACAACAAAGACAAAATATTTTCCAGTGCCATACCGCGCGACCCTTTTATTAGAATTTCTTTATCCGAAAATGTGATATCCTTCAGATGGTTTATCAATGATTCTGTGCTGTCGAATGCTTGTATTTTTGGGTTTGAAAATATTGTATTTTTAAAATGATTTCCCGCCAGAAACGCCTGTGTAATTTGCATTTCAGAGATATAATCCACGAGCTTTTGATGTTCTTCGGCAGCAGTTTTTCCCAGCTCAAACATATCGCCGAGAATTAATACTTTTTCCGAAACTTGTCTTTTGTCAAAGTGGGTGAGGGCTGCCATCATGCTGCTGGGATTCGCATTATAGGCATCCATAAAAATGCGATTGGTGTTTTGTTCAATTACTTGAGATCTGCTGTTTTCAGATTCATAACTGCTGACGGCTTCTGCAATGTGTTCATCGGTAACACCAAAATAGGTTCCAACAGCCATGGCATAGGCGATGTTTGTAAAGTTATAAGCACCGTATATGTTGCAGATGACTTCTCTATTTTTAAAAGTTAGGACAAGTTTTGGTTCGGAAGCCAACAGGCAGATATGCAAGTCTGCAAGGGTAGATGCGTTTTGGCTGAATGTAAATTTTTTTGCCAAAGCAGCTTTCTCCATTTGTAAGGGGTCGTCGGCATTTACAAACAACAATCCCTTTCTCGAGTGAACAGCTGTGTACATTTCAGATTTGCCTTTAATGACACCCGCCACACCGCCAAACCCTTCTAAGTGTGCTTTGCCATAGTTTGTTATCAATCCGAAATCGGGTTTGGCTATTTCACACAGATAAGCAATCTCTCCCTGGTGGTTGGCGCCCATTTCTATTACCGCAAAATCGTGAGATGGTTTGATGCTCAAAATTGTTAAAGGCACACCGAGGTGGTTGTTCAAGTTTCCTTGGGTGGCCAATGTGTTATATTTTTTGGAAAGCACGCGATGTATGAGTTCTTTAGTGGTTGTTTTGCCGTTGCTTCCTGTGAGCCCAAGTACGGGAATGTCTAATTGTTCTCGATGATATTTGGCCAATTTTTGCAGGGTGGTTTCCGCATTTTCAACAAGGATGGTTTTCTCGCCGGCCTTGTATTTTGGATTGTCAATCACTGCGAATGATGCGCCCTTTTGAAGTGCCTGCACTGCGTACAGGTTTCCGTCGGTGTTTTCTCCTCTAAGCCCGAAAAAGAGTTGTCCGTTTTTAACTTTTCGAGAGTCTATACAAACACCGCTACATTGTTTGTAACGTGAATAGATTTCTGTTATGGTCATCACTAAGCGTTTTTTTTAAATAAAATATCGAAACGGGTAACACATAAAAAAATCAAACCCCGAATACACAAATGTACTCGAGGTTTATGGAATTCAAAAAAATATTGATAATTTAATTAACGGCTTTTTTACGAGTCATTTGTGATTTTGAACCTACTCTCGACATCGCCAAACGGAAACCTATGTAGTCATTGGCCATGTCCTGCGGAAAAAATCTTCTTTGAGCCGGGTCTAACCAATAGGCTCTGTCTTTCCAAGAACCTCCTTTGTAAACCCGCGCTTCGTTACTGATAAGTGTGGTGCGCTTGTTAGATTCATCATAACCAGCAATGATGTTGCCCAAAGAGTCTCTTTTAACTTCATATTCGGGAGAATTGTACATTCTGCGACCTTCGTTAAAAGCCCTGTAATATCGGCTCGAAATTTTATCACCATCTCTGTAATCGCGGTTGTCACTACTCGTAAAATTGGTGCGTAAATAGGTGTCGTTACCTTGTATAGGCTCTTTGGCCAATTGCCCGGGCAAGGTTCGCGCTACGATGCGCCCGTTGCTAAGGGTGTCAAATTGGATGTTATCTTGGTTTACCATGACCAACTTACCGTCATCGCCAATCATGTTTTTAAAAAACACGTTACCTCTGTAGTAGTTAAAGTCATTAAACTCATCGTCCACTATGGGTCTGTACACATCAGCTACCCATTCAGCCACATTACCAGCCATATCGTATAAGCCATATTCGTTTGGCGGAAACGATTTTACCTTTGCTGTGATGTCTGCGCCGTCATCAGAAAATTGTGCAATGCCTCCGTAATCTCCTTTGGCTTGCTTGAAATTAGCTAATTGATCACCGGCGTTCGAACGTTTTTGAGAACGGGTACTGCTACCGGTCCAAGGATATTTTTTTCTGCCGAGATAATTGTTATAGAGCCTAATTTCACTCAACCCAACGGCGGCAAATTCCCACTCAGTTTCAGTCGGCAATCTGTATTCGGGCAAAATCACACCACTAGACAGGGTTGCATAATTGGGTGTTGTATCGTTTCTGGAACGCCTTCTGCCTTCTAAGGCACTTGCATCACCACCGTAGGTTTTGGACGGTGCGTACAAATACGTCTCTGTACTGAATAGGCTGTCTGCTTGAATTTTTTCTTGCCGAGCTCCCCTGCTGATATAGCCATTCTTCTCTAGATAGAGTTGGTTTACCATGTCTGTACGCCATTCGGCATACTCAGTGGCTTGAAGCCAATTGACACCCACAACCGGATATTCGCCGTATGCAGGATGTCTCAAGTAATTGTTTACCATCACTTCGTTGTATCCCAAACGGTTTCTCCAAACCAAGGTGTCCGGTAAAGCTCCGTTGTAAATATTCTTGTATTGTTCTTGATCCGGAGGAAAAACAGCCTTCAAAAACTCCAGATATTCCATGTACATCTTGTTGGTTACTTCAGTTTCATCCATGTAAAAAGATTGTACATGTTGTTGCGAAGGCGTGTTGTTCCAATCCCGCATTACGTCGTCTTGAACGCGGCCTTTGGTGAAAGTTCCACCTTCAATAAAAACCATACCCGGAGGTGTGGGTTGATCGGTGTATTTGGTGTTGTATTGAAAATAACCATCGGGATCATTTATCCGCCAACCGGTAGCCCGAGAAACATTCGGATTGTCCCTGTTGTTTCGACAACTTGTCAAAACAAGAAAACCAAATATAACAAGAAGACTTGGGGCTAAGTACTTTCTCATATTTCGCATTTGCATAGATAATTATTTTAGTGGTGCAATATATAAAAAGATTCGATTCATGCCTATATTAGGCCACAATTATTGTTAGTTATTGTCATTGCAATAACGATGTATTTTTAATTTTATTTCACAAAAATTCAATCAGTTTTGAAGCTGGCATAATAAGGTTGCGAAATCATCGTTTTTTAGTCATGATTAAAAAGTTACTTTTTTCAATTTTTTTACTAATCAATTTCGGCTTATTTTCTCAAAGTAAGTCGTTTACCATTTCGTGGGACGAGGTTAAAACCTATGCAACCAACACGGCTACTTTTAATATTCCGCATTTTGAAGAAAAATTTTATAGGTTAAATCCGGACATGAGCCTTACTTTTACGGCCCAATGGACCGATTTTCGCTTGCCCGATGTAAGTTCGGTCACCCTGTCAAATGTACAATACGAGGCTGTCAGCCGACAAGATTTGGGAGATTTGGATGTTAATCTTATTCCCGAATCGCCCGAGGTCAAACTTTTTTCAGCCAAAGCGCGAAATGAAAATTATACCATCGTAGAATTGAGTCCGATTGTCCGAAATGGCAGTGGTTACCAAAAAATAACAGCTTTCACGGTTAACTATCTGACCGCTTCGCCCAATAGCTTGGCGGCGGTGCGCGCTGCAGGCTCAAGCAGCCAAATGACAGGCCTCACCAATTCGGTATTGGGCAGTGGTATTTTCTACAAATTTTACGTCGACAAAACCGGCATTTATAAAATAACGCGTCGAGACCTGCAAAATATGGGACTCAACCCCGGCAGTATAAATCCTCGAAATATTAAGATTTACGGACATGGCGGGCGCATGTTGCCACTTCGCAACAGTGAACCGCAACCTTTCGATGTGCCCGAAAATGCTATTTTTGTATCCGGTGAAGCAGATGGTTCTTTTGATGCCGAAGACTTTATCTTGTTTTACGCAGAAGGCCCTTTCGGTTGGAATCAGGAGAGTAATACCGATATCAATCTTTACACGGAAGAAATCGCGTACTTTATCACCGCTGACGGTGGCACCGGGAAACGAATCGCGCAAGCAGTCGAACCCACGGCACCTGCCACGCTGGTCGTTACTGATTTTGACGAATTCCAGTTTCACGAACAGGATTTGGTTTCTGTGGCAAATGTAGGCAGACAATGGCATGGCGAAAAATTTGATGTGGAAAGCGAACAGACCTTCACCTTCGATTTTCCGAATTTGGTGGCCTCAGTACCGATTCAGTTTGCTGTAGATGTCGCTGCGGCGGCTGAAAACCTCACATCCATGTCTGTGGCAGTCAACGGCCAAAACCTGACTACCATGGGCTTTACGGCAGTCAACGACCCCACAGTAGGATCGGGGCGGAGTTTCTCTACAGCCATCAATGCCAATCCGGGTGAAATTACAGTCACACTTACCTACAACAACCAGGGAAATCCGGCAGCCATCGGTTTTTTGAATTTTATAAACATCGAAGCCACTTCTTCGCTCACGGGCTCGGAGAATCAGTTTGCTTTCACCAAGAAAAGCACTACTTTGCAAGGCGGTGTAGCGGAATACCAAATCCAAAACGCACAAAATATCTCACAAGTTTGGGATGTGAGCGACCGAGAAAATATTCGATTTTACCAAAATAACGATAATGCCATTTTTTCGTTCAAGTCCAACATGGGGTCGCCCAAAAATTTTGTTGCCCTAGTCGATTCGGATGTTTTCGAACCCATTGTCAAATCCAGAAGTCAAATCACGCCTCAGGATTTGAAGGGCACGGTTTTTTTGAATGCACAGCGCCAATTTCAAGACGTCGATTATTTGATTATTGCCCCGGATAGGTTTATGAGTCAGGCGCAGCGGCTCGCAGATTACCACTTCAACCAATTTGGTCGGGTCACCAAAGCCATTTCACTCGAGCAAATCTACAATGAGTTTAGTACTTCCAACCCCGATATTGCAGCCATCCGAAATTTCGTGAGATACGTCTATCTGAATGCTTCATCGCCGGACAAGCGTGTCAAGTATTTGTGTCTGCTTGGCGACTCTTCTTTTGACTACAAAAACAGATTGGAAGGCAACAACAACGTCATGCCTACCTTTCACGCTTTGCCGAGTTTTTCCCTCACAGGCTCTTTTATGTCAGATGATTTTTTTGTCGCGATGGATGAAAACGAAGGAACAGTTTCCAATACAGATAGAATTGATATAGCCGTGGGCAGATTGGTGGCAGACACGCCTCAAGTGATGGATGCCGTGATTGAAAAAATTATCCGATACAACGATCGAAGCAAATTTGGACGTTGGCGAAACAACTTCACCTTGCTTTCTGACGATGTAGATGCCAATTGGGAAGGCATCATACAAGAATCTTTAGACATATTGGGTAATCAAATCTCAACAAACAAACCGTTTATCAATGTGACCAAGCTCCATTCCGACGCTTTTCTGCAAGAATTGGTAGCCGGTGGCGAAAGATACCCGCAAGTCAATGAAGCCATCAAAAACGCAATGGAAGTCGGCACCGTGGTGCTCAATTATTTTGGTCACGGTGGCGAAGCCGGATTGGCCGGTGAGCGACTGATTACACAGGCCGATGCCATCAATTTTGGCAACCGTGACTTGCAACCGGTTTTTGTGACCGTTACCTGCGAATATACCCGGTTCGACAATCCACTCAGGCCTACTGCCGGCGAATTTACTTTTTGGAATCCAAACGGCGGTGCTGTGGGTTTGATTACCACAACCCGACAGGTTTTTGTGCAATTTGGTCTGAATTTTAACCTGACCCTGCAAAACTATCTGTTTTCTTTTGCCTCTGACGATTTTCCAACCTTGGGCGAATCGTTGATGTTTGCCAAAAATGAGTTTAACAACAACCAAAAAAGGGTGGTTTTCTTGGTGGGCGACCCCGCCATGACATTGGCTGTTCCAAAACCTCGAATCCAACTCACGCAAATCAATGACAGGCCTGTCAATTTGCAAGCATTAGATACCATAAAATCCTTGGGGAAAGTAAAAATATCAGGTGAAGTAGGAGACGAAAACGGGCAGCTCATCAGCGACTTTAACGGAACGGTCTTTGTGACGGTTTACGACAAAAACCTCCAAAGACAAACCCTTGCCAATGATGGAACCCGCGATGTTTTTAACCAAATCATTCGATTGAACTTTGAAACCTTAGGTGAAATTGTCTATCGCGGAAAAGCTTCGGTAACCAACGGGCTTTTCGATTTTGAATTTCGCGCGCCGCGAGACATTCGCGTTCCCATTGGTAGAGGCCGCATCAGTTTTTATGCAGAACGCACCGGCACCTTCGAGGACCGAACCGGATTTAGCAACGACATACTGGTTGGAGGTATTGATGAAACCGCACCGGCTGACAACCAGGGCCCGCTGGTTCGCCTGTTTATGAACGATGAAAATTTTGTATCCGGCGAAATCACCAACAGTTCCCCCTTTATTTTAGCCCTATTGGAAGACGAGAACGGAATCAATACGGCTTCCGGAATTGGTCATGACATCGTGGCAATACTCGATGGTGATGAAGCCAACCCCATTATCATGAACGATTTTTACGAAACCGAACTCGACGACTTTACCAAAGGCAGGGTGCGCTTTCCACTAAGAGACATAGAACCCGGCTTGCACACCCTGAAAGTGATTGCTTGGGATGTGTACAACAATTCTTCTATGACCGAAATTCAATTTGTGGTGGCAGGCGATGAAGAATTGAAAATTGAGCGCGTATTGAATTACCCCAATCCTTTTGTGAACTTCACAGAATTTTGGTTTACGCACAACCGCCCCTTTGAGCCTTTGGAGGTTCAGGTGCAAGTGTTTACAGTGACCGGGAAGCTGGTTTGGACTAAAAACCAAATCGTCAATACGGAAGGTTTTCTCTCCCGTGACATCACTTGGGACGGCAGAGACGACTTCGGAGATCGAATAGGTAAAGGCGTGTATGTATATAAACTCACCGTCCGTTCGCCCTTCACCAACAAAAGAGTGCAAAAAATCGAAAAACTTGTCATTTTATAATTAAAATCTATTTTTGTCGAATCCATTCAAAACTTATGAAAAAAATACTCATTTTTTTAGCCGCCCTAATGTTGTCTTTTTCCTCTTTTTCTCAAGAAGATACCCGTGTCATCACGACAGGCGTGCCTTTTCTACAGATTGCTCCGGATGCAAGGTCTGCCGGACTTGGCGATCAAGGCGTAGCCACTTCGCCGGATGCTTTCTCCCAATTTTGGAATCCGGCCAAATACGCTTTTATGACTACAAAGCAAGGATTCACGGCGAGTTATACCCCTTACCTAAGTGATTTGGTGGACGATATCTTTTTGGGTAGCGCCAGTTATTTCAATAGAATCAACGAAAGAAGCGCCATCGGTGTAGGGTTTCGAATTTTTAGTTTGGGCGATATAGAGCTCGTTCAAGATGAATTTTCCGATGCTTTGATTGAGCGTCCCAATGAATTGGCTATAGACGTTTCCTACTCTTTGCGATTAAGCGATCGCTTCTCTATGGGTGTTGCGCTGCGGTATTTGCGATCAGACTTGCGCATTTCTGCCATCGATCCCACCTCTGATTCTGCCAATTCATTTGCGGTGGACATAGCCGGTTATTACCAATCTGAAGAAAAATTCTACAACAATTTCAACGGCAGGTGGCGCGGAGGTTTTAATATTTCTAATATCGGACCAAAAATCGATTTTGGCGACAACACGCGCGAAGACTTTTTACCCACCAACTTGCGTTTGGGCGGCGGGTTCGATTTTATTTTTGACTACGACAACAAACTCAGTGTGGGTGCAGAAATCAACAAGCTACTGGTGCCAACACCGCCTATCAGAGAAAGGCAAGATACCAACGGGGATGGCGAAATCGACAACAACGACGACATTGTGATTGTAGATGGCGAAGATGATGACGTCAACTTCCTGAGCGGTATTTTTCAGTCTTTTGGCGATGCGCCCGACGGATTGAGCGAAGAATTGAAGGAAATCACCTGGTCGCTTTCGGCAGAATATTTGTACAGAGAATCTTTTGCATTCAGAGCCGGATATTTCAACGAATCGGACGAGAAAGGTGCACGCCAATTTTTAACATTGGGCGCCGGTTTCAAGTACAATGTGGTGAATGTAGATTTTTCCTATCTCATTTCGACCTCTCAAGTTAGAAATCCTTTAGAAAACACACTCAGATTTTCACTCACTTTTAACTTGGGCGACAATTTTTACCAAGAATTTTAATCAAACTATTTGAAAAAAATAACCTTACAGACAGAGATTGAGGTTTTTGAAAGCCTCCTCGAATTGCCAAAAAACGATGCTTTGCTCATGCAAGCAGCTTTAAAATCTTTGGAAAGTGCCTATGCGCCCTATTCAAATTTTAAAGTAGGCGCTGCGCTATTGTTGGATAATGGAGAAATTGTCACCGGGAACAATCAGGAAAACGCCGCATACCCTTCGGGTTTGTGCGCAGAAAGGGTAGCGATTTTTTACGCAGGTGCCAAATATCCCAATCAAAAAATATTAAAAATGGCCATTGCGGCTTTTTCTGACGCTAAGCCTACTCATGTGCCGGTACCACCTTGTGGGGCTTGCAGACAATCTATTTTGGAATATGAAACCAAGCAAAAACAAAAAATAGAAATCCTTTTTATGGGCAAAGAAGGTTCAGTAGCCAAAGCCGCCGGAATGATCGATTTGCTGCCACTTGGTTTTGATAGCACATTCCTTTCTTGAGTTTTTAACAAAAAAATGACGAAGAACAGTCCGACATTTTTTGCGAATGTAGTACTTTTGTGGTTCGTAAAATATGAGCACTCACTAAAAAAAATACTGAATGAAGAAAATAACCAAAGAAACCTATTTGCAGTGGTACGAAGACATGTCTTTTTGGCGAAAGTTTGAAGACAAGTTGGCTGCCGTTTATATCCAACAAAAAGTAAGGGGTTTCCTTCACTTATACAATGGGCAAGAAGCTGTTTTAGCAGGCGCTTTACACGCAATGGATTTGTCAAAAGACAAAATGATTACGGCTTATCGCAATCACGTGCAGCCGATTGGTATGGGGGTCGATCCGCGAAAAGTAATGGCAGAACTCTATGGAAAAGCCACAGGAACCTCTCACGGGCTCGGCGGTTCTATGCATATTTTTTCAAAAGAACACGGTTTTTATGGTGGTCACGGCATTGTAGGTGGACAAATTCCACTTGGCGCCGGACTTGCCTTTGCTGACAAATACTTTAACCGAGAGGCCGTGACGCTTACATTTCTCGGAGACGGCGCCGCTCGCCAGGGTTCTCTTCACGAAACCCTTAATTTGGCTGCACTCTGGAAGTTGCCTGTCGTCATCATCGTAGAAAACAACGGCTACGCCATGGGAACTTCTGTTGCCAGAACAGCCAGCCATCAAGATATTTGGAAATTAGGATTGGGTTATGAAATACCCTGTGGCCCCGTAGATGGTATGAATCCTGTGAAAGTTGCAGAAGGACTCACAGAAGCCATAGACCGCGCCAGACGTGGAGACGGCCCCACTTTCATTGAAATGAAAACCTATCGATACAGAGGCCATTCTATGTCTGATGCGCAACACTATAGAACCAAAGAAGAAGTAGAAGAATACAAAAAGATAGATCCCATCACCCAAGTGTTGGATGTCATCAAGAAAGAAAAGTATGCAACGGAAGAAGAGATAAAAGCGATTGACAAACGCGTGAAACAATTGGTCAGTGAATGTGAAAAATTCGCCGAAGATTCTCCCTATCCGGAGATCAATGTGATGTATGACGCAGTTTACGAGCAAAGCGACTATCCCTTTTTACCACATAAATTATAACTGTTATGGCTGAAGTAATAAACATGCCCCGACTCAGTGATACCATGGAAGAAGGTGTCGTGGCAAAATGGTTAAAAAAAGTTGGTGATGAAGTTTCGGAAGGCGATATTTTGGCTGAAATAGAAACAGACAAAGCCACTATGGAATTTGAAAGTTTTCACTCAGGCGTCTTGCTTCATGTAGGTTTGCAAGAAGGCGAAACGGCTCCTGTAGATACCTTGCTCGCCATCATAGGCGAAAAAGGAGAGGATATTTCCGGTCTTCTGAGCCAAGCGAAAGATAGCTCAAAACCTGAAGAAAAAGCTTCTGAGAAAGAAGAAGCCAGCCCTAAATCTGAAAAATCAGCTGAAGTGCCCGAAGGTGTTGAAATTGTTACTATGCCTAGGTTGAGCGATACCATGACGGAAGGTACGGTTGCCACTTGGTTGAAAAAAGTAGGCGACAAAGTAACCGAAGGCGATATTTTGGCCGAAATAGAAACGGACAAAGCAACTATGGAGTTTGAGTCTTTCTATGCCGGTACACTTTTGTACATCGGTATTCAAGAAGGAGGTTCGGCACCTGTTGATTCGCTGTTGGCTATCATTGGTCCGGCAGGTCTTGATGTCACGGATATTGCAAAAAATTACAGTGCGCAAAGTGCCGCTCCCAAAAAAGAAGAAGCCACACCTGCTCCTGAAAAAACAGCAGAAGCCTCACAAGACAATGCAACGCCTTCAGTTGGTACGCCAACCGAAGGACGCGTATTTGCTTCCCCATTAGCCAAAAAAATTGCTGCCGAAAAAGGATATAATTTATCCCAAATTAAAGGCTCGGGCGAAAACGGAAGAATTGTAAAAGCAGACGTTGAAAATTTCACACCGTCAGTAGCTTCACAAGAAATCGCACAGCCTGCAGTTGCCGCATACCAACCTGTTGGTGCTGAACATTTTGAAGACAAAACCAATTCTCAGATGCGTAAAACCATTGCCAAAAGGCTGGGTGAATCTAAATTTACGGCACCGCACTACTATCTGACTATTGAAGTTTCTATGGATCAGGCGATTGCGTCCAGGCAGGCTATAAACGCCATTCCCGATACCAAAGTATCCTTTAACGATATGGTTATCAAGGCGGTTGCTATGGCTTTGAGAAAACATCCACAAGTGAATACGCAATGGAAAGACAGTGTAACTAGATACAACCAACACATTCATGTGGGGGTTGCGGTAGCAGTGGAAGACGGCTTGGTAGTGCCTGTACTTAAATTTACAGACCAGTTGACGCTAACCCAAATAGGCAGTCAGGTCAAAGACTTGGCAGGAAAAGCCAGAAATAAAAAACTGCAACCGTCAGAAATGGAAGGCAGTACTTTTACGGTATCTAATCTGGGGATGTTTGGTATTGAAGAATTTACTTCTATCATTAACCAACCCAATGCTGCCATATTATCTGTGGGTGCCATTATTGAAAAACCGGTAGTTAGAGAAGGCCAGATTGTTGTTGGCAACCAAATGAAACTTACCTTAGCTTGTGACCATCGCACAGTTGATGGTGCCACCGGAGCCCAATTCTTGCAAACCTTGAAGTTGTATATGGAAAATCCGGTTACGATGTTGGCTTAAATATTTCCAAAATCTTAATAAAAAGGGCGACAAAAATTAACTTGTCGCCCTTTTGTATTTATACAGTTGGTTTGCTTTAAAAGAATGCTTAAAGTTCGAAAAGATCTAACTTATACACTACATTCGGTACGGTATTTTAAACAGGTTTCCAAGAAATATTGGATAATATCTGTAGTGGTGACAATGCCTTTTAATTTGCCGTTCTCAACTACCGGTAAAGCGTGAAATTCCCTTACGGACAACAACTCGCAGACTTCTTTTAGGGTTGTTTTGGGAGAAACCACCACCAATTTGTGCATCATAATTTGAGACACGGTAAAATGGTCATACATAAAGGTTTCTAAGGTGTCGTCTGCTGAGGCAACGATGTCCACATAACAAAGCCTCAGCAAATCTGTATAGCTTAGAATGCCTACTAGTTTTTTGTCTTTAACCACCGGTAAGTGCCTAATTTTATTTTCTTTAAAAAGGCGTTCGGCTTTGTATAAATCGTCTGAGATATCCAAAGTAACCAATTCCCGGGTCATTATTTTCGATATGGGAATGTTCTTTTTCATGTATCTATATAATTGATTTTAAACTGTTATACTTCTACAGCACTCGGCACAGAAGTGAAACACCCTATAAATCATTTTAGTTGGTTTGATGACCATTCATGATATTTAGAATTGCATGATAAAGTTCGATATTTTAAAACCGTAAAAACCTGATATTTGTCATGTATGCAAAAAAAGGTATGTTTACTTCGTCACCTACAGTTTAATCATAAGATTGTAAAAGGTAAGTATAAAAAAATCCCGAAAAGTTTTGAAACCTTTCGGGATATTAAGATTTAGTGACCGCGGAGGGATTCGAACCCCCAACCCTCAGAGCCGAAATCTGATATTCTATCCAGTTGAACTACGCAGCCGTTTTTTATCTTTCTTTGCAAGATAAAGTGTGGGCAAAGGTAAACTTAGTTGGGCTAATTTTCAAACCCTTTTGCCCTATGCTAAAAGTTTTTTTACAATGCCGGAAATGGTTTTGCCATCTGCCCGACCTGCCAATTTTTGGGAGGCCGCACCCATCACCTTTCCCATGTCCTTGATGCCCGACGCGTCGCTTTGGCTGATAATCTCTTTGATGACGTCCGTAATCTCTGCTTCGCTGAGTTGCTTGGGTAAAAAGGTTTCAATAACTGCAATTTGAGCCAACTCTGGTGTTGCCAAATCGGATCTGTTTTGTTGTTCGTAAATGGCCGCACTGTCTCTTCGTTGCTTGACCAGCTTTTGCAACAAAGTCATTTCTTCTGCTTCTGAAACTTCCTTGCTTCCACCGGTTTTCGCCAATAATATAGCCGATTTGATGGCTCGCAAGGCTTCAAGTGCTTGACTGTCTTTGGTTTTCATGGCGGTTTTCATCGCCTCCATAACTTTTGATTCCAAACTCATATGCTGTCTTTTTTGTAGTGACAAAGATACATTTTTAAAAAGTATGTGACACTAATCTACGTTGTCGTGCAAAAAGGAATTGTTAGTTTTTAAATTGATCTCCTTATTGTCATCTACAGAAAGGCTGGTTCTGGAGAGGTTGTGCTGCGACGAAATTCTTTGTTCCAATTCTACGCCCATGCGCTTGTATGCCGGTTCTTTTTCATATTCTTCGATGCGTGCAGAACTGTGGTTAAACTTGTAGTTGAATTCCTTCATTTTTCTACGACGCTCATCGGCACGGGCTTTTAAAACATGGCTGATGGGCCCGTCAAATGGATCAGCGTGTTCATCAGCCGGTTTCGATTCGGTTGAAGTTTCTTTCTCCATGACCGTTTTTTTGAAATCTGTTTCCGGGTCTGCCACCTCAGCTTTCTTTTCTTGAGGCGCTTTCGAATTGACCAAAGCATTTTCAAAATCCATATAATCTTCCAAGCTGTATTTTTTCATACCTGTTTCATCCGAAGCTTCAAACGGAATAAACTCTTTGGCTTCGTTTACTTCAATTTCGTGAATGTCGCGTCTGTCTTCATCTTTGTTTAATGATGTGTTCTCTGTATATTCTTTGTCAGTGCGGCGTTCTTTAGGCAAATCAAAAGTTAGGGTAACTTGCTTTTCGTCGTAGATGTTGTGCGAAAGATCTTCTTGAGTCGCTTTTATCGTGGTGTCAAATTCATCATCAGAGGTGTCTTCCATTTCATGAATCACAAATGTGTCTGTTTCTACGAATTTGATTTCTTCGTAATCAACCACAATCGTGTTACGAATGGTATTATCGGTTTTGATTAATGCGTTTTCCTCGGTGTTTTTTTCCAAATCATTGCTTTGGAAGTTTTCCTTTGGTGCTTTTTTTTCAAAGTTGTGCTCCAGGGTAGAAAATGAGGCTTTGGGTGTCAAATCTTGTTCGGCTTTT
The DNA here is from genome assembly GCA_032251335.1 of Flavobacteriaceae bacterium. Taxonomy (GTDB): domain Bacteria; phylum Bacteroidota; class Bacteroidia; order Flavobacteriales; family Flavobacteriaceae; genus UM-FILTER-40-17. The sequence continues at coordinate 95,157 of JAVVDW010000010.1, read as the reverse complement.
TGCTCCTCCTCAAGCGTGTGGATGATTTTTTTAGATTCTGTATGTACAATTTCGTTTTGCTGTTCCGGATGAAAGCCGGTTGCTATGACCGTGACCGATATGGCATCTTCCAGTGTTTCATCTTCGCCTACACCCATGATGATGTTGGCGCCATTTCCGGCCTCCGATTGAATGTGGTCATTGATTTCGCCGATTTCATCCAGTGTAATTTCGTCCGATCCAAAAACGATGAGCAACAAGACGTTTTTAGCTCCGGTGATTTTGTTGTCGTTGAGTAGGGGCGAATCAAGTGCTTTGATGATGGCTTCTTGGGCGCGGTTTTCACCTTTTGCTTTGGCAGAGCCCATAATGGCTGTACCGCTATTTGACAAAACAGTTTTGGCATCGTGCAAGTCGATGTTTTGAGTATAGTGATGCGTGATGACTTCGGCTATGCCTCTCGAAGCTGTGGAAAGCACTTCGTCTGCTTTGGAAAATCCGGCTTTGAATCCCAAGTTGCCATAGACTTCTCTCAACTTGTTGTTGTTGATAATCACGATAGAATCAACATTTCTCCGAAGATTTTCCAGACCTTTTTGGGCTTGTTCATTTCGGAGTTTTCCTTCAAATGAGAATGGCATGGTGACGATGCCTACCGTAAGGATGTTCATGTCCTTGGCCATTTTGGCGATGATGGGTGCGGCTCCGGTACCCGTGCCACCGCCCATGCCGGCTGTAATAAACAGCATTTTGGTTTGATGCATCAAAAGTTTTTTGATGTCTTCTACACTTTCTAAAGCAGCCCTTTCTCCAATTTCCGGATTGGCGCCTGCGCCCATGCCTTCGGTGAGAGATACGCCGAGTTGGATTTTGTTGGGCACCGGACTGTTTTCCAGCGCTTGTGCATCGGTGTTGCAAATAATAAAGTCAACGCCTTTGATGCCTTGTTTGTACATAAAATTGATCGCGTTGCTGCCACCGCCGCCCACGCCAATTACTTTGATGACATGAGATTGATTTTTAGGTAAATCAAATGAAATGTTGCCGAATTCTGTATTGTTCATAACGTTGTATTTTATTCTGCGTTGTCTAAAAAGTCTCTAAATTTTTCTGACCATCTTTCCAAAAAGTTTCTCCGGATGGGTTTTTGTGGTTCGTTCTCCACTTTGGGCGTTGGTTTTTCTTCTGTGGATTGGGGCGATTCTTTACCGGGAATTTCTACGTATTTGTGCCTGCTGTTTTCCAATGCGTTCATCAACAAACCTACGGCAGTGGCATACACCGGACTCGTTGCCTCCGAATCTGAATCTCCGGCCAAATGCTCGTTTGGAAAACCGATACGGGTGTCCATCCCCGTGATGTATTCCACCAATTGCTTGAGGTGTTTCAATTGTGCACCGCCACCGGTGAGGACAATTCCTGCAATGAGTTTCTTCTTTTGCTCTTCGTGTCCGTAGTTTTTGATTTCTAAATATACCTGCTCAATGATTTCCACCACCCGGGCATGAATAATTTTTGATAGGTTTTTTAAGGTGATTTCCTTTGGATCGCGTCCTCTTAAACCCGGTATGGAAACAATTTCATTCTCTTTATTCTCGCCGGGCCAGGCAGAACCGAATTTAATTTTCAACAGCTCGGCTTGTTTTTCAATAATGGAACAGCCCTCTTTGATGTCTTCGGTAATCACGTTGCCGCCAAACGGAATGACAGCCGTGTGCCGAATAATACCATCTTTAAAAATTGCCAGATCTGTAGTGCCGCCACCTATGTCAATGAGTGCCACACCGGCTTCTTTTTCTTCCTGGCTGAGTACCGCGTCTGCCGAAGCAAGGGGCTCTAACGTAATCTCCGCCAGTTCTAAACCGGCACTTTTGATACATCGCCCCACATTGCGAATAGAGGATAACTGACCTACTACAACGTGGAAATTTGCCTCTAACCGCCCGCCATACATCCCAATCGGTTCTTTGATTTCAGGTTGCCCGTCCACCTTGTATTCTTGTGGCAGTACGTGGATGATTTCTTCGCCGGGCAACATGGCCAATTTATACACCTGACTCACCAATTTTTCGATGTCTTTGGGGTCTATAACCGCTTCTGAATTGCTTCGGGTAATATAGTCGCTGTGTTGCAAACTGCGGATATGCTGGCCTGCAATGCCTACAACTACCTCTTTGATTTTCATATTGGTTTGCGTTTCCGCATCTTGTACAGCCGCTTGTATAGATTGGATGGTTTGCGTGATGTTGTTTACAACACCTCTGTGAACGCCCAGACTTTTAGCCCGGCCAATGCCCAGAATTTCAACCTTGCCGTATTCGTTGTAGGCACCTATCATAGCCACAATTTTTGTGGTACCGATATCGAGTCCGACTGCTATGTTTTTATATTCCATTTTCCGATTTTTTTGTACAAACCAATTGGTTGAGATATTGAAGGTTTATTTTTTCATAAATTTCGTGAAGCCCGTGTTTGTCTGCATAGACCATAAAAGACTTTAAATTCATCAATTTTATATGCATGTTTGTCGCGTCACCCATTTCAATTTTATAATCATATAATCTTGTAGAAAGTTCAAACTTTCCATTTTTTAAATATTCAATTGCCACTATGCTTTTTTCAAGCACTTTATCTTTTTGTATCCAAAGCAGCATCTGTCTTACCGTTGCCGTGGCTTCTCCTTCCAAAGGCCCTTTTACCAAAGGAACGCGTGCCGAATGTAATCCGGAAAGTGGCATGACACCATCTCTATTGTCCAAGTAAAACGGACTCCCGTTGACCACGCGTGCCAAGGGTGTTTTTTGTTCTATAACAACCTCAATTTGCTTATCAACAGTTAAATAGACATTTGCGTCTTGAACATACGGATTGGCTTTTACCTTTTTTTCTAAGCTATTCAAATCTACTTCAGAAATCACAAATGATTGGGAATTGCCATTTTTTTGTATTAACAATTTATTAACCATGGAATCGGTTACATACTGCGTGGTGGGGCCTTTATAATGTACCTGAATGCCCAGGGTTTCTTGTCTGTCAAATCGCTGGTTTGTAAAAGCAACCAATCCGAGCGCTATGCCCGAAATAAAAACGTTACCAATAAATAACCAATTGATTTTCATTATGTTAATTTTTTTTTGATAGGTTCTACTAACGTCGAAATGTCACCGGCGCCAAGGGTAATCAGCACTTCTGTAGTGTCTTTTTTTATGTTTTGTAATAAGGCTTCTTTTGTCAGGATTTTTTTATGAGTGTGGTCTATTTTATCAAGCAACCATTGGGCATCAATACCGGGTATCGGATGCTCACGAGCCGGATAAATTTCTAAAAGAATCACTTGATCAAATGCGGCCAACTCTCGTGCAAAAGCATCTCCAAAATCTTGGGTTCGGCTAAACAGATGCGGTTGAAAAATGACGGTTTTGGCTTTGTTCGGATAAAAACTTTCCAACGCTTCCCTCACAGCTGCAATTTCGCTCGGATGGTGCGCATAATCGTCAATGTAGATTTGATGCGCTGTTTTTATGTGATAGGCAAACCGCCTTTCTACGCCTTTAAAACTTTGGATGTCCTCGCGCAATTTGTCTGCTGAAACACCCCATTCATAAGCCATGGCAAAGGCTAACAAGGTATTCAGCAAATTGTGTTTGCCGAGTAGTGATGATTTGAAATGGGTGTGAATTTCATCAGGTGTCTGTATGTCAAATTGATAGATGCCTTCTTCAATACTGAGGTTTTTAATTTGATAGTCTGAATCTTCGCCAAATCCGTAGCGAATTCCCGAAAGCGATGTTTCTTCGTGAACAAATACTTTTCCACCGGCAACTGTTTTGGCAGTAAATTGTTGAAAGGCTTTTTGGAGTTCGTCGTCGGTTTTATAGATGTCTAAATGATCGGCGTCTGTGGAGGTAACCGCCGCATAAAAAGGATGCAACCTCAAAAAAGACCTATCGTATTCGTCTGCTTCCACAACCAAAGCGTCTGTGCCGTCCAAAATCAAATTGGTGTCGTAGTTCAGGCTGATGCCACCTAAAATAGCTGTGATTTTCATTCCGCTCTGCTTCAAAAGATGCGCCAATAGGGTGGAAGTCGTCGTTTTGCCATGTGTGCCACCTACGGCCAAACATTTTGTTTCCGCAGATAGTTGTCCCAATAGTTCCGAACGCTTAAGTATCTCAAATCCTTCCGATTTAAAATAATTCAACAAATTTGAACTTTCAGGAATAGCAGGCGTAAACACGACCAAGGTTTCTTTCGGATCCAGAAATTTAGCATCTACCAAGGCAATGTCATCCTCGTATATTACAGAGATTCCTTTTGCCGATAATTTTTGTGTCAGTTGTGTCTCCGTTTTGTCATAGCCTGCTACTTTGTGTCCTGTCTCTTTTGCATAGAATGCCAATGCACTCATGCCGATGCCGCCGATGCCTATAAAATAGATATGATGTTTGTTGAGCGGTTTCATGTTTTATTGGAGATCAGTTTTTCGACTTCTGCTACAATCATTTCTGTGGCTTGTGGTTTTGCCAGTTTTTTAATCGCTTTTCCCAATTTCTCTCTCGCTTCCTTTAATGTCAGAAGCGGAGTGATTACCTTTTCAAAATTCTGTGAGGCTTCAGATTCCTTTAAAACCAATGCTGCCCTTTGTTTGGCAATGGCCCACGCGTTTTTAGTTTGATGGTCTTCAGCTACATTGGGTGATGGAATGAAAATCACCGGTTTTCCTGCCAAACAAAGTTCCGAAACGGTCAGTGCGCCGGATCTTGACAGTATAAGATGGGCCGTTTCATAGGCTTTGTCCATCTCCACAATAAACGGAACCACACGGACAGCATCGCTGTTGTACTTTTTGTAAGCTTCATAGTATAATTTTCCGGTCTGCCATAGGATTTGCATACCCTCTTTTTGCAGAAAATCTAGTTTTTCTTCGATGAGTAAGTTTATGTTGCGGGCACCCAAACTTCCGCCTAAAACCAACAGTGTGGTTTTATTTTCATCGAGTTCGAAATGTGAGAAGGCCTCTTTTTTGTTTTCTGACGAAACCATCAAATCTTTACGAACCGGATTTCCTGTTAATACAATTTTTTCTGCCGGGAAAAACGACTCTAAACCTTCATAAGCCACACAAATCGTATCCACCCGCGATCCCAATATCTTGTTTGTGATGCCCGGATAGGAATTTTGCTCTTGTATCAGTGTCGGTATTTTCTGCTGTGTGGCAGCGTACAAAAGTGGCCCGCTGGCAAACCCGCCCGTACCGATGACCACATCGGGTTGGAATTTTTTGATGATTTTCTTCGATTTTTGTAAACTTGAAATTAGTTTTAATGGAAAGTTTAGGTTTTTGAGTGTCAGTTTTCTCTGCAAACCCGATATCCAAAGTCCCTCTATCTCAAACCCGGCTTGGGGTACTTTTTCCATCTCCATTTTGTCTTTTGCACCTACAAACAAGAATTGGGCATCGCTGTATTTTTGACGAAGTGCCTGTGCAACAGCAATGGCCGGATAAATGTGTCCGCCCGTTCCGCCTCCCGATAAAATAAACTTTAAAGGTTTCATCTGTTGATATTTACTTCTTTCTACCACGCTCAATACAAGTGTGTTTTTAGGTCACTGTTCAATGATATACAGGAATGTCCTGTCTTGTTATTCTTTTTTATGGGTTTATAAAATTTGAGATTAGACATTTCATACGTTTATGCATTTATAGTTTCTTCGTTGCTAAACACTTCTATCGGATTGGTGCCTTCGGTCTCTTCGGTCTGTATTTCTTCATTGTCAACCATCTTGTTTCTAGAGGAAATTCGGTTGGCACTCACGCTGAGAATGATCCCCAAAGACACACAAGTCATCCAAAGTGATGTGCCGCCGGCGCTGAGCAGCGGCAAGGTTTGTCCGGTAACCGGAAACAAGCCTACGGCCACACCCATATTGATAAAGGCTTGTAGAATAATAGAGAGTCCCAATCCAATGACAATCAATTTTCCGAAATTTGTCGATGCCCGACGGGCTATAATTAAAATCCTGAAAAGAATGAACAAATAAAGCAGTAATAAGAAAACAGCACCGACCATGCCAAATTCTTCAGCGATGATGGCGTAGATAAAATCGGAAGAAGATTGCGGTAGAAAGTTTTTTTGGATGCTTTTACCGGGCCCCAAACCAATCAGTCCGCCGGTTGCTATGGCTGTTTTGGCCTTGTCTGCTTGGTAATCGTCTTGGATGTTTTCATCCGAAACAAAATTTTCAATCCGACTGATCCAAGTGTCAACCCGATTGGGCAGCAATTCCGGAAACGCCTTGGCAACCAAAATGAAGAACGCAAGTCCGAGACAAGCAAAGCCCACGATTTTGGCAATGTGTTTTACAGGATGGTTACCAATGTATGCCAGAACAACTATCAACAAAAATGCAATGGCCGTAGTGGAAAAATTAGCCGGAAGCACGAAAGCCAACATCAACCCTATAGGCAACCAAAGGGTTATTAAAGCTCTCCTGAAAGTCAGTTCTGTATGAATGTGTCGCGATAAAAATCGCGCTACAAAACTGATGAGTACAATGATGGCAAAGGTTGAGGTTTGAAAACTGATACCCACATACGGAATTTGAATCCACCGGCTGGCATTGGCTCCTGCGATGGTGTTTCCTTGCGTGGCCGTATAAATAAGTAGCAACAAAGCCACCGGATACACGATGACAGAAAGCCCGCTAAAATAGTGATAAGGTATCTTGTGGATGCCATACATCATCGAAAAACCTATAAACAGAAGTGAAGCGTGTTTAAATAAATAGGAAAGCGTACTGCTTTGACCGTACAAAAACACGAGATTGCTACTCGCGCTGTACACAGGCAAAAAAGAAATAAGACCTAGCAACGCGACCGCAGCCCACAGTGCTTTGTCTCCTTCCACATATTTAAACAGGTTTGGCATCTTATAATTTGTTTACGGCTTCTTTAAACTGATTTCCACGGTCTTCGTAATTTTTAAATAAATCAAAACTGGCACAGGCAGGAGACAACAACACAGTGTCTCCTTTCTCTGCAAGTTGATAAGCCATTCGCACGGCCTCTTCCATCGATTGGGTTTCTACCATCAAATCGATAATGTTTTGATAGGCATTTATAATCTTCGAATTGTCTAAGCCCAAGCAAATGATGGCTTTTACTTTTTCGTTTACCAACGGCAGCAGTTCGTGATAATCATTTCCCTTATCTTGGCCGCCAACAATCCATACGGCTTGTCCGCTCACGGAGTCTAAGGCGTAAAAAGTTGAATTGATATTGGTGGCCTTTGAATCGTTGATATAGGTTACGCCTCCAATTTTGGAAACTTTTTCCATACGATGTGGCACATTTTCAAAATACATCATGCTTTCGCGGATGTTTTCTTTTCGTATTTTGAGCAAATGAGCGGCTGTGGCTGCAGCCATGGCATTTTTTAGGTTGTGTTTGCCTTCAAGAGAAATGTCTTCTTGTGGAATCGTCAGGATGTTTTCTGAGGTTTGGATCATGATGTTTTGCTTATCTAAATAGGTTCCGTAATTGAGTTTTTTTTTAATGGAAAAAGGCACTTTTATCGCACGTACTTGGTGTTTTTCGAGACCGGCTCTTATCACTTCATCGTCTGCGTCGTATATAAAAAAATCTGTTTCTGTTTGGTTCATAGCAATCCTGAATTTGGATGCGATGTATTTTTCAAACTGATAGTCATATCGGTCCAAATGATCGGGTGTGATGTTGGTAAGAACAGCAATATGCGGTTTAAATGTCTTGATGCCGTCAAGCTGAAAGCTGCTCACTTCCAACACCGCATAGTCGTGTTTTTTTTCTGCCACACTTTTTGCATAGCTGTCGCCAATATTTCCGGCTAGCGTTACATCGTATCCGGCATCTTTCAAAATTTTGTGAATGAGCAAGGTGGTGGTTGTTTTGCCATTGCTGCCGGTGATGGCTACAATTTTTTCATCAGATTCTGTTGCGGCAAATTCTATCTCCGAAATAATTGGAATGTGATGTGCCAAAATTTTCTGCACCAACGGGCTTTTATCCGGAATTCCGGGACTTTTGACTACCAAATCGGCGTTTAAAATCATCAATTCGCTGTGTTGACCGCTCTCAAAAGGAATCTTATTTTTTTGAAGTTGTTTTTTGAATGTTTCCGCAATCTCACCCTTGTCGGATACAAACACCTGATAACCCTTCTGAAGACCCAAAAGCGCAGCTCCTACACCGCTTTCTCCTGCTCCTAAAATCACTAATCGGTTCATATCTATCTAACTTTTAGAGTGACGATGCTCAAAATGGCCAACACAATGCCAACTATCCAAAATCGGGTCACAATTTTGCTCTCGTGAAATCCTGATTTTTGGTAGTGGTGGTGCAAAGGCGACATTTTAAAAATACGACGGCCTTCGCCGTACTTCTTTTTGGTGTATTTGAAATAAGAAACTTGCATGACTACAGACAGATTTTCTGCCAAAAAAATGCCACACAACAATGGAATTAGCAACTCTTTTCTGCTGGCAATCGCAATGACGGCTATCACACCGCCTATGGTTAGGCTGCCTGTGTCGCCCATAAACACTTGAGCCGGATAGCTGTTGTACCACAAAAAACCAATCAGCGCTCCGGCAAATGCACTGATGTAAACAGTCATTTCTCCCGCATTCGGGATGTACATAATGTTGAGATAATCCGAAAAAATCACGTTACCCGACACCCATGCAAATACGCCCAAGGCAAATACAATAATCGCCGAACTTCCTGCGGCCAACCCGTCTATACCATCCGTGAGATTGGCACCATTGGAAACCGCAGTGACCACAAAGATTACCAAGGGTATAAAAATGAGCCAGGCATAAGGCGCTAGATCTTTATCAATCCAAGTGATGAAGTCGGCATAATCTAATTCGTTATTTTTAAAGAAAGGAATGGTCGTACGGGTTGATTTGATGTCTTTCTTCTCAAGTTTTTCAATGCTTGTCTGAAAACTTGCAGTAGTACTGTTTTCCCGAACGGTGACATCCGGATGAAAATAGAGTGCCCAACCTACGATGAGACCAAGACCAATTTGCCCCACCACTTTAAATTTGCCTTTGAGGCCCTCTTTGTCTTTTTTGAATATTTTGATATAGTCGTCCACAAAACCAATTGATCCCATCCATAAAGTGGTGACAATCAGCAGTAATATATAAATATTGTCGAGTTTTGCCAACAACAATACAGGTATCAACGTAGCCAAAATGATGATGATGCCGCCCATAGTAGGCGTGCCGGCTTTTTGGTTTTGACCTGCCAAGCCCAAATCGCGAACAGTTTCACCTATTTGTTTTTTCCTCAGAAAATCAATGATTTTGCGTCCGAAAAAAGCGGAAATTAAAACCGAAAGCAAGGCTGCCAAACCGGAGCGGAATGACAAAAACTGAAACAGTCCGCCACCAGGCAAATCAAAATTCTTTTCCAAATATTCAAAAAGGTAGTACAGCATGCCTCAATGGTTTAGTTGCGTTAGTATTTCCTTTGCTATTTTTAAATCGTCAAAATCCGTTCGCACACCTTTTATTTCTTGATAGGTTTCGTGTCCTTTTCCTGCAATCAAAATAATGTCGTCAGGTTTTGCCATGTTACAAGCTGCCTTGATGGCCTGATACCGGTCGGTTATAGACAGTGTTTTTTTATAATCCTGCGGTGCAACGCCTTTTTCTATGTCTTGTATAATAAGTTCCGGTTCTTCGTTTCGCGGATTGTCACTCGTAAAAATAACTTGGTTGCTCAATTTGGCCGCCACATGACCCATCACGGGTCTTTTTTGTTTGTCGCGGTTGCCTCCACAGCCCACCACGGTGATGAGTTGCTCATTACCCGTTCTTATTTCATTGATGGTTTCTAAAATATTTTCCAAAGCATCCGGCGTGTGCGCATAGTCAATAATGGCTTTCACCCGTTTCTCGGTGCTAAAAAATTGAAACCGGCCTCGGGCGGTCTCTAGCTGGCTGAGCAAGCGCAATGCTTCGGTTTTTTCGATACCACTGAGGATAGCGGTAGCATAGATAGCCGTGAGGTTGTAGGCATTAAACCTGCCTATCAGTTTGGTGTAAATTTCCTGTTGATCTATTTTTAGTACCAAGCCTTCAAAGGTGTTTTCCAATACCGATGTTTTAAAATCGGCATGTGTTTTTAAGGCATAAGTATATTTTTTTGCACGGGTATTTTGAAGCATAAATTGCCCGTTTTTATCGTCTATGTTTGTCAGTGCAAATGCTGACGGCGGCAGCAAATCGAAAAATGATTTTTTAACATCGCGATAGTCGGCAAAAGTTTTGTGATAGTCTAAGTGGTCGTGCGTAATATTGGTAAACACGCCTCCAAAAAATTGAATGCCATGTGCGCGTTTTTGATGAATACCGTGCGAACTTACCTCCATAAAACAGTAATCTACGCCTGCATCGGCCATTTGGCTTAAGTACTGCTGTATGTGGATAGAGTCGGGTGTGGTATGTGTGGCTGAAATTTCTACATCCTCAATTTTGACAACAATTGTAGAAAGCAAGCCCACTTTAAATCCTGCGTTTTTAAACAAATTATAGCAAAGCGTGGCAAAAGTAGTTTTGCCGTTGGTGCCGGTCACCCCAATTACCCTGATTTTATCGGATGGATGTTCATAGAAATTAGCTGCCATTTCAGCCAAAGCCAATTGCGAATTTGTCACTTCTACGTAAGTCACTTCCGGATGCAGATTGGCGGGAATGTTCTCACAAATAATAGCTACCGCACCTTTTTTAATTGCGTCTTCTATGTACCGATGACCATCGGTCACACTGCCTTTTATGGCTATAAATGCGGAAGCGTCAGTAGTTTTATTAGAATCTAAACAGAGCGTACGAATACGGATACCCGTATCGCCTTTTATGCTTTCTAGGCTCACTTTGTACAGAATGTCTCTCAGTACTTTCATTGCAAAATGAGTTTTATGGTTTCACTTTTTTGAATAGGCGTCCCCGCTTCGGGGGTCTGTTTGATTACTTTGCCCAAGCCCTCTACTTCCACAGTAAGGCCCTCGTTTTCCAATAATGCCACGGCGTCCATGCCGGTCACGCCTATCAGATCTCGCATGTCCTTTTTTTCTTCTCGCAAAAGTGTAAAATACCTGTTGTACGATTGGTTGAGGCTGTCCGAAACTTTATCTGTCCACGGCAAGGATTCCGCACGGACAGATTGCACATGAATTTTTTGTGCAATCTTTTTAAACACAGGCCCGGCAACATCGGCACCGTAGTATCCAATCTTTTTCTCAGGCTTGTGAATGACAACAATAACAGAAAATTTGGGGCTTTGGGCAGGAAAGTAACCGACGAAACTCGAAATATAACTCAGACTATCGGTCCAGTAATCTGTTTGACAAGTACCGGTTTTGCCGGCCAATGAAAAATCCGGATTGTAGAGCGATTTTCCGGTGCCGTATGTTACGGTGTTTTCTAATATTTTTTGAACCTTTTTGATGTTTTCAGGGCTGGCAATCTGTGGATTGATGATTTCAGGCGCCACCCGATGCACCACTTGATCCCATTCGCGAATTTCTTCCACAAAACGCGGTTTTACCATGATACCATTGTTGCCAATGGCATTGTAAAAAGTAAGTGTTTGCAGCGGTGTCAAAGAAACACCATAGCCGAAAGCCATCCATGGCAACGAAAGTCCGTTCCATCCTTTTTTGCTTGGATTGGGTATTTTTGGTGTGCCCTCACCTTCGAGAAGAATGCCGGTTTTTTGATCAACATTCATGGCGTGCAGTCGGTCTGTGAATTTACTTGGGTTGTCGCCGTAACTGTCTGTAATCATCCGCGCGAATGCCGTATTTGATGAGACCACGGTTGCTTCGGCTATTGAAATTTTCCCATAACCCTTGCGGTTAGAATCTCTCACTTTTCTCCCGTAAAAGCTGATGATACCGTTTTCCGTATCTACCACATCGCTGGTGTCTATAACTTTGTCTTCCAGCGCGGCCAAAAGTCCCATGATTTTGAAAGTAGAACCCGGTTCGTGCGATTCGCCAATGGCATAGTTAAAAGATTCAATGTATTTGCCCGATTTGGTTCTGCCTAAATTGGAAACCGCTTTGATGTCGCCTGTTGCGGTTTCCATTACCATCACGGTGCCGTGTTCTGCTTGATATGTGTTGAGTTGTTCCAAAAGTGCATGGTGGGCAATGTCTTGTATGGTTACATCTATGGTGGTAACCAAATCAAAACCGTCTTTGGGTTCAATTTCATTGACATCGTTGACGGGTTTCCATTGGTTGTGCGCAATTTTTTGTTTGAGTCTTTGACCTTGTTTTCCCGCCAAAAAATGGGTGTAGGCACCTTCTATACCAAGCTTCACCTCTTCGCCACCCGATGCGTTTCGGTGATATCCTATAGTCCGAGAGGCTATGTCTCCCAAAGGATGTTCCCTAACGGTTTCTTGTTCTGTGATAAAACCACCCTTGTATGGACCGTGTTTAAAAACAGGAAATGCTTTGATACGCATATAAGATTCGTAGTCCAAATTTCTGGCAATCAATAGATACCGATTTTTTGAGAGGCGCGCCCGGTCTAATTTCTTTTTAATGGATGACGGACTGGTTTTTAGAAAATTTGCCAATGAATCGGTCAGCATTTTTATTTCATTTCGGTAGATTTCTTCCGGAACGGTCACTGCATCAAAACGCACTTCGTATTCCGGCACAGAAGAGGCCAATAATTGGTTGTTGGCGCCAAATATGTTTCCTCGATTGGGTGCTATGGTAAAGTTTTTTATGGTAGCAGCCTCAGCTTTTTCCCGATAGGCATCGCCTTCCACAAGTTGTAAATCAACCAGCCTGACGGCAATACAAACGGCAATCAGCAACATGATGGCTGACACCCAGTAAAACTTTTTCAATATGGAGGCTTCTTTTTCCAAGGATTATTTTTTTTGAAACGTGGCTAACCAAGTTTTAGGGGATTCCTCTTTATTTTGATTGCGCACCACTTTTATTTTTTTGGGCGGATTTTCAGGCGGTTTGATGCCCTTTTTCTCCATTTTTGGGCGAATGGTAGATTCAAGCTGAAGCTTCATCAATTTACCTTTTAATGCCACATACTCTGAGCGTAGCGATTTCACTTCTCGGTTGAGTTCCGATATTTTCATCACCTTTCTGTCGGCTCTGTGCGCGCTGGAAATCATCACGATGGCCAATGCAGATAGAAACAGGATAAAGCCCCAATTTTTGGAAGCGTCACTGTCGGTAAGGAAAGTGCCTTTGAGCAGGCTGTAGAACTGTTTCTTCATGAACGATCTTTAATATATCTTTAGATTTTTTATGAAAATCATTTAATTTATAGTTTTTCTGCAATTCGGAGTTTGGCACTGCGCGCGCGACTGTTTTCTTGAATTTCACTTACTGTGGGCACTGTAAATTTTCCGATGGGTTTCATGGGAACCGTAAAATTTCCAAAGATGTCTCTTTCAGGTTCTCCTTCAAATTGGCCGTTTCGCATATACCTTTTTACGAGTCTGTCTTCTAGGGAATGGTAAGAAATAACCACCAACCGACCTTCTTTTTTGAGAAGTTCACCCGCTTGAACAAGCATTTTTTTGAGCGCTTCCAATTCTTGATTGACTTCAATGCGTATGGCTTGAAAAATCTGAGCCATCACTTTATTTTGGATGTGACCCGGCAGAAATTTTGCCAAGGCCGTTTTAAGATCTTCCGTAGTTTCTATGGGTTTCGTTTTTCTGAAATGGATTAAAGTAGCCGCCATGCCTTTGGCGTTTCGCAACTCACCGTATTGAAACAAAATGTTTTGCAAAGATTTTTCGTCGTATTCATTGAGAATATGCCTGGCAGTCATGGCATTTTTTTTGTCCATTCGCATGTCTAACACGGCATCAAATCGGGTTGAAAAACCGCGATCTGCTTGGTCAAATTGATGTGATGATACACCCAAGTCGGCCAGCAAGCCATCTATTTCGGACAGGCCGTACAAGCGTAAAAAATTCTTTAAAAAACCAAAATTTTCATTGATAAGCACAAATCGCGGATCTTCTATATTGTTTTTTATGGCCGATTCATCTTGGTCAAAAGCAAATAATTTTCCGGACGCGTCTAAGGCATCTAAAATAGCCTTGCTATGGCCGCCTCCGCCAAAAGTGACATCTACGTATGTGCCATTGGGTTTAATGTTGAGTCCCGAAATGGCCTCGTTGAGCAAAACCGGTCTATGGTAGGTGAACTCATTCATTGGGTTCGTCTTTCATCACTTCTTCTGCAAGGTCGGCGAAGTCGAGCGCGGCATCGTCAATGGCTGCTTCGTAACGGTCTTTATCCCAAACCTCAATAATATTGATGGCGGAAGAAAGCACCACATCTTTTGTAATACCCGAAAATTGCTGTAAATCTTTTGGAATAAGTAACCTTCCGGTTTGGTCCAATTCCAGTATTTTGACCCCGGCGGTAAAACGCCGTATAAAATCATTGTTTTTTTTGTTGAATCGGTTGAGCTTGTTGATTTTTTCCATCAACAATTCCCATTGTTCCATCGGATAAATTTCTAGGCAAGGTTGAAAAACAGCACGCTTGATGACAAAGTTTTGATGAATGATGGATTCCATTTGTTTTTTTAACGCATTGGGAACCATCAGCCTGCCTTTGCTGTCTGCTTTACATTCGTATGTGCCAATGAAATTTACCACTTCGCTTTACATGTTTGTTCAAAAGTAAAAATATTTTACCACTTTTTACCACTTTTTACCACTTTGTTGATAAATTCTTCTAAAAACCTCAGAAAACATCGTATTATCTTGGTGTGTAGGATGTTGATAACCTTCGATATGCGTTTTTTTACAGGTAAAAATCTACGCTTTGTGCTACATGGAAAGCAGTATTAAATGAAAGTTAAGCTCCTTTTTTTATTATGATATACGGCGATATTATCTATATTTGTTTCCGATTAACCTAGAAGCCGAATGAATCTCGAAGTTATTAAAGAAGGAAAATATAAATACATTGAAAAAGGTGAAGGAACGCCTATAGTCATCCTTCATGGACTGATGGGGGGACTGAGCAATTTTGATGGTGTGATGGATTATTTTCCGGATAGAGGATACAGGGTGATTATACCCGAATTACCGCTGTATTCTTTGATGTTGATTAACACCAATGTCAGAAATTTCGCCAAACATCTCAACGGTTTTTTGCGTCATAAAAAGCTAGATGAAGTCATCCTTTTGGGTAACTCTTTGGGTGGACACATTGCTTTGTTGTTTACCAAAATGTATCCGGATAAAGTAAAAGCACTCGTCATCACGGGCAGTTCAGGTTTATATGAAAATGCTATGGGTGAATCATACCCAAAACGCGGCGACTATGAGTACATCAAGAAAAAAAGTCAGGATGTTTTTTACGATCCACAAGTGGCTACCAAAGAGATTGTTGATGAAGTTTTTGCTACGGTAAACGACCGCAACAAACTGCTAAAAACCTTGGCTATTGCCAAAAGTGCCATCCGTCATAACATGGCAAAAGACCTGCCGGCCATGACCACACCCACTTGTATTATTTGGGGAAAAAACGACCAGGTAACACCACCTCAGGTAGCCGTAGATTTTCACAAATTCTTACCCGATTCTGAACTGTTTTGGATTGACAAATGTGGACATGCAGCCATGATGGAACACCCAAATACCTTTAACGAGTTGATGCACGCTTGGCTGGAAAAACGCGGGTTTTGATATGGAATGGGGTGTCGCCTTGAGAAAACAAGTAATATTCTTCAAGTACGCACAAGACGCGAGCCTTAGCACAGTTTCAGGCTAAGGTTGTTCGATCTTTTTGGATGAAGCGCGCTTGTAAAAAGAGTGACATACAGGCGGATGATTATATTTAATAAAATATCAATTACTTAAAAAACACAGACAGATAAAAATGCCAGTACACCGATGCAGTTTCAGTTTGGGAGAAGGTATTTGTTTTAGAAATTAAGGTTAAAACCTCACAGGTTTTCAAAACCTGTGAGGTTTAAAATAAATATAGTTTTTTAGGTTTAATTGATAAAGCTAACTTTTGTGCATAATAATGAAAAACAGGCGTATGATTATCCTAAGGCGTTCCAACCCTGTGTTGAGCGGAGTCGAAGCATGACCGATTGAAATTAATAAAATAAACAGATGAAACGCCCATGTAAAATTATTGACACACAGGCGTATGATTATCCTAGGGCGTTCCGTGTGACAGATAAAAACAAATAAAATAAACACATGAAAATAACCTCAGCCAAATTTGTGGTGAGCAACGCAAAAGTAGCGAGCTGTCCAAACAGTCCTTTACCCGAATATGCCTTTATCGGTCGGTCTAATGTAGGTAAATCTTCACTTATCAATATGCTGACCCACAGAAAAGATTTGGCCAAAACCTCTTCACGTCCCGGCAAAACACAGCTTATCAATCATTTTTTGATCAATGAAAACTGGCATTTGGTAGATTTGCCGGGCTATGGCTACGCTAAAGTTTCGGCAACAGCCAAAAAGAAATTTCAACAATTTATCACCGATTATTTTGCTGCACGCGAACAATTGGTCGCTGCTTTCGTCCTGATTGACATCCGGCTTCCTCCACAAAAAATCGACCTCGAATTTTTAGAATGGTTGGGCGAAAACCAAGTGCCATTTTTTATTGTTTTTACCAAGGCCGACAAGTTGAGCGCTTCTAAAGTCAATATTCAAGTGGCAGATTACAAAAAAGCTTTGTTGGCAGAAACTTGGGAAACCCTTCCTGAAATCTTTATTACTTCGGCTACCAATGGCAGCGGCAGAGAAGCCTTGTTGCAAAAAATAGCGGAAATCAACAGCACTTTGCGATAACAAATTACGGATTTTCTTCCAACACTAGTTTAATTAAAGTTTCTACACTGTCAATTTTTTCAAAATTTTCAGCACTGATGAATTCTGTAAAAGTATGGTCTTCCATTTCTTTCAACACACAGGGAAATTGAAAGTTTTGGCCAGCCAATGCCGGATAATTTTTGGCAAACTCATCGGTGTGTAAAAACTCCATTGGGATGTCTGTTTTTTCCCGAAAAGCTTTCCAACGCTCGTTTTCTGTGAGAATGCCATAAGTGAGTGCGCACAATTTACAAGCGTATGTGTTCGGACTCAACAGCTTGTGTGCAGCGTCGAGATAGCCGTTCCACCGTCCCGATTTGGCATTGTAAACAAAAAGAAGTTTTGAAGGCATTTTAAACGATTTTCAGCTAAAATAGTCAAACTTTTCTAACATTCGCAGCTAACAATTTTATCGTTTTAAAGAAAAGGTTTTGCAAGATGTTTTTTGTAAATTTATACCTTGAATTCCAGATTGGAATTGCTTTTTTTATCACAAGATTTTAAAAATGTCACAAACGGTTTTTATTACAGGTGCTACCTCCGGAATAGGAGAAGCCACAGCCAAAAAATACGCAGATGCCGGTTGCCGTCTTATTCTCTGCGGGCGCAACGAAAACAAATTACAAGCCTTGCAAAAATCGTTGACTTCTGCTATCGGCATACACACCTTGCGTTTTGATGTTGCAGACAAACAGGCCGTTTTCAAAGCCATCCAAACATTGCCCGCTGCCTTTTCAGACATTGATATTTTGATTAACAATGCAGGAAATGCCCACGGATTGGACACTTTTCAAGAGGCTTCTCTGGACGATTGGGAACAAATGATGGACATCAACGTCAAAGGATTGCTCTATGTCACCAAGGCTGTACTTCCTATTTTTATTAAAAAAGGCAGTGGACACATTGTCAATATCGGCTCTACAGCCGCCAAGGAAGTGTACCCGAAAGGCAATGTGTATTGCGCTTCAAAGCACGCCGTAGATGCCATCAATCAAGCTTTGAGAATAGACCTCAACGGACTGAATATCAGGGTTGGCGCAGTGCATCCCGGATTGGTACAAACCCATTTTTCGGCCGTTCGATTTAAAGGGGATTTGGCACGTGCCGAGCAGGTTTACAAAGGATTTTCACCCTTGCAAGCCTCAGACATCGCAGATATTATCTACTTTGTCACCCAGGCGCCACCACATGTCAATATCGCCGATTTGGTTGTAATGCCCACGGCACAAGCATCGAGTACCATCGTCTCAAAAAAATAAAATGATTTGGCTATCATCAAATGATGATGCGTGCCAACAACTCTTTAAATAGTTCTTCCTGTGAAACCTGTCCTGCGCCGAGCCCTTTGCTTTTGAGGTCAATGTCTCGCAATACGGAGATGACATGGCTGGCCTGTTTCATCGTATAATTTTTGGACGCCAACTGATATTCGCTCACAAAATAAGGGTTAATTTTTAGCACAGCAGCCACTTGTTTGGCACTTTTATCTTCTAGTCCGTGATATTGCAGCAGTTGCGAAAAGAAACTAAAAAGCAAACCTACACTGACCACGATAGGATGTTCCTTCGGACTTTGGATGAAGTATCGCACAATTTGAGCTGCCTTTTTATAGTTGCGTTCACCGATGGCTTTTCTGAGTTCAAAATTGTTAAAATCTTTACTCAGCCCGATGTGTGATTCAATAATTTCCGGACTGATCTTTTTTTCGTCCGTTACACTCAAAAAAAGTTTGTTCAATTCGTTAGCCACCAATGTGAGTTCGGTGCCCAAAAATTCGATAAGCATCGCTGTTGCCTTGGGGGTGATTTCGTAACCTTTTTGATGTAAAAATGATTGAATCCATGTGCCTACCTGATTTTCATAGAGGCGTTTGCTTTCAAACAACACACCGTTTTTCTGTATGGTTTTGTACAGTTTTTTGCGTTTGTCCAGGGTTTTGTATTTGTAGAGTAACACCAAAAGGGTGGAAGGCATGGGATTTTCGGCGTAGGCGAGGAGGCTCTCTATGTTTCTTGAGAGTTCCTGCGCTTCGCGAACAATTACCACCTGATAGTCAGACATCATCGGGTATCTTTTGGCTTGCGAAACAATTTCATCAACGGTGGTTTCTTTGCCATACATGATCAATTGGTTAAAACTTTTCTCTGCTTCATCCAGCACATTTTCGGCTATAAAGTTTGCTATTTCGTCTATAAAATAAGGCTCGTCACCCGTCAAAAAATAGATGGGTTTATACTTTTTGTTTTTTAAATCAATCAACAGGCTCTGTGAGGTTTGCATGCAAGGATTTTTTACATTAGGCGAAAATCAGCATCTTTGCGGTATGCAAAAGATCAATTTTCCGGCATATGACTTTCGATACAAATCTAAAGAAAATCAGCGCTATGTTTTTGATGTTATCCGTAAAAAGTTTGTGGTGCTCACACCCGAAGAATGGGTGCGGCAACATGCCCTTCGGTATTTGATTTCTGATAAGCACTATCCGGCCTCTTTGGTCAATGTGGAAAAGAAACTTGTGGTGGGAAATATGACCAAGCGATATGACATAGCCGTTTACGATACTTTGGGACGTCTGTGTTTGTTGGTGGAATGTAAACGCCCGAATGTGGCAGTCACCCAAGACACTTTTGACCAAGCAGCACGATACAACATGGTTTTGGAAGCCCCTTTTTTGTGGCTGACCAATGGATTAACACATTATTATTGCCACGTGGATACCGTCAATAAAAAGTACGATTTTCTAAAAGAAATTCCTGAATATATCCGTTAATTTGCATTCCTTATAATTATGCTTAGGTGAAGGTAGCCATAGTGATACTCAATTGGAACGGAAAGCAGCTGTTGGAGACTTTTTTGCCTCTTGTGGTAGCACACAGCCGTGATGAAGCTGCCATTTTTGTTGCCGATAACGCCTCTACTGATGGTTCCGTTTCGTATGTGCGTTCTCATTTTCCTAATGTAGGTATCATTAAAATGAATGAAAACCGCGGTTATGCCGGCGGTTACAACGAGGCACTTCAACATGTAGATGCGGATATTTTTGTCTTGATGAATTCTGACATCGCTACTACGGTGGGTTGGCTGCAACCGATAGTGCGGCATTTTAAGACGCATCCAAAAACAGGAATTTTACAGCCTAAGTTGTTGGATTACAAACGAAAAACGCATTTTGAATATGCAGGTGCGGCCGGTGGTTTTATAGACCGTTTGGGCTATCCGTTTTGCAGGGGGCGCATTTTTAACCAACTTGAAAAAGACCACGGCCAATTTGATGACGATGCCGATATTTTTTGGGCTTCGGGGGCTTGTTTGTGCATTAGGCGGGATGTTTATTGGCAACTCGGCGGGCTCGATGAGGATTTTTTTGCCCATCAGGAAGAGATAGACCTTTGTTGGCGCGCGCACAAAGCCGGATATGAAGTGAAATATATTGGTGGCAGCCAAGTATATCATGTGGGTGGCGCCACGCTGAGCAGCATGAGTCCGCAAAAGACTTTCTACAATTTTCGCAACACGCTTTTGGCTTTGCTCAAAAACGCCCCCAAGAGGTTTGTCCCTTTTTTAGTACTTACGCGTTTGTTTTTAGATGGCGTAGCCGGTTTTAAATTTATGGTAGAAGGTAAGTTTATACACACTTGGGCGATACTTCGCGCACATGGCAGTTTTTATAAATTAGCCGCTAAGATGTTGAAAAAAAGGCAAGAAACACCAACTTACAAGCCTTATTACAAAACACAGTCTATTGTATTTCTGCACTTCGTTTTGGGGATTTGCAAGTTTAAAGATTTATAGAGAGCCGATTAATTGGTTTATTTTAGAAAAAGTCACTTACAGCAAATCGTTTATATCGCGAGATCCGGCGCGGGCGCGCTTTTCTTTTTCTTTGGCTTTGAGTTCGTCGAGGCGGTCTATTTTTTCCAGCTCTTTGTCGATATCGTCATCGAGGTTGATGATTTGAATACGGTTACGCAAATTGTACCTTATAAAATAGAGAATGAAAATCATACCTGTAATTATAGGTATCATAACATAGAGTTCGAGTGAATCACCTTCTCTTTCAAAATCAAGAACAATAGCACTAATTAGTTGAAAAATAAACATAGATAATGGAATCACAATGGCATGATACCACCAATGTTTACAGGTGGCAAACCATATAGCCAATAAAAAAATGGGTACAAATTTTGACATTAAAGTCCAAAAGTAGGTTTGAACATTTTCAAAATAGCCACTTTCATAAACAAAAAAAGGCGTCTCCCAAACTTTATCGGTAGGAAACACCAAATATGAAAAAAACAGCAGGGGTGATGCTGCTATGAGAAACAGTATAATACTACCCGTACGGAGGGATGCGAATCGTTGTTTTGTCCACTGCGATTGTTTGGTCATCTTGGATGCTTGAAACGTTTGATGCTACCAAAGCTACGAAAAAAATGGTTACTAATGCAATTGCGGTTAAAAATTTAGGAGTTTTCATGGTCTTAATATTTAGGTTAATAATTTATTTCGTTTTTAAATCTGATACAAACCTAAACACTATTTTTGTAACCGCAAAGCCCTGATAGCCATTCAAATATAGTCTATTTAAAAATAACGTTTAATTATTCTAAATATAAATTACAATTTTTTGAGGTAATTAATTGTAACAAAGTTGGTTAAACGACACGTGAAGAACATAATTATTAGTCATATTTAACCTGAATTCCTTACTAGCTTACGCAAATATATGTTAATTTCAGTAAATCCAAACATTTAATCGGATTTTTTTACATTTTATCGGTTGACTTTCATCTGTTTATCGATTATTTAGACACCTATTATTTGGACAATACGGATGTTTTCTAGTTCGATGTGATCTATATCACAAATGTAAATATCTTATAATCAATAAGATGACATTCGCGGGTTTTTTAAGTTAATTTTTAGGAGGTTTCTTAAAAAGAACAAATTTATTTATTTCCAATTTTTTTCAGATTTGTATTACTTTCGTTTGCTCATAAATGGTATAAGATTACATCGTTACCTGATAAGAAGAAAATGTTATGGCCGATCTACTCCCTAAAATTTGGTTGTCATCTCCGCACATGGGTGGAGAAGAGGTGCGTTTTGTGCAAGAAGCTTTTGATACGAACTGGGTGGCGCCTCTTGGTCCAAACGTATCGGGTTTGGAAATGGACATTGAAAATTACCTCGTAGGTTCGGGCAGTCCTTTATTTGTGGCTGCGCTCAGTTCAGGAACAGCGGCTCTGCATTTGTCTTTAATTTTAGCCGGAGTGGAGCCGGGCGATGAGGTCTTGTGTCAGAGCATGACCTTTTCTGCCTCTGCCAATCCCATTCGGTATCAGTATGCCACACCGGTTTTTATAGACAGTGAAGCCCAAACCTGGAATTTATGTCCGGATGTTTTGGAAGCGGCTATCCAAGACCGGATCAAAAAAGGGAAAAAACCGAAAGCATTGGTGGCAGTGCACTTGTATGGCACACCCTATCAAGTGGAAGCTGTAGGTGCCATCTGCAAAAAATATGACATTGTCCTTATAGAAGACAGCGCGGAGGCGCTGGGAAGCACTTATAAAGGTAGCCCGTGCGGTACTTTTGGCGATTTCGGGATTTTGTCTTTCAACGGAAACAAGATAATTACGACATCAGGCGGTGGTGCTTTGGTTTGCAAATCAAAAGCACATCAGGAAAAAGCCGTTTTTTTAGCCACCCAAGCCAGAGATGCAGCACCGCATTATCAGCACAGCCATATAGGTTATAATTATCGCATGAGTAATATTTGTGCCGGCATCGGACGCGGGCAGATGCGGGTATTGCCCGACAGGGTAAACCAACGACGTGCCATGCATGCGTTTTACAAGGAAATACTCAAAGACATACCCGTGGTCAAAGTTTTTGAAACGCCCTCACCGGAATATGAGTCAAACTATTGGTTGAGCTGTGTAACCATAGATCCGGAAAGCGGTAAAACCCGCGAAGGTTTGCGGCTTTTTCTGGAGTCTTTAAACATAGAGAGCAGGCCGCTTTGGAAACCGATGCACTTGCAGCCTGTTTTTAGTTCCTATCCTTATTATGGCAATCAAGTGGCGGAAACCCTTTTCGAAAACGGTTTGTGTTTGCCGTCGGGTTCAAATCTTTCTGATCCAGACAGAGATAGGATTAAAGAAGCACTACAAACCTACTTTGCTTAAAATACCCGTATTTAGGTATTTTGTTTTTAAATTTCTTGGCGATTTTTGGGCATTAATCGAAAGCTTTCCATTTATTCAACATAAGACTCAAAGAGGTTTGTTGCTTGTAGATGTTTGATGTTTTTACAAATGAATTCTATTAAAAAGGTAGGGTATATTTGTTTTGATTTGTTTTACATATTAAAAAGAACATCATCAAATTGTTAAAAACAGGGGAATTTCATTAACAATCGTTTAATTCACTATTTTTGCAGAGTAATGAAAGAAAGCTTCAAAGCCGGATTTTTACATTTGATAAGAAATTCGGAAGTATTTTTTACAGAGGATGTATTTTAATGATAAAAAAAATACAGATGAGAAGAATTTACAAATTAAGTCACTTCTTAAAATTCTTTAGTCACCGATTGCTACAGCGATTCGGTTTTTTGCCGCGTTGGATTGTTTTTGGTATTGACCTAATGCTGTTGTTGTTTGCCTGTGTGATTACTTTCTTTATTATCAATACACTTTCTTTTGACCCCACTGCTAGTCTTGGGGAACTGTTTAATAAGTTTACCTTGTTAATGTCTGTGACAGCAGTGTTCTTTCTGGTTTTTAGAACTTACAGTGGTCTCATTAGGCATGCAACCATTATAGATGTGGGTAGGTTGCTTTTGGCTACAGTATCATCTTTCGCGGTTTTGGTTTCTATCAATATGGGCTGTTTAATGTTTACAGGTGCATACTACTTTAGAACTGCAACACTGGTAATTTATACAATGATGGCTTTCAGTTTGTTACTGTTTTTTAGGATATTTGTAAAGCAAACCTATGACTACATCTATTCTTTTAACACAAAAAACGTGCAACGCCTTGCCATTTTGGGCGTAAATGACAGTTCCATTTCGATGGGTTCTGCTTTGTTGTCCGAAAAGCCGAGGCGGTTTCGGTTGGTCACTTTTTTAGACACCAGAAAAAAAAACCAGTCTAAAAGGATTTTAAACTTACCCATAACCTATGTGGGTGAGGATAATTTTGAGGGTCTAAGTCTGCTAAAAGTAGATGCGATTTTAATTCCCAGTATTTTACCTAAAGGGATAAATCGTAAATTATTTTTAAATATTTGCATTGAAAATGGTTTTAAGGTTTATGTGGCTCCGGTTATAGAGGATATCAATACCGAGAAACCCTTATCAACCCAAATCACCAACATTGAAATTGAAGATCTACTCGAACGGAAGCCCATCGTGTTGGATACCAAACTCATAAAGAAGAAAATCAAGAAAAAAACGATTTTGGTAACCGGTGCTGCAGGTTCTATTGGGAGTGAAATAGCCCATCAGTTGGCTACTTTCAAACCTTACGAATTGATTTTGCTGGACCAAGCAGAATCGCCCATGTTTGAATTGGGGAATAAATTGAGTGCAGAATTTCCCGACTTAAAAATCAGGCAAATTTTGGCAGACATCACCAATTACGATCGTTTGCATCATATTTTTGAGCAATTCAGACCCGAGATTGTTTGCCATGCAGCAGCCTACAAACATGTGCCGCTCATGGAAATGAATCCTTATGAAGCACTTATGACCAATGTTTTCGGTACCAAAAATTTAGCAGACCTATCCATCAAATTTTTGGTAGATCGTTTTGTGATGGTTTCCACCGACAAAGCCGTTAGGCCCAGCAACGTCATGGGAGCCTCTAAGCGCATAGCCGAAATTTATGTACAGTCGCTCAACTCCAGATCTATAGATCATCACACAAAATTTATCACCACGCGTTTTGGAAATGTATTGGGTTCGAACGGATCCGTAGTGCCCATTTTTAAAGAGCAAATAGCCCAAGGCGGTCCGGTAACCATCACCCATCCGGATATCATCCGCTATTTTATGACCATCAAAGAAGCTTGCCAATTGGTTTTGGAAGCCGGTGCTATGGGAAGTGGCGGGGAAATTTTTATTTTTGATATGGGCGAACCCGTTAGGATTATGGATTTGGCAGAAAAAATGATCAGATTATCCGGTTACAAACCTTACGTTGATATTGATATTAAAATTACCGGACTCAGACCCGGTGAAAAACTTTATGAAGAACTGCTCAACGACAGAGCCACCACACATCCCACCTATAATGAAAAGATAATGATAGCGACTGAGCGGAGTTATGGTTTTGATGAAGTAACAAACCAAATACAAGAATTGTATGCTTTGGTGTCATCGCATCAAGATTTGGTTAAAATGGTATCCAAAATGAAGGAAATTGTCCCGGAATTTATCAGTCAAAATTCAGTTTTTCAATCACTTGATCTAAAAAATACGGATTTATAGTATCTATCAACTGTAAAAACATTTTCTTAAAAAAGGAGTTGTTATATTTGCAAGCTTATTAATATGTAGAACATGCCCGAAAAACTAACTATGCATCACCTAACCAAGCTGTTGAGCTTGTTTTTTATAATAACTATCTTTTCGTGTAAGTCATCCAAAGATATCGCTTATTTTCAAGGAGATGAGTCGATAACCTCAACAATTCCCATCCAATACGACCTAAAAATTGCCCCCGATGACATACTCTCAATTACGGTTTCCGCTTTAAACTTAGAATCTGTTACACCGTTTAACCTTCCCATTGCGGCACAGAGCAGTATAGACGGCAGGGCGACGGGCCAACCCATGCTGCAAACCTATTTGGTAAATTCGGATGGAACCATCAATTATCCCATCTTGGGAAGAATAGAAGTTGCCGGCAGAACTCGCAGAGAATTGGTGGATTTGTTGACAGAGAAAATCAGCGTCTATGTGAAAGAACCCATCATCACAGTTCGGATTATGAACTTTAAGGTCACCGTGTTGGGAGATGTACAGCGCCCCGGAAGTTTTGTCATCCAAAACGAACGCATATCTTTGCCCGAGGCTTTAGGATTGGCCGGCGACATGACCATACAGGGAAAAAGAGACAACGTAAAAGTCATTCGCGAAGAAGATGGTTTTAGAAAAGAATTCGTGATAGATTTGACCAAAAAAGACGTTTTCGCATCACCGGCTTATTTCTTAAAACAGAATGATATTGTTTATGTAGAACCCAACAAAGCCAAAGTTCGGTCGGCATCCGTAAGTACGGCAACTACTTTTTGGCTTTCATTAACTTCTACTTTAATCACCCTTATAGCCGTGATTACGCGCTAAGAAACAGTTTATTATGAACACAACTCCGGAAAATCATTATACAAATATGGAAGATGCCATTTCTATCAGAGCTTTGGTAGAAAAATACCTCATGCATTGGAAGTGGTTTGTGACCTCTGTTTTTTTAGCACTTGTCATTACTTTTTTATACCTCAGATATTCGGCAACACCCATATATCAAGCAACTTCCACCATTTTAGTCAAGGACAAAAAAGCCGGATCGGGCATTTCTGAACTCAGTGCTTTTGAAGATTTGGGCTTGTTGGGAAACAGTACGAACTCTGTAGAAAACGAAATAGAAGTTTTAAAGTCGAGATCGCTGATGCGCAAAGTGGTCGAGAAATTGAGACTCGATATCAGAATGTATTCTGTGGGAAATGTCAGAACTTCTGAAATTTACGGATACCAAAATCCGGTTGTTGTCCATTTCAGACCTTATGACACCGTTGCTATTACAGTACCTGTCAATTTCGAATTGGTTATTGATTCTCCGGAGCGTTTCACTCTTTATAATTTCGGAAAGGATAGTCAAACGGTTTCTTTCGGTTTTGGCGATCCCATAGCTACTGAAATAGGAATTTTGACACTTTTACCCGATTTTTTAGAAGATTCCTTTGAAGACATTCACAAAAAGTACCTCATCCAAATCGGTTCCGTAGAAAGAGCCGTTCAAGGCTATAGCGCAGCGCTCAACGTAAATATTGCGGCAAAGGGAACTTCGGTACTTCAAATTTCGCTTCAGGATCCCGTCAGAGATAAAGCGATAGACATTATCGACAATCTTATCAAATTTTACAATTCTGATGGAATCGAAGAAAAAAACATGGTGTCTTCAAATACGTTGAGGTTTATAGAAGAACGCCTCAGTGTCATTGAAAAAGAGTTGACAGAGGTTGAAAAAGATGTTGAAGATTTTAAAAAGGAAAACAGGCTTACCGATATTGAATCTGAAGCCAAGCTTTTTGTGGAAGCCTCCGGGAGTTATACACTGAAAATCGCCGATGTAGAAAATCAAATCAGTTTGGTGAATTTTCTTCAGGAATATTTGAATAAGGAAGAAAACAAAAATGGTCTTTTGCCCGCAAATATTGGTATAGAAGACAATACCATCAATAGTTTTATAGCCCAATACAACGAATTGGTCATACAAAGAAACCGCATTTTATCGAGCTCAACGCCCGAAAATCCGGTGATACAAAATCTCAATGCACAACTCAATCAGTTCAGAGGCAACATCATGGAAAGTATCCAAAATGTGTTGTCATCGTTGGAAATCACTAAGAAAAATCTCATTTCAAACGAACGTATCATCGACGGTCAAATAGCCTCTGTGCCCGGCCAAGAAAGAATCTTTAGGAGTATTGGACGGCAGCAACTGATTAAAGCAACTTTGTATGAATACCTGCTTCAAAAAAGAGAAGAAACGGCTATTTCTCTTGCAGTTACCGCACCTATTGCCAAAGTAATTGACAGCGCCTATGGCAGTAACAGACCCGTCTCTCCTAAAAAAAACATCATTTATCTGGCGGGCCTTTTGTTGGGGCTTCTGGTTCCTTTCGGTTTTATCTATCTCAAAGATTTACTTGATACCAAAGTGAATTCCAGACAAGATTTAGAAAAACTTGTGGGCGCACCTATTATTGGTGACATTCCCAAAAGCATATCAAGTGATGCACTCGTTGTTTCTGCTTCAGACCGGAGCTCAACCTCAGAAGCTTTCCGCTTACTCAGAACCAATTTGAACTTTATTCTCACCGAAAACAACTACCAGTTTACAAAAACCATTTTTGTTACTTCCACCACTAAAGGCGAAGGTAAATCCTTTGTTTCGCTCAATTTGGCAAGTGTTTTGTCACTTTCAAACAAAAAAGTACTCCTTGTGGGTGCCGATGTCAGAAACCCCAAAGTGGCTGAATATCTATCTATCAAGGATGGAAAAGGATTTGTGCACTTTCTTGTGGATGAAAAAATAAAGATTGAAGACATTATCACGAAAGATAAGTCACTTAATTTTGATATCATCACCTCTGGCGTGATTCCGCCCAACCCTTCCGAATTGCTTTTGAACAATAGGGTGGCTCATTTCTTTTCTGAAATTAAATCGCTTAAATACGATTATATCATTGTGGATACCGCACCGGTGAGTTTGGTAACCGATACGATGTTGCTGGCCAAATATGCAGACATGTTTATCTATGTGACACGCGTACACTTTTTAGATAAGCGAATGCTACAAGTGGCAAAAGATATATATCAAACCAAAAAGTTGCCACGAATGACCATGTTGCTGAACGATACCGATTATGAAAAGGGTTATGGTTATGGTTACGGCTATGGCTACGGCTACGGCTATGGCTACGAAAATGATGCAAACCACAAAAAACCGCTGTGGAAAAAGTTGCTGCGTATCTGACTAAGGTTTAAACACCAAACAAACCGGGTGAGGCATTTTGACATCCCACAAAAATGAAGGTAAACCTGAGTTTGTATCCAGTTTATAAACTGAAATATTATCGGAGAGTTGGTTGGCCACCAACATATACTTGCCGGATGGATCTATAGTAAAATTTCTAGGCCAGTTGCCCCTAGTCGATACAAATCCAACATAAGACAACCCTCCCTCTTCGTAAGTTTTAAAAATGGCTATGGAGTTTTCACCCCTGTTTGAAACGTATAAAAATTGTTCGTCTAAAGACAAGTGAATATCTGCGCTCTGGCTTTTTCCTTTAAAATTTGGTGATAGTGTGGAAACCTCCAGCATTTTTTCTAATCCGTTTACGCTTCTTTTTAATACGGTAACTGAGGATGTCAACTCGTTCAAAACATATATATATCGATGATCTTTGGTCTGAGCAAAATGCCTCGGTCCACGGCCACCATTCATGTTTATTGTCGCAGTGTGGTTTCTGTTAAATTGCTGTCCGTCCCAATTGTAAATCGCAAAATTGTCGTTTCCCAAGTCGGCGGTCATCAATTGCAATCCATCCGAAGAAAACTGAGAAGAGTGAGGATGTGGACTTTCTTGCCTGCCAACATCCGGACCGTTCCCTTTGTGTTGTATAACCTGAAAAGCTTCGCCTATTCTTCCGTCCGGGCGCTTTTTAAAAATGGATACAGTACCACCCGAATAATTTGTGGCAGAAAGCATATTTTGTTCAGGATGCATAGCGATATGGCACGGATGTGCCCCTTCACTGCTTACCGAGTTGAGTAGTGTCAATTGGTTATCGGAACCTATTTGAAAGGCACTGATTGCACCCGAATTTTGTCCGTTATAATTACTTGTTTCCTGTACTGCATATAGATGTTTTGAATCGGCAGACAGCACGAGATAAGAAGGATTTTCAATTTCTCCTACCAAGGTTTTTTGAGTCAATTTACCACTGATTGTATCAAAATACATGGTGTAAATGCCCTTACTTTCTGTGTCTGTATAAGTGCCAACAAATAAGGTTTGTGCGTAGAACGGGATCGAAAATACTGTAAATAGAAGTATAAATAAGACTTTCTGGAGTGATTTCATGATTTGTTATTTAGCATATTTTGGTAAAAGTAATAAATGTGATTGGTTAAATTTTCATAGAAACGAATCCGTTTCACAGTTTAAGATAGTCACACGCACCAACTGTTGGTTGAATCTTGTTTTTCGTCGATTGGCTTTGGTTGTTTGTAGATTTTTCTACGAATCCTAAAAAAATTGTTATAAGTTTAACCAATCAATCAACCTTAAAACCCAATACCATGAAGCATATTATATTTCTCATTTTTCTATCAGCTATCATGCAAGCAACGTCCCAAACCAAATCACCTGTTTCAATAATACCCGAGCCGGTTTCCATCAAAGAAAAGCTCGGATTTTTCAAGCTGCCAAATCCGCTGGTTATTGCTGCGCCTGAAGCACAAGAAGTTAAAAATGTGACAGACTACTTGTCTAACAAAGTTAAAGCAGCAACAGGCTATGCTGTAACTGTAGATGCTAAAAACAAAAACGCGGCTATTCAGTTTGTAATTTTAAAGCAACAAGACGCACAGTTAGGAACGGAAGGCTACAGACTCAATATTAATGACAAAAACGTCTCCATAGAAGCCAACCAACCGCAAGGTCTTTTCTACGGCATGCAATCACTTTTGCAATTATTTCCCCCCGACATTGAAGCAAATCAAAAATCTTCGATTACAGATTGGAAACTCCCACAGTTGGAAATTGTCGATTATCCCCGTTTTGGATGGCGAGGTTTGATGCTGGATGTAGCACGACATTTTTTTACCAAAGAAGAAGTCATGCAATATATTGATGTGATGGCCAAGTACAAATACAACTTGCTGCATTGGCATCTCACAGAAGACGAGGGTTGGCGTATCGAAATCAAAAGCCTTCCCAAACTCACAGAAGTAGGTGCCTGGCGAATAGATAGAACCGGTACTTTTGGTAATTTTAAACCCATACAGCCCGGCGAAAAACCCACTTATGGCGGTTTTTATACCCAGGAAGACATCAAAGAAGTGGTGGCTTATGCCAAAAAGCAATTTGTGGATATACTACCCGAGATTGATGTGCCCGGACATAGCTTGGCTGCTATAGTAGCATATCCGGAACTCTCTTGTACCAAAGGTGTAGAAAACTATCACGTACGTTACGGCGAACAAATCATGGACTGGTCTCAAGGACATCCGCCTATCGCCATGGTTGACAACACACTTTGCCCCGCCAACGAAAAAGTGTATGAATTCATGGAAAAAGTAGTGACAGAAGTCGCCCAGCTATTTCCTTTTGAATACATCCATTTGGGAGGCGATGAAGCACCCATGAATTTTTGGGAAAAAAGCGAAGCCGTACAAGCACTCATGAAGCGGGAGAAATTGACCAACATAAAACAAGCACAAGGGTATTTTACAAATCGGGTAGAGAAAATAGTGGCTTCCCATGGCAAAAAAATGATTGGTTGGGATGAAATATTAGAAGGAGGCGTACCAAAATCGGCTGCGGTCATGAGCTGGCGAGGCATGAAAGGCGGTATTGAAGCTGCTAAAGAAGGACACGAAGTGGTGATGAGTCCAACTACGTTTACATACATAGATTATATGCAAGCAGACCGGATAACCGAACCGCCGGTTTATGCTACACTCAGGCTCAATAAAACCTACGAATTTGATCCGCTGCCCGATGGTGTGGAGGCGAAATACATAAAAGGCGGCCAGGCAAACCTCTGGACGGAACAAATCTATAACATCCGTCAAGCAGAATACATGACATGGCCTCGTGGTTTTGCTATTGCAGAATCTGTTTGGTCACCTAAAGAGAAAAAGAACTGGCAAGCGTTTGCCAAAAAAGTTGAGGCACATTTTCCACGTTTTGATTCAGCTGAAACCAAATATGCGAGGGCTATGTTTGATCCTGAGTTCAGACCTCGAAAAAATGCACAAGGCAGGATGGAAGTGGTTTTAAGAACAGAATTAGACGACCTGACCATTCACTACAGTTTTGACAATTCTGAGCCGGATCATTTTTATCCGAGCTATCAAGGGCCACTTTTAGTGCCTATTGATGCTTTCCGCTTGCGTGTGGTGACGTATCGTGGAAAAGAAAGAGTAGGACGCGTATTGACCATGCCCATTGCAGAACTGGAAAGACGCCTAGATGATCCGGATGAATAAAGTAGTGGTTTCGCAATTCAAGAAATTCAAACATTTTTTATCCCCAAATTAGCTTTTGTCTGCAGTTTTTGGGATTTTTAAATCCTAGAATTTTGATTTGTGTTTATGGATTACTGATATTTCGAATATAAAAAAAAGTCATTTCACCAGCTTGAAATGACTTTTTTAATTTCTATTTTCATGGTTCTTAAGCCAATCCTGTCCTAAATAAATTTAGATGTTCTTTTTTACTCACGGCTATTAGATTTTAAAATAAAGGCGTTCGTGAATCTCCTAAAACCAATCATGCTAAACCCACTTCATCTGTCATACTGAACCCTACGAATTGTCATGCTGAACGCGTTTCAGCATCTCTTCTTACAATAGCAAGACCCTGAAACAAGTTCAGGGTGACAATTCAGGGGGTAGAATGGTGAGTGAAGCATGTGGGATCTTCTTTTAAATTTTACTTCTTTTATTTTCAATATTTTTCTTGTGGCCGATTTTAAACCACACATTCAAATATTTGACTATCAGCCTATAAAACTTATGTTTAACAATCATTAATCTATATCGTTTTGGACGCTACTGGTTTAATAACTTTATTCACAACAAATTTAACTTATAATTCTAATGATTCTGTATAAGTTTTATTGATATAATTAATACTTTTACAACCGCAATTAATACCTTTTTTTTATGACAATTACACAACTCCAATACGTTTTGGCGATTGCTGAATACAGAAACTTTACAATCGCTGCCGAAAAGTGTTTTGTAACGCAACCAACCATGAGTATGCAAGTGCAAAAGCTGGAAGAGGAGCTCGATGTTCAAATTTTTGATAGAAAGAAAAAGCCCATAGCGTTGACAACAGTCGGCAGAAAAATCATTGAGCAAGCACGCAACATTGTCAATGAATCTTACCGCATCAAGGACATAGTTGACCAACAAAAAGGATTTATAGGGGGTGAATTCAGATTGGGGATTATCCCAACTGTGACACCCACATTGCTTCCTATGTTTTTGAAATTGTTTATGAAAAAATATCCCAATGTGCAACTCAAAATTGAAGAAATTAACACCAGTCAAATCATCAAAAAACTCAAAGAGGGGCATTTGGATGCGGCCATAGCCGTGACACCGCTTGAAGTTCCGGAGCTTAAAGAACGCGTTTTATATTACGAGCCTTTTGTGTGTTATATTCCGAAAGAGCACAGGCTCTTTTCTAAGAAAAAAATTAACACGGACGATTTAGATTTTCATGAATTATTACTGCTGGAAGATGGCCATTGCTTTAGAAACGGTGTGGTTAATTTGTGTCCGTCTTCTCAAAAAAACCGAGAAAAATTGCAATTGGAAAGTGGTAGTTTCGAAACTTTGATCAAGCTCACCAACGAAGGTTTAGGCATGACCCTACTCCCTTTTTTACATACCTTAGATATAAAACCTGATATGCAAAATCAACTTAGATTTTTTGAAGAACCTTCTCCGGCACGTGCAGTGAGCTTGGTCTATCACGAATCAGAACTGAAAAGCCACATTACCAATGCTTTGAGAGATGTCATTGTTGGTGTAGTAAAAGGTGCCATCGCTTTTCACGATGTCAAAATCATCAGTCCTCTTAAAAACAAAACGCGAACTAATTGAAATACACCATGCAACTACCCAAATGTGGGTTTAAAAAAACCATTTTGCGCATCCACAATTTTAGTTCTTCTCTTTCGTGAGGAAGCAAATAGGCAATTGCTTTTTTGACTTCTCTGCAAAACAAATCGGTATCAAAACTGACGCTTTGCAAAACTTTAATGGTGTAGGAATACATCGCTCTAGGCATAACGATTGATTTTGAATTCGAACTATAACGTTGTAGTGCCGTACAATATTTTTTGATTTTCCAACATTAGCTTTTTTTTAACTTGTGATGTTAAAAAAGAAAAACCGATTTGGTCTGCAATTACAGACCAAATCGGTTTAAATTTTACGAAATAAATTTCTTATTTTACTTCTTCGTAATCAACGTCTTGCACATCGTTACCATCTTGAGGCGCTGCAGCACCGTCAGCCGCTTGACCCGGTTGGGCGGGCTCGCCTTGTTTTGCTTCGGCTTGCGCTTTGTACATTTCCTCTGAAGCGTGTTTCCAAGCTTCGTTGATGGTCTCAAGTGCTTTGTCTATACTGTCCAAATCTTGAGATTCATGTGCTTTTTTGAGGTCTGCCAAGGCATCTTCAATGGGTTGTTTCTTATCAGCAGAGAGTTTGTCACCAAATTCTTTTAACTGTTGTTCTGTTTGAAAAATCATGGCATCAGCACTGTTGAGTTTTTCAACACGCTCTTTCGCTTTTTTGTCTGCTTCGGCATTGACTTCTGCCTCTTTTTTCATTTTTTCAATTTCTTCTTGGGTCAGCCCCGAAGAGGCTTCGATGCGAATGTTTTGTGTTTTTCCGGTTGCTTTGTCAGAAGCCGTTACGTGAATAATCCCGTTGGCATCGATGTCAAAAGTTACCTCAATTTGTGGCACACCTCTTGGAGCCGGTGGGATGCCGTCCAAATGGAACCTTCCAATGGTTTTGTTGTCTTTTGCCATTGGGCGTTCGCCTTGTAGTACGTGAATTTCTACCGAAGGCTGGTTGTCGGCAGCTGTAGAGAACACTTGCGACTTTTTGGTAGGAATGGTCGTGTTGGACTCTATAAGCTTTGTAAGCACGCCTCCCATAGTTTCTATTCCAAGGGAAAGCGGTGTCACGTCTAGCAACAAAACGTCTTTGACGTCTCCAGTAAGCACACCACCTTGGATGCCGGCACCTATGGCAACCACCTCATCCGGATTTACGCCTTTTGAAGGTTTTTTACCAAAGAATTTTTCAACTTCTTCCTGTATTTTTGGAATTCGGGTAGAACCGCCTACCAAGATGACTTCGTCTATGTCTGAGGTCGAAAGACCCGCATCTTTGAGGGCTTTTTCGCATGGCTTCATAGAGCGTTTTACCAATTCGTCTGAAAGCTGCTCAAACTTCGCACGTGTCAAGGTTTTGACCAAGTGTTTGGGACCGGAAGCGGTAGCCGTGACGTAAGGTAGATTAACTTCTGTTTGTGAGCTGGATGAAAGTTCGATTTTAGCTTTTTCAGCGGCTTCTTTTAGTCTTTGAAGCGCCATCGGGTCTTTTCTCAAGTCAATATCTTCGGCCGCTTTAAATTCGTTTGCCAACCAATCTATAATAACTTGGTCAAAATCGTCGCCACCCAAATGGGTGTCGCCGTTGGTAGAGAGTACTTCAAAAACGCCGTCTCCCAACTCTAAAATAGAAATGTCGAATGTACCGCCACCCAGGTCATAAACAGCAACTTTTTGTTCCTTGCCGCTTTTGTCCAAACCGTAGGCTAGGGCAGCAGCGGTAGGCTCGTTGATAATTCTTCGAACAGTTAAACCCGCAATTTCGCCGGCTTCTTTAGTGGCCTGGCGTTGCGAGTCGTTGAAATAGGCAGGAACCGTTATCACGGCTTCTTTTACTTCAGTGCCCAAGTAATCTTCAGCTGTTTTCTTCATTTTTTGAAGAATCATGGCCGAAAGTTCTTGTGGAGTGTACAACCTGCCGTCAATCTCTACACGGGGTGTGTCGTTGTCACCTTTAACAACTTTGTAGGCTACATTTCCGGCTTCTTTGGAAGACTCAGAATATTTATTGCCCATAAAACGCTTGATGGAGCTTATGGTCTTTGTAGGATTCGTGACCGCTTGTCGTTTAGCCGGATCACCCACTTTGATTTCACCGCCTTCTACGAAAGCAATCACAGACGGGGTTGTTCTTTTTCCTTCTGCGTTGGGTATCACTACCGGCTCGTTGCCTTCCATAACAGACACACAAGAGTTGGTAGTACCCAAGTCGATTCCAATTATTTTACTCATGATAGTGTATTTTTCGAATTATTAATTTTTCTTCCACTTTTTCAATCATTATGCCAAGCCTTATTCTGCACCTTTATTGTCAGTTATGGAGCTGATTGTCCTCAAAAACTGACAAGGTGTCAGAATTACGGTTACAAACTTTGGTATGACAGATAAAATTGAGAACTTAGCACTTTGATTTATTCAGCCATATTTTCTACACTAAAATGTTTTCATTTTTAACAAAAAAACTTCCCATTGCAGAGGTGCTGTCCGCCGGTTTTGTAGATATGCACAACCACCTTTTACCGGGCATTGACGATGGCGCAAAAGAGACGCATGACAGCCTGAAGATGTTAGCACTCTACAATGATTTGCACACAACGCATATCATAGCTACACCCCATATTATGGAAGGTGTTTGGGAAAACTCGCCCGATTCTATACAAATTGCTTTCGATGCATTGCAGATTGCTATGAAAAGCCACGGACTCCAGACGCCAGTCATTCGGTTTGCAGCAGAATATATGATGGACGAAGGTTTTTTGCATCAGGTATCCAACAAGCAGTTGTTGTGCTTACAAGGAAACAGCGTATTGGTCGAGATGTCATATTTTCATCCGCCTATCAATTTAAAAGATATCATTTTTGAGATGCAACTGCAAGGATATGCACCTGTTTTGGCACACCCCGAACGCTATATGTTTTACCACAGAAACATGGCCGATTTACTCGATTTAAAAAAGGCAGGCTGTACCTTTCAACTCAACCTGCTTTCGCTAACGACACACTACGGAGAGGAAACTCAAAAAGTTGCCATCGATTTGTTGGAAAAAGGTTATTACGATTTTGTAGGCACCGACGCACACAAAACGGCACATTTGTCCAAGATAAAAATGATTGATAAAGCCGGCATCACTCAAAAAATTGGCACTCTTGCCCAAAACAATAAGCAACTTGTCTAGTCAGTCTTATTTGGTTTCTACTGAGATTCCGGTAAAATAAAGCGTGAAATTCCCATCGGCTCTTTTGTGCGTGGTGGCTATTTTCAACCCCTTATAATCCGAATAACTTTCCCATGTGGTTGCTAGGGAAGCCGTGGCTTGGTTTTCTTTTCTGTACACCCATTCCTGCAACAAATAATCATCGCCAAAATAGGCATCGTATGCATCGCCGGGTGTGTAACCACCCAAATTGGGATAAATGACCGTGAGTTTGTGAAGTTTCTTCCCGGAAATAGGCGCGGTGGCGGTGTCGGAATAGCTGAGTGCCAAATCTTTGTCCCACTTGAGTTGGTAAGGAAACAACAACCAGAATTTGTCGTTTATAAAGCCGCTGTCTGCGGGTTTTAGGCTGTCGTTTACTGCGCCTCTGTTGAAGGTAACAGTGTCTTGGGCAGTTATGCGACTCACTTCTTGCGTTGCAGTATGCCATATCCACGAGCGTTCAAAATGAACAGTGTCGCGATCTACGTTAAAAGTAAAATGAATTTTTTTAACGTCTTTCCAATGGTCAAAACCATGGGCAGCTGCTAATTTTTCGATGACCTGTTGCTCTTGCGAGACTACAACTTCTTTTGGGGTTTCTCGGCAAGAAATCAAGACCAAAAAACAAATCAGAATAAGGGTTGGTTTGTACATACTTTTATTGATTAAGCAATTCGATAAGCCTTTTTTTAGCCTCTTGGTAAGCGTTTTTGTTCTCAGGACTGCCATCTGCTAAAGCACCACTTCTCATAAAGGCATGTCCTGCACCCGGGTAAATTACGTATTCATAGGTGAGTCCGGCCTCGTCCATGATCGCTTTGGTGGGATCGATAGTGGCATTGACGCGGTTGTCGTTGCCGCCGTAAAAACCATAAACAGGTATTTGAATTTTTTTAATGTCTGCGGCTTCTTGTGGAGCTGTACCGTAAAAAACATACGATTTTTCAAGATTCGGATTGTTGGTGGCGTATCTGAAACTTTGCGATCCGCCCCAGCAAAACCCTACTACGGAAACTTTTCCATTGGAAGAAGGTGCTTTTTTGATGTACTCGTACACGGCGTTTAAATCTTCGGTGATTTGATCGGGTTTGAGTCCGTACAAAGCCTCCCGCGCAGCGTCTGTTGAGCTAAAATCAGTGGTTTTAGGTACACCCGGAACGGCATTGGAAAGCAAGTCCGGAGCAATGACCAAAAAACCTTCAGCGGCCAATTCGTCTGCGAAACTCCGAGCCCAATCGTTCAGCCCTCTGTTTTCGTGTATAAGAATGACAGCCGGCGTGTCACCCGATTTTTCGGGATAGACGACAAAGTTGTACAATTCTCTTCCGCTTACTTCCAGTGTAACCCATTCGTGGTGGCGAGGCGAATTGTTGAGTTTTTGCAAAAACGGATCGTCAGATTCTTCTGCCATGACATGATGGGCGTGAATGTCTTCATTTTCGACCGTTTTTTCTTTTTCTTGATTTTTACACGAGATCAAAACAAATAAAAATCCAAGTAGGTAAAATGATATACGTTTCATAAAAATTGTTTTTCCAAAGTTAGCAAAAAATGCCAGTATTTTGGGGCTCAACTTTTTGGTTGATGGTCAAAAAAAACCACCTCGGTTTGGAGGTGGTTTTTAGGGTAAGTGAGAAATCGGTTAGAAACTATTTTACTTTGTCAACAATGGCTTTGAAAGCCTCGGGGTGGTGCATGGCCAAATCGGCGAGGACTTTGCGATTGAGTTTGATGTCATTCGCTTTGAGTTTTCCCATCAATTGCGAGTAGGAAAGTCCGTGTAGTCTGGCGCCGGCATTGATTCTGACAATCCACAAAGCGCGAAAGTTTCTCTTTTTGTTTTTGCGGTCTCTGTAGGCATATTGAAGGCCTTTTTCGACTGCATTTTTGGCTACTGTCCAAACGTTTTTACGACGTCCGAAATAGCCTTTGGCCAATTTGAAGATTTTTTTTCTTCTGGCTCTTGATGCGACTGAATTTACTGATCTTGGCATAATTTTTCGTTTTTTTGAAGGAGGCGCTTCAGCTGGTGAAGTCTTTCTGAGCCCGCTTCAGGGTTAAATAACTGATTACCGAAAGAACTAAGGCTTATTTTAAGCGCAATTGTTCTTTGACGCTGTTTGTGTCCGCATCACTCACCAAAGTGCTGTGCGTCAAGCTGAGCTTGCGCTTTTTAGATTTTTTGGTCAGGATGTGGCTTTTAAAAGCGTGTTTCCTTTTAATTTTACCTGAGCCGGTAAGCTTAAAACGCTTTTTGGCTCCGGATTTTGTTTTCATTTTTGGCATAATTACCTGTATTAATGATTCTCACTTATTCTATTTTGCTTTTTTTGGAGCGATAAACATGGTCATTCTTTTACCTTCCAATTTGGGAAGCTGTTCCACTTTTCCAAAGTCTTCTAAATCTTGTGCCAGACGCAACAGTAAGATTTGTCCTTGTTCTTTATAAATAATGGAACGCCCTTTAAAGAAGACAAAAGCCTTCAGCTTAGCACCGTCTTTCAAAAACTTTTCAGCATTGCGCTTTTTAAATTCGTAATCGTGTTCATCTGTTTGCGGACCGAACCGAATTTCTTTGATTACAACATTGGCCGATTTCGCCTTGATGATTTTTTCTTTCTTCTTCTGTTCGTAAACAAACTTTTTATAGTCTATGATTTTACAAACAGGAGGTTCTGCATTTGGAGAAATTTCGACTAAATCCAAACCCAATGCGTCAGCCTTTGATAAAGCTTCGCGCGTGGGATAGACGCCCATTTCTACATTGTCGCCAACTAACCTGACTTCCGGGGCTTTTATTTTGTTGTTGATGCGGTGTGCATCCTCTTTGATGATTCTCGCCGGTCCGGAAAATCTTTTTCTACGAATTGCTATAACTCTAAATATTTAAATTAAACAATAAATGTCTTTGTCACTTTTTCAAGGTCTTTTTTAACCATTTCTGCAAAAGCTTCCAAGGTCATCGAACCTAAGTCCTCACCACCGTGTTTTCTCACAGAAACCGTTCCTTCTTCATTTTCTTTTTCGCCTACAATAATCATGTAGGGGTATTTTTGCATTTCCGCTTCGCGAATCTTCTTGCCAATAGTCTCGTTCCTTGAATCTTTTAGGGCGCGAATTTCGTAATTTTCAAGGAGATTTAAAATATTTTCAGCATATTTTTCATATTTCTCACTCACATTTAATATAATCGCTTGTGTGGGCGTGAGCCAGAGCGGAAAGTTACCTCCGGTATGTTCCAACAATATTGCGACAAATCGCTCCATACTGCCAAATGGCGCACGGTGGATCATAACGGGTCTATGTAGCTCATTGTCAGTTCCCTTGTAGGTCAAGTCGAAGCGCTCAGGTAGGTTGTAATCTACTTGTATGGTACCCAATTGCCAGTTTCTTCCCAAAGCATCTTTTACCATAAAGTCTAGCTTTGGCCCATAGAAGGCGGCTTCGCCATATTCAATTTTGGTTTTCAGGTTTTTTTCCTTAGCAGCATTGATAATAGCGTTTTCTGCCTTTTCCCAATTTTCATCCGAACCTATGTATTTTTCCGGTTTTTCCGGATCTCGTAAAGATATTTGGGTAGTAAAATCTTCAAATCCCAAAGATCCGAAAACATAGAGTACCAAATCGATAACTTTTTTAAATTCATCATCGAGTTGGTCTGGTGTACAAAATATGTGGGCATCGTCTTGCGTAAATCCGCGAACCCTGGTTAGGCCGTGAAGCTCACCGCTTTGTTCGTATCTGTAAACAGTACCAAACTCAGCATATCGCTTGGGCAAATCTTTGTAACTCCAAGGTCTGACGTTGTAGATTTCACAGTGGTGGGGGCAGTTCATCGGCTTTAACATAAACAACTCGCCTTCGTTGGGCGTGTGTATGGGCTGAAAACTATCCGCACCATATTTGGCAAAATGGCCGGAAGTTTCGTACAATTCCTTTTGCCCGATATGCGGGGAAACAACCATTTCGTAGCCCGCTTTTTTCTGTGCTATTTTCAAGAAATTCTCGAGCCTTTCCCGAAGCGCTGCACCTTTGGGTAACCACAATGGAAGGCCTTGGCCAACTTTAGGCGAGAAGGCAAAAAGTTCGAGTTCCTTCCCCAATTTTCTATGGTCTCTTTGCTTGGCTTGTTCTAGTAATTCGAGATATTCGGTTAGGTCTTTTTGTTTAGGAAAAGAGATGCCGTAGATGCGGGTGAGTTGTTTGTTTTTTTCATCGCCACGCCAATAAGCTCCGGCAATACTGAGTAGTTTTACTGCTTTAATGGGACCCGTGTTGGGCAAGTGCCCACCGCGACAAAGATCTGTAAACGTATGATGGTCGCAGAAAGTGATGGTGCCGTCTTCAAGGTTTTCTATGAGTTCTACTTTAAATTCGTTGCCCAAATTTTGATAATATGAAAGGGCTTCAGCTTTTGAAGTGCTTCTGATTGAAAAGTTGTGTTTGCCCCGAGCTATTTCCAACATTTTATTTTCAATGGCAGGAAAATCTTTATCCGAAATGCTGTGTCCGTTGGGATCAATGTCGTAGTAAAAACCATTATCTATAGCCGGACCAATAGTCAGTTTGATGCCGGGATATAACGTTTCCAAAGCCTCTGCCAATACGTGTGCAGACGAGTGCCAAAATGCTTTTTTGCCTTCAGGGTCGTTCCAAGTGAAAAGCACAAGGCTTCCGTCTTGGGTCAGTGGCGTGGTGATTTCAACAGTTTGCTTGTCAAAAGCAGCAGAAATGACATTTCGAGCCAATCCTTCACTGATGGATTGCGCAATTTCAAAGGGTGTAGTCCCTGCTGCATAAGACCGGGACGAGCCGTCCGGAAAGGAAATTGAAATCATACGTATTTTTTTTAACGAACTGCAAAGATAAGCCGTAATAGTTGCACAAACAAGCTGATTTTTTTGCAGTTTTGCAGAAAGTATTTTCCTTAATGACAAAAGATAGATGAGACTACAATGACGTTAAACGCCCTTAGAATCTTTTTTTTTGAAACTTTAGAAAGCCTGTATGACAGGGAAGAAATACAAGGGTTTTACGCACTTTTGTTGCAAGAAAAATTAGGCATCAATAGGGTAGAAGCGGTACTGCAGTCCGATAGGGTGTTGGATGTATCCCTCGAAGTGGCATGTAAAGACATACTTAAAAGACTGCAAAATCACGAGCCCATTCAGTACATATTCAATCGAACACATTTCTGCGATTTGCCGTTTGTCTTAAACAGCAACGTATTGATTCCAAGACCCGAAACCGAAACATTGGTCTATTGGATTGCATCGCATTTTGAAAGTGCTACATCGCAAAGCCTCAATGTTTTGGATATTGGCACAGGCAGTGGTTGCATTGCGGTTTCTTTGGCTTCATTGCTACCCAAGGCGAAAGTCAGTGCGATGGATATTTCCGGGGAAGCCCTGCAAACCGCTCGAGAAAATGCAACAAACAACCAAGTATCAGTTCATTTTATAGAGGCAGATATCTTAAAAACGGATCGCTTAGAAACTTCTTTTGACGTTATTGTGAGCAATCCGCCCTACGTTTTAGATGGTGAAAAATCAAAAATGCGGCAAAATGTTTTACATTTTGAACCGCATCGGGCTTTGTTTGTACCCGATACCAATCCCTTGATTTTTTATGAGAAAATAACTGAATTAGCCAGCAAACACTTAAATAAGAACGGCCTGCTTTTTTTCGAGATCAACGAGGCATACGGTAATGAAGTC
The DNA here is from genome assembly GCA_032251335.1 of Flavobacteriaceae bacterium. Classification (GTDB taxonomy): domain Bacteria; phylum Bacteroidota; class Bacteroidia; order Flavobacteriales; family Flavobacteriaceae; genus UM-FILTER-40-17. The sequence continues at coordinate 52,702 of JAVVDW010000010.1, read as the reverse complement.
AGCAACTTATTGGCTGAGAATGGGTTCGTAAATATTGAACTCAAAGTCGATTTTTATGGGAAAAACAGGATGATAAAAGGTTTAAAGCATTGAATCAATCACCGTAAAATCGCCCCAAATTCGGTTTCAAAAACAGTTTGAATCTTTTTCATGATTTTGTCTATCTGTTTGTCTTCCAAGGTTTTGTTTTCGTCTTGCAAAATAAAACTCAGGGCATAACTTTTTTTGCCGTCGGGCAGGTTTTTACCTTCATAAACATCAAACAAATCGACGGATTTTAACAGTTTTTTTTCTTGTTCCTTTGCCACTTCATATAGCGCTTGGTAAGAAACGGATTTGTCGAGTAGAAGGGCCAAGTCTCTTCTGACTTCAGGGTATTTTGGAGGTTCGGAAAAAACGAGTTGTTTTTTGCCAACCCATGCCATGATGGCATCCCAATTTAAGCTTGCATAAAATACGGTTTGCTTGATGCCGAAATGCTTGCAGACTTTTGCGTGGACTTCACCTACAGTTGCCAAATCTTCTCCGTTTTGCGCAACTAAAACCAGCGAATTAGAAAATAAACTGCTCTCGCCGGGTTTGCTTACCGTTTGTTGGATACCGAGTTTTTCTAAGCAGGCTTGTACGATTCCTTTTAAGTAAAAGAAATGGCTTTCTTGTCTTTTATGAGACCAATTTTCTGGAGATATGGCACCTGTTACAAACAATCCTAAACATTTGTTTTCAATATATGCACCGTTTTTCCTTTGGTATTTTTTTCCAAATTCAAAAAGTTTGAGGTCATTTCGTCTTCTGTTCAGGTTATGTGCTACGGATTCCAAACCTGTAAAAAGCAAATCTTGACGCATCACAGAAAGGTCTTGGCTCAGCGGATTCAAGATGTTTACCGTTGATTCCACCTCAGAGGTGGGGTCGAGTTTATGATATTCGGGGCTGCTGAGCGAATTGGTCATAATTTCGAAGAAACCCTGTGCCACTAACTGTTGCGCAATGAGATCCTGTATCTTATAATCTTCAAATTTGCCAACTGTTGCCACCGATGCATTGAGTTTTTCCGAAAACTGGATGTTGTTGTAACCGTAAATTCTCAGGATTTCTTCGATTACATCTGCCTCGCGGGTTACATCTACGCGATAGGGTGGAATACTGAGTCCCATGCCGGATTCGGTGACGTTGATGACTTTGATATCGAGATAGGAAAGTATTTTTTTAATGGTGTCTTCAGGTAAATTTTCACCGATGAGTTTGTTCACTTTTTCGTAGGTGAGAAAAACTTTAAAATCTTCTACTTTCTTGGGGTAAAAATCCACAATGTCTGAGGAGATTTTAGCGCCTGAGAGTTCAGAAATGAGAATAGCAGCTCTCTTGAGTGCATAATCTACCAAGTTGATATCGATGCCGCGCTCAAACCTAAAAGAAGCGTCTGTGTTCAGGTTGTGCCTTTTAGAAGTTTTCCTGATGCTAACCGGATCAAAATAAGCACTTTCCAGAAAAATGCGTGTGGTTTGTTCTGTTACGCCTGAGTCGAGTCCGCCGAAAACACCGGCTATGCAAAGGGGCTTGTTCTCGTCGCAAATCATCAAATCTTCCGAATGCAATTTTCGCACTACGCCGTCAAGCGTGACGAATTCAGTGTTGTCGGGCAGTGTTTTGACAACGATTTTTTTGCTTTTAATTTTATCTGCGTCAAAGGCATGTAAGGGCTGTCCAAGTTCGTGAAGCACGTAATTCGTAGCATCAACAACGTTGTTTTTGGGTGACAGACCAATGGCTTTTAGTCTGTTTTTGAGCCAATTTGGCGATTCTTTTACGCTGACATCTGTCAACGAAACGCCGCAATACCGAGGTGCCAATAGTTTGTCAGTGACTTCAACATCTATTTTTAGCGCCCTATTGTCCACGTTAAAGCTGCTGACAGATGGTGTAATGAGTTCGAGTAATTTTTCTCGTTGAGCAATACCGGCGCGCAAATCTCTGGCGACTCCTAAATGGCTCATGGCGTCTGCGCGGTTGGGCGTGAGTCCGATTTCATAGACGGTGTCTTCTTCTACCTCATACACTTTTGACAGCAGTGTGCCTGGCGCAAGCTTTTCATCCAAAATTAAAATTCCGTCATGGCTGTTGCCTAATCCAATTTCGTCTTCGGCACAAATCATGCCCTCACTGACTTGCCCTCTAATTTTTCCTTTTTTGATGACCCAAGGTTTATTTTCTTTATCAAACAATTCAGTGCCTACGGTGGCAACGGGAACTTTTTGGCCCACAGCCACATTGGGCGCACCGCAAACTATATGAAGCGGTTTTTCTAAACCAATATCTACGGTTGTGACTTTGAGTCTGTCGGCATCCGGATGTTTCTCGCACGTCAAAACCTGCCCGACTACGATGCCTTTTAAACCGCCTTTAACAGAAGAGAAACTTTCCAAACCTTCTACCTCAAGACCTAAATCTGTCAGTATTTCAGCAATTTTATCAGGCGATTCGGTTGTTTTTATAAATTGTTTTAACCAATTATGAGAAATTTTCATGTGTTTATTTTATTTGTTTTTATCTGTCACACGGAACGCCCTAGGATAATCATGCGCCTGTGTGCAAAATTTTTACTTGCGCGTTTCATGTGAGTCTATTATTTTTTTATTCATCATCCAAATCATTAACGAAGCTATGTAAGTGTTTCGCAATTCATGACAATGACCTAAATTATAGTTAATGGTATATTTAAACTTTTTAAAAATCAGCATGGCTATTTCGGTTCTTTTATACATCACTTTTCTGATACAAAACAAATTTTAAGTGATGGATTAAGCCATAAACTTAGCCGCGCAAAGATAAAAATTATAGCCTTGCATTTGTCAATTTTTATACTTGTATGGACAAACAAATCCTAATTTTTGTTAAAGAAAGTAATCTTGTCGGTTTATTTTTAATATTTTTGGCTGATATCAACCAAAAACCTAACCATTAGAATATATGAAACACGCATTTTTATCTCTATGTGCCATCTTCACGCTAACTTTTGCTTGTAAAGAAGCACCAAAAAACGATAGCACTCCGCAAACTCAAGTTTCAGAACCTACCTCAGTTACACCAAAAAACAAAAGACCGGTTGCGCTTGAAAACGGTAAAATATTTGAACAAGACGGAAAAAAATGGCTCTACGGGGGCGAAGACCCTTCGATGCATTTTGATATTACAGGTTGTACCCTTAAAGATGAAAATTACCACTACGGCATTGGCAGGGAGGCATTTCCGGCTTTGCTGGAGCCTCAATTTACTGATATCGCAACAGTGGATACTACTTACAAGGCGGAAGATCGCTTTCTTGTTCTACATGGGAAAAATGAAATTAAGGCCTACTCTGTTCGCGATTTAACGCATTATGAGGTGGTGAACGATGTGGTTGACGGCCAACCTGTGATGGCGGCTTACTGTGTATTGGCAGATTTGGGTGCTATTTATGACCGCGTTTTGTACGGAAAGGAATTTACCTTTGCCTTGACGGGTTATACTTATTTTGACGAGGAAGTTTGGGACGGTATGGACGGTTTTATGCTTTGGGACAGAGAAACCGAGAGTATGTGGTGGCCTTTGACGGGCAAAGCAGTATCCGGAAAAATGAAAGGCGCTGACATGAGATTGTACGATGAGACCAAATGGGAACAAACCACTTGGTCTGCCATCAAAGAAAAATATCCGAATGCCAAAATTTTAATTTCGAATCAAGACTTTGAACGGCCCAAAAGTTGGCCACAATACACAGCAGTGGACTTACAAGGGGGATACGATAACGCAGTTGCACCCAAGTGGGGCGAAAAATAAGGCTTATCTTTTGGAAATGCGATTGTTTGATATCGCTTTTTGTCTGCTACATTTGAACCTGACTACATCATCAATTCTGAGTTTGGCATGTTTGGTCTTTCTGCCGCTGACCCTGCGGCGCCATCTTTTGAAGGATTTTTCGGTGAGTTCGGCGCGCATCAATGCAATGACTTCAGTATCAGATAAATTGTATTGAAATAGAATGGCTTCGAAAGGCGTGCGATCCTCCCAAGCCATCTCTATAATGCGGTCTTTTTCAAGTTCAGTAAAGTTTTTTACGACTTCCAATAGCCTTATATTTTTCCCTTGGGGATGTAGTATTTTCCACCAATTTCTTCGTCAAAATCGTCAGGAAGGATGGGTTTTGACTTAGGTTTTTTCGTAGCTGTCAGCTTTTTCCAAGCGTCAAATTTATCTTTTGAAAGGTGTTTTTTTAGGATGTCAATCACTTCGTTTTCAGATAAATTAAAAGTCGATTTTAGGATATCGAAAGGATTTCTTTCCTCTAATGCCATCTCTACTACACGTTCCAACTGTTGGGGATCGAGAGACACCTGCTTGCTTTTTCTCATGACTAATAAAAAAAGTAAAACTTATAAATGGTTGTACAATTTTACAAAAAAAAATGAAAGATTGATAGAAAGTTGGTTTTTTTAACGACTTTTAAGTAAATAAATCTGACTGATTTAGCGCATTTTACCCATCATGTTCATGAGGTTTTTGGCGCCGCCGCCTTGCATCATCTTCATCATTTTGCCCATTTGTTCAAATTGTTTGATGAGTTGGTTGATTTCTTGCATACTTCTGCCAGAGCCTTTTTCGAGTCGTTTTTTTCTTGATAGGTTTAGCAAAGCCGGATTTCTTCGCTCATCGGGTGTCATAGATTGAATGATGGCTTCTACATGTTTGAAAGCGTCGTCTTCGATGTTGACGTCTTTGATGGCTTTTCCCATACCCGGAATCATGCCCATCAAATCCTTCATGTTACCCATTTTTTTGATTTGTTGAATTTGTTGAAGAAAATCATCGAAGCCAAATTGATTTTTGGCAATTTTCTTTTGCAATTTACGCGCTTCTTCTTCATCAAATTGTTCCTGCGCTTTCTCTACAAGCGAAACAACGTCACCCATTCCCAAAATTCGGTCGGCCATTCGATCGGGATAGAACACGTCTAAGGCATCCATTTTTTCGCCGGTTCCGACAAATTTTATGGGTTTGTTTACGATCGCTTTGATAGATAGTGCAGCACCTCCGCGCGTGTCACCATCGAGTTTGGTCAGAATTACCCCGTCAAAATTGAGTCGGTCATTAAAAGCTTTTGCCGTGTTTACGGCATCCTGGCCGGTCATCGCATCTACTACAAAAAGAGTTTCCTGCGGTTGAATGGCTTTGTGGATGGCCGCAATTTCATTCATCATGGCTTCATCAACAGCCAAACGTCCGGCGGTATCTACAATCACGGCACTGTAACCTTCTGCTTTGGCTTTTTTCAGGGCGTTGAGGGCAATCTCTACCGGGTTTTTGTTTTCGCGTTCTGTATAGACGCCGGCACCTACTTGTCCGGCTACGATTTCCAACTGATCTATGGCTGCGGGCCTGTACACATCGCAAGCTACGAGCAACACTTTTTTACCTTTTTTACTGCTTAAATACTTGGCCAACTTACCGGAAAAAGTGGTTTTACCGGAACCTTGCAAACCCGACATTAGAATGATACTCGGGTTGCCTGATAGGTTGATGCCAGCCGCGCTGCCGCCCATGAGTTCGGTGAGTTCGTCTTTCACGATCTTCACCATAAGCTGTCCGGGCTGTAGCGTTTTGAGTACGTTTTGCCCAAGAGCTTTTTCTTTGACGGTGTTCGTGAAGTCTTTGGCGATTTTGAAGTTTACGTCTGCGTCAACCATAGCACGACGCACTTCTTTAAGGGTTTCAGCTACGTTGATTTCAGTGATGCTTCCGTGGCCCTTTAGTATGTGAAATGCTTTGTCGAGCTTGTCGCTGAGGTTATCAAACATGGATTCAGAATTTTGGATGGCAAATATAAGTTAATTGCCTGCTTTCTGCAAGGTTTTAAAATGTGTCGGGGCGGTTAGATTTCTAACCGCCCCGACAGCAAAATAACCAACCAAAAGTGTTTTTAGCGTTCGAATACTAATTGATCTTTTGTGCCATCACTGTTTGCGTGTTCCAGTACGATGCGGGTTTCAGTTGAGGAAATGATGAGCCAATCTTCATTCAATTCGTCAACAGGATCCACTTCCGGAAATTCTATATGCAACTCTAAGGCATTGAAATCTACTTCTACAAACCAAGTGGCGATGTGTATTTCATCATTTTCTACTTTTTCTGCTTTTAGGCTGCCGTCTGCATTAAAGGTAAAAGTAAAACCGCTAAAGTTGGAAGAATCATCGTTGTTGTCATTTGTAAAGGCTGCTAAAACCCATTGACCCAATAAATTGGCTTTGAAAGCATCTAAATTTGGATTTCCGGTGTCGTCTCCTCCACCTGTGTCTCCTCCACTGCCATCACCTTGGTTGGGTGTGCCTTCAAGTTTTAATGTGGTATTGTTATTATCGTCTTCTTTCAGATTTAATAAGGCATTGGAAAACTCCATAACCAACCAATCTTCGTCTAAAATTTCAAGGATTTGAACATCGTCCCTAAAGTCTAAATCTATTTTCAGCCTGTTTGTGTCGTCATCCAATTCAATTTCCCATCTTCCGAAAGCGAAAACATTGCCTCTAATCACCTTTACACCACCACCGAAGAAAAACTGGAATTTCACGTCTTCAAAAACTTGACTTCGGTCTGCTCCTTCGTTGATGAATTCAGTCACAAACCAATCGTTGGCCAAGAGTGTTCTCCTGAGTTCAAAAGCGGTTTCGCGAAGATTGCTGGGGATGTCGTCATCAATGGTATCGTCGTCATCGTCATCGTCGCTGTTTCTGCATTCGAGCATTACACGAAGAAGTTCTCTATTATTTTCAAGTTGAAGGGTGTTGCCGTCTCTGAATGTGATGCTGATAGGGTAATCTATGCTTACTACGATACTGGGAGGTAGTTGCGTGAAAAAGGCGAAGAGCTCACGGTTGTTATTTACCACTACGCTGCCGGTTTGTTCTTGATTGGTGTTGAACAACAAAAGTGTTACGGGGTAGTTGATTTCGAAACATTTGATGCGTTCTCTGAAATCGTCTTCATCATCATCGTTTTCTTTAGAAAGATGATCATTCCAATCGTCGTCGTTTTTGATTTCTCGTTCGCTGTGGTCTCTAAAACGGACCTTAAAAGGGAATTTTATCTGTGGCGGATTGGAAGAAGTTGAAGCACTGGCTTGCAGGGTTTGTTTAAACTGAAGCAGACCATCTACCGAAGTAATGGTTTGGGTACCAAAATCGGTTTCTACTACATAAGGAAATACAACAGATGTAGCACTAATGCCGTCTATAAAGTCGTCAATAGCGCCGTTGTTTTCGCTGCTTGCTTGCAACAGAACAGCGAGCTCCGATGAGGCCGTGATGTTGTCATCGGGACTTTCACTGATGATTTCGGCACTGTCTGATTGACATCCGACTAGAAAAATACCTGCTAGGTATAAAAAAAACAATGGTTTGAATAGCGTTTTCATGTTTATAAAAATTTAAGTGATTTAAAATGTTGAATTCACACTAAAAACAATTACTTCGATTTAAACCCTACCTTGAAGTATTTTTTTTTAAATTGGCACCGATTAAAAAAGACATGGAGGCAAAAGAAAAAAATCTTGGCATCATCAATATTTGTGAAGAAAAACAGTTTAAGCGGGTATTTGATGCGTTTGTGTCTCCGCTGAGAAATTACATATATTATAAGTTTGGCGACACAGAAAAAGCGGCGGATGCTGCCCAGGAAGCTTTTGTAAAACTTTGGGAAAATTGTGATAAGGTGTCGCCGGACAAGGCCAAAGCATATTTATTTACAGTAGCCAATAATCTTTCGCTCAATCAGGTTGCGCACCAAAAAGTGGTTCTTAAATATGAGACAAATCACCGTAGCCATGCATTCTCTGAAAGTCCGGAATTTCAATTCAGAGAAAAAGAATTTGAGGCAAAACTCAATACTGTGATAAACAATTTGAGCGAGGCGCAAAGAACAGCCTTTTTGATGAACAGGATAGAAGGGATGAAGTATAGCGAAATTGCATCGCATTTAGAGATTAGTGTAAAAGCAGTCGAAAAGCGAATTCACAAAGCGCTCATTATATTAAGGAAAGAAATAGGAGATGTGTAAGCCTTAGGTAGGGTTTTTTGATTGAAAAATGTTTAATAAGCAAATACCGCCAAAAATGGAACTGAATGAAAAACAAATTACACTTCTCAACAAATGGCTGAATCATGAAGCTACAGACCAAGATGTGTTAGAGATCAAGCAAGACTCGGAGTTATTCGCTTATATAAAAATATCGGGCAGTGTCTCGCGTTTTGCTTCCCCGGATTTTGACCGAGAAAATCTCTTTCAAAAAGTCAATAAGGCCAAGAACAGAAGCAAGAAAAAATCTGGAGTCATCAAGTATTTAATGCCCATAGCTGCTGCGATAGCCGTTTTGATAACCGTGTATACTTTCCTGCCCCAAGGCGAACTTAAACAATACGAAGTAGCTTTTGCCGAAAGCCAAGTCATCACCCTCCCTGATGCATCGGAGGTGATTGTTAATTCGGGGTCAACAATCTCTTATAGTACCAAAAAATGGCAAAGCGAACGCCAAATAAATTTAAATGGTGAGGCCTTTTTTAAAGTAGCCAAAGGAAAAAAATTTACGGTAAAAACCGAAAAAGGCGATGTTAGCGTATTGGGTACTCAGTTCAACGTAAAACAGCGAGCGGGCATTTTTCAAGTAAGCTGCTACGAAGGCCGTGTGGAGGTACAAGCCGGCTCAAACAAAGTGGTGCTTACTGCCGGTGAATTTGTGCAAATGCAAAATGGGCAGCTGCATAAGCAAAGTATTTCGGTAGAAAATCCCTCTTGGATAAACGGAGAAAGCGCATTCGAAAACGAAACCCTACAAGAAGTAATAGCTGAATTAGAAAGGCAATACGACATAAAAGTTTATTTGGACAAAGACGTGAATCTATACGAAACCTTCACAGGCGGATTTACAAACAACCAACTCGAAGAAGCACTAAAAACCATCTGTTTGCCGTTACAACTTCAGTACACTATTGAAAATTCCGAAAGGGTAAGAATTTATGTCGCTCCATAGCGTTTTCTTTTTTTTCTTGGGCTTGTTTATAGGTTTGTTCTCCATACCGGCAGCAGCACAGACCACCATTCCTCTAAAAACCTATTTAGACCAGGTTGAAGAAAAACACAATGTTGTTTTTTCTTACCGTCCATCCGATTTGGAAGGACAATTAATCAGTCCGCCTTCAGATTTGAATGACATCCAAGCCATTATTCTCTTTTTGAGAACCCGAACACCTTTCAACTATACCGTTATTAACGAAAGCAGTATCGCTATAGTAGCCAAAAATGATGGACAAATTTCCGTTTGCGGACGGTTAATAGACGCTTACCTAAACGAACCCATAACCGAAGCCACTGTTTACGAACCCGTCAGTGGAAAAGGAACCATTACGGATAGAGATGGGTTTTTTAGGTTGAAGGGCATCAGCCCGACAGCACTTATAAGCATTCAGCACATGATATATGCAGAACAATCGCTTGCTGCGTCTTTATTTCTAAATGAAAACACATGCAGAAGTTATTTTCTAAAACCCCAAACAAGACTGCTTTCGGAAGTAGTGGTCAGCAATGTCCTGGCCAGCGGTCTAGATATCACCTCAGATGGCGCTTTGCTGATTAGACCCAAGCAATTTGGCATATTGCCGGGTCTTATAGAGCCCGATGTTATGCAAATAGTGCAAAGACTTCCGGGCGTGGAAAGCATCAACGAAACGGTTTCCAACATCAACATCAGGGGCGGTACCAATGACCAAAATCTCATTTTGTGGGATGGAATAAAAATGTATCAAACCGGTCATTTTTTCGGACTCATCTCCACCATCAATCCGTACCTAACCGAACAAATTCAGGTTTACAAAAACGGCGTTTCGGCTCAGTATGGAGACGGTGTTTCGGGAATGGTTAATTTTAAGACCACATCAAAAGTTCCAGCAAAAGTAAAAGGAGGTGCAGGTATTAACCTTATTAACGGCGATGCGTATTTACAAATTCCGTTTGGCACCAAATGGGGTTTGCAAGTGTCGGGAAGACGATCTTTTAACGATTTTTTTTCGACCCCAACATACGATGAGTATTTTAATCGTGCTTTCCAAGATTCTAAAATTACCACCCGAAATAGTCTTTCTGCCAACGAAAATTTTTCATCAGACGAGAGTTTTGTTTTTTATGATGTCAATGCTAAGCTCATGTTTGTACCGAATGAGAAAAGTCATTTTGAGGTCAATTTTTTTAATTTGGACAATCGGCTCAGCTTTCGCGAAAGCATCACTGCCGAAAATGAAGAAAATGCACGTACCCGAACCAGCAGTTTAGACCAAAGAAATATTGCCGTAGGCCTTTCCGGTGAAATTCTTTTAAACGAACAATGGCGTATTTTAGGTAATGCCTATTATACCAATTACAACTTGGAAGCAACAAACTTTGACTTGCGCACCAACCAGCAGCTCGACCAGAAAAACGAAGTGCTAGAGAGCCAGGCAAAATTAATCTTATCCTACACGCTCAATGAAAAATGGAATTTTAACGGAGGTTATGAAGTCGTGGAAACCGGTGTTACCAATCTGCAACGCGTAAACGATCCGCTTTTTTTTAGTTCTATTAAGAACGCCCTCGTGGAGCATGCAGGTTTTGTAGAAGTCGGGCACAAAAACGCCGGCGGATTAAACGCTACAGTTGGATTGAGAGCCAGTTTTGTTCCGGAGTTGGGTGAAACTTTCTTCGAGCCTCGTCTCAATATTTTACAAGCTTTAAGCAGCACATTTTCTGTGAGTCTTATGGGCGAATTAAAACATCAATTAACCACCCAAACCATTGACTTGCAAGAGGATTTTTTGGGCGTGGAAAAACGAAGGTGGACACTTGCCGACAATGAAAATATACCTATTGTACACAGTAAGCAGTTGTCTTTTGGTATGAATTATAAAAAAGACAATTGGTTTGCCAATGTCACCGGTTTTTACAAAACCGTAGATGAAGTTTTTACCAACAACTTAGGCTTCCAAGATCAACTTGAATTTGCCAACCTAGATGGAAAATACAATGTAAAAGGCGTGGAGGTTTTGGTTGACAAAAAACTCAAAGCGCTCAACCTTTCAGTTTCTTATGCCTATAAAGACAACCAACTCGAATTTGACAGCCTGATGCCTTCAAAAATCAGAAATCACCAGGATGTCAAACACTCAGTCGGCATTACGGGTGCGTATCAAATCAAACAACTAAAATTTTCCTTGGGCTACCAATGGCGCACGGGCAAGCCTTTTACCGAACCTGATCCTGAAAACCCTATTTCCAACGAAGGTATTTTCGAAGAAATAAACTACCAAAATGCCAATAGCAGCACTTTGCCCAACTACAGGCGGTTCGATTTTTCTTCGGAATACCATTTTATGTGGAGTAAAACCCGCGCAGTCTTAGGTCTTTCTGTGTTAAATGTCTTGGACGATAAAAACATACTCAACACTTACTACACTCTAGAAAAGACAAATGGCAACTCAGAAGTGCGCAGGGTGGACAATCTTTCTTTGGGCATCACACCCAACGTGAGTTTTAGGGTCTTCTTTTAGTAGCTTGGGTTTTAAAATTTGATAGAAACTTCATATTTTTTAGTTGAGCAAGCCATCAAAAAATAGTAAATTGGCACTTTGAAAAATGCCATGCAAAAAGATTTAAGTCATTACAGAAAAACTTACGAAAAAGGTGCGCTACTAGAAAACAACTTGCCTGAAAACCCTTTGGTGCTCTTTCAAGATTGGTTTTTTGAAGCGGAAAGCCATCCTTCAGTTGATGAGGTGAACGCTATGACGGTATCTACATTTGGTTTGGATGGATTTCCAAAATCGCGCGTAGTCTTGCTGAAAAAATACACACATGAGGGGTTTGTTTTTTACACCAATTACGACAGCGAAAAAGGCAAAGCTATTTTGACAAACCCAAATATATGCTGTGCCTTTTTTTGGTCTGTGCTCGAACGCCAAATTATCATCAAAGGCGTTGCAGAAAAATTAGCAACCAATTTGTCTGATGGCTATTTCGAATCCCGACCCAGAGGTAGCCAACTAAGTGCTTTGGTTTCACCTCAAAGCCGAGTGGTTCCCTCTCGAGACTTTCTCGAAGAAGAACTCAAAGCCCTGGAGGCAAAATATGAAGGCAAAGAAATAGAAAGACCGGCAAATTGGGGCGGTTTTTTGGTTAAGCCCGTTGAAATGGAGTTTTGGCAGGGCAGACCCAATCGCTTGCACGATAGAATTCGCTATCAATTGCAAGGTTGGGACTGGCTTATGCAAAGGCTGGCTCCTTAAATTTTAGCTTTTACTGATTTTTTTAAAAAGTGGATGTATAATTTAGACATAAAACCGCATGATGCATAAGATGTTTTTCCGCTCGCCTTAAAGAGGATTCATCTTTCAAAAACCTTAAAATCTAAAAAAAATGAAAACGCTATATCTCATTCGTCACGCCAAATCAGCTTGGGATTTGCCCGTGGCAGACCAAGACCGGCCGTTGGCGCACAAAGGAGTTACCGACGCCTACTTGATGGGTGCCTTTTTAAAAGAAAAGCAACTGAAACCCGATTTGTTGCTAAGCAGTCCGGCCAACCGGGCCTTGCACACAGCCATCATTATTTCAAAAGCCATTGGTTATTCACACGAAAAACTACAAATTAAAAGTGAACTCTACGATTTTTATGGCGACAAGCTCTTGCAAATTATTCGACAAACACCCGATACAGTCAACGAATTGATGGTTTTTGCACACAACAATGCGGTGACCAACACAGTCAATATTCTAGGAAATAAAGAAATAGAAAATGTGAGTACCTGTGGTTTTGTTCATCTGAGTTTCGATGTTGCCCATTGGTCTGCAATTCAAAAAGGAATAACACAGGCGTTTGTAAAACCCAAACAATTGAAAAGCTAATGGAAAATCAATATATCAACAGGGAAATCAGTTGGTTACAGTTTAACGACCGCGTGTTGCAAGAGGCGGCTGACAAGAATATGCCGTTGATAGAGCGTTTGCGCTTCATCGGAATTTTTTCCAACAATCTCGATGAGTTTTTTAAAGTGCGATACGCAACCGTCAAGAGAATTGCCATGGCAGGCAAAAAGATAAAAAACATCATGGTGGGTTATGAACCCAAGGCACTGATGGATGAAATCACGCAAATTGTAATCCACCAACAAGAGGAGAGTCTTCGCATATTGGAAGAAATCAGGGTAGCACTCAAAAATGAGAATATTTACATCATCAACGAAAACCAGATTTCCACCTCACAAGACGAGTTTATCAGAAACTATTTTGTCAATGAGGTGAGTCCGGCTTTGGTAACCATCATTCTGAACGATTTAAAAGCGCTGAATATACGTACCGAAAGCGCCGCCTATTTGGCCGTCAAAATGGTGATGAAAACCGAACAGAAACAGTCGGGTTTAAAAAAACTCTTTCATCCCACAAAAAAAGACATTCAGTATGCTTTGATTGAGATTCCGAAATCAATCAATCGCTTTGTGGTGCTGCCCGATGAAGGCGAAAAGAAATTTATTATCATACTCGACGATTTGATTCGATACAACTTGAAATCGATTTTTAATATTTTTAACTACGAAACCCTGTCTGCGCACATGATTAAAATCACGCGGGATGCAGAATTGGATTTAGATTCTGATTTGAGTAAAAGTTTTGTGGAAAAACTCAGTGAAAGCATCAAAGGCAGAAGTGAAAGTCAACCTGTACGTTTTGTATATGATTCGGATATTGATAAAGATACGCTCGATTACTTGCTCGATAAAATGGGTTTTGAAAAAAACGAAAGCATCATCCCGGGAGGTAAATACCACAACCGCCGCGATTATATGAGTTTTCCGAGCCTACATCGCTCAGATTTACAGTTTAAACAATATCCGCCACTTCCCATAAAAGGATTGGAGTTGCAAGGTAGTTTGATCAAAAAAATTGCCCAGAAAGACTATTTGCTTTACGCACCTTATCACACCTTTTCATACGTCATCAAGTTTTTGCGTGAAGCCGCACTCGACCCCAAGGTAAAGTCTATTAAAATAACCATTTACAGGCTTGCCAAGGTTTCGCAAATTGCCTCTTCGCTCATCAACGCAGCCAAAAACGGAAAAAAAGTCACTGTTCAGATCGAGCTACAAGCCCGTTTTGACGAAGCCAACAACATCCGATATGCAGAAAAATTTCAAGAAGAAGGCATCAAAATTATTTTTGGCGTGCCCGGCTTAAAAGTACATTCCAAGGTTTGCGTCATCGAAAGAGAAGAAGCGGGCGAAATCAAAAGATACGGACTCATCAGTACGGGAAACTTCAACGAAAGCACCGCCAAAATATACACAGATTACACACTTTTTACCGCACATCCGGCCTTGTTAAAAGAAGTTAATAAACTTTTCGAATTTTTTGAAACCAGCTTCAAAGTCCACAGATACAAACACCTCATTGTGTCACCACATTATACGCGAAATAAGTTTTTTAAGTTGATTGATGCCGAAATTGACAATGCCAAAGCGGGTAGGGAAGCTTATATTCATCTCAAGATTAATAGCATTACTGACATCCGCACTATAGACAAGTTATACGAGGCCAGCAGAGCCGGTGTAAAGTTACGAATGATTGTAAGAGGCATTTGCTGCCTAGTGCCGGGCGTAAAAAACATGAGCGAAAATATAGAAGTAATTAGTATATTGGACAAGTATCTCGAGCATCCGCGACTCTTTATTTTTGGCAACAATCAAGAATCTAAGGTTTTTATATCATCTGCCGACTGGATGGAGCGCAATTTAGATGCACGTGTAGAAGTAGGTTGTCCTATTTATGATGAGTCCATCAAGCAGGAATTGATAGATACCTTCGAAATTTGTTGGTCAGACAACGTAAAAGCTCGCATCATTAGTGCAAACCCAAACAACGAATACAGACGTAACAACCATCCAAGAGTTCGTTCACAGTTTGCCACCTACGACTACTATCTTGAAAAAATGTCTAATAAAAATTGATATACATTGAAAATTAGAAAGTTCGCCGCTATAGACATTGGATCAAACGCCATTAGATTGCTTATTTCCAATATTTTGGAAGTAGAAAACAAAGAGCCCGCCTTTAGGAAAAACGCCTTGGTTAGGGTGCCGATTCGCCTTGGTGCCGATTCGTTTACTGTGGGTGAAATTTCTAAAATCAACCTCAAGCGTATGGTAGATACCATGAAAGCTTTCAAATTATTGATGCAAGCTCATGGGGTTGAAAAATATATGGCTTGTGCTACATCTGCCATGCGCGAGGCCACCAACAGTGATGAAGTGGTTGATTTGATAAAGGAAAAATCGGGGATTGACATTCAAATTATTGATGGAAAAACAGAAGCCACCATCATTGCAAATACAGACTTACAACATTTTTTAGATTCTTCAAAAAATTATCTGTACGTAGATGTGGGTGGCGGTAGTACAGAATTCACTATCTTTTCTGAAGGTAAAATTGTGACCTCCAAATCATTCAGGATGGGGACGGTTCGTATGATTAGTCAAAGCGTTGAGGAGATGGTTTGGGATGAGATAAAAAAATGGCTTCGTTTCCACACCAAAGAATTCCATAAAATTGACATTATCGGTTCGGGTGGAAACATCAACAAGTTGTACAAAATGTCGGGCATCACGGGCGGGAAACCTTTAACTTATCTGTTGCTGAATGCCGAATATGAAAGGTTGTTAAAATTGAGTTTTGAAGAACGTATCTTGCAATTTAACATGAATCCGGACAGGGCCGATGTGATTATTCCTGCTACCAAAATTTTTCTTTTTGCCGCAAAATGGAGTGGTGCAACAGATATACATGTACCTAAAATTGGTTTGGCTGACGGTATCATCAAAGCCATGTACAAAGGACAAATTTAATATCCCCGATTTTTATTTCACACTTTCACAGCGAGTATAGTTTAAAAGCCGGATTCAATCTGTCTGTTTAGTAGTATTTACAAATCCAACTTTTCGATACTATCAACAATTCTAGCGGCTGTTTTGCCGTCCCACAATTCCGGTACACTTCCTTTTTTCCAAGCATTTGAAAACAACTTTTTCATGGCAGGTTCCACGGCTTTCGGATTGGTACCCAACAGTTCGTTGGTTCCTATGCTGATGGTTTCCGGGCGTTCTGTGTTGTCGCGCAAGGTCATGCAAGGCACACCCATGACCGTGGTTTCTTCTGTAATGCCACCCGAGTCGGTGACCACAGCAAAGGCTCTTTCAACGAGATAGTTAAATTCTAAATAACCCAACGGATCAATCAGGTGCAGGCGCGGATGCGAAATGCCTAGTGCGCTCAGTATTTTTGCCGTACGCGGATGCACCGGAAAAACAAGCGGTAGGTTTTGAGAATGGGCAACCAGCGCGTCAATGAGTTCTTTGAGTTTGTGTTCTTCATCCACATTGGCAGGTCTGTGAAGCGTCATCACAAAATACTGTCGGGGTTTTAACTGTAGTTTTTGCCATACTTCCGGTTGCTGAAAACGCGCTCTGTTTGCCAAAAGTGTGTCAATCATCGTGTTTCCAACAAAGAAAATCCGACTTTTGTCAACGCCGATTTTTTGTAAATTTTGGTTGGCTGTTTCGGAAGTTGTATAAAAATAATTGGAAATGCTATCAGTAACCATGCGGTTTATTTCTTCGGGCATGGTCCAATCTTCACTGCGGATACCACCTTCTACATGGGCAACTTTCACATGGAGTTTTTGGGCAGTTATGGCACAAGCCATGGTGGAGGTAACATCACCCACAACCAAGCATAAATTTGATTTTTTTTCCAACAGCAGTTTTTCATAACCAACCATGATGGCCGCAGTTTGTTCGGCTTGCGAGCCACCACCGGCACCCAAGTTTTCGTCAGGAAGCGGAATATTGAGCTCTTCAAAAAAACGCCCACTCATGTTTTGGTCGTAGTGCTGTCCGGTATGAATCAATCGGTATTGGAGTTTGCTGCCTTGCAGCTGTCTTTCTTTGATGGCGTGAATAATGGGCGCAATTTTCATAAAGTTGGGCCGCGCACCCGCAATAATATCTATCAGCATAATGAAAAAATAATAAAATATATGCGTTAAGTTTACCAGCGAATGATGGCACTCGCCCAAGTGAATCCGCTGCCAAAGGCCGCCAAAACAACCAAATCACCATCTTTTACTTTTCCGGATTCCCAGGCTTCTGTAAGCGCCAGCGGAACGGATGCCGCTGTGGTATTTCCGTATTTCATGATGTTGTTGAATACTTGGTCGTCTGTTAACCCGAATTTGTGCTGCACAAACTGTGAAATTCTGAGATTAGCCTGGTGCGGTATCAACAAGTTGATGTCTTCTTTGTTAAGGTTATTGGCCTTCAATCCTTCCATAATGACTTCGCTAAAACGCACAACTGCGTTTTTAAACACAAATTGTCCGTTCATATACGGAAAATAGGATTCGTCGTTCGGATCGTTTTCCGCCAAAATATCGCTCACCCAACGTTTGCCCATGCCGGGCGCTATCAAAGACAGTTCTTCTGCGTGTTCTCCTTGGGAATGCAAATGCGTAGATAAGATTCCTTTATCAAGGTTTTCTTCTCTCGACAAAACAACCGCTCCGGCACCATCGCCAAAAATCACTGAAACGCCTCTGCCACGGGTAGTTTTATCGAGGCCACGTGAATGGAGTTCGGAACCGATGACTAAAATATTTTTGTACATACCGGTTTTGATAAACTGATCGGCAACGGATAGCGCATACACAAAACCCGAACATTGGTTTCGCACATCCAACGCACCAACGGTTTTGATGTCTAAAGCTTTTTGTACTTGTACACCCGGTCCCGGAAAATAATAATCCGGACTGAGCGTGGCAAAAATGATAAAATCTATATCGTCTTTGTCGATCTTGGCGCGCTCAATGGCAATTTTGGCAGCTTTGACACCCATGGTGGCTGTGGTATCGTCCGAGCCGGGTGTTACCCAACGGCGCTCTTTGATGCCTGTGCGTTCCTGTATCCATTCGTCACTGGTTTCCATGAGTTTAGACAATTCGTCGTTGGTGACAATTCTATCCGGAACATAACTGCCCAGACCGCTTATTTTTGAGTGATACATACGTTTGATGTTAGTCAATTAACCAAATGGCTTAAACAATTGCAAGTTAATCAATTTTGAGGTTTCAAAAATAGGGTTTTATTAGAAATGATAACTGTAAACCCATAATTATGTAAAAATTATTCACAGTGTTCGACACCAAACCTACCGCCTTCTGCTGTCCGGTCGTTTGGGTGCATTGCGTTTGGGTCCCCGATTGTTGTTGCTATTGTTTCTGTTTGAGGGATGCACAGCGCTTGACTTAAAGCCTTGATAACGTGTGGGTCTTGGCGGTCGTTCTTCATCTGCCTGAACGTTGGGATCCGGAACAAAATCTGCTACTGTTGCGGTAGGAATTTGCATACCGATGAGTTTTTCAATGTCCTTGAGATAGGCCCTCTCGTCTGCACCCACCAATGAAATGGCTTCTCCACTGGCACCCGCCCGGCCTGTTCGCCCAATGCGGTGTACATAGTCTTCGGGTATGTTGGGCAACTCAAAGTTGATGACATGTGGCAACAGCGGTATGTCTAAGCCTCGTGCCGCAATATCGGTAGCCACCAACACGCGAATGGTACCATCTTTGAAGCCTTGTAGCGCATTGGTGCGTGCGCCTTGACTTTTGTTTCCGTGTATGGCCAAGGCCGATATCTGATGGTTAATCAGTTTTTTGGTCAGGTTGTTGGCACCGTGTTTGGTTCGGGTAAAGACCAACACTTGTTCCCACGCTCCGTCTGAAATCAATTTGATTAAAACCTGCGTTTTGTGGCTTTTATCTAGGTGATAGACCTTCTGATTTATTTTTTCAACGGTGGTGTTTTCCGGCGTAGCTTCTACCAAAACAGGATGGTTCAAAATCTCATTCGCAAGGGCTTTTATTTCTCTAGAAAAAGTGGCCGAAAACAACAGATTTTGTCTTTTGGCAGGCATCAAAGACATGATTTTTTTAATATCTCTTAAAAATCCCATATCCAACATGCGGTCGGCCTCGTCAAGGACAAGCATTTGAATCCCCGATAGCGATAACAAGTTTTGGTTGTGCAGATCGAGTAAGCGTCCGGGTGTGGCAATCAAGATATCAACGCCTCTTCGCAGAGAAGCTACTTGCGGATTTTGATTGACCCCGCCAAAAATTACAGCGCTCTTCAAATCTAAAAAAGCACCGTATTCCTTTACGTTTTCATAAACTTGAGCGGCCAATTCCCTGGTGGGTGTCAAAACCAAAGCCCTGACGGGTCGGTTTCGCAAAACGGGCTGTTGAGACAAAATTTGCAACATCGGCAACGTAAATCCGGCTGTTTTTCCGGTACCTGTCTGCGCCGAGGCTAAGATGTCTTTGCGTTCCAATATAAGCGGAATGGCTTTTTGTTGAATTGGAGAGGGCTGTGTGTAACCTTGCTTGCTGACCGCTTTGAGAAGGGCGTCAGATAAACCTAATGAAGTAAATGACATAAAATTTGTTTACAAAATGACCGAACAAATGCATGTGTCATTTTTATAATAGCTGCAAAGGTACACATAAATTTACCGTATTTTTGGAAATGCCAATTTAGGTTTTATGCTTTCTATACTGATTCCGGTTTTTAACTATGCTATCGAGCCGCTTGTGCTATGTTTAAGAAAGCAAGCCACATTGCTCGATGTGCCATGGGAAATCATCGTGTGCGAAGACGCTTCAACAGATAGCGAAGCGCGAGAAGCGAACCGTAATTTGGCAAATCTGAACGGGATTTTTTATTTTGAAAATCAAACCAATATAGGCCGAATGGCCACTCGAAATCGCTTGGCAGCAAAGGCACAATATCCTTGGTTACTCTTTTTAGATGCAGACGTGATGCCACCTGATGATTCATTTTTGATGCGGTATGTGTCTTTTTTTGAGAAAGATTTTGAACTTATCATGGGTGGATTTGCTTATCAAGCCATCATGCCAAAAGTTTCCCTGTCGTTGCGGTGGAAATTTGGCAGAAACAGAGAATCTATCAAGGCTGTGCTAAGAAATAAAAGGCCTTACCGCGTTTTTATTTCGGCCAATTACTTGATTAAGAAAACCGTTTATCTGGATGTAATCGCCTCACTGAACATACCGTCTTATGGTTCGGATAGTGCCATTGCAGCCGTTTTATTGAGTCATAAAATAAAAGTTTTACACATAGACAATCCAGTATGGCACTTGGGCTTGGAAGAAAACACCTTTTTTCTTGAAAAAACACGAAGTGCAATTCGCACGCTCCAAACCCTGGCAAGCAATAATCCCGGATTTTCTACACAAAACAAGCTTTACAATGTTTTTTTGAAAGTTACATTGCTGCGATGTCGGCGACCTATCGCTTTTTTCTTCAAGCTGTTTAGAGTGCCTATGGAAAAGCAGTTAACGGGAAAAAATCCTGCGTTGTTTCTGTTCGATTTGTATCGGTTGGGATATCTTTGTCATCTATACACCTAAGACCTATGCCTTTTTTTTCTGTAGTTATTCCCTTGTACAACAAAGCGCAACACATACGGCAAACGATACTCGGGGTTTTGGGTCAAACATTTACAGATTTTGAAGTGATAATTGTTGACGATGGTTCTACTGACCAAAGTGTAAATGTCGTAAAGTCGATTCAAGATGACCGATTGCATCTTTTTTGTCAGGCAAACAGTGGAGTTTCTGCCGCGCGAAATTTGGGTATCAGGAAGGCAAAGGCTACTTATATAGCGTTATTGGATGCCGATGATTTTTGGTATCCCAATTATTTGGAAACACAGTTTGAAAGCATCTCGCAGTTTTCATCTGATAAAGTGTTTAGCTTGGCAATGGAAATGCAATACAAAAAAAGATGGTTTCCTTTAGATTATTCAATCCATAAATCGGCTATTCAACGGGTTGGCTATTTTGAGGCAAGCCAATCACACACCGTGTTGTCATCTTCATCGGCGGTGATACACATAAGCGTTTTCGAAGAAGTGGGCTATTTTGACACATCACTGAAATCTGGGCAAGATACCGAAATGTGGATTCGTATGGGTTTGGTATTTCAAATCGTCTTTAATCCCAAAATGTGTGCGCGCTATCAATACGAGGACCGAAATTTTCTGCCGATAAAAAAGGCGTTACTGGCTGTTGGGGCGCTTGAAAAATTTGATAGGGTATCTTATCAGAACAAACATCTCGCCGAATTTTTAAACAGAAATTATTATGCGATGGCTTTAAAATCTAAGATTTTTGGCGAGTGGGAAGAAGCTGAAAAATTTCAGCAAAAAATAGATATATCTGCCTTGGCTGTCCGCAAACGAATTTTGCTGTATCTACCTGTTTTCTGTTTGAAGTTTGTCATCAAATTAAGAAACAGACTAACGGTTTTAGGGCTTGGCAACCGCGTTTTTAAATAGACAATAGGCATCGAAATTGCGGATATAATCAGATTCGTCAAAGACGTCAGAGGCTACTACCAAACAAACGGCACCGGAAGAAAAGTTTTCCAATTCGCGCCAAACACCGTTTGGAATGAGCAACCCAACGTCTGGACGATTGAGATGGATGGTTTTGGTTTCGGATGGTGTTTTTAAGATTACATCAAAACTGCCACTCAAGGCAACCAACATTTCAGCTTGGGCTATGTGTGCGTGCCCGCCTCTGCTTGCTCCGGTGGGTACATCGAACAAATAATAGACCCTGTTGATTGAAAACGGTACGGTGGTTTTTTCAATGACGGCCAAATTGCCACGAGGGTCTTTAATTTTCGGGATATCTATCAGTTGGTATAGCATCAATTTTACCGAGTTTTTCGAGTTTGTGATATTGTTTTATACTCCAAATTCCTAAACGGAATTTTTCGGATAATTCTCCTATGGTGATGTATCCATCTTTCCACATCCACAGGGTGTATTTTATAAGCCAAAGATAGGAAAGTGATTTTAAGTAGCGCCTGGCCAAGGCTGTTCGGGCTACAAAAGACTGATCGCTACCCATGAAGTGCCCCGAACTCACTTCGGGGTGGGTTACTATAAAGGTGTTATCGTGATACAATTTAAAACCTTTGACTAAAGCATCGTGTAAAAAAACGTATTCTTCGGCACCTTTAAACAAACCGTTGAGTCCGAAATAGGTGTTAAAAAAAAGTTGATCTTCGATGTATTTTTTCCTTGACAAGCTCATGACAATCGAGTTTATTTTTTTCAGGCTTTTTGCGTTATGCATACCCGGATTCGGATAGTTTTGAAACCAATCTCCACTTTTGGTTTTGGCTTGAAAAGAAATAAAATCGGCGTTCGGATATCGCTCATAAGCTTTTAGTATTTTCCATTTCAAGCCGGGTTCGTAGATGACATCATCATCGGCTATCAAACAAATGTCGGCTTTACTTTCCCTAAGCGCCACATTGCGGCTTTTGCAGAGTCCTATTTGAAAGCGATTGACCACGCGCACATTTTTTTTACCCTCGAGAAGAAGCTTGTCGGGCGTGGTTTGGTTGACAATCAGTACCGTGAAACCCTCAATGGGATTGAACTGAAACATCGGCTGTAAAAAGTCGAGATTGGTTCGGTTCATGGTGGCAATCAATATTTCTAAGGAAAGAAGGTTGCTTTGTACAGGCATAAAGTTTGGAATGATTATTTTTGATTAAAATTACACATTTTATGCGAATCCTACTCGTAGGTGAATTCAGTCGTTTACACAATTCTTTAAAAGAGGGGTTGGTTGCTTTGGGTCATGAGGTGGTTTTGGCAGGCGATGGTGACGGGTTTAAAAATTATCCTGTGGACGTACAAATTGGTACGGGATATCAATCTGTGTTCCTAAAAAAAATACGTGTGGGTATCTATAAGACTACGGGTATAGATATTGACGGACTCCTGGTTGGACGTAGAATTGCCAAAAACAAAGCGCAATTGTCTGGTTTTGATGTGGTGCAGTTTGTGCACTTGATGCCTTTTAAATGTGTGCCCAAATACCAAAAAGGCATTTTTGAATTGATGTACCAAAACAACAAACGGCTTTTTGCAGTTTCGGCCGGCTTGGATGCTTTCAGCGCACCTTACTATTGGGGCGATGGTTATCGGTACAATGTTTTTACACCTTTTAAAAATGAAAGAACCGCAAAAGAAGATTTTCTCTTCAGAAAAATGTATCAACAAAGAGATTATCAAGATTTGCAGCAATTTGTGATGAAACGTTTGCAAGGTATTTTTTCTACAGATTTAGATTATTTATATCCACTTTCAAACGAGCCTAAACATTTGGGTATGATTCCTAATCCTATCAACACAGCGGTCAACGTATATCAACCGATGGAAATACGCGACAAGATTGTCATTTTTCACGGAATCAATCAAAAGAGTCATAAAATGAAAGGCAATCATTTTTTTGAAGAAGCACTCAAAATGGTAGCTAAAAAATACGCTGACAAGGTTGAAATAATTACCACCAAAAGTTTGCCCTATGATGCATACATCCAAGCCTATGCGCGTGCCCACATCATTTTGGACCAAGTGTTTGCCTATGATCAAGGGTATAACGCTTTGGAAGCTATGGCAAAAGGGAAGGTGGTTTTTACCGGTGCCGAAAAAGAATTCATGGAATACTATAAACTCACCGAGCGTGTCGCTGTCAACGCCTTACCCAACGCAGATGCAATAGCGAACGAACTGGCTTTTTTAATAGAACATCCGGAGGCTTTGATGGCCATCAGCAAAAGTGCCCGAGCCTTTGTAGAAAAAGAACACGACTATATTAAAATTGCACAAAAATATGTAGATGCTTGGTGTCGGGGTTGCTCTTCGCCGAAGGAATAAGTTGGCTAAAAAAATTATTTCTTCAGCCCCGTTTGCTCCAGATAATAAGCGCAATAATCTTTGAGCGCAGCTGCCATTTTATCGTTGTTTGTGGCGCGTTCCATAGTGTCTGCAAGCGAAAGTAGGGTTTGGTGCAAAAAAATATGCATGTCTTGCACGGGCATATCTTTAGTCCATAAATCGATGCGCATGGTTTCTTTGTTTTCGGGCTCCCAAATAGATAAGATGACGGCTTTGGCGTTAGCGTCTTCTACACCGCCGTCTGCCGCTGTCCAACTTAGCGCATCGGGGATTTGATTTTCATCGACTGAAACGTGAATTTTTATTTCAGATTGGCGTTTGTTCATGATTTATAAGGCTTAAATTTT
The DNA here is from genome assembly GCA_032251335.1 of Flavobacteriaceae bacterium. Classification (GTDB taxonomy): domain Bacteria; phylum Bacteroidota; class Bacteroidia; order Flavobacteriales; family Flavobacteriaceae; genus UM-FILTER-40-17. The sequence continues at coordinate 28,418 of JAVVDW010000010.1, read as the reverse complement.
GACTTTTCGAATAGGGTAGTGGCGTCGGTTTGCAGCATTTCCTGCAAAGATACATCATTGTTTTGCATGAAGGCATCTACAATGCGCCAGCCCAAATATTGACCAATTCGTCCGGGCGATTCGTTGTCTATTTCCAAATAAAACTTCGAAAATGGCGCTTTGGCTATAAAGCGTTCGGACAGGTTTGGATCGGTTTTGTACAGCAATTCTTTCTCGATGAAGTACATCCAAATATAGGCTTCGTTGTTCATGGCCCAATCGTAAGCCTGCTCATTATAGTGAAGCCAAAGATGTGGTCCAGCCTCCGGATACAACACACTGATGAGGTAACGTATTTTGCCCCAATAAGCCATCGTTTCTATAAACTGCCTGCCTTTTGGGGCGGGCACAACATATTGGGCAAAAGCCAAACTTACATCTACAGGCAGAAATTCCGGAGACATTTCATTGCTTGTATATTCTGGAATACCTTCGTAGAATCGGTGGTTTTCACCCAAATACGTATCTGTAGAGATCAACAACAAACTATCGGTCCAGATGACTTTATTTTCTAAATCCACTTCAGAAATCACCGTGACCACTTTGGGAATGTTTACTTCCGGAAAATAATATTTTACATGCTGAAAAATGCTTTTAAGCGTTGCAGTTTCTTTTTCAAAATCGCCAAAGGTTTGGTTTACTTCCCAATACAGTTCTTGAAAAAGCGGGTCGTTACTTTTTTGAATCCAAACACTGTCTGCAAATTGTTGAGGAAACAAATAGGGATATTTGGCTTTCAACACAGGCAAATCTGCTGCTTCGGAAGTGGCAAATTCGATATCGAAACGTTGGAGTTGAAAAGGCACATCGATCCGACTGATTTTTTTTTCTAATGCATTTTCATCATTGCATGCAATGAAAATCAACAGCGTACAAAAAAAAACTATAACTTTTCTCACACTAATAATTTTTTAGATAAACAACTTTGAATCAAATTCTTAATTAACTAAAAATGCCCATGCCTTTGATATCCTCGATTTGTTCATTTTAATTTGTTGAGGATAATACGCTGTCATTAGATCACGCAAAGTATGTTTGAATTTCATAAATCTTTTTCTTATTAACGCTTTCATGCGTTCTAAATTTTACAAAAACGTATCTTTGGGCAACAAAGATAAACTTACCCTAAAAATGTACACTATGAATGTAGAAAAGGTTACACTGTATATTCAGGATTGGTTGCGGGCATACCAACAAAAATCGCACACAAAAGGTTTTGTTGTCGGTGTTTCCGGTGGTATCGATTCGGCGGTAACCTCTTCGCTTTGTGCCCAAACAGGTTTGCCCACTTTGTGTGTTGAGATGCCGATTCACCAACCTGAAAGCCATGTGAGTCGGGCTCGCGAACACATTGCGCAACTTCAAGATCGCTTTCCGAATGTTACGAGTCGCTGTGTGGATCTGACAGCAACTTTTGAAGGGTTTAAAAACCTCTTTGAAGCAGATATTCACAACCCTATGGCCGAGCACACCTTGGCCAACACCCGTTCCCGTTTGCGGATGGTAACACTTTATCACTTAGCCGGACTTTACGGTTTTTTGGTTGCCGGAACCGGTAACAAGGTGGAAGATTTTGGCGTTGGATTTTACACAAAATACGGCGATGGCGGTGTGGACATCAGTCCCATAGCCGACTTAATGAAATCTGAGGTGTATCAAATAGGAATGCACTTGGGCGTACCGGAATCTATTTTAAAGGCGAAACCTTCGGACGGTTTGTTTGCAGACGACCGCAGTGATGAAGATCAAATAGGAGCCAGTTATGACGAATTGGAATGGGCAATGCAAGCAGACGAGGCCGGGCACTCGGAGGAAAGTTTTACAGCTCGGGAAAAGACTGTTTTTCAAATTTATAAAAGATTTAACCGCGCCAACCAGCACAAAATGAATCCCATTCCGGTTTGTGAAATTCCGACAAATGTCAAAAATGCATAACAGCGAACGCATTATCCTCGGCATAGATCCCGGCACCACCATTATGGGTTTTGGCTTGATTCGCGTGCAAGACAAAAGAATGCATTTTATCCAACTACACGAATTGCAACTCAAAAAATACGACGATCCTTATCTGAAATTGAAAATTATCTTTGAACGCACAACCGCTTTGATTGATGAATTTCACCCTGACGAAATTGCCATCGAGGCGCCTTTTTTTGGTAAAAACGTACAATCTATGCTCAAGTTGGGCAGGGCGCAAGGTGTGGCTATGGCTGCAGGACTTTCTCGCCAAATACCGATTACGGAGTATTCGCCCAAAAAAATTAAAATGGCCATCACCGGCAATGGCAACGCCACTAAAGAGCAGGTAGCCAAAATGTTGCAAAGTCTTTTGAAATTGAAAGAATTGCCTAAAAATTTGGATTCAACCGATGGTTTGGCGGCAGCTGTTTGTCATTTTTTTAACGGCGATGTATCTTTGGGCGAAAAAAAATACAGTGGATGGACGGCTTTTGTAAAAGCCAACGAAAAAATTGTTGAAAAATGAGAATATTACTATTAGCTGATTTAATTTTGACTTTTTCTTAGGTCAAACCCATCGTTCTATATAATATTAAAGATGGTAACGGGTTCAAAAACAGTCGAAAACAGCGAATTCATTCCAATTTCCTTACCCAAATATTTCTGTAGCTCACGTCGGCGTCGTGGTCTTGCAATTTGATAAACGAATCGCCATGTGCAATGTTTTTAGGCCAGCCAATGTACTCTGTGGTGCCTTCAATTTCGAAATGGTCTTGCACCAAAACACCGTTGTGAATGACTGTGACGGTAGCCGATTTGGTTTTCTCTCCGGCATCGTTAAACACAGGGGCGTGGTATATAATGTCGTAAGTATTCCATTTGCCGGTTGGTACAGACGCCATTGCCAAAGGAACAGATTGTTTGTAAACGGAGCCTACCTGACCGTTGGTGTAAGTAGGATTGTCGTTGTTGTCTAAGACCTGTACTTCGTATCGGTTTTGCAGAAAAACACCACTATTGCCTCTGTGTTGGCCTTCGTTTTCTATCACTTCAGGCGATTTCCATTCTATGTGGAGTTGTACACTCCCAAAATGATCTTTGGTTTGGATATCTCCACTGCGTCGAACAACAGTAAAACTCCCATCGGGATTGACTTTCCATGGTGCGGGCGAAACAGAATCCTTGGCGCTCACCCATTTGTCGAGGTTTTTGCCGTCAAAAAGAATAATGGCATCACTAGGAGGTGCACCATTCTCTCCAGGAATCACCCTGGGAGGTACGGGTTCGTAAATTTCGGTAGCTTCAGGGTTTGTAGGGGCTGTTTCGGTAGCTTGCGGTGTGTTTGTTTGTTGAGGCCCGGCTTGTTTTTCAGGAGTTTCCTGACAGGCTACAACAAAAATAACTATCAATAGGTTTAGATACACATAGCGCATGGTCATTAGATTTTGGTTATAGGTACAAATCTAATAAACTATTAATGAAGAAAGACCTTTAAAAGAAAAAAAACGATACTTTTATTGTAGCGTAATACCTGAAGCTGTTTTGCCGCTGGTGTAAATCACAGCTTGAATTTCACCGGCATCGAATAGATCTTTGAGTCTTTTGCAATATTTTTCCATGTCTTGTTCGATGGAATTGTTGACGATACCGCCGGTCAAAAAAGATTTCCATTTCATGCCGGGACCTTTGTCTGTAACCACCTTATAATCTGCTACAGGCTCGTTCATTACATATACGGCCATGCCGTCAATTTTTTGAACCACTGCCATTCGGTTGTTTTCGGGCGTAATTGCTTCGGTAAACTTAACTGCGATGATGTCTTTTCCGTCGGTGTAAACGATGGCATCAAAGTCGATACCTTCTTTTTCAGCTTTTTCTTTGGTGCCTTTCACAAACTTTGTCACTTTTGTGGCGATACTTTCATTGATGAGTCCGCCCGTTACAAAACTAGACCATTGTACAGAATTGTTTTTGTCCATGACCACCTCATAGGCTCTGAGCGGTTTGGCAAGTATGTAAACTTCTATGCCGTTTACCTTTTGCACTTGCGCATAATTTTCTTGCCCGTTTGAAATTAATCCTAAAAACAGAACGGAAATGAGTATCAATTTTTTCATAAATATGTGCTTAGTTTAGTTGTACAAATTTACCGCAAAATTGACTATATATGTAGGGTTTTACCTATATTATTTGTCAAGAAAATGAAAAATTAACATGAACAGATAAGCCTTAAAAGATTTATGACATCTGATTTTTATTTTCTTAGCACAAATCTCTTAGCACAAATCGGTTTTACCGCCTTTGAATTAGGTCTGCTTTTCTAGCTAAATGTGAATGAAAAGATTTTGGAAAATAAAAAAAGCCCCTCTGTTAAAGGAGCTTTTAAGCGGGTGGAAGACCGGGCTCGAACCGGCGACCTTCGGAACCACAATCCGACGCTCTAACCAACTGAGCTACAACCACCATTTTTCAGCATGCAAATGTAAATCTTTTTAGCACCTTGTCAAATATTTTTTTTAAAATTATTATATCAAATTTCCGAGTGTGCTTACGGCGACAGGACGTTCAGCAGTGAAGCCTTCAGCATAGGTTACGCCAATGAGTCTGCCCAGATCTTGTGCACGGTAGCGAATACTTTCCATAAAATTTTTGGAAGAAATGGGCGTTTCGGGCTCGTTGCTGTTGGGGTCGTAAAACTGAGATTGATAGGCCGCTATGGCATCCATTTTTTTGTCCATATGCTCGCTGACATCAACAACAAAATCCGGCGTCAAGCTTTTCCACTGTATATAATGATACACTTGTTTGGGGCGCCAATGTTTTTGTTTTTGCTCATTGTGTATGGTTTCTATTTTCTGTAAACCTGACAAAAAACAGGCGTCGCTTACCAATTTGCTTCCTTTAGCGTGGTCGATATGCCGGTCGTCTATAGCATTGCACAGCACGATTTCAGGTCGAAATTTTCGTATGATTTTGATTACTTCAAGTTGATGAGAGGTGTTATTCACAAAGAACGCATCGGCAAATTCCAGATTAACCCTCACGGAAACACCCAAAATCTCTGCAGCTCTATTGGCCTCAGTGTCTCTGAGTTCGGCAGAGCCGCGTGTACCCATTTCGCCTCTCGTGAGGTCGAGTATGCCCACTTTTTTGCCAAACGATATTTCTTTGGCAAGTGTAGCGGCACAACTCAGTTCAACATCATCGGGATGGGCGCCAATGGCTAAAATATCAAGCTTCATAATTGCTGTTTATAGGATAGTTTACAAAGCTACTGTTTTTTGGCTATTAATGAAAAGTGACTCTTGTGTTTGGATGATTAATTTGACTTTTAATTAACACCTTTTGTGACGTGTGTTTTTTATATTTGTTGAAATACAAATGACATTATTGTGAAGCTGCTTGACTAAATTTGCAAATCATTTTAAGTATTCATGCAAGAAGCGGAAGATTTCTATTGGTCAGAAGAAGGTTTCAAAGTTTTTACAGAAACCTATCACCTCAAAAGAGGATATTGCTGTCAAAGTGGTTGTAGGCATTGCCCGTATGGATATAAAAAAAACACAAATACCTTTAGAAAATTATCGTAAATCGGTATGATAATTGATGAATGTAAACCATTGGAAGTTAACTTAAATAATAATGCGATGAAAAAGTATATTTTCTCCGGTATGTTAGTTTTGCTGTTCTTATTTACAGCTTGCAGCTCTGTAAGGGTTGATACTGATTACGATAAAAATGTCACCTTTAAAGAGTACAAAACCTTTGCTTTTTACAAAGACGGCATAGATAAAGTTGAAATCTCTGACATCGACAAAAAAAGAATTTTACGCGCCATTGAGCAACAGATGATAGCCAAAGGATTTACCAAATCGGAGAATCCGGATTTGATGGTCAATATTTTTGCTAAGGCCAATGAAAAAGTAGATGTTTATAACAATCCTTACGGATATGGATTTGGTCCCGGCTTCGGTTACGGTTATGGCTATTTTGGACATCCTTTCTTTTATGGAGGTTACGGCGGATACGGCGGATATGGCAACAACGTCTCCGTTACTACAGAAGGTATCCTTTTTGTCGATCTGATTGATGCCAAAAAGAAAGAATTGATTTGGCAAGGAAAAGGCACAGGTGTGTTGACGGATAACAACCGCAGAAAAGATGAACGCGTTCAAGAATTTGTAGCTAAAATACTTGAGCAATACCCACCGCAGCCAAATCAGTAGGAAGCATATCTATCGCAAAAAAAATCCACCTTTTGGTGGATTTTTTTTATTCAACTTCCAGCGATGGCTTTGTTTTTCTTGTAGGGTCTAATAATGATTCTTGCTTCCCTGTCAAACCGCACATAATTATACACCCAATTGATAAATACCACCATGCGATTTCTGGCGCCTATCAAATAGAACAAATGGATAAACATCCAAACAAACCAGGCAAATACACCTTGGAAGGTAAAACTGGGTAAATCTACAACGGCCTTGTTTCTGCCTACTGTCGCCATAGAGCCTTTGTATTTAAACTTAAAGGGCACCATTTCTTTGTTGCGTACCAATCTTACTATGTTTTTTCCCAAGGCGTCACCTTGTTGCATGGCCGGTTGCACCATCATGGGAAAACCGTTTGGGTATGCTTCTGACTCCATCAGAGCGATATCGCCAATGGCAAAAATATTTTTATATCCTACAACCTGGCTAAATTCATTTACCCGGATACGATTGCCACGTCCAATAAGTTCTTCGCCGTCAATGCCATCGGGTATGTTGCCCATTACACCGGCTGCCCACACCAGCGTAGAAGTTTCAAAAGTCACCCCTGTATTTGTGGTGGCGGTATAGCCGTCATAATTTGTGACCCTAAGGTTTTTCCAAATGCTGACGCCTAATTTTTCTAAGAAAGCTTCCGCCTTTTCTGAAGATTTTTTGCACATGGCATCCAACAGTCTGTCTGAACCTTGAATGAGGTTTATTTGCATTTGCCGAATGTCCAAATCCGGATAGTCTTTTGGCAAAATGCCATTTTTGATTTCAGCCAATGCGCCGGCTAATTCAACGCCTGTAGGGCCTCCGCCAACAATCACAAAATTCATGAGCGCATTGCGCTCGTTTATATCAGAAGTGAGCAGTGCTTGTTCAAAATTTTCAAGAATCAGGCTCCTCAAATTTAGAGATTGTGGCACTGTCTTCATGACCATCGCATTTTTTTCCATTTCTTTGTTGCCAAAAAAATTGGTTTTTGAGCCGGTTGCCAATACCAAATAATCGTATTTCAAATATCCGATATCTGCGTTGATGATGCGGTTTTCGGGTTCAATATCGGTTACCTTTGCCAATCTGAAATGAAAATTGGGAATTTCTTTCAGTACTTTTCTGATGGGATAGGCGATAGAATCGGGTTCTAAACCGCCGGTGGCTACCTGATAAAGAAGCGGTTGAAAAGTGTGGTAGTTGTGCCTGTCTAGCAAAACTACTTGTATGTTTTTATTGGCGAGTTGTCTGGCTAAAGAAATACCGGCGAAGCCACCACCAACAATGACGACACGAGGCAAATTAGTTTTTGGAATATTCATGTATGAATAATTTTTTCTAATAGTAGCAAAAAACCCCACATCCTTTCTTTTTTTTATCTTAAAAAAGGAATTGTAACGTTTGAGCGAAAAAAGCAACATATAAAAGTAAGAAATTTTACCCTATTTTGAAAGGAATTGACGAACAAGAATTCTTGAAAATACTGGAAGCCAACCAAAATTTGGTGCACAAAGTGTGTAGCCTCTATACATCCGATCAAGCGAGCCGGCAAGATTTGTTTCAAGAGATCTGTGTGCAACTCTGGAAATCGTACTCCAATTTCAGAGGCGAGTCAAAGTTTACGACTTGGATGTATCGTGTGGCACTCAACACGGCCTTGTCACTCCATCGAAAGGAAAAGAAATTTAAACAAAATACCGGGATAGATTTTTTTATCGAAAAACTGGAAGCCACACCCTATGACCCAACTGAGGCCGAGCAGTTAAAGCTGCTCTACAAAGCCATACACGAGCTCTCAGATATAGACAAGGCGCTTGTTTTTCTCTATCTGGAAGATAAAAATTACAAAGAAATATCTGAAATGATGGGAATTTCGGAAGTAAATGCACGTGTGAAGATGAACAGAATTAAAAAGAAACTCAAAACCGTTTTAAATCCGTGAGCTTATGAACCCCCTAGAGATGCTGAAAAAGGATTGGAAAACCAAAAATTACGGACAAGATTACCTCAACAGTACCCAGCTGGGTATGTTGTTGCACAAACGATCTTCCAACATTGTCAAATGGTTGTTTATAATAGGTATAGCTGAATTTGCTTTTTGGAACTTACTCCGCTTTTTGATGCCCGAAGATTATTGGAATGTTTACGAATCGCTGCACATTCAAAACGCCATCCTGGCTTTTGATATCATAAATACGCTTGTGCTTATCTTTTTTCTTTGGATGTTTTACAAAAACTATCGCGCCATTTCTGTTTTTGACAACTCACTGATGCTCATGAAGAAGATATTGAAGACGCGAAGGACCATAAAGATATATGTCATCTACAATTTATCCGTTATTGCTTTGGGTGTGATAGCTGTCAATATTTTCTTGTATTTTGATCAAACGGTTCTAATCTCTTATCTCGAAAAGAATTCAGGCAAAATAAATGATCCTGAAAAATTCATCAAAATATATTTTATCGCACAGCTTGTAATTGGGGTTTTGATGCTGTTGTTGTTAGGTCTTTTTTACAGGCTCATTTATGGCATACTTCTGAAAAAACTCAATCAAAACTACAGAGAGTTAAAAAAACTTGCGTCCTAAATCAGCTTTCGGCCTCTTCATCTTGTCCGCCATAGCTCCAACGTCTCTTTTCATTGAGTGCTTCCAAAGCAGCCAATTCTTCTTGGGATATTACCTTTAAAAAAGAAGGATGTTGCTCTATGGCGTATTCTAATTTTTCTACAATGTTTTCTATGGTTTCGTTTTCAAAATCAAATTGAAGCGGTTCTTTAATGACCATCGATTGGAGTATGCCGCGCTTTTTTAAGAGCAATCCTTTTTTGTCGAATGAGCGCCTAAAGCCGTCTATAACAATTGGGATAACTATAGGTCTGTATTGTTTGATGATGTGTGCAGTTCCTTTTCTTATTGGTTTAAAAGGCGTAGTAGTTCCTTGAGGGAAGGTGATTACCCAACCGTCTTCTAATGCCGTACCCACGTTTTTGGTGTCTTCTAAGTTTACCTCACGGTTAATCTCTTTCCCCTTTTCGCGCCATGTGCGTTCTACAGTAATGCCGCCGGCCAAAGTCATGATTCTGGGCAAAAGTCCCGAACGCATGGTTTCTTTTGCGGCCACATAGTAGATATTCAGCTTAGGCTGCCACAAATATCCGACGTTTTTTATGGAATCTACTCGGCCTTTTAAACTCGCATTAAAAACATGCATCATGGCGACCACATCGGCAAAATAAGTTTGATGGTTGGAGACAAACAAAACACCCGTGGGTGGCAAATCTTTGATGATTTCCGAACCTTCAATTTGGAGTTCGTTAAACCCCCGATACCTGCGATGCGTCAACAAACCGAACAGTCTGATGAGGTTTTTTTTGACAAATAAATAATGTCCGAAAGGATTTTTTTTAAAAATTCCCATGAATTTTCTTTAGGCTGTAAAGATACCGAATCTTAAGATTCGCAACACATTTTAATCACGTCTTTGATTTCTGCCAGCATCATAGCGGTTGCACCCCAAACAACGTGCTTGTTAAAATGAAAAGCCGGCACTTCAATTTGTTTGGCATACGAAGTGTCTAAACTGATGGTAGTCACAAAGCTTTCTTCCAGCAAATGTTGTAGCGGTACCAATACCAAATCGGCAACTTCCGATTCCTGTATGCGAAAAAAGGGTTCGGCATTTGTATATCCCAAAAAGGGTTTCACTATAAAATTGCTCGGAGGTATAAAAACTTCTGTCAAACCTCTAACCAGGTTTACGGAAGTTGCCGGAACGCCAATTTCTTCTTCAGTTTCACGCAGGCTGGTGTGTTCTTGCCCGGCATCATCCGGTTCCATTTTTCCACCGGGGAACGAAACTTGTCGGGCGTGGACACCGTCGTAATCATGGCGAAGCGTCAACACGATTTTGGTTTGTTGATGTGCATCCGGGTAGCATAGGCACAAAACACCTGCTTGCCTGGCAGTTGGGAAGTGGCGCAAGTCTCTTTGTAAGTCTTTTATACGCATCAAAGGTGCCATTTTCCGATGCGATTGCACCCCCGTCAAGGGTATTTTTTCTAACTTTGGCACAAGACTCAAAAATTCCTCAAATTGCATCGACTATGAAAATTTATCTTCTTTTGTTGGTTGGCTTGTTTATAAGCTGTGAAAATAAGCAAAGTTCATCACAACAAGTCACAACACATGAAGAAAGTTCAGATAAAATAGAGAAGGTAGATTCCGTAACAGATGCCAACCCTGCCTTTTCTGCAAAACCGCCTGTTCACAAGCCTATCATATCCAGGGCTTTGGATAGCGCCCAAGCATTTTTGCTCGCATATGGTGAAAAAAATCCGGAGACGCGCTTGCTTATCGAAAGTAAATATGGCGAAATTGAAATCGAACTTTACAAAGACACTCCGCTACACCGGGCCAACTTTATTTTTTTGGCAAAAAGAGGCTATTTTGACGGCACGTTTTTCTACAGAGTAGCCCGAGATTTTGTGGTACAGGCAGGAAACAGCGATGAAAGAGCCACGCCACTCAAGCGGTACGATATTGGCGATTACCATCTGCACAATGAATTTGCTGCCGGACACACCCATTTCAGAGGTGCTGTATCTATGGCGAGAACCTATGAAGACAACCCCTATAAAATTTCCGATCCCTACGAATTTTTTATCGTCATTGCCAAAGGGGGCGCGCATCATTTAAACAAGGAACACACGGTTTTTGGCAGGGTGGTTCGCGGATTAAGCGTTGCAGATAGAATAGCAGAAGTGGAAGTTGATAGCAGAGAATGGCCTTTTGAAGACATTCCCATTACCGTGAAAGTCTTGCGTTGATTTTTTTCCTTACCGAAAAACTTACTTTTGTATCTTTGAGAAATTTAATTTTGATGCGTTTTCTTTATCCGGAAATTCTCTATGCACTTTTTGCACTTGTCATTCCCATTGTCGTTCATCTTTTTCGCTTGAGAAAATTCAGAAAGGAATATTTCACCAATGTTGCCCTACTAAAGAAAATACAACTGCAAACACGCAAAAGTGCCGAACTTAAGAAGTGGCTCGTACTGTTTGCCAGATTGGGTGTTTTTACCTTCCTGATTCTCGCTTTTGCCCAACCCGTTTCAGAAACCTTTGAAGATACTTTAGAAACTTCCGAAGTGCTTGTTTATCTCGATAATTCAATGTCTATGCAAGCAGAAGATGCTTCGGGTGTGCTGATGGACAACGCCGTACAGCAAATGATCAGCAATTTTCCGGAAGCTGTCAATTTCACCCTGTTTACAAACCAAGAAACTTTTCCCCAAAGCAACATTGGTGACCTCAGAAATGACATCTTAGATTTAAAAATTTCGCCAACTTCACTCGATGCAGATCAATTAAAACTTCAGGTACAAACCCTTTTTGGCGAGACAAGCAAGTCTAGGAAACTCGTTGTACTTTCCGATTTTCAAAGTTTCAGCCCGGCAGAAATCGCCGATTTGCCCGAAACCGAAATCTATGTAGCACGCCTGAAACCGTTAGCTAAACCGAATGTTTCTATTGACAGCATTACACAAACCGCAGGCTTGGAAGTACACAAAATGGAAGTATGGCTCAGCGCCGATGCAAATGTGGAAGACATCCCGGTTTCGGTTTATGACGGAGACAAACTTATAGCAAAAAGCACAGCAAGCATTGAGGAAAACAATCAAATCACACTCACATTTTCACTACCCGCTGCGGATGTTTACAAGGGTAAAATCAACATAGAAGACAATGGGTTTGCTTTAGACAACGAACGGTTTTTTACCATCGAAGCCAATCGAAAAATAAACGTGATGGCGATAGGAAATGCCGATGATGCCTTTTTAAAAAAAATATATACTGTCGATGAATTTAATTTTAGATCCAACCTACCCGAAGCGTTAGATTTTAGTTTTTTGCAAGAGAGCGATTTGATTGTGCTCAACGAGTTGAAAAATTTTCCGGCAGGTTTGCCCGAAACCCTCTCTAAACTTATTGATAACGGACATTTCTTGATCTTGGTGATGCCTGCAAATGCAGATTTGAATTCATACAATTCTTTTTTTAAACTTCTGAAAATGCCAACAGCTATTGCCCAAAATGAGTCGGAACGTTTTATTTCGGAAATTTCACAGCAGCATCCTGTCTTTCAAGGTGTTTTTGAAAAAAACATTCAAAACTTTGATTATCCCTTTGCCCAAAAACATTTCACTTTTAGGCAGCCACACACGCGAATCTTATCTTTCGACAACGGAGACGGATTTATGATTGGATTCAACCGGCAAGTTTTTGTGTTTACAGGGCCGCTTTCTGAAGGCAACAGCAATTTTAAAAACAGCCCGTTGGTGGTGCCCACTTTCTACAATCCTGCTAAAATGAGTTTTGCCATGCCGCAATTGTATTATACTTTGGGACAAACCAATTTCATTGATATTTCTGCCAAACCCGACACGGATGAGGTGTTGAAAATATCCACATCCACAGGAACGTACATACCTATGCAGGTCAAAAAAAACGAAAAAGTATCTTTGACTTTTAACGACTTTCCCAACGAGCCCGGCCACTACACGGTGATGCTAAACGGAGAAATTTTAAGAAACCTGGCTTTTAATTATCCTAAAGTGAGCTGGCAAACACCTGATTTTGATGCGCCAAACGGTGCTGAAAATTTTAAAATATTTGACAGTTCAGAGAAAATGTTCGAAGCACTAAATTCCGTAGGCGAAGAAACCCAATTGTGGAAATGGTTTGCTATTTTTGCCTTAGTGTTCCTTTTGTCAGAAATGTTGATTCTTAAATATCTTCCATGAATATACTCATAAAATCAGCAAAAATCATCGATTCGGCAAGTTCGTATCACCATACGGTTAAAGATATTCTCATCAAAAACGGAAAGATTGAGCGCATTGATAACAAGATAAATCAAGAAGAAGGTTTTGAGGTAGTTGAAAAACATAACCTACACGTTTCGCCGGGTTGGTTTGACAGCTCTGTGGCTTTTGGCGAACCCGGACACGAAGAGCGCGAAACACTCGAAAACGGTTTGCTCGTTGCCGCTTTGAGCGGGTTTACAGATATCTGCCTGCAGCCGGATTTGGTGCCGGTAACCGATAATGCCAGTCAGGTTTCCTTTTTGTTGTCTAAAACGCAAGGATATGCGGTCAAAGTTCACCCTGTTGGCGCCTTGACAAAACATTTGCAAAGTGAACTGCTGGCAGAGCTTTATGACATGAAAACAGCTGGTGCAGTGATGTTTGGCGACTATAAATCTGAACTGAAACGCGCACACATTTTAAAACTTGCGTTGCAATACGTAAGTGGTTTTGGAGGGTTGGTGGCCTCTTTTCCGCTCGATAGAGAATTGGCCATCGGTGGATGTGTACACGAAGGCTTGTTTTCTACAGAACACGGATTGAGTGGTATGCCCGTTTTGTCCGAAACCGCAAGAATTACCCGCGACTTACATATTTTGACGTACACAGGCGGAAAATTACATATACCGACCATTTCCAGCGAAGCTGCCGTCAAATTGATTCGGGAAGCCAAGAAATCGGGCTTGGATGTGAGTTGTAGCGTCAGTGCGCATCACCTGATTCTGCTGGATCAGGATATTGCTGATTTTGATACGGATCGAAAGTTGTTGCCTCCACTCAGGGAAGCATCAGACCGTCAAGCACTTTTAGACGGGTTGTTGGATGGCACGATTGATATGATCACCTCTGACCACAGTCCCATGGATATTGAGCAAAAAAGAGTTGAGTTTGATTTGGCAGCTTTTGGTAGTATTGGTCTGGAAAGTGTGTTTGGCATTGCCAACAAACTGCTGCCATTAGAAAAAACGATCTCACTTTTGACGCATGCTTCAGCCCGATTTGGTTTGAAACCGTCACTTATTTCTGAAGGACAAACCGCGCGTTTGAGTCTGTTTAATCCAGATGCAGGCTATGTATTTGACAAATCCAGTATCCGCTCATCGGTTGACAATTGTGCCGCGCTTGGCCTTTCTTTGCAAGGACGTGTTTATGGTATTTTTGCCAACAATCAGTTGGTTGTTTCATAAAGTATTTTTTATGCAAAAACCTACGCTTTCCTTACACCACCTTGTTCGTAAGCCACTTGTTCAAATTGCAGCAAAACCGCCATTGCTCATCATGCTTCACGGTTATGGAAGCAACGAAGAAGACTTGTTTAGTTTTGCAGATTATTTACCCACAGACTTGCTTATAGTTTCCTTGAGGGCGCCACACCAAATGCCGCCCTATGGCTATGCCTGGTATGCCATACATTGGGACAACACAGACGGTAAGTTTTCGGATATCGAACAAGCCAAAGCCTCGCAACAACTTTTGCTTCAGGTTTTGGAAGAATTGAAAAACGCCTATGACTTCGACAGTAAAAATATCGGTTTGCTCGGTTTTAGCCAAGGAGCTATTCTGAGTCTCGCTACGGCACTTTCCTATCCCATATTGTTTAAGTATGTAGTGGCACTTAGTGGTTACCTTAATCAAAAGCTGTTAATAGAAAAACCGCTATCAAGTGCTTGTCAACATTTGTCTGTTTTTGCATCACACGGCATTCAAGATCCTGTAATTCCGGTTGCATGGGCTAGAGAAACGCCTGTTTTTTTAGATGACTTAGGTGTTAAAAACCAATATTTTGAATATGCTGCCGGACATACAGTAAGTAGGGAAAACTTTGAAGATCTTTTAAAATGGTTTGCGCAGAGAGATTAACAAAGTGTTTTAAATTGCTGTAGTACGTCTTTGAATGAAATATAAAATATATGGCTCGATACCAATAGCGCCATAATGAATTCTTTTTGTGCTCCTATATGTACAACGCATAACTTTCTCTAAAAGGAGAATCAATCCTCAACAAATAATGTCTCTAAACATTTTTATCATTATGTACTGTGAATCAGTGTCTTTGAATGTTTAAAAATAAGGCTCAGATCAGTTTTTGTTTTTTTTAACACTTTTGTTTTTGAATTTACCTCGGTTTTTTACACCTTGAAAACTTTAGAAAATAAAGTTTAACCTAAATCATGTCATGAGATCCGTTGCAATTTTACTCTTTTTATTTTTATCCTTTTTATCCCATTCACAGAGCTTGCAAATAGCTGAAACGCTTACCAACCCAACAAATGTTATCAATGATGGCGTAATCACCTTGCGGGTAAGTGGCGGTCAAGCGCCTTACACTTATAAGTGGAGTAACCAAAGTACGGCTTTAGATGCGAGCAAAGCCACAGGCTTGGTAGAAGGTATGGCGTATGAAGTCACCGTAACGGATGCGAATGGTTTGTCTGAGACAAAATCTTATACAGTTCCGGCAGAGGCCATATCGGAAATTTTTAACGGTACCATGAAACCGCTGGTCGACAAAATTGGGTATGTTCTCTTTTGGGATCCTTTTGCTGCTTTGGGTTTGTATGATCCCGTTGTTTATGACGATGCCGGTAAGCCCATGAAACATCCCAACGGAGATGATGTCACCATTGCGATTCCATTTATTGTAATTTGGCTCATTTTTGGAGCGCTGTTTTTTACAATTCGCATGGGCTTTATCAATATCAGAGGTTTTAAGCACGCACTGCAACTTGTCAGCGGACAATATGATGAGCGCGACGCACCGGGCAGCGTCACCCATTTTCAGGCATTGGCCACGGCCGTTTCGGGTACGGTTGGATTGGGAAATATTGCCGGTGTGGCAGTAGCCATTTCTTTAGGAGGTCCGGGTGCTACCTTTTGGATGATTTTAGCGGGATTTCTGGGTATGTCGTCCAAATTTGTGGAGTGCACCCTCGGTGTAAAATACAGGGAAATTCATGCGGACGGCAGGATTTTTGGAGGTCCCATGCGGTATTTAATCAAAGGTTTGGAAAAGCGAAACAAAGGAAAACTCGGGAAGGTGTTGGCGGTGTTGTTCGCAATTTTGGCTATAGGCGCCTCTTTCGGTGGTGGTAATATGTTTCAGGCAAACCAGGCATTTGAGCAATTGGAAGGACAGTTTGGTTTTCTGACAGGAAATGGCTTTTGGTTTGGCATCATTACGGCTATTTTGGTGGGTGTGGTCATTATAGGCGGTATCAAAAGTATTGCCAAAGTCACCGGAAAAATTGTACCCATCATGGCATCTGTGTATATCGTCTCGTCTTTAATTATCGTTTTTATAAACATAGATCACATAGGTAGTGCTTTTTATGAAATCTTTTCTGGTGCTTTTGATCCGGGTGCCTTAAAAGGAGGCTTCATCGGCGTTTTGATTGTCGGTTTTCAAAGAGCGGCATTTTCTAACGAAGCGGGCGTGGGCTCTGCAGCTATAGTGCATTCGGCTGCAAAAACAAAACATCCTGTTTCTGAGGGTTTTGTCGCTTTGCTCGAACCTTTTATTGATACGGTTGTGGTGTGTACACTAACGGCTTTGGTTCTTATTTTTACAGATTTTCACAAGGTAGATGGACTGAGCGGCGCACAATTGACATCTGATGCTTTTGGAAGTGTCATCAGTTGGTTTCCGTATGTGTTGGTGGTAGCCATTTTCTTGTTTGCCTTTTCTACTATGATTTCTTGGTCATACTACGGTATGCGTGCTTGGACGTTTTTATTTGGTAAAAGTGCCCGCACAGAATTGGCCTATAAATTGTTGTTTTTGGTTTTTGTCGTTATCGGAGCCTCTGTAAGTTTGGGCGCTGTGCTCGACTTTTCCGATATGATGATTTTGGCGATGTCTTTTCCCAACATCATCGGACTGTATTTTCTTTCGGGTGAAGTAAAAGCAGATTTGAAAGTCTATATCAAAAAGTACAGAAACAACGAATTGTTTAAAAACCCACCAAAAATCAAGAAAAAATCAACTTAATTTTTTTGAACCTCTTTGTGGTTTTCTTCTTTAAAAGCAGCACAGCGAACCACGAGAAAATCGAGCAATTCCAGTTGGTTGTTGTTTTTAATCAAATCGTCGTTCAGGCCTTGGCTTTCGCAGTACGAAACAAAGTTTATAATTTCTTCTTCAGGGATGTTTAGGTTGTTCTGAAAAAATTCGTTGCCGTATAGTTTTTTCATTTCATCGGTCATAGACAATTTGGTCGCGTTCGGGTCTGCTTGCCTAGTCAGGAATATTTTCCGAAATACATTTACCATATTGATGCCGTTTCTGAAATCCGGTTCGCTAACGGCTTCGTTGACTACGGGAGACAAATAATCTGCTTTAAATTCAAAGCTCTCATAGGTTTTTTGAGAGGCCAAGTCTTCCTCAATCTTTGGGATTTGAACCTTTACACGCGCCACATCAACCCGAACGTTTCCGGTCAGGTCATAGGGCGTTACGGTAACTTCTTCAAGCAGCGTGATGACTTCGTTCATATAAACATTCATCTCTAGCGATTTCATAATGCCTCGGTCAATAATCACTCTGAATTTTTGAAACTGCAAAGCAGAAAACAACAAGACATCGCCTTCCTGAACCTCGATTTGAAAGGCACCTTCTTCATTGGTAATGGTTCCCAAACCTGATACTTCGTTGTAAATGGAAATTCCTTCCACTTCGTTAGATTCGTTGGAAACCTTTCCACTAATCAATTTTCGGTTGCTTTTCTGTGCGCTCATCCCGATCGCGAAAAGTAAAAAAACGAGTAATATTAAGTTTTTGGTTTTCATGTGAGGCAATATTTAGTTAGAACCTCATAAATTTACGAAAAAAAGTAGATTGATTTACTTTTATGAGATTATTTTTAACAGTCTATCAGTCGTAATCATTTGTAAAATCTGACTAGAAGAAGAAACATGACAAAAAAATTAGTTCACAGTTGTAGCTTTATTACATCGCTTCAAACATTTGAAGTCAGGCATCCGGTTCTTAGAAAAGGCAAACCGGTGGAAACCTGTCAATTTGAAGGCGACCAAGATCCTGCATCCTTCCATTTGGGCATTTTCGAGTCTGAGAAGTTGGTGGCGGTAGCGTCCTTTTTAAATTGCCAAAATTCAAATTTTAAGGGGGTTCAAATGCAACTTAGGGGAATGGCTGTTTTGCCCCAATACAGAGGACGTAATTATGGCGCATCGCTCTACCTAGCCGGTTTGTCGATACTTAAGGAGCGTAAGGTTGATTTGCTCTGGTTCAATGCTAGAGAGGTGGCCAAAGATTTTTATGAAAAATATAATGCCCAAATATTTGGTGAACCTTTTTGGATTCCTGAAATTGGCAAGCATTACCTGATGTATCACACATTGACAGCATGAACAGAAGATATTTTACCAAACAGTTCACCGCCGGTTTGACTGGCATGGCAATTTCACCCTCTTTGACTTGGGCAAATTTTGATAATAGAATCACTGAAGCTGAGTTAATAGGGAAGGGCAACCCCGTATTTTTTGGTACGGATTATCAATTGAGAAAAGAGGCCCATCTGGCATTCGAAAAACTAAGAGCCGCCGCAGCTTCGGATGATATACAAATAAAAGTGGTATCCAGTTATCGCTCCTATGTGCAACAAAACCGCATCTGGGATCGAAAGTATAAGCAGTTTACTGAGGAGGGTTTGAGTCCGGAAGACGCCATGGCAAAGATTGTAGAATATTCTACCATTCCGGGTACTTCTAGGCACCATTGGGGTACCGATTTGGACCTGGTTGCACAAAATAATCTTCAATTGGAAGATGAACTTTTAGAGGCGCATTTTGAGCCCGGAGCTCCTTTTTACGATTTTAAACAATGGATGAATCGGCATGCGGCATCTTTTGGTTTTGTAGAAGTTTACACGAATGCACCGGAAAGAAACGGTTTTAAGTATGAACCTTGGCATTTTAGCTATCTGCCGCTATCCAAAAAATATTTAAAGCGCTTTTTAAAGATTGACTTGCTTTCTCTTTTTAAAGAAGAACTTACGGGTGGCAATTTTTTTACGGAAACTTTTATCAATAAATATATAGATAATAATATCCTAGACATCAATCCGTTGTTGAAATAAAAAATCCCGAACGGGAATTCGGGATTTTGCCTGCTAACTCAAAATA
Organism: Flavobacteriaceae bacterium; assembly: GCA_032251335.1. Classification (GTDB taxonomy): domain Bacteria; phylum Bacteroidota; class Bacteroidia; order Flavobacteriales; family Flavobacteriaceae; genus UM-FILTER-40-17. The sequence goes on along the minus strand of JAVVDW010000010.1, from coordinate 9,165 downwards.
AATGCAAATATTTTGAATATGTAACTAAACTTACTTATTACTAAAACGATTGAAACGCCAAAAGATTACATTCTACGTATCATTTTAACAATTAAATAACTTTTAATCATTAATTTAACAAATAAGTTTGTAAATTTCTTTGTTATCAGTCTTTCTTATCGCATGAGTTTAATCTTGACAACAAAGCCTTTCCCCGCACCATAAGCTATCTGATTGTTTAGAAAACGAATGGTATAAAAACCTTCAGAGGTCATTTTTTCCCATGTGTAACCACCATCGTAAGAATAATCAATCCCTTCTGTACCAACAGCCATTATTTCTAATCCATCGCTACCTGGTACAAATTGAACACACGAGCGGTATCCCGGGTTACTGCCCCCGTAAGCCAATTGCCAAGTTTTACCGCCGTCTTGTGTAATAGCTTTGTTGGAGGTATTGTCTTTTTTATTGTTCCAATCGCCGCCAAAAATGACGCCTCGCTTTTCATCATAAAAATCGACACTGTAGATGCCGGTCATCGCCCCGCCGGAAATGATAGGTGTTTCTAGAATTTCCCAAGTTTTGCCTCGGTCAGCGGTATGCATAATTCTGGCCGCCTTGCCACCGGTGCCAATCCAAGCATGACTGCCATAGGTGGCTACATTTGAGTTGCTGGCGGCAAATGCGGCTTCACCGCTAAGTGTTTTTGGAAGTTTGTTGCAGGGTATTTTGTGCCAACTAAGACCACCGTTGGTCGTCAAAATAACAGACATACAATCTGCTGTGGGGTCACCTATGGCAATACCGTTCATGTCGTCCCAAAAAGACATGGCATCATAAAAAACGGCTTTGCCTGTTTCGGTATAAACATCTTTGAGCAGGGCAATTTCTTGGCCATCAAAGTAAGATTTGTAGAGTTTGGCAGGTGTTCCGGCGTTGAGAAGAAAAACAGCGTCTTTGTTTTTGGCAATGCTTCGGATGGCCAGTAAAGTGTCGTTATAAGTGATGGTTGCAACTTTGGGCGTAAGGCCAACCAAGGCGCCGATGATACCCTGATCTGATCCAAACCAAACGGTAGTATCATTCCAGATTTCGAGCGCACGTATGCTGATGGTATCTTTGTAGAGCGTATCTATTTTGATGGATCGCACCTTGGAAAAGGTGTTTTCGGGCTTGTTCTGACAGGCACAAGTCAGACAAAAAACCGTTAAGATGCCAATGAAACGTTTAATAATTTGCATATCGCATAAATCGGATGAATTAAAAACCCAAATCGCGTTCAATTTCCTCCATTTCGATAAGGTCTTCCGCTTCTTGCAAAGTGGGTACAAGCTGGAAATCATCCGGAAAATCGTTAAAATCGGCATGCAGATAAACGATGACAAAACTTTTTTTGGCGCGGTGATGCTTTTTTTGGAGTTTTGAAAATGTCAGTAAATTTTGAGTAGAAAGTCCTTGGAGTTCGTTGAGATTTAAAATCAAATTTTCATTCACAAAAGAGGGGTAAGCTTCGTTAAACGCATCCCAAAATGCATCGAAATGTGTTTCTGTGGCCTCTATGAGTGTGTGTTTTTCTAGTTTTTGAAGGTTCATGCGTGTTTTAGTTTAGATGCAAGCAAATACATAACGGCCATACGGATGGCAACGCCATTTTCCACTTGTTGTAAAATGATAGATTGCTTGGAGTCTGCCACATCGCTGGTAATTTCGACACCTCGGTTGATGGGGCCGGGATGCATCACTAAGATTTCTTTGGGCAACGAATCCAAGATTTTTTTATTTAATCCGTATTGCAGCACGTATTCGCGTGTGCTGGGAAAGAAACTCATATTCATTCTTTCATTTTGTACGCGTAGCATATTGGCCACATCACACCATTCGAGGGCTTTTCTGAGGTTGGTCTCTACGCCTACACCCAATTGCCCTATGTGTTTGGGCAACAGCGTTGCAGGTCCACAAACTTTGACTTCTGCACCTAATTTTTTTAGGGCGAAGATGTTGGATAAGGCTACTCTGGAGTGCAAAATATCACCTACCAAAACAATCTTTTTTCCATGCAAGTCTCCCAGTTTTTCGCGGATTGAAAAGCAGTCTAACAATGCTTGTGTGGGATGTTCGTGTGCGCCATCTCCGGCATTGACAATACTGGCCTTGATGTGTTTGGAAAGCAGAATGCCGGCACCCGGATTGGGATGTCGCATGACCACCATGTCCACCTTCATGGAGAGGATGTTGTTGACCGTATCAATAAGTGTTTCCCCTTTTTTTACAGAAGAAGAGCCTGCCGTAAAGTTGATGACATCGGCAGATAATCTTTTTTCGGCTAATTCGAAAGAGAGTTTGGTGCGCGTGCTGTTTTCAAAAAAGAGGTTGGCGATGGTAATATCTCTGAGCGAAGGAACTTTTTTGATAGGCCTGTTGATGACTTCTTTAAACTGGTCGGCTGTTTTGAAAATTAACTCAATGTCTGCCGCTGTAATATACTTGATGCCTAGCAGGTGGTTTGTACTGAGTTCAGCCATGGTTTACTTGTTTTTAATCATTTATTTTTCGTCTAAATAGATGGCGTCTTCCCCATCTTTTTCTTTCCACATTACGCTCACTTTTTCGGTATTGATGGCGTCAACCTGGCAGCCTGTGTAGTCGGGTTGTATGGGCAAACTCCGGCTAAACCGTCTGTCTATCAAGGTGAGAAGTTCGATTTGCGAGGGTCTTCCGAAGGACTGAATAGCCGTCAAAGCAGCGCGGATGCTTCGTCCTGTGTAGAGCACATCATCAATAAAAACAACTTTTTTGTTTTCAACCAAAAAGTCAATTTTGGTTTGATTGGCAGCCAAAGGTTTGTCATTTCGGCGAAAATCATCTCTGAAAAAGGTAATGTCGAGATAGCCAAATTTTATATTTTCAATTTGGTAGCCTTGTTCCAAAAGCGATTTTATTCTGTCGGCCAAATAGACACCTCTGGGTTGAAGGCCAATAAGTACGGTGTTTTCGAAATCTATATGATTTTCAATCAGCTGATTGCACAGCCTGTGTAGAATGATTTCAATTTTTTTAGAATCTACGAGCAACTCTCGACGCATAGCAGAAGAATCTTTGTCACAAAAATAACCAAAAAAAATGAGCCTTACATTTTTATTTCGCAATCACATTTTTTATCATTAAACAAACCACGCAGCCAACTTTCAGTTTAGTTTTTATGTGATTTTGAAAGCTTGAATTTGGAAATTTAAAAGTTATTATTATATATTTGACACGTTATTTCAAAACAACGCGCTATACCAACATCTCTACTTAGAAATTATTTTTGAACGTACTGTTTGTAAAATGTTTTCTGCTAAACTAAACTAGGTAGGGTTATGTATATGCAAAATTTAACCGACGCACAACTTGTCAAGCGTTACATTTCGGGCGATGAAAGCGCTCTGGAATTTATTATCAAAAAACACCAGCACAAGATTCTGGCATTTATCATCTCCAAAGTTTACGACCGAGATGTGGCAGAGGATATCTTCCAAGATACTTTTGTAAAGGTCATCAAGACGCTTAAGGGTGGCAAATACAACGAAGAAGGCAAATTTTTGCCTTGGGTCATTCGCATTTCTCACAATTTGGTGATCGACCACTTCAGAAGAAACCAACGCATGCCCAAATTTGAAGCCAAAGACAGGGAATTTGACATACTCGAATTTCTCTCCGATGGCACACGCAATGCCGAAAGCAGCATGATAAAAGAGCAAATCCACAGCGATTTGGCCAAGATGATACAATTGCTTCCCGATGATCAAAGAGAAGTTTTGGTTATGCGACTCTACAAAGATTTAAGTTTTAAAGAAATTGCAGAAGTCACAGAGGTGAGTATCAACACAGCTTTGGGACGAATGCGATATGCGCTCATTAATTTGAGAAAATTGGTAGATCAAAATCAAATTGTTTTGACAGAATAGACAATAATGTTAAAGTTTGGCCGTTATTTTTTTAAATAACCGTTCATGACAAACTTTTACCCAAAAAAACAAACACTTAAAGACAACTTGACACCCAGAAAAGAAACCGTTCATTTTATTCTTTCTTTTTCAAGAGCCTATCAAGTGAATCGCATTGATGGTGTACAGTACGAATTATTACTCAATTGATTTTGGAGCCTGGCTTTTCAGGCTCTTTTTTTGTGGTAATTCGCCAACACAGATTTTCTCCCGACTGTTCGCGTGATAATGTCTTTTTCTAAGTCCCATCCACGTGCCGGGCTGTATTCCCTTCCGTACCAAATTATTTGAAGGTGCAGTTTGTTCCACAATTCTTTAGGGAAAAGTCGTTTGGCATCTTTTTCTGTCTGAACGACCGATTTTCCATTGCTCAAATTCCATCTATACATCAAGCGGTGAATATGGGTGTCAACCGGAAATGCCGCCACACCAAATGCTTGAGACATGACCACAGAGGCTGTCTTGTGGCCAACAGCAGGCAGCGACTCCAATGCGTCAAAATTGGCAGGTACTTTCCCGTCATATTTTTCAATCAATATTTTAGATAGGCCATAAATCCCTTTAGATTTCATAGGAGAGAGCCCAACCGGTTTGATGATTTCTCGGATCTCTGTTTCCGATAGTTTTACCATGTCATACGGGTTGTCTGCCTTGGCAAAGAGCTTGGGTGTGATCTGATTGACGCGTACATCCGTGCTCTGTGCAGACAGTAAAACAGCGATCAATAAGGTATATGGGTCTTGGTGGTCAAGCGGAATCGGCACTTTCGGATATAAATCTTCCAAGGTTTGAATAATAAAGTCAACACTTGCTTTTTTGTTCATATTTTGTATATTTACATTAAACAAAAGTATAAAAAATGACAACACTTTCACCCGGGGATAAAGCCCCCGATTTTGTAGCCAAAGATCAGGACGGTAATGTAATCAAACTATCTGATTATAAAGGCAAAAAGTTGGTTCTGTTCTTTTATCCCAAAGCCAGCACGCCCGGTTGTACGGCTGAGGCATGCGATTTGCGCGATCATTACCAACGGTTTTTAAAACATAATTTCGCCCTGTTGGGTGTGAGTGCCGATAGCCCGAAACGGCAAAAAGCTTTTCAGGAAAAGTACGAATTGCCTTTTTCATTGTTGGCCGACGAAGATAAGCAAGTGCTCAATGCCTATGGCGTTTGGGGACCGAAAAAATTTATGGGAAAAACCTTTGACGGTATCCATAGAACCACTTTTGTGATTGACGAAAACGGCCATATTGCAGAGGTGATTGACAAGGTTAAGACCAAAGAACACGCGGCACAAATCTTGAAATAACTAGTCGTCGTTCATTTTTTTGAATCGATTGGCGAGTTCCAAGCTCCAAAAGTTCAGCATTTTTTGATTTTTGTTCCTCACGGCACTCATAAAGGCAAGGTCGTCTGCCAAAAAATATTGAAATGCGGCAATTTTTTCTTCAGGAATTTTTAAAGTTTCGATATAATATGCATCTCTGTAAATAGATTGCACCCTAACAAAGTCGTGGTATTTTCGCTCGGTAGCTAGGTTTTTTCTTAACTTTTTGGTCCGTCCTGAAAGGAAATTCAAAATAGGATCAAAAGAAAAACCGCTGTCTGAAAAATTCCAGTTTGTAGCAGCGTCCACCTCTTTTTCAGCGGGTGTATATTTTTTAAAATCTGCGGGGATAATGCCAAGGCTGATGGCATTGATACTTTTGTACTCGGTCACTTCTACTTCTTCGAGTAGGTTAACGGCGATGCTTAGGTTTGTTTCAAATCGGGGTTTTTCAAAGTCACTTGGCAGTAAAAAGTATCGGTGTGTGCCGGTGCTGCTCGAACTGATAATGAGCGTGTCTGTGGGTTTTGCCTTTATCACATAAAAACCGTATCCGTTACTTTTGGCAGTGGTGTTTTGAGTCAGGTTCAAAATGGTGACACCTCCAACAGGAAGCGAATCTATCATCACGTAACCCTGCAGTGCACTCGGTTTTTGTGCCAAGCCGTAAGAAGATATCAGAAGAAGGAATCCGATAATAATGGGCTTTGGCAAAAACATCTCTTGTTGCGTTTAACTAATTTTTGAGAGTGCTCCGATATTTGTTTGCCAAATCGAGACTTAGAAAATCTATCAGTTTTCGGTTGTTAGACTTAAAAGCTTTCATAAAGTCTTTGTTGTCTAATAAATAAACGTGAAAACCGCGCATATAGTTGAGTGGTATTTTTAATCTGTTCTGAACGTAATCTTCGCTGTAATAGGCTTGTATGCGTTCCATATCGTGCAGTTCGGCTTCGATTGCCACGGCTTGGCGCAGTTTTTTGGTTCTGCCCGAAAGTGCATTTAAGATTCTATCAAGTCCGTTGCGAGCCGTCAGTAATTGTTTTTCGGCTGGCGTGTATCGCTTAAAATCTGCCGGAATAAGTCCGAGCGAGGTCGCATTGATACTCGCATATTCAACGACTTCCACTTCTTTGAGCATGTTTACGGCGGCTTCAAGGTAAATTACAAAGAGTTCTTCTGCAAAATCTAACTCGGTCAAGAAGAAAGTCTTTTCACCGGTTTGTACCGAACTGACAAACAATTCATCCCCCGGATTTGCTAATATCACAAAAATGCCATCTCTGTCTGTGATGGTAGCCGTTTTCTGCGTGCGATTCATCACCGTGATATCGGGCACACCAATAGAATCAATAATAACAACACCACTTAGCGTTCTTTCTTGGGAAAAAGAAATAAAAGAGACACATAAAAGCAAGAGTCCCGTAAAATATTTTAGTGATGTCAAAACAAAGAGATTATTGATTAATAATCGCAATAATACAAAAAATTACGTTTTGGTAGTTTCTTTGGGTGTATAGTCAAATAGATTTTTTTCTTTAATTATATCCGCGATACCTTCCGGTAGCATTTCTTCCCAACCTTCTTCGTTGTCGTAAATCATTTGTAGGACTTTTCTGGAGAAAATGTCCAATATGTTTGGGTTGTAATTTTTGATGTCCACCACGCGGCCATTTGTTTTGAAGAACTTGTAGAGTTCTTTCATGCGCGGATGTACTTTGAGATTTTCGCTGTTGATAATAATGTCCAGTGAGGTATCGTGCATCGGGTATAAAAACACTTTCAAATCCTTGAAGAACAATTTACCAAAGGCTTCGAGTATGCCACCGCTGAGGTTTCTGTAGTATTTTTCGTCAAAGATTTCTACTAAATTGTTGACACCCATTCCCAATCTGATTTTACTCTTGGTAAACCTAGAAAAATATTCTACCACTTTGTAATATTCTTGATAGTTGGAAATCATTACGTTGTGGCCCATAGAACAGACCAATTCTGCCCTGTCCATAAAATCTCTTTCGTCAATTTCGCCTTCAGCCCTGAGGTTAGACAGTGTAATTTCAAATATTACTTTGGTATTTTCTTCAGACACGTCGCGTTCCTGCAAAAACATTTGGTAGGAATTTTCATAAATGTCTTTGTTGACCATAGTTATGGGTCTAAAACTTCCCCGGAGTGCCAAAATGTTTTTCTTGTACAACACGCTGGCGGGTAATACGTTGTTGCCATCCGGAGCAAACATAACGGCTTCGGTCATGCCGTTTTTTACCAATTGTAGGCTCATCAATCTGTTGTCAACATCTTCAAACTGCGGGCCTGAAAAGTTAATCATGTCGATTTCAATCTGGTCAAAATCCAAGTGGTCATACAAATATCGAAGGAGCTTCTTGGGCTCTTGATATTTGTAAAAAGCGCCATAAATAAGATTAACACCTAAAATACCCAAAGTTTCTTGTTGCAATTTGGCGTCATTTTCATGAAAGCGAATGTGCAAAACAATTTCATTGTATTCTCCGTCCGGATCAATTTGAAAGCGAATACCAACCCAACCGTGGCCTTTGTTTTTTTTGGCAAAATCTATAGTGGCAACTGTATTTGCATAGGAAAAAAAAACCTTGTTGGGCTGATTTTGCCGCGTAATTCGCTGCTCCATAAGCATAATTTCATGACGCAGCATGCGTTTGAGTCTGTTTTCTGTAACATATCTCCCATCCGGCTCTGCGCCGTAAATGGCATCGCTGAAGTCTTTATCGTAGGCAGACATGGCCTTTGCAATCGTACCCGATGCACAACCGGCTCTAAAAAAATTTCGGACGGTTTCTTGTCCGGCACCAATCTCAGCAAAAGTACCGTAAATGTTTTCGTTCAGATTGATTCTTAGTGTTTTATCTCTTATCGATGGGGTGGTCTCGAACGGTTTATCACCTTTGAGTATAGAAGACATAGCAGTGTTTTTAGTAGCGCCTCAAAGATAAATATAAAGGATAAATTTTAATATATAAATGCTATTTTTGTGTAAAATATAACAAATTTGAAGCTTACATTTTTAGGTACAGGCACCTCTCAAGGCGTTCCGGTTGTTGGAAGCCGTCACCCTGTTTGCATGAGCACAGATCCGAAAGACAAACGGCTGCGGGTTTCGGTTTTGATGGAGTGGGATGGTTGTGCCTACGTGGTGGATTGTGGCCCCGATTTTAGACAACAAATGTTGCGATGCGGCTGCGACAAAATTGACGGTATTTTGTTTACCCACGAGCATGCCGATCACGTCAACGGATTGGACGATATTCGGCCGTTTTTTTTTAGACAAGGCGATATTCCGGTTTACTTGCACAAAAGGGTGCTCAAATCTCTTAAAAAGAGGTTTGATTATATGTTTATGACTGCAAATCGCTATCCCGGCGTAGCTGCTGTGCAACCCCATTTTATTAAAAAGAACGAATCTTTTTTGCTTCACGGCAAGGAGGTAATCCCTATAAATGTATATCACAACAAATTGCAGGTTTTTGGATTCCGCATCGATGATTTGGTGTATTTGACAGACGTTAAAACCATTTCGAAGAAGCAGACAGAGAAGGTTAGAGGTGCCAAAGTGCTGGTGGTAAATGCACTGCGTGTTGAGCCGCATGCTACCCATTTCAATTTGGAAGAAGCACTCGAGTTTATAGAAAAAGCAAGACCTGAAAAAGCCTATCTCACCCACATCAGTCATTTGATGGGGTTTCATGAAGAAGTACAAAAAACACTACCCGAAAATGTCTTTTTGGCTTATGATGGGTTGGTGCTGGATATATAATTAGTCGCTCCTTATAAATTCTCATTTTCATTTACACGGATTAATTTTGGGTACAAATTCCAACGGAATAAAACAGA
>JAVVDW010000009.1:30874-115225 GCA_032251335.1 Flavobacteriaceae bacterium | reverse complement strand
GTCTGTTTTATTCCGTTGGAATTTGTACCCAAAATTAATCCGTGTAAATGAAAATGAGAATTTATAAGGAGCGACTAAATAGGTACGGTTTCTGTCAAAATATTCCACCTCTTGGCCATTGCCGATATCTTGTTCTCCATTGATAAAAATTTCGTTATAGAACGCAAAATAATAAGTGTTTTTATTCAATGTTTTATTGTTAAATGGAACGTTGACAAAGATGTTGTACCGAAATCGGGTTCTGAAATCTTGATTTTCTACCCATCTTTGTTCGTATCTAAAACGGTGTGTGAGCAACAAGCGATACAAAATGGTGTTGGAAAAAAGTGCTTCCTGATAAATGCGGTTTTCTGTTGATGGATTGTCAATATCTCTCCCAAAAGCACCAGAGGTGATATTGGCATAACCTAAAGTGAACTTTACACCCGAATCTTTCGGAACATAGGTTACTCCTGAACGCAATAATAATTGTTCACGGTCGCCCAATCCGCGCCAATCGCGGTATTGAAAATCGCCTTGAATGCCCCAACGACTTTCTTTAAAGTTGTAGTTATAAAAATACATATACCATGCACCGAGCTGGTCTTCATCGGGTGCTTGGGCAAAAGACAAGGTAGAGAAAAAGCTGATTATTAAAGCAAGTATTGATATTTGGAATCTGTGCAAAAGTTGAGCTGATTTTTTAGTTTGAAAACTATGGTTTTCCATTCGGTGTAATTTATTACAAGTCCTTTTGAAGGTTCAACCCGACCTGCAAATCTGTGTAAAATTAACAAAAAAATCAAATGCTATTTTCCTTAATCTCATCCACCACTTCCGGATTCAATAAAGTACTGATGTCTCCTAAATTTTCGACATCGCGGGCAGCGATTTTCCGTAGGATGCGGCGCATGATTTTTCCGCTTCGGGTTTTGGGTAAGCCGGAGGTAAACTGAATTTTGTCTAACTTGGCAATAGGCCCGATGTGTTCGGTTATGATTTGGTTGATTTCCTTGCGTACATTGTCTTGTACGCGGCTTTCGCCGGTTTCTTTTAAAATAACAAAGCCGTACAGTGCATTGCCTTTTACCTCGTGAGGGAAACCTACCACGGCACTTTCTGCCACAGCCGGATGCTCGTTGATGGCATCTTCAATTGGTGCTGTGCCTAAATTGTGTCCGGAAACAATAATCACATCGTCCACACGACCGGTAATTCGATAATAGCCCACCTCGTCGCGCAAAGCGCCGTCTCCGGTAAAATACATGTTTTCAAACCCTGAAAAATAGGTGTCTTTAAATCGTTTATGATCACCCCAAATGGTTCGGGCTATAGACGGCCACGGAAATTTTATACATAACCTGCCATCTACTTGGTTGCCGTGTATTTCTGCACCATTTTCATCCATCAATACCGGTTGTATGCCGATAAATGGAAGTGTAGCATAGGTGGGTTTGGTAGGCGTAGCAAAGGGAATCGGCGTAATCATAATACCGCCGGTTTCGGTTTGCCACCACGTATCTACGATGGGGCATTTTTTCTTCCCAACATTGTCGTTATACCAGTGCCAAGCTTCTTCATTGATGGGTTCGCCTACAGTTCCGAGCACTTTCAACGAGGATAAATCTCTTTTTTCTACAAAGTCCAAATGTTGCTTCGCCAATGCCCGAATAGCCGTTGGAGCTGTGTAAAATTGGTTGACTTTGTGCTTTTCGACAATTTCCCAAAAACGACCAAAATCGGGGTAGTGAGGTACGCCTTCAAACATTACAGAAGTAGCGCCATTGAGCAAAGGACCATAGATAATATAGCTGTGGCCTGTAATCCAGCCGATATCTGCCGTGCACCAATATACATCGTCTTGCTTGTATTGAAACACATTTTTAAAAGTGTAGGCGGTATAAACCATATAGCCGGCTGTGGTATGCAGCATGCCTTTGGGCTTGCCGGTGGAGCCTGAAGTATAAAGAATAAACAACGGATCTTCCGCATCCATAATTTCCGCCGGAAAATCACTCGAGGACTTGTCTAAAAGAGGCTGAATCCAATAGTCGCGTCCCGATTTCATATTAATTTCACTGTTGATGCGATTGACCACCAACACACAATTTACTCCGGGACAGTCATCCAATGCTTTATCGACGATGCCTTTCAGGTCGATGGTTTTATCGCCTCTATACGAGCCGTCGGATGTGATCACCATTTTGGCATCGCAGTCGTTAATGCGGGTGGAAAGTGCCGTGGAGGAAAACCCTGCAAACACCACCGAATGGATGGCACCAATTCTGGCACAAGCCAAAACAGCCACAGCCAATTCGGGTATCATGGGCAGATAGATGCAAACGCGGTCGCCTTTTTTGATGCCTTTGCTTTTGAGCACATTGGCCATTTGGTTAACGCGTGCGTGCAGTTGGGAATACGAAATGTGTTGGGCCGGTTCTTCCGGATTGTTCGGTTCAAAAAGAATAGCGGTTCTGTTTCCGCGTGTATGCAAATGTCTGTCTATACAGTTTTCGGTGATGTTGAGTTTGGCACCTTCAAACCATTTGACTTCAGGTTTTGTAAAGTCCCAGCTCAAAACATTGTCCCATTTTTTATGCCAAAGAAAATGCTCTTCGGCCACTTCTTCCCAAAAAAGTTCGGGGTTGCGCACCGACTTTCGATACACTTGATAGTATTCTTCGAGGTGTTTGATGTGGTAGTTGCTCATGAGGGTTTTGTTTGTTTTGTCAAAAATTATTCAGACCGTTAAATTTAAAAAAAAATTATGGATACAGATGTTTTGTGCGCTTTTTTAAAATAATGTCTATTTTTAAAGTCTAAAAAAACAAACTGCGAAGCGCTTGTATTAGTAGATGTTTAACTTGCCAATAATTAAACGGATACTTTTGTGTTTGACGCAATCAAAAAAAAAGACTTTGAAAAACAATAATTATAAACAGATGAAGATTATTTCGTACAACGTGAACGGCATCCGCGCCGCCATGAAAAAGGGATTTGCAGATTGGCTAAAAAGTGCCAATCCGGATGTGATTTGTTTGCAAGAAATCAAAGCCGAGGAAAGCCAAATAGAAACAGATATTCTGACACACATTGGTTATCCGTATCAGTATTGGTTTAGCGCTCAAAAAAAGGGTTATAGCGGCGTGGCAATCTTATCTAAAATAAAGCCTAATCACGTAGAATACGGTACGGGAATAGACTATATGGACGCCGAAGGACGCAATATACGTGTCGATTTTGATGACTGTTCGGTTATGAGTCTTTATCTGCCATCCGGAACAAATATAGAACGCTTGGCACATAAGTTTCAATATATGGACGATTTTCAGAGCTATGTCAATGTTTTGAAAGCAAAATTCCCAAAATTGGTCATCTGCGGCGATTACAACATTTGTCACCGGGCAATTGACATTCACGATCCTGTGCGAAACGCCACCGTTTCCGGCTTTTTACCTGAAGAGCGCGCTTGGATAGATGGTTTTATAAATGCCGGCTTTATAGACTCTTTTCGTCATTTTAACGAATTGCCACACCAATATTCATGGTGGAGCTATCGTGCCAATGCGCGAAACAACAACAAAGGTTGGCGCATCGATTATGTTTTGGTGAGCCGACTCCTCGAAAGCAACCTGTCGCGCGCATTTATTTTGCCCGATGCCCGACATTCGGATCACTGTCCGGTTGGGGTAACCTTAGACTTCTGATACAAATTGTTTGAGTTTTCCGGCTTGAGTGCGCACGAGTTTTTCACGATGTTTAAAGGTGACTTGCACAGTTTCTCCAGCGTATAGATGAATGGCTGTTCGCACTTTTTTTTCTTCTTGAGGCAAGAGCGGATGGTTTCTTACATAGTCTATTCGAAAAATATCTATGGCCGTTTGCGTCACCGTAAATTCTTTTAGCAAACCGTCGTCTGCCATAATACTTTTGGTGACGTAATAAAACGTGAGGCCGGGCACTTTTTTTCCGCCGGGTAAAATCGCCATATCATTGGTGCGACCTATGAGTTTTTTTAGCAGTGGTTTTTCGGGCTGGCTGTTCGGGTCTATGATTCCCAAATCGCCAATTTCATACCGGATAAACGGATGCGCCTTGTTGTAGAGCGAAGTGATCACAATTTTTCCGGATTCACCGTTTTGTACAGGTTTGTTGTCGTTATCGAGTATTTCGACAAAAAGCGAATCGGTATTGATTTCCCAAAAACCGGGTTGCGTCTCGAAAGCAATCAAATCGAGTTCGGACGCTCCGTATTCGTTGACAACTTTCACACCCAATTGATGTTCCAACAATTGCCTGTCTTCGGCAAACAACATTTCACTGGTTACTACGCAGCATTTCAGACTGGGGCAAATATTTTTTAAAACAATTTCTTTAGATTGCAAATACTTTGCGAAGAGCACAATCGAACTGGTATAGCCGTTTATGTAAACAAATCTTCTCTTTTTAAAATACGATACATATCTTGAAAGCACTTCATCATCTAGGTTGAATATCGGAAACCGATAGCGCCGGGCTGCAAAATCTTTGAGTCGTTCTTTGAGGTGATGAAAAGTATCGAGTGGAATTCCGTAAAACCTCGCTTGCAAATCGGTACTTTGCTTGATCCCAATTTTTTCAAACCGATCGAGGATGATGGCCCAAGTGAGTGCATGGCTAAATTTATCTTTAGCAAATGAAAAGGGATTTCCGGAAGAGCCGGATGTTTTGTTGAGATATACATCTTTGAGCTGAAAACCTTTGCTCAATCTGTTTTTTATAGGTTGTTGAAGATCGGATTTTGTCATCACGGGGAGGTCTGTCCAGTTTTTTGGAAGCTTCCCATGAATCCATCCGCTATACATAGGGTTGTTTTCCAAGTGAAAGCGAACAATCTCCCAACGGGCATTTTCTTGAAATTTATTTAAATCTGTTCTAGGTATAGCTTGAATTTCAGCCAATTTTTGTTTTGCTTGCCCTATCGGAAAACCTTTGAGTTCTAATGTTTGTTCAAAAAATGACATAAAGCCGGATGAATTTTAAGGGAAAACCTACGGTAACCTCTACAAAAGAAGTTAATTTTGTCAAACAATTTATAAAAATGAACATTTTAATTATTGGTTCCGGTGGCAGAGAGCACACATTTGCTTGGAAGATGAAGCAAAGTCCATATGCCGAAAAAATTTTTGTAGTACCTGGCAATGCCGGAACGGCTTCCATAGCCACCAATCTCAATTTGGATGTCTTGGATTTTGAAGGCATTAAAAATGCGGTTATACAAAACGCCATAGAATTGGTTATTGTGGGGCCGGAAGTTCCGTTGGTTGAAGGCCTTCGCGATTTTTTTGAAAATGACAAGATTTTAAAATTTGTTCGTTTTATTGGACCGGCTGCGGCGGCGGCACAACTAGAAGGAAGTAAGGAGTTTGCCAAGGATTTTATGAGCCGTCAAAACATTCCAACGGCTGCTTATCAAAGTTTTGACAAGACGCAGCTGTCTGCTGCTTTTGCCTTTTTGGAAAGCCTTCAACCGCCCTATGTTTTAAAAGCGGATGGCTTGGCGGCCGGAAAAGGGGTTTTGATTTTAGATGATATAAAAGAAGCCAAACAGGAATTGCGCGCGATGTTGCTGGATGCGAAGTTTGGCCAAGCGAGCCAAAAAGTGGTCATAGAAGAATTTTTAAAAGGCATCGAACTCAGTGTTTTTGTGCTTTCTGACGGTGAACACTACATGATTTTGCCTTCTGCCAAAGATTACAAGCGTATTGGTGAGGGCGATACCGGCCTGAACACAGGTGGCATGGGGGCGGTTTCGCCGGTTCCTTTTGCCACAGCTGATTTCCTCAATAAGGTTGAAAATCGTATTGTTATCCCCACAATTAAAGGATTAAAGGAGCAAAATTTACCCTACAAAGGTTTTATTTTTATCGGATTGATGAAAGTGGGAGACGATCCTTATGTGATAGAATACAACGTTCGTATGGGCGATCCGGAGACGGAAGTGGTCATCCCTCGCGTGGAAAATGATTTTTTAAAACTCTTGCTTGCGGTTTCCGACGGTCAACTTCATAAGATGGATTTGCGTATCAATCCACAAACGGCTGCAACGGTGGTTATGGTATCCGGGGGTTATCCTGAGGCCTATGAAAAAAATAAATCCATTTCAGGATTGGAAAATGTAACCGATAGTTTGGTTTTTCATGCAGGAACTGCCTTTAAAGACGGTGCGGTGGTGAGTACGGGCGGGCGTGTGCTTGCTGTGACGGCATTGGGAAACGACCACAAAGAAGCCCTAAAAAAGGCTTATACAAGCATCGATAAAATAGCTTTTGACAAGATGTATTTCAGAAAAGACCTTGGATTTGATCTATAGGTAGGAATGCGAAGTGATGGATTTGTCTTCTTCACCACGATCATTAAAAAGTTGTAGTTGTTTAATCCAATAGACTGCGGCCACAAAGCCAATTATCAGAAAAGTCCAGTTTACCAGATTGGCCAGCCACCAATTTTCCAATTCCATTTGCCTAACCCAATCAAGGTTATTAAACATTACAAATTCAAAGAAACTTTGTATGCCTCCAAAAAAATCTTTCATCGGTGTCATGTAATCAAATTTTAAATTTGAGCCACAAAGATAAATATTTTCTTTATGGTCGTAAAATTTTATTTGTCTTTGAAATTGTCATGATTTTTTAACAAATTTTGTCAGGATTACGATGAGTTGGCCATCGATTCGCCCTTCAATTTGTTCCGGATTGTCTTCCACTAGGTTAATTTTTTTTACCACAGTTCCTCTCTTGGCGGTCAGGCTACTTCCTTTTACGTCGAGATCCTTAATGAGGGTTACCTGATCTCCGTTGCTAAGCATGTTGCCATTGGTGTCTTGGTGCTTGGGTTTCGTTTCCTCATCTACCCCGCTTTGGGCAAACGCCAATGAGGATTCGTTTAGGTACATCATATCTAAAAGGTCTTGAGGCCAGCCCTCACCCCTAAGGCGGTGTAAAATTCTCCAAACCAAAATTTTTACTTCCTCCTTTTCGCTCCACATGCTGTCGTTTAAACAACGCCAGTGATTGACATCCATCAAATCCGGATTTTCTATTTGGCTAAGGCAGTTTTCACAAACACAAACGCCACTGTATGGGCTATTTTGCCCATGCGGAGATAATTCATAAACAGCGATGCCAGATTCGGACTGGCACAATTCGCATGGTTCAAGATTGCTTGACATTTGTAATTTTTTTGCAAACATACACTTCCGTTTAAACTTTCATGATTAATATCTGATTAATTGATGTGATTTTTTACTTTTGATATCTTATTTTAGAACATGCTCCATCAATTTTTTAGCAAATCGAAACCCATACATTTTGTAGTTGTTTATTGCTTGATGCTTTGTTGGATTGTTTTTGTTTCCTTGATTCGTTCTGCTTCCCTCAAACCCGTTTTTTTGGAGGTTTTATGGAGCGGTTTACTCGTTTTATTTATCTTGGCGTTGTTTAATTTTATTGTACATCGAAACAGATTGACGCAAAACAACAGCCTTGCGCTTTATTATTTTTCCATGTTTTTGATGTTGTTTTTGGGCGTATCTTTTGACACAGACGCGCTGCTTTCCTTTGTGTTTTTTTTGTTAGGCCTGCGGCGCATTTTATCCATTCGCACCACTATAGACATCAGACAGAAAGTTTTTGACGCCGCTTTTTGGTTGTCTATTTCCGCTTTTTTTCAGCCACAGATTCTTTTTTTTCTCTTACTAATTTTTATCTCTTTAGCCTTGTTTGAGGGAAAGCCCAATAGGATTTGGTTTATACCTTTTGCAGGTGTTTTTGTACCTATTTTCCTTGTTTTTACATGGTTTTACATCACAGATCAGCAGCCTTTTTTTATCGACTTATTTGCGTTTGACAGTATTCGTTTTTTAGATTTTTCCCAATATTCGGACACCCCGATTACACTATATTTTATTTTTTTCACCGGCTTGTTAACCGTGTTTTTTTTCTATAAAAAATTAGTTAGAAAATCTGCTATTTACAGAAAGGTTCGGTTGCTTATTTTTTTTGGATGGCTTGTGTCGCTTTTACTCATCGCATTCTTCATGTCGCAGGCAGATAAATTGCTGTTGTTGCTGTTTCCGTTTGTTGCTGTTTTTTCAGCATCCTTTACCGAATCGCTTGGAAAACCCATACTCAAAGAGTTGTGGATGTGGCTATTTACCGCTTTTACTGCCGTATTGA
Organism: Flavobacteriaceae bacterium; assembly: GCA_032251335.1. Lineage (GTDB taxonomy): Bacteria > Bacteroidota > Bacteroidia > Flavobacteriales > Flavobacteriaceae > UM-FILTER-40-17. Next base: position 107,030 of record JAVVDW010000009.1, on the reverse strand, counting down.
TGTTTCATTCAATCTAATTTATGGATTTGGCTTATCTTTGTTTTAAAATTAAGTATTATGTTTTCAACACTTGCCAATGAAATTTTTGATGATGTGATTCGTGTTTATCATGTAGTTGATGATGTTTCACAACCTTTTTCAAATCCTTATCCTAAAGACGATATCAAACACCTTTTATATCGAAAATGTTGGATAGATACGGTTCAGTGGCATTATGAAGATTTAATCAGAGATCCTCAAATTCAGCCAGAAGCAGCTTTGATTTTGAAACGCAAAATTGATGCATCAAATCAAGACAGAACAGATTTTGTAGAATACATAGACAGTTTCTTCCTGGAAAAATATAAAAATTTGACTCCCCAAGCGGATGCATCTATCAACACGGAAACCCCAGCTTGGGCGATTGATAGGCTGTCTATTTTATCTCTTAAGATATATCACATGCGTGAAGAAGCAACAAGGAAGAATGCAACAGCCGATCACCGTGCTGCTTGTCAAGCTAAGCTAGATGTGCTTCTATCACAACGACAGGATTTATCCGCTGCTATTGACCAATTGCTCGAAGACATTGCTGCAGGACGCAAGTACATGAAGCTATACAAGCAAATGAAAATGTACAACGACGAATCGCTCAATCCGGTTTTATACGCAAAAAACAAAAACTAGTTGGCTAGTTTGCATAGACACATTGCGGTTTTCAGGCTATCCGCACTTGGCGATGTGGCTATGCTTGTTCCTGTTTTACGCGCCCTTTCAGACCAATTTCCAAACCTGACCATCACCGTTGTTTCACGGCCATTTTTTAAGCCACTTTTTGACGAGATTCCCCAAGTACATTTTTATTCTATCGATTTAAAAGATAGACACAAAGGGTTTTTAGGGTTGTTTCGTCTTGCATTGGATTTACGCAGCTTGCAGATTGATGCTTTTGCTGATTGCCACCAAGTTTTAAGAAGCCTTGTTACAGCTTTTTTTTTAAGATTTTTGGGTGTTCAAACCGTTGTTTTAGACAAAGGCAGGCTCGAAAAGAAAAGACTGACTCGCTGCAAGAATAAGGTTTTTAAACCCCTCAAGACCACGCATGAACGCTATGCGGATGTTTTTAGAAGACTTGGCTTTCCGGTTGTTTTAGAGCATGTTGAGCGTGCGAAACAGCCTATTGATGACATTCGAAGTAAATTAAATCTTAACCGGCAAGATTTTCTCATCGGTTTGGCACCTTTCGCCAAATTTGATTCTAAAACCTACCCATCCGATTTGATGCGCAAATTACTTACTTCACTTTCATCTCTATCAGATGTTACTGTGATTCTTTTTGGTGCACCAAATGAACGCGATGCCCTCTCATCACTTTACGAATCACAATCAAACATTATTAATTTAGCAGCGCTTTTCAATTTTTCCGACGAACTCAGGTTGATATCTAATTTGGATTTGATGCTCTCTATGGATTCCGGAAATGCGCATTTGGCGGCCATGTATGGCAAACCGGTAGTTACGATTTGGGGCGTAACACACCCTCATGCCGGTTTCGCACCATTCGGCCAACCGCTTTCTCGAGCCATAACCGTGAATCACGATTTATTTCCCTGTATTCCTACTTCCGTTTTTGGCAAGACGGTTCCGCTAGGTTATGAAGATTGTATGCGCAGCATTGCACCTGAAACCATTTTTGAAAAAGTTTACGAAATATACAGCCAAAAAAAAACCGACAACTAATGCCGGTTTTTTTAAGATATTTTTAAACCCTTTTATTCAGGTTTATACGCCTCATTTAATGCTTTTAAAACGTCTTCAGTCACGTTTTTGCTTTCTGCACCGTACAAGATGTTTTCCGTATTGTTCGAGCCAAATATATAAGTATATCCATTCTTTTTGGCATACTCACCCACGTATTTTTTTACTTTGTTTACCAAGCTGTCCATGCGCGCTTTGTATTCGTCCTGAAAAATTTGACTTTCCCTTTGCTGAATTTGCTGAATTTGCCTTTGTTGTCCCAAGAGGGTTTGTTCCGCTTCTTCCCTCTTTTGAGCACTCATTGTAGAGGCCTTGGATTGGTATTCTTGCACTTGAGTTTGAAATTCCTGACTCATTTGAGCCAAGCCCGTTTGCAAAGAGTCCGATTTTTGTTGTAGCGATTTTTCTACATCTTTGGTTTCAAGGTAGTCTTGCATCAGTTTTTCTGTTTCTACATAGGCTGTTTTTTCCTGGTTGCATGAAACAGCGAAGAAACCAATTAAAGTAATTAATAAATAATTTTTCATTTTTTGTTTTTAATATGTTTTTAATAGTTTGAATGTAACGGTTTAGAAAGGTGCCTTTAGGACGGATAAATCCGTTATGGTGCATTTCACGATTCCGTTTAATTGGCGGCAAATTTACGAATAAAACGCTAACAATTGTTTGTGAATTTTTAAGTCATATTATTAATATTTCTCAAAACTATTGTTATTATAGTATGTATAAATATTTTCTATGCTTAAGAGGTGTTTTATTTGAGTTTTAATCCATAGAATTCTTTTACATTGCTCTTTGTATAGCGGGTTGTTGTAAACGGCTTTAAATCGCTTTATTTGATTTCTTTCTGAAATAATATACCACAGTGGCACATTTTTCTTTTTTTCTCCCAAGAAGGTTGCATTTGAGGGCAATCCAAAATGCCCTTACAGGATTTGACTTTCCGGTTTTATATTTTTCAGAAAGCAAATTAATATAAAATGCATCCTGATATAGCGGTTCTGTTTTCACACATTCGAAGTGTTCCGTTGTGAATTTTTTTTTTAGATATTTAGGCGAAAAGTGCCATAAATGCCTTGGAACATCAAATGCAGCCCAGTGGTTTTTATAATACAGTGCGCTGTAACAAGTAAAATTAGGAACAGCAATTACCGCTGTGCCTCCTTCTTTAAGCAGTCTATATATTTCTTTGATTTGTTCATCGGGGTGATACACATGCTCCAGCACATGCCAAAGCGTTACTATATCAAAACTTTTATCAGCGTACTGTTTTGTTTCACTGTGCAACGATACGCCTTTTTCTGAAGCTTTGTTTCTGGCACCTGCATCAGGTTCTATACCTTCGGATAGCCACCCACTGTTTTTTGCTGCTTTGACAAATTCACCTGTTCCCGCGCCTATATCGAGAATTTTTCCTTTTTTACGGGTTAATTTTTCTATGTTTTTTAGTTTCTGTTTTGTAGCAATCTTACGTACGATATGATAAAGTTTATCAAAAAGAGTGCTTTTTACATCTGTATGAGAAATGTAATTTTCATTTTGGTAATATTTCCCTATCTCATTTTTTTTCGGTTGCGGATGTGTTTTTAGTACGCTACCGTTTTCTTCGGCAACGAGTGAAAACACTTCTTTTGTCAAAGCATGGTCGGTTACTTTTAAGTAAGTATAAGTTTCTTTGTTTGATATGTTTTTGGAATGTTCCACGTGAAGCATTTGAGTTTTATCTGCCCATATAAACGAGCAACGTGGAGATATCGCTTGGTGAAACTCCACTAATTCTTGAGGCTTGTGCTAAGGTGGCGGGCAATATTTTCTGTAGCTTTTGGCGACTTTCTATAGACAGCGATTTCACTTTATCGTAATCAAAACCCACGGGTATTCGGATGTCTTCTAGCCTGCTGAGTTTGTCAACTTGCGCCATTTCTTTTTCTATGTATCCGGAATATTTAACTTGAATTTCGGCTTGTTCAATTTCTTCTTCTTCCAAATGATTATCGGAGATAAAATCAGCCACTTTGTTTAAAGTTCCCAGCATTTTCAAATTGATATTTGGGCGACTCAGAAACTTAAACAACTTATCAGATTGTGTCACATTAGCCGAATCGACCACTGTCAAAATCGGATTGATTTCATCTGTGGATACACTGGTTTTTTTTAAGAATTGTACAAACGAATCCGTTTTGTTCCTCTTTGCTTCCACTTTTTTAAGTCGTTCTGTTGAAGCTAGTCCAATTTGATGACCGATATTTGTTAAGCGCACATCAGCGTTATCCTGGCGCAACAAGGTTCTGTGCTCGGCGCGAGAAGTAAACATCCTGTAGGGCTCTTCTGTCCCTTTGGTAATGAGATCGTCTATTAGGACTCCAATATAGGCGTCACTTCTCTTGAGGATAAAAGGCGCTTTTTCTTTTACAGACAAATGTGCGTTGATTCCTGCCATCAATCCCTGCGATGCCGCTTCTTCATATCCGGTGGTGCCGTTTATCTGTCCGGCAAAATAAAGGCCGCCAATCAGTTTGGTTTCTAGCGAGTATTGAAGCTGCGTCGGCGGAAAATAATCGTATTCAATGGCGTAACCCGCTCTAAAAAACTTCACCTTTTCAAAACCAGGCACTGCTTTTAAAGCTTTGTATTGAACATCTTCGGGCAATGAGGTTGAGAATCCGTTTACATAAACCTCAACTGTATGCCAGCCTTCCGGCTCCACAAATATTTGATGACGTTCTTTTTCTGCAAAACGGTTAATTTTATCTTCCACCGACGGACAATACCTAGGGCCAATACTTTGAATGCGCCCGTTAAACATTGGCGATCGATCAAATCCTTCTCTGAGCAAATCGTGTACTGTCGGGTTTGTATAAGTGATAAAACATGAACGTTGTTTGCTTAGCGGCTTTGTTTCATCTGAGAAAGAAAACTTCTGAGGCATTTCATCACCGGCTTGTTCTTCCATGAGTGTGTAATTGAGCGACCTGCCATCTACGCGCGGTGGCGTACCTGTTTTCATCCTGCCGGATTCGAATCCCAAAGAGACAAGTTGTTCTGTGATACCATAGGCGGCCGATTCACCGGCACGACCACCACCAAATTGTTTCTCACCAATATGAATCAAACCATTTAAAAAAGTGCCGTTTGTCAATACTACTGTTTTACCTTTTATTTGTATGCCTAGAGAAGTTATAACCCCAGTAACCCGTCCATTTTTAATAATGAGGCTTTTCACCATTTCCTGATAAAAATCCAAATTGGGCGTTTGTTCCAGTTTGAGACGCCAGGTTTCTGCAAAGCGCATTCTGTCATTTTGTGTACGCGGACTCCACATGGCAGGACCTTTAGAGCGATTCAGCATTCTAAACTGAATGGCAGACAAGTCGCTCACGATACCCGAATAGCCGCCCAAAGCATCAATTTCACACACAATCTGCCCTTTAGCAATACCACCCATAGCCGGGTTACAAGACATCTGCCCAAGGGTTTGAAGATTCATGGTTACTAACAGGGTTTTAGACCCCATGTTGGCGGCTGCCGCTGCGGCTTCACAACCTGCATGACCGCCACCTACTACAATTACATCGTATATGTCTTGAAATAAACTCATGGTTTCACGTGAAACAATTTTAGTTTTTCGTTTTCTATATCTCGCATCAAAGCGGATTCGGTGTCTGTTTTATCGGCATATCCACAGAGATGTAACAGGCCGTGGATGATGACTCTTTGCATTTCTCGATCAAAAGAAATTTGTAATGCTTTGGCATTTTCTGCCACACGCTCGACGGAAATAAAAATATCACCAAAAAGCATGTTGCCAACAACGTAGTCAAACGTGAGGATGTCTGTGTAAAAATCGTGACCCAAATGCTCCTGATTTAAAGCCAAGATTTCTGCGTCTGAGCAGAAGAAAAAAGCCAATTCACCTATTTCTTTGTTTTCGTCTGCAGCGCAAAGTTGTAACCAATTTTCAATTTGGGTTTCATCAGCCAGACTAAAATCACAGCGGTAGTTAAATTGAATCATCCTTTGTAAAATACTTTTTAATTTTTTGTTTAAAAGAGGGCTGCAAAGGTAAGGGTTGTCTGTTTAATATTTCAATTTCCCGGAAATATTCTTTGATGTTTAACGGCATCGTATCGGGTTGGGAGAACGTTTTTTCGTTAAATTTGGAAACTCTTTGTTCTTCATTATTTTGTTTGTTTACAGCATCTTTGAGCTGGAGCAATTGGTGTTGGAAATTTTTCATTTTTTCCAAGACATTAGCGTTGTAGCCTTGCATTAGCATTTCTCTTTCCAACTGCTCAGCTTGCTTGAGCAAATTGGTGTTTGGCGGCGTGAGTCCTTCTTTTTGAATGAGGTCTTTTAGGGCTTGGTTTAAGGCTTGTTGTTGTTTGAGCATTTCGAGCAATTCACCATAGTTCTCTTCAGAATTTTCTTCACTCTCACCATTGTTCGAACCTTTGCCCTTTTCTTGTCCGGACTCTTTTCCCTGTTCTCCATCTTTCCCTTCTTTCCCTTCTTTTCCTTTCTGCTCACCCATTTTTTCTTCCATTTGCTCCGTGAGCGTTTTTTGTTGCTGGATAATGTCGGGTAGTTGAAAACCCTGTTCACCGCCGCCGCCTTTACCCGACATCCGCTCTTGCATATTCTGCAAGATATCACTTAAAAAATCGGCCAATACATTGGCCGAAGCCAAGGTGTACTGTTGTGTAGAAGCTGCTTTATATATTTGATATTCAGATAGTTCTTCTAAAGACCGGTCTGTGAAACTGTAAATTTTTTCAATTTCTTGGTTGATTTTTTCAGAGAATTCCGGGTGGCGTAGCGATAAGGTAAAAATGCTGTCATCTATGTGTGAGAAATGTTCTCGAAGGTAATATTGTTCTTTCAAAACATTCGAAAAACCTTTGGTGTTGCGTTCAGAAGCATCCGTTTTTTCCATGAGCTTTTCCTGCTCCATAGAGAAAGTTAGCATGTTTTCCATAATCTGCCGCAAAACGTCTATGTCTTCTTGAAGCTGGTCTTGGCCGCTCATAGACATAGATTGTTGCATTTGTTGGCCCATTTGCTTCATTTTCTCCGCTGCGCGTTTTTGTCTGGGTTTTGCTTGCTCTGGTTTGTTTTGTTTTAGCGATTCCTGCGCTTTTTCTTGCTCCTTGCTGATTTCTTTTTCTGTAATTTGATCTCGGTCTATCGAAACAGGTTTTTGCAGTTTCGCATTGTCTTTTTCCAATTCGTCAAAATCTTTTTTGAGAGCGTCAAAACGTTCGTTCATTTTTTCTTGTTCGGCGGCTGTATTCTTGTCAGGGCTTTCTTCGGAGAGTTGCTCTTGTTTTTCTGCCAGCTGCGATACCTGATTAGCGATGGATTGCATTTTCTGTTCCACGTAGTAGCGCTTGGTGAGCTCTAACAATTGTTGTAAACTTTTTTTTCGGCTTTTAGATTGCTTTGCCAGCTCTTCCAAACGCTCTGTAAGTTCCGTTTGCGAAAGTTTATCGGCAATTTTTTGGAGTTCTTCCAACAGTTTTTCGTTGGCCTCTGCTTCATTTTTGTTTTGCTCTAAACGCTCCTTAAGCGATTCTTGCATGGGCGTTTCTTCGGGGTTTTGCTGAAAGCTTTTCATCAAATCTTCCGAGAATTTCTTCATCATGCTCTCTTGCTGCTTTTGTCGTTCAATCACATCTTTTAGGGCTTGCTGCTCGTTCCATGACAAATTGGATTTTGATTTTTGCAGTTCGTTGAGCTTTTCTATTTGCTTGTCAAATTTCTGAATATTATCATTGGTTTTATCCAAATTTTGCATCAGATTTTGTTGCTGGTTTAAAAGATACGCCTGTGTTTCTGTACTCGTTTTTTTATTGTAGAAAAAGGTTTCGCTTCTTGAAACTTTTGAGCCGTTAAAGCCGTCATTATCGCCTACTTCAAAATAAATTTCATAAGCATTACCCGGCAAAAGATCTAAGCTGTCCGGAAAAGAAAGCGTAAACTGATCAATCAATCCTTTTTTTACGGAAAGTAAAATACTTTTAGATGTTTTAACCTGATTTTTTATTTGGTAAACCAACTTTAAAGTTTTTAAACCATAATCATCAGACAATTGTCCGGCAAAATACTGAACACTTGGATTGAGAGAATCGATGAGTTGCCTGACTTTGATGACGGGCATTTCGTCTCTGACCACTTCAATATTATATTGAAGGCGTTCGTGGTTTTTTAAAGCTTCGTTGGAAGAACTCAAAGCATACGTCTGATTGAATTGAACCGTTTTGTCAAAGACAAATAAATTGTTTTGCTTCTCGAAATTTCGCAAACTATCACGGTCTTCAAAGACAATTTGTGAGGTGTTTTTGGCCCTAATTTCCCAGCGAATTTGCGTGCCCTCGGGGACAGTCACATTTCCGGTATTTTCCATGCTTTCGTCTTTTTTGCCTGTGTAGGACGGATAATCCAACTTCATTTTCATCTGCAACATGGCAGGCACCTTTAGCAAGGTAAGGGCATAAACCTCAGAGTTGTATTTGCCTGATTGAAAGTAAAAATCTTTTCGCTCTTTGATGTTTTCGAAGGTATAGGCAAAGCTTTGAGCATCTATTTTTTTTAACAGTCGCTCTTTGCCATTTACGAAAACACTCATGGTTTCCGGAACCACATCGCCAACTGTTTTCACCCGAATTGTAAAGTCTTCGTTTTCGATTGCTGTCAATGCTTTGTTGAGAAGCATAAACTGAAAGGGCGGAGGCGGCGAAAAAGGAGTGTTGAACCGCGCCACGCGGCTATAGCCCTCAAAAAAGTCGGATTTACCTGTAAACAAAATAGCTAAGATGATCAAAACCGGAATGAAGGCATATTTTAGAAACGGAACGTTGTTTTGTAAGTTGATGGCGATTTGAAATGGAATTGGTTTCAATTCAACCGATTTTTGGCGAATGGCAGCCAAAACCAATTCGTTGTCTGTATCCTGAGTTTGCAGTTGCAAGAGGTTTGTCAGTTTATCTTTTACCTCCGGAAAATGTCTGCCGATATTTTTAGCTGCTGCCTCAACAGTAAGTCCGCGACGGATGTTAAACAATCCCAAAACAGGGCGCACGACAAACCAAGCAAACAGACCGAGTTCTACTAGAATAAAAACCCAAAACAACAGGGTTCTGAAGGTGGTGTTTAACCACAAAAAATACTCTAGTGAAGTGATGAGCAGGAAATACAACAAGCCAAGCGCTATAAAAAATATAGCACCGCGCAGCAATTCATTCAGATAATATTTCCGAATGTAGCCTTCGAGTTTGTTTAATATTTCAGCAGCAGCAGTCTTCACTTTTTTTTAATGCGTTAAAAGTAAGATATTAAGATGAAAAGACTCGTTAAAATAAACCAAATACTTCCAGTTTCACAAGAGTCAATTTTTTTTGCGAAATTCGAAGCGTTGAAAACACCATTTGATGAAACGCCCATGTAAAAATATTGACACACAGGAGTATGATTATCGCAGGGCGTTCCATGCCTGTGCTGAACGCAGTCGAAGCATGACCGAAAAAACAAATAATATAAACAGATGAAACATCCATGGCAAGGTAAAATTGACACACAGACGGATGATTATATTCAAATGATTATCAAATACTTAAAAAACAGAAACAGATGAAATATTTATGGGCATACTCTATCCCTGTGGTAGCCGTCACAGGATTCTATTTTGGAGGCTGGGGAATGTACGCAGTCGTTTTTTATGCATTTGTGTTGCTCCCTTTTGCCGAAATTTTACTACCGCTTCAGACCGAAAACATTTCGGTTGACAAGGCCGAAAAACTTTCAAAAAACACATTATACGATTGGATGTTGTATTTGAATGTCCCCATTGTTTACGGTATTTTGTTTTACGGCCTTCAGACCGTTTCAAACCATAGCCTCAGCAACCTAGAGTTTACAGGACTTGTAATTAGCACAGGTATTGTTTTGGGTGCCAACGCCATCAATGTAGCGCATGAATTGGGACATAGAGATGCTTTTGGCGAAAGGTTTTTAGCCAAAGTATTGCTTTGGCCGAGCTTGTATTCGCATTTCTATGTGGAACACAACCACGGCCATCACTTAGATGTGGGCACACCCAAAGACCCGTCAACAGCTAGGTTTAACCAACCACTGTATTTCTTCTGGATTCAATCCGTGTTTGGCACCTACTTCAAAGCCTGGAAAATTCAGCGCAAACTTAACAAATCCAACACTCAAAATTTTCTTTCTACAACAAACGATATGTTGATGTTTACCGTTTTTCAACTGATGTACTTATTGCTCGTGTATTTGGTATTTGGTGCGACGGCTTTACTTTTTGCCATAGCGGCTGCCATAGTGGGCATGCTGCTGCTGGAAACCATCAACTATATCGAACACTACGGACTCCGAAGAAAGCAGCTTCCATCGGGGCGCTACGAGCGCGTAGCAGAAATACATTCTTGGAATTCCAACCACACACTCGGACGTATAGTTTTGTACGAGCTGACCCGGCACAGCGACCATCACTACAAATCAAACAAAAAATACCAGTTGTTGCATTGTCACAAAAGCAGTCCGCAACTTCCTTTTGGATACCCAACTTCTATGGTTTTGGCCTTTGTGCCCCCATTGTGGTTTGCCATTATGAACCGTCGAATTCCTGCCGAGATGCGTCCGAATAGTTAGGAATCTACGTGTTTTAAAGATTTTTTTTGAAGCCAAAAGCAAAGTATCTTTGTGGCAAATTTTAAATATGAATGCACGAGTTCGGGTTCGTTTTGCCCCCAGCCCCACAGGCCCTTTGCATATAGGAGGCGTCCGGACGGCACTGTTTAATTACCTTTTTGCCAAGAAACACGGTGGCGATTTTATACTGCGTATAGAAGATACCGATCAAACGCGTTTTGTGCCCGGCGCAGAAGCTTATATAGTAGAATCGCTTCAGTGGTGCGGTATTCCCTTTGACGAAGGCATAGGTTTGGAAAAAGGCTACGGACCTTACAGACAAAGCGAACGCAAAGATTTGTACAGACAATACGTAGAAACACTGCTTCAAAACGATTGGGCCTATGTGGCTTTTGATTCCCCGGAATCTTTAGAAACGCTTCGAAAATCAGCTGAAGCCGAAGGGAAAACCTTTATTTACAACCACGAAAACCGCGACCAACTAGACAACGCCTTGGCTTTGGATACCGATTTGGTTGCAAAAAGAATCCAACAAGGCGAAAATTATGTGGTTCGTTTTAAAACACCTGCACATCGAAAATTGACTTTTACAGATATAATCAGAGGTGAAATTACGGTAGATACCGGTTTGCTCGATGACAAAGTGCTCTTTAAAAGTGATGGCATGCCCACCTACCATTTGGCCAACGTGGTGGATGATCATTTGATGGAAATTTCGCATGTAATTCGCGGGGAAGAATGGCTGCCGAGCTTGGCGCTACACGTGCTGCTATACGAAGCATTTGGCTGGACACAACCGGCTTTTGCACACTTGCCCCTCATTTTAAAACCGACCGGAAACGGAAAACTTTCTAAGCGCGATGGCGATAAAATGGGATTTCCCGTTTTTCCGCTCAGTTGGAAAGATCCGAACACGGGAGAGGTCTCTTCCGGCTATCGGGAGAAAGGCTATCTGCCCGAAGCAGTTGTCAATATGCTGGCTTTTTTAGGATGGAATCCGGGTACGGAACAAGAAATATTCAATCTCTCAGCGTTGGTGGACGCTTTTTCACTCGAAAATGTGCATAAAGCAGGCGCAAAATTTGATCCGGAAAAAACAAAATGGTTTCAGCATCAATATTTTATCAAACAAGAAGATACTGTGCTCGTCAATGAATTTCAAATTGTTTTAGAAAGAAATAACTTGTCGTCTGCCGGATTAAATTTGGTCAAAATCGTTTCGCTCTTAAAAGAAAGAGCGCATTTTACGGAAGATTTGTTACAACTCGGATCTTATTTTTTTTCGCCACCGGCTACTTATGACGCCAAAGCTTCTAAAAACTGGAAGCCCGAGACAAATGTGCTTATGCAGGAAGTCATCAAAATTTTAGAAAACGTAAACGCTTTTGACTCAAAAAACATTGAAAATGATATCAAAACTTGGTTAGAAGCTACACAAACGGGTTTTGGAAAAGTGATGCAACCCCTGAGGCTGTGCTTGGTTGGGTCGTTGCAAGGACCTCATTTGTTCGACATTATGGAAGTGATAGGCAAGCAAAATACCATAGAACGCATTCAAACCGCGATAAAATGGTTTGTAACAAATAATGGATAATACACACAAATTAGTATTCTTTTTTGTACTTTTAGTCGAACTTAAAAACTCAACACTATGGGCGTTATTTTTTGGCCAATCGGAATTTTTTTAGCAGTTGTACTCCTTTTAGGAACTTTCTTTATCGTAAAACAACAAACGGCTGCTGTCGTGGAACGTTTTGGGCGTTTTCAAAGCATCAGACAATCTGGTTTGCAGTTGAAAATACCCGTTTTCGACAGAATAGCCGGAAAGTTAAATTTGAAAATTCAGCAATTAGACGTGATCATAGAGACCAAGACCAAAGACAATGTTTTTGTAAAGCTAAAAGTGTCGGTCCAGTTTGTAGTGATTAAAGACAAGGCGTATGATGCGTTTTACAAACTCGAATATCCGCACGACCAAATTACTTCTTACGTGTTTGACGTGGTTCGGGCAGAGGTGCCAAAACTTAAATTAGACGATGTGTTTGAGCGCAAAGATGATATTGCCATCGCTGTTAAAAGCGAGCTCAACGAAGCCATGATGGGCTATGGTTACGACATCATAAAAACCTTGGTGACGGATATTGATCCGGACATACAGGTAAAAAATGCCATGAACCGAATCAACGCAGCTGATCGGGAAAAAACCGCTGCTGAATTTGAAGCGGAAGCTTCACGCATTCGGATTGTTGCCAAAGCCAAAGCAGAAGCCGAGAGCAAAAGGCTACAAGGACAAGGCATTGCCGACCAAAGAAGAGAGATTGCCCGCGGTTTGGTGGAAAGTGTAGATGTGCTCAACAAAGTGGGCATCAATTCGCAGGAAGCCTCTGCGCTTATTGTGGTTACCCAACATTATGACACTTTGCAATCTATTGGTCAGGATACCAATTCAAACCTGATTTTGCTGCCCAATTCACCCCAGGCAGGTTCGGATATGCTCAACAATATGGTTGCGTCCTTCTCTGCATCTAACCAAGTGGGAGAGGCGATGAAAAAAGCCTCTGAAAAGAAAGACAAAAAAGACAACGAAGCTACAGAGTAGTTTAAAATCAGAGGTTTAAATAAAGTTTTTTTCGGTAAAATAAATCACAAGCGCTTCTTTCATTAGTAGCGCTTGTTCACCTGCTTTCAATGGTGGTAAGGGTTCGAGCACATGGTAGTGTGGCCAACCTTCTTCATCCACATAGTCGAATGTGTAGTATCCGTAGGGTTCTAGTAGTCGGCAAATGGCGATGTGCATCAGGTTTATTTTTTCGTCTTTTTTAAAAGATAGCTTTGGATTGCCAAATTCCTGCACGCCCACCAAAAAGATAATGGCGTCCAAATCTAAATTTTCTCCCTGAGAAAAACGATTGGAAAGTTTGCTTACCAGCTCGTTCCACTTGCTTTTTAAGATTTCGTCTTTAACCATCTCACTTTTTTGTGCAAAGGTATTAGGATTGCAAAGCAAATGCTATATTTGTAAGAACTATTTATCGATGAATGCAATTGACGTAATTCTTGTCATTGTTCTTTTTCTGGCACTTGTCAGGGGATTTACAAGGGGTTTTTTGGTAGAAATATTTTCATTATTGGCCGTAGTAGCAGGTATTTTTGTTGCGTATTATGGCTCGGGTTGGGTGACTGAAAAAATAACGACTTGGCGAGATTGGGAGGCCAATCACGTAAACCTGATTGCATTTATATTGATTTTTATTTTAGTCGTTTTTTTGGTCAATTGGATAGGAAAGCTCATAACAAAATTTGCGGAGTTAATCATGTTGGGTTTGCTCAACCGCATATTGGGTGCTTTTTTGAATTTGGCAACTACGGTACTTATTCTAAGTGTTTTGCTCAACGTGTTGAGTTGGTTTTCGGGCATCATAGCCTATGAAGGGCCATTTGATACCTCCAAGAGCCAATTGTACAACCCCATAAAAAAAATAGTCCCGGAAGCGTATCATATTTGGAAAGAAAATTACAGTCCGGTTCAGAAAGACGAGACTTTAGATGAACAGGTTTGACTTTTTATTTGAAAAATTCAGTCTTTCCTTGTACGTATTTTTTTGGTGTGATGCCAAATTTCTTGCGAAAAGCCTCGATAAAATGACTTGGACTTGAATATCCCACCTGTTGCCCCACTTCGTGAATCATAAAATCTTGGGTATCTAGCAATTTGCGTGCGTATTGAAGTTTGTAGTCTAACAAGAAATTAAATACACTGTCGCCATAGACTTGCTTAAAGCCGGTTTTGAGCTTTTTTAAACTCAACCCTACAGCATCTGCCAGTTCTTCTAGACCGGGCGGATCTGTCATATTAGCTATCACCAAATCTTTGGCTTTTCTGATTTTTTGAACGTTATCTTCATCAACCAAAAAAGGACATCGCTGGGTGTCTGTCTCTTCTGTTTTTGAAAAATACAGGCTCAGCAATTCGTAAGCTTTTGCTTTGTAAAAGAGGTTTTGTGCTGTGTTGTTCGGATCTAGCCGGAATATTTGGTTGATGATGATATATAGAGCCGGTGCAATCGGGTGCTCGCTATAATACTTTTTGTTGAGATTTTCCGGACTTAGAAACGGAATATAATGCGCCTCGTTTGTAAAAAGTGCATGAAATTTTTCAATGGAAATGAGCAGCGTTAGAATTTTAGTTTTGGGTTCAATCAGCAAATCGATGGGCAACTCCTTGTCCGGATTGTATAACAAAAGCGCCTTTTCGGCACCGAGTGCCATATTATAGCCCCGCGCATTAAAAGTAAATTTGGCACTTCCGGTCATACAAAAGTGGAATTGAATACACTCCGGCAGCACTTGTTTTTGCCAATGAACAGCTTGATCTTTATCGTGAGAAATCAAAATAAGCTGGAAACCTTCCTCTATATTAAACAGCATGGAGGGACTTTCAGCGACACTTTTTAGGTTCGAATTGGGCATTTTTTATTTATCTTTATTTATTCTATATATAAACTAATAGGGATTAAAACCCTTATTCTGATACGAAAATACTATATTATATTGATTTACAACTGTTAAATAAAACCAAAATACAGCTTAATTTTTAAACGAACCGCTTGCGATACTCTTTCAAGCTTATCTAACGTAATTTTGTGGGAGAACCTGAGTCAAATGTACAGATGGAAAATTTCAAACTAACTAGAGGAAAATATTTTTACGTTATAGGTCTTAGTTATCAGAAAGCAGACGCCCAAATTAGAGGGAAGTTTAGCTTGACTGAAGATGCACGTATCGCATTGTACAACCAAGCCTTAGCAGAGGGTACAGATTGTCTCCTTACCATATCTACCTGCAACCGCACAGAAATTTACGGATTTGCAGAACACCCCTTTAAATTAATCAAACTCCTTTGCGATCATACCAATGGCGATGTGGAGGATTTCCAAAAAGTAGGTTTTGTTTATAAAAACCACGAAGCCATATCGCACTTCTTCAATGTTGCCACAGGTTTGGAAAGCCAAATACTCGGCGATTTTGAAATTATAGGTCAAATCAAAAACAGTTTTCTGGAAGCACGCCAACACGGGCTTACAGACGCCTATTTGGAGCGCATGGTCAACGCAGCCATTCAAGCCAGCAAGAAGATAAAATCTGAAACCGGATTGAGTTCGGGAGCCACTTCCGTAGCTTTTGCAGCGGTAAAATACATTTTGCATAATATTCCCGATCAGTACAATAAAATAGTGCTTTACGGCACCGGTAAAATTGGGCGTAACACTTGTGAAAACCTGGTAAAACACACGGCCGGAAATGCCATTACACTGATTAATCGCACCAAAGAAAAAGCCGAAAAACTTGCCGGAAAATTCAATTTGATTGTTAAAGACGTCTCAGATCTTCGCCAAGAAACCACCGATGCTAATGTGCTGATTGTGGCTACCGGAGCCAACCAACCTACCATCAACCCAGATGATATCAACCCGAACCAGCCTATTTTGATTTTGGATCTGTCCATTCCCAGAAATGTAAATCCGGTTGTAGGCGACATGCAGAATGTCACCTTAATTCATATGGATGCTTTGTCTAAAATGACAGACGAAACCCTCGAAATGCGCAAGTCTTTTTTGCCGGATGCCCGAGCGATAATAGCCGACATACAAGGCGATTTTGAAGAATGGGTAGAGGCCAGAAAATTTGCTCCTACCATCAAAGCACTCAAAAGCAAGCTCGAGGAGATTAAAAATGGTGAGTTGGATTATCAAAGCAAAAAAACAGAACAATTCAATCAGGATCAGGCAGAGGCAATCGCCGGAAGACTCGTACAAAAAATCACAACACTCTTCGCCAATCATCTAAAAACACATCCACAGGAGTTTGACGATCATGTTTCATTTATCCAAAGTATCTTTGCATTGGAAAATGAAGTCAAAAAGCATGAAAAGAATTATTAAAATTGGTACGCGGGAAAGTCCGCTCGCCATGTGGCAGGCAAATACAGTAGCCTCGCTGTTGGAAAGTTTGGGGCAAAAAGTCAGCATAGTTCCCATAACTTCATCCGGCGACATAGAGTTGACCCAGCCGCTTTATGAAATGGGCATTACCGGCATTTTTACCAAAAATTTAGATCTTGCATTGCTCGAAGGTCGAATCGATTTGGCCGTACATTCCATGAAAGACGTCCCTACGAAATTGCCAAACGGCTTAATGCAAATGGCTGTGTTAGAAAGAGCCGCCTATGAAGACGTTTTAATCACCCCACCAAACAAACCTTTTCCAAAAGACACAACTGTAAGCATGACCATCGCAACCGGAAGCCTGCGAAGAAAAGCGCAATGGTTGCACAAATATCCCAACCATCACATTGTGAATTTGAGAGGAAATGTGAATACCAGGCTCCGTAAACTTTCCGAAAACCCTTGGCAGGGCGCTATTTTTGCCAAAGCCGGACTGCAACGTATCGAATTATTAGCCGATAAGCATCAAGTATTACACTGGATGTTGCCCGCGCCGGCACAAGGCATTGTGATGGTTGCCGGCAGGAAAGACGACAAAGAACTGATCGAACTCACCGCACAGATAAACAATCGAGAAGCGGCTGTAGCTGCTCATATTGAAAGAAGTTTTTTACAAACACTAGAAGGCGGATGTACTGCTCCTATTGGCGCATTGGCAAAACAGCAAGGCGATGCCATACACTTTGAAGGCGCATTGTTTTCACTAGACGGGAAACAAAAAATCACCCACACCCTAAAAGCCTCTCTACAGGACTTTCAAGACTTAGGCATCCAAGCGGCTAAAGAGATTAGAGATAAAGGCGGTGTTTCTTTGCTTAAAGAAATTGAAGCGCAACTCAAAAAAAATGAGTAGTTTTATACTTTATTCTTGAAAAACCCACATGAAAAATCTGAAACGCTTTAGAGCCATTTACGGTTTTATTGATTTTTTTATATTGTTTTTCCTCATTTTTGATTTTGGGTTTATCGTAAATGAAGTTTATAAGCCCTATAAAATGATAGGCTTATTAAGTCTGTTTGTCCTAATTTTAGGTTTCAATATTTCCAAATATTTCCTTTTCAAATCCAGGCCTGCGTACCGGAAAACCATCTTGGTAAACATGCTCTTACTATTGGCTGTATTGTCGGGGGTGGTGGTATTGTTTTTCATCCATATTGATTTGAGTTTTAAAGATATTTTTCAAAAAGTAAAACCCTTGCTCAACGGTGGTTTGTTTGCCTATTTTATTATTCGAATGATGGTTTTTGTGAGGCATATTTACAGCCGATATACCAATCCAACCATCCTCTTTGTCGGAAGTTTTGCTTCTATTGCACTCATCGGAGCTTTTTTGCTGATGCTACCCAAAGCCACCGTTTCAGGCATTTCGTTTGTAGATGCACTGTTTACCGCAACAAGCGCTGTGTGTGTGACAGGGCTCATTGTACTCGACACTGCCAACGACTTCACTTTTTTGGGGCAAACCATCATACTTATCCTGTTTCAATTGGGCGGTATCGGAATTTTGACATTTACCTCTTTCTTTTCGTTTTTTTTCAAGGGCAGCACTTCGTTTAGAGAAGAATTATACGTCAAGGATTTTACTTCTTCCGAACTGCAAGACGCCTTATATATGGGAATGAGAATTGTCGTATTTACCCTGAGTTTGGAAGCAATAGGGGCGGTTTATATCTTTTTTACAGTAGAAAACATTCCTGTTGACGATCGGCTTTTCTTCTCCATTTTTCATGCAGTTTCTGCCTTCTGTAACGCCGGATTTTCAACCATGTCTTCCGGGCTTGGCGACAGTTTGCTTCGCTTTGATTACGCCTTCCAATGGGGCATCATCATCCTGATTATTTTGGGCGGTTTAGGATATAATATTGTTTTCAACTATTTTACCTACGCTAAGGAATTTTTCAAAAAACAATTTGTTGAACACAAAGCCTTTCGTCCTACACGTATCATTACGCTCAATACCAAAATCGTCATTTACACCACAGCAATCCTCTTGTCGTTTTCCGCTGTTTTCTTGCTTTTTTCAGAATGGTCTCATACGCTGTCTGAACACCTAACCTTGTTTGGGAAATTTACAACCGCTATGTTTAACGCCGTTACGCCCCGAACAGCCGGTTTCAACACCATTGATTTTTCTCAGATGGCTATGCCGTCGCTACTTTTTGTAATTCTATTGATGTGGATTGGTGCTTCACCGGGCTCTACAGGTGGCGGTATCAAAACCACTACCTTTGCCATTGCTACGCTCAATGTATTTTCGATAGCCAGAGGAAAAAATCACATCGAACTCGGCACAAGAGAAGTATCGAGCGGAACCGTAAACCGCGCTTTTGCCATTGTCGTAGTATCTCTAATTACGATTGGTGCGGCCATTTTACTCCTCCTCTTTTTTGAGCCGGGTGCCCGGTTGATTGACGTGGTTTTCGAGTGTTTTTCTGCCTACAGCACGGTGGGTTTAAGCCTCGGACTGACACCCAATTTGAGTGTAGAAAGCAGGTATGTGATTATCGTGGTGATGTTTGTGGGCCGAATCGGGACACTTAACTTGCTCTTCGGGATGATGCGACGCATTCAAACAAAATTTTACAAATATCCTCAGGAAAATATTTTTATCAATTAAACTGAAAAACTATGAAAATCATCATTTTTGGTTTGGGTAATTTCGGAACGCCTTTGGCACTAAACCTCACCGAAACCGGCAATGAGGTCATTGGGGTCGATCTCAATATGGACAAAGTGAACCTGGTCAAAGAAAAGATTTCACATGCTATTTGTATGGATTCTACCAACGAACTCGCCTACAGAGCACTGCCCATAAAAGAGGCAGATATGGTAGTTGTAGCCATAGGCGAAAACGAAGGTGCCGCCATCATCACCACTGCCATCATCAAAAAACTCTCTAAAGCGGTTGTCATTAGCCGTTCACTTTCCCCGATTCACGACACGGTACTTCAGGCCATGGGCATTGAAAAAATTGTACATCCCGAGCAAGAAGCTGCAGAGCGGTTGACCAATAAAATCAACTTTAAGAAAGTTGTAGAAAATTTTGAAATAGATACCAACTATTCTATTTCGGAGATTAAAGCGCAAAAAGAATTTCTGGGAAAAACTATAGAAGAAGTTCGATTCAGAGAAACCCACCGACTCAACATCATCACCATTATCCGTAGAAGAGAGAAAACCAACCTCATCGGCAGCAAAATGGTGTCCAACGAAGTGATTGGCTTGCCCACACGCGATACTAAAATCGAAGAAGGCGATGTTTTGGTCGTTTTCGGATTGAATAAAGACATATCTAATTTACTCGAAAATTATTGATGAAAGGCCGCGGTTCAAATCCATTTATCGTAAGTACCAAAAAACTCCCCAAATCGATTCACCATCTTTTTACAGAGGCAGAAATCCGTTTGCAAGATTCCGATTTTCTCCGTTTTAATTATTTACAGCCCAAACTGCCCGATGCCCCTCAGCATATCGTGATAAGCAGCCAAAATGCACTGAAAGCCATCGTCAAAATAGACGCCAACTACTTTGAGGAAAAAACTTGTTTTTGTGTAGGTTTGCAAACCCGAAAAACACTAGAAAAATATGGAGCTAAGGTTGTCGCCGACGCACCCGATGCGGAATCACTCGTGCAGATTATAGACAAGATGTATTTGGACAGAAAATTTACTTTTTTCTCCGGAAATTTACGTCGCGATGTGTTGCCGGAATATCTCCGAAAAAAAGGAGTTTTAAACGCAGAAATTGTTGTGTACGAGACCTTGCCTCAGCCGATAAAGATGTCTCCACAACCTGATGGTATTTTGTTTTTTAGCCCCTCGGGCGTAAAGAGTTATCTCTTAAAAAATACCTTGGGTAATTCCGTTTGTTTTTGTATTGGACAAACCACCGCAGCCGAATTAAAAACTTTGACACGTTCGATACAAGTTGCCGCTTCGCCATCTGTAGAAAACGTTGCCAAAACATGTATAGATTATTTTAAAAACCCTTAGAAAAATGATAAAAAACGATCTTTTCCTCCGCGCTTTAAACCATGAAAAAGTGGATCGCCCACCTGTTTGGATGATGCGCCAAGCCGGTAGATATTTGCCTGAATTCCGCGCCTTGCGCGACAAGTACGATTTTTTTACCCGTTGTCGCACACCCGAATTGGCAGCGGAAATCACCGTGCAACCCATCCGCATTGTCAAGCCCGATGTAGCCATCTTATTTTCCGATATTTTGGTAGTACCACAAGCCATGAACATAGAAGTGCAAATGAAAGAAGACTTTGGCCCGTGGTTGCCAAATCCGATTCGTTCTGCCAAAGATGTGGAACAAGTCATCGTGCCCAACATACAAGAAACCTTGGGTTATGTGATGGATGCCATCAAACTGACCAAAGAAATGTTGAACAACGAGGTGCCACTTATCGGTTTTGCCGGTTCACCCTGGACCATCTTTTGTTATGCCGTGGAAGGCAAAGGCTCTAAAAGTTATGATGTAGCCAAAAGTTTTTGTTTTACCCAACCCCAAGCGGCACACGCTCTGTTGCAAAAAATCACAGATACCACCATTTTGTATTTAAAAGAAAAAGTAAAATCGGGCGTAAATGCCGTTCAGATTTTTGACAGTTGGGGCGGGATGCTATCTCCGGCAGATTACCAAGAATTTTCTTGGTACTACATCAACCAGATTGTAGAAGCTTTGGCCGACGAGACACGCGTAATCGTGTTTGGTAAAGGCTGTTGGTTTTCCTTGCGCGAGATGGCACAAAGTAAGGCGGCTGCCATTGGTGTAGATTGGACGTGTTCACCCGAAATTGCCAGGTATCTTACAGGTGGACAAAAAACTTTACAGGGCAATTTTGATCCTTCACGTCTTTTGTCGCCCATTCCCACCATACAGAAAATGGTTAAGGAAATGATTGACGCTTTTGGAAAAGACCACTACATTGCCAACCTTGGCCACGGTATTTTGCCCAATGTCCCTGTTGATCATGCCAAGGCATTTGTTGACGCAGTGAAGATGTATAGTCAGAAATAATACTTATTTGGGAAGACCCGCCAGTACCAACACAAACTCTCCTTTGGGTGGTTTTTGTTGAAAATAGTCATGTACTTCTGCCAAAGAGCCGCGTTTGGTTTCCTCAAATTTTTTGCTGATTTCTCTAGATAGCGAAACCGGTCTTTCTGCACCAAAATGTGATATGAAATCGGTCAAAGTTTTGAGTAGTTTGTGTGGCGATTCGTAGAAAACCATGGTTCTGCTTTCGTTTTTGAGAGCCTCTAAACGGGTTTGCCGTCCTTTTTTGACGGGCAAAAAACCTTCAAACACAAATCGGTCGCAAGGCAGACCGGATTGTACCAAAGCCGGTACAAAAGCAGTAGCGCCGGGCAGACATTCGGTTTCTATACCCGCTTGCAAGCAGGCTCGGATTAACAAAAAACCCGGATCTGAAATACCCGGTGTACCGGCATCTGAAATCAATGCTACAGACGATCCGTTCTGTATTTTCGCTACCAACTTGTCCACCAACTGATGTTCGTTGTGCATGTGATAACTCTGCAGTGGCGTTTGAACCTCAAAGTGATTGAGCAAAACTTTGGAGGTACGCGTATCTTCGGCCAGAATCAAATCGACTTCTTTTAAGATGCGAATGGCGCGAAGCGTCATGTCTTCCAAATTACCTATCGGTGTCGGGACTAGGTAGAGTTTAGCCATTTGACGATCTCACTTTTTTGCCGGTAAAATAAGAAATGAGCAATAAGACAACCGCAGTAAATGCACCAAAATGGCTGCCGTCGGAGATGAGAAAATGCGCAAAAAAAGCGAGCATAAAATTGAAGAAAAATCCGGCGTAAACCCATTCCAACAGGCTCCTGTATTTGTAAAAAAACCAAATAATGAGGAGTCCAATTATTTTTACGGCCGCCAACGGATAAATCAGATAGACAGGATAGCCTAATTGAACAAAATAATGAGTTGTAGTCTCGTAACTCAGAAAGTACATACTTACAGAATACAGCATCAAAGCCGTGAGCAACAAGGTAGAAATCCAAAAGGCAATTTGATTTGTTTTCAAGAGTGTCTTAGTTAAAACGTGCGTTAATAATCTGTATAAATCGCTCTTCCAAAGATTCTTTTCCTTCCCATTGGTTATAGTCGGGCTTCACCACTTCGTTTATAAAATTCATGGTTTCTTCGGCATCCGAAAAGGTGTTCAATTGAGAAACAACCCTGTTAAAATTTTCCGTTTCCCCATCAAACAAATGGTTGATAAAGGCTAATTTGTCATTCAAACCAAATTGAATACCTTTATTAAAACTGTCGTTAAGCGATTTGGGTTTGGCTTCTGTTTTGACATCCGATGGCTTTTTTACTTCTTCAAAAGTAGGAAGGTTTTGATAGTCTTTAGCGACTTCATCAAAATCAAAGGAAAGCGATTCGCGGCGGTTTTGTGCGGGTTCAAAAAGATCGTCAACAGCTGACGATTCCGAAGGCATTTGTGCCACCATATCTTTGATGGTCTCCATCAGGGGTTCAATCAAATCGTCTTCATGCGGATTCTGATCGGGTATAAGTTCTCTCAATCGCTCTTCTATGTTGGCTTGGTCGTCCACCTTGCCCTTGGTTGTCTGGAATACCTCTTCCAAATACACCATGGCGTCTTCTTTGGAAATGGTGGGTTTTACATCGCCAAAGTGATGGTCCACAAACCGCAACAAGGCTAACTTTTCGTAAACCTGACGCGAAGCCTGATACAATTTTTCTACATCTTCCCGACCGCTCATTTGCAAAATCTGATGTGCCAAACTCAACAATTCTGCTTCAATTTTTTTCTTCATAACTTGTGGAAAAGTATTATGTGCAACAGCACCATATTTTTGATAATTTTGTTCTTTGTGTCAAGACACATATCTTTAGTTTCAAAATAAAGCCTAAAATTACAAAATGTTTCTCGAAAATACGGTTAATCATAAAGAACAATTTGGATGGATAGAAGTTATCTGCGGTTCCATGTTTTCGGGAAAAACGGAAGAATTGATCCGAAGACTCAAACGTGCACAGATTGCCAAACAACGCGTAGAGATTTTTACACCCTCTATAGATACGCGCTACGAGACGGATATGGTTGTCTCTCACGATAAGAATCAAATTCGTTCCACACCGGTTCCGGCTGCTGCCAACATCCCACTGCTATGTGCGGGCGTAGATGTTGTGGGCATAGACGAAGCACAGTTTTTTGACGAGGAAATTGTACAAGTGTGCAACGATTTGGCGAACAGCGGCATCCGCGTGGTGGTTGCCGGGCTTGATATGGATTTTAAAGGCAATCCATTTGGCCCGATGCCCAACTTAATGGCAACGGCCGAATATGTGACCAAGGTTCATGCCGTATGTACACGGACCGGAAATTTGGCCCACTACAGCCACAGGCTTTCTACCAATGACCATCTGATTTTGCTAGGTGAAAAACAGGAATACGAACCACTGAGCCGTGCCGCTTTTTTCAAAGCCATGCAAAGACAAAAACAGCAAATCAAACTTGCGGAAGAAATCAATCTCAAACAAAATGCAGAAAGCACGCGAAACGCAGTTGGAAATTAATCTTAAAGCGTTGCATCACAATTTTCTGCAACTGAAAGGCAAATTGCAACCCCAAACCCTTTTTATGGCCGTGGTGAAAGCCAATGCTTACGGTAGCGATGCGGTTGCAGTAGCCAAGTTTTTAGAAGATAAGGCAGATTATTTTGCAGTAGCCTATACCACCGAAGGCATAGAACTCAGAGAGGCCGGCATTCGCAAACCCATATTGGTATTGCATCCGCAATCTGTCCACTTTGAAGAGATTATAGATTATTGTTTGGAGCCGGCTTTGTATTCGCATTTTGTGCTCAATGCCTTTTTACTGACTGCACAACTCAAAAAACAGCAACATTATCCGGTTCATTTAAAATTTAACACAGGTCTCAACAGGCTTGGCTTTGACCCCGACGAGGCCAAAGACCTGGCAACCCGTATCCACAAAAATCCGCAAATTAAGATTCGGTCTGTTTTTTCTCACTTGGCGGCAAGCGAAGATCCGAACGAGCGAGATTTTACGCTTCGCCAAATCGCTTTTTTTTCGAAGATTCGTTCAGCAATTTTAGAAAATTTACCATACAAACCCCTGTTTCACTGTACCAATACATCCGGAATAATCAACTATCCCGATGCCCATTTTGACATGGTGCGGTCGGGCATTGGTCTGTACGGCTATGGAAATGAAGCCCGCGTAGATCAATCGTTAAAACCCATTGCAACACTAAAAACAATTATTTCCCAACTGCACACCATACAACCCGGCGACACGGTAGGATACAACCGGGCTTTTGAGGCACCTAAACTTCAAAAAATCGCCACGCTTCCGATTGGCCATGCAGACGGTTTGAGCAGGCGCTTGGGAAATGGGGTTGGCTTTGTCACTATTCACGGCCAAAAAGCACCTTATGTGGGCAACGTTTGCATGGATATGCTAATGGTCAATGTCACAGGCATTACGTGTGAAGAAGGTGATGAAGTAGTCGTTTTTGGTGAAAATCCAACAGCCGAAACACTCGCGCAAAGTACTGAAACCATCACTTACGAAGTTTTGACAAAGATTTCGAAACGGATTAAAAGGGTTATCGAATAAGGAGATTTCAGTATAGGAATTTTGTAAAAAAATTAACTAAATTGCAGCCATATTAACCAATTAAACTTTATTAATATGGGTTTTTTAAAAGACTTTAAATCTTTCCTGCTCAAGGGAGATATTGTCAATTTGGCTACTGCCGTGATTGTAGGTGGTGCTTTTGGAAAAATT
Organism: Flavobacteriaceae bacterium; assembly: GCA_032251335.1. Lineage (GTDB taxonomy): Bacteria > Bacteroidota > Bacteroidia > Flavobacteriales > Flavobacteriaceae > UM-FILTER-40-17. The sequence continues at coordinate 81,796 of JAVVDW010000009.1, read as the reverse complement.
GTTGCCGCTTTTACCAATGATGTGCTCATGCCACCCATTGGCATTTTGCTTGGCAACGTCAATTTTACCGAGCTCAAATACACCCTCAAAGAAGCTGTTGGCGAAACGGCTGCCGTTTCTATCAACTATGGCAACTTCATCCAAACAGTGATTGATTTTGTCATCATTGGCTTCTGTATTTTCATAGTGCTAAAGGCTTATGAAAGGTCTCAGAAAAAAGAGACTCCGGCTCCTGCGGCACCCAAAGGTCCTACTCAAGAAGAGCTTTTGGCAGAAATCAGAGATTTATTAAAGAAAAAATAAACGACATCACTTAGCTTAAAACTTTCTTACGAGGCAGTTTTTTTGTATATATTTTAAAATAAAACATTTTGTTGTTTTTGTAACAATTTATGTTTTCATGTTTTTCCGGGCAGAAAATATGCTTACATTTGCCACCTGTTTTTTATTTTAAAACCCTTACACGTATGAAAGTAGCAGTAGTAGGCGCAACCGGTTTGGTTGGCACCGTCATGTTGAAAGTTCTTGCCGAGAGAAAATTGCCCATATCCGAATTGCTTTTGGTAGCCTCAGAAAGATCTGTCGGCAAAGAAATCGTTTTTGAAGATAAATCATACAAAATCATAGGTTTGGAAGAAGCGGTTTCTCTTCGTCCCGATATCGCCATTTTTTCGGCAGGAGGAGACACCTCCTTGGCTTGGGCTCCCAAATTTGCCAATGTGGGTACTACCGTCATAGACAACTCTTCTGCCTGGCGCATGGATCCTACTAAGAAATTAATTGTACCTGAGGTGAATGCGCATGAATTGACCCAAGAAGACAAAATTATAGCCAATCCCAACTGTTCGACCATTCAAATGATCATGGCCTTGGCGCCGCTTCATCGCAAATACGGTATCAAACGCATTGTAGTGTCCACTTACCAATCTATCACAGGGACAGGCGTAAAGGCAGTTCGCCAATTGGAAAACGAGTTTGAAGGCAAAAAAGGAGAAATGGCCTATCCGTATCCCATTCACAAAAATGCCTTGCCGCAATGTGATGTTTTTGAGGAGAACGGCTATACGAAAGAAGAAATGAAGCTGGTTCGCGAAACCAAAAAAATATTGAATGACGATACAGTAGCCGTAACAGCAACAGCCATACGCGTTCCTGTTGTGGGCGGCCATTCCGAATCTATAAACGTGCAGTTGGCCAAACCGTTTGAAGTGTCCGACATTCGCAAACTACTTCACGAGACAGAAGGCGTTACCGTACAAGACAACCCAGCCACCAATGTATATCCGATGCCTATCTATGCACAAGATAAGGACGATGTATTTGTAGGCCGTATTCGCAAAGATGAAACAGTTGAAAATGGCCTTAACATGTGGGTAGTAGCAGACAACCTTCGAAAAGGAGCAGCTACCAATGCCATCCAAATTGCGGAATATCTGATTGCTAAAAACCTGATAAATGCCTCATTTTTAGCCAAAGCCTGATAAATATTTTTTGGGAAATTGTTGAAATTCAAGTTTTTTTGATATTTTTACTCAAACAAACAACAAATCTTTTAACCCAAAAAACGCGTTTATGAATGCAAAACTTTTAATGGTAGTTCGCATACTACTCGGACTCGTTCTCATTATTTTCGGTGCAAACAAATTTGCAAACTTTATGCCTGCTGGCGAGATGCCTGAGGCAGCCGGAAATTTCTTTGGTGCCATGATGGCAACAGGATTTATGATACCGCTTATTGCAATTGTGGAAATTGCAGTGGGTGCTTTGTTGGTACTCAACAAATGGGTGCCTTTTGCCCTCACAGCTTTGGTACCACTCAGCGTGGGCTTTGTCCTCTTTCACTTGGCATTGGCACCAGCTGGTATTTTACCCGCAGCTGTTGTGGTTATTTTGCACATTTTGCTTTTGTTTTCTTTCAAAGATAAACTCAAGCCGTTGTTTAGCTGAAGTTTTTAAAGAAATGTTAAAAAGCCCTTGTGGAAATATCCCAAGGGCTTTTTTGTTTTACTTTCGTGCGTATGCGTATCAAATATTTTTAAAGCCAAGGAACCGAAACTAAAACTTTTGACGCTTAAAAGCAAACAACGGCAGAAATAAACAAACGCATAAGAACCAAAAATGATGAAATGCCCATGTAAAACATTGACATACAAAAGTATGATTATCATAGGGCGTTCCGTGTTACCGATGAAAAACAATAAATATAAACAGATGAAAAAAATAAGCTTTCTCTCTATGTTGATACTCATCATGGCCTGCAACGAAAAAAAAGCCGTACGTTTAAATTACCCTGTGACAAAAAAGGCTGACAGCACCACCACATTCTTTGGCGAAACAGTTGCGGATCCTTATAGATGGCTCGAAGACGATTTATCCAATGAAACAGCTGCTTGGGTAGATGCCCAAAACAAAGTTACTTTCGGCTACCTCGATCAAATTCCTTATAGAAATACCATCGCTCAAAAACTAGAAAAAATATGGAACTACGAACGCATATCTGCACCATTTGAAGAAGGAGACTACACTTATTTTACCAAAAATGACGGTTTGCAAAATCAATCCGTAGTGTATCGAAAAAAAGGAGAAAGCGAAGCAGAGGTTTTTCTAGACCCCAACACCTTTTCAACAGACGGAACCACTTCATTAGCGGGTTTGAGCTTTTCCAAATCCGGAAAACTGGCAGCTTACTCCATTTCCGAAGGAGGAAGTGATTGGCGAAAAGTGATTGTAATCAATGCAGAAACCAAAGAAATCATAGAAGACACGCTCACAGATATCAAGTTTAGTGGTCTCTCATGGCGCGGCGAAGAAGGTTTTTACTATTCGAGCTACGACCGTCCGGATGGTAGCCAGCTTTCAGCCAAAACCGACCAGCACAAATTGTATTTTCACAAAATAGGAACGCCACAAACTACAGACATGCTGGTTTATGGCGATAAGCCCGAACAAAAGAGAAGGTATGTGGGCGGATCAGTTTCAGAAGACGGCCGGTTTTTATTTATCAATGCTGCAATTTCCACAGCCGGAAACGAGCTCTATCTGATGGATTTAACCAAAGCCAACGCAGCTATCGTTCCTGTTATACAAGGGTTTGATTATGAAACCTCCCCGCTGGATGTATCGGGCAGTACGTTGTATTTGTTTACCAACCATAACGCCCCAAACAAGCGGGTTGTTCAGGTTGATGTCAGCACACCCGGTGTAGAGAATTGGCAAGATTTTATATCAGAAACAGCGCATGTACTGGGTGTTTCTAAAGGTGGTGGCTATTTCTTCGCCGAATATATGAAAGACGCCATTTCGCAAGTATTTCAATACGATTATCAAGGCAATCGCCTGCGCGAAATTGAATTGCCCGGTGTGGGTTCGGCCGGCGGATTTGGCGGAAAACGCGACGCCAAAACACTTTATTACAGTTTTACGAACTACATCACACCCGGAACCACTTTTGCCTTTAACCCCAAAAACGGCACCTCTGAAGTTTACCAAAAACCAAATGTAGCTTTTGACAGCGATGCTTATACATCTAAACAGGTTTTTTATACTTCCAAAGACGGTACGCGCGTACCGATGATTATTACGCACAAAAAAGATTTGGTTTTAGACGGTACAAACCCTACCATTTTGTATGGTTACGGAGGGTTTAATGTGAGTTTGACCCCCTCTTTCAGTATCGTAAATGCGGTTTGGATGGAAATGGGCGGTGTTTACGCAGTGCCCAACCTCAGAGGTGGTGGCGAATACGGACGCAAATGGCACGATGCAGGTACCAAAATGCAAAAACAAAATGTTTTTGATGATTTTATCGCAGCGGCAGCATATCTCATAGACAACCAATATACTTCGCCGGATTACTTGGCCATTCGAGGCGGATCTAACGGCGGATTGCTTGTAGGTGCTACCATGGCGCAACGTCCCGAACTTTTTGCAGTTGCTTTGCCAGCCGTTGGTGTGATGGATATGTTGCGTTACCACACCTTTACAGCAGGAGCCGGTTGGGCTTATGATTATGGAACGGCCGAAGATTCGGAAGAAATGTTCGCGTATCTCAAAGGCTATTCTCCCTTGCACAACCTCAAAGAGGGCGTGGCATATCCGGCTACTTTGGTGACCACGGCAGACCATGATGACCGCGTAGTGCCGGCGCATTCGTTTAAGTTTGCAGCTACCCTCCAGCAGGCACAAGCAGGCGAAGCGCCCACTTTGATTCGGATTGAAAAAAATGCAGGTCACGGTGCCGGAAAACCCGTGTCTAAATCTATAGCCGAGCAGGCAGATGTTTTTGCCTTTACGCTTTATAATATGGGCATCAAAACCTTGGAATAGCCGTTGTCATTTGCCAAAAAAACATACCTTTGAGACCATGTTTCACAAGGCTATTTCATACCTGCTGTCTGTCTTACACTACCTGTTTTTTGGGTTGTGTTTGCTCGTTTTTCATCCCATTCAATATGCGTGCTTAAAGTTGGGCGGCTATCATGCACACAAGGTATCTGTAGATTGGCTAAACTTTTTCCTGACCAATTCTTTATGGCTACTGGGCATCACAACCAGATTTACTTTCTCAGAAAAATTGCCGACGAATAGGAGTCTCATTTTTGTAGCCAACCATCAAAGCTTGTACGACATTCCGGCCATGATTTGGAGGTTTCGCAAACATCACCCAAAATTTGTGGCCAAAAAAGAGTTGGGAAGAGGAATCCCAAGCGTGTCTTTTAACCTCAGGCATGGCGGTGCGGCACTCATAGACAGAAAGAATCCCGAACAGGCACTATCGGAATTGAATCGGTTTTCAAATTATTTGAACAAAAATCAAAGGAGTGCTGTTATTTTTCCTGAAGGCACCAGAAGTCGGGACGGCATCCCCAAAAGATTTGCCATTGGAGGTCTTAAAACAATTTTAAGCGGCGTTTCGGATGCTTTGGTAGTGCCGGTGAGCATCAACAATTCATGGAAGGTATTCAAATACGGTTCCTTTCCGTTATCGGCTTTTGAACGCATCACTTTCTATGTACATCCTCCAATTGATGCCAAAGACTATGATTTCGAATCTTTGTTCAAAACGGTGGAATCGCAGGTTAAAAGTAAAATTATGGTTCCTTAAAATAGAGCGGGCCCAAATTATTCATTTGTCGCAGTATCCAGTTTTTACGCTGTTGGATATAATTTGAAGGTGGATTGGCCTTGTATCTTAAAGGGTTTGGCAGTATAGCCGCCAAAGCGGCTGATTGGTCTCGGTTCAGATTTTTAGCCGATTTGTGGAACCAAAATTGCGATGCGGCTTCTGCACCGTAGATACCCGGCCCCATTTCGATGCTGTTTAAATAGACTTCAAGAATTCGCTCTTTGTCCCAAAAAGTTTCTATCAGAAAGGTAAAATAAACCTCAAACCCTTTTCGAATCCAACTACGATTGGGCCATAAGAATACATTTTTGGCTGTTTGTTGCGAAATCGTACTCGCGCCTTTTATTCGCCTACCTTTTTGGTTGTTTTCCAACGCCTTTTCAATAGCCTGCACATCAAAACCGCGATGACTCAAAAACAATTGATCTTCGCTACTCACAACCGCCAATTGAAGATGAGGAGACATATTCTCCATAGAAACCCAATCGTGTTTCAATACCACTTTTTTACCCTCGGTTTTTTGTTCTATAGCGCGAATAACCATCAGGGGCGTAAGCGGAACGGGAACAAATCTGTAGAGGATAACGAGTGCTATGCTGAGTAGTAAAAACCAAAGAAAGGCTTTTATCATCAGTTTAAAAACATATCGAATAGCTCTCATAAGGTCTCTAAATATTGGTAAGTTCGGCGAGTTCTTTACCCGTTTTGCTTCCTAAAGCTACACCCATACCGCCCATGCGCACCGCACAGCCAATGCGGGGAGAAACCCATTTTACGATGGGTTTTTTTTGACCACCTACACCCATAATACCGCTCCAACGATGTTCAATTTCAACAGTTTTTCCCGGCAAAATCATTTCAGAAATTAATGAATCTAACTTGTTTTGCACTTTTTGTGTCAAAGACAAATCGTAGGTTTCTTCTGTTTGAAAATCTAAATTTCGCCCGCCACCCAGCAAAAGCCGATTGCCGACATTGCGGAAATAATAGTATCCTTTATCCAAATGAAAAGTGCCTTTCAGTGGCAAATTCTTTATAGGCTTAGTGATTAATACCTGGGCGCGCGCCGGCTTTACGTCCAAATCCAACAACTTTGCCGCGAAGCCATTGGTAGCAACAAGCACGGTCGATGCTTTCATGCTAAATTTTTGATCCGTATCTATAAGCACCTCATGGCCGTTGTCTTCCAGTTGAACAACGCCCACGCCGTTCAGTTGGAGAATATCTGATTTTTGAACCTTGCGCAATAAAGCCTGCATCATCTGTCCGGTATTTATTTGAGATTCAAACCGATTTACATAACCTACATCGATAACTTTTTTAAATCCAAAGGTGTTTTTAGTTTTTTTGAAGGGGTTTTCACCAAAGATCTTATGCAACAGTTCGTTAATTTCCTTTTCATGATGCATACACGTATCTAAGGTGTTTTGATCTTGGGATTCAAAAAACTCATAGCCGCCAAAATTTTTGAAACCGATAGAGGTATCTCCCAGATTTTTCCGAAGCAGCGCAATACCGTCAAAACGTTTTTTAACCAGTTCAAAAACATCTTCTTGCGCGTGATGATTCAGATCATCTACAATCTCTGAAATACTGCCAAAACAGCCAAAGCCGGCATTTTTGGTGCTGGCACCGGCCGGCAAAAATCCTTTTTCAAGAATCAATATTTTGCTTTTTGGGAATTTCTGTCTCAACGATAACGCAGCGTTGAGACCGACGATACCGCTTCCAATGATGACAAAATCGAGCTTAGAGAGCCAAGATTTTATTTCCCAATAACTAAGTGAGGGCGCAAACATTATGTAGGTAAATTTGGAGATAAAGATACGGGAGTTTTATCGTTTTTTAGCACATAAAAAGATTGGCATCCTGCCCCAAACTTCGGATATTTGCAAACGAAAAACCACGGCATTGAAAACTCCTGTATCCATCGTATCTATCGCCTCAGTTTCGGCTTTGGGACACAACCGTGACCAAATCATCAAAAACTATGGACTGCCGAAGCACTTTTTAAGCAAGCAACCATTTTTTGATAAGGAGGTAACTGTGGGCGCACTTCCCTTGGATACAAAAACGGCGATTGCGGCACTGCGCAACTCGGACAAAAAATACAAGAGTTTGGACAACACCGTTTTGTTTGCCATACATACCGCACGCGAAGTGCTTGAAAAATCGGGATGGGACAACAGGGCGACCATTGGTGTAAATTTCGGATCTTCAAGAGGTGCTACGGCATTGTTCGAAAAACAGCATGCATTCTTTCTGCAACACCAAAAAAGCGAAGTGCTGACATCGCCAACCACTACCTTGGGCAACATATCTTCATGGGTTTCTCATGATTTACAAATAGACGGTCCTGATGTCAGCCATTCCATAACTTGCTCAACAGCCCTGCACGCTTTGCTAAACGGCATGGCTTGGTTGCAAGCGGGCTTTGTTGATAAGTTCATTGTAGGAGGCAGCGAGGCGCCACTGACAGATTTTACGTTGGCACAAATACATGCCTTAAAAATATATGCCGAAAATATTGAAACCTCCTTTCCCTGTCGTGCCCTGGATTTGGGTCAAACGCAAAACAGTATGGTTTTGGGAGAAGGAGCAGCAGCGGTTGGTTTAGAATTGGGTTTTTCCGATAAAGCCTTGGCTTTGATAGAAGGCGTTGGCTATGCAACGGAAACCCTTAGCCACGCGGCTTCGCTTTCAGCTAAAGCCGATTGTTTGCATAAGGCAATGCGAATGGCACTTCAAGATATGGCTCCTTCGGATGTAGATTTGATTGTGATGCATGCGCCCGGAACGCTCAAAGGCGATGCGGCTGAAATGCGTGCGATAGAAGCGGTGTTTAACAAGGATATTCCGGCTTTAACCACCAACAAATGGAAACTTGGACATACTTTCGGTGCCAGTGGCTTATTGAGTCTGGAAATGGCCGTTATTATGCTGCAAACACAATCATTTATAGAAGTCCCTTATTTAAAAAGCTACTCAGGACCCAAGAAAATCAAACGTATAATGGTCAACGCAGTGGGATTCGGCGGAAATGCAGTGAGCGTCATCTTGAGATTACCTTAATGGTTTCTATACGGAAATACATTTCATTACTTTATTTTGTAAATTTGACTTAAATATTTTTTCATGACTCAAATCAAAAATAACTGGACCGATCAAGAGTTGGCAACACTGTACAACAAACCCTTGATGGAGTTGCTGTACGAGGCGGCCACTGTACACCGACAATTTCACGACCCGAACAAAGTACAGGTGAGTACACTGATATCCATTAAAACAGGCGGTTGCCCGGAAGATTGTGGTTATTGTCCGCAAGCTGCGCGCTATCACACCAATTTAGAAACCAATGATTTAATGAGCGTTACTCAGGTAAAAGCAATGGCGCTCCGTGCAAAATCAAACGGATCTTCGCGTGTTTGCATGGGTGCGGCTTGGCGCAACGTCAAAGATGGAGAGGATTTTGAACAAGTTTTGGAGATGGTTCGAACCATTAACAAACTCGAGATGGAGGTTTGTTGTACGCTGGGAATGATTACGGAGAACCAAGCCAAACGCCTAGCTGAGGCCGGCTTGTATGCCTATAATCACAACATTGATTCATCAGAAGAATATTACAAAGAGGTCATTTCTACGAGGGGATTTGACGACAGGCTTCAAACCATAGCAAACGTTCGCAAGACTAATGTAACGGTATGCAGTGGAGGGATTATCGGCATGGGCGAATCGGTAGCCGATCGATGTGCCATGCTCAGAACCTTGGCCAATATGAGCCCACAACCCGAATCTGTTCCCATCAATGCCCTAGTGGCAGTAGAAGGCACGCCTATGGAGGACCAACAACCTGTTGAGATTTGGGAAATGATCCGGATGGTGGCCGTAACGCGTATCGCCATGCCGCTTACGCAGGTGCGTCTGTCCGCAGGCCGAAAAGACATGAGTCACGAAGGGCAAGCCATGTGCTTCTTTGCCGGAGCCAACTCTATTTTTGCCGGAGATAAATTGCTTACCACGCCCAACCCAAATGTGGATGACGATATGAAGCTATTTGCCAAATTAGGTATGAAACCCGAAAAACCTTTTGCCAAAAAAGCGCAGCCCCAAACTGTAGAAGCTCAAGATTCATCCTTACAGCCATTAGGCGAAAAGCCCAAGTGGACGCGTCCGGGACATAGCATTGAGAAAAACAAATTGGCTTCTAAAAAAGTATAAAACAGGTTTTTATAAAGTTTAACAAACAAAACATGCTAGAATTAAACAGATTACGACAAGATACCGCAAACTGCGTGGCAGCACTAAACAAGCGGCATATAGAGGCAGAGGTCCTTGTTCATACAGTTTTGAAACTGGACGAAGAAAGGCGAAAATTGCAAACGCAACTAGACGAAAAACTCGCAGCGCAAAACAAACTTTCCAAAGAGATTGGTGTGTTTTTCAAGAACGCACAACATCAAGAGGCACAAATTGCAAAGGAGAAGACTGTAGAGATCAAAGAAGCCATTAAAAATTTAGAACCGGCCTTGCGGGAAACCACAGAAAAATTGCAGGAAGCCCTCTATAAAATACCCAACGTACCTAAAAAAGAAGTTCCGGACGGCACCACAGCCGATCACAACGAAGTGGTCAGAACAAGCGGTAAGATACCCGATTTGCCTAAAGGTTCTTTGCCGCATTGGGAGTTGGCCTCTCGCTACAACATTATCGACTTTGAGCTTGGAAACAAAATCACCGGTGCCGGATTTCCTTTGTACAAGGGAAAAGGTGCTCGTGTTCAGCGTGCCCTGATCAACTATTTTTTAGACAAAAACACAGCTGTTGGTTATGAAGAATATCAACCGCCTCACTTAGTCAATGAAGCTTCCGGTTATGGCACTGGCCAATTGCCCGACAAAGAAGGACAAATGTATGTGGTCACCGAAGACAATCTTTATTTGATTCCTACAGCGGAAGTCCCAATAACAAATATCTTTAGAGATGTAATTTTGAGCGAGACAGATTTGCCCGTAAAGTGTACGGCCTACACACCTTGTTTTCGCCGCGAAGCCGGTTCATATGGCGCCCATGTGCGCGGGTTGAATAGGTTGCATCAATTTGACAAAGTAGAAATTGTACGCATAGAAAAACCCGAGGATTCTGATGCAGCCCTGCAGCAAATGATACAGCACGTTTCTATGATTTTAGATGAATTAGAACTACCCTACAGAATTTTGAGGCTCTGTGGAGGCGATTTGGGTTTTACCAGTGCCATCACCTATGATTTTGAGGTGTATTCTGCCGCTCAGGAACGTTGGCTGGAAGTGAGTTCGGTGTCAAATTTTGAAACGTATCAGGCCAACAGGCTCAAATTGAGATATAAAAACAAAGAAGGAAAAATTCAGCTGGCGCATACACTCAACGGCAGTTCTTTGGCACTACCCAGAATATTGGCTGCATTGTTGGAAAATAACCAAACACCCGATGGCATCCAAATTCCCAAAGCATTGCAACCTTATGCAGGTTTTGAATGTATAAATTGAAATGACCGGAAAAACTTACACGGTTGATGAAGCCAAAAAATTGATGGAGCGCTATTGCCTTTACAGAGAACGCAACCATCAAGAAGTAATACAGAAACTAAAGTCGCTGGGCATGATTGCATTGGCCAGAAATCAGATATTGGAACACCTGATACAAGAGGGATATCTCAGCGAAACACGCTTTGCAGAAAGCTATGCAAGAGGTAAATTTCTCATCAATAAATGGGGAAAAAATAAAATTCGATTGGCGTTAAAACAGAAGAATATTTCCGATTATAACCTCAAGAAGGCGCTCGAAGAAATAGATGAAACACACTATACCCATCAAGTGACGCAATTGATATTGAAGAAATGGGCTTCTCTCGACAACAAAACAGATTATCAAACCATGCAAAAACTAAAGAGTTATATGCTCAGAAAAGGCTATGAATACGAAGAGATAAACAGTGCCTTGGACCAATTAAAAGAAAACTTATGATTGAAGATAAGAATCCAAAAAAAACGGCACTATCCGATTTGGGCGAATTCGGGTTGATAGAACACCTCACCGCTCAGTTTGAATGTAACCACCCATCTACTTTAAAAGGCGTAGGCGATGATGCGGCTGTGTTAGACATCCGGAACAAAGCTACCGTAGTAACTACCGATTTACTGATAGAGCACGTGCATTTTGACTTAGCCTATATGCCATTGAAACATTTGGGATACAAGGCAGTGGTTGTCAACCTGTCTGATGTCTATGCAATGAATGCAATCCCTACGCAAATCACTGTTTCCATAGCGGTTTCTAACCGCTTTCCACTCGAATCTTTAGAAGAATTATACGCCGGCATTCATTTGGCTTGCCGACAATACAAAGTGGATATGGTAGGCGGAGATACCACGTCTTCAGAAAAAGGGCTTATCATTAGTGTCACAGCTATAGGCGAAGCAGACAAAGATGAAATTGTGTACAGAAGTGGCGCAAAAACTACTGATTTGGTAGTCGTTTCGGGCGATTTGGGAGGTGCTTATTTAGGTTTGCAAATACTCGAAAGGGAAAAGCAAGTCTTTTTGGTGAATCCAAACAACCAACCCGATTTAGAGCCTTATGCTTATTTGGTGCAGCGACAACTTAAACCGGAGGCACGTCAAGATATCAGATTGCTGCTGAAACAGTTGGATGTGAAACCCACCGCCATGATTGACATCAGTGACGGCCTTTCGTCAGAAATCAAACATATTTGCAAACAATCCGGTTTGGGCGCGGTTCTTTATGAAAACAAAATACCCATCGATCCATTGGTACTTACTACAAGTGAAGAGTTTCAAATGCATCCTTTGACAGCGGCACTTAACGGTGGCGAAGACTATGAATTGCTTTTTACGATTCCTGTAAAAGATCACGACAAAATCAAAGGAAATCCTAGTTTAACAGTCATTGGCTATATGTCAGACCAACACGAACAAGCTTTTTTACACTCAAAAGCTGATGAATTAATCCCGCTTGCGGCCCAAGGGTGGAATGCTTTTGGATAAACCAAAATAAAAAACCCTCATGCTTTTAGAAAACGATGAGGGCTGAAAGTTTAAATGTGAGCTGATATTTTTAATAGAAAACGATTCTGTTGTCTTCTATTTCTGCCTTTTCTTTTAATACGTTAAAAACGTTTGCGGCGACAGCAGCAGTTCGTTGCGACTTCAAATTTTCGGTGTAAGCTGCATAGCCCGGAAGCTCTTGCGGTGTCGTTGCTTTTTTGTTTTGAACAACATACACACCCAAATTGCCATCTACAGTTGCAGAAGCACTTTGCGCAAGCCCAAAAACGAATCCGACAACTTTGGGTTCTCTGCCTGCACCCGGTATCGTTGGGTTTTGACGACTGACAGCCAAGGCCGTTTGAATGCTTACATTTTCGAAAGAATTGGCGGCTTCATCAAGCCCTTTTGTGCCTAGTTTTTCACGTATGATACTTGCTTTTTTCTCATTTCTTAAAATAGGCAACACCCTAGCGGAAGCATTTTCAGGCGTAGCCAATCCTTCTTTGATTTTAGCAGTGAGCTGCACCACGGCATAGTCGCCGTTGGACAAATCAAATCGTCGAATATCAGCCACTTTCGTTTCTTCATTATAAATCCACTGTACCAAGGCTCTGTTTACACCGATTCCCGGTAAAAATTCGTCTAGCTTGCCAATGTTGTTAATCGGCCTAACTTGATAGTTCGACTCTTGCGCAATTTCCTGAAAATCGCCGTCTTTCACAGCCATTTCAAATTTGGTAGCAGCGGTGAAGAGGTCGGATAAGGTTTTTTCGGAAGGAGAAACAGCCCGGGCAAGAGTGGCAAATTTTTTAACTATAGAAGATCCTTTTTGGTCATCTATTTTAACGATGTGATAGCCAAACTGTGTTTCCACTACGCCTACGTCACCTTTTTTGTTTTGAAAGACGTAATCGTTAAAAGCCGGTACCATAGTTCCTTGTGCAAAGTATCCTAAATCGCCGCCTTTGTCCTTGTTGGATTGATCTACAGAATATGCCTTCGCCAATTCATCAAATTTAGACGCGTTGTTTTTAATTACAGTCAGCAAACTGTCTGCAAGGGATTTGGCTTGAGACTTTGGCAAAGCTGTGGCATCGGCAAATTGTAAACCTTGGTATGTGATCAGAATGTGCGATGCTTTTACAGAGTCGGGCAAGCTTGTTTGGGCCACCACGCGCGTAGCTTTGTAGAGTGTTCCCTCTTTGTAGGGGCCAAAAACACCACCCACAGGCGTGTTAAAAAGGCTGTCAGCAAATTCGCCATTCAGTTGGTTTCTACTTGTGTAAACGTCTCTGTAGGGAATGTCTGAATAAGAGCCAAGATAAGCGGCAATATCTTCGGTTTCTGCCAAGCCTTTTACCGTGTCATTTTGTTGGGTATTGGGATTGAATTCCACACGATTTTGGATAAGCTTAGCAACCTCTTGTTTGGCAGCTTCTTCGTCATCAAGTGATGGGTTTTCTTCGAAAAGCACAAAGCGGATGGCGCGAGATTCGTCCACTTTAAACTGTGACGGATTATTTTTGATATATGCGGCAATCTCTTCTTTGCTCACTTCAGCTTGTTCGTCCGGAATGGTTGTATAAGGTATATATACATAATCAAAATCTACAAGCGCTTCTTCGTTGGTATAAGCCCAACGACCTTCGAGTTTGGTAGTTCCCAAACCGCTTTTTACCAGATTGTGGTAATGTTGTTGCGCAGCATTTGAAGCCAGAGAATTTTCATATTCAACCCATTGTGTCCACAGCTCACCGCCCTCGTCTTTAAGTCCGGAAATGTATTCGCGCAACATAAATTCATCAAAAAAGCCATTTTCGTTTTGAAAGTTTGGATTGCCCGAAAGCGAATTGACCAACATGGTCCAAATTTCGTCTTGTTCTACGCGAATCCCGAGTTTTTCAAATTGTTCGTTGTACACAATTTTTCCCACTTCCTGATCCCAAACATATTTGACGGCTTGTCCGGTTGTGGTGTTGGCACCCAAGTTTCTTTCTGCGTTGTCAACCTTTACTCGGAAGCTCTGCGCTTCTATATCTGTGCCATTTACCGAGCCAATCGAAGTAGGATTGCTTTGCGAAAAACCTCCTCTCGACAAGATGTCGGAAAGTATAAATGCAAACAAAGCCAAAGCAATGATGAGTATCAAAAATAAAGACCGTTGTCTAATCTTAGCAAGTACAGCCATTTTCGTGTTATTTAATAAAAATTAGTGGGCGAAAATACCACTTTCTGAACAATTAAAAAAATATGTGTGACAGTCCACAAAAAATATTTTTCGGGTTAAACAATTGTCGGTCATAGCATTAATAAAATAAAGCCGTTTGGATGAGCTATTGATGACATGAAACCGAGGTTTCACCCCGTGTTTATTTTAAAATTGCTTGAATTTTTTCTAAGATTTTTTCCTTCGAAATACCTGCAAAATCTTGTACCTCAGCAACAGTTCCGTGGGGCAAAAATCTGTCTGGAAGTCCCAACAAGGTCGTTTTGACTAAAGTTGAAAAAGTGGCCAATTCCTCTAAAACGGCAGCACCAAAGCCACCGGTCACGCAGCCGTCTTCTACCGTCAATAGCGCCCGATGCGAAGCTGCAATTTCTCGCAAGGCATCAATATTTATGGGTTTGATAAATCCAAAATGAAAATGACTGACCTTTTTGCTGTCTTTTTCCGGAAGATTCTCAATAGCTTCAGAAACCAGATTTCCAATGTGCCCGGTGCTCAAAACAGCTATATCCGAACCGGAATGTAGCCTGTGTGCCTTTCCGAACGTCACTTTTTCAAAATCTTTTTTCCATTCCAAGTGTACACCTCTCCCACGTGGATAACGAATGGCAATAGGCCCGGAAATACCCAGCGAAACTGTATAAAGTATCTGCCGAAGCTCGATTTCATCTAATGGGGCAAAAACGGTAAGATTCGGAATGCATCTCAAATAGGCAATATCAAAAGCACCGTGGTGTGTGGCACCATCTTCGCCAACGATACCTGCCCTGTCCAGGCAAAAAACAACCGGTAGGTTTTGCAGGGCCACATCGTGTACAATCTGGTCAAATGCGCGCTGCAAAAATGTTGAATAAATATTGCAAAAAACCAACATGCCCTGTGTTGCCATGCCAGCCGAGAGCGTCACAGCGTGTTGCTCGGCAATGCCCACATCAAAAGCCCTATGGGGCAAGGCGTCCATCATAATTTTGAGGGAACTTCCGGTGGGCATAGCTGGGGTGATGCCCACTATTTTTTCGTTTTTAAGAGCCAACTCCAAGAGTGTTTCGCCGAAAACATCCTGATATTTTGGAGGCAATTTATCTTCACCGGGAGCAATTATTTGTCCGGTTTGTTTATCAAACTTGCCGGGAGCGTGGTATTTTACTTGATCTTGCTCCGCTTGTTTAAGTCCTTTTCCTTTGGTGGTGATTAGGTGCAAAAACTTGGGCCCTTTTATCTTTTTAAGTCGGCGAAGTTCTCGCAAAAGCTTGGGGAGGTCGTGGCCGTCTATAGGGCCAAAATAACGGATATTCAACGCTTGTATAATATTGTTTTGCTTGATGTTTTCACCCTTTTTGACTTGTGTCAAATAATTTTTCAAAGCACCCACACTCGGATCTATCCCTATGGCATTGTCGTTGAGAATCACTAGGACATTGGCATTGGAAACACCTAAATGGTTGAGACCTTCAAAGGCCATACCTGAAGCAATGGAGGCATCGCCAATGACTGCGATGTGTTGTTTAGTCTCATCACCTTGCAACAAGGAAGCAATCCCCATTCCTAAAATAGCCGAAATAGAGGTAGAGGAATGGCCGGTACCAAAAGCGTCATACGGACTTTCTTCTCTTTTTGGAAAACCGCTGATGCCGCCCCATTGTCGGTTGGTGTGGAAAGTTGCTCGCCTACCGGTCAAAATTTTATGTCCGTAGGCTTGGTGGCCTACATCCCAAATCAATAAATCTTTGGGCGTATCAAAAATATAATGCAATGCAATGGTAAGCTCGACGACGCCGAGGCTCGCACCCAAATGGCCTTCCTTGGTGGCGACCACATCGATGATAAAATCTCTGAGCTCGTCTGCCAATATCGGAAGATCCGTTTCTGACAGCTTTTTTAAATCATCCGGTGAATTTATTTTCGAAAGGAAATGATATTGCATATCGCAAAATTACTATTTGATAGCGTAAATTTGCATCTATGGAAGATATATTTACAGATACATACTTCATGAAGCAAGCGTTGAAAGAAGCGCAAGCGGCTTTTGATGAAGGTGAAGTGCCGGTTGGAGCTGTGGTGGTCGTGGACAATACGATTATTGCACGCGCTCACAACCAGACAGAAAGGCTCACCGATGTGACCGCACATGCCGAAATGATAGCCATCACCTCAGCGGCCAATTATTTGGGTGGAAAATATTTGACCGGATGCACTTTATATGTTACTTTAGAACCCTGCGTGATGTGTGCCGGCGCACTTTATTGGTCACAACTTTCAAGAGTGGTAATTGGCGCGCCAGATCCCAAAAGAGGTTTTCAAATCAACCAGGTTAAGTTACATCCGAAAACCACGGTAAAACAGGGAGAATTGCAAGCGGAAGCCATGGAATTGCTACTGCGTTTTTTCGAGCAAAGACGTTGAAAGAAACCGAAAAACACATAAGTTTTAGTTATAGTTCAATCTGTTATTTTAATACTAAGATTTTTCACTGCTTGATCAATCTGTTGTATCTTTGTACTTAATTTAGAATAAATCTATTTACAGACATGATAAAAGTTTCAGATACTGCCAAAAAGAAAGTCGTAGAACTCATGCAGGAAGATGGGTTAGACGTGACTGTGGGTTTGGTTCGTGTGGGTGTTAAAAGTGGAGGTTGTTCGGGTTTGTCTTATGAGTTAAAGTTTGATCAGGCCACACAACCCGACGATAAAATATTCGAAGACAACGGTGTTCGCATCGCAGTTGATAAGAAAAGCTTTTTATATCTCATTGGAACCACTTTGGAATATTCAGGAGGGTTGAATGGAAAGGGATTTGTTTTCAACAATCCTAACGCATCGCGAACTTGCGGTTGTGGAGAGTCTTTTTCGTTGTAGTCGATAGATTGCATCCGAAAAATCGAAAAAAATCAAAAGATTAAAAAAATAGAAGAATTGAGATTCATTTTTCAATTTTTTAAAACAAAACTATGAGCAAGTACACAGAAGCCGAACTAAAAAAAGAGTTAGAAACCAAGGAATACGCCTATGGTTTTTACACAGATATAGATTCCGATACCTTTCCGCCCGGATTGAATGAAGCAGTGGTCAGGGCCATTTCCCTCAAAAAAAATGAACCGGAATGGATGACCGAGTGGCGCTTAGAAGCTTTTCGCCATTGGGAAACGATGACGGAACCCGAGTGGGCGAATGTCCGCTATAAAAAACCGGAATTTCAAAATATTTCCTATTATTCTTCACCCAAACAAAAACCTAAGTACGACAGTTTGGATGAGGTTGATCCGGAATTGCTCGACACCTTTAAAAGGTTGGGCATCTCGCTTGATGAACAGAAGGTGCTTGCCGGTGTGGCTGTAGATGTGGTGATGGATTCAACCTCGGTGGCCACCACCTTTAAAAAAACATTAGCCGAAAAAGGCATTATTTTTTGTTCCATCAGCGAAGCCATCAAAGAGCACCCCGAATTGGTTCAAAAATATTTGGGAACCGTCGTGCCTAAAAAAGATAATTTTTACGCTGCGCTAAATTCCGCCGTGTTTTCAGACGGCTCTTTCTGTTACATCCCAAAAGGTGTTCGATGTCCGATGGAACTGTCCACTTACTTCAGAATTAACCAAGCAGGAACCGGTCAGTTTGAGCGCACTTTGGTAATTGCCGACCAAGGCAGTTATGTGAGTTATTTGGAAGGTTGTACCGCACCGTCTAGAGATGAAAACCAGTTGCACGCAGCCGTGGTGGAGCTCATCGCGCTAGACGATGCAGAAATCAAATACTCAACGGTACAAAACTGGTTTCCGGGCGATAAAAATGGTAAAGGTGGCGTGTATAATTTTGTCACCAAACGCGGGCTTTGTGAAAACCGGGCAAAAATATCTTGGACGCAGGTTGAAACCGGTTCTGCCATTACTTGGAAATATCCGAGTTGCGTGCTAAAAGGAGATGATTCCATAGGCGAATTCTATTCCATAGCCGTAACCAACAATTTTCAGCAAGCCGACACCGGTACCAAGATGATCCATCTGGGTAAAAATACCCGAAGTACTATTATATCTAAAGGAATCTCCGCCGGTCAATCTCAAAACAGCTACCGCGGATTGGTTCAAATTGGCCCGCGTGCAGAAAATGCCAGAAATTTCTCACAGTGCGATTCGCTTTTAATGGGCAACCGCTGTGGGGCACACACCTTCCCATACATAGAAGCTAAAAACAAGACAGCGCAAATAGAACACGAAGCCACAACCAGCAAAATTGGTGAAGATCAGATTTTCTATTGCAACCAACGCGGTATAGAAACAGAAAAAGCCATCGCGCTAATTGTAAATGGTTTTAGCAAAGAAGTTTTAAACAAACTACCCATGGAATTTGCCGTGGAAGCGCAAAAACTGTTGGAAATTAGCTTGGAAGGAAGCGTGGGCTAATGATTTGAAGACACGATGATTTGATGATGTCGTGCCTCAAATACAACAACCCAATAACCAATAACCAATAACGTATAACAATTAACTAAAAGTTTGAGATATAGACCCCAAGTCAAGCTTTAAAACAATAAACTACAATCAGAAGAAACGCCCATATAAAAAGAGTTACACACAGGAGTATGATTATCCTAGGGCGTTCCGTCTGACCTTTGAAAGACAATAAATAAAAACAGATGAAACGCCCATGTAAAAATTTTGCACACAGGAGCATGATTATCCTGGGGCGTTCCGTGTGACAATAGAAAATCAATAAATAAAAACACATGAAATGCTACAAATTAAAAATCTCCATGCCAGCATAGATGGCAAAGAAATCCTAAAAGGAATCAATTTAGAAATAAAACCCGGTGAAGTACACGCCATCATGGGGCCAAACGGTTCCGGCAAAAGCACCTTGGCATCTGTCATTGCCGGCCACGATGCTTTTGAACAAACCCAAGGCGAAATCCTTTTTGAAGGGGAAGACATTCAAGAACTTGCTCCTGAAGAACGCGCACACAGAGGGGTGTTTCTTTCGTTCCAATATCCGGTTGAAATTCCCGGCGTATCGGTTACCAATTTTATCAAAACAGCCATCAACGAACTGCGCAAATCCAAAGGCCAAGAAGATATGCCTGCCAACGAAATGTTGGCACTCATCAAACAAAAAGCCGAGCTTTTGGAAATTGACCGAAAGTTTTTGTCCCGCTCGCTCAACGAAGGTTTTTCCGGAGGAGAGAAAAAACGAAATGAGATTTTCCAAATGGCGATGCTCAATCCCAAATTGGCCATTTTGGACGAAACCGATTCCGGGCTCGATATTGACGCCCTCAGGGTAGTAGCCAACGGGGTAAATAGGCTGCGAAGCCAAGAAAATGCGGTTATTGTCATCACACATTACCAGCGTCTGTTGGACTATATTGTTCCGGATTTTGTACACGTGCTTCACGACGGCAAAATTGTAAAATCCGGCGAAAAGGAATTGGCCCATCAACTCGAAGAAAAAGGATACGATTGGGTAAAGTAATTTTACCTAAAGAAAAAATTACCATATGGAATTAAAAGAAAGATTGTTGGCTTCTTATCTCGCATTCGAAGATCGAACCGAGATGGACGACCATGTGCGCAACATCCGCTCGCAAGCCATTAAAAATTTTGAATTGAACGGTTTCCCGTCCAAAAAAGATGAGGAATGGAAATACACTTCTCTAAATCCGTTGCTCAAAGTGCCGTACACCGTTTTTTCAAAAAAAGAGAATTCGGTCGAATTTAAAGATGTGAAAAAATATTTTTTGCATGAAATAGATTCGTACAAATTGGTTTTTATAGACGGGGTGTACAGCTCTTTTTTGTCTGAGACCACACATGAAGGTATGGATATTTGCTTGCTTTCGTCGGCCTTGTCGAAGCCAAAATACAAGATGGTCATGGATCGGTTTTACAACCAGGCAACCGACAAAAACGAAAGTCTCACATCCTTAAACACGGCTTTTGCTACAGAAGGCGCGTATATCAACATTCCAAAAGGAAAAGTTGTAAACAACCCCATTCAAATTATCCATTTTTCTACCGGACAAGAATCTGCATTAATGCTTTTTCCCAGAAACCTGATTGTAGTAGGCGAAAACGCGCATGTACAAATCATAGAAAGACATCAGAGCCTGTATGAAAATCCGGTTTTGACCAACGCAGTTACTGAAGTTTTTGCCAACAAACGCGCCATTTTGGATTACTATAAAATTCAAAACGACTTGCCTTCTGCCTCTCTGATTGACCACACCTATATTTCACAGAAACAAGACAGCAACTGCGCTGTCCACACTTTTTCGTTTGGTGGAAAAATGACACGAAACAACCTAAACTTTTACCAAGAAGGCGAACACATCCAATCTACACTGAAAGGCATCACGCTGGTTGGCGATAAGCAACATGTGGACCACCACACTTTAGTGGCGCACAACCAACCCAACTGCGAAAGTTTTCAGGAGTACAAAGGCATTTACGCCGACCAATCAACGGGTGTTTTCAACGGAAAAGTAATCGTGAAAAAAGAAGCGCAAAAGACAAATGCCTATCAGCAAAACAACAACTTGCTCACAGGAGACAAAGCCACCATCAACACCAAACCACAGTTGGAAATATTTGCAGACGATGTGAAATGTTCGCACGGCTGTACCATAGGGCAGCTCGACAAAAAAGCGTTATTTTACTTACGTGCCAGAGGCATACCCGAAAAAGAAGCAAGGGCACTGCTGATGTACGCCTTTGCCAACGATGTGTTGAGTGCTGTGAAAATACAAGAAATAAAAACCCGCATCACCAAGATAATTGCCAATAAAATTGGAGTGAAATTGGGCTTCGATATTTAAAAAAAGCTTATGAGTGCTATCGAGAAGCAACAAAATTTGGACATAACAACCATACGCAAACAGTTTCCCATACTAAATCGGAAAGTGAATGGCTATCCGTTGGTCTATCTCGACAATGCAGCCACCTCGCAGAAACCGCAAATGGTGATAGACGCCATTGTAGATTATTACACAAACTACAACGCCAATATTCACCGCGGCGTACACAGCTTGTCACAAGAAGCCACAGACGCTTACGAACAAGCCAGAAAAAAATTGCAACAGCATTTTAATGCTGCAAAAACACATGAAATCATTTTTACTTCGGGAACAACGCACGGCATCAACCTAGTCGCCAACGGATTCACCACCCTCTTAAAAGCTGGCGATGAGATTATCGTTTCAGCCTTAGAACACCATTCAAATATTGTTCCGTGGCAAATGCTCTGCGAACGCACAAATGCCAAATTGCTCGTAATTCCCATGTTGCCCGACGGAACTTTGGACATGGAAGCGTATGAGAAACTGCTTTCACCCAAGACCAAATTGGTTTTTGTCAATCATATTTCAAACGCCTTAGGCGTCGTCAACCCAATACGAACCATCATACAAAAAGCGCATGAATTTGGCGCTGCCGTATTGATAGACGGCGCGCAATCTTGTGCACACATAAAACCCGATGTACAGGCTTTAGATGCCGATTTTTACGTGGCATCTGCGCACAAAATGTGTGGACCTACAGGCGTGGGGATTCTTTACTCCAAAGAAGCTTGGTTGCGTAAATTGCCACCCTATCAAGGAGGAGGAGAAATGATAGCCGAAGTCACTTTTGAAAAGACTACCTATGCCGATTTGCCGCATAAATTTGAAGCCGGTACACCAAATATTTGTGGAGGCATCGCGTTTGGCGTTGCCATAGATTATTTGAATTCACTCGGCTTTGAAAACATAGAAGCCTACGAAACGAAGTTGTTGCGATATGCCACAGACAAACTGAAATCCATATCGGGATTGAAAATTTATGGCGATATTGCTGTAAAAACAGCTGTGATTTCGTTTAATTTGGAAGGCATTCATCCCTACGACGTCGGTTCGATTTTAGACAAATTGGGCATCGCCGTACGCACGGGACATCACTGCGCCCAACCCATCATGGATTATTTTAAAATTCCCGGAACTGTGCGCGCCTCGTTTTCATTTTACAATACGATGGAAGAAGTCGATAGCTTGGTGTCGGCAGTCATCAAAGCACAACAAATGTTAGCATAATGCAAATCAAAGAAATACAAGAAGAAATAGTAGATGAATTTGCCATGTTTGACGACTGGATGCAACGCTACGAATACATGATTTCGTTAGGCAAAAGCCTGCCGTTGATAGACCCGGCATATAAAACCGATGACCACCTTATCAAAGGATGCCAAAGCAAGGTTTGGGTGCATGCAGAGATGGATTCCGATTTGGTCAAATTTACCGCCGATTCAGATGCGATTATTACCAAAGGAATCATCGCTATTTTGCTCAGGGTTTTTTCTAACCAAAAACCCAAAGAGATACTCGAAGCCGACATGGATTTTATCGATCAAATAGGTTTGAAGGAACACCTATCGCCCACCCGCGCCAACGGTTTGGTATCGATGATCAAACAGCTGAAATTGTATGCATTGGCATTCGAAACCAAAAGAAAACAAAACACTTAAACCATGGAAAACACCATAGACACCCACAAGTTAGGCGAAGACATAGTGCGGATACTCAAGACGATTTACGACCCGGAAATCCCGGTTGATATTTATGAATTGGGACTGATTTACGACGTCATGGTGAGTACGAATGCCGATATTCGTGTACTGATGACATTGACAACACCCAACTGTCCTGTAGCCGAGACGCTACCAAAGGAAGTAGAAGACAAAATTCGCACCATAGAAGGCGTGGCAGATGTAGAGGTGGAAATCACTTTTGATCCGCCTTGGACGCAGGATTTGATGAGCGAAGAAGCCAAACTCGAACTGGGGTTGCTTTAAAATTGGTTTGAAATGGCTGAGGAAATTAAAAACAAAGTAGCAGAAAGCAAGTTGATTACGCTAGATTTGCAAGACTATTATCTCGAAGGACAGCGAAGTCAAATAGATGTAGCCCAGTGGCTTGAAGAAGGTTTGATTTTGCGTGAAAAATCCTTTCGGCAAGCTGTCAATTCTTTTGATTTTTCCGTTTTTAAAAATCATTTTGTCGCACTGCATTGCAGCACCGATGCCATCATTCCTGTTTGGGCATACATGCTTCTGACCAGCAAATTAACCGGTGTGGCACAGGCAATAGTCTTTGGCGATTTGCAACAACTCGAGTCTTTTTTGATGCGTGAAAGCCTCAGCCGATTAGATTTATCTGCCTTTTCCGGAAAGAACATCATTGTAAAAGGTTGTTTTGAGAAGCCCATACCTTCATCGGCTTATGTACAAATTATGCAACAATTATCGAGTGTGGCGAATGCTGTTTTTTACGGCGAAGCCTGTTCGAGCGTACCGGTTTTTAAGAAACCCAAATCCGTTTAGCATTTATTAACAATTTTTTTATTTTTGCGGCATATTAAACTGGCATGCGAGGTATTTTAACAATTGTTTTTTGCGCACTTTTTTTTATCGTAGAAGCGCAGACTCAAAATGATACGATTTCTAATTGGGAAAAAAAGGGCAAGTTCGGATTTTTGTTCAATCAGTCTAGTTTTCAAAATTGGACCGCCGGAGGTGAAAATAATATATCAGGAACGGCTTCTCTCAACTATACTTTCAACTATGCAAAAGACAACTGGTCATGGAACAACCAAGTTATCGCTGCTTATGGGCTCACGCAAATAAACGGGAACGACGTAGAAAAAACAGACGATCGATTTGAGTGGAATTCCGTATTGGGTAAAAAAGCCGGAAAGTATTGGTTCTACTCGTTTTTCCTTAACTTCAGAACACAATTCGACAAAGGCTACCGAAACGTCACAGACAGCTTGGGCGTAAGCAGGCGTGTAGAACAGTCTCGAATATTTTCACCTGCCTATTACACTTTTGGCCCCGGTATGCTCTGGAAAAAAAGTAATAACCTATACATAAACTTGTCTCCGGCTACGTCCAAAATCACAACAGTATTGGCACGTTTCACAGAGACCAGAAGTGCTTTTGGGGTTGACCAAGGCAATACTGTTAATTATGAATTGGGATTTAACGGCGCTGCATATTGGAAATTTTTATTGATGGAAAACGTCACTTTTGAAAACATTTTCAATATGTATGTTGATTATTTGCAAAACACAGATGAAGTGGATTTGAGTTACCAACTCAATGTGCTTATGAAAATAAACGGCAATCTCTCCACAAATTTTAACATACACGCCATATACGACACAGACGCCATTGCGCGCACGCAGTTAAAACAAGTTTTTGGTTTGAGTGTCAATTACGATTTTTAATACCTCAAAATCTCCCTTTTTGCTTTAACTTTACATAAAATTTATTTTTATGTATCCGCTTACAAGATATAGAAGACTCAGGCAAAGCGAAGCTGTCCGCAACCTAGTGAAAGAGACACATTTGACAGTAAACGATTTTTTAGCACCTGTTTTTGTTACCGAAGGAAAAGGCATTAAAGAAGAAATTGCTTCTATGCCCGGCTATTACAGATACAGTCTGGATGAATTGACCCTAGAAATTAATGAACTTTGGAATTTAGGTATTAAAAGCGTCTTGCTCTTTGTGAAAGTTCCCGATAACCTAAAAGACAACAAAGGCACCGAAGCACTCAATCCTAACGGATTGATGCAACGCGCCATCAAAACAGTAAAAGACACTGAGCCCAATATGTTGGTTATGACCGACGTAGCCTTAGATCCATTTTCTTCCTTCGGGCACGACGGCATCGTAGAAAATGGAAAAATTTTGAACGATGAAACCGTGGCAGTCCTGTCGCAAATGAGTGTTTCTCACGCAAAGGCCGGTGCAGATTTTGTAGCACCCAGCGATATGATGGACGGCCGTATTTTGCGTATCAGACAAGCTTTGGACAGCGAAAACTTTACCGATACAGGCATTATGAGTTACAGTGCCAAATACGCATCATCTTTTTACGGGCCTTTCCGCGATGCGTTGGATTCTGCACCCGGTTTTGGCGATAAAAAAACCTATCAGATGGATTTTGCCAACCGAGAAGAAGCCATTAGAGAAACCTTGGCAGACATAGAAGAAGGTGCCGACATCGTTATGGTAAAACCCGGTCTTTGCTATCTGGATATCGTGAGAGATTTAAAAAACACTGTTCAAACACCCATTGCCGTGTACCAAGTAAGTGGTGAATACGCCATGTTAAAAGCTGCAGCCAACAAAGGCTGGCTCGATCACGATGCTGTGATGCTTGAACAACTAACCGCTTTCAAACGCGCCGGTGCCGCTATCATTGCTACTTATTTTGCAAAGGAAGCAGCTAGAATCCTTTAAATCATCAACTTTTTTACATACAATTTTAAAGAATCGAATACGTTAATGTACTGATTTGTCAATGCTTGTGAAATGCCTATAAAAAGAGTTTCAAACCTACAGCTTTGGCACATAAGGCATTCCATCCAATCGTTAAAAAAACTTGTATTGAGCAAAGTCTAAATAATCAACATTAGCGGATGAAAAAGTTTTTAATACTCTTTATACTTTTTGGAAACACAACTTTTGGTCAGAACTTTTCTAACAGATGGCAGGGACATTTTTCATATTTCAACATTACAGATATTTCCGAGGGCATTGACGAAGTTTTTGTAAGTAGCCAAAACGCCGTTTTTTCTTATAACCTGCTATCTAAAGAAATTAAGACCATCACCACCGTGGATGGTCTTTCGGGAGAAGTCATTACAGCCATTCACTACAGTAAGGCCTTCAACAAATTGGTGATTGGTTACGCCACCGGATTGTTAGATGTTTACGACCCGCTCACAGAAGACGTGACCACAGTGGTGGATATCATCAACAAACTCACCATTCCGCCCGATCGCAAAAGGGTGAACAATATGTTTGAATTTGGCAATAAAGTATTCATCGCTTGTCAGTTTGGGATCGTAGAGTACAATTTGGAAAGACTAGAATTTGGCGATACCTTTTTTATGGGAAGCGGTGGCGGTTTGCTCAATGTCACACAGCTCACCGTTTTCCAAGACAGAATTTTTGCGGCCACGGTCGAAGAAGGCATACGCATAGCGGATGTAAACAACCCCAACTTAATCGATTTTAATAATTGGTCCACGCTAATAAGTGGCAATTGGACATCCCTTGTTCAATTTAACAACACCGTTTTCGCTACGCGATCCAACAGACAACTCTGGCGATACAACGGGAGTAATTTTGCCAACACCGGGTTTACGCATCCCACAGCATTTGCCAGACTTCGGGCAAACGAAAATTTTATGACGCTCACCACCACCAAGACTGTTTTTGTGTTTAACAACTCTGAAAGTGTTGCCTTCCAGTTAGCTAATTTTCAAAACAATGAGTTGACCTACACCAGCGCCACCGTTTTTGAAAACAGGTTTTTTGTGGGAACTACAGAAGGGGGTTTGCTCGTATTTACGCCTCCGGATTTGACCAACGCAACGGTAACCATACCAAACGGTCCGCTGCGAAATGATCCGTTTCAGATACAAGCCGCACCAGACGAATTATGGGTTGTTTATGGAATATACAGTTTTTCTTACAACCCTTTCCCTCCTAATCGACGTGGCATAAGTCATCTCGAAAACGGAGACTGGATAAACATTCCGGCAAGCGAATTGCGAAATGCGGCCGATTTGTCGTATGTCAACATCAGCCCGTTTGACAACAGAGTGTATGTGAGTTCATATTTCTCCGGTATTCTGGTGATAGAAGACAACCAAGTGTTAGATCTGTGGGACAGCACCAACAGTAGTTTGGAACCCTTTCTTCCGAGCAGGGCGGAGGTTCTGATACACGATACACAATTCGATCAAAACGGCGATTTGTGGGTGACCAACAACCGTATTGAAAATGCCATCAAAGTATTGCGAAGCAACGGACAATGGGAATCTTTCAGCGTAGCAGATGTAGTTGCCCCGGAAAACAGCATTCCTTCAAACCCTTTTGTGGATTCGGAACTTGGATATACAAACATGGTAATAGATCGAAACGGAACTAAATGGATCGCGACCTTTGGACACGGACTTTTGGGCTTTAGGGAGACTGCAGGAGGTTTTCAGCTCAAAAATCTCGATCAGGTCACCGGTAACCTTCCCATCAACGACATTCGCGCATTGTCTATGGACAGCCGAAATCGGCTTTGGATTGGCACAAGAGACGGTCTGCGGGTGCTCTTCAACACCTCCGGATTCTTTGAAGAAGAGAATCCACGAGCCGAAGAAATTATCATTCTTCAAAATGGTTTGCCTGAGGAGCTCCTTTTTGGCCAACTCATCTCTGATATCGAAACGGATGGCTCAGACAATAAGTGGGTCGCCACCATCGGCTCGGGCGTTTTTATGTTTTCACCGGATGGCCAACGCACCTTACAACGATTTACAACAGACAACTCTCCGCTACCTTCCAATACAGTCAATGATATTTCCATTGATGGCGCAAGCGGGAGGGTTTATTTTGCAACCGATCGGGGGCTCGTTTCTTTCTTGGGCAACGCAACCCAAACAAGAGATGACTTGGATGATGTCATTGTTTTTCCAAACCCTGTGAAACCGGACTTTAATGGCAACCTCACCATTCGGAATCTGTCGCCGAGAGCCAAAGTCAAAATAACAGACATCTCGGGTAACTTGGTTTTTGAAACCATTGCACAGGGCGGCTCCATCGAATGGGATCTTCGTGCTTTTGGCAGGTATAAAGTAGCCTCCGGGGTTTATATGATTATCATTACAGACCGGGATGGGCAAAACACCAAAGTGACCAAAGTTATGATCATTCGCTAATGAGAATTCAAACCAAGGCCATTGTTATTTCATCATTAAAATATGGTGATAACAGCCTAATTGTAAGGTGTTTCACCAGAGAGTCGGGAATGAAAACCTATCTGATTCGCGGGGTTTTGTCGGCCAAATCTAAAAAATTTAAGCCGGCATTTTTTCAACCCCTAACACTGCTCGAAATCACGGCCATTCACAAAGACAAAGGAACGCTTGAGCAAATTTTGGAAGTCCAACTCGATGAAGCCTTACAAACCCTACATTTTCAAATGGAAAAAAGTTCCGTCGCTGTTTTTCTGTCCGAAATTCTCAATATGTCTATACGGGAAGAAGCAACTCATAAAGATTTATACGACTTTTTAGCTTCCGAAATCATTCGGTTTGACGCCCTGCCCGTACAGCCCGACTTTCACCATCTTTTCATGATTAGGTTGAGCAAATACTTGGGTTTTTCCCCCGACATAGAAGATACGGGGCTGTATTTTGATCTTTTAGAAGGGCGGCTTCAACAGTTTTACAATGACAAACAAATGTTAAACGCACAACAAACAGCCACTTTTATAGCCTATGTGGCACGCGCAGAGAAGGCTTATTCGGAAAATGCAGACAAAATTGGGCATAGAAAAGAAATGCTCGATCACCTACTCAGATACTACGCAATGCAGCTGGATGGATTCAAAAACCCAAAGTCTTTAACGGTTTTACGCGAAATTTTTACAAGATAATAAAGGTTAATGCCTTATCAATCAAAGGAAAATCATTAATTTCGCAAATTCAAAAAAAGAACGAGATTGATGAGCAAGAAGTTTGCAACCTATAAGCACTTAGATTTACCAAAAGTCACCGAAGAAATACTGGCTTTTTGGAAGACCGAGCACATATTCGAAAAAAGTATTTCGACCCGTAGCGGAAAACCAGCCTTTATATTTTATGAAGGGCCACCCTCTGCCAATGGTTTGCCAGGTATTCACCACGTGATGGCGCGCACGCTCAAAGACATTTTTTGTCGGTACAAAACCCAGAAGGGGTTTCAGGTGGAAAGAAAAGCCGGTTGGGACACCCACGGTTTGCCCATTGAGCTTGGTGTAGAAAAAGAATTGGGTATCACCAAAGAAGATATCGGCAAAAAAATATCCATTGAAGCCTATAACGAAGCGTGCAGAAAAGCCGTTATGCGCTATACGGATGTGTGGAACGACCTGACTGAGAAAATTGGTTATTGGGTTGACATGGATAATCCGTATGTTACCTACGAGCCAAAATACATGGAATCTGTTTGGTGGTTGTTGTCGCAGTTGTACAACAAAGGTTTGATTTACAAAGGCTATACCATACAGCCGTATTCTCCCAAAGCAGGCACCGGCTTAAGCTCGCACGAACTCAACCAGCCCGGCTGCTATCGGGATGTTTCAGACACTTCAGCAGTGGCGCAGTTTAAAGCGATTTCAAACACACTTCCCGAATTTCTTCAAAATCTGGGTGAAATACATTTTTTGGCATGGACAACCACGCCTTGGACATTGCCATCCAACACAGCTTTAACCGTAGGTAAAAACATTGAATACGTTTTGGTTGAATCGTTTAACCAATACACATTTTCGCCCATCAAAGTTATTTTGGCCAAAGCATTGGTTGGCAAGCAGTTTTCAGGAAAGTATTATGCCTCAGTAGAGACTTCAGATTTTGAAAACTTTGACGCCCATCAGAAAAAAATTCCGTATAGAATTCTAAAAACCTTTAAAGGAGAAGCCCTACTCGAAATTAGATATGAGCAGTTGATTCCTATGGCATTGCCTTATCAACATGCAGAAAATGCGTTTAGGGTCATAGCCGGAGATTTTGTGACCACAGAAGATGGCACCGGAATCGTACATACAGCGCCTACCTTTGGCGCAGATGATGCCAAGGTAGCCAAAGAAGCTTCCCCCGAAGTGCCGCCACTGTTGGTCCTCGATGACGACGGCAATCCGGTTCCTCTGGTAGATCTTCAAGGTAAATTTACCAAACACATGGGCGAATGGGCCGGTAAATATGTCAAAAACGAATACTACCCGGATGGAGAAGCACCCGAGAAATCCCTTGATGTAGAAATATCAATCTGGTTGAAAGAAGAAAACAAAGCTTTTAAAGTAGAAAAATACGTGCACAGCTATCCGCACTGTTGGCGGACGGACAAACCCGTACTCTATTATCCGTTAGACTCTTGGTTTATTCGGGTTACCGATAAAAAAGACCGCATGTTTGAGCTTAACCAAACCATCAATTGGAAGCCCAAAGCCACAGGAGAAGGACGGTTTGGCAACTGGCTCAAAACGGCCAATGACTGGAACTTGTCTCGGTCTCGCTACTGGGGCATTCCGCTCCCTATTTGGCGGACAGAAGACGGAAAAGAGGAAATTCTAATTGGCTCGTTGAAGCAATTAAAATCAGAGATACAAAAATCGATAGACGCGGGGCTTATGCAACAAGATCCGTATGAAGGATTTGAGCCTGATAACATGAACGACGAAAATTACGCAAAAGTAGATTTACACAAAAATGTAGTTGATAAAATAACATTAGTATCGCCCACAGGCAAACCTATGCAAAGAGAAGCCGATTTGATAGATGTTTGGTTTGACTCCGGCTCTATGCCATATGCACAGTGGCATTATCCTTTTGAAAATGCTGAAAAAATAGACCAAGGCAAAACTTTTCCGGCAGATTACATTTGCGAAGGGGTCGATCAAACACGAGGCTGGTTTTATACGCTTCACGCCATCGCCTCCATGGTTTTTGACAGTGTGGCCTATAAAAACGTGGTTTCAAACGGGCTGGTATTGGATAAAAACGGACAGAAAATGTCCAAGCGACTGGGCAACGCCGTGGATCCGTTTGATGCGTTGAAGATGCATGGTGCTGATGCCATTCGTTGGTATATGATAGTCAATGCCAACCCGTGGGACAATTTGAAATTTGATATGGCCGGGGTGGAAGAGGTGAAACGCAAGTTTTTCGGAACCTTGTACAACACCTATTCGTTTTTCAGCCTTTATGCCAATTTGGACGGATTTACCGGCAAAGAAAATCAATTGTCCTTAGCAAACAGATCTGAGATTGACAGGTGGATTCTTTCAGAACTTCACTCTGTGATAGCCGAAGTAGAGGCTGCATATGAAGACTACGAACCCACCAAAGCCGCGCGCGCCATCTCCTATTTTGTACAAGAAAACTTGAGCAACTGGTTTGTTAGGCTCAGCCGAAGACGTTTTTGGAAGCCCGCTTCAGAAAATCAACACGGAGATACGGACAAATTGGCCGCCTATCAGACGCTTTACAGCTGTCTTCTAGAAGTCAGCAAACTCATGGCACCCTTGGCGCCGTTTTTTGCAGATAGGCTATACAAAGACCTGACAAACAAAACAGAAAGTGTTCATTTAGATCTGTTTCCGACTTTTCAGCATCAATTTGTTGATAAATCTTTGGAACACAAAATGCAACTCGCACAAACCATTTCTTCTTTGGTTTTATCGCTTCGAAAAAAAGAAAAAATAAAGGTACGCCAACCGCTGCAAACCGTGATGATTCCTGTGTTTTCAGAAGAAGATAAGCAAGCCGTTGCCTCCGTATCGCATTTGATACAATCAGAAGTAAACGTCAAAAATATCGTTTTGCTAGACGATGATGCAGACATACTCACCAAGCAAGTAAAACCCAATTTTAAGACCTTAGGCCCGCGCTACGGAAAAGATATTAAACTGATTTCCAGCGCTATAACAAATATGACAAAAGCGCAGATTCGGTCTTTGGAAATGCAGGGCGAAATACGATTAGAAATTGGAGAAAAAGTATTTAATTTGTCGTCCGAAGATGTAGAGGTTGTGGCTACGGAAGTTGCCGGCTGGTTGGTAGCTTCGGACAAAGGTATTACCGTTGCGTTGGATAAAACCATCAGTCCGGAGTTGAAAAATGAAGGCATCGCTAGAGAGTTGGTAAACCGAATTCAGAACCTTCGCAAAGATTCGGGTTTTGAAGTAACCGATCAAATTTGTGTTTCGCTCCTTACGCACAAAGATATTGTTGAAGCCGTTTCGCAAAACACAAATTACATCAAAAATGAAACCTTAGCGCAAGAATTGTCGCTAGTAGATACACTTGAAAATGGGGTTGATATTTCGTTTGATGAAATAGAGACCAAGCTGTTTATTAAAAAAATTTAATTATGTCAACAGAAACTAAAGTTCGTTATTCTGATGCTGATTTGGCAGAATTCCGAAAAATTATTGAAGCCAAAATTGTGAAAGCCCAACAGGATTTAGAACTCATCCGAAGTGCCTACATGAATGACGGGAACAACGGTACAGATGATACATCGCCTACTTTTAAAGCCTTTGAAGAAGGCTCGGAAACCATGTCTAAAGAAGCCAATACGCAATTGGCCATCAGGCAAGAAAAGTTTATACGCGACCTTAAAAATGCTATGATCCGCATAGAAAACAAGACCTATGGTATTTGCAGGGTTACCGGAAAACTCATCAGCAAAGAAAGGCTTAAATTGGTGCCGCACGCTACACTCAGTATAGAGGCCAAAAACATGCAATAAACCAAAGTATTTTTTTTCGGCTATACACCATCCGGTAGCCAGTGGTTTTTTTTATCTTTACCACCAAAAGATGCATTTTTGGCACGGCCTTTTTTTCTTTATTTGTTTTACGACGTTTTCTCAACAAGCAAATTACAGGCTTTCGGTTGATCCTGCTGATAAGATTTTTTTGAATTTTGATGAAGCTACAGAAACGGTAATTTCAACCCAAAAAGGAGATTCTCTGTTTGTAGAAGTAGAAGGCGCCGGCGAGTACGCAAATTTTTACCAATTGCAGATTAACAGAGAAGCCAATGAGTTCATCTTTCACCTGGCCAAACGCCTTTGGACACCGGATTATGACGACAAACTCAGCGCACATAAAGTGAATTCGCAAAAGATTATCGTTATCCTGCCCGAAGCTATGCACCTTCGGATGATCAGTAAACAATCTCACGTGAATGTATCCGGAAAGTTTGCTAATCTACAGCTCATACTTGGCTATGGGCATGCGTCTTTAATTTCTTTTTTTGGCAATGCAACCGTACAAACTTACAGTGGCAATATTAGGCTGGACACCAACCTGGCACAAATAGAGGTTGATGCTTCGCCGGAAAATGTGCAAAGAGAAGCCATCGTTACCGGGCCAAATAAAATAAGACTTAAAACAGCCTCAGGAAAGATATCCATTCACAAATCACATTAAACTTTTCGAATGGGCTCTTAAAAAAATTATGTAGCTTTGAAACCGATTTTTTAATCCACCTTTATCACGCATCAAAAAATGACCTTAAAAAAATCCGCTGCCTTAGTTTTTCTTATTTTATTGGTTGATCAAGTCAGTAAATTTTACATCAAAACGAACTTTCAGCTCGGAGAAAGCGTGCCTGTTTTTGGCTGGTTTAAAATATTGTTTGTTGAAAATGAAGGTATGGCATGGGGCGCCAAAATTCCCGGCGAATACGGAAAACTCATACTTACTTTGTTTCGGATTGTAGCCATTTTCGGTATCGGCTATTGGCTGTGGGATTTGACGCAAAAAATAACACCGAGAATTACAGTAATTGCGGTTTCTTTGATATTTGCAGGCGCTTTTGGCAACATCATAGACTCTGTTTTCTACGGTTTGATATTTTCAGACAGCTACCACCAAGTGGCAACCTTTCTTCCGGACGCGGGCGGCTACGGCACGCTTTTTCACGGCAAAGTGGTAGATATGTTGTACTTTCCGCTCTATGAAGGTTATCTGCCACAGTGGATACCATTTATAGGTGGCGATTACTTTACTTTTTTTGATCCGGTTTTTAATGTAGCCGACACGGCTATCAGCACAGGTGTAGGTATTTTGTTGGTGTTCAACAAGAAAGCTTTTCCCAAAGAAACAGATGTGTTTCCAACTAAAGAAGCGTTGGAGCATGGAAAGCAATAACCTAAATTGATTATTCCATTACAAAAAGTGATTTGGCTGTAAGGCAATTATTACAAAAAAGACTAACTTTGGAGTTCATAAAATAATAACACACACAATCATGGCACTTGAAATAACAGACAGCTCTTTTGAAGACATCGTATTAAAATCAGACAAACCTGTTTTGGTTGACTTTTGGGCAGCTTGGTGCGGTCCTTGCCGTATGGTAGGTCCCATCATAGACGAAATTAGTAAAGATTATGAAAACAAAGCCGTTGTAGGAAAAGTGGACGTGGACGCTCACCAACAATGGGCAGCAAAATACGGCGTTCGCAACATACCCACCGTTTTGGTTTTTAACAAAGGTGAACTCGTAGGCAGACAAGTAGGCGTTTCACCAAAAAACGTGTACACCGAGGCTTTAGATGCACTTGTTTAACAAGCGATAATAGTTTAGATTTAATGGTTTGGTCTTTAGGCCAAACCTTTTTTGTTTACCTTTATTTGACAAACCACTACTTCGATGAAAATTGATGAAGCCCTACAGCGACTCGAAACATTTGGCAACCTACAGTTGGTAGCCAATCAGGTTGTGGAAGGTTTTATCAGTGGCATCCACAAAAGTCCGTTTAGAGGTTTCTCATCTGAATTTGCAGAACACAAGAGTTTTAATGCCGGAGATTCTACCCGGCATATAGACTGGAAGCATTTTGCCAAAACCGATCGTCTGTACGTTAAAACCTATGAAGAGGAAACCAACCTGAGATGTCATATCATTATAGACAACTCCGCATCTATGCACTATCCCAAAGTGACCAAACAAACGGCCACATCCTACAACAAATTGGGTTTTTCTGTTTTGGCTGCTGCCGCTTTGATGAATTTGCTCAAAAGACAGCGAGACGCCATTGGCTTGAGCGTTTATTCAGACACCTATGAATTTTACACACCCGAAAAAGGCAGCGATCGCCACCACCGTATGCTCGTCGCCCAACTCGAAGGCTTGCTGCTTTCAGCCGAACCCAAAACCACCCAAACTTCTCAAATACTTCACGAAATAGCCGAAAAACTCAAAAGGAGATCTTTGGTATTGCTGTTTACAGACATGTTTGAAGCGACTCAGGATACCGAAAAACTCTTTGAAGCCTTGCGTCACTTGCGCTACAACAAACACCGCGTTGTCCTCTTCCACGTAATAGACAAGCAAAAGGAATATGCTTTTGATTTTGACAACGCACCACGTCGGTTTGTAGATGTAGAAACGGGTGAAAAATTAGATTTATATGCAGACAGCGTGCAAACGGAATACAAACAAGCCGTTTCTTCGTATTTTCAAGAATTAAAACTTCAATGTGCTAAATACAGAATTTCTTATGTGGCGGCAGATATCAACGACTCCATGCACCACATTTTGATGACGTATCTCACAGAAAGAGGCGGGTATTAACAAAAAAAACCGCCTCATTATGGAGACGGTTTTGCGGTCCGGACGGGACTCGAACCCGCGACCCCCTGCGTGACAGGCAGGTATTCTAACCAACTGAACTACCGAACCTATTGCTGATAGCGGATGCAAATATACACCGCATTTTGTTATCTGCAAATAATTTTTGTTTTGATTGTCGGTTTTTTAAAAACAAACCAAAAATCGACAAACCAAAAAAAAAACCAATCCACAACGAATTGGTTTTTGAAAATCAAATTTAAAGCTTTAACTAATTTTCAACAGTAGCCTTGCCCGTTTCAACTTCTATGACATTTACAATCGCATTTTGGGAATAGTCCACTTCTTTTACATTGCCATTTTCATCCCAAAACAACCATTTACCGGTTTTTTTGCCTGATGCATATTGTGCCAAGGCAACCTTGGTACCATCTGCTCTATAGGAAATCCATTGTCCGTGAAGTTTACCGTCTTTTACGTAGCCTTGCTGACGCACTTGCCCATCTTCATAATAGTAAGTGGCTTTAACTAAATCACCTTCTTTTTCTAATTTTGGCTGTGGTTGTTGTGCATACACACCTACGACCATCAAAATCATCATGATAAATCCAATCTTTTTCATAACTGTGTTTTTTATGAGGTTCTTAAATATTTTACAAATCCTTTACAAAGGTACATTAAATTTACATATAAATTACGTTTACATAACATTAAATTTACATTAGATTTTTAAAATATTGAAATACAACATTTTAGATTATTAAAAAATTATAGCTACTTTACATTTAAAAGTAAGGTAAGATGAAAACAGCCATTTTGGCTCAGTTGATGCTTTATTTTTGTGGTGAAAAGAAAATCTATTGCGGGTAAATGTTGCCATCCATTTCGTAATTTTGCCATCAAATTTAAAACTGTCTTTCAGATGTATCGATCACACACTTGTGGAGCACTCAGTATAAATAACTTAAATCAAAAGGTAACGCTTTCCGGTTGGATTCAAAAAATACGCGATAAAGGTTTTGTCAGTTGGATAGATTTGCGCGATCGTTATGGCGTGACACAGCTGGTTTTTGATACCGAAAGAACTCCGGAATCGCTGCTTAAAACCGTTCAGAACCTAGGACGGGAGTTTGTTATTCAGATAAGCGGAACGGTCATCGAACGAGAATCTAAAAACACAAACATCCCAACAGGAGAAATAGAAGTTTTGGTCACAGAACTAACCGTACTCAATACGGCTAAAACACCGCCTTTTACCATTGAAGACAAAACGGATGGTGGCGAAGACCTCCGGATGAAATACCGCTATTTGGATATTCGTCGCAACCCCGTCAAACAAAACCTGATTTTTAGGAGTCAGGTGGCTATAGCTGTTCGAAATTATCTTTCCGGCGAAGGTTTTATAGAGGTAGAAACCCCCTATCTGATTAAATCTACACCAGAAGGTGCCAGAGATTTTGTCGTGCCATCGCGCATGAATGAAGGTCAATTTTATGCATTGCCTCAATCTCCACAAACCTTCAAACAACTGTTGATGGTAGCCGGTATGGACAAATATTTTCAAATTGTAAGGTGTTTTCGTGACGAAGATCTGCGAGCAGACCGCCAGCCCGAGTT
The DNA here is from genome assembly GCA_032251335.1 of Flavobacteriaceae bacterium. GTDB lineage: Bacteria > Bacteroidota > Bacteroidia > Flavobacteriales > Flavobacteriaceae > UM-FILTER-40-17. The sequence goes on along the minus strand of JAVVDW010000009.1, from coordinate 44,630 downwards.
TACACAAATAGACTGTGAGATGGCCTTTGTGACCCAGGAAGATATCTTGGAAACTTTTGAAGGCCTTACCAGGCATATTCTACACCACACAAAAGGTGCGACATTGGAAAAATTTCCACGCATCACCTATGCAGATGCTATGAAAAAATATGGAAACGACAAACCGGACATCCGTTTTGGCATGGAATTCGGCGAGTTAAACACTTTGGCACAAGGAAAAGGTTTTCAGGTGTTTGACAACCAAGAATTGATAGTAGGGATTGCTGCGCCCGGTTTGGTCGATTATACCCGCAAGGAAATTGATGCGTTGATAGACTGGGTAAAACGCCCGCAAGTGGGTGCCGGAGGGCTAGTTTGGGTTCGGTACAACCATGACGGCACTTTAAAGTCGTCAGTAGATAAGTTTTTTAATGAAGAAATTTTATTGGCTTGGGCTCAAGCACTTCAAGCCCAACCCGGCGATTTACTTTTGGTAATGGCCGGTCCCGCAGACAAAACACGTTCGCAGCTCAGTGCTTTGCGCATGGAGCTCGCCAACCGTTTGGGTCTGCGAAAAGCCGATACTTTTGCACCGCTTTGGGTGACTGATTTTCCGCTTTTAGAATGGGACGAAGACAGCAAAAGATACCACGCCATGCACCATCCGTTTACCTCGCCCAAACCGGATGACATGCACCTGTTGGACACAGACCCCGGAAAAGTGCGCGCCAATGCCTACGATTTGGTACTGAACGGCAACGAAATTGGCGGCGGATCTATTAGGATACACGACAAACAGACACAGCAAAAAATGTTTTCGTTGCTCGGCTTTTCAGACGCACAAGCCAAAGCGCAATTCGGTTTTTTGATGGATGCTTTTGAGTACGGTGCGCCACCACACGGCGGTATTGCTTTCGGATTTGACAGGTTGGTGGCTATTTTGGGCGGGCAGGAAACCATTCGCGATTTTATAGCATTCCCCAAGAACAATGCAGGAAGAGATGTGATGATTGATGCACCTGCAGCCATTGCACCGGAGCAACTTGAAGAGTTGCATATAAACCTGACAAAGTCAGAAGACTAGTTTATAAACGATCGAAAATGATCCATTTTAGATAAAAATAATTGTGGAAGAAAAACTCAGACATTACCTTAAATTATTTTTAATCTGGAGAGTGCGGCATATATCCAACACCAATTTTGTGTATGTGCTCAGTATTGTTATTGGCATACTTTCCGGAATTGGCGCCGTGACTTTAAAAAACTTTACACACCTGATTCAGTCATTGGTGGAAGGAAAACTCATTGAAAATTACGCCGCTTTTTATTTCATCTTTCCCACTTTGGGCATAGCGCTTACTTTGCTAATCATTAAATATGTGGTTAAACATCCGGTACCACACGGCATTCCCTCGGTTTTGTTTACAATTTCTAAGCGCAAATCTTTTATAGAGCGCTACAAAATGTTTTCCTCCGTTCTAACAGCACCCCTCACTGTGGGCTTTGGTGGTTCGGTGGGTTTGGAAGGCCCAACGGTTTCAACAGCCACGGCCATTGGCGCTAACGTAGGACAGCTCACCCACATGAACCAAACCACACGGACGCTTTTGTTGGGCTGCGCGGCAGCGGGTGCCATGGCGGCTATTTTTAAAGCGCCCATCGCAGCCATCATTTTTGCCATTGAAGTTTTTAGCTTAGATTTAACTTTGCTGTCATTAGTACCGCTCTTGCTGGCTTCGGCCTCTGCCGTACTCACTTCATATCTCTTTATGGGATCTCAGTTCTTATTGCCATTTCATTTACAGGATGCTTTTAAAATCAGCGAAGTACCGTTTTTTATTATGTTGGGACTCTTATCGGCGTTTACATCCATTTACTTTTCTAAAGTTTTTTTTCGAATTGAAGGCATTTTTGAAAAAATAGAAAGCAAAACCAAGAGATTGATTTTGGGTGGACTGGGGATTGGCTTATTGGTTTATCTCATTCCGCCACTTTATGGTGAAGGTTTCAGCAGCGTAAACAATCTTTTACAGGGCAACTACAGAGAAGCACTCGGATCCAATCTTTTCAATGCCTATTTAGACAATCTTTGGGTGGTGATAGGTTTACTTGCCGGACTGGTTATTTTTAAAGTCATTGCAGCCTCATTGACGTTTGGTGCCGGTGGTGTGGGGGGCATTTTTGCGCCCACGCTTTTTATGGGGAGTGCTATGGGACATTGTTTTGCCATGTTGGTCAACAACCTGAATATCTTTAATTTTAAGATATCTGAAAGTAATTTTACGCTGGTGGGCATGGCCGGACTTTTGGCCGGGGTGCTACATGCACCACTGACGGCCATATTTTTAATAGCAGAGCTCACCGGAGGTTACGAACTTTTTGTTCCGCTGATGATTACCGCCGCCATCTCGTTTTTAGTGACCCGATATTTTGTTCCACATTCTGTGTATGCGATGCAACTTGCCAAATCTGGCGACCTGATTACGCACGACAAAGACAATAAAGTGCTTCAATTGATGGACATAGACAGTATCATGGAAGGTGGGTTTATTCCGCTCGACCCGGAACTGAGCTTAGGAGGCATCATAGAAACGGGTGTAAAAAAATCGAATCGAAATATTTTTCCGGTGATTGACGACAAGCAAAATTTCTTAGGTATCCTGTTTTTAGACGATATTCGTCCCATTATGTTTGATCAAAAGTTATACGACAAAACCAAAGTACTCGATCTTATGCAAAGCGCACCGGCAGTCATAGAATATCAAAAAGACAATCCTAAAAAGATCATGCGCAAATTTCAAGACAGCGGCGCTTGGAATTTACCGGTTGTCAAGAAAGGAAAGTACATAGGTTTTATTTCGAAATCAAAACTTTTGAGTGTGTACAGACGCAAGCTGATTGAAGTTAGCCAATAAATGTAAGATGATAACACATCCATGTAAAATTTTGCACACAGGAGTATGACTATCCTAGGGCGTTCCGTGTGACAGATAAAAACAAATAAAATTAACACATGAAAATTGTATTAAAATTGCTTCTACTCTTTGTTTTATTGAGCTTTGGTTATGGTTTTTACCTAAGGTCGCAGGCAGACGCACAAGCAGAATTCTTTATCGGTCTTTCGGTTTTAGTTTTGTGCTTGATACTGATGCCTTTGTTTATCTACCACAGATATAAAGACAAAGACCTTAGCGCATTGACCTTTAAAGGTTTTGATAAAAAGGAAAATGAGGATACATAATTGACAATTTTGTTATTTTTTTAAAATTTTCTCTTTCAACTCATAAATAAAACTACCTTTGCAGATATTATAATTTTTTTAACAATTACAAAATGACTGGTACAGTAAAATTTTTTAACGAAGCAAAAGGTTTTGGATTTATAACCAATGACGAAACCGGAAAAGACATTTTTGTGCATGTCACGGCATTGAATGGAAAGAAGTTGGCAGAAGGAGACCGTGTACAGTACGAGGAAGAAGAAGGTAGAAAAGGTTTAATCGCTACGCAAGTAGATGTGATTGAAGAATAATAATACTTTTTCTGAAAAAATTTACAATGAAGACTGCCGTAGGGTGGTCTTTTTTTATTTGCCTAAGCGGTTTTTCTCTTCGGCTTCTATGTCTTTCTTGTTCGTCTTTAGCTTGGTGTTTCCGAAATTGTATCGCAAACCAAACCGCACGGTACGCACCTCAGTACGCACATCAATAAAACTGTCTTGATCTCTAAATTTGGTTCGCGTCAAAAAGTTTCCTTCGTTGTATATATCATTAAACTGAGTGGAGGCAATAAGTTTACCATCGAAAAAACTTTTCACCAAACTGAGTGAGAGAATCTGCCTGGAACCTGCATCCAACGAACCCTGAATAATAGGGGAAATGTATTGCCAACTCAAATCAGCCGTGAGGCTTTGGTCTTTTAGTAAGGTAAAAGTGTTGGCCAAGTAGGTGTAATTGGAGAGTCGGTCGTTGGTGACCAGTTGGTTGTTGGTTTCAGGTGTCTTAAACTGATCTTCGTCAAAAAACACGCTGGTAATGCCGTAGAAGCTCCAAAACTTTGTAAAGTCATAATATGTGGAATAATCTATGCCCACAGAGCGGCTTCGCTCGAGGTTGTTGCTGACAAATTTTGTCAGCTTGTTGGTGTTGTCCTGAAAGTTCAATTCGTAAATGGCATCTTTGGTGTAGGTAAAATAAGGACTAAAAGTGTGCCTACCGCCAATGGTGATATCCAAATTGAGTTTGTGTGATATGGCAGGATCTAAGTTTGGATTGCCCCCGCTAAAAGAGTTGTCTGTCAAAAAATTTTGAAACGGGTTAAGCATCTCATATCTCGGTCTTTCTATGCGTTTGCTGTACGAAACGTTGAAAGTGAGTTTGTCTGAAGGAACATAAGACACATAAACCGATGGGAACCATTTCAAATTGAAGCGGTTGTTGACCAAATTTAGCGTAGGCGAATCGCCTGTAATATCTGCATATTCTGTGCGCAGACCGGTTTTTACACTCCATTTTTCCCAATTTTTATCTAGGCTTAAATAGCCGGCCCAAACGGTTTCATCATAAAAAAAAGTATTAGAAATGTTCGGGTCAAAGACGGGGTTGCCATTTACGATGTTGTATTGGCGCAGTTCGTTGTTGGAATCAATGGTAGATACTTTTGTGCCCGCTTCAATATTTACACTGTTGGGCAAAGTTCCGCTGTAGTCTATTCCGGCCGTGAAAATATTAATACTTTGCGATGCATCTGAGGTAAACGAATTGTTGCGGATGAAATTACCGTTTGGAAAAAAATAATCAGTACTGACGTCTTGTAGTCGGTTGTAGTAGTAATTGCTGTAAAACACGCTCGATGAAATTTTCCCACCCTTTTCTCCCAAATTTTTCTGATAATCCAACTGAAAAGCCGCGTTGGTGTTTTCATCTCGCATCACATTTTGGGTCACAAAAGTAGAATCCAATACATTACTTGGGTTAAAAATTGCCGTTTCGGAGTTGTTGTTTCGCTTCCAATATGGAAGATATAAAATAGTGGTAGATAGACTCAGGGTACTTTCTTTATCTAAAAAATAATCCAGATTGGTGCTCAGCGTATGCGTCTCAGACTTGGTGTTTCTGTCCAATTCAGAACGCCAACGGTCAGAGTTGACGCTATTTTCTATAAACTGAATTCCTTGTACATCAAACCTGTTTTCCAATTTGGGCGCATAGCTGTATCCTGCGTAGAGATTTATTTTATCCGTTTTGTAAAAATGTCCGGTACCCAAATTGAGTTTTGGGAAAACACCTTGTGTATAGTTGGCAAAGACATTGCCGTTGTAGCCCGTCGCCAGATTTTTTTTCATTTTGATGTTGACCACAGCACCTCCTTCTGCATCGTATTTTGCAGGCGGATTGGTAATGACCTCCACGCTTTCAACACCGTTGGCGGCTGAACCTTCCAGCAAACTCCGAAGTTCGGAAGAGGTAAGATAGACTTTTCGGTCGTTGATATAAACCACCACATTGGTTGAGTTTTTGATCAATATCTGATCCTGATTTACCACCAATCCCGGCGTTTTATTGAGAATGTCCCAAATAGAGCCTTCAGTAAGTGCTGTGTTCTCCACATTAAAAACAAGCCTGTCTATCTCTCTTTGTACGGTGGGTTTTTTGCCGAATACCTCTACAGTTTCCAAAGCAGTTGCTTCTGTCTCCAAAACTACATTTAGCGTTAAATCTCCGGAAAAACTTATTTTCTGATAAAAAGTTTTATAGCCTACAAAGCTGACCATCATCACATAATCGGCCGGCGAAACTTGCTCAAAAACATAACGACCGTTTTCTTCAGAAATAACACCCATTTTAGGGATAGAATCTGCGGAAGACAACAAAACAACATTGGCAAAAGCAACCGGCTCTCCGGAAGTTTCGCTCACTACGCCTTGTAAAACCTGTGCCGAAAGCGTTGGTGAAAAAAGAAATACACCAAAAACGAAAGGGGTTAAAAATTTAAACCTGAGGTATTTTTTTTGCATAACAAAAATTTGGGCACGCCTCACTGATGTGAAGAGTTATATCAAATTGGGATGTCAAAAATAAGTTAAAATTTTATTAAAAATAAGTGTTTATGTTTCTGGCTTAAAAATTTAACATAACTGCAATCAGTTAATCTTTATCAACTTGTTTGGGTAAAATCCAATGGTGGTGGCGCCAAGCAGACCAATCCTCAGCGGCCAAATCCACTTCCGGATCTATCAGTGGCGTAAACGAACGATTGTTGACACTTACTTTCCCAATGGCATAAACAGCCACATCTAAGCCTTTTTCTTGGTATTGTTTTTTGAGTCGTTGGGCATATTGCCAAATAAAATCGGGCTTGTTGGGCAAAGCAGCCATTTGTTTGGCTGTGAGTGAGTCAACAGGGTTGATATAGTTGATTTCACGGGTTTCTTTGTTCACCACTTTGTATTTAATAAAACCCTTTTTGGTGCGTAGCATCATGCGCCAACTCATCCGATGGCCTTCTTCGGTCCAAAGTACATCGCCGGGAATCACCCAATGCCGAAGCGGTAAAAGCAGTTGAACACAGAGATAAGAAATAAAAAGAAACTTGATGAGTCCGGTATGTGGAGGAATCTTTAGGATATTTTCTGAATAAACTTTTTTGGATTTTAAAAAAATTCCGGCAATGGTTTTTGGCTCAAAAAAGAAGAGGGTAAAGGCGAGAGACAAGTAAGGAAAAATGCCGATTTGGAAAACGATAGAGTTAAAAATATGAAAGAAAATGGACAAGAAAAATGCCCAAATTCGAGTGCGTTTGTACAGCAACAGCGGTACGACGAGCAAATCGTACAAAATGCCAAAATAGATAATCACATAATGTACCCACGATTGTTGAAGCCATGCGCCAATGATGGGATAGTCTTCCCGGCGCGACATGAATTCAGCGGCGACGGTTCCGTCTAACCAATCCGGATACAATTTGGCTACCGAGGCAAAAGTATAAATAATCCACACCTGCAGTACAACAATCCATTTACACCAAGCCGGCATGCTATCTGACCAAATTTCCGGTTTTCTTTTAGCATCTAGACTATAGGCGCGATTGGCCGGCAGAAAAATCATGATACCACAGAGCAAAATCAGAAAATAGTAGTGGTTGTTGTAGAATGATTTTTGCATCAGATACACGACCGTCCACATCAGGGTAAACATCACCATAGAAAACCTGTACCGATAGCCAATCATGACCATAAAACCAAAAACGCCCATCAACAGGTAGTAAAAATACATACCGATGCCCGGCAGAGGTTGCAACCATTCAAACCCTATAAAACTAAAGGTAAAATTAGGTTCTATCATGGCCAAACGAATCCAACCTGTAAAAATAGCGCCCACAGATTCTAAAAACAGCAACAGGCCGAACATCATTCGAAAAACTATGAGTGCGGAATTGTCTATTTGTTTAAAAAAAAAGGAGTTGCGCATCTTATTTTAGAAATTTCAGGGCATTTTCCCGGTCTTTAGAAAGTTGTGCTTTTAGCGCTTGTAACGATTCAAACTTTTGCTCTGCACGCAAGTATTCAAGCAAACGCACCTGTACTTTTTGGCCGTACAAGTCTTCATCAATATCAAAAAAATTAATTTCAATATGTTGACCCTCACCGCCAACAGTAGGGTTGCTGCCAATATTCATCATTCCAAAAACATCTCTATCCAACAAACGACTTTTCACTACATAAACACCACTTTTTGGAATGAGTTTGTAATTTTCAGCAATGCGTAGGTTGGCTGTCGGAAATCCGAGGTCTTTGCCGATACCTTTTCCGTGTACAATAATGCCTGTCAGTATGTATTCATAGCCTAGATAATCGTTAGCCAAGTGCATTTCGCCGGTTTCCAAGGCCGCACGGATTTTGGTTGAACTCACGGCGACTTCGTCAATTTCCTGAGCCGAAATTTCAGTTACATCAAAGTGAAAGTGCTCGCCAAAACTTCGCAAATCCGAGATGTCTGCAGTTCGGTTTTTGCCAAATCGATGGTCATATCCAATGATGATGTGTTTGGTTTGCAACGCTTTTACCAAGATGTTTTCTATATAGGATTCGGCAGTTTGCCGGGCAAAATCTTTACTGAAAGGATGTACGATTAAGTGGTCTAAGCCGGTCGATTCCAAAATTTGCGCGCGTTCCTCAAGGGTGTGTAAGAGTTTGATATCGGCCTGATGTTGCACAACCATTCGCGGATGTGGAAAAAAACTCAACAACACGGACTCGTATCCGGAAATTTTGGCTTGCGCAACCAATCGGTCTATGATTTTGCGATGTCCGGAATGAACCCCGTCAAAAGTACCAATAGTGACAACACTGGGTTTTTGGGGTTTAAATTCCTCGATGGATGAATATATTTTCAAAAAATATGCATTTGTACACTCACAAATGTATGATTTCTTGAAAATGTATAGGTCATCAAACGGCTAAAATTGTCAAGAAAATGAAATTTTAACGTTCGAAAAAATCTATTTTCCGTTAAAAGTATTCATGGTGTGTTGGATGCCTGCCAATCCGAAGGACACAATCACTTCACATGACTTTTCCAGGCGTTCGGGTAAATTTTTGATTTCATCTGCTTCCCATGTGCCCAACACATAATCTATTTGTTGGCCTTTGGAAAATGCATCGCTGATGCCAAATCTGAAACGGTTGTAGGCAGCCGAATTCAGCTGTGTCTCTATATCTTTGAGTCCGTTGTGGCCACCGTGGCTTCCCTTGGTTCGGATGCGAATGGTGCCAAAAGATAAATTCAGATCATCGGTAATAACCAATAAATGTTCAAGAGGTATTTTTTCTTGTTGGAGCCAATATTTTACAGACTTGCCACTCAGGTTCATAAAAGTGGTCGGCTTTATCAAAACAAAAGTTCTACCCTTGATGCGCACCACACTGCGTGATGCCAATCGGGCAGATTCCCAGCCTACTTGGTGTTTTTCGGCAAAAGCGTCCAAAATTTTAAAACCGATATTGTGTCTGGTTTCGGCATAAGTGTCGCCTATATTGCCCAACCCAACGATGAGATATTTGTGCATGTCTTCTTCACTTTCGGGCTCTTTCTGAAACCATTTTTTAACTATTGCAAACATAATGCAAAATAAAGGTTTTGTTTTTGAATTTAGAATGCTTTGCGAAAGCATCCGGCAAAAAAGCCTTATTTTTGAAAAAAAAATTAATATGAAAGGCGTATTGTTAGTCAACTTGGGCTCGCCCGATTCCACATCTACCAAAGATGTCCGCAAATACTTGGATGAATTTTTAATGGACGAACGCGTCATAGATGTGCCCTATTTGTTGCGGGCTTTTTTAGTGAAAGGCATTATTTTGAATACCCGCCCAAAAAAATCTGCTGCAGCGTACAAAAAAATCTGGTGGGATGAAGGCTCGCCGCTTATCGTACTTTCTAAACGCCTGCGAGATAAAACAGAAAAGCTGACTTCCGTGCCCATTGTTTTGGCCATGCGCTACGGCAATCCTTCTATACAGCATGGCCTTCAGGAATTGGCAGACAAAGGCGTGGATGAGGTGCTTATTGTTCCTTTGTATCCGCAATTTGCCATGGCTACTACCGAAACGATTTTGGTGCTTGCCGAAGAAATCAGAAAAAAACATTTTCCAAAGATGCAGTTCAGCCATGTACCGGCTTTTTACAAACATCCGGACTATGTACGTGCGCTCGGCGATTCTATTCAATCGTATCTGAAAGACAAAAAATGGGACCATTTGCTTTTTTCTTATCACGGCGTGCCAGAGCGTCACATCAAAAAATCGGATATTACTAAATCGCATTGCAAAATTGACGGGCAGTGTTGTCAAACGGCATCTCCTGCGCATGAATTTTGTTATCGGCACCAATGCTACGAAACCACGCGCTTGGTAGCAGCACATTTGGGTTTGAAAACCGGCAGTTATTCCACCTCTTTTCAATCTCGTTTGGGCCGCGACCCATGGTTGCAGCCCTACACCGACCAAACCATCGAGAAATTTGCGCAAGATGGTGTCAAAAAGTTAGCCATTGTCACGCCCGCTTTTGTGTCTGATTGTTTGGAAACCTTAGAGGAAATTGGGATGGAGGGCAAAGAAGAATTTATCCATGCCGGAGGCGAACAATTCCACTGTATTCCTTGCTTGAATGATGATGATGCCTGGGTAAAAACACTTTCGCGTTGGATAGACGAATGGGCTACCCAAAATTAAACCGAAGCGCATGAAGGCAAACCGCGCCTCTTTTTTAGGAACAGACTCTATCGGTAAACTGCTCATTAAACAATCTGTCCCTGCTTCTATTGGTATTTTGGTCATGTCACTCAACGTGTTGATTGATACGATTTTTGTCGGGAACTGGATTGGTTCGGTTGCCATAGCGGCCATCAATGTGGTATTGCCGGTTTCGTTTTTTATCGCTGCCTTGGGGATGTCTATCGGCATAGGCGGTTCGTCGGTAATCTCCCGTGCTTTGGGCGCCAACGATCGCGAAAAAGCTCGCAGAACGTTTGGCAACCAAATTATGCTAACCCTTTCACTCAGTATTTTGCTTGTCGTGTTTGGGTTATTTTTTATAGAAACACTTATCCCGAGTTTTGGAGGTAGAGGAGCCATCTACGAACCGGCCAAAATATATTACGAAATCGTTCTCTACGGCGTGCCTTTTTTGGCGCTGTGCATGATGGGCAACACGGTCATCCGAGCAGAGGGAAAGCCCAAATATTCCATGATAGCCATGATTATTCCCTCAGTGGCCAATCTGCTGATGGATTATCTTTTTATCAATGTTTTGGGTTACGGCATGACTGGCGCGGCCTGGGCAACGAGTATTTCGTATGTGTTTTGTTTTTCTTTTATTTTATGGTTTTTTCTGTCTAAAAACTCGGAACTCAAAATACAGCTGAAACATCTTTGGCTGGATGTAAAAATTGTGTCCGAGATCGCCGCCTTGGGATTCGTGACGCTATCGAGGCAAGCAGTGGTGAGTATTACCTATTTAATTGTCAATAATATACTTTTTAATTTGGGCGGTGCATCTTCGGTAGCGGTCTATGCCATAGTAGGACGATTGTTGATGTTTGCTTTGTTTCCGGTGTTGGGTGTTACCCAAGGTTTTTTGCCCATTGCCGGGTTTAATTTTGGCGCAGAAAAATTTATACGTGTACGCGAATCCATCCAAAAAGCAATTTGGTTTGCCTCGGCCTTGGCCTTTTTTGTTTTTGTGCTTTTGATGGTTTTTCCGTACGAAATAGCCCGCGTTTTTACCTCTGATTTGGCGGTCGTTCAACAAGCGCCTCAAGCCATTCGATGGGTGTTTGCGGCCACACCAATTATTGCCATTCAACTGATTGGCGCAGCCTACTTTCAGGCAGTAGGAAAATCGTTGCCTGCGCTGCTCTTGACACTCAGCCGGCAGGGGTTTTTCTTTATCCCGTTGGTGTTGATATTGCCAAAATTTTACGGCGAACAGGCGGTGTGGATTTCCTTTTTCGCAGCCGATGTGCTGTCAACGCTGGTTACAGGCTATTTTTTGCAAAGGGAGATTAGGTTGAATTTGTCTGAAAAAAGCCTTGAGATTTAAACCATAATTTGAGCGGGCAAATCATTTGTTTTTATTTGGGTGCTGCCTTGTGTCAAAAACCCTTACGATGAAAATTTTTGTTTTTCCCGCTCTATAGGTTATTTTACAATGATGCGATATCAATTTGCGATATTCATATTTTAGGTGCGCGAAATCCCCGTCAACTGCGCCAATTTCCATGAAATTGTTATTTGGGATTTCTAATATCTCCGTGCTTTTTTGGATGTGGTATGCAATTTCTATCACCTTTTTTAAACCATATAACTTCGCATTAAACCGTATAATTTTATCCAAGTCCTTTTTTGCGCGGCCAGTCCAAAAAACGGGTTTGATTACGCTTTCCAATTGCTTATAAAATCTTTGATGTTTTGCTGGCTGTGGATTCTTCCGGCTTTTATATCGGCTTCACCTTCTGCGATCATTTTATCTTTTCGCAATTGTACCGTATAGGCTTTTGCCATTTCGTAGAACATTTTTACAAACTTATCATCTCCGGTATCTATTAGTTCGTGTAGGGCTTGCTTGATTTCTAATGTGCTCATGTTAATTGGTTTTTCATTTTTATGGCCAAATCATCCTGCGAGATTATTCGGTTTTGTTTGACATCTTCAATCACCTGTTCGATTCTTTGGGTGTACGCATCAAGAGATAACTGATAGCCTTGCGCATCATATGCAACAACATCCATTGAGGTAGCTGTCAAAAACTGAAGAAACAATCCGTAACAGGCATTCGTCAGCCTGCTCCAATTGAAGTTGAATTTTATGTTTTAATTCTGGAAGTCCCATTCACTTGTTTTTACAAAGATAAAAAACTATTTGTCTGTTTTCAATAGATTTCGTAAGCAATCACCCTTCTTTAACTTTGCTTTTCAACATTTACAACTCCGTATCTTTTTCCCGCAGCCGGGCTTCGTATTGCTCGATGAGTTTGTCTTATGTTTTTGGTACCGCTTTATAAAGTCAAGTTAAATTTATCTAAACAGACCGCTTAAATTTGAGTTTTTTCCTAATTTTATTAACTTTTAAATAACAAATCAAATTGTTTTGTAACAATATCATTTTTAAATCTATAAACCAACTTTAAACTTAACTCAATTTTTTTCAAAATGAACAAACAAACCAAACTTTTATCCTTGTTACTTTTTTGTTTTTTTCTGGCTGTTCCAAATCTTCAGGCGCAGCGAAACAAAAAAAACACTACTGCCACAACTTATGACAAATCTATTTATGACGCCCTAGAATACCGGCTTGTCGGCCCATTTAGAGGAGGCCGGTCAGCAGCCGTAACGGGCGTGGAAGGCGAGCCCAACCTATTTTATTTTGGTGCAACAGGCGGGGGAGTATGGCGCACCCAGGATGGTGGCAACACTTGGAAAAACATATCCGACGGTTATTTTGGAGGGAGCATTGGTGCGGTTTCCGTTGCGCCTAGCGACCACAATGTCATCTATGTAGGTGGTGGCGAAAAGACAGTGCGAGGGAATGTATCCTCCGGTAGTGGTATGTGGAAATCTGTAGATGCCGGAAAAACTTGGAAATCTATTGGCTTGCTCAACTCCAGACATATTCCCCGTATAAAAGTAGATCCCAAAAACGCCGATATTGTCTATGCAGCCGTTTTAGGAAATATCTACAAACCCACGGCAGACAGAGGCGTTTATAAAAGCACCGATGGCGGCAACAATTGGCGTAAAGTTTTGTTTGCCAACGAAGATGCCGGTGCGGTTGATCTAATCATAGACCCAAACAACTCCAGAATCCTCTACGCTTCTACTTGGAACGTACGGCGTACGCCATACAGCCTGAGCAGTGGCGGTCCCGGCTCTGCCTTGTGGAAAAGTACAGATAGCGGCGAAACCTGGAATGAGATTTCTAAAAACGAAGGCTTTCCTACAGATTTGTTGGGCATCATAGGTGTCACGGTTTCACCGCTCAATTCTGAAAGGGTTTGGGCCTTAGTAGAGAACAAAGACAAAGGTGGATTGTACAGATCGGATGATGGTGGAAAAACATGGTCTTACGTGAATTCAGACCGCAGCCTCAGACAAAGAGCTTGGTACTATACGCGCGTTTATGCTGATACCAAAGACGTCAACACCGTATATGTGTTGAATGTGAGTTATCACAAATCTACCGATGGCGGCAAATCTTTTGTGTCCAGCAATGCACCACATGGCGA
>JAVVDW010000009.1:0-30864 GCA_032251335.1 Flavobacteriaceae bacterium | reverse complement strand
TATGTGTTGAATGTGAGTTATCACAAATCTACCGATGGCGGCAAATCTTTTGTGTCCAGCAATGCACCACATGGCGACCATCACGATTTATGGATTGCTCCCGAAGATCCCAAACGGATGATTATAGGCGATGACGGTGGCGCACAAGTTAGTTATGATGGTGGGGAAAATTGGTCAACGTATCACAACCAACCCACAGCACAGTTCTATCGCCTGACTACCGATAACCATTTTCCTTATCGCATCTATGCTGCGCAACAAGACAACAGCACCATTCGCATAGAACATCGGTCGGAAGGAAGAAGTATCAACGAAGAAAATTGGGAAGAAACAGCCGGTGGCGAATCTGCCCACATAGCGGTAGATCCTACCAACGACGAAATTGTTTACGGCGGTAGTTATGGTGGTTTTTTGACACGCGTCAACCACGAGAAAGGAACCACCCGTGGCATCAATGTATGGCCAGACAATCCGATGGGACACGGCGCTGAAGATATGAAATACCGTTTTCAGTGGAACTTCCCCATTATTTTTAGCAAACACAATCCTAAAAAACTCTACACCTTTTCAAATCACGTACACCTAACCACCACCGAAGGTGCTTCTTGGGAAACCATCAGTCCGGATTTGACCCGAAACGATGCTACAAAACTAGGCGTCAGCGGAGGGCCAATCACCAAAGACAACACAGGGGTAGAATATTATGCTACCATTTTTGCTGCCAATGAAAGCCCGTTAAAAGAAGGACTGATATGGGTAGGCAGCGACGACGGATTGATTCATTTGACGCAAGACGGTGGCAAAAACTGGGAAAATGTGACGCCAAAAAATATGCCCGAGTGGATGATGATAAACAGTGTAGAACCTAGTGTTTTTGATGCGGGCACCTGCTATGTAGCCGGCACCAGATACAAATTGGGCGACTTCGAACCTTATTTGTACAAAACCACAGATTTTGGAAAAACCTGGACTCTAATCACCAATGGTATTGCCAAAGAACACTTCACAAGAGTCGTCCGAGAAGATCCCAAGCAAAAAGGGCTGTTGTATGCCGGTACAGAAAATGGCATGTATATTTCTTATGACGATGGTGCCAATTGGGAAAGTTTTCAACGCAACCTACCCATCGTTCCCATCACCGATTTGCTGGTGCGCGACAACAATCTGATTGTGGCTACACAGGGTCGGTCTATTTGGATGATAGACGACCTGTCTGTGGTTCATCAGTTAAAAGAAGCTGCGGGTAAAGAAAACTTCCTTTTCCAACCCAAAGACAGCTACCGAATGGGCGGTGGTTCTAGAAGTGGCTCTCTTACAGAAGGTACCAATCATCCAAACGGAGTCATGACCTATTTTTATGTTACAGACGCAGAGAAGGAAGTCAAGCTGGAGTTTCTCAATGCACAAGGCGATACCATCAAAACGTATAGCAATAAATCCAAATCCAACAAACTAGACGTCAAAAAAGGGTCTAATCTTTTTGTGTGGAACACCGTCTCAGACGGTGCCGAAAGTTTTCAGGGGATGATTCTTTGGTGGGCCCGACTTACCGGCGCCAAGGCCGTTCCGGGTAATTATCAGGTACGTCTTAAATCCGGCGATTTCTCGCAAACACAAAGTTTTAAGATTTTGCCCGATCCCAACTCGGAAGCCTCTGTTGCAGACATGCAAAAGCAATACGATTTTATCAATGAAGTGAACGCCACGGTAACCGAAGCGCACAAGACCATCAAGAAAATCAGAAAAATTAGAGAGCAGTTAAATGCCTTTGAAAAACAATACAAAGACAACGAAGCCGTAAAAGTTTTGATGGAGAAATCCAAAGAAATGAAAAAAGGCTTTTCGGAAGTCGAAGAAGCTTTGTATCAAACCCAAAATAGAAGCGGGCAGGATCCTTTGAACTTCCCCATCAGATTGACCAACAAATTGGCACACCTCAACTCGCTGGTTGGGTTGGACGATTTTGGTCCAACGGAACAAGACATCGCCGTCAAAGATGAACTGACCACACAAATTCGCAAGCAATTATCTGCTTTCAACCAGTTGGTTGATAGTGATGTGGCAGCTTTTAACAGCGAGTTTAACAAGCTGAATTTAAAGTATCTATTTATAGAAAACTAAACATTTTTGAACGATTTTATAACCTCACTGGCAGTCAAAAGCAGGTGAGGTTTTTTTTATTTCACATATCCAAAGCGAAGCGTTCCCCGATCGTTTATTTAAAAGACAGAAAACCCACGGAATGCTGCACTTTGGAATTCTTTTTGATGTAAGCATTTGTTTCAAAATCGCATCGAAAAGCGTATTTTTGAATGCGTTGGTGCACAATCTATGATTTACAACAAATTTTCTCTTCGGTTTCGCATATTTGTATCCATGATTTTATTGGTCTTGGCTGCTTTTGGACTGATAGCCGGTGTCACCATTTTACAGTACAGAGAGGAAGTGGCAGAATACCACAGAGACCGTCTGGAGCGCAAAGAGGACGCCATACGCGAACACATCAATTACGTATTGAGAACCACTACGTTTGATGTCGTGCCCAAAAACATCCCCTACATTTTTAGAGATAAAATCTATGAAATTGCCAATATCCACAATTTGCAAATCAACCTGTATGACTTAAATGGCAATCTGCTAAAAACATCAAAAGAATCATTTGCCACCGACACTTTGGTCACAAAAGTAATCGACAGTATATTGTTGCGTGTCAAAAATGCAGCCGATAAGCGGTATGTTGTCCAAAAAGTTGAAAACAACCAGATTTTTCAATCCTCTTACAGCTACTTAACAGATGCCAAATTCAAGCCCTTGTTAATTCTGAATATCCCTTACTTGCAGGAAGAGGATTTTATACAAAGAGAACACTACGAATTTTTGAAGCGGCTCGGCCAGGTCTATTTATTTATGCTGGTTATCGCCGTGGCAATGTCCTATCTAATTTCGAGTTATATCACCAAATCGCTCAAGTCTGTGAGCGATAAAATGTATAAGATTCGGCTGGGAGGTCGCGACCAGAAAATCACGGTTAAACAAGCAGGCGTCGAAATTTATAATTTGGTAACGGCCTACAACAGTATGGTGGACAAATTGGAAGAAAGTGCGGCAAAATTGGCGGTGGGCGAACGCGAAAATGCTTGGCGGGAAATGGCCAAACAAGTGGCACACGAAATTAAAAATCCACTGACGCCCATGAGGCTTTCTGTACAGAGTTTGGAACACAGGTTTGATCCGTCCGACCCGGATGCCAAACGCAAAATTTCAGATTTTTGCAAAAGTATGATTCAGCAAATAGATACGATGAGCTCCATTGCATCGGCATTTTCCAATTTTTCCGATATGCCGGCCCAAAAAAATGAAACCATCAACGTGGTGAAAGTGGTCAAACTCGCATTGGAAATTTTCGATGAACAATACATTCTTTTCAAACCGTCAACAGATAAAATAACAGCAAAATTTGACAGGACACAGCTGATACGCATAGTTACCAATTTGGTGAAAAACGGCATTCAAGCCGTTTCAGAGGGAACTACACCAAAAATATTAGTTCAGCTCGATCAAAACGCCAACGAAGTCATACTGACGGTATCGGACAACGGCGTCGGCATCAACGAAGTTAATAAAAGCAAGGTTTTTGAACCCCAATTTACCACCAAAAGCAGCGGCATGGGTTTGGGCTTGGCCATGGTTAAAAATATCGTGGAAAGCAAAAAAGGCAAAATCAGTTTTGTATCCAAACCCGGAAAAGGAACGGTTTTTACTGTGGTGATTCCTAAAGATTAAATACATTTGATCTCCACAAAAGAAAGCAGTTTCTTTTATCAGACGTTGTACAAATTGGATATTATTGTAGTTGAAATAATTGAATAAATATAAACAGATGAAAACCTTTCAGAACATCCTATACAGTTCGCATGGATCTACTGCAACCATCACCATCAACCGTCCCGAAAAGCTCAATGCGCTCAACAGAGAAACGTTGAAAGAATTACAAAGTGCGTTGACTTTGGCGCAAAACGATGGCGACATCCGTGCTGTGATTCTTACAGGAAGCGGTGACAAAGCTTTTGTAGCCGGGGCAGATATTTCCGAATTCGCAAACTTTGACGCCCACCACGGGAGTGAGCTTGCGCAAAAAGGGCAAGATGAAGTCATGAATTTTATCGAAAATTTTAACAAGCCCGTCATCGCCGCTATCAATGGTTATGCTTTGGGCGGCGGGTTGGAATTGGCCATGGCGGCACACATACGCATTGCATCCGAAAACGCCAAAATGGGACTGCCTGAAGTGTCTTTAGGTGTGATTCCCGGTTATGGCGGCACGCAACGTTTGGCACAACTGGTGGGCAAAGGTCATGCCCTAGAGATGATTTGTTCGGCTATGCCAATCTCGGCAGACAAAGCATTTAGATTGGGTTTGGTAAATGAAGTGGTCACCCAAGAAAATCTTTTGGGAACTGCGGAAAAGTTAGCTCAGAAAATTGCCGGGAACAGTCCGGTTGCTATCAAATATGCCATTCAAGCCATCAATGCCGGATTTGAAATCGAAAAAAATGGTTTTCAGGAAGAAATCAGGCTTTTTGGTGCCTGTTTTGAAACGGCAGATTTTACTGAGGGCACAACCGCTTTTTTAGAGAAGAGAAAGGCTCAGTTTCAAGGTAAATAAGCAAACCTTATTTTTCAATTCCTTTTCCGGTAGCTGCGTAATAAATCCCGCCGTAGAGGTGGTCTAAAAACCATTGGTTTTCGTACACTTTTTCGATGTGGCCTAAAGCCGTGTAAAAAGCGCGGCCACCGTCAAACTCATGATACCATGAAATGGGATGCAGTTTGCCCATTCCTTTACCTATTCTGTCCACCAAATTTCCATTTGCGTCCAAATCTCTTTTTTCCCATGTAGTGACCGCATTGTAGGAATTTTCGTCAACGGCAATCAAATTCTTTAGCCCGGACACTTTATCTTCACCAAATTCGTACCACTCATCTGTCCATAACAAAGTGTTGGGAAAATGCTCTAAGCCCGGAAAATTATGATCGAGTATTTTCAGTTTGGCGGTTTGTTGCGCCGGATGAATGTGAAACATCCTACCGACCAATTGCGTGTACCAAGCCCAATCATATTCCGTATCCGAGGCAGCATGAACACCCACATAGCCTCTACCCGATTGAATGTATTTTTCAAAAGCGGCTTGTTCGTCTTGGTCAAAAATATCGGCCGTTGTACTCAAAAAAATGACCGCAGCAAAGTTCTTGAGCCAATCTTCCGTAATCTTGATAGCTTCCTGTTGCCGCACGACTTCAAAATTATGTGTGGCGGCCAAATTTTGAATGGCGACAATTCCGTTGTCTATAGACTCGTGATGCCAACCGGCAGTTTCGGTAATAAGCAACACTTTAAACTGTTTTTGGGCAAAGCTTTGTACGCCTGAAAACAGCAGAAAACCTAAGAGAAGACAATAGGATTTTAAAAAATTTTTATAGTAGAACATGGTTGTGATTTTTTGGTTAAGTTGTGTTTGAATGTTAAATTTTTGTTTGTGTTGATTTGTTACAAAATTTTAAATGAAATCGATTTTTTCTAACGGTGAAGGCAAATTTTGGTTATCTATTTTTCCCCTGAATTACTTACAAAGGCTATATGTTTACTGTCCGGTGACCACGAATTCACATTGATAGAACCTTGTCCGCCATACAAATGAGCAATTACTTTGGGCGCCCCACCCGAGGTCGGCATCAAACGCAACATCACACGTTTGTATGAGGGATGTGCATTCAATTCGATGTTTGGTTCAAACGAGATAAAAGCAATCCACTTTCCATCCGGAGATATGTGCGGAAACCAATCGTTATATTCGTCAAAGGTAAGTTGCTCCTTTTGACTGCCATCCGGTTTCATCCGCCAAAGTTGCATGGTGCCACCGTTTTTTGATCCGTTGTAGTAGATGTATTTTCCATCCGGCGAATACTCTGAACCATCTACGTGTTCAAATTTTTGGTTGTTGGTCAACTTTATTTCATCCCCACCTTTTATGGATTTTTTGTAAATATCATACACTTCCGAACCGGCTCTTTGCGCCACGTAAACGACCTCTTCGTTGTTGGGTGCCCATCCGTGAAAATAGGAAGGCGTTTGTGGGGTTACCAACTCAGGATTGCCGCCTTCAACGGGAAGTACATATACGGTTGAGCCACCGCCCGGAAAACCTGCTCTATGGTGGCTGATGGCCAGTTTTTTTGCGTCAAACGAGATGCCATGATCGTTGTTGTTGCTGGTGGCAAATCCGGTATTCAATTTTTCAAGTGCACCACCGTCAACCGGGATTTTATAAAGCAAACCCGCCATGTTGAATAACAATGTTTTACCGTCGGGCATCCAATTCGGTGCTTCAAAACGGCTGTTTTTTTCATAAATAACACGGCGCTTTCCATCAAAAACATTCATGGTTTCCATCCTGCATCCAACCCAGCCTTCCACGCTCGGATTGTAGTTGTCGGCCACAGGCTTGTCTATTCGTACATTCCATACTTTTGCTGTTTTGATAGTTTTCTCATCATAAGAATGCATCACTAAGCCGAGAAAGATTTCCTCATGCATCTCATCCATGACCTTCGACCCGATTTGCTGTAGCGGTTCGCCTGGATGGGCAGCCCTGATAATAAATGTATTGCCACTGCGCTCTAGTTGGATGATTTGCTGATACCGCTTGGAAGCACTGACTTTTTCCAGCGAATTTTGTATTTCTTCTTCAACCCGCTCAGTCCATTCAGCGGTCATGTGTCCGTCTCCATAAAGAAAACTGCCCACCATGAGTGTGTTGTCTGCTTCGGAGGCGCTCGCCATCCAACCCACTTTTTGGTGCATGTCATGGGCGTCTTGAAATGCAACATTTGCCGTTGCGATAAAATCACCTTTTTGTTTGTTGTACAAGAAGCGAGAGGCATCTCCCTTCTCCAAATCAGAGTTTCCGGCACCTTTGATGGTGTAAGTTTGTGAAGCAGCATCATAGGTAGCCGAACCCGCAATTTTAGGACTGCCAATATCTTGGTTGTATTGAAAAATGCCGGTGGAATTTTCTTGAGCAAATGCCATGAGTGAGAGACAAAATATGGTTGAGAAAAGGAATGGTTTCATGATAGGTTAAAGTTTGGATGATAAGCCATTCAAAATTAGCTATTTATTTTTAAACGCCATCGCTTGGTGTCAGCAACCTTATGGTTGAATAAAAAAACGCCGAAATGTAAGTTTCGACGTTTATACGATGTTGTTTAAAATCTATTTTTCCAAAGCCTTCAGTGCTACTTTGATTTTACCTTCTAGCTCTTCTAAAAGTTCCGGATTGTCTTTGATGAGTTCTTTGACAGAATCGCGACCTTGTCCGAGTTTGGTATCGCCATAGCTAAACCAAGAACCGGCTTTTTTGACAATTTCATAATCAACAGCCAAATCCAACACTTCTCCGGCTTTGGAAATACCCACGCCATACATAATGTCGAACTCACAAGTTTTGAAAGGCGGTGCTACTTTGTTTTTTACCACTTTTACACGGGTGCGGTTGCCTATGACATTGTCGCCATCTTTGATTTGTGTAGCCCTTCTGATATCTAAGCGCACGGAAGCATAAAATTTTAATGCATTTCCACCGGTAGTAGTTTCGGGGCTGCCAAACATCACCCCAATCTTGTCGCGCAATTGGTTGATAAAAATAACAGTTGAGTTCGTTTTACTGATGCTCGCGGTAAGTTTTCGCAGGGCTTGTGACATCAAGCGCGCGTGCAATCCCATTTTAGAGTCGCCCATCTCGCCTTCAATTTCACTTTTTGGTGTCAATGCGGCAACGGAGTCAATCACCACAATATCAATGGCACCGGAGCGGATAAGGTTGTCTGCAATTTCAAGGGCTTGCTCACCGTTGTCCGGCTGCGAAATAATCAAGTTGTCTATATCGATTCCCAGTTTTTCTGCGTAAAACCGATCAAATGCGTGTTCGGCGTCTATAAAAGCCGCGATGCCACCCAATTTCTGCGCTTCGGCTATGGCATGTAAGGTCAATGTTGTTTTACCGGACGATTCCGGGCCGTAGATTTCAATAACGCGCCCACGTGGATACCCTCCCACGCCTAAGGCAACATCCAACCCAAAAGATCCGGACGGAATGGCTTCTAATTCTACCACGGCGCTATCGCCCATTTTCATTACGGTGCCTTTGCCATAGGCTTTGTCTAACTTATCAAGCGTGAGTTTCAGCGCTTTGAGTTTGGCTTCTTTATCGGAGCTCATATTTTTTTGTTTTTTCTTAGTTGGCTAATTTACTATTTTGTTTTGGCTTTCTCAAAGGTAGTGACGCACAGTTTTAATTTATTTGGCTAAGAAAATTTTGATATCATCGGCCAATTTTTTGAAGTCAGGTTGGTGGTTATACATCATATGACCGGCCTCATAGTATTGAAATTGTACACGTTCGGATGGAATGCCGTTTCGAGAAAAAGTGTATTCGGCATCAAAAAAAGGGGTGATGAGGTCGTAGTATCCGGCTGCAACCAACACTTTTAAATCTGAATTTCTGCGCATAGCGGCTGTCAATCTCCTGGTGACATTGACCGGGACGGGTTCCCAATATTGCCCAACAGGTACGTCGCGCCAATTCCACAGATTTCCGATATTGTCATTGTCGCTCAAATATGGAATGCTTTGTTCAACTTTTAAATCCTGTTTCAGGTAATGGTTAAAATAAGCGGTGTAAGCACCCGATGTTTGATAACTAGAGGCATCGCCCAAAGTAGGACGGCCACTAACATTGTCTGCTTCAGAGCCCTTAAACCTACCATCGAGCCGCCCTAGGGTTAAACCTTCATCGCGTAACAATTCTTTTTGATAGCGAGGGATAAGAATTCTGCAATTGGATAAACGGATGTATTTTTCCGGCAGGCCTGTAAAATACACCAACTTTTGCACGATTTTTTCTTTTTCAGCAGGCTTGAGCAGGTTGCCTTTGTATAGCGCAGATACATATTCGTTGTAAGCAAACTGCCTGGCCTCCTCCACAAAACTTTCTAGCGTTTTGCCGACCCCTGCTTTTTTGTGATACCATGAAGTAGCAGCCATGCTTGGCAAGTAGGTAACATAGGAAACAATGTTGTCGTCTATAGAGGTAGATCCGGCATAGTCAAGCGCTTGTGAGATTAATACCAGTCCGTTGAGTGCAACTTCTTGTCCATCGCCTTCCAGCGTTTCGGCCACGGCTGCTGCACGGGTGGTGCCAAAACTTTCGCCGATGATGTATTTGGGAGACAGCCACCGGCCATTTTCCGTTAGCCAACGTCGGATAAATTGCGCTATGGAAGCGGCATCTTCATTCAAACCCCAATAATCTTCTACCTTTCCTTTGCCTACCACGCGGCTATATCCGGTGCCTACCGGATCTATAAAAACCAAATCTGTTTGCTCGATCAAAAAATCCGGATTTTCTGTCCACTTGTATGGCGCAGCTCCATCATCTTGGTTTGCTTCACTGTCCACGCGCACCACTTTGGGGCCTAAAAAACCCATGTGTAACCACACCGAGGCAGAACCGGGGCCGCCGTTAAATACAAAACTCACCGGTTGTTTGTTGTCGGCATTTGCTTTAAGATAGCTCGTAGTCCAAAGCAGTGCGGTTGTATCCCCGTCTTTGTTGGTAAGCGGTGTTTCGCTGCCGATGGCTTTGTACAAAACGGTTTTGTTTCCGTTTTTCCAAGTGTGTTGGGTGACAAACTTCTTGGGCGAAACTACTTGCCCATACAAAGCAGGTAGGGAAATAAACAAACAGCTAATCGTCAATAACAGCTTGTTTTTTAGGATTTTTTGAATCATGATGAAGTTTACTTGGGTTGGAGGATTGCGTTATAAGTTGCGGGATTGTCTAGAATTTCTTTGGCTTTAAGAATAGCGTCATCGGTCTTTAAATTATAACTGTACAGACCTTCTCGATACGCATATCTTTTCACAATTTCTTGCGTGAGTTGCGTCCGAATTTCTTCTCGTGCGGCTCTAATAAGATTTTCTTTTTCTTGACTTATTTTTGTTTTCAAAACGGCGAGGTCTGTTTGCAAAGCATTTTTTAATTCATCACCAATTGCCGTCTCAATAGCTTTGTCGAGCACTTGTTCTGTTTGCGTCACAAACTCAAAATTTTCCTTTTGCACATAGGTTTGAAAATCGTCTAGGTGTTTGTCTGTAACCGAAAAATTATTCCAATCCAAATGGGGGTTGGCATAGTAAAATTGGGTGGCAAAATTAAAGATGAGATCTTCGTTGGAAAGTGCTTTGGTCACATTTCCGATTTTCTGATTTTGAAGAAAAATATCGGGGGTGATGCCACCGTGATCAAAAACAGTGCGCCCGTTTTTTGTTCTGAAGGCACGGATATTTTTGTCATCAAGGCGGGTTGCGTTGCCCTGCGCGTCTCTGTTTTTATAGTCAAGTGCTTGAATGCCTCTGCCCGATGGAATAAAATATCTAGAAATGGTAATCTTCACCTGGGTGCCATAGAGCAAAGGTTTTGGCCTTTGTACCAAGCCTTTTCCAAAACTTTTTGAACCGATGACAACCGCTCGGTCTAAGTCTTGCAAAGCACCGGAGACAATTTCAGATGCGGAGGCACTTCGTCCGTTTATGAGAATAGCCAAAGGCATTTCCAAATCTAACGGATTGTTTTTGGTCAGATAAATATTGTTGTATTTCTGCACTTTAGATTGTGTAGAAACCACCAATTGGTCGCGTGGTACAAACAAATTGACCACTTCAACAGCCTCGTTGAGCAGTCCGCCGGGATTGCCTCTTAGGTCTAAGATGATGCTTGTGGCGCCATCCAATTTTAAGTCTCGAATGGCATCTGCCACTTGGTCTGAGGCTTTTTGGTTAAATTCTGTCAAAACGATATAGCCCACCGTGGGAGATGCCATTTTGTAGTAAGGAACGGCATCAACCTCTATGTCCTTGCGAACGAGCTGTGTGTTCATGGTTTGACCGTTTCGCAAAAATGTAAGTTCGATTTTCGAACCGGGCGAACCTTTGAGCAAGGCACCCGGATCATCCTCTGCTTCTGAAACGAGCACATCACCAATTTTGACAATCTCATCACCTGCTTTCAGTCCGGCCAAATCTGCCGGATAGTCTTTAAAAGGCTCTATGACAATCAGTTTGCCTCCTTTGTTCTTTATCAATGCGCCCACGCCGGAATACTCACCCGAATTTCTGATTTTGGCATCTTCTACATCTTGTTCGTTCATAAAAACCGTGTAGGGATCCAAATCTGTCAGCATTTCTTTGATGGCTGTGTCCATCAACTCAGCCGGATTTACTTCATCTACGTAGTTCATGTTGATTTCTTTGTAGAGCGTGGTAAAAATTTCAATCTGTTTTGCTATTTCAAAGAAATTGTCTTTGTAGCTCGTCCAAGAGATCAACAGTGCAGATACAATGAAGGCGAGGCTTATTTTTTTGAGGTGTTTTTTATACATAACGGTCATTTTTGATGCCTTCCGGTAAAAGGCTTATAAAAATAACAAAATCCGGTTAGTATCTACACACTTACGGATTCAATTGTCTTAAAATTTCGCCAACATTTTTAAAAATGGTCTTAAAATCCGGCATTTCTTTTCCGATAAAGGTCAGCATGCAAGACAAATCGTGTGTTTTCTGCTCAGGAACCAATCCTTGATTGAGCCGATAAGCCTCGCGAAGCAGGCGTTTGATTCGGTTGCGGTCTGTGGCGCGTTTAAAATGTCTTTTAGAGACAGAAACCCCTACTTTAACGGATACAGCTTCTGCGGCTTTTGGATGAAATACAAATACGGCCCGAATCGGGTACACAAATAGAGATTTGCCCTCCAAAAACAGACGGTTAATACCCGCTTTCGACTTGAGTTTAGCCGCTTTCGGATAGGTAAAACGGGGTTTTTGAACGGAATTCATATGCCTTACTTCCGCTTGAAGCGGTTTTTATGGAGCCGTGAGTTGGTTGTTTGTTCGATCGATATCTGCCATTCTATGGCTGGGATCTATTTCCACTTTGACTATTTTTTTACCATTGCTTCCTTCAAAGTTGTAGGTGGGATAGGCCCATGCCCAATCGGCTAGGATTTTCATCTTTTTGCTCTCAGGTTTGTTTCCATACATCATGCGAAGCGGCACATAGAGGTTTTCTACAGATCCGTCGGCGTAGGTTATCTTTAAATCTAACGGCATTGGCATTAGACCTTTACGTTCAAGTACAACGCTTGATTTGCCGTTGACGGTTTCTATGGATTTGATTGCATAATCAATGGTATTTGTTGTCTGTGTCCAATCGGTTAAGTACCAATCGAGTTGCAATCCCGATACTTTCTCGGCCACTCTTTTGATATCGTTGGGCGTGGGATGCTTAAATTTGAATTCGCTGTAATAGCGTCTTAAAGTTTTTTGAAGGTTTTCTTTTCCGATAATATAGCCCAATTGGTGAAGAAAAATAGCGCCTTTGCTGTAGGCAGTCACTCCGTAGGCAAAGTTTGTTTCGTAGCGGTCAGCATGGGTGGTTTGCGGCTTTTCCCGTCCGGATGTAGCCAAACGCACATAGCCTTTGTAAGCGTTTTCGTGAGGATTTTCTACATTTCTACCCATCACTTTGTTCATGGCTTCGCCGGAAATATACGAGGTGAAACCCTCATCCATCCATTCGTGCTTGCTCTCGTTGGATGCTAAAACAAACTGAAACCAAGAATGTGCCAATTCGTGTGCGGTGACACCGACCAAGCTGCCGAAATTTCTCTTACCGGTAATCAACGTCAGCATGGCGTATTCCATACCGCCATCGCCGCCTTGAATAACGGAATACTGCTTGTACGGATAAGGGCCAACATGTTCGTTGAAATACTGCATGACTTCAGCTGTTTTTGGCTGAAGTTTTTCCCAGTTTTCTTTGTTGCTAGGGTCATTTTGATAGAAAAAATGCAGCGTCACCCCATTTGGGCCGGGATAGGTATCATGGATAAAATCGGGGTCGGCTGCCCAAGCAAAATCGTGCACATCGGGTGCCACAAAATGCCAAGTGAGTTTGCCGTTTTTGGGTTTGGATGTTTTGCCGTAACCGTGTCCAACTTCATCCGGATTTTGGATATATCCGCTAGCACCCACTACGTAGCTTTGATCTAAAGTGAGTTTTACATCAAAATTACCCCATACGCCGTGAAATTCGCGACCTATATAGGGATTGGCATGCCAACCTTCAAAATCGTATTCTGCCAGTTTCGGATACCACTGAACCATAGAAAGCGCGACGCCCTCTGCATTGTCACGCCCCGAACGGCGAATCTGAACAGGCACTTGTCCTTCAAAATCCAACGCAAAAGTTGTGCTTTGGCCGGGTAAAATGGGCTTGGGCAACATCACTTGTAGGATAGTGCCCACGGTTTTGTGCATGGCTCTTTTGCCGTCTTGTGTGAGGGTGCCAACTCTGAGATAGCCCATTTCACTTTCAGACAGTTTGCTGATTCTGTCTGCCACCCGATCGTCCGGGTCGGCAATGGTGCGCGATCTTACATCCATCTCACTGCCGGGTTGAAATGCATTGAAAAACAAGTGGTAAAAAACCTGTTTAAGCGTGTCGGGCGAGTTGTTTGTATATACCAAGGTTTGAGTTCCCGTGTATTTGAATGTTTTGACATCTATATTGACGTCCATTTTATAATCTGCCTTTTGTTGCCAATATCCGTACTGGCCAAAAACAGCCTGTCCGGATAAAATGCTGACAATTAGAAAAATGTAAATAGCTACTGGTTTCATCTGTTTATTTTTATTGTTTTTCATCGGTCAGATGGAACACCCTAAATAATCATGCTCCTGTGTGTCAATAATTTTACATGGGCGTTTCATTTGTTTTTGTGTTTGTTTTTTGTTTATGGGCGCATACAAGTTGTATTTTATTTTTACGGCTATTTAAGTCCGCGCGATACTTGACTGGCCAGAATGAATGCGTTGTATGCGTTGGCTATTTTGCCCGATCTGGAAAGTTCTGCAAAAGGCTTGGTATCATCGCTCTCCGGAACCACTACGACCTGGTTGATGGGCAAGCCGGAATCCATGATAATTTTCTTGACCTGAGAGGCAGTTAGCTTGGGAAAATAGGCGCGGATTAGAGCAGCCAATCCGGCAATTGCAGGGGCAGCCATGGAAGTGCCTTGCAAATACTCATAGGTGTTGTTGGGTGTGGTTGCCCAAATTTTGACACCGGGTGCAAATACATCTACGTGGGTTTTTCCGTAATTGGAAAATCCGGCAACGATGTCTGCACCGTACTTGGGACCAATCGCACCAATGGTAATTACATTATCCGCGTATTCCAAGGTGCTTCCATGTGGCGCATCGTTCGGGAAATTATAGCTTTTGGCGTCGTCCAAATCTAGGCCGTCGTTTCCGGCAGCATGCACAAACAAAACATCTTTGGAGGCGGCATATTTGAGTGCATCATCCACCCATTCACGGTTTGGCGAGAAAGCTTTGCCAAAGCTGGCATTGATAACTTTGGCGCCGTTGTCAACAGCATAGCGAATGGCTAGGGCGATATCTTTGTCATATTCATCTCCGTCCGGAACAGCTCTCAATGGCATGATTTCAACCAGATTGGATACGCCGTCCATCCCGATACCATTATTGCGCACAGCACCGATGATACCGGCTACATGCGTGCCGTGCTTAATATCTTCTTTGTCTTCACTCGGGCCAGTTACGTCGTTGTCGCCGTAGTTTCTGTCGTTAAAGTCGTAAGGATCGTCGCCCACGACTTCACGGCCGTCAAACTCGAGGTTTAGGTTGTAATTGAGCTGGCCATAGACATATTCTTTAAAACTTTTGATCTCTTCGTCAAATTCTTCTTTGGTGGATCTGGACAATATCTGCATAAAAACATTGCGCGCTTGTAAAACCTGGTTGTCTTGAGATTTCAGGTTTTGCAAATCTTCTTTCGTAAAAGATTCTTTACCCAAAGCATCTTTGAGGGTTTGCTCTGCCGCCACGATAAAGTCTAACTGTTGTTTGGGGCCTTGCAGTTCTTCTATTTTTGTTTCCAAAGTGGCTTTAGCCCTTACATAATCGGAATAATCGGGCTTGTCTTGTGTAGAAATTTGACTTTCTGTTTTGCCTTCAAACCGCGTTTTGTATCGGCGAACCACACGGGTCATTTCCAAGGTTTCGTGTATGGATTTTCCCAAAAAATTCCAGCCGTGTACATCGTCAACATAGCCGTTTTTGTCATCGTCTATACCGTTGTTTGGAATTTCATCTTTATTTGTCCAAATAACCGATTTTAAATCTTCGTGGTTGATGTCAACCCCCGAATCTACGACAGCAACAATGACTTTTTGTCCTTTGAGGTTGCCCAAAATTTCGGTGTAGGCTTTGTCCACGCTCATACCGGGAATGGTGTCTGAAACCAAATCGAGTTGGTTCCACTTTTTGAGGTCATTTTCCGGTATCTCAGTGGTTTTTATAGGTGTGTTGTCTATGTTTTGAATGGGTGTAGAAAGAATTGCGGGCACACTCCCACAGCTTTGAAGCAACCAAAGGGAAGCGACAAAATAAAAAAGTTTAGCAACGGTTTTCATAAGTATTTGAATCATTAAAATTTATAAAATTTCTTCGCAAGTATATGTCTTGTCTAACCGGACGCCTTTATCCGTGTGAGTTACAGTTATCATTTGGTGGTGCGCATCGTGTTCGAGGAAAAGAAAAAGTTCTTGGTCGGCAGCGTAGTTCAGAAAAATTTCTTTTTCAGCCAGCGTCAGCAGCGGACGTGTATCGTAACCCATCACATAGGGTAGCGGAATATGTCCGGTGGTAGGTAACAAATCGGCCATAAAGGCTATTTTTTTATTTTGATAGGTCACTATGGGTATCATTTGTTTTTCTGTATGACCGTCTGCAAAGAAAACCGAAAGGTTGATGTCAGGCACATGGGTCAGAAAATGAGTTTTATCGGGCGAAATCATTTGCAGCTGTCCACTTTCTTGGATGGGTAAAATGTTTTCGGGAAGGAATGAAGCTTTTTCGCGGGCATTGGGTTGGGTTGCCCATTGCCAATGATTGGCATTGCTCCAATAGATCGCATTTTTAAAGCTGGGTCGCAAGACACCGCTTTGAGGATTTTTGGAAACCGCTCCACCACAATGGTCAAAATGAAGGTGTGTTAAAAAAACATCGGTGATATCATCCGGATGAAAACCGTGTTGTTTGAGCGATGCTTCTAACTGGTAATCGCCCCACAAATGGTAGTAGCCAAAAAACTTATCCGTTTGCTTATTACCCAAGCCGGTATCTACCAAAATAAGACGTTTGCCATCTTCAATCAACAGGCAACGCGCGGCAATATCAATCATATTGTTGGCATCTGCCGGATTGGTTTTCTGCCAAAGCGATTTGGGAACAACACCAAACATGGCACCGCCGTCTAGTTTAAAATTCTGAGATTCTATAGGATAAAGTTTCACAAAAACAGGATATCTTGTTGGAAGTTTTAGAAAAAGTGCTGCAAATTAAAAATATTCGTAAAGTTATGACATCCGTTTGAAATGAATTATATTATTGTTAACAAAATTATATCTTTACGAACGGGAACAACTCAAATTTTCTCATATAAACATGGTTGAATTAGGCAGTATTGTGATTTTTGGAATTTTGGCGCAGTGGGTTGCTTGGAAGGCAAAGTTGCCTGCCATATTACCACTTCTGATGATTGGATTGGCGGTAGGGCCAATATCTACATTGTTTACCGACGATGGCAGCAAATGGATTGAACCCATTTGGAATGGCACCAACGGACTTTTTCCTGGTGATCGTTTATTTAGTTTTGTCTCTTTGGCCATCAGTATCATTCTCTTTGAAGGAAGTTTGACACTTAAAAAAGAGGAGGTTTTTAAGGTAGGGCCATCCATTTTGAAACTCATCATATTGGGTTCTGTAATTACTTTTTTTGGTGCCGGTGTGGCGGCACATTTTATTTTTTCGTTAGATTGGTCTATCTCATTTTTGTTTGCATCTTTAATTATTGTAACCGGACCTACGGTTATTTCTCCTATTTTGCGAAACATTCCCATGAAGAAAAACATTTCTGCCATTCTCAAATGGGAAGGAATTCTCATTGACCCGATTGGGGCATTAATTGCCGTTTTGGTTTTTGAATTTATTTTGGTAGGTGCCAGGGGAAATGGAGACATTAACATATTTGCAGAATTCGGCAAAACCCTGTTGACGGGTGTAAGCATTGGCGTTTCATCGGCCTATGTGATGTATTTTCTCATTAAAAAAGAAGCCATTCCAAAATATTTAATGAACGTGTTCTCGCTGGCTGCGGTGTTGGGTGTTTTTGTGGTTTCAGATCTTTTTGCACACGAATCCGGCCTTTTATCTGTGGTGGTGATGGGCATGGTGTTGGCAAACATCAACCTGCCCAACATCAAAGAATTGCTTCACTTTAAAGAATCGCTTAGCGTGTTGTTGATTTCCATTTTATTTATTCTTTTGGCCGCCAATATCAACATAGCGGATATGTTGTTGGTTTACAACGTCAAATCGCTGTTACTTTTTTTGATTGTGATTCTCATCCTTCGTCCTTTGGTTGTTTTTTTGAGCACATGGGGCTCCGATTTAAAGACCAACGAAAAACTCTTTGTGAGTTGGGTTGGCCCACGAGGTATTGTAGCGGCGGGCATTGCATCGCTTTTTGGATTGGAACTTAGTGCGCAAAACATAGAAGGTGCGGCATACATCACTCCCTTGGTTTTTATGATCGTGTTGGGCACGGTGTTTCTCAATGCCACTACCGCAAGACCGTTGGCTAAATTCCTAAATATTTACCTGAAAATTTCGGGCGGTGTCCTTATTGTTGGTGCCAACAAAATATCCCGACTTATCGGATCCTACCTAACTAAAAATGGCAGGCATGTGGTGATGTTGGACAGCAACAAGGTAAATATAGAAAAGGCTAAAAAAATGGGTATTTACGCCTTCGAATCCAATATATATGAGGACGATTTGACGCAGGACATAGAATTGAGCGATGTCGGATTCCTGTTGGCGCTCACCGGCAGCAATGAAGTAAATACTTTTGCTATCAACAAATATAAAAAGCAGTTTGGCGAACACGGTTCATACAGGCTCATCACGCCGGAAGAAATCAACAATCCCAAAAAAATTGTAAAACAGGGATTGGTCTCAGACACGGCCGATTATAGAAAATTTATGGACATCTGTGTTGAAAATCCGTATGTGCTTGAAGTAGAGGTAGAATCCGAACGTCATTTTCAACAGCTCAAACGCGATATGACGCAATCAAACGAAAGGATTCCTATATTGCTGAAGGATCTCAAAAACAATTATCATTTGCTTACAGCGGCTGATCCCATTGAAGTTGAAAAAGGTTTTAGACTCATCTATATAGGAAAACCACTTAAAGATGATGTGTTGCCGGCCGTTCAGTTGGATATGCCTGCTTAATCATTTAGCTTTAACACCGCCATGAAGGCTTCTTGAGGGATTTCAACATTGCCGACTTGACGCATGCGTTTTTTCCCTTTTTTCTGTTTTTCAAGCAACTTTCGCTTACGCGAAATATCACCGCCATAACATTTGGCAGTTACGTCTTTGCGCAGCGCCTTGATGGTTTCGCGCGAAATAATTTTGGCTCCGATGGCTGCCTGAATCGGAATATCAAATTGCTGGCGGGGAATGAGTTCTCGAAGCTTCTCACACATTTTTTTACCAATGTGGTGTGCGTTGCCTACGTGCAACAGCGAAGAGAGCGCATCCACAGGTTGCGAATTGAGAAGAATATCCACTTTTACCAATTTAGATTCACGCATCCCAATGGGTGAATAATCAAAAGAAGCATAGCCTTTGGAAATGGTTTTGAGACGGTCGTAAAAATCGAATACAATTTCGGACAACGGCATGTCAAAGCAAAGTTCGACACGCTCGGGCGTCAGGTAGGTTTGGTTGGTAATGATGCCTCTTTTTTCAATACAAAGCGACATCACGTTGCCTACAAAATCAGATTTGGTGATGATCACGGCTTTGATATACGGTTCTTCAACGCGGTCTAAACTGGAAGGGTCGGGCAAATCGGAGGGGTTGTTGACTACGATGATTTGATCCGGATTTTTCTTGGTAAAAGCGTGGTAGGAAACGTTGGGCACGGTTGTGATGACGCTCATGTCAAATTCTCGTTCGAGCCTTTCCTGTACAATTTCCATGTGAAGCATGCCGAGAAACCCGCAACGGAAACCAAAGCCCAAAGCGGCTGAGCTTTCGGGCAGGAAAACCAACGAAGCATCGTTAAGTTGCAATTTTTCCATCGCAGAGCGCAGGTCTTCATAATCTTCCGTATCCACCGGATAAATTCCGGCAAAAACCATCGGTTTCACGTTTTCAAAACCTTCTATCGACTTCTCGCAAGGTCTTTCTGCCAAGGTGATGGTATCGCCGACTTTTACTTCGCGTGCATCTTTAATGCCGGTGATGATATAACCCACATCGCCGGTCCGTACAATTTCTTTGGGATGTTGAACCAATTTAAGCGTGCCTACTTCATCGGCAAAATACGTATTGCCGGTAGCCATAAACTTAATTTTTTGCCCTTTTCTGATTTCGCCATTCATAATTCTGAAATAGGTTTCCACACCTCTAAACGGGTTGTAAACAGAATCAAAAATCAACGCCTGCAAAGGCGCATTGGGGTCACCCTTGGGTGCCGGGATTTTTTCAATGATGGCGGCTAAAATATTTTCTACCCCAAAGCCTGTCTTTCCGCTGGCGTGAATGACCTCTTCGGCTTTGCAACCCAACATTTCTACTATGTCGTCTGTCACTTCTTCCGGATTGGCACTAGGCAAATCTATTTTATTCAGCACCGGGATGATTTCCAAATCGTGTTCGAGTGCAAGGTATAAATTTGAAATCGTTTGTGCCTGAATGCTTTGTGCGGCATCCACAATCAGCAAGGCACCTTCGCAAGCGGCGATAGAGCGCGACACTTCGTAGGAAAAATCGACGTGCCCGGGGGTGTCAATCAAATTGAGGATGTATTTTTCGCCTTTGTATTCGTAATCCATTTGGATGGCGTGGCTCTTGATGGTGATGCCGCGTTCGCGTTCCAAGTCCATATTGTCCAATAACTGCTCTTGTTTTTCACGTGCGGTAACGGAGCCCGTTGCATCGAGCAAGCGATCGGCTAAAGTGCTCTTGCCGTGGTCTATATGGGCAATGATGCAAAAGTTTCGGATGTTCTTCATAAATCTTTGTTCACAGACAATTTTGCGCAAAGATACTGTATTTCTATAGGAAAAAAAGACTGAATAATTCAAGTGTTTTTTTCTCACCTAACTATGAGTCCGGTCTAGAAGTCTAAGCTTGGTCTGGGCTACACTCGACCAAAAAATACGATTGTAAAGAAGCTGTTTTATCAGATTATTTTTCAGAAATGCACAAACATTTTTTGATTTTCATCTTGCTAAATATTGATAAGGAATCTCGCTAGTTCATGGCGGTATAAGCTCAATTACAACTTTCAAAAGCTTTACTCAACCCGTTCCATTACTTTCTCCAGTTTATGTGAATTTTCCGGAAAAAAGGCCTGGGTCATCAGCAGCATGCCAAAGAAGATGAGCAAGATGGCAATACCTTTTTTAATTTGAAATATTCGATGCGTGGTCAGCCTGGATTTGAGTTGTTTCGCCAATATAATTTTAACGATGTCCGTAGTCAAATACGCCCCGATGATGGCACCAAAAAACAATACAGTTTCCTGTGCGTTTAATTGCCATTTGGGAACAAAAACCACGATCAG
Source organism: Flavobacteriaceae bacterium (assembly GCA_032251335.1). Classification (GTDB taxonomy): domain Bacteria; phylum Bacteroidota; class Bacteroidia; order Flavobacteriales; family Flavobacteriaceae; genus UM-FILTER-40-17. The sequence continues at coordinate 10,015 of JAVVDW010000009.1, read as the reverse complement.
ACCTAGCCAAAAGCCCAACACACCGATATTGATAAAATTGAGCCCGAAGCCTTTGACAAAAAGTGCCAGATAGTTGTTTTTAAAATGGATGAGCTGGGTATCGAGATTGATTTTTTTTTGAAAAATATTGGTTTTAACCAGGCTGACGATGCCATAAACCACCAATATACCACCGCCCAACAAGAACAAATAGGGTTGGTTTTCAATTTTTTGAAGTAAGGAATAGCTGGCAAAATAGGCAATGTAGATAAAGGTAGCATCGGCCAAAACCACGCCCAAATCGAAGACCAAAGCAGCCCGAAACCCTTTGGTTGCTGCCGTTTCCAACAAGACAAAAAACACCGGGCCAATCATAAAACTCAAGACAAATCCTATGGGAATGGCGGAGAGCAGGTGGTCTTGCATAACCTACAAATTAATTCATTTCGAGTATGTTGCCACCCATAAAGGTGTCTTTGTTTACTTTTTTGGGATTACCGTATATTTCAACCCGGCCACCGGCTCTTACTTTAGCATCGGCAAAATCTGTGGCAAAAACTTTGGCAGAACCACCGGCACTAACCACTACAATGCTTTGTTTGCTGATGAGGTCTTTGGCGTCAAACTGTCCGCCGGCTTTTACGGAAATATCCTGCACGTCGGCACGACCTTTCAAGTCGAGTATGCCTCCGGATACGGCTTTGGCCTCAAGTCTATCTACATTAATAGGCACTTTTACCTCGGCACCTTCTTGGGCATTGATGACCAAGGTGGTTGTTTTTATCTCGTCGTTGGAGAGTACATAAGCATTTTCGTTGGCGTCAATCTTATCGATCTTGTCAAAGTGGATGACCACTTGGGTTTCGTCGCCGCGGAAAATCTTTTTGGTTTTCATCCGAACTCGTAAAAGCCCGTTTCTATTGATCAGAACCACATCTTCGGCGTTGGCTCCCGTGATGGTTACTTTGCCGCTTTCACCCTTTACGAGTCGGACGGAAATTCCGTTAAAGACTTTGATTTCATCAAATTTTCCCATGTTTTTGGTGACGGTTTCTTGAGCCATTAAAAAACCGGGAAGGAGTAACAAGAGAATAAGGCTTTGTTTCATGTGTTTAAATTTATAATTTTTGTTTTACAGGTTAAATAAATTATTAAATCTTTTTAGTTCTGTGGAGAACTTTTTTTAAGAATTGTTTTCAGACATAGCGGTTTCAATGTAATCACATTTTTTAAATATAACGAAAAATAACATTTATTCTTTCAAAAACGAAAAACTTTCTCGAAACATCTTAAATTTACATCAAACATCTTGATTCAAGATAAAAATACCTCAAGAAAAAATATCGGTTTAATTTTTCACTTCCCAAAAGTATTAAATCCATCAAATTTGGAACAACTTTTGCCAAATAAAAGAAATTTAACAATTCATTTTATGCATTTCACAAAACTACCTGTCGTTTTAGTCGCGCTATGCTGCATTCATTTTACAGCAACAGCTCAAGAATTTAAGGAAAAAAGTCTTCAAACAGCGATCACGAATGTCACTGTTTTTCTCTCCGGCGCACAAGTGTCTGAAAGTGGTAAAACCACCCTCGCGCCCGGCTACACCGAATTGATTGTCACAGGGCTGTCGCCTTATCTCAACACCAACAGTTTGCAGGTAAAAGGTCTTGGAAATTTCACAGTTTTGTCTGTTAACCCGCGCAAAAACTACTTGGCCAAAACCAAACAGGACGAAAAAATGGACAGTTTGGAAAATGTGCTCGAAAAACTCAATGACAAGATGACCGCAGACAGGTCTCGATTGGAAGTACTCAGCGAAAAACAAAGTGTTTTGCATCAGAACAAAGATATGAGCAGAAATGCAAACATCAGTCTGACGCAACTCAAAAGTGCTATCGAATTTTTTGATGCCGAACTCACAAAAATCAAAACGGAGGAGGTTTCGCTCAGAAAAAAAGCCGCTGCAGACCAAAAACAGAAAACCGATTTGGAAAATCAACTAAACGCACTTCGAAGTAAAACCAAAGAACCGATGAGCGAAGTAGTCGTGCGCGTGCAATCCGAAAGTACGGTGACTGCAAATTTTGAACTTACCTATTTGGTTTCAAACGCGGGTTGGTATCCCAAATACGATATTCGTTTGGAAAACATCCAACAACCGCTCAGCTTGCTATACAAAGCAGAGGTGTATCAAAACACGGGTGTAGATTGGGATCAGGTGAAGCTGGTATTTTCCAATGGTAACCCCAACAAAAGCAGTATTTCCCCCGATTTAGAACCCTGGAAATTGAATTACGCACGCAATACCATTTACAAACGAAACCGCGGCAATGGAATTGCTTCAGGCATGGTCAGCGGCAGGGTTTACGATGAAAACGGCCCTTTGCCGGGGGCAAACGTCATTGTGGTAGGTACTAATATCGGGACACAAACAGACTATGACGGTTTCTACAGCCTGACGCTTCCCAACGGTGCCACTGCGCTTTCTTTTAGTTATGTCGGTTTTGAATCACGGCAAGTGCCTATAAGCGGTGATGAAGTCAATATAAAATTGCAAGAATCTAATATGCAGCTAGATGAAGTAGTTGTCACAGGATACGGCGCATCTAGGAAATTGGAAGGCAGGGCTTCGGGTGTGCAAATAGAAAAAGCCAACACCCTCATCACGGAGTTTACCGAGACGCAAACCACGGTAGAAATCGCTGTTGAACAACCCTATTCCATCAAATCGGGTGGAGACAAAAGGATGGTAGATTTACGAGATTATACCATAAATGCCGAATACAATTATATAGCGATTCCGAAACTAGACAAAGACGCCTTTTTAATGGCGCGTATCACCGATTGGGGACAGTACAACCTGCTTGAAGGCGAAGCCAACCTCTACTTTGAGAAAGGTTTTGTAGGGCGTACCATCCTCGATGCTAATGCCTTATCAGATACCTTGGAAATTTCTTTGGGCAGAGATCAAAACATTGTGATAGCGCGCAACAAAGAAGAAGAATTCAGTAAAAAAAGAACATTGGGATCCAACAAAATAGAAAGCAGGGGTTATAAAATAACAGTGAGAAACAAAAAAGCAAGCGCCATCAACCTCACCATTTTTGATCAAATCCCCGTTTCGGTAGTTTCCGACATTACCGTGACGCCCGGCAACTTGAATGGCGCCCAATTCGATTCGCAAACCGGCCAATTGAAGTGGATATTCACATTGCCGGCACAAGGACAAAAGGAAATTTTGTTTGACTATGAAGTGAAATATCCCAAGCGAGAAAAGCTAATTTTGGATTAATTATCTTTGAAAAACTGTTGTAAAAAATTCTTTTTGAAAATTGTAGTGGGTTTGTTTAACAAGTTTTCTTGAAGAATTTGGAAGTTTTTACGAATTATATGTGTTGTACGAATAAACACTTTTTTAAGCTTTCACCACAGTTACGGAACGCTTTAAAAAGAGATAGAACTGACGTTAAATAAAATAAAATCAAAGACATGCCCAGTATTTTCACTAAAATCATTCAAGGCGAAATACCAGCCTATCGCCTTGCAGAAGATGAACGTTTTATCGCCATTCTCGATGCGTTTCCCAATGCAAAAGGCCATACCATTTGCATTCCTAAAACAGAAGTTGATAAGTTTTACGACATGGATGACGACACGTATGCAGACCTGATGAAGTTTGCTAAAAAAACAGCAACCGCCCTCGAAAAAGCCATTCCGTGTAAGCGTATAGGCATGGCTGCCATTGGTTTGGAAGTGCCACATGTTCACATACATTTGGTGCCCTTGCAACATATGTCCGATATGGATTTTACACAGAAAAAGAAAGTTTTCACGCCCGAAGAATTTCAGCAGACAGCCGCGCTTATTAAATCGTATTTGTGAACTCGCTGATGCACTTGATGTAAACAAACCTTCCTAAAGAATTTTTGAAGCATTGATTTATTTTGATTTCGAGATTCTTGCGAATTTATTTCGTTGATTGCGGTTTCAATCAGATTTCATCATCGAGCACGCATCACATTATTTTTGGTAAGACTGCAAAAAATTATCTTTGTACAGAAAATGGAACCCAAAAAAATAGATATCATCCTAAAGACCCTTCCGAAATCACCCGGGGTTTATCAGTTTTATGACAGCAAAGACAAATTGCTCTACGTAGGCAAAGCTAAAAACCTACAAAAACGTGTTTCGTCATACTTTACCAAAAAACACGATACGGCTAAGACCCGCGTTTTGGTCAAGAAAATAGCCGATATTCGGCATATTGTAGTGGCATCTGAGACCGATGCGCTGCTGTTGGAAAACAACCTCATCAAAGAAAACCAACCACGCTACAATGTGCAGCTGCGTGACGATAAAACCTACCCGTGGATTTGTATCAAAAACGAACGATTTCCCCGCATTTTTTCTACCCGCAAACTTGTGAAAGACGGCTCTGAATACTTTGGTCCGTACACCAGTTTTAGGACTATCCACACGCTGCTCGACATGATGAAATCGCTCTATACTTTGCGGACTTGCAGCTACGACCTGAGTGAGAAAAACATCGAAAACCAAAAATACAAAGTCTGCTTGGAATACCATCTCAGCAACTGCTTAGGTCCCTGCGAAGCCAAGCAATCGGAGGCTGATTACAATAAGATGGTGGCCAGTATCCGAGAGATTCTCAGAGGCAATTTCGGCAATTCCCTGTCGCAATTTCGCCAACAAATGAAGCAAGCCTCAGAAGCCTTGGCTTTTGAAGAGGCACAACGCATCAAGGAAAAACTGGAAGTTTTGCAAAACTACCAGGCCAAATCTACCGTGGTGAATCCAAACATTTCAGACGTAGATGTTTTCAGTGTGCTTTCTGATGAAAGTGCCGCTTATGTCAATTACCTGCAAATTTCACATGGCGCCATTGTCCGTTCGCACACCTTGGAAATCAAGAAAAAATTGGATGAAACCGACGAGGTACTTTTGCAAATCGGCATTGTGGAGATATGGCAGCGTTTCGGGTCGCAAAACACAACCATTTATTTGCCTTTTCCGGTAGATTTGGGGCCGGACAAAAAGATTGAAATTCCCAAAATGGGCGACAAAAAAAGACTCATTGAGCTCTCGCAGCGAAATGCGGTTTATACCCGTTTGGAAAAATTAAAACAAATAAAAATTACCGATCCGGAGCGACACACCAAACGCTTGATGCAGCAAATGATGAAAGATTTGCGCATGCAAAAAGAACCCCGACACATTGAATGTTTTGACAACTCCAATATACAAGGCACACATCCGGTGGCGGCCTGTGTGGTTTTCAAAGACGGCAAACCCAGCAAAAGAGATTATAGGCATTTTAATATTAAAACCGTTGAAGGTCCGGACGATTTTGCCTCTATGGAAGAAGTTATTTACCGTCGGTACAGCAGGCTGCTATTGGAAAAAGAACCGCTACCGCAACTCATCGTGATAGACGGTGGCAAAGGTCAACTATCTGCTGCGTTAAAAAGTTTGGTAAAGTTAGAATTGCGCGGAAAAATTAGTATTATTGGTATCGCAAAAAGGCTGGAAGAAATTTACTTTCCAAACGATGCTGTTCCGTTGTATCTGGACAAGAAATCTGAATCGCTGAAGGTGATACAACAACTTAGAAACGAAGCACATAGGTTTGGAATAAGTTTTCATCGCAACAAGCGAAGTTCGGCCGCTTTGCAATCGGAGTTGTCGTTGATTCCGGGTGTGGGCAATAAGACGGAATTGGCCTTGTTGAACCACTTTAGGTCGGTCAAACGTGTTGCAGCGGCAACTCAAGAAGAAATAGCGAGTGTCATTGGCCAAGCCAAAGCAAAATTGATATATGAATTTTACCAAACAACTCAAACAAATTAGCTGGCTTTGCGTGCTTTTAGTAACCCCTTATTTGCAAGCCCAAGACACCATTCCCAGAGACATCAAAGTAGGGTTGGTGCTCAGTGGAGGTGGCGCTAAAGGATTTGCGCATATAGGTGCGCTGAAGGTTATAGAAGACGCCGGTATTCGGATAGATTACATAGGCGGTACCAGCATGGGTGCTATTGTAGGAGCTTTGTACGCATCGGGTTATTCGGCAAATGAGTTGGATTCCATTTTTCGGGCGATTGATTTTAATACCTTAATACAAGATGGATTGCCCAGAAGTGCCAAGACCTTTTACGAAAAAGAAGACGCCGAAAGATATTTGCTGACTTTGCCTTTCAACAAGTTTAAAATCTCTTTCCCTTCGGCCATATCCAAAGGTCAAAATGTGTACAACCTCCTTTTTAGACTCACCAATCACGTGAGCGAAATAGACGATTTTAGCAAGCTGCCTATTCCGTTTTTTTGCATGGCTACGGATATTGAAACCGGTGAATCGGTGGTTTTGGAAAGTGGTTTTTTGCCCGAAGCCATTGCGGCCAGCGGTGCTTTTCCATCGCTTTTTGAACCCGTTACCATAAACGGACGTATGTTTGTTGACGGTGGGGTGGTCAACAATTATCCTTTAGACGAATTAAAAGCCAGAGGCGCAGATGTCGTCATTGGGATTGACGTGCAAGACAGGCTTTTGACCCAAGATGAACTCAAATCGGCTACAGACATTTTGCTTCAAATTTCAAACCTGCAAACCGGAAACTCAATGAAGGATAAAGTCCGCCGAACAGATATTTACATCAAGCCGAATATAGAAGCTTTTAACGTGGTTTCATTTGCAGAAGGAGAAGCCATCATCAACAATGGGATTCTGGCAGCCGAGCTGAGGCAAAAACAGCTCGACAGTCTGGCGCGCATTCAAAAGGGTTCAAGAATCCCGCATCCGGTGCCAACATCTAAAGACAGTATTGAAATCAATCAAATTAAAATTAGCGGCATCAAAAGTTATACGCGTGAGTATGTATTGGGAAAACTCAAGTTTAAACCGCCTACTAGGATGACGTATCAAAAATTTAACGAAGGACTCAACAATTTAGCGGCTACCAACAATTTTAAAACCATAAAATACCAAAAGGAAAAGGACACGACCGGCAACGAATATTTAAAATTGAACCTCACCGAGAATCCCGACAACACTTTTTTGCGATTGGGTCTTCATTACGACGATTTATACAAAAGTGCCGCCATGGTCAATGTGACCAAAAGAAGATTTCTTACAGACAATGATGTTGCCTCGCTCGACGTGATGTTGGGAGACAACGTTCGCTACAGTTTACAATATTATATAGACAGGGGTTTTGGCTTTAGTTTTGGCATCAATTCAGACTACAATCAATTTCAGAAATCGCTGAGTTTTATAAATTTCATCAACAGACCGGTTATAGAAATCCCCAATCTGGAGCAAGTCAACAAAATTGATTTGGAATATTCAGACCTAACCAGCCAAATCTACTTGCAAACGCTTTTCAGGCAGGTTTTTTCGCTGGGTGCCGGCCTAGAACACAAAAGGCTTCGTATTTCTACCGAGACGATATCACTGACACAGGGCAAAACCTTTTTTGAAGACAGTGATTTTTATAGTTTTTATGGTTTTTTGAAATTTGATTCGTTAGACGATCGGTATTTTCCCACCAAAGGGGTCATTTTTGAAGGCGATTTTCACCACTATTTTGCCTCTTCTGATTTTAACAATGTTTTTGAAGATTTCTCTATCGGGAAAGCCCATATCATGACGGCGTTTAAGCTTTTTCCAAAACTCGCCCTCCAAGTTGGCACCGAAGGAGGATTCAGAATCAACGGCGGAAGCGCAGGAGGTTTGGATTTCTTGCTGGGAGGCTACGGAAACAACTTTGTTAACAACATCAGGCCTTTCTTCGGCTACGATTTTTTGGAAATTGCCGGCGACAGCTATGTCAAAGCCGAATTCGAGTTCGACTATGAGTTTTTAAACAAAAACCACTTCAGTTTTGCCGGAAATTTTTCCAATATAGGCGATGGACTTTTCGAAACAAACGATTGGATAGACGCACCTGAATTTACGGGTTATGCCATCGGTTATGGTTTGGAAACTTTTATTGGCCCCATAGAAATAAAATATACTTGGTCGCCCGACACAGGAAACACGGAATGGTTTTTTAACCTTGGATTCTGGTTTTAAAACTTCAAATGCTTATCATTTTGTTAAGAATCACAAATCATCGAAGATATTTTCTTATTTTCGTGACTGTATGAAGAATTCTATTTGGACTGATTTATTGATATTTCTTCACTTTCTGATGAAGCGAAATCCGGAGTAACATATATTGGATTTGCATCAGAAACGTTTTGCTTTGGATGCATCTCCCTCAAAGTTTTAGAGATACTTATTTACATATAAAAACAGTCAATCATGCCATTCTATCATCAATTGGGACAAATACCGCCAAAGCGACACACCATCTTCAAAAAGCCGGATGGTTCGCTTTACTACGAAGAACTTTTCGGTACGGTCGGCTTCGATGGGATGTACAGCAACCTGTATCACCACCACCGCCCCACACAGCTCAAAGAAATTGCATCCAAACATTCGGTTGCCCCCAAAATTGCCCGCGCAAACAACATACAGCCCTACCGGCTCAGGGGTTTTGAGGTGGCTCCCGAAAATGATTTTCTCCAAAGCCGAAAAATTATTTTGACCAATGCAGATTGCAACATCGAGCTGGCAGCACCCAAACATGCCACCGAGGATTATTTCTATAAAAACACAGATAGCGATGAGTTGATTTTTATCCACCGCGGAAGCGGAAAACTCCGAACCATGTTCGGCAACCTCACCTTCTCCTATGGCGATTACTTGTTGATTCCGCGAGGTACTATCTACAAAATTGAATTTGACACCGAAGACAACCGCCTGTTTATAGTAGAATCGCACCGACCTATCTACACACCCAAACGCTATCGCAATTGGTTCGGGCAGTTGTTGGAACATTCTCCTTATTGCGAACGCGACATCCGGAAACCTTCCGAATTGGAATCGCATGACGAAAAAGGCTCATTTCTCATCAAGACCAAAAAGCAAAACGACATTTTCGATTTGGTTTACGCCACCCATCCGTTTGATGTAATCGGCTATGACGGATACAACTTTCCCTACGCCTTTTCGATACACAATTTTGAACCCATCACAGGACGCATTCATCAACCGCCACCCGTACACCAAACTTTTGAAACTGATGCTTTTGTAGTGTGCAGTTTTGTGCCGCGACTTTACGATTATCACCCGCAGAGCATTCCCGCACCCTACAACCACAGCAACATCGATTCTGATGAAGTTTTGTATTATGTGGACGGCGATTTTATGAGCCGGAACGACATCGCCGCAGGGCACATTTCGCTACATCCGGCCGGCATTCCACACGGACCACACCCGGGTGCTGTTGAACGCAGTATTGGCAAACAAAAAACCGATGAACTCGCCGTGATGGTGGACACCTTCAAACCGCTGCAACTGACCGAAGAAGCCATGAAAATAGCCGATGAAACCTATATGCGGTCGTGGTTGGAATAGGATTTTGATGATGAAACAATGTAGTAACGAAACATTGGTCAAACATGAAAAATGGAACGTATAACGAATAACACTAATGCCTATTGGCTAATGGCTTTTGGCTTTACTTTTGAATAACGAATAACGAATAACGAATAACGAATAACAAATAACACTAATGCCTAATGGCTAATGGCTTTTGGCTCTTTGCTTTACTTTGAATAACGAATAACGAATAACGAATAACACTAATGCCTAATGGCTAATGGCTCTTGGCTTTACTTTTGAATAACGAATAACGAATAACAAATAATGAATACCAACAAATCAACAAATAGCTCGGATTTTTTACCCCTGATGGGCACTGACTTTGTCGAACTTTATGTAGGCAATGCCAAGCAGGCGGCATACTACTACCAAAAAGCCTGGGGCTTTGAACCCGTGGCTTACAAAGGCCTCGAAACAGGCTCCAAAGACAGCGTGTCGTACGTGTTGCAACAAGACAAAATCCGGCTGGTGCTCACTTCGCCGCTCAAACCCGATGGTGATATCAACGCCCATATCAACCGGCACGGCGACGGG